>CAVVDJ010000001.1:0-623511 GCA_963747025.1 uncultured beta proteobacterium
CTTCCTTGAGCAACTGCCGGTGCGTGACCACCTTGCCGGCGTGCTTGATGAGCGTCGTCAGCAGGCGATATTCGGTCGGCGTCAGATGGACCTCTGCCGCCGGCGAGCGAACACTTGGCGGCGGGCCAGATCGACGCTGAACTCGCCGCCGTGAAACACGGATCGGGTCCGTCGCTCGCGAGCTGCGCCCGGTGCCGCAGGGCAACGCGCAGCCGGGCCAGCAGTTCGCCGACGCCGAACGGCTTGGTCAGATAGTCGTCGGCGCCGGCGTCGAGGGCGGCGATCTTGTCGGCCTCTTGCCCGCGGGCCGAGAGCACGATGATCGGCACGCTCGACCAGCCGCGCAGCTGCTGCGATGACCTCGAAGCCGCTGATGTCGGGCAGGCCCAGATCGAGAATGACGACGTCGGGCGGCTGCGACGCGGCCGTCCGGCAGGCCCGGCCTGGCCGGTTTCGGCCTCCAGCACGTCGAACGCCGCCGCGCCGAGCGACGCCCGCAGGAACCGGCGGATTTCCGGCTCGTCTTCGATCACCAGGATGCGGGGCGGTCGGTCAGTCATGCGTGCTGGCGGCTCTCCGCGGGACATGGGCATCGACGGGCTGCGGCGGCTGCGGCAGCTCGATGCGGAACACGCGCTCCGCCGCCGGGCCGATTCGTCGGCCCGGATCGTGCCGCCGTGCAGCTCGACGATGCCGCGGCAGATCGCCAGGCCCAGGCCGGTGCCGGAGCGAGCCGCGCTTGCGGTGCCGCGATAGAACTTCTCGAAGATCCGCTCCTCGTCGCCCGGCGGGAAGCCCGGGCCCGCGTCGGCCACTTCCAGCCAGACACCGCTGCCCGGTCGTGCCGGCGGACATCTCGATCTGCGAGTCCGGCGGCGCGATAGCGGGCGGCATTTTCCAGCAGGTTCGTCAGCACCTGGTGAAACAGCAGCTCGTCGAGATAGACCAGCGGCAAGTCGGCGGCAGATTCGACGGCGACTCGGTGATTCTCCAGCAGCCGCCGCAGCCGGCGGCACGACGGCGCCGACCAGATCGTCGAGCGGGTGCCAGTCGCGGTCGAGCTGCATGCTGCCGGCTTCCAGCCGCGTCATGTCGAGCAGGTTGGCGACCAGGCGATTGAGCCGATCGGTTTCGGCGACGATCGACTCGGCCAGCTCGCGGCGCGTTTCGGCGGCATGCGCGTCGGCCGCTTCGGCCAGCGTGCTGCCGGCGCCGGCGATCGCGGCCAGCGGCGTGCGCAGGTCGTGCGAGACGGCGCTGAAGCAGCGCGCTGCGCAGCTGCTCGCGTTCGTAGCGAAGCTGGCTCTCGCGGGCCGATCTGCGGCCGAGCGGATCCGCTCGACCGCCAGGGCGAGCTGGCCGGCGACCGCTTCGATCAGCCGCAGCTGATCGGGCGAAAAGCGCGTGCAGCTTCGCTGGCGGGCGCACGCCCAGCACGCCGACCGACTCCGCCGCGCGGCCACAGCGGCACGAACAGCAGCGCTGACGGACGGGCAGCGTATCGGTTCCCAGGCCGGCGGTCTGCGCCATGCTCGACAACCCATCGGCGACGGCCCGCTCGTGCGGCGTCGAGCTCGCCGGGCGAGACGCTCGATCGGGCGTCAGCTGCGGCTGCTGGTCGTCGGCCGATCGCCGTCGCGACGAGCAGGACAAACGCTCGCCGCCGACGCACGCGCTCCAGCTGGTCGCGGACGCGGCGCCAGTTGCGGCAGCTCGTCGATCTCGACCAGGGCCCGCGACAGCTCGCTCAGCGCGGCGGCCTGCTGCTCGCGGCTGGCGGGCCACGTCGGCCTGAAACGTCAGCCGGCTGGTGAGCGTGCTGATCAGCAGCCCGGTCACCAGCATCACGACGAACGTGAAGAGGTACTGCGTGTCGTGAACGGCAAACGTCAGATACGGCGGGACGAAGAAGAAATCGAACGCCAGCACGCCCAGCAACGACGCCAGGATCGACGGCCCGCGGCCGCACCAGCGAGGCGACCGCGACCACGCCAGCCAGATAGACCATGCACGAGCGTTACGTCGCTGACGCGAAGCAGGACAACAGCAGCCAGCACACGGCCGTGCAGACGAGCAACGGTCGCACAGCGCCACCGCGTAGCCGGCGAAGCGCGTCGGCTCGGCTGGCCGGCGTGCGGACGCGCGGCGTCGGCGTCCGCTTCGCCGCTGATGACGTAGACGTCGATGTCGCCGCAGCGGCGGGTCAGCTCGTAGACGAACGAGCCGCGCAGCAATTCGCGCCAGCGGGGCTGCAGCGTCTTGCCGACGATGATCTTGGTGACGTTGCGCTGCCGGGCGTAGGCGATGATCTCGCCGGTCGACGTCGGCGCCGCCGAGCGTCACGACCTCGCCGCCCAGCCGCTCGGCCAGGTGCAGCGTCTCGGCCAGCCGCTCGCGGTCGGCGGGCTGCAGGCGGGCGTCGGCCGGCGTTTCGACGTGCACGGCGATCCACGGCGCGCGCAGGCTGGCGGCCATCCGCCGCGTGGCCCGCACCAGGCTGGCCGACGTCGGGCCTGGGCGCCGACGCAGACCAGCAGCCGCTCGGCGGCCGGCCACGTCTGCTGCGATCGCCTGGTCCGTGCGGTAGTCGGTCATCTGCCGATCGACGCGCTCGGCCATCTTGCCGCAGGGCCAGCTCGCGCAGGGCGATCAGGTTGCCCTTGCTGAAAGAAGTTCTCGATGCGCCCGCTCGGCCTGCTCGGGCACATAGACCTTGCCCTCGCGCAGCCGCTCGATCAGGTCGTCGGGCGGCGAGATCGACCAGCTCGATTTCGTCGGCCTGCTCGAAGACCGAGTCGGGCACCGTCTCGCGCACGACGACGCCGGTGATCTGCGCGACGACGTCGTTCAGGCTTTCGAGGTGCTGGACGTTGAGCGTCGTGTAGACGTCGATGCCCGCGTCGCAGCAGCTCCTCGACGTCCTGCCAGCGCTTGGCGTGCGCGCGACGCCCGTCGCGCGTTGGTGTGGGCCAGCTCGTCGACGCAGGATCAGCTGCGGCTTGCGGCGCCAGCGCCGCGTCGAGGTCGAACTCCAGCAGCTGTCGCGCCGCGGTAGTCGACCTTCGCGGCGGGCAAGCACGTCGAGGCCCGAGCACCAGCGCCTGCGTTTCCGGCCGGCCGTGCGGCTCGACGTAGCCGACGACGACGTCGACGCCTTCCTTGGCCACCTTGCGGCGCCGCTTCGAGCATGGCATAGGTCTTGCCCACGCCCGGCGCGCGCGCCGAAGAAGATCTTCAGCTTGCCGCGCGCGCTGCTCGGCCTCCTCCGCCTGCACGCGGGCCAGCAGCTCGTCGGGATCGGGGCGGTCGTCGGTCATGCTGGCGATGATCGTACCATGTCACGGCTGCGACGGTCTACCGCTGCTGGCGATCCGAGCGCCAGATTCAGCAGCAGCACATTGACGCGCGGCTCGCCCAGCACGCCGAACGTGCGCGCCTTCGGTGTGCTGCTCGACCAGCTCGCTGCACGTCGCTCTGCCGGCAGGCCGCGCGCCGTGGCCACGCGGCCGACCTGATACTCGGCCGCCGCCGGGCGAGATGTGCGGATCGAGGCCGCTGCCGGAGGCGGTCACCAGATCGACCGGGACGGCGACTCTTGCTGCGTCGGGATCGGCCGCTTTGAGCGTCGTCGACGCGCTCCTTCACGGCGTCGACCAGCGCCGGATTCATCGGCCCGAGGTTCGAGCCGCTCGACGCGCCGGCGTTGTACGCGATACGGCCCCGTCGCCGACGGCCGGCCCCAGAAGTACTTCGGCGTCGTCGAACGGCTGGCCGATCAGCCGGCTGCCGATCGGCTTTGCCGTCCTTGACGATCAGGCTGCCGTTGGCCGCGTCGGGAAAGACGACTGCGGCGACGCCCGTGACGGCGAGCGGATAGACGACGCCGGTGACGACCGTCAGCAGCGACGAAGCATGACCATCGCGGGACGAAGGTTCACGACCGAGTTCAGAAAACATGAGTGGTTCTCCTTATGCCAGGCCCACTGCGACGAGCAGCCAGGTCGATCAGCTTGATGCCGATGAACGGCACGATCAGCCCGCCGACGCCGTAGATCAGCAGGTTGTCGCGCAGCAGCGTCGCCGCGCCGACGGCGCGGTACTTCACGCCGCGCAGCGCCAGCGGAATCAGCGCGATGATGATCAGCGCGTTGAAGATCACCGCCGACAGGATCGCGCTGTCCGGCGTCGCCAGCCGCATGACGTTGAGCTTGTCGAGCACCGGATACGTCGCTGGCGAACGCCGCCGGGATGATCGCAAAATACTTCGCCACGTCGTTGGCGATGCTGAACGTCGTCAGCGCGCCGCGCGTCATCAGCAGCTGCTTGCCGATCTCGACGATCTCGATCAGCTTGGTCGGATTGGAGTCGAGATCGACCATGTTGCCGGCTTCCTTGGCCGCCTGCGTGCCGGTGTTCATGGCCACGGCCACGTCGGCCTGCGCCAGCGCCGGGCGCGTCGTTCGTGCCGTCGCCGGTCATGGCCACCAGCCGCCCGCCCGCCTGATACTCGCGGATCAGCTTGAGCTTGGCTTCGGGCGTGGCCTGGGCCAGAAAGTCATCGACGCCCGCTTCGGCGGCGATCGCCGCGGCCGTCAGCGGATTGTCGCCGGTGATCATCACCGTCTTGATGCCCATCCGCCGCAGCTCGGCGAAGCGCTCCTTGATGCCGCCTTTGACGATGTCCTTGAGGTGAATGACGCCCAGCGCCTGCGTTGCCCTCGGCGACGACCAGCGGCGTGCCGCCCTGCTTGGCGATGTCGCTCGACGTCGCTGCGCACGTCGTGCGGGCAACTGTGCCGCCCTGCTCGCGCACGAACGCCTCGATCGCGTCGGCCGCGCCTTTGCGGATCTGCCGGCCGTCGAGATTGACGCCGCTCATCCGCGTCTGCGCCGTGAACGGAACGAACGTCGGCGTGCAGTTCGTGCACGTTCGCGGCCGCGCAGGCCGTATTTCTCCTTGGCCAGCACGACGATGCTGCGGCCTTCCGGCGTTTCGTCGGCCAGCGACGCAAGCTGCGCCGCGTCGGCCAGTCGCTCGACGTCGACGCCGTCGGCCGGAATGAACTCGACCGCCTGGCGATTGCCCAGCGTGATCGTGCCGGTCTTGTCGAGCAGCAGCACGTCCACATCGCCGGCCGCTTCGACCGCCCGGCCCGACATGGCGATGACGTTGGCCTGGATCATGCGGTCCATGCCGGCGATGCCGATCGCCGAGAGCAGGCCGCCGATCGTCGTCGGAATCAGGCAGACCAGCAGCGCGACCAGCACCGTGACCGTGATCGGCGTTCCCTTGCCCGGCCGCTGCGACGCTGTAGATCGAGAACGGCAGCAGCGTGACGCAGACCAGCAGGAAGATGATCGTCATCGCCGCCAGCAGAATGTCGAGCGCGATTTCGTTCGGCGTCTTCTGCCGCTTGGCGCCTTCGACCAGCGCGATCATGCGATCGAGAAACGTCTCGCCCGGATTGGCGGTGATGCGCACGACCAGCCAGTCGGAGAGCACGCGCGTGCCGCCGGTGACGCTGCTGCGGTCGCCGCCGCTTTCGCGGATGACCGGCGCGCTTTCGCCGGTGATGGCGCTTTCATCGACCGAGGCGACGCCTTCGATGACTTCGCCGTCGCCGGGAATGAGGTCGCCGGCCTCGACCAGCACGACGTCGCCCTTGCGCAGCGTCGACGGCCGAGACCGGCTGTCGGCTTGGCGCCGTGCTGCGGCTCGTCAAGCTTCTTGGCCGTGCACGTCGCGGCGCGGCTTGCCGCAGCGCGTCGGCCTGGGCCTTGCCGCGCCCTTCGGCCATCGCTTCGGCGAAGTTGGCGAACAGCACCGTGAACCAGAGCCACGCCGAAACGCCGACGATGAACCCGGCCGATGCCTCGCCCGTCGCCGCAACGAGCGCCTGAATGCACAAGCACCGTCGTCAGGACGCTGCCGACGAACACGGCGAACATCACCGGGTTGCGCACCTGGTCGCGCGGATCGAGCTTGATGAACGAATCCGACAATCGCCCGCCGCACAATCGGCGGGTCAAACAGCGGTCGAGCTTTGGTGTGCAGTGGACATGGTCATGATCCTTGTCGATTCGTTGTGATTCGCATGATTGCGTCGCTAGCGCGGCGATCATCTGCAGATGTTCGACGATCGGCCCCAGCGCCAGCGCCGGGACGAACGTCAGCGCGCCGACGATGATGCACCACGCCGACCAGCAGCACGACGAACAGCGGCGTGTGCGTCGGCAGCGTGCCGGCGCCGGGCGGCACGTATCTTCTTGCGCGGCCAGCGAGCCGGCGATCGCCAGCATCGGAATCGCCAGCCAGTACCGGGCGATGAACATCGCGATGCCCAGCGCCGTGTTGTAGAACGGCGTCGTTCGCGCTCAGGCCGGCGAAGGCGCTGCCGTTGTTGTTGCCCGCCGACGAGAAGGCGTACAGCACTTCGCGAGAAGCCGTGCGCGCCGGGGTTGTTGAGATTGCTTTGACTTCGTCGCCGGACGCGTACTCCAGCCCCGGTCCGACGACGGCGATCGCCGTGCCGACCAGCACGACGCAGCGGCGGAATCAGGATCACCAGCGCCGCCATCTTCATCTCGTAGGCTTCGATCTTCTTGCCCAGATACTCCGGCGTGCGGCCGACCATCAGCCCGGCGACGAAGACGGCGACGATGGCGAAGACCAGCATGCCGTAGAGCCCGCTGCCGACGCCGCCGAAGATGACTTCGCCGAGCTGCATCAGCCACATCGGCACCAGGCCGCCCAGCGGCGTGAACGAATCGTGCATCGAGTTGACGCTGCCGTTGGAGGCGGCCGTCGTCGCCGTCGCCCACAGCGCCGAGTTGGCGATGCCGAAGCGGACTTCTTTGCCTTCCATGTTGCCGCCGGCTTGCGTGGTCGCTGGCCGCTTGATCGACGCCCAGTCGCGTCGAGGCGCGGATTGCCCGCTTGCTCCGGCCACGTAGCAGACCGACCAGCAGCGGCACGAAGATCACGCAGCATCGCCGCCAGCACCGCCCAGCCTTGCCGCGTGTCGCCGACCATCTCGCCGAACGTGTAGCACAGCGCCGCCGGAGATCAGCAGGATCGCCAGCACCTCCAGGAAGTTGCGACAGCGGCGTCGGGTTCTCGAACGGATGCGCCGAGTTGACGTTGAAGAACCCGCCGCCGTTCGTGCCAAGCTGCTTGATCGCGATCTGCGACGCGGCCGGGCCCATCGGCAATCGTCTGCTCGGTGACCGGCTTGCCGTCGGCGTCCGCCGTCGGCTCGAGCGAGCGTCGACCGTCTGCGTACGGGCTGAAAGTTCTGCACGACTCCCTGCGACACCAGCACGAGCGCCAGCACCAGCGACAGCGGCAGCAGGATGTAGAGCGTGCGAGCGCGTCAGATCGACCCAGAAGTTGCCGATCGTCTGCGGCTGACTGCCGCGCGAACCCGCGAATCAGCGCCACCAGCACCGCCATGCCGGTCGCCGCCGAGACGAAGTTCTGCACGGTCAGGCCGAGCATCTGCGTCAGGTAGCTCATCGTCGTTTCGCCGCCGTAGCCCTGCCAGTTCGTGTTCGTGGCAAAGCTGACGGCCGTGTTGAACGCCGAGATCGGGCGTGACCGCCGGCAAGCTTCTGCGGATTGAGCGGCAGCAAGTGCCTGCAGCCGCTGCAAGCGCATAGACCGCGACGAAGCCCGATGCCGTTGAACAGCAGCATGCGCGACGGCGTAGCGTCTTCCAGCGTCATCTCGCTGCTCGGGATCGACGCCGGCCAGCGCGATAGATCAGCCGCTCGAGCCAGCCCAGCAGCGCGGTCCAGGCCGCACGGCTGGCCCTCGGTAGACGCGGGCCATGTACCAGCCCAGCGGCTTGACCAGCGCCACCAGCACGACCAGGTACAGAACCAGTTGCAACACAGCCATTGGCAGTCATGAGAACCACTCCGGTTTCAGGAGCGAAACGGTCAGGTACACCGACAGCGCAACAGCGCCGACGCCGGCAAGTGCGTAGATCACGGCTTGCCTCCTTTCCATGAGTGAGTTGCAAACGCAGATCAGCCCGAGCGACAGCCCGGCCAATCCGGCGATCAGCAGCAGAAAGACGGCATCCATCGCGAATCTCCTTCTCGAATTATCGTGTGGATTCTATCGGCGGCCGCATCAAGATGGTGTCAAAACGGTCGCCAGCCTTGTCAGGAACTTGTTAAAGTCGCATGAGTCTATGCATGCGACGTGCCAAGCAAGTGATTCCAACGAATGCGTACGATTTGGTGTGGCGAAGCGATTCTCATTCAATCGACAAGTGCGTTCGTGGAGGAGTGCGCCTATAACGCACAGTGACCCGCGCCTACCTGCCCTCGCAAATACCATCTCCGAGCCGCGAATTTCGCAGCGCATCGGCCTTCCAGAGTTGTTCCAACTGAGCTACGCCGGCGATCGAATACTCGTCGCGAAGCGCCCGATCGTAGCCCGATTTCGTGGCTGCTTTGACAAATCGCACGAACTGACTGGGCGTTCCCCGGCTGACCAGCAGCACCGTCACCGATGCACTCTGACCATAAAACGCCGGGAAGGCGGTTGCCGACGGGTAGGTTTCGCACGTTAATAAGTCCGCAATCGACCACGTAGTTTGTTTCGCCAGGGCGCGATTCAAGTCACGCTGATGCAGCCGACGCTTGGCGAGACTGTCTGCGAGCATGGCGGCCCCTTCATCCGCCCAAGGAGGCGAGCCGACGCCCGCCGAACAAATCCGCCAGCACCAAATGCGTCAATTCGTGGCTCAACGCCGGCAGGCACTGCCGTTCAACGAGTAAGTCGATGCGGCGTGTCGTGACCCGCCCTGCCTCGATACCGATCAAGCTTGAGCCGACGCTGGAAACGCTGCCCCGGCCCGCCGAGGCGCCGTAGCTGCCACGTGTTGCGTGGACAGCAACCACGCAGCGCGGCGACCAAATGCGGAGCACGGTTCCGTCGGACCAGGTCTTCTGGAGTTGGGTTAGACGGCTTTCGCAGTCAGCCGCGACGATGCGCACATCAAGCGCGTCGGACACAACCTCAAAGCTGGTCGAGGTTGCGCGGTTTGAATTGCCCGCGACCGCATCATTCGATGAGACTGCCTGCACCATGGTAGTTACCGCGCGGGAAATGGTCTCGCCAGGGTCTGATAGCAAAGCGAGCAAACAGGAGATCCACATGAGTTAGGGTCCCTAGTTGCCACGCGCCGCGGTCGGCAGGCGCAGCCCCATTCGCTGAATGACTTCCTGTGCGATGAACCGCAGGGATTCTACGAGCGACTAACTCAAGATGCCGTAAAACGCGGGGCGAGGACGTCGAGAAAAGCATCAAAAGGGGCCCGTCAATCGAGCGGCTCGATGATCAGCGTGTCGCCGTCGAGCCGGCAGGTCAGGTTCTCGCGCCCGAGCAGGCGGTGCAGCCAGACTCGCAGCGAACGGCGCACATCGTCGATCGAGACGGGGACCGCTGCACCCGGCGGCAGCATGGGAACGCGCTCGTCCACTTGGAGCTTGACGCCGAACTGGGCTTGCAACTCGGCCGACCAGAGCGGTGAAGCGTCATGGAATTCGACGCCCACCTGGGAATCGAGCGCCTGGGCCCATGCCGAATCCGGCGGCGGCTGCAAGTCGCTCACGCCGGTGCGATCGGTCCACGTGCGGGCATCGTCGGCCGTGGTGATCAGCAACTGGTCGTAGCGATAGTCGAGGACGAGGCCGGTCTCGTGGAGCATGAACAGCAGGCCAACGCGGAGCGGCATCTCCGAGAGCTGCACTCGCACGGGGTGGTCGAAGCTCTTGTGCGTGACGAGAAAGCGATTGATCTCAGCGGCAGGTCGAGGCGCACGGCGATCGCGCAGCACGACCTGGTCAAAGGTCGTCGTTTCCTGATTTATCAAGCCGTTAGCGCCGAGCCAGCTCTGAACTGCCTGCGGCGCTTGGATAACGCGCAGCGTAAACTGCGCGATTGCGGAGCCATTGATCCGCACCGGCAGACCCTGCTCGAAATCGACGGTCGCAGACAGTCGGCCGTCCTCATCCCACCATTGCCACTGGTTGGCCGGATGGCCAGAGTCCCAATGAAACTCTCGGCGGCGAATGCCGCTGGCGTAGCTCCGCCACGACACGCCGTGTGGGATTCCGGAACTCCATGTTTCGTGGTGTGACACTTCCTGACCGTCCGGCCGCCGCTCAAACTCGCATACAGTCTGGCCCTGCCCCAGATGCGTCCGAGTCAGTTGCAGCTCGCCCGTTGGCGAGTAAGCAAACGTCGAAGTCTCGCAGGGCACGCCTTCTTGGTGGCGCGGCTTGCTTGGATTTTTTCTCCTGGCCCTGAATGGTCGTGAATTCCGTCCAGATTCCGGTCGGTCCACCTCTGATGTAGATTCGCTCCTCCGCGCGGCGTCCATTGTCATCCCAATACGTCCATGGCCCATCCGGGTCGCCATGCGTGAATCGTCCACAAACAATCTGCTGGCCGGACGCATTCCACATCTGACAGAGTCCGTGCTGCACTCCACGTCGCCGTGCTCTTCACAAATCTGCTGGCCTCAATTGAAGCTGCGCGAGCGGCCGTCGGCGAGAACCTCGTTCAGGCAGATCGACGGACAGTGCGCACTTCGCGGCGGAAAAAGCTGCTGGGTCCGGTAGGGAGTGAATCGGCAAATGGATCGTCATATCCGTCAGAAAAAGGATCGATCGTCGTACGGTTCCATGCGAGCCACGCATGATTACCTGCACGTAGTGGGGGCTGAATCGTCATCACGACCTCCATTTGAAACGGCCGCTGCCAGATCCAGATGGCAATCGGCACGAGCGTGGCGACGATCAAGAGCGCTAGCAGGCTGAATTGGGGCCGCCACCAGCGGCGGCGCGAAGGGCGAGTCGCCAAGCTCACAAGGGAGGTGGACATCCGACGAATGTGTCCTCTGTTCCCTGACGCCTGTCCCCTGACTCCTACCCGTTCACAATCTTCTCGCAGGCCTCGCCTTCGTTGAGCGTCGGCCGCTCGGGGCGGCCTTTGTGGCGGTAGACGAGCTGCATGTGGTCGAGGCCCAGCAGGTGCAGGATCGTGGCGTGCAGGTCGTGGACGTGCAGGCGGTCCTCGACGGCGTGCAGGCCGACCTCGTCGGTCGCGCCGATCGTCTGGCCGCCCTGGACGCCGCCGCCGGCCATCCACATCGTGAAGCCGTAGGGGTTGTGGTCGCGGCCGTCGCCCTTTTCGCTCATCGGCGTGCGGCCGAACTCGCCGCCCCAGATGACCAGCGTGTCGTTCGAGCAGGCCGCGCCGCTTCAGGTCCTTGAGCAGGCCGGCGATCGGCTTGTCGGTCGCGCGGCACAGGCTCGGCGTGGTTCTTCTCGATGCCGGCGTGCGCGTCCCACTTGCTGCCGGCGCCGTGATAGAGCTGCACGAAGCGCACGCCGCGCTCGACCAGCCGGCGGGCCAGCAGGCACATGCCGGCCGAACGCGGCGGTCTCCTTGTCGGTCGATGCCGTAGAGCGCCTGCGTCTCGGCCGTTTCCTGCGGCAGATCGACCGCCTCCGGCGCCTCGGCCTGCATGCGGAAGGCGAGCTCGTAGCTGGCGATGCGGGCGTCGAGCTCGGTCTGCTCGCGGCCGCTCGGCGGCGTGCGCGCGGTTGAGCTGCGTCGAGGAAGTCGAGCTTGCCGCGCTGCTGCGCGTCGGTCACGTCCTTCGGGCGTGGTCGAGGTTCGGGATCGGCTCGTCGCCGCTCTGCGAGCGGCGTGCCCTGATAGACGGCGGGCATGAAGCCCGCGCCCCAGTTGCGCGGGCCGTTGACGACCTGGCCCGGGTTGTCCTGCATCACGACGAACGCGGGCAGGTTCTCGTTCTCGGTGCCCAGGCCGTAGGTGACCCACGCGCCCAGCGACGGCCGGCCGGCGAGGATCGAGCCGGTGTTCATCTGGCAGACGCCGCCGGCGTGATTGATGCCGTCGGCCCAGCAGCGAGCGGATGACGCAGAGGTCGTCGGCGCACGTCGGCGATGTGCGGCAGCCAGTCGGAGACCCACAGGCCGCTCTCGCCGTGCTGCTTCCACTTCCGCTTGCGAGGCCAGGAGCGGCGCGTCGTTCTCGCCCATCGCCAGTGATGACCGGCTCGAAGCTCGCGGGCAGCGGCTGGCCGGCCAGCTCGTTGAGCAGCGGCTTGGGATCGAACATGTCGATGTGGCTCGGCCCGCCTTCCATGAACAGGAAGATGACGCTCTTGGCCTTGGGCGAGTGGTGCGGCTGGCGCGAGGGACTGGGGGCTCGGGGCTCGGGGCTGGGGGAGCAGCGGCGCGATCTTGCGCGAGCAGCGACGTGAGCGCCAGCGCACCGAAGCCGGCGCCGGCCTGGCAGGAGCATTTCGCGGCGGGAGAGGTAGGGCATGGTGCGTGGGACAGGCCTCTGACCTGTCCGGCATTGCGCGGGCAGGCCAGAGGCCTGACCCCACGGGTCAATCCACGTACAGGAACTCGTTCGAGTTCAGCAGCACGTGGCACAAATCGACCAGGGCGTCGCTGTCTTTGGCGGGATGGGTTTGCAGGAACTCGCGGGCGGCTTGCGATTCGTCGGCGGTTGGCGGGCGGCCGTAGGCGAGGCGATAGGCCGTGGCGACGCGCTCGTCGAGCGTGCGCCGACGAGCGCTGTTCAGCGCGCGGGCGAATGCCTTCGCCCGCAGCAGCATCCAGGGGCCGTTGATCATGAACAGCGACTGCGTGGGCGTGGTCGTGACGTTGCGGACGGGCGTCGTGAAGATGCCGTCGGGCACGTCGAACACGTCGAGCGTCGCGTCTTGCTTGTTGCGGAACACCTTCAGATAGACCGCGCGGCGGGCCGTCTTGCCGCTGTCGCCGCCTTCGCCGCCCATCCGCGAGTCGAGCTCGCCCGTGACGGCAATCGCCGCATCGCGAATCTGCTCGGCCGAGAGCCGGCGGACCGGTCATCCGGGCCAGCCACTTGTTGGCCGGATCTTTCTGAGCGCGCGGCGGCGACTTCGGGTCCGTGCGACGCCTGCCGATACGTGGCCGATGTCACCATCTGCCGGTGCAGCGACTTGATGCTCCAGTCGCCCGCCAGCAGCTCGCACGCCAGCCAGTCGAGCAGCTCGGGATGCGTCGGCGGCTCCCCCAGGCGGCCGAAGTCGCTCGGCGATTCGGCCAAGCCCGCGGCCAAAGTGATGCTGCCAGAGGCGATTCGCCAGCACGCGAGCGGGCAGCGGATTGTCGGGCGAGGTGATCCAGTTCGGCCAGCGCCGTGCGGCGACCGGTCGTCGTACTCCGATGCCGTCATTTGTGCAAACGGGAATCGGTAGTGTGGCTGCTACATCAAGCACGCTCAGCGGCCCTGGCTCGATCGGCTCGGCGTCACGTTTGCCCGGAATGAAGACGACTGGTCACGCGGGCCGATGTCCGTCACGCTCGCAGTCGTTTCGATCGGTTGTCGGCTTGTCCGCCTCGAATGCCGCGAGCTCCTTCAGTCGCTCCCACTCGGCTCTTTCGCATCGCCCTTCAGCTTCTTCGCGAAATCGACCTTCGCCTCATCGCCGACCGTTTGCAGGAAGGCGAGGGCGGCCAGCTGCTTTTCCAGCGGCGTCCGTTCGGCGTCGCTCTTGGCAAAGATCGCGTGCAGTTCGACCGGGAACTTCTTCAGCGCCACAGCCGATGCCGCTTCCTTGTGCGGCCGCTCGATGGCGTCGAGCTTTCTCGCACGTCGGCCGTCTTGGCTTCCCAGTCGGCCAGCCGCCGCTCGTATTTGGCGATCTTCTCGGCTGTGGCGATCGGCACGATGATCTCGAGGCCGGCCGAACCGACGGTCCAGCTCAACGTCGATGCCACGGCCATGGCCCAGGCCGGACACGCGGCGCTACTACATTCAGAACATCATCGCGCAGGAGGTGCAGTGATTCACCCGTACACCGATGGACGCCAGTTCATCGTTGGTTTGGTCACACGGGCGAAATTCATCGAAACCCTGACCGAGACCTGCGTTTGGGGCGTCGGGATCATCAACATCTACGATGCTCGCGACGTATCCCGTCCGGGGCAGGGTGGTACGCGAGCGTGAGCATGGCACGCATCGAGCACCTGCTCGTCCACGCCGCTCACGCCAGGCGACATCATGCTCGCAAAGATCTGGTTGAGCGGCGCCAGTGATCGTTGTCGTATCGACGCTGTCGTTGCGAATCGTCGTGCAGGGCATGCTCGACGTGCCATCGCCGGCTCGATCCCTCTGTTCATGGCGAGCACCGCGATCTACATGTTCTCCGTCGCCTCTCTCGGCATTCTCCTTGCCACGGTGGCGGGCGCCGACGCCTCAGTTCGGGCTGCTCGCTGATACCGGCTCTTTCTGGTTCCGAACATACTCTCGGGCGGGCAGACGCCGCTGGAGATAGCATGCCGCAACGGTTGCAGAAGGCGATGCAACTCTCTCCACCACGCATTCGTAACTTGTCGATGGCATCCTTTATCGCGGCGCGGGCTAGCGGATGTACGGCAGGACTTCGCGGCGGTGGTTGGCATGGCCTGTTGTTTTTCTGGGCGGTGCTGCGCGGCTCAGAGAGGACGGTGAGCCGATGCAGGTCTATCTGAACTGAACCCAACGCCTGCACTTCCGACTCTGCTGACCTAGCGCTTATGCAGAGTGTCCTGCTCCAGGGAGGTATCGTCTGGGACGGAACCGGAAAACCGGCCTTCCCCCGCCGATGTGCTCGTCGCGGAAACCGGATTTGTCGAGCTTGCTGCCGCCAACCCGGGGTTCGCGGCAGGCCGCGACGCGCTTCGACGTGTCCGGGCATACGATCATCCCCGGCATGGTCGACGGACACGCGCACCTTCCGTTTCTGGACAAGGCCGATATCGCCGAAACCGGCGACGTGCCCCCCGAGGAGCACATGCTCCAGAGCAGGCGTCACGCCCAGATCGTGCTCGAAGCCGGATTTCACGTCTCGCGCGAGCGGGGGCTCCGCCAAGCCACGCCTCGACGTGGTGCTCGGAACGAGATCGACGCGGGGAACGCACCGGGGCCGAGATTGTTGGCCGCGAGCCCCGAGCTTACCGAACACCGGCAATCTCGGCGATGAGCGCCGGATGCACATCTACCGCGAGTCCATCGCGCTCGTGGTGGATGGTGCGGACGAGATGATGCGCACGTGCAGAAGCCTGGTGCGCGAAGGGGTGGACACGCTCAAGCTGAACATCTCGGGAAATCAGACGATACCGGGCTCTCGTCCGCAGCAGACTGTCATGTGCGACGAGGAGGTGGTCATAGCGGCACAAACTGCGCACGCGCACGGCAAGCGGATTGCGGCACATGTGCGCGCGGCCGCCTCGATCAAGACCGCTCTCAAGCATGGGATCGACATCCTCTATCACTGCGAATATGCAGACGAGGAGTGCCTGGATCTCCTGGAAGCCGCTCGCGACAGGATTTTCGTCGCGCCGGCGGTGGACTGCTGCACAACACGATTTACGAAGCCGAACAGTGGGGCATCACGTACGAGAAGGCCAGGAACAACGGCGTCGTCGACCAGTTCGAGCAGGCGCAACGCGTGTTTGCCGAGCTGCGCAAACGCGGGGTGCGCGTCATCGTGGCGGCGACTACGGCTTTCCGTGGACGCCGCACGGGACGAATGCGCGCGATCTCGAACACTTCGTGCGTTTCTTCGGTTACTCCGATTCCGAGGCCCTGGTGGCCGCTACGCGCACGGGCGCTGCCGCGATGATGCTCGAGGGGCAAGCGGGTGAGGTAGCCGAAGGGTTTCTTGCCGACCTGCTGGTGATCGCAGGCGAGCCGCAGAAGGACGTTCGCCTCCTCCAAGCGCCGGGCAATATCAAGCTGGTGATGAAAGACGGGCAGATCTCACAAGAATCTGCTCTCGATGGAAACCTGATCGGGGACGTCGAGATGCTTCAGTCCATGATCTTGTCTTTGGACGATGCCAAGCGCGTGGCGGCGGCGGCCCGGGCGGAAGCCGAGAAAAACGGCTGGAACATCGTCATCGCCGTCGTCGATGACGGTGGCCACCTGATGTACCTGGAGCGGATGGACGGCGCGCAGAAGGCGTCCAGCAGGATCGCGGAGAAGAAAGGCAGAACCGCGATTCTGTTCAAGCGACCCACGAAGGCGATTGAAAAAGTCGTATTGGAGGAGCGCATCACCATGCTCGGTCTCCCGGGCGCGGTGCCGCTGGAAGGGGGCGTCCCGCTGGTGAAGGACGGGCACTACGTCGGAGGGATCGGCGTGTCGGGCGTGCAATCGTTCCAGGACGGGATCGTTGCGCAAGCCGGTGCGGCGGCGTTGTAAGCCGCGTGCGGTTTGCGTCGATTAGCCGCGCCGTGACCCTACGGAATCAAGCCCTGAACCGTTTTTGAGTCAGGCGTTGCGCGGCACGCGCCGAGCATCGTGCGAGCCTGGTCTTGCTCTGAACGCGGATCGATTCGGGGATCGTGATGCCGAGGGTCTTGGCGGGTTTCAGATTGACGACCAGCTCGAACTGGGTCGGCTGCTCGATGGACAAGTCGCCCGCTGCCAAATTTGTTCCGAGCCATTCGAGGGGCTCAAAAGCGGTCTCTCACCGGGATGTGCGTCCATGTTCACACCGGTTAGCCGCGATTTCGAAAATTCTCGCTGCTCACCGTGTAGCCATCTGGCGGACGATTTCGAAACATGAGCAGCGCGTCTCGCCCGAATCACGCCGCAAAACTACTCCCCTGAAGGATAATGTTTTGTGGCTGCGCGGCGCCACTGGATTGATAGGGAGGAGGGAGGCGTGAGGGGTGTGTTCCTGGCAGTGCTCGCACTGTGCTTCCTCGGCGCATGCGCCACCACGGAAACCGTCCAGCAGGCGAAGGGGACTGGGGAGAAAAGGACGTTCAATGGCGACTATGAATCGGTCTATAAAGCCACGCTCAGCGCTGCCAGCAAACAGGGGTTGACCATTACGAGCACGGACCAAAGCAGCGGACAAATCCTCCTCTCGCATGGAATGACCCCCTGGAGTTGGGGCGAGCGGGTAGCGATTTTGGTGACGAAGCTTTCCGGCAATCAGACGGAAGTCGAGATCATCAGTAAGCCTGTCTTAGCGCCGCTTAACTTTCCACCTGATTGGGCCAGCAAGCTGTTCGACGCCATCGCTACCGAGTTGAAATCCCAAGGGTGACGGGGTATCGGCAACTCTTCGGCGCTAGATCGCAAGGGGTCTCTTGTCTGACGGGCGGAGACCTGCCCGCATATGGCGGCTCATCTGGTAAACAAATCAGCTGTCGCGGCGGAGAGGTTCGCCGGCGTGTGAAAGTTCGAGTTACATTCCTTCCCTTGCCCACGGGGGACCAGAAATGCTCAGCATGGACTGTTCTTGGTTCGGTAAGCCAATTCTTGTTGTCGGGGGAATCTGGCTGGTTGGGATAGTGAATGGTTGGGCCGATGAGGCGCCGACATACGGGCGCTTAGACAGCACGACAGAAGCTGCTTCCATATTTTATGGGTGCCAGCAGAAACGAGATAACTCCCTGGACTGCGAACTTAATCTGATAATCGTAAGTAAGAGGGCAAAGCCGGAGGACTTGAGCACCAGGCTCAATCAGGCGCGGGAAGGGTTTCGTAGCGACGGGGTAGAGTGGTCTGCCGAGTACTGCAAATGGTTCATGGACTTTGTCGATATTCTTGAGGGCCGGAAAACACCACCTAAAGGCTACTGACTCGAAGGCGATCACCGAAGCGCAGAAAAAGCTGAGGGAGACCGCCGATTCGGAGAAAAAGGATTTTCTCAACTGGGAAAGAGCCACTGTGGAGTTCTGCAAATCCAAAACGGAAGACAATTGGCTCAACCTAGTTCGGCTTGAATATGAAAAGGATTCGCGCACCTGCATAGTGAATGCTCATACGTTCAGGGACCGTTTTCGATACATGCGCGACTCGGGGGCGGGCGTTTGGGTAACTCAGTCGTCGCCTCAAGGGCCGTGTGGAATTGTTCAGCTTTCACGATTCGAACCAGAACGAAGAGGCAAATTTGTCTTACTGGAAGTATGTGGCAAGAGCCACTGTGACAAATCCACGAGGCACCACCTTGGATGGGGAATCCTGTAAACAGGAGAAACTGGGCGAATACCTCTACGATTGGAGAACGAAGGAACATTCGCTCAGCTGCGAATATATCGACTTCCAATGGTAGGCCGTAACTTGATACCTCAGCTTGGCGCGGCTACGACCTCGCCTGCGTCTTGGACGACGGTTTCGACACCATCATCACCGGTCATTCGCAACGCGGCAGTTGTTTAAGTGCCGGCGGGCGTGTCAAGGTATCCTGAGAACAAACGCAAGGAGCACGGCCATCTCAATACGAACGCTGAAAAATCTCATCGCCGCCGCGGCCGTCTGCACGGGGTCGGTGTTCGCGCAGCAATCGACGATCGATCGAACCGTGCTGCCGATCAAGGAGCCGCAGTACAAGCCCATCACCGAACTGGATGCTCGCGATGCGAAGGCCCCGACCTGGTTTGAGGTGACAGCACCGAAAGGCGCACCGAACGTCGTGATCGTTCTGATCGACGATATGGGCTTTGGCCAGTCCAGCGCCTTCGGCGGGCCGGTCCACATGCCCACTGCCGAGCGGCTGGCGAACCAAGGACTGCGCTACAACCGCTTCCACACCACGGCCCTTTGCTCCCCGACACGGGCGGCGCTGCTGACTGGTCGAAACCACCACTCCAACAACATGGGGGCGGTCATCGACGGGGCCACCGCGTTCCCGGGAATGACCGCGCAGCGGCCCC
The DNA here is from genome assembly GCA_963747025.1 of uncultured beta proteobacterium. Lineage (GTDB taxonomy): Bacteria > Pseudomonadota > Gammaproteobacteria > Burkholderiales > SHXO01 > SHXO01. Next base: position 18,760 of record CAVVDJ010000001.1, read on the forward strand.
AGGACATCGCCCCGCTCGCCGAAGTGCTGAGGCTCAACGGCTTCAGCACCGCAGCGTTCGGCAAGTCCCACGAGACGGCGAGCTGGGAGCTCAGCGTGTCCGGCCCGTTCGACCGCTGGCCGACGCACTCCGGCTTCGACAAGTTCTACGGCTTCGTCGGAAGCGAAACCAATCAGTGGGCGCCGGTTTTGTACGACGGCACGACCAGGATCGAGCCGCCGCGCGACCCGAGCTACCACTTCATGACGGACATGACCGATCAGGCGATCAACTGGGTAAGGGCGCAGCATTCGATCACCCCTGACCGGCCGTTCTTCATCTACTTCGCGCCCGGAGCAACACGAGCTCCGCATCACGTCCCGAAGGAGTGGATCGCCAAGTACAAGGGGAAGTTCGATCAAGGGTGGGACGAATTGCGCGAAGACACGCTCGAGCGGCAGAAGAAGCTCGGGGTGGTGCCGGACAACACCAGTCTGGCCCCGAAGCCGCCCGGGATCAGGGACTGGGAGCGGCTCACCGCGGACGAGCAGAAGCTGTTCGCCCGGCAGATGGAAGTGTTCGCCGGCTTCGGAGAGTACTGTGATGCCGAGATCGGCCGCCTGGTCGATGCGATCGCCGAACTGGGTGAATTGGACAACACGCTCTTCCTGTACATCATTGGGGATAACGGAGCGAGCGCCGAGGGTGGCATGGCCGGAGTGTTCAACGAGGGCACCAGCGCGAACGGGGTGCGTGAGAAATTGGAGGACATGCTCAAGCGCATCGACGAGCTGGGCGGGCCGATGAGTTACGGCAATTACGCCGCGGGGTGGGCGGTCGCCGGAGACACCCCGTTCACATGGACCAAGCATATCGCCTCCGACTTCGGCGGCACTCGCAACCCTCTGATCGTCCATTGGCCGAAGGGGATCAAGAAGAAGAACGAGGTCCGCGAGCAGTTCCACCATGTCGTCGACATCGCTCCCACGGTTCTCGAGGCGGTCGGTGTGCCCGCGCCGAAAGTGGTGAGCGGGGTCAAGCAGCGGCCGATCGAGGGGGTGAGCATGGTCTACTCGTTCAACGACGCGGGGGCCAGAGACCGGCACACGACCCAGTACTTCGAGATCCTCGGTAACCGGGCGATCTATCACGACGGCTGGGTGGCGGGCGCCCTTCACCGCATCCCCTGGGAGTTCCAGCCGCTGGGCACGGTGCAGAGCGACGAGTGGGAGCTTTACAACATCGCGGTGGACTTCAACGAGACGACCAATCTCGCGAAAAAGTACCCGCAGAGGTTGAAGGACCTGCAAGCTCTCTTCCTCAAGGAGGCGGCGAAGTACAACGTCCTGCCGTTGGACGATCGGTCGGCCGAGCGAGTCGATCCGGAGTTGGCCGGGCGGCCGGACCTGATGGCCGGTCGGACCTCTCTCACGGTTTACCCGGGCACGCCCGGCATGGCGGAAGGCGCTTTCATCGACGTGAAGAACCGATCGCATACGATTACGGCCGTGGTGGAGATTCCGGAGACGGGCGCAGACGGAGTGATCCTGTCCCAGGGCGGGCGGTTCGGCGGTTGGAGCTTGTACCTGAAGCAGGGCAGACCGCGCTACACGTACAACTGGCTGGGTCAGGAGCGGTACACGGTTGCGGCTGACGAGGCGGTCCCGCCAGGGAAGGCGACGATCCGGTTCGAGTTCGCTTCCGACGGGGGCAAGCTGGGGGCGGGCGGCAAGGGGACGATCCTGGTGAACGGGAAACAGGTGGCCGACGGTCGGATCGAGAAGACGATGCCCTTTGTGATCTCAGTGGACGAGACGGCGGACGTCGGCCAGGACACCGCCACGCCGGTGACGGAGGACTACAAGGAGCGGGACAACAAGTTCACGGGTAGCGTCAAGAAGGTCACGATCGACGTCAAACCCGTCGACCGCGCCATTCTGGATGCCGCGAAGAAAACCAAACAGAGCAGGGCGGCGCAAAAGGCGCTGCGCGACTGAAGTTCTCTTCAGCGCGGCGGGGCTGGCATGTGAGTAGCGCTATTGCTCGGCTGCGTCGTTGAGGCGTACCCAGCGGTTTCCGTCGAACCGCTGCAGCTGCATTTGCTTGATGGTGCGGAAGTCGGTCGCCGACGTGTTGATCTTGATCCCCGGCAGCAGCAGCGGCAGCTCCAGGTCTTTCAGCTGTGCGGCCTTTGCCATCACGTTCTCCCGCGTGAGATTGTCGCCACACTCTCGCAGCACGTGCACCATTGCTTGCGCGATGGTGTACCCGTAGACGTTAACCCAGTCGGTGACGTCGCCTTCGGGATAGTATTTCTTCATCCATGCCAACCAGGCCTTCATCCCGGGGTCGTCTCGCCATCGGAGGTCGGTCGGATCCTTCAGAAACGACGCGGCGACCAGCCCCGCCGCCTTTTCGAGGCCCGCGGGCTTAAGCACCGATCCGACCGAGGTTCCGGGCTGGGCGACGATATGCAGCGGACGCCAACCGATGTCATAGGTCTTTCGGATCGAAAGCGCCGCGAACTTCGGCGAGGCGAACGTGAACAGCGTGTCGGCGCCCGAGCTCTGGAGCGCGATGATCTGGGAGTCGATGGTGGGATCGGTAACCTCGTAGGACGCCTCGGCAACGATCATGGACGCGGCTCTTTGACCGAAGGCGTCTTTCAGGCCTTTCAGATAGTCTTTTCCAAAATCGTCGTTCTGGTACAGCACGCCGACTTTCGCGTTCGGATGGCTTTTGAGCAGCCACGCGGCGTGAGCGGCAGCCTCCGTGCCCTGGTCCTGCATGAACGCCATCGTCCAGGGAAAATGCTGCGGGTCGGCCCACTTGGTGCCGACCGCTGCAACGAACAGATGCGGCACCCTCTTGGTGTTGAGGTACTTGAGGATCGCCGTATTCGTCGGTGTGCCGAAGGCGCTGAACACCAGCAGGACGTCCTCCTGCTCCACCAGCCTGCGTGTCTGCTCGACCGTGCGGGGCGGGCTGTAGCCGTCGTCCAGGCTGAGCAGGTCGATCTTTCGCCCTCGGATTCCCCCCTGGTCGTTGAGCATCCTGAAGTAAGCGGCTTCTGCGCGTCCCAGCGTGGCCCATGCGGACACCGGTCCGCTGTAGGGCATCGTCTGTCCGATCTTGATCGCGGAATCCGTGACCCCCGGCCCGTACTGCTTGTCGGCTGAGACCGCATCGGCTCAACGCGAAGAGGGCGGCGACGAAAAGAAGGCTGATCCACTTCGACTCCATTCGTTTTCTCCAGAGCGCAGCGAAGAGCTGTGGCCGGCTATGTGCGTGCAAACGTTCGCCCGTTCGGCTTCAAACGGATGCCAGGCGCGAGATTCTTCCACGGGAAGTCGCTGGGGTCGGCGAGCATCGGTCCAGGCGCCTTGCACACGAGGATCTCTTCGGCGATCGGCGCGAAGTCGGCGCGGAAGTGCACGGAGCTCTTGTTGACCAGAATGGCCTGTTGCGTGGGCTCGATGCCGACGAAGCGGTAGAGTTCCTGATCCGCCATCTGCGGTTTCTCGCAGGCCACCACCACGCGCACGCCGCCGATCTTCAGGCACGCGGAGGGGCCGAGGCTCATGCGCGCGCCGCGGTAGAAGGGGCCGGTGCAGGTGAGCTTGCCGTCGGACAGCCGCTCCGACGACGAAGCGGCCGCGAAACGGAGCATCGCCCGGGATGCCGGACTTGCCGCCCAGCGCGATCTCGATGCTGCTGCCTTGCCCCGCCTCGTGCGCCGCCTTCGCGGCGGCCGGATCGACCATGAGTCCGAGTGCCGCGCGCTGCGCGTTCGCGCCGACCAGCGCGCGCAGCATGCCGGTGGTGTCCGATGCGCCGCCTGCACCCGGGTTGTCCTGGGTGTCGGCGATGACTACGGGGCGGCTGGCGCTGCGCCGCAATCGCTATTGCCCGCCGCACGCCTTCCTCTGGCGTGTACACCGGGCAGTCGAAGGCGGACTCGTGTTCCGCTACCGCCGCGCGCAACGCTTCGGCGACCCGACTGGCGCGCGACAGGGTCTTCGGCATAAGCGATGACCGTCGGGCCGCATTCGGGGAAATCTGCGGCGGGAAAGCCCGGCGCGAAGGAAAGCGATGCCACCGAGCTGTCTTCCAGACGCTCCAGCTCCTCGTAGATCGACTTCGCGGGCTCCAGCATCGTGGATTGAGTCTGCAGCGGGATCAGGAACGGCACGCGCCGTGCGCTGAGGCGGGGGCGTGTGCATTCCCGCGAGCCGCCGTTGGAGGAAGCGCGCGACTCTCGCACCGGTGTCGGCCATGTCGATGTGCGGATAGGTGCGGTAGGCGATCAGCGCGTCGGCGTGCTCCAGCATCTTCTGCGTGACGTTGGCATGCAGGTCCAGGCTGGCCACGACCGGAATGTCGGAGCCGACCACGGCGCGCACCCGCGACAGCAGCTCGCCTTCACCATCGTCGAGGTGCTCCGTCACCATGGCTCCGTGCAGATCCAGATAGACGGCGTCGATTTTCCCGGCTGATCTCAGCGCGTCGAGAATGATGCCCGCGATGCGCTCGTATGCGTCCTCGGTGACATGCGCCGACGGGCTTGCGGCCGCCCACGCGGTGGAGACGAGCTGATGTGTTGTCTTGCGCATGACGTCGATGAAGCCGGCAATCGGGAGGTTGACTCCGCGCGTGCCGTCCAGGATGTCACCGCCTTTGAGCAGGGGCGGCCATGCGCCGCCGCGAGCGAAGTCATCGAAGCGTGGCTTTGCTCGGGGCAAAGGTGTTGGTTTCGTGCTGGAAACCGCCGATGGCGATGCGCATAAATGACCGTGACTCGTGACTCGTGATTCGTGACTCGCGCTAATCCGACCTTAACTACGTTACCACGGATCAACAGCCATTGACTCTTTACACATCTTTACGCGCCCGACAAAACCGCGCAAGACCGACCTTCTAACATGCTTTCGTGCGCTGCGACCGCAGCGCGACCCACGACTACAGGAGACAAGCATGAGTGAGCAGAATCCAAAGCTACCCGAAGTTCAACTCCCGGCCCGGAAGGGCGGCCGCCGCAAGTTCTTTGGCGGCCTTGCCATCGGCGGATTGCTGGGCGCACTGGCGGCCACCAGTTTCAACGTGTGGTCCCAGGTACAGGGCGGGCCCGACGGCACCGGGCACGGCCGCGGCTGCTGGGGGCATAAGCGCACGAGCGCGATGACGCCCGAGCAGCGGGCGGAACGTGCCGACTTTGCCACGGAGTGGGTGCTGAGCCGTGTCGACGCGACCGAGGAACAGAAGACGCGCATCAAGGCCATTGTGCAGGACGCGATCAAGGACCTGAGCCAGGTGCGCGAGCAGCACTTGAAGGATCGGCAGGCGTTCATGGACGCGCTGTCGCAGCCGACCGTGGACCGCGCCGCGCTCAAGCAGATCCGCGCCTCCGAGATGCAGCTGGCCGAATCGGCCTCGGATCGGTTCGTGACTGCGATTGCAGACGCAGCCGATGTGCTGACGCCGGAGCAGCGCACCAAGCTGGTCGAGATGGCCAATCAATTCCGTCGCTAGTGAGCGGCGCATCCGCTTCCTTCCGGCGCCGGGGGAACTCCGGCGCTCTTAGGAGGGGGGCCTTGGAGCTGCCCATTCAAGCAGCGTAGCAAGGATGAAGCGCAGCGGAATCCGGGACCGACAACAGTTCCCTGGAGGCAGTTGCGTCGACCGGGTAGGCGCGGGCTACGCTCGACGGCATCTGACCACGAAATGGCCGAACGCGTGTTGATGATCGAGGACGACCAAGGCCTGTCCGCCATGGTCGCAGAATATCTCGAGCCTCTGGGTATACATGTCACCGCGTGTCCGACGGCGGCGGACGGGATGCGGCTGCTCGGACAAGGATGCCTTCGACGGGCTGATCCTGGATGTGATGTTGCCGGACCTCGACGGCTTCGAGGTCTGCCGGCGCGTGCGCATCGAGCATGACATTCCAATCCTGATGCTGACGGCGCGTGGCGATGAGATGGATCGCATCGTCGGGTTGGAGCTAGGGGCGGACGATTACCTGCCCAAGCCCTTCAACCCGCGCGAGCTGCTGGCGCGGCTGCGCGCCATCTTGCGTCGACGTTCTGCGGCCGGCTGGCAAGCGTCAGCAGATTCTGCGCTTCGGGCGTCTGGAGATCGACCGCGATGCACGCGTAGTGCGCGTAGACGGGGACGAGCGGCGGTCACCGGCTATCAGTTCGATCTGCTGTGGGAGCTCGCGACCCGCGCGGGCCGCGTGATGTCGCGCGAGGCCTTGATGGAAACGGTCCGGGGCGAGCAACTCGAGGCCTTCGACCGCAGCCTCGACGTGCACATCTCGCGCATCCGCGCCGCTATCGAGGACGACCCCAAGCATCCGCGCCGCATCATCACCGTGCGCGGCGCGGGCTACGTTTTCGCCAAGCACCAGGACGCCTGATGCGCCGGCTGTACCTCCAGATCTATCTCACTTTCGTCGGCATCCTGCTGCTGTTCGGCTTGCTCGTCTTGATCGCCTGGTGGCTGATCCCGGGCGACGACCAGGACCGCCATTCGCTGGACGGCATGGCGGCGCTGCTGGGTGAAGTGCTGCCGCCGCCCGGTCGCCCAGATGCCGGAGCTGCAGGCCAAGGTCGATCGTCTGGCCCAGCAGTTCAACGCCGACGTGACACTGCGCGCAGCCGACGGCGCGCTGCTGGCGCACGCGGGGGAGCCGCTGCCGGCGGCGCCGGCCGACCGAACCGCGAGCGGCTGGATCAGATCGGCCGGCGGTCCGATGTTCGCGCTGTTGCTCCCGGATGGACGTTGGGCTCTTGCGCGCTGGCACAGGCACCATCGCGCGCTGGGTTTGCTCGGGTGCGCTCCTGCTTCTGGCGGCGGCCATCGCCGTCGGCGCCTATCCTGTCGTGCGCCGGATCACGGGCCGGTTAGAGCGGTTGCAGGCTCGCGTCGATGCGTTGGGCGCCGGACAGTTGCAGGCGCGGGTACAGGTGGAAGGCTGCGACGAAGTGGCGGACCTCGCGCGCAGTTTCAACCGTGCAGCGGAGCGCATCGAGCGGCTTGTCAACGCGCAGAAGACTGTGCTGGCTGGCGCGTCGCACGAGCTGCGCTCGCCGCTCACGCGGATGCGCATGGCGATCGAGCTGTTGCCCGGCACCGATCGACCTGAGCTGCGCGCTCGTCTGGCCAAGGATATCGAAGAGCTCGACGAGCTCATCGGTGAACTGCTGCTCGCGAGCCGTCTCGATGCTTTGGACCAACTCGGCAGCACCGAAGAGGTGGATCTGCTGGCACTTCTGGCCGAAGAAGCTGCGCGCGCCAATGCCGAGGTCAGCGGGGAAGCGGTAGTCATTCGCGGAGACGCCCGCATGCTGCGGCGACTCGTGCGCAACCTGCTGGAAAACGCACGCCGTTACGCCGGTGGCGCGCCGATCGAGGCATCGATACACCCGATTGCAAAGGGCGCGGCGCGGCTGGTTGTTGCGGACCGCGGTCCAGGTGTCGCGGAGGGCGAGCGCGAGCGTATCTTCGAGCCCTTCTATCGTCCGCCGGGCGCGAAGGAGAGCGACGGCGGAGTGGGCCTGGGGCTCTCGCTGGTTCGCCAGATCGCCCGCCGGCATGGCGGCGATGTGCGTTACGTACCGCGCGACGGAGGCGGAAGCCAGTTCGAGGTGCACTTGCGCCGCTCACAGTCCTCGTGATTTCGCGAATCGATATGGGAATCCCGGCTCGGTATCATTCCTATTTCTGCTGATTGCGTTCCGGTTGTTTCCGACGGCGCAGCGCATGAAACTCGTCGAGCTCCCACGGGCGCATCGCCAGGATCAGACTCGCTGGCCGACGCTCGCCGACCGGCAACAAAGCATCGTCGCTGTGCATCTCGGAGAACTCGTTGGCCAAACGCTTGAGCCGCGCTAGCATCACCTGTGCTGATGCACGCGACAGCATGCCGTTGACAAACAGCAGGATCTCGTCCGCCCCGTCGAAGCGCGAGCGGAAGTACTCGTTCTGCGCACGGGACCGGAAGAAGTGATGGATCGGACCGTCGGGCCGCCACGAGAAGGTGCGAGCGACCAGCAGCTTGACCTGATTGTTGGGCAACAACTCGAGGAATTTGATCCGCTCGAGCTTCAGCAGCAGCTGGATGCACTCGCTCTTCGAGAGGTTGTAGGCCTGGACGATCTGCTCCAGGGTAAGCTGATTCAAAACGCACACGGCAACCAGGAACAGCTTGGGGTCGCGCACGATCTCCTTTTCCTGATCTGGCGTCAGTTGTGACACGTGGGTGCCGACACTATCGACCTCGCGCGCCAGCTCACTCAGGCTGGTGCTGGCCAGCTCGCAGATGCGGTCCAGCCGCTCCAGCGTGAAGTGGTTGCGAGAGAACATGCGCTTGACGCTCGCTTCGCTCATCCGCAGCGCCTTGGCCACCTGACCGTAGGTCATCTTGCGGGCCTTCAGAGTCCGCTTCAATGCCTCAACGACTGCAGCCGCTTGCGTCATTCCCCCTCCCTCCGGGGTTGGTAGCCCCAGCTGATACCAGACGGCTCAGAGACGGCAACGTCTCTCGCCGCGCTTCCGCTGCGATCCGCACGCGCAGATCATGATTTCACGCGCGACGGGAGGGGCGGTGAAGCCCGCCAAGCGTGACAACCACACCGGGACCGAGGGGGAGACGATGAACGCCACGCTGAATACAAATACTCTAGCCGCTGCCTTCGCCACTGCCACTGCCGCGCTCGGCGCACCGCAACGACCGGCCCCCAAACCCACTCCGGTCCCCTCACAAGTCCCCTCACAAATTGACGCAGACGCCACCGCCAGGTTGACGCAGGACGAGCTTCTGCTGGCTGTCTTGCGTCAAAGCCTGACCCGGGCGGACCAGTTCATCGCGCGCCGCACGCTGCTGCGGGCTGCGCCGTGGGAAGAAGCACCGATCTGAGAACGCGCCGACGGTTCCGCGCGCTCCCCTTGGCGAGGCGGGGTGCGGGTCAGAGCACCCCGTATTTGTCGTACACCTGGCCCAGCAGCCGCCCCTGCCGCAACTCCACGCGTGTGCGATCTTCTCCTTGCGCTTTCTCCCTGGCCTTGGCGATTACGTCCGCCTCATGCTCGCGCGGGATCACCACCACTCCGTCCGCGTCTCCGAAGACGATGTCGCCGCTGCGCACGGCGACGCCTCCGCACTCCACCGGGACGTCACGCTCCATCATGCGGGCGCGGCCCTTCGTGTCCAGCGGTCCGATGCCGCCGTGGAAAACGGGGAAGCGCATGGTCCGAATCTGACGGATGTCGCGCACCAAGCCATCCGTTACGCAACCGGCGGCACCGCGCGCGACGGCTGGCCGTCGACAGCAGCTCGCCCCAGGGCGCTATCCGCTCGCTGGGACCGCCGCACGCCAGCACCACGACTTCGCCCGGCTTCAGATCGTCCACCAGCGCGATCTCCACTGCGTAGGGATTCTCGCCCGAGCGAACCGAGTACACCGGCATGTACAGCCCGGTTCGCGCGCGCCCGACCAGCGTCAGCTCTTCATCCAGCGGCCGAACGAACGGCTTCATCGCGCGACTTGCCAGTCCCAAGCTGTCCATCACGTCCGACAGGAGAGGCGCGCTCAGGACTGCAAGATGGGAAATATCGATCGGTTTCATGGCCGCTTCTGATTTCAGTCTTTGAGAATCGTGTGATCTTACCCCGACTTCCGGCGCGCGACCTTGCCGCGTCTTCAGCAGGATTGGAACGACGCGTTCAGCGGATGCCAGCAAGGTTGGCGAGCGACTCTCCCGTGACGCGAAAGATGGTCCAGTCGTCCAACGGTACCGCGCCCAGCGATTTGTAGAACTCGATGGCGGGCGCATTCCAGTCCAGCACGGCCCATTCGAAGCGACCGCACCCGCGCTGGTGGGCGATCCGCGCCACATGCAGCAGCAGCTCGCGCCCGTAGCCTTGGCCGCGGAATTTCGGCTTTACGTAGATGTCCTCCAGCCATAGTCCGCGTCGTGCCTAGGAACGTGGAGAAGTTGTGGACGAACACGGCAAAGCCAACTGGCGCATCGCGCTCGAACGCCAGCAGCACTTCCGCGCCCGGGTGCGGGCCGAACAGGGAATCCAGGAGCGTCTGCTCGGTCGCCGTGACCAGATGGCTGAGCCGCTCGTACTCGGCCAGCTCCTCGACGAATGCCAGGATCAGCGCGACGTCGGCGGGCTCGGCGGGACGGATGATGAGCGTCATTGGTTTCTTTCGCTCACTGCGTTGTCCTCCGTGCGTGGCGGTGGCGCCGCGGCCGCGCGCGGTTGGTTCCGACGCCGTCGGTTTCTGGCGAACCGCGTGCGACGGTTTGCACGCTGTCCGGAGCGAGCCGCAACGGCTGCGGCTTGCGCCTCGGTGCTGATCCATTGCACGAACCGCTCCACTTCGGGCCGCCCACGGGCGGAGGCCGCTTGCACCACCCAGTACCCCCGGTCCGTGGCGGCCCGCGCCACCAAGGGGACGACGAGACTGCCGTCCTGGAGCAGGTCCTGCACCAGGGGCGAGCGTCCCAGCGCTACGCCTTGGCCGGCAAGTGCGGCGCGCACGACCTGGTCGTAGTAGTTGAACGCGAGCGATCCAGCCGGCTTCAGCCCCGGGACACCGGCCGTCTCCAGCCAGTGGCTCCAGGACAGCCATGGCGACGGATTGTCCGGGTCGTCGAGGTGCAGCAGCACGTGATGGCGCAGATCGACGGGGTCGCGAAGCGGTCGCGCGGGCGAGTCGAGCAAGGCCGGGGAGCACACCGGCAGCAGTTCCTCGTTGAACAACCATACCGCATCCTTGGGCGCCGTCTGTGGCGGGCAGTAGCGGATCGACACGTCGATACGCTCGCGGTCGAGATTGAGGATTCGATCGTTGGCGGCGATGCGGACCTCGGCTTCGGGAAAGGACTTCTGGAAGCTGCTCAGGCGCGGAACCAGCCATAGTGCGCAAAAACCGAGGGTCGAGGTGACGGTGACCACCGAAGGGCCTGCGCGGCGGGAGAGGCCTTCCATGGCTTCGTTCACCTGGCGCAGCGCGCTGCTCACGGCGCGATACAGGCGCTCGCCTTGCTGCGTCAGCCGCAAGCTCTTGGGCTGGCGCAGGAACAGCGTCACGCCCAGACGCTCCTCCAGCGCTTTGATCTGGCGGCTGACCGCAGACTGCGTGATGAACAGTTCGTCTGCTGCGCGCGTGAAATTCAGGTGCCGCGCCGCCGCCTCGAAACCCCGCAGCAGGTCCAGTGAAGGAGCCGTGTAGGAAGGATCAGTCATTCCCAGGAGTCATGCACCGCATTCCGAAATGTCGTTTTACCCCAGGCGACGGGGCGCGGACAATCGCACCGTGCAATGATCTTTTGGAATGGTGTCCAGGTCAACGCGCCGAGTGGGGCGCGACCGGAAGGAGGCTGTCATGAGGTTGCTGCTGGGTCAGTCAAAGTTGAGTCTCGAGCCCGATCAATTGGTCTCGGTGCGGGACGGTAGGGGTGTGCGCGTGGCGTGTCTGAGCGGCGCGCTGTGGATCACGCAGGAGCAGAGCACCGCAGATGTGATCCTGGAGGCGGGGCAGTCGGCTGTGATCGACAGCCCGGGCCTGACCTTGGTCATGGCGCTGCGTCCGTCAACGCTGCGCGTCACCGAGCCGCGTGTGGCTGGGCTGTGGAACGCGCTGCTCGGCTGGCTGAGGCCCGCCGTAGGTGGTCCGACGACAGCGTTTTGATCCTTGGGGGGTGTGGTTCGCGAAATCCCGTCCAGTCACCTAGACGCGAGTTGCGCTCCACAGAGTCAGTATTCGGCGGCCGCTGCCGCTGTCGGCTTCCTTTACATTCGTTCACATGCACAAACTGGGGTGCGACCAAGACCGTGAGACAACTCATTGGTGGATCGCGCTTTTCTGCTTCTTCCCGAGCTGTGGCATGGAGATTGCCACAATTTTTTGACGTTTCTGAGCTTTTCGATCGAAGCGTCTGCCGAGTCTAGATCGTTGGTGGTCGCGCCCGATCCTCGGCAAGCGGGAGGAGCCACCAAAATGAAGCGATCTCTCGGCATCGTTACGCTCGCCCTATCGATCAGCCTTCCGCTGCCTGCGGCTGCTGCAATTCAGCAGCTGACCAATCTCTTCGTCTTCGGCGACAGCCTATCGGACGCTGGCAACAGTGGATTGGCGACCTCAGCGGCGACGGGGTTCACCTTCCCGCCGTTCCCGTACTCCGACGGCCGATTCTCGAACGGGCCCGTCGCAGTCGAATACCTTTGGAATCTCTATAACCCGGGTAACCCCGGTGGCTTGATGCCTTCGCTGGCGGGCGGAACCGATTTCGCGATGGGTGGCGCCACAACGGGAACTCAAAACTACAATGCCATAAACCCAAACGTACCCGGTTTCTTGCAGCCCGTGTACGCACCCTATGGTACTGCGTTGCAATTGCAGCAGTTCCAAGCGGCGAATCCCGCATTCGATCCAGCGAGTTCGCTGTTTGTAGTGTGGCTGTTCCCGAACGATGTCTTCTATGCCAACGCTACCGGCAGTCTCCCTGGGGTTGTCCCCGGATCGCCGGGCGGGGCTAACGTGGTCACGAACGGCATCGCGAACATAGCTGCAACCATTGAGACGCTCGCCGGCGCGGGCGCACAGCACTTTCTGGTCCCTAATCTTCCAGATTTGGGAGAGGTACCGGAGTTCCGCGGAACTCCGCAGGCGCTTGCACTAAGCGCTTTGACCGGAGCTTTCAACGCGGGCCTCGCCACCGAACTCACTCTGCTCGATCAACAGCTGTCGGCAGAGATCGTTCAGTTCGACACGGAGGCAGCTCTGAACGCGGTTCTCGCCAACCCAGGTGCCTACGGCTTTACCAATACCACCGATGCGTGCACGAGCAACTTCGGCCTCGGTGTTGGCCAGTGCAACCCGAGCAATTGGGATCAGTGGGTGTTCTGGGATGGAGTCCATCCGACGACCAGGACGGACCAGATTCTCGCCGCAGAATTCCAGGCGGCGGTGCCCGAGCCGGGTTCGCTCACGCTGATGGCCCTCGCACTGTTCGCACTTGTTGCGATTGGGCGGGCAACGCCAACGGCGCACGACCCCGACCTCGTCGCAGCGTAGCAGCAACCGTCAGACACGCTGTCCGCGTGCCAGAGGTGCCCCGTCGTTCCGCCTCGTTCGGGATCTAGAAGTTGTCGACACAAGCGCTGCTCCGGCCGTCCCGAGTCGAGGCAATGGAACAGCGTAGTCACCTCGCGATCGCACACCTCAGTTGTCCCGCACAGAAAACTTACGTCGGATGTCTTCGATACGAGCGCGGTTGACGCCGAAATCGCTGTAACCCAGACGCGAGGCCGAGCGCACGTGGATGACCTTGGCATTGGGCTCGAACCAGAATTCGACGTCATCGACGAAGCCCATCAGCGCGCTCTCGTACTCGGCGTACAGATAGTCGTTGGTCCGGGAGACGACGCGGGTGCGGGGCGTAGACTCGACAACGGCGACCAGTGCATCCATCGCGCGCACGGCCGAACTGGTATAGCTCAGGGGCGCGATCGCGTGGCTCGCGTCTTGCGCCTGGCTGCTCACGGCGTTGGGTGAGTTGGGGGGTGGTTTGAGCCGCCCGTTCTTAACCCCTAGATCATTCGGGCGTTTGCCGCTGAACAATCCCATTTGCCCCTCCCATCTTCTCGTTCCGGCGTCTGAGGCGGACACGGCAGGCCGCCGGCGAACCTTTTGCCAGAGCCCATTCTGCTAGACTTTGCGCTGTTTGAGAACGCAGGTCAGGGCAATGCTGAAGGGAAGATCAGCCATCGTCACTGGTTCCACCAGCGGCATCGGTCTCGGCATCGCGCGAGCGCTGGCGGGCGCAGGCGCCAATGTGATGCTCAACGGCTTCGGGCACGCGGACGAGATCAAGAGCGTTCGCACGCACCTGGAACAGGAGCACGGTGTGAGGGTAGTCTACTCGGGTGCAGACATGCAGCGCCCAGCGCAGATCCAGACGATGGTCGCGGAGGCGGCGCAGATTTTCGGTGGCGTTGACATCCTCGTGAACAACGCTGGCATCCAGCACGTCGCTCCGGTTGACGAGTTTCCACCGGAGAAGTGGGACGCCATCCTCGCGGTGAATCTGAGCTCCGCGTTTCACACGCATACGCGCAGCCCTGCCTGCGATGAGGGCCAAGGGGTGGGGCCGGATCCTCAACGTCGCTTCCGCCCACGGACTCGTGGCGTCGCCCTTCAAGTCAGCCTATGTCGCTGCCAAGCACGGCCTCGTGGGCCTGACCAAGACCGTGGCCCTGGAGACGGCCGGCAAGGGCGTCACCTGCAACGCCATCTGCCCGGGCTACGTGCTCACGCCGCTGGTCGAGAAGCAGATCGACGATCAGGCCAAAGCCCACGACATCCCTCGCGACGAGGTGATCGCGAAGGTCATCCTGGAGCGCCAGCCGAGCAAGGCGTTCGTGAAGATCGACGAGGTCGCCGCGCTCGCCGTCTTCCTGTGCAGCGAGGCAGCCGCTTCCATAACCGGCGCCAGCCTCAGCATCGACGGCGGCTGGACCGCGCAATGACGAGGTCCGCGCAATGAACACCATCGTGCCCACGATCCACGGCCCATACGAATGTCGCGGCGAGTTGGAGATCGTCACCGCCGACGGGCAGGTGCTGTCCGAGACGACAGAAGCCTGGCTGTGCCGTTGCGGCCAGTCTGCCAGCAAGCCTTATTGCGACGGCAGCCATACCAGGACGGGGTTTCGCGACGATACCCAGCCCCAGCCCGAAGCCCCAGCCGCGCAGCCCGGCGCCAGCGGTGTGCTGCGCATCGGGCTGCGCGTAAACGGCCCGTTGCGCATCGAAGGCCGCTGCGAGGTGCGTCATCCGGTCGCCGGGCTGGTGTTCGCCGGCGAGCAGACCGCGCTCTGCCGCTGCGGGCGGTCGGCCAAGAAACCGTTCTGCGATGGTACGCACCGCCAAGTCGGCTTCGTCGCGTGAGGCCACCCTTGACAGCACTACCCCCAACTTGAACCGGGCTGCCTACACCGTCAATGCGTGGCGCGCGCTGCGCTGCGGGGCTGCTCGTCTCCGCTCTGCACACGACGACGAACCGCCTGTGTGGCTGTGGCCGCACTCGTAGCCGCGGGCTGCGCGCCCTAACACGTTGGTCAGCGAATGGAAGAGCGCGGGTTACAGCGGACGCCCGTTCGACCGTGTGCTCGTGCTGGCCGCCAGCTCTGATCCCGAGATCCGGCGGGTCTATGAAGATGCATTCGTCCAGGAGCTGGCGGCGATGGGCGTGACGGCCACGGCCGCGCACGCGGTCATCCAGGCAGACGGAGAAGTGCCGTCGGAGCGGATCGTCGAGGCGGTCGGCGAAGTGCACGCGGACGCCGTGTTGGTCACACGCATGATCGGCAAGGAGCGCAAGGCTAGCTCCTATGCGCCACCACCGTTGCAGGCCGGGACCAAGGCGGAGTTCTATGCGGTCTATCAGGCGGGCATGACAATCCATACGCCGCCGACCCTACGGTTACGAGGTTTATACGCTCGAGACCAGCTTGTGGGATGCGACAGACGAAGCGCTGGTCTGGTTCAGCACCTCGCAAACCTTCCAACCCGATAACGCCCCTGCTGCCGCAAAGGATCTGGCGGACGTCGTCGTCAGGGCACTTCGCCAGCAGCAACTGCTTTGACTCACGCGCTGCGTTCTCATCGTCGTTGGCATGACGCTCGCCGTCGCCCTTCCGGCGGTGGCGCAGAAAATCTACAAGCAGCAGTTGCCCGACGGCTCGGTGGTCTACGCCGATCACCGGATCAAGGGCGCGAAGCTGCTCTACCAAGTCACCCTGCCGGACGCGGAGAGCGCCGCCCGCTGCTCGAGCAGACGCTCGGCACGAGCGCCGCCGACGCCGCAGCGCTGGACAAGCGCCTGCGCGAACGCGCAGACGCGTTAGACCGCACGCAGCGGGAGATCGTGGACGCGGAGCGGGCGCTCGAGGAGGCCAAGCGTCGACTCGAGGTGGGCAAAGAGCTGTTGCCGGGAGAGATCCAAAGCTCGGCGACGGGCGGTACGCGGGTGCTGCCGGAATACTACGACCGCATCAAGAAGCTCGAGGACAACGTCGCGCAAGCCGCAGATCCGTCTGGAGCGCGTCTACTCAGAACGAAACCAGCTCCGCTAACCGCGATCATCGGGCGCAGCCGCGCACTTCCTCGACGCGCTTGCGCGCGTCGGCCACGGCGGCTGCCAGCGCTTTCTGACGTTCCCAGTATTCGTCGGTCAGGCGACTGGCGCCGCCCGCGGTGCCTTGACGCTCGCCCGGCAGGGGTTCTTTGCCGGCGGCTTGCGCCGCTTCGGCATCGCGTAACGCCTGCTCCGCCTGCTGGATCTCGTTTTGACGCGTCGCTTGCTGCTCGCGCTGCATCTCGCGTTGTTGCAGCGCCTTCTCGTCCTTGGGTCCGACCGGGCGCACGCCGGTAGTGTCGGTCTTCGGCTTCATGGTTTCGACGCGCTTCGCACCGGGCATTGGCTCGGGCGCCATAGATGACGCGACCGTCCGGCATGGTCGACTTGTAGATGATCTGGGCCCAAGCTCGATGCGGCCCACATCAGGACCGCAGCCGCGGCGGCACGGCGGACAAGTCTCGTCATGCGAGGTTAGTCGTTTCCAGCGGTTCTTCGGGCTTTGGGCTACGACCTGACGGGTCAGGGCGCCGGTGGTCTTCTTGTTGCCTGCGCCGCGGAGCTGAAACGACGCAACCGCCTTCTGGAAGTCGGGATAGTAGGTGTCGAAGTAGTACAGCGTCGGTGCTCGAAGCTCATCCGGTAGTACGCGGACTTGTCGGCGAGCCGCATAGACGACGCGCTGGATTTCCAGACCGCGGTTGTTCTTGTAGCGCAACCGGATCCGGAATCCCTCCTGGCCGGCGATATCTGCAGGTTCGTTCTCGACCACCGTCAGCGCCGCGGTGAACTGGTCTTGGCTCTTGATCTCAGCGATTTCCAGCTCCGCCAGCTCGGCTGGCAGCATGCTGTCGCTGGCTGCCTTCTTGGTTTTCGGGAACGCCTCCTTCGGAGGACGTCTTGCTGATCAAGATGTAGTCGAGCAGGACGCCATCGCGGCTGGCCAGCAGTTGCTTGTTCGGAGTCACCTGCTTGATCCAGCCGACCGGCAAATCCACCGAGTAGGTCTTGTCTGGCCCGTCGGTTCTCGGGGTGTCCACGCGCTGCGGCGGAGCCGCGCACGCGCTCGACCAGCACTGACCACGGCAACAATGCTGAGTTTGCTTCACGGTTGACCTCCCGCCTTCTTCCTTGCGATCTTCAGATAGCTCTCCACGTACTTGCGGTCTGGCGCGTCGGGCGCCAGCTCGAGGTAGCGGTCGAGGTACTTCTGCGCGTCCGCATAGTGGTTGGCTTTCAGACGCAGCACACCCAGCGCGCGGTAGCTCGGGGCGAACTCGGGCGCCGCTCTCGATCGCCCTGACATACGCTTCTTCGGCGAGCTTGACGTCGCCTTCCTGGCCGCGCAGGCGATAGGCTTCGCCCAGGTAGTACTGCGCCTGGGGCGGAAGCTCCGGCAGGCGCTCGGGATCGCCCAGCATGATCAGCGCGCTCTTGGCTCGTCCCATCGACAACATGTGCTCGAGGTTGTCCAGACGCAGCTTCGCCATCGTTTCCGCGTAGTCGACGCTGGAGGTCCCGTCGCCACCAGGCGAGGCGCCGGCCGAGAGCTTTTTCATGTTCTCGACACGGTCGGCGAGCTTGGGGTGTGAGGCGAAGAAGAACGGCTCCTTGATGTCCTCCGCCTTGATGTCCGCAATCAGGTGCTCGAACACTCTGGGCGACTCGTGCACGTCGTAACCGGCCTTCTTCAGTCGCGCGAAGCCCTGCACATCGGCCTCGGTTTCCATCTCCCGCGAGAAGCCGTACATGGAGCTCACTGCGAGGAGCGAAGGCAGCATTGACGCGACGCCAGGTAGTACCATTCCCCCGAGGGTGGCGAAGCCCGCATTGTCCTTGGCGCTCATTTCGCTCTGGTAGCCGTGCCGGTTGGTGAAGTGGGTGCCTTCGTGGCCCAGCAGCGTGGCGAGCTGCGCCTCGTTTCGCAGGCGGGCCAGCAAGCCCTGGTTGATGTAGATGCGGCCGTTCGGCAGCGCAAAGGCGTTCAGCTGCGACGATTTCACGATCGCGACCTGAATGTGGCCCTTGAATTCCGGGAACAGCCGGTCCATGACAGCTGAACATAGGCGGTGTTCGCCGCGTTCTCGTAGATCACACCGCCGCGGGCGATCTCCTGCGCCACTTCGTCGCCCTGGCTCCAGACGCGCTGCTCGTCGCCGGTCACCTGCCCGAGCGCGGCGCTGTCGGCAAACGGCGCAATCTTGGCGCCGGCCGCGGGTAGGACCCATGCGAGCGCGAGCGCGGCCGCGCAGCACCGAGGGAACAATGTCGCCCGTCGCCGCGGTGCCGCGAAGGGAGAGGCGGCGCGCGAGTATGGTTCTCCGCGGATCGCGCTATTTCTTTGCATCGGCGGCCTTGACCGCGCCCGGGTACGTCTTGAACAGGTCGTCGATGACGTTCTTCACGACCGCGGGATCGCGCAGGTCATCGGACCCCCCGCGGGTCTCGGTGCTGAACCAAAGCACATCCCCGGTGTGCATGTCCACCACGCCGGCAGTCAGAAACGCCGGAATGGAATTCGGAACGATCATCACGCCTGTGAATGCGGCGGCTAGGACGCCCACGACCATGGCCGCCTTGCGGCCGGCGCTGGAGATGTGATCGGTGCCCACCACGAACACGACCGCGTCGAGCTTCTCCTGGTCGGCGACACCGGCCAGCCCGGGGCCAAGCGTGTAGTCGAAGTCGGCGGCTCGCTTCTTCCAGGCCGCGAACGGGGAGCGTTGCGCGAGATTCGCACTGCCCGCGACCAGGATGTACAGGGCGCCATACTGCTCCAGCGTCGCGCGCTGCGCATCCGACAACTTCGAGGACGGCACCAGCTCGAACATGTTGGTCGACTGGGCGAGCGCTTCGAGAGACTTGGCCGCCTCGCCCGACGCCTTGTTGCTCCATTCGTCCACCTTCTCGACCACGCCACCGGTCGAGATTTCGTGCACGCGGATGTCCGGTTGCGCCAGCAGAATCCGGCGCGGGAGCGGCCGGTCGGACTGTTTGGAAAGGCTCTTGTTGATCGAGGTATTTTGAGTTGCGCACCCCGCGATCAATATCGCGCCCACCAGCGCGATCGCTATACGCGACGATGGCATCTGGAACCCCCCTTTAAAGATTCTGTGGTCTCGGCCCCTGCGAGCGGGCTGATGTTCGGCTATCCACCGAGCATAGGCTAGCACAACGGCTTCAGCCGGGCAGTCACCGAAAGTTACAGCTGGCCCCTGCGCTTCACGTCCAGATACTGGTTTACCAGGGCGAGAGCCAACCGCTGCGGCGCGACATCCAGGCACACTACGTTGCCTTGCTTGAGGCGGCGGAACGCGGCATCGCGCCGCAGGCGATACTCGATAGCGGCACCATGGGTGAGCGCGGCCTCGAAGTCCTCCACCGGAGCGGTTGTAGTTTGGTCCAGCGCGCGCTCGCGCAGGCTGGCGAACAGCACGAGGTGACGTTTCTGCAGCAGGCGCAGCGCGGGCAGAAGGGTGTCGTCGTCCTCGTCGCGGAGGTTGGAGATGAGCACCACCAGCGCCCGCTTCTTCAGCCGCTTGGACAATTCCACGGCCGCCTGATGGTAGTCGCTGGTGAGCAGCCCGGGCTGCAGGCCGTACACCTGATTCAGGATTTGGTTGACCATCGCATGGGATTTGCGCGGCGCGAGCCACAAATGCTGGCCGCTCATGGTCATCAGCCCGACCGCGTCGCCCTGGCGCAGGCTCACGTAGGCCAGCAGCAGGGTCGCATCCAGCGCATGGTCGAAGTGCGAGCAGTCGTCGTCCTTGGCGCGCATGCGGCGCCCGCAGTCGACCAGGAACACGACCTGCTGGTCGCGCTCGTCCTGATACTCGCGCGAGATCAGCTTGCGCAGCCGCTGGCTTGCCTTCCAGTCGATCTTGCGCTGGCTGTCGCCCTCGCGGTATTCGCGGAGCTGGTCGAAATCGAGCCCCTCCCCGCGGCGCCGGCGCTGGAGGACGCCCATCTGGGATAGACGGTTGTCGGTGGCGAACAGCGCGTAGCGGGTCAGCGCCGCGAAGTTCGGGTACACACGCAGGATCGATGGCTCGCCCAAACGGACGCGGCGTTGCCACAGCGTGAGCGGAGAATGGACGCGCAGCTCGAGTGCGCCGAAGCGCAGGTCCCCGCGGCTGGTTGGTCGCACCCGGTAGTTGAACTCGGCCCAGCCGCCGGACGGAATCGAAAGCGCGCGTGGCAACCCCTCGACCGTGCACTCCGGCGGATGATGATCGAACGCGTCGCAGGAGACGCGCGCACGATCGCGGTTCGACAGGTGCAATCGGACCTCGGTCCAGACGTAGAGCGGGGCCGAGGCCGGTAGCTGGCGCCGCACCTCGAGCCGCAAGCGACGCGCGCCCAGCAGCAGATCGCCCAGCGTCGTCGCGCCGAGCAGCGCGCTGACGATCGTCCATGGCCCGGCGAGCTCTTGCCAGATGGAAGCGGCGACCCGGCGACCGTCCAGAGGAGTGCCAGGCGGACCAGGAGAGGGGAGGGAATCATCCCGCGTCGCAGGCAGGGGACATGAGCTGACGCCAGTGTATAGGCGACGCGGTTCCCTTCCAAGCGTTCCGACGAGGCGCCGGGCGAGCGACGATGCGACGCGCGTCATGTGCAAACCGCGCGTGCCAGGTAAGCGCGTACAGCGCGTGGTGCTACTTCGCCCGGATCGCGTGAGTGATCAGGGCGATGGCAGCGAGGATGACGAAGACGAAGAACAGGATCTTGCCAATCTCGGCCGCATCGGTGGCGATCCCGCTGAAGCCGAATAGCGCGGCGATGATCGCGATGACGAAGAACACCACGGCGTAGTGCAGCATTCGCGACTTCCGGCAAATGCGGGCGGACGAGCTCGTCATCCAGCCTGGTCCGGGCCGGCTGAAACCGAGCTCATCAATACGTGCTGCGATAGGCGGTCTTCGCGTCGGCCTTGGCCCGCGCCAGCGCCGCCTCTGCGTCCTTGATGCACACGTCCTTGTTGTCGCCGGCTAGATCATCGCAACGCTGCCGGGCGACTTTGTAGTCGGCTTCGGCAGCGGCTACGCGTTGATCGTAGCGCGCCTTCGAGGTGCCCTCATAGGCTGGCTTTGGCGTCAGCCTCGCTCTTCGCTCTCTGCGCCTTTGCGTCGGCCTCGCAGATGTCCTGCTGCATTTCCGGAGTAGGCCGTCGCACTTTGCTTTGGCCTCGTGGTAGTCGCGGTAGGCTCGACTCAGAGCGGCGTCGTACTCTGCTTTGGTTAGCGCTATGAGCGCAAGCGCCCACGGCGAGGGCGCCAATCGCAAGACTGATTGAGGTGAGCTTTGACATTGCGGAATTCCTCCGAATCCGGTGTCGTTGCACAAACGCGGCCAACACGCCGTGTCAAGACTGAAATCGGCAAGCGACGTGCCAGACGGTAGTGGAGCGTGCAGTCAGAGTGGTTACCGTCGCAATGCGACGTTCGAGTCCGTGTAAAACCTACGGATCTCGATGCAAGATTGACTGCGACTCCATGCACACGCTGCAGAATCCGCGTGGCTGCGCCGCGGATGTCGGAATCCGCCTACACCGCGGAGAGCAGCCGTCTGATGGGAACGCCAGGATCGTTCTGCTAAGTTAGCGGCAACGTCGGCGCCTCGCTCGTCCCCGTCACGATCAGGAGATTGACTCATGTGGATTGCAAACCACGCACCCGAAGGAACTCGGCGGTGGCGGCGCGCGGATGGCGTGCGACCTCATCCCGTCCTGAGGCCAGGGCCGTTGACTACGAAGAGGCCATACAGATGAAATCAGATCAATCCGCAATACCTGCAACTACCGGACCATTTACGTTGTCCCCACTGCCGTTTGCGCACACGGCGCTGACGCCGATCATTTCGGCGCGCACGTTACGCTTCCATCACGGCAAGCACCACAAAGGGTATGTAGACAAGCTGAACACTCTCGTGCTGCAGCGGGGCATTCAAGACGCGTCGTTGGTGGAATTGATTCGCCGCTCGCACGGCAAGCCCGGCGAGGAGGACATCTTCAACAATGCCGCGCAGACCTGGAATCACGATTTCTACTGGCAGAGCCTGATGCCGCCGAATGGGAAAGTCCGCCACAGCCCAAGCATGGCGGTGAGCTCGCGCGGCATGATCGACGACAGCTTCGGCGGCATCCAGGCGCTGAAGACGGAGCTGGTGAAGGCCGCGACCGCTCAGTTCGGCAGTGGCTGGGTTTGGCTGGTGCGCGACGGGAGCCGACTCAAGGTGATGAAAACGGGCAACGCCGAAGTACCCTTCACCGCGGGCTATGCGCCGCTGCTCACGGTCGACGTGTGGGAGCACGCGTACTATCTCGACTATCAGAACCGGCGCGACCAGCATGTGAGCGCGGTGGTCGACCAACTGCTGAACTGGTCTTTCGCGGCGGAGAATCTGGTGCGGCTCCAGGATTCGCGCGCCTAGTCCCGGAATCGGCACACCGGAAGCGTAGATCGGCCGAAGCGTCACGTCCTTGGCGCCTCCACCTTCTGCAGCAGCGCACCGAGGATCACGTCCGCGCCCTGCCCTTCGATCTCCACTTCCGGCGCCAAGGTGATGCGATGGCGCAGGGCGGGCAGCGCCACTGCCTTCACGTCATCGGGCGTTACGAAATCGCGGCCGCTGATCAGCGCTTGAGCCCGTGCCGCGCGCACGAGAGAGATGCCGCCGCGCGGGCTGGCGCCCGCCGCGATTCCCGGCCACGTTCGCGTGGCGCGGGTGATGCGCACTGCATAATCCGACGCGCGCGGATCTACGGTCATGCTCGCGAGATAGCGCTGCAGGCCCAAGCACCGCGCTCGGCTTGATCAAGGTGCTCACGCCCGCCACGTTGAGCCGATCGCCCACCTGGTTCGTCGTGACCTGACGCACCATGCTGTGCTCGTCCTCCAGCGTAGGGAAGTCGATGCGGATCTTGAGCAGAAAGCGGTCGAGCTGTGCCTCGGGCAGCGCGTAGGTACCCTCCTGCTCGATCGGGTTCTGGGTGGCCAGCACCATGAACGGCGGCTCGAGCGGGTGCGCAGTGCCCTCGATGGTGACCTGCCCCTCCTGCATGACCTCGAGCAGCGCAGCCTGGGTCTTGGCCGGGCGCGCGATTGATCTCATCGGCAAGCAGCAGGTTGGTGAACACGGGTCCCTTGCGGGTGGTGAACTCGCGCGTGGCCTGGTCGTAGAGCGTGTGGCCGGTGACGTCCGCCGGCATGAGATCGGGCGTGAACTGGATGCGCGCGAAGCGGCCATCGAAGGTCTTGGCCAGAGCCCGCACCAGCAGTGTCTTGCCCAGGCCGGGGACACCCTCGATCAGGACGTGACCGCCGGCCAGCAGTGCGATCAGCACCTGATCGATGATGGCGCTCTGACCGATCAGCGCTTTGCGCCACCTCGGTGCGGATGGCATTTACCGCCCGCAGGGCCTGGCCACCGAGATCCGTACCCGTGCTCTCGCTCATGCGTGTTCCTTGTCCCCTTCGCGCGCCTCGCGGAACGCCTTGTCGAATTCTGCGCGCATCTTGTGGTTTCTGCGGCGGTCGGTTCCCGATCGAGCCTGCCGCGCGCCGGCGCGCGCGCGACGCCTGTCTCCCGGTCTGGCTGGACGGCGTGAGCTGACGGCGGAATGCCGCCAGCACGCGCACGGCCAGGGTGAACTCGTGCGGGGTGGCCGCTGCAACCGTGAACGCCTGCAGAAGCTCACGCGGGCGCAACCCGGTCAGCCGTGCCGCGGTCTTCAGCCGCGCGGCCCCGTCCTGTCCCCGCGTTTCGGGCGCGCGCGCTGCAAGCAGATCGAGCCCGTCCTGGCGGACGATCTGGATCAGCTTAGCCAGCTGCCGCTGCATCGAGTAGAAGCGGCCCATCGCCGACAGGTGCTCGACCAGGCTGCGCCGATCCGGCGCCGGATTCGGTTGCAGCGGCCCGAAGCGCAGCATCACGCGCCACAGCGCCAGCAGCAGGAACACAGCGAGCGCGACCAGGAAGGGCATGGCGTTCGCCATCAGCCAACGCGGCAACGACTGAACATCCAGGTGGCGCACCAGCCAAACGTCGAGCGGATGACCGTTGGCGCCGGCCAGGCGCCACAACAGCTCGGCGTGATCCAGACGCCCGATGGCGGTGTTGCTGAACGGCCGGAAGGTCGAGAGCACGGTCACCACACCGTCCTCGTAGGGGATCTGCAGCATGCGCATCGCGCCGTAGGATTCGTATGACCAACTCGCGGCGTCCTCATCGTCGTAGAGGCGCGGCGAAGGCAGCAGGTCCACACGCAGGCGCGTGCCGTCGGGAAGCTCGACATCGTCGGCCTTGGGGATCCGGAAGCGCGGCTCGTCCGGTTGCACCGAGACGCCCAGCATGTCCAGCAAGGGGTCGTGCGCCAACGGGCGTTCGACGCCCACCACCAGGTGGCCCCCGTCCTGCACCCACGAGAGCAGGCGTGCCGCGGTAGCCGGATCGAGCTCGCCGCGGTCCGCGGCCAGAAAGATGGTTCCGCCGACCGGGAATTTATCCAGCCGCGCGAGATCGCTGCTCTCCTGCACCCGGCCGCCCATGCGCGTGAGCAGCATGCGGGCGGCGAGCAGCTCGTTCGCTCTCGCCTCTCCGCGCAGGCCGACCCATACGCGATCCTTGACGATGGCATAGTTCTGCGTGAACAGGAAGGCACCCAGACACAGGGCCAAGCCGACGAGCAGCGAGATGCAGCGTCCGCCGGCTCACGCGGGCTCCGCACGAAAGAAGGCTGGCCACTCGGAGGCGAGCTGCTCTACTTCGAGCTGCGCCGGCAGGCGATGTGCATAGGCTGCCGCCTGCCAGACCGACAGCAGGCGCGAGAGGTAGGCGTAGGTCGGCGCTGCCAGTCGGCTGCGCGTCTTGGTCAGACAATCGACCTCGGTGTCGCCGCTGACGAGCTCGATTTGATCGCGATGCAGCAGCGCCACGAGCGTGCCGCGATAGAGCAGCGAAAGAGCGCCTACCAGGTTGCCGGAGCGCGCGAGCTGGGCCGCGACCGCCGCCACGTCCTGCGGCAGGCTCTCGGGCCGCACGTCCAGCCCGAACAGCGTGTTCCGGCGGCGTCCATTGCGAGCGCGCCGGGGCGCGGATCCAGTTGAGCCTGCGCAGCACCCAGTACAGCGCATAGAGCAGGACCCCGCCTACCAGGACCCAGACCACCCAGCGCAAGATCTGCGGCGACGAAGCGCATGAACGAGCCGAGATCCGCTGGTATCCCACTGCGCTTTGTCTTCGGGTTTCTTCTGCAGTGGTTCGATCAGAGTCTGCGTCTCGAACTGCTGGAACTGCGGGTCCTTGAGCACCTCCAGGATCTGTCGCTTCGCTTCGCTCCGGGACGGTACCGCGGGCCTGTCCGTCTGCGCCGGGTTAGCCGGATCGGGGATCTGCGGCGCTTGCGCATCGTGCGGCGGCGGACCGACGTCTTGCGCGGGAGAGGGACCCGGCATGGCGAGAGCAACAGCGACCCCGATCGCCAGCACGACCGCCACTATGACTGCCGGCCGGCTGGCCACCAACTCCTCGTCCTGGCGCTGGTCGGTGCGCTGTGCGATGCGGCGCAACTGGACCTCGAGGTCCCAGCCCTCGAGCGCCGTGCGACGATTCAGATACAGCGCGAAGCCGGCAGCCACGTACAGCGGTTCGATCAGCTGCGACGGCCGTCAAGAACAGCGCGGTCACCACATATTCCCGCGCATGGTTCGGCGTTGCTTGAAACACCTCGAACGGATTGAAGGAGTCCTGGCTTGCGGCCGGGATCAGCAGGTCGTACAGGCCTACCAGCGAGAAGAAGACGACCGCCTCGAACAGACATGCACACGAACGTCAGCCAGCTCGCCTGGTTCATGACCCGCCTGTGCAACTGTTTGCTGCGCAGCCGGGCGGTGCGACCGCGGGCGTTCTCGAGCTGGCGGACCGGCAGATCGAACGAACGCGTGGGCGAAAACCGGAACGGCGGCAGCAGCGATCGGATCAGTCCGTTGCGCGCGTACGAGAAAAACGAACGCAACGTGTCGCGCAGGCGTGGACGCGAACCGAACACCGCGCTTGCCACAACGTGCAGGACGATGCGCTCGATTGCGGGATTGAGCCACCAAACCAGCACGAACGCCCATATCGGAGGCAGCAGCAAGCAGGCCGCCACCGCTAGCGGCACGAAGACCGCCAGCCATGCTGCGTAAGCGTCGCGCCACCATTCGCGCACCATGGCGAAGCCCAGGTCGATGGCTTCCCAGGGGTTGCGCTGGCGCAGCACCACGGACAGCTGGTCAAGCTGCACGGTCGCGTCCCGCGAAACCGAAATACAACAACAGGAGCACCCACAGCGCTCCGCCTACTGCGTACTTGACCGGCGGCGGCAGGAAGGTACGCGGGGACCAGAACGCTTCGATGGCGGCGGCGAGCAGCAGCATTCCGGCCAGGCCCACCACCAGAGGGACGGCCTCCGCCGCCGCCCTGCGCAACGCCGCTGAGCGTCTGAGCAGACCGGGGGCGATCAGCGCATAACCGAGCTTGAGGCCCGCGGCGCCCGACAAGCAGATGGCGCCGAGCTCGAACGCGCTGTGCCCCGACGTGAACGAGAAGAACTGGGTGGCCAGGCCGGAGTGAATGATGTGGCCGGTGATGGCGCCGATGAACACCCCGTTGTAAAGCAGATAGAAGATGGAGCCCAGCCCGAACACCAATCCGCCCGCGAAGGTCTGGAAACCGATCCGCACATTGTTGAAGATATAGAAACCGAACATGGCTACGTCGGTGTCGGCATCCCGCTTGCGGCCCAGCGTTTTGGCCGCTTCACCGTACATCTCCTGCACGTCGTCGAGAACCTTCACCGGAAGCACCACGTAGGCGAAGTCGGGATGCTGGGGAATCACGAAAGTCAGCACCAGAAGAGGGCCAAAGAACAGCAGCGCAGCCAGTGCCACAAAGCGAAGATCGCGGCGTACCGCACGCGGGAATCCGACGCGCAGAAACTGCCAGACGCGCTCCATTCCCTGGCTGCGCGCTGCGTACAGCGCCTGGTGTCCTGCCAGCGCCAGCCCGCTCAGCCGCTCGATCAGAGTCCGCGCTGTACTGGCGGTCGCGAGCCAGTGCGAGATGCTGGCACAACTCGCGGTAGCGCGCCGGAATCTGCATGGGATCGATCGCAGATTCGCCTGTCTTCGCTTTAGCGTGCCGCCCGCCTGCCTGTTCTTTCAGCCAGTCGGCGAACGCGTCCCAGCGTGCCGCGTAGTGGGTTTCGAACGCCTGTTGCTTCATGGCAGCGCGCATATCAGAATATCCGGGTCGCTTTATGCGCGGCGTCCGATGAGATAGTTGGCGATGGATAGAACGCGTGCGAGCGCGCTCACTCCATCGCCGGTACCGGTCAGGCGTGGCGCGAGCGAGGCGAGCTCCTGCGCGCGCTCCGCGGTGAGCACCTGACTGCGTGCCGCCAGGTCCAACAGCGTGCGTTGCTCTGGCCGCGCTTAACAGCATTGCCGGTTGCAGGGGTGGGGCCGGAGGGATCGCGCCGTGCTGGAAGGCTGTTTCACGGTACACCACGACCGTGCCGCCCGCGATGTCGCCGAGACGTTGGAAGTCGCGGCTCAGCACCATGGTGAGCAGGCCGAAGCCGTACAGGAACGGGAGGAAGTCCACGGCGCGCAAGAGGTTCCGCGTCAATGACGCGGGCAAGCCCACCGGCGTGCCGTCGGAGTGGAGCACCATCAGCGCGAGCGCCCGCTTACCCGGGGTCGCGCCGCCGAAGTACACCTCGAACACCGTCGGGTAGAGCCATTCCAGACCAAACCACAGGATCAGGTAAATCCCGCTTCCGATATTACCCAGCATGCCGAGGGGGATGCCCAATACGGCAAAGACCGCTCCCCGCACCAGGAGATCGACCGCCCAGGCCAGCGCACGCACGACCGGGCCTGCGAGTCGCAGGTTCAGTTCGATGCCTTCGGGCGTCGGGATTTCGCGCGCGGTATCGAGCATGCGCTTCTCGCGCAACTGCGTCGTTCGAGCTAAGCCTCAATGCTGGGTGTAGATGTCGCGATAGCTGGTATAGATCGACCCGATGACGATCGGGCCAACCGCGAGCAGCAGCGCGAATACCAGGATGATACCCACGCCGCGGGTGATAACGGCAATGATGCCGAGGAGCAGCGCGATGACTATTCCTATACCCAGCGCGACAAGACCATAGATCAAAAACGGGACGACGTTCTTGAGGCAGCCGAGAAAGCTGGAGCGTATCGCGTCGAGCGCGGGTGAGTCGTTGAATACGACGAGCGCCGGCGCGAACCAGAATCCCATTGCAAGCGGGAGCGTGAGTGCCAGATAGACGAGAAAGATCAGCACGCCTTGCTGCATCATCATGGCAGGATTTGCGCTCATCGCGCCCGTCCGAAGCCACGCGCCGAAGAGCACCGTCACGAGAACTTGTATCAGAAAGTTGCCCACCAGCATCGCCAGGCCGACTGTCGCAAGCCGCCCGCCGGAGTGTCCGAACCCGGCGAACACATGCCCAACGCCGAGCCCCTCGCCCTCGTCCACTGCGCGTGCCCCGAGCATCAACCCCCCCGAAAATATCGGATACACGATGCTCAGCGCGAGACCAAACAAGCCGAAGACCACGATGAGCCCGGCCGGGGACGATCGCATCATCGATAGCGCGAGCGCGGCCACGATTCCGCTGGCCACGAAGAGCAGGCCAATCAGCACGATCAGGACGAGCAGCCACATCCAGGGAGCTGGCGCGGAAGATGGCAAATCCACTCCGCCACCATTCCCAGCCGTGACCGGCCGGCACCGCTTGGCCATCTCTGATGAACGCGCCGCGGTCCTGATCGCCATGGAGGTCCGCCACGGGTGCGGAGGGTGCGGCATACGGATTTCTTTGCTCGACCACGCCTGCCTCCTGAGGTGAAGTCTTTGAGTCCGTGCATCCTAGTCCAAGCCTGCCGGCGCGACAATGGCGGCGGAGCATGACAGTCTCATGGTGTGTGCGAGCAGGCGCGATTGGCCTGGTCACGCATGGGTGCGTTATGCCGAAGCTCGCTTCAGTTACACTCGCCTGGATGCCATTACTTAGAATCGGTGAACTTCGCATGACCCGCCTCCGCACCCGAATTCTCTCGGCCGTTCGGCGCCAGCGCCGCGCTGGCGATCGTCGGGCTGGCTGACGCGAACCCTGAAGCCGACGCGAGCCTGTCCGCCGGCAGCTTTACCCTCAAGCGATTCGATCAGGCCGCGTATTCCGAGCCTGCCTCCGTGCTCAATGGAAAGCAGCGCCAAGCTTTCATGGTTGGACGCAATGTCTTCAATCGCAAATGGGCGGCGGTCGTCTCGCTGAACGGAGACTGGGGGCTGGGGCCGACCTTCAACGCGACGCAGTGCTCGGAGTGTCACGTTCGGGATGGGCGTGGCAATCTTCCATCACGGCGCGACGAGCAACTCCTCTCGGTCCTGGTGCGCCTCTCGATCCCGGGCGAGGACGAGCACGGAGGCCCCAAGCCGCATCCGAACTACGGCGACCAGTTTCAGAATCGCGCGCTGCAGGGTCAGAACGTCGACTTCGCCTATGCGCACCAGCCGGTGCCTGCCGAAGCGGAGCTGTACATGGACTGGGAGGAGCGGCCGGTTGCTTTCGCCGATGGCGAGCGAGTCGTGCTGCGCCAACCCCGGCTACGCGTGGAGAACCTCAATTTCGGTCCGCTCGACCCCGATGTGATGACCTCGGTGCGCATCGCGCAGCCGCTGATCGGGCTGGGTCTGCTGGACGCCGTGCCCGATGATGCCATCCTCGCGCTGGCGCAGCGGCAGAAGGAGCAGGGCCTCAACGGGCACGTCAACTACGTGTGGGACGCGATCAACGGAGCGCGTCGCGCTGGGGCGCTACGGCTGGAAGGCGAATCAGCCCAGTCTGAAGCAACAGGCTGCTGCCGCCGCCATCGGCGACATGGGTGTGGCGTCGAATCTGTACCCGGACCAGAACTGTCCGCCGGTGCAGGATATCTGCCGGCGCGAGCTGCCCGGCAACGTGCCCGAGATCGTCAATCACGAACTCGATGCGCTGGAATTCTGGTTGCGCGGGCTCGCGGTGCCGGCGCGGCGCAACGTGCAGGATCCTCAGGTCCAGCGCGGCGAGCAATTGTTCTCGGACGCGCAGTGCGCGCTCTGCCACCTGCCGGAAATGAAGACGGCGCCTGCATTTCCGCCGTTGCCGCAACTGGCCAACCAGACCTTCCACGCCTACACCGACCTGCTGCTGCACGACATGGGCGAAGCGCTGGCCGACGGTCGTCCCGATTTTCGCGCCGGCCCGCGCGATTGGCGCACGCCCGCGCTGTGGGGATTGGGGTTGTCGCAAACGGTGAATGGCAGCACCGCCATGCTGCACGACGGCCGCGCGCGCAACGCCACGGAAGCGATCCTGTGGCATGGAGGTGAGGCCGAGCCGGCGCGCGAGATCTTCCGCAACATGCCCAAGGCAGATCGCGAGGCGCTGCTGAAATTCCTCGAGTCGATCTAGCGTTGTGAACAAACTGGCCGTTCGCCCTGAGCCTGTCGAAGGGCCTCAGAGCGAGAAGATCTTCCCCGGATTGAGGATGTTCAGCGGATCGAGCGCCTGCTTGACCTGGCGCATCACGCTCACCGCCTCGCCGTGCTCGGCGATGAGGAATTTCTGCTTGCCGAGCCCGACGCCGTGCTCACCGGTGCAGGTGCCGTCCATCGCCAACGCCCGCATCACCAGGCGTTCGTTGAGACGCTCCGCCTCCGCCAGCTCGGCCGGATTGTTGCGGTCGATCAGAAAGCCGAGATGGAAGTTGCCGTCGCCCACGTGTCCCACCAGCGGCGCGATGAGGAAGCTCTGCTTCAGGTCCTTCTTGGTCTCGAGGATGCACTCGGCCAGACGAGAGATCGGCACGCACACGTCGGTGGCCCAGATCTCGCAGCCCGGGCGCAGCGCCTTGTTGGCGTAGGTGACGTCGTGGCGCGCCTGCCACAGGTGCGTGCGCTCTTCCTGACGCGTGGCCCACTTGAACTCGCCGCCTCCGTGCTCGGCCGCGATCGACTGCACCAGCTCGGCCTGCTCCTTCACGCCGGCTTGCGTGCCGTGGAACTCGATGAACAGCGTGTCCTTGACCGGATAGCTGAGCTTGGAGAACTTGTTCACCGAGTCCATCTGCACCTCGTCCAGCAGCTCGATGCGCGCCACCGGAATGCCGAGCTGTATGGTCTGGATGACGGTCTTGACCGCGCCTTCGAGCGAATCGAAGGAGCACACCGCCGCCGCCATCGCCTCGGGAATGCCGTACAGGCGCAGCGTGACTTCGGTGATGATGCCGAGCGTGCCCTCGCTGCCCACGAACAGGCGGGTGAGGTCGTAGCCCGCCGCGGATTTGCGCGCGCGCCGGGAGGTGCGAATGATGCGCCCATCCGCGAGCACCACGGTCAGCGCCAGCACGTTCTCGCGCATGGTGCCGTAGCGCACGGCGTTGGTGCCGGAAGCGCGGGTGGCGGCCATGCCGCCCAGCGAGGCGTCGGCGCCCGGATCGATCGGGAAGAACAGGCCCTGGTCGCGCACGTAGTCGTTGAGCTGCTTGCGCGTGACGCGCGCCTGCACCGTCGCGTCCAGGTCCTCCGCGTTCACGCTCAAGACCTGGTTCATGTTCATCAGGTCCACGACCACGCCGCCGTGGTGCGGGATGACGTTGCCCTCGAGCGAGGTGCCGGTGCCGTACGCAACCACGGGTGTGCGGTGGCGGGCGCAGATCTGCACGATCTCCGACACTTCTTTCGTCGAGTCGGGAAACGCGACGGCGTCGGGGCGGTGCGGATGGTGCCAGGATTCGTCTTTGCCGTGATGGTCGCGCACGCCGGTGCTGGTGGAGACGCGATCACCCAGCAATGCGCGCAGCTCGTCGATCGCCGACTGCGTGCTTGCGACAGCTAGAGCCATTTCTCTCTCCCTTCTCGTTCTTGCGTCTCGATGAAGGCCAACCGGCCTTCATGCACGCTCTATTGTCTCAGATCGGCGGCAGCAGCGGGGGCAGATGTGGATGGAAGACGCGATCGGTGCTCGGATGCAAGGACGTGGAACCCATGTCGCCGACGTCCATAGATTGAGCCAGATGAGGGCGCCGCGACACTGACAGAATCGCCGCGTCCTTCGCTCTAATGCTTGCCAAAGAGCACGTACGCGAGAACGCCGACCGCGACTGCCACGGCCAGCCACCACAACGCTCGCCGCCCGGATTGGCCTTGCGCCACGGAGAAGCTTGCCTGAGCGGAAGGGTCCGTTCTCAAGTACTCTTCCACAAGATCTTTCGCCTCTTTCAAGCCCAAGCGCCGCTCTTCGCGGACGAGCTTGATCGCCTCGACCTTGTTGCCTCGGGCCAAGGCGGAGATCGCCGCCGGCGACAATGAATCCTTCGATCGATCCGATTCCATCTTCGCGTCCTGTGCTCTAACGAATCAACTCACTACGCAGCGAACGAACCGTCGCAGGCTAGAGGCCATCTCGTGATTTCGCGCGGATGTTCTCGAGTGCCTCGACCGCTTCTGAGCCCCAAAGACCAATGAATGCATCGTAGGCGGTTCGAACCGCCGGCTCTTCCTTCAGAAGCGCGTCTACCTCAGGCCCCAAGCGGAACAAGAGCAGGGAGAGATAGCTGAACCACACGTCAAAATCAACGTTGCGCGTAGCCATCAACTGAGACAGCAATCTCCGGGTATTCGACCTGCGCAGATTGCGCACCAGAGACCGATCGGTTTGAGATAGCGCCTCCTCATCCTCTGACAGGGCGTCCAGCAGATCGAGGGCTTCTTCCAAGGCAGCGTGCTTACGACGTGGATCGGACTCGCGCTCTGCGCGGTCGAATAGTTCGCGAATTTCCTGAATCTCCGCGGCGTCCATGGCATTGAGTGATCTCTTGTACTCCACTATCCGATACGTCTCATCAAAGCCTGTCCTGGTCAGAAAGTCCTGGGCCGCGACGTTGGTAAGCTCCGCATCGGCCGCCATATCGCGGCAGCCCCTGGAGCGGAACCAGTTTGCTGCGAATTCGGAGAGTTCTCGGCCATAGCCCTGCTTCCTCTGTCCCCGAGTAACGTAGATCCCCTCTATGTAGCCGACAGGCCCGCCGAGGCAGCCGTCCACGAAATTGCGCAGGGATACCTCAAGCATCGCGACGGCCGTACCCGTCTCGCCAAGGCCGAGGAAGCACGTGGCATGAGCCGACGAAAAAATGAGCTCCATCTCCGCCTCGTGAAAACCCGCATCCAGGTCACCATAGACTTCTTGGCGCATGCGTCGCCAATCCGGGAAGCGGTCACGTGTGATCTCAACGATGCGCATGCCTTCCGGGCAAGACCTGACGAAAAAGCTCATGAACGCGGGGCTTCATCGCGCGTCCGACCTTAGATAAGGTAGCCCAGACCTCTTAATGTACAGAGTGCATCCCTCGGCAGATCTGGGATGATGCTTTGAACCAACCGGGAGGCGCAGCCAGCAACCCGCAGAGTATGCCCGGACTTCGTCGGCAAACTCACCCTCAAGGACGAACAACTCGGCGCCTTGCTCATAGGTGATGATGCCAAGGTCTGTTCGCGGCTCCCAACGCTCGAGGCGCATCAGGTCCGAGAAGCCGGCTTGCTGGTAGAGCGTCTTGTGAGCTACGGCCGGAATCGAGCTTGGCTCCCACGTGAGGTTGTTGGTGTCGACGGCTACGTGGCGCCGCTCCCGACCCGGGAATTGCCTCAGCTTCACGAACAGGACGCAACCAGGTTCCGAAAAAGGGGCATGGCGAAAGCCTTCCGGATTGAGGAGAAACGTGCCCGCGGGCCAGTCACCATGTTCGTCCGAGAACACGCCGTCGAGCACGAGGATCTCCTCTCCCTCCGGATGATCGTGCGCCGGAAACCTCGAAGCCGGCTCGTAGCGTACGACAGATGTGACTTGCCCCGATTCCGGAGGACCGACCAAATGGACTCGCTTTCGCCAGACCGACCCGCTGGGACTCGGCGCCCACTCCATGAGAGTAGTGTCAGCGACGGCGCGGACAGAAAGATTTCCGTTGATCCCCTCGACCATCGAGTTCTCTCCTTCGCGAGATCTGGCAACGATCATCGCAGGGACGAAACCTGACCGCTGCTGCTTAACGCGACGCCCATCAGCTGCCGGCCAACAGCGGCGCGAAGCGACGCTGTAGAGCGGGTCCGCTGCATGGGCTCGTTGGGTGTCTTGTAGTCTTATACGGCGAATTCCTTTGCCTCCAATCGTTCGTCCAGTGGTAAATCCAGGAGTTCTTTGACTAGCTCCTCACGGAACGAGTCAGAGGGATCGGAGAGCTTTGCATGGAACGCGAACCTCGTTTTCAAGTAAAGCGGCAGTCCCCTATTCATGTCTTCTGCACGGACGATGACTTGATACTTCGTGCTGTCGGGTGGAAGGTTTGCGATGTCGCCTTGAATCACCATGGTTTCCCAGCCGACTCCGCCAAGCCTCCCGTCTGCCTTCTGCTTGTAGTTCTCGTCACAGACGATGATGACCTTTTGCGCAAGAGAGAGCTCGTTGCACATCCATTGAGGGAGATCCATACCGCGTCGCAAGTGAAACTTGTCGAGTCGCGCCTGAATGCCGCGGTCAATGAGATGGAGGGCCAGTTGCTTGACCCACTCCTGCTGGTCAGGAGTGTTGCTCGTGTGACTAATAAAGACCCGAAGTGGTTGACTTGGACTTCCTTTCAAGGTGGTTCGGTTGCCACGCAAACGATCGAATAGATCTTTGTGTAGCACGTGGACAACAAGCGACGCCCCTGAATCGGCCGTGCTCAGGAATCCGTCGCGGAGCGCCGCGACTACCCGCTCACTTTGTAGTCCACCGGCTCCAGCACCCAGGAGCGGAGCGGCTATCACTCGGACAGAAGGCTGCTGCGTCGTAAATTGTCCGAGCGTTCGCCCAATCGACCTGATCGCATCCGGGGTGGAGCTTCCTGGCGCAAGCACAGAGGCTGCAAAAGCGACAAACTGAGCGATGTTTTCGCCACCCTCGAACGGCATGATCTCTACTTCCCCGTGTTCCATGCGGTCCCGGGGATGCGGAAGGGCGTAATGGGCGAGGGACCGAGCCACAAATCCCGTCACCGTTCCGATAGTTGAGCAGGGAAGCACAACGAGGTCAGACGGGCCATCGAAGAGATCTCCAAGGCGTAGCTTTACGATTCCACCCATAAGTCCTCCAACCTCAATGAAGGCGCCCAACTGACGGTTAGGCAGTTGACGGTCCTGCGTTGCCCTGCCTCAGTAAGGATAGGAGCTGTTCTGCGTCACTATCAATCGATAGGAGGACGTCACCATAGAACGTGCGAACTCGGCGAAGCGGAACCTCGATACCGTTCAGAAACTCCGACAGGAGACGCAGGGCGACATTGACATCGTCGATCGAGATGCCCGGTAGCGGCTCCGCAGTAATGCGAAGCGCCTGCTTGAGATCCGCGTGCGCAATCTGCCTATTTCGGAGAGTGCGCATTTTGGAACATGCGGTTTCCAAGTCTCTTAGCATCGGTCGCAGATCGCATCCGAGACTTGCCACGTGTGCATTTCCGAGCAACTCCGCAAGTTGGTAGACGCTAAGGTATTCGTAGCTGCCGCGCGAGTTCGAATCGGTGATTCTGCAAATGCGCAGAACGCAATCATCAAAGAGAAGGGATTGCAGAATAGCGAATATGCTTGGCGCACTCCTGTTCAGGAGGACGATATCCTCCTTGGGGCCAGCATAGAGATGGCGGTACAACTTCCATCGCAAATGTAGGTCGAGTGTCTCTTCCCTCAGGGAGTCGAACAACTCCGAGCACGCGTCGTCCATTGCAGCCTGCTGTTTCACTGGTTCCCGGGCTTCGCGCTCGCATCGCCTGAGGCATTAGGCTGAGGCTGATAGTCGCGCACCTTGTATTTCCCCGGCCATAGGACTACGGCGATTGTGTTATCACTGACCTTTTGATCGGCACCGCAGAGTTCGGCTCTCAATGCACTGAACCAGCCGACATCTTGTCCTACCAGACGTCGTTGATGCAGCCCGTAGTTGTGTCGTGGCGTTGTCCAAGTTCGATCATGCGGACGAGCAGCGCAGCCGCGAAAAACGCCAGACCATTGGATATGGGCAGGTCGGTTAGAGATCACGGATTTTCGAAAATGAGGGCGTTCTTCCCCAGCCGTGAACTTAACCGCCCTGCACGTACGATTTAATGCCTCGCAAACTGTTCGCGTAGGAAGCGCCAGGGTGTTATCTGCGTAGATGATTACTGTCATAGCGACTCTTGGAGTAGGCATACGGCATAACGCTCCGGTTGACGCCGGGATTAGGCTGCGCTCCCATTGGTTACCGTCTTTGAAACGAACCAAGCATCACCGGTATCGGCTCGGAGGGACGCAAAGTACGTAACCGCCCACGCCTTGCTCGCGATCTCTTGGTGAGTGAAAAACGACACCGTCTCTCCCGCCTCAATCACAGGCGCGGTCGCACCCGTATCCTCTGAGCGATCTTCGTTCCACCAATCCGTGATCTCTCTGCCTTCAGCCAGCCCCGGTGGCCCATGGACCCGCACAGAGATGTGAGGCGTAGGATTCCAGATGGTGGAGCTGCCAACGTTCTTAGCTGTCAGCGTCACGGCGTGAAGTAGGAATTGCTCAGGTGTGTTATGCACCGAGACATCGATCGATAGCTCGGCTCGCAAAGAGAGCGTACGACCTCGAAAAAACCGATAGTAGGAAAAGAGGGAGCCAGCGATCAGTATTAGTAAGGCGACGATGCTGTTGAGGGCAGACAGGGCGTCTTTGTGCGTGTTTAGCCAATCAGTCGATATCAGTTGGTGCTTCCAAGCGTTTGCGAGACCAAGAGTTATCATCAGCAAGCTCAACGCGAAGGTCAATGCGCCCTTGTGGCGTTTGAGCCAGATAACCATCGCCGCGGCCATCAGACGAGAACGTAGAAGAGCACGACCACGACCGCTACCAATGCTCCGACAAGGAATAACCCACCGAGTGGTGTCTTGTGGAGCAGCTCAGGGATGCGGAGATCTCGCATAGGGGCATCAGAAGAGAAAGTAGGCTAGTACTAGCACGATCGCGGCCAAGGCGATGATCAGCCATACTCCACGGAGTGGAGTCTGATGTCTTTGCATGACCATTTGTGTGTCTCCTATGGAGCAATCTAACGAGACGCGCATCAGCAGCCGGTTAGTCGCGGCGCGAAGCGCCGCTGGTTGAACGGTCGGCTGGACACGCTGGTTCGGCGGCACATTACCCAACCCACGAGCCGAAGTTCTGATAGCCGTTGTCGGCAGCCCAGTCATATTCGCGATACCACTGGCCTAGGTTGAACCCTCTGCCTCGGTATTGCGCCCCTACCCCTCCGGTCCGATAGGAAGCACTACCCTCAATCTCAGCATACTCCTTCCAATTGTCGTTCACGCTCTCCCAAAGCGTTGCGGTAAGGCCGCTATCCGAATACGTGACGCCGAGATAGTTCAAGGGATTAGCACCCTTCAGCTTGGTGTATTGGTCTCGCCCTTTGATTGAGTTGATGTGCACAGAGAATATCGAGTTCCCCCTCCGGAAACTCTTCATGATTTCGTACCGGACCCACTTTCTGGCGTACGTGTCCGACCCGATCAAGACACAAGTCGCGGACGTGCCTTCAAGACCAGAGTTGATCACCCGCTTGATACCAATATCACCTGATAGCTTTGCGTTACCCCAGAGCGAGGCATCAAAGAACCCTGTCGCCTCTCGATCCGGCTTCATGAGCCAGTGTCGCCGTACAACGTTAGCCCGAAAGTCGATGACATCTTGGTAATGGAAGCTGAAGAACACACGCTTTGCCATGTGCCGCGTAGCCTCATGCCGCCGAACGAGTCTGTAGAAAAACCGTCATAGGGTCAGCGTAGCAGCACCCCGACGGGTCTGCCCAACGTCGATGCGAATGGAATTGCGGGATGGTTCGAACGTCTGTTTGTTGGTTTCGGTTTGTCTATTCGCGTTTGATTCGGCCATCTGGGTTTCCGAATCGCTGTATCTTGTCGATGTTGTGCACTAAGTTGCCGTCTCACCTGAGGTCACCAGACGGTCAGCAATGGCCCTGCCAAACGTTGTCCAGATGTAGAGGTCTGGCTGGCCACCTGACGCCGTTTTCAATAGACGCAGAATGCCTTTGTCCAAAACGCGGGGAAGCGCAATTCCTACGGCCGGCGGATACGACGGCCCCTCCCATCCCAGCACCGGTAAATGTGCGTTTTGCCGAATTAGGTTGATCTCGAACTGCGCAAGCGACTCAAGGGTGGCAGTGAATCTGATGTTTTCGCCAAATCTCGCTCCGAGAGCCGGTCCTTGAGCGCGGCCCGAATCGTCGCGACACTCCCATCGATATCATCTGCGTTGAATGGAATAACCGGGATATGGCTCAGATCGAATAGAAGACCTCGGTTGTCACCCCGGACGAGTATCACTTCGACGGGCTGTCGGCACGCCAGGGCGAGACCGACCTCATACATCACGTTTCCGTTCCGATACCAACGGCTCTTACCCTTATCTTCCCATTCATCGGTAACAGAAATGTCGGCTCACGCCACGAGCTGAGCATGCGCAATTCCGTTAGTGATCTCTGTGAGGATGGAGTCGCCAGACCGTCGAATGTCTACTCGGACGGCCTTAAGCGGACGGTCGAGCAGAACATCACCTTCAATCGCGAGGGTAAAGATGCGCGCCCACCTGTCGTCGAACTTCTTGTCGAAGCTCATCGCGACAAAGATCTCATCGCGAAGGTCGTTTCTCCAGAAGCTATCGAGAAACATTCGAGGATGCATCATTCCTCACCAGCAACATAACGCCGTCCCCTGCATGGCCTTGTTCGGCGGCAGCAATTCATGGTTGGTGCGCCTTCAATCTAGCGGCGGGAGACTGTAGCCTGCCTCGCCGACCTCTACGCGCCATGATTCTCCGCATTCCAGTAAGCGCTGGTTCATCCAGTCAGTTGGCACCGATCTACGCCGGCATCAATGAAGGGCACCTCCTCCGGGAATCTAGCTCTGTACTCATTCCTGAACTGGGCGAGCAACTTTAGTCGGCGATCGTACTCAGGGTGGTTTGTTCCTGAGCCTCCCCTTCCGTATCCCCACATTGAGGTTGGGAATCCGAAGCGTTCTGTTGGCCCCTTCGCCCCCTTACCACCTCTTCCGTCAGCGGCGGAGGCGTTTCCCCCATCCCCCCCAATGATCAGGCCATCGTCTCCCTGAATGAATCCACTACCGCCCTTGCCGCCAACCCCAGCCACGCCGCCGGTTCCACCCTTGCCTCCAATTACAGCACCTCGATTGCCGATGATGGTGCCGCCTCCACCTTCGCCACCTATACCGCCATGCCTCTTGTTAAGGTTGGAAGTGACCCACTGTTCATGATCAACCTTCCACTGTCTCAACACGGTCACTGGAAAGTCTTTGCCCTCGTTCTTATCAATGAGATCTGCGCAGCTGCTGCAGAGGAAGATTGCATTTGATATGGAGCTACGCTCCTGTGGCGACATTTTAGAGTCGTATCTCGGGCCGCCCGCTGCTGCACCGGAAATGTGGGCCGCCTTCCCGAGATATGCGAACGTCTCCTCGTCCGATTCTGACGGCGCGACTGTCTGTCTTCGGCAATCGGGATTCGAACAAATCAATGCGGCTCGCATTTTCAGCGCGTTCTTAACCGCTACGGCGAAATCATCCCTTGCCACGATCCTCGATCTCCACTGCCGCCGAACGACCTGCATGACCGGGCGCCGGCGCGCGAAGCGCGACGGGAACCCAAGAGCGAAGCTCTTGGGCGCTCCGGTCGATGCAGAGGTTCGGCGTCACCTCTAGCACTGATGCCGGGTTCACCCATGCAAGCGCGTGTCACATCTTTGCGAGCTGCATCTGCTCCAGAGCCGCGCGGCCCAAGAGTCCGTATGGATTGCTGAGCGTTTCGATGATTTCGAAATGGTTGTAGCCTTCGCCGACCAGGAGCTGGACCGACTTGCCCTGCGGCCTTCACCGCCGCTGCGAAGTCGCGCGACTGACGCTGGAATTCCGGACTCTCGAGTGTACCGTAGGCGACGAGCACCGGGGCGTTGAGCTTGTCGAGATGGCGCTGCGGACTGAGCGCCTGCTCCATCTCGTCGGTGAAGGTGACGTATTTGCTGCGCGCCGAGAGGCGTACGGGCTTCAGGTCGAACATGCCGCTGCAAAACAGCCCGCCCTTTACGGTGTCAACTGGTAGGTTGAAGTCCTTGGGCCAGTCGGTGGTCAGTATCACGCCTGCAAGATGACCACCAGAGGAGTGACCGGAGACATAGATGCGGCTCGGGTCACCGCCGAAGCTCTTGGCGTTGCGATGCACCCAGGCGACCGCGCGACGCACCTGCTCAGCTATCGGTATCAGGCTGCCGCCCACGTCCTGGACCCAGGCGAAGTCTGGCACTACGTAATGGCGCCAGCATGCACGAACAACTCGGCCGGGAACGCGTAGTTCTTGGCGAGACCTCCTGGCGCCACGCGCCACCATGGATGAAGATGTTGATCGGCGCGTTGGGGCGCTTGGTCAGGTAGACATCGAGCCCCTCGATAGGGGTGGCCCCATAGGCGTAGCGCTGCGGAGTGCCCAAGCGCGTGCGCACGTCCTCGCTGTTGGTGGCGTAGCGCTTGACGGATCTGCGGTAAGTTCGGAGCCCATACGCTCGGGTCATAGGCGGCATCGAGTTCTGCCTGGTCCATCTCCAGCCATACCAGCGGCCCCCTGACGGGCGGCGTTTGCTGCGCTGGCGCCGGTTGCTGGGCAAGCACGGTCCCGGCTGTTGCCATCGCGGAACCGGCCGCGCCAGCACTTGGAAACACATGTCGAGTCATATGGTGATGCGATACGTTTGCGCTGAAACGCATCGCCTTCCTCCTTTCGTCGTTGTCGAGAACGTTGCAGTGACGCCGAACTAGAAGTAGGCACCTGCAAGGTGTGAATCGACATTAGAGCACCTTGGAGGTGCTTTCAAACACACCTCGAAGGTGCATAAGAAGTCCGTCTCGCGGAACTCCTATCCATGTTGTTCGCCCAGAAAGCCGTCATCTGACGTGCGGTCCAACAAGGACGTGCGTTCGCGGCTTGCGCACGAGCCTACGTGAAGGCAAACATCCCAGAAGCTTAACGGCAGAGGACTTACAGATCGATTACGGATTGACGTGACGTGCAGAGCTTGAGGAGCGCCCGATGGGCTCCCCGCGCATCCCCTCAACGGCACCCGCCGAACGCTTACGCCGCGTACCGCTTCACCGCTTCTTCATTCCACGTGATGCCCGCGCCAGGACGGTCGGGAATGATCACGTGTGCCGTCCTTGACCTGCGCAGGTTCGGCGAGCACCGGCGCTGCCCAGTCCACGTATTCCAGCCAGTGGCACGTGGGCGTGACGGCTAACAGATGACAACTGAATTCGGGAAACAGGTGGCTCGACATCTCGATGCCATGGGCGTGTGCGAGGGCCGCGGCGCGCAGCCAGCCCGTGACCCCGCCGATGCGTTGAAGGTCCGGCATGACGTAGTCCAGCGAGTCGAGAGCGATGGCGTTGACCATCTCGAAGGTGTCCACCAGGTTCTCGCCGGTCTGGATCGGCGTTTGCAGCTCCGCGCAGATGCGCGCGTAGCCGACGTAGTCGTCGTGCCGCACGGGCTCCTCGATCCAGTACAGGCCCTCGTCGTCGAGCATGCGCCCGCGCAGGATCGCCTCGTTCACGGTCAAGCGCTGATTGAAGTCGGACATGACGCTGATCTTGTCGCCGACGCGCTTTTTCACGGCCCGCGCGGCAGCCAGATCCTGGGCCGGATCGTCGCGGCCGACGCGCAGCTTCACCGCCGAGAACCCGCCTTCGGCAACCAGTTGCTCCGCCTCGTCAGCGACCTTCTCCACCGGTTGGATCCAAAGCCCGCAGCTGTTGTACGCGCGGATCGGCTTGATCTGTCCGCCGAGCAGCTTGACAAGCGGCAGGCTATGCGCCTGCGCGAGGGCGTCCCAGGCGCACATGTCCACTCCGGCCAGCGCGATGCCGACCAATCCAGGCGTGTCGAGCAGAGTGAGACGCTTGCGCAGCTTGGCCTCGATCTCAAACGGCGCCAGCGCGTCGCCTTTGATCATCTCCGCCATCGCATCCAGGCAGCCGATGATCGGTTTGAAGGTCCACGGCGCGATCCCGAAGACATACGAGCGCCCGACGATGCCGCCGTCGGTCTCCAGGTCTATGAGCACCAGGGCTGCGGCAGGAATACCGCCGCTCGCGGTTTGCGGCGGGCGCTTGAATGGCGCCAGCACCGGGCGGGCGCGGATGCTCTTGATCTTCAGATTCGTGGTCACGTTGTCGTCTCCGCTCGGAACCGGACTAGGGCTTGGGTGTGCGCGCGTCCGCGGGGCGCCCGTTGACGTAGTGCTTGAGCGCCGCGACGATGAAAGCTGTTCGCCGGCGTAGGCACGCTCAGTTCCTTGCCCATCT
This sequence comes from uncultured beta proteobacterium, assembly GCA_963747025.1. Taxonomy (GTDB): domain Bacteria; phylum Pseudomonadota; class Gammaproteobacteria; order Burkholderiales; family SHXO01; genus SHXO01. The sequence continues at coordinate 61,437 of CAVVDJ010000001.1, forward strand.
GCACCACGCCGCCCGAGAGCCAGGGCAGCTCCAACCGATTGCCTCGCTCCAGGTCTCCGAGCATGGAAGCGACCATCCCGCGCGGCAAGCCATCCAGGCGCTGCAGGAGCTTTTCCACCAGATCTGCGTCGAGCCGCACGCCCATGGCTTTACCCACCGCGGCCACTTCGGACATGATCTGCCCCATCAGCGCGCGGGTGTCCGGGTCTTCGCGCACCGCGCCGAGCGGCAGGCGCGTGAGGCCGGTCATGGCGCTGGCCGCCACCAGGAACGTGTATTTCTCCCAGATGCTCTTGCGGATGTCGTCGCTGACGCGGGCTTCGATAGCAGCCCGCTTGCAGGAGTCCACAAACTTTTGTGTGCGCGCAGACGGCCGGCCGTCCAGTTCACCCACGACGAGCACGGCCATGGTACCGGTGTGGCGGATCACCCCCGGTTTCTCGATCACCGCTGCGATCTGAGCCACTCCGCCCAGGGTGCGCTGGTTGCCATAGATCTTGGCGATCGTGTCGACAGCGACGACACCGTTCTGGAACGACACCACGGCCGTGTTTGGACCGACCAACGGCGCAGCGTCCCGCAGCGCTTGCTCGGTCGACCACAGTTTCACCGCGACAACGACCAGATCGACCGGCCCCACCGACGCCGGGTTGTTGGTAGCTCGTGCCGGCTTCACCAGGATGTCGCCGTTGGCACTGTAGACTTGCAGGCCATTGTTCTGGATCGCCTCCAGGTGTGCGCCACGCGCGATAAAATGCACCTCTTCGCCGATGGCGGCGAGCCTGGCCCCGAAATATCCGCCGACACCGCCGGCGCCCACGATTGCGATTTTCATGAGGGGAATGGTAGCGGCTTCGGGGACGAGGCCGCTACCCGCCTTGATGTTTGTCCGGCGTTGGCCTAGCCTTGAATCTTCATGCAGCCCTTATTCAGCGGACGAATGACGTGAACCTGGCCGAGCGCTTCCCCACCGGGGTTGCTCCGCGCGCCGCGGCCCGCATGGCCGAGATCGAGCCGTTCCACGTGATGCAGATCATCGCGCGGGCGAAGGCGCTGGAGGCGCAGGGTCGCAGCATCGTCAACATGGTGGTGGGCGAGCCCGATTTCCCCATCGGCGCCGCTGGTGCGCGACGCGGCGATGCGCGTGCTCGAAGCCGGCCACGTGCACTACACGCCGGCCCTGGGCATCACACCGCTGCGCGAGGCGATCTCCGACTGGTACCGGACGCGCTATGGTGTGCAGGTCCCGGCGTCGCGCATAGCCGTGACGACGGGTTCCTCCGGAGCGCTGCTCCTGACGATGGGAGTGCTGCTCGATCCGGGCGACGAGGTGCTGCTGGCCGACCCCGGCTATCCGTGCAACCGGCATTTCGTTCGCGCCATCGACGGCGTGCCCGTGGGTGTGGACGTCGGGCCGCAGACCGCATACCAGCTCACCGCCGAGCTGGTCGAACGGCACTGGACGCCGCGCACCAAGGCGGTACTCGTCTGCTCGCCGTCCAATCCGACCGGGACGATGATCTCGAGACAGGCGCTGCACGATATCCACGCGGTCGTGCGCAGCGCGCGGCGGTATCCTGATCTCGGACGAGATCTACCATGGGCTCACCTATGGCGGGGCCGCGCCCACCGCGGCTTCGCTCGGCGACGACGTCTTCGTCATCAACAGCTTCTCCAAGTACTTCGGCATGACCGGATTCCGCCTCGGCTGGCTGGTCGCATCCGACGCGTTCATCGTCGACGTGGACAAGCTCGCCGGCAATCTCTTCATCTCGCCGCCGGACATCGCCCAGCGCGCCGCGCTCGCGGCGTTCGAGCCGGACACGATCGCGCTGCTGGAGCAGCGTCGCGAGCTGTATCGGCAGCAGCGCGACTTCCTGGTGCCGGCTCTCAAGGCGCTCGGGTTCGAAGTGCCGGTGATGCCGGAGGGCGCGTTCTACGTGTATGCGAGCTGCGCGCGCTTCACGGACGACAGCTACGCGTTCTGCTGGGACGTGCTCGAGAAGGCCGGCGTAGCGATCACGCCGGGTCTGGACTTCGGGCACAACGATCCGCGGCACCACGTGCGCTTTTCCTATCCCAAGCCGGTGGCGGTGCTGGAGGAGGGGGTGCGCAGGCTCAAGGAGTACCTCGCTCCGCTATGAGCGCAATGCACTTCATGACCGGGATGGAGCAGCGGGTGGTCCGCGTCAACGGCATCCGCATAAACGCCTGGCTTGGCGGCCAGGGCGCACCAGTCGTGATGCTGCACGGCTACCCGCAGACCGGCCAGATGTGGCGCAAGGTCGCGCCGCGAATGCTGGAGCAGTTCAGCATCGTTTGTCCCGACCTGCGCGGCTACGGCGACTCCGACAAGCCGCGAGACGGTTACGACAAACGCACCATGGCCCGCGATATCCACTTGTTGATGGAGTCGCTCGGACATAAGCGCTATGCTGTGGTGGGGCACGACCGCGGCGCAAGAGTGGGGCACCGCCTGGCACTGGATCATCCCGACGCGGTGACCAGGCTGTGCGTTCTCGATATCGTGCCGACGCACACCGTGTTTCGCGACACCGGGAAAGAGCTCGCTGCGGCATACTGGCATTGGTTCTACTTTCAGGTGCCGGACCTGCCCGAGCTGATGATCGGCGCCGTGCCGGAAGCTTTCCTGCGCTACATGTTGCGCGGGCTCACCTTCCGCGCCGGGGCCATAGAGGAGCCGATGGTGCAGGAGTATCTGCGCGCGTTTACCCTGCCGGGCACCATTCGCGCCGGGCTGGAAGACTATCGAGCCGCCGCCAGCCAGGATCTCGAGGACGACGAGCGCGATCTCGCACTCAAGCTGCGCTGCCCCGTGCTGGCGATCTGGGGCGAGTACGGCAAGATGCACACTTTGTTCGACGTGCTGGCCAGCTGGCGCGAAAAGGCGCCCGACGTGCGTGGCCGGGCACTGCCCTGTGGTCACTTCATCCCCGAGGAGATGCCGGAGGAGTTGGTTACCGAGCTGCGGCAGTTTCTGCGTAGCTGAACTTGGCCCGACCCGGCCTGTCTTCTTTACTAATCCATCTCTTCGCGAAATCTCCCCAATTCTGATGCTCCACATCACCAATGGCGATATGGCGGTCGGTGTGCTCCGTGCGGCCGAGCTGCCTGGCGCATACCTGCCCTGGCGCGACGTGCTGCACGAGGGGCCGGTGCCGGCGGGACTGAGCCTGGACAAACTTTCGCGCTTGCGGGTGGAGTTCATCGTCTCCTGTGGCTGGGGAAAGCTCGAGGAGGTCAGCCGTCAGTTCCTCACGCGCGATGCGGCGCTGGAGGCCTCGCTCGGCGAAGACGAGGTAGTCCTGTGGTTCGAATCGGACCTCTACGACCAGCTGCAGCTGTGTCAGGTCTTGGCCTGGTACAACGAGCAGGGCTCGAGGCCGCAGAAGATGTCGGTGATCGGCGTAGACAAGGATGCCGATGGGAATTTCCGCGGACTGAGCCAACACAAGCCTGACGGCATCAAGGCACTGTACGAATCCCGAGTCCCGATCCGCGATGCGCTGATTGCGCTCGCGGCACGCGCCTGGGATGCATTTCGAGCACCGGAGCCCGTGGCCCTCGATGCGCTGCGTGGAAAGGGTACGCCGGCGCTGCCCGTCCTCGCCCCGGCGCTCGAGCGCTTGCTCCAGGAGTTGCCCTCCAAGGCTAACGGCCTGTCGCGTACCGAGCATGCTGCGCTGGCGGCGGTGGCGGAAGGCGCCAGGGCGCCGGCGGAAATCTTCGTCGCGGTGCACACGCGCGAGGAACGGCCGTTCATGGGCGATTGGGCGTTTTGGCGCGTGCTGGCCCGGCTGGCGAGCGGAACCAAGCCGATGCTGGAGCTGGCGAGCGGCGCGCGCCCGCGATTTCCGCCCGAGGTGCCCCCGGCGGCATCCTTCGGCGCGCAGCGCTTCCGCCTCACGCCATCCGGACGCGAAGTGCTGGCGGAGAAATTGGACGCCATCGCGCTCAACGGCATCGAGCGTTGGCTGGGCGGCACGCACCTGCAAAAGGGCGCGAAACTCTGGCGCTGGGACCGCGCTGTGGGAAAGCTGATCGAAAGCTAGGAACGCATCCTGGGATAGCCGATGCGTTCAACGCTCCCGCTGCTCGAGCAAACCACCTTCCCGGCGATCCGCCGCCGGGCCCTCGAAACGCTCCAGGTCAACCTCGGCTACAAGTGTAACCAGAGCTGCGTGCATTGCCACGTGAATGCGGGACCGACGCGCACAGAGATGATGGCGCGCGAGGTCGCGGACAGGTGCTCGCGTTCCTGCGAGCTGCGCACCTGCCGATCCTCGACATCACCGGCGGCGCGCCCGAGCTGAATCCGCACTTCCGCGATCTCGTAGCCGGCGGCTCGCTCGCTCGGCGTGCACGTGATGGACCGCTGCAACCTCACGATCCTGGAGCAACCCGGCCAGGAGGACCTGGCGCGAGTTCCTCGCCGCCAACCGGGTCGAGGTGATCGGCTCGATGCCGTGTTACCTGGAGGACAACGTCGACCGCCAGCGCGGCGACGGCGTGTTCCAGTCCAGCATTCGCGCGCTGCGCAAGCTCAACGCCGATAGGCTACGGCGAGCCGGGGAGCGGCCTCGACGCTCAACCTGGTGTACAACCCTCAGGGCGCGTCGTTGCCGCCCGAACCAGGCGAAGCTCGAGCAGGACTACAAGCAGCACCTGGGCGACAACTACGGGGTCGTGTTCAATCATCTGTACACCCTCGCCAACATGCCGATCCAGCGCTTCGGAAGCTGGCTGCTTTCCAAGGGGCAATTCGGTGCCTACATGCAGCTGCTCAAGGACAACTACCGCGAAGAGAATCTGGACGGTGTCATGTGCCGCACGCTGCTGTCGGTGGACTGGCAGGGTTACGTCTACGACTGCGACTTCAACCAGATGCTCGGCCTGCCCTTGCGCCTGCGCCGGAAAGCCGCGCGCGAAGCTCTCCGATCTGCTCGGCGAGGACCTCGACGGCAACCCGATCGTGGTCGCCGACCACTGCTACGGCTGCACGGCCGGGCAGGGCAGCAGCTGCGGCGGCGCGCCGCTGAGCGCAACTGACAGCTGTTGAAGCTCGACGGCGCGCAGGCCGCGCGTGACGCGCATCCGTAATGCGGTGAGCTTCCCTAACAAGCCGTTGGCTGCTCGCCGTTCTGCTTGTGGTCCTGCTCGCGGCCTACTTCGCCTTCGACCTCGGCGCGCTACTTCAGCCTGGATTATTTCAAGTCGCAGCAGGCGGCTATCGACACCTGGTATCAGGCCCATCCGTGGCAGACCGCGCTCATCTACTTTTTGGTCTACGTCGCCGTGACCGGGCTTTCCCTGCCCGGCGCCGCGCTCTTGACGCTGGCGGGCGGGGCGATCTTCGGATTGCTGTGGGGCACGCTCATCGTCTCCTTCGCCTCGAGCATCGGCGCCACGCTTGCGTTCCTCGCCAGTCGCTTTCTGTTCCGCGACGCAATCCAGCGCCGGTTCGGCGACAAGCTGCGCACCGTCAATGCCGGCGTCGAGAAGGAAGGCGCTTTCTATCTGTTCACGCTGCGGCTGGTGCCGGCGTTTCCGTTTTTCCTGATCAACCTCGTCATGGGCCTCACGCCCATGAAGACCTGGACCTTCTACTGGGTGAGTCAGATCGGCATGCTGCTGGGCACGATCGTCTATGTGAACGCGGGTACTCAGCTCGCGCGGATCGATTCGCTCAGGGGCATCCTGTCGCTGGAGCTGATCATCTCGTTCGCGTTGCTCGGTGTGTTTCCGCTGGCAGCGAAGAAGATCGTGGACCTGGTCAAGGTCGCGACGAGTCTACGCGCGCTGGCCGAAGCCACGCAGGTTCGACCGCAACCTGGTGGTGATCGGGGCTGGCTCTGCGGGCCTGGTCGCGGCGTATATCGCTGCCACCGTCAAGGCCAAAGTCACACTCATCGAGAAGCACCGATGGGCGGCGACTGCCTCAACACCGGCTGCGTGCCTTCCAAGGCGCTGATCCGATCGGCCAAGTTGCTCGCCGACATCCGGCGCTCGCAACAGCTTGGGCATCCGCTCGGCGAGCGCCGATTTCGATTTCGCGGACGTCATGGAGCGAGTGCAGCGGGTGATACGGACGGTCGAGCCGCACGATTCCGCCGAACGCTACACCGCTTTGGGCGTCGAATGCGTCCACGGCGAAGCGCGGATCACTTCGCCGTGGTCGGTAGAGATTACGACCGCAGCCGGGCCGCAGCGCGTTGACGACCCGCGCGATCGTGATCGCCGCTGGCGGCCGGCCGGCCGTCCCGCCCATCCCCGGCATCGAGGACGTCGGACTATCTCACCTCCGACACGATGTGGAGCCTGCGCGAGCTGCCCAAACGGCTGCTCGTCCTGGGCGGCGGGCCGATCGGCTGCGAGCTGGCCCAATGCTTCGCTCGCTTCGGCTCGCAGGTCACGCAGGTTGAGATGCTGGAGCGAATCCTCATCCGCGAAGATCCGGAGATCTCGGCGATCGTGGCGCGGCGCTTCGCAGAGGAAGGGATCAGCGTGCTCACGCAGCACAAGGCGAAGCGGTTCACGGTCGACAACGGCGAAAAGGTGCTGATCGCCGAGTCAGAAGCGCGGCGAGGTGCGCATCGCCTTCGACCTGCTGCTGTGTGCGGTGGGCCGCGTGGCCAACACAGCCGGCTACGGCCTGGAGGAGTTGGGCATCGGCACCACAGCGCAGCGCACGGTGGAAACCAACGACTACCTGCAGACGATCTATCCCAACATCTTCGCCTGCGGCGACGTGGCGGGACCGTATCAGTTCACCCACACCGCTTCTCACCAGGCGTGGTACGCGTCGGTCAACGCCCTGTTCGGCCAGTTCCGGAAATTCCGCGCCGACTATTCGGTGATTCCTTGGGCCACGTTTACCGATCCCGAGGTCGCGCGCGTCGGGCTCAACGAGAGCGAGGCGAAAGCCAGGGGGATCGCCTGCGAAGTCACGACCTACAACATCGACGACCTGGATCGCGCCATTACGGACGCGGAAGCGTACGGCTTGGTGAAAGTGCTCACCGTACCCGGCAAGGACCGCATCCTCGGCGCCACTATCGTCGGCGCGCACGCCGGCGAGCTCATCGTCGAGTTCATCACGGCGATGAAGCACGGGAGTCGGCTTGAACAAGATCCTCGGCACCATCCACATCTATCCCACCCTGTCCGAGGCCAACAAGTATGCCGCCGGCAACTGGAAGCGGGCGCATGCGCCCGAGAGACGTGCTGCGCTGGCTCGAGCGCTATCATGCGTGGGTGCGGGGGTGAACTCGAAGCTGAGCCGTGTGAAGCGCATCTCCATCGTCGTCCCAGTGCTCAACGAAGCGCCAGGCATCGAGCAGGCGCTGCGCGCATTGCAGCCGCTGCGCGCTAGCGGCCACGACGTGATCGTCGTGGACGGCGGAAGCACCGATGGCAGCGCGCAGCTGGCGGCACCGTTGGCCGACCGCGTGCTCAGCGCAGAGCGCGGGCGGGCGAACCAGATGAACGCTGGCGCGCAAGCGGCGTGCGGTGACGTGCTGCTGTTCCTGCACGCCGATAGCCGGCTGCCGGAGCTCGCGGCGCAGCTGGTGCTCGAAACCCTGGCGCGCACCGGACGCGGATGGGGCCGCTTCGACGTGCGCATCGACAGCGGGCATTTGTTGCTGCGGCTCGTGGGTGCGCTGATGAACTGGCGCTCCCGCCTGACCGGCATCTGCACCGGCGACCAGGCGATCTTCGTGTCACGCGAGCTGTTCCTCCGTCTGGGCGGCTTTCCGCCCATCGCGCTCATGGAGGACGTCGCGCTGTCGCGCAAACTGCGGCGCCTGTCACCGCCGCTTTGCGTGAGCACACCGGCGCAGACCTCAGCACGCCGGTGGGAGCGCGGCGGGGTGGTGCGAACGATCCTGCTCATGTGGTGGCTGCGGCTGCGCTACTTCTTCGGCGCATCGCCAGCGCACCTGGCTCGCATTTATGACGGACGCAATTCTTGAATCCGTGATCGGTGTCTTCGCGCGGGCCCCCGAACCCGGGCAGACCAAGACCCGGTTGATCCCCCGGCTCGGAGCCGATGCGGCCGCGCGGCTGCACTCCCGGCTCGTCCGCCATACGGTCGAGACCGCGCTGGCTTCGGACGCCGGGCCAGTGGAGCTGTGGTGCGCACCATCGCAGTCGCATCCGTTCTTTCAGAAGCTGGCGACAGAGCATAGCCTTAGGCTACAGACTCAGGGCGACGGCGATCTCGGCGAGCGGATGGCAGATGCGTTTCGGGTGATGCTTGGGGACGCCACCGGTGCGATTCTCGTCGGTAGCCGATTGCCCGGCCCGCACTGCGCAGGATCTGACGGAAGCGAGACAAGCGCTCGCGCGCGGATGCGACGCGGTCCTTGGACCAGTGGAGGACGGCGGGTATCACCTGATTGCGCTACGCCGACACGAGCCCCGGCTGTTCGCGGGCGTGAGCTGGGGTACCAATCGGGTGCTCGCACAGACGCGCTTGCGGCTCTCGGCGCTCGGCTGGCGTTGGCATGAGCTGACCCAGCGCTGGGACGTCGACCGGCCCGGCGACTTGGAGCGGCTGCTCGCAGACCCAGCCCTTGCGCCACTGGCCGCTGGACCAGCCGAGCGACGCTATCACTTCGTGAAACGGCTGGTTTTGGTCGGCGGTGGACACGCTCACGTCGAAGTGCTGCGGCGTTTCGGGTTGCGGCGCGAACCGGGTGTGGAGATCACGCTCATCAACACCAGCCGCTACACCGTGTACTCCGGCATGCTGCCCGGGCTCGTCGCCGGGCACTATGATTGGCGCGCCTGCTTCATCGATCTGGAGGTGCTCGCTCGTCTCGCTCGGGCTCCGCTACTTCGCGACATTGCCGTCGGGTTGGACTTGGAGCGCAAGGTGGTGCGTTGCGCCGACGCGGCTGAGGTTCCCTACGACATCGTGTCGGTGGACGTCGGCTCCGTTCCAAACACGCCCGCCTTTCCTCAGTCGGATCGGCACGCTATGCCGGTGAGGCCGGTGCAGCGCTTTCTCGCCGCGTGGGACGGGCTCGTGCATGAAGCTGGAGATCGGGAGCTGAATCTCGTGGTCGTAGGTGCAGGCGCCGCCGGAATAGAGCTGTGCCTTTCCATGCAGTATCGCCTGCAGCTAGAGGGTCCCACACAACCGAGTGAAGTTCGGCGTGATCGCGTTGAGCGCGGACATCCTGCCCGATCACAACGCAGGGGTGCGCGAGCGAATGAGGCGGGTGCTGCAAGCGCGCGGCGTCGCGGTCAGGACTGGCAGCCGCGTCGTAGGAATGGACGACCACAACCTCGTTCTCGAAGGCGGCGAGGCGGTGCAGGCCGATCACGTGGTCTGGGCTACCGGCCCGGCCGCCCCGCGCTGGCTCGGCGATAGCGGCCTTCGCACGGACGACCGGGGCTTTGTGTTGGTGGATGACAGCCTGCGCTCGCTGTCTCGTCCCGACGTCTTTGCAGCAGGCGACATCGCCACCATGGTGCATCACCCGCGCCCGAAGTCGGGTGTCTATGCGGTGCGCCAGGGCCCGCCGCTCGCGGCTAACCTACGGTTGGCCCTGCGCGGCGATACCCCGCGCACCTTCGAATCGCAGTCCATCGCGCTCCAGTTGATTACCACCGGCGACCGCAACGCGATCGCCTCGTGGGGGCCGCTGCACGCGGAGGGCGGCTGGGTCTGGCGCTGGAAGGATCGGATCGACCGGCGGTTCATGCGCAGATATGCGGCCCGACGATGAACCGCAGGTGATTCGGACCGAAGGACCGTCGCTAGTGACGTCGTTATTCGCAGCTCATGCCGCCGGCGCGCGGATCAGGCGTTACTTGTCACGCCTGCCGTCCAGCTCGCGATCCAGTTCGACTGCAGCGTCAGCGAACGGTTCGCTGAGGTGTGCCTGGCAATACTCCTTCAGCCACGCGATGTGGGCATCATTGTCTGTGTTCAGAAGTCTGCCCTTCGCGAGATTGGTGCCGGTGACGAAGCCGGCAACCCACCAGCTGTAAGCGGTTTCAAACTTGGCGTTGGTGGACATATTGCTGATGTATCTCGCGCAGGAAAGCTGACTCATGCCGAAGCCGCTGAAGTCTTCGCCGGCAGCGGCGGCGTGGGCAAAAGCAGCGGTCAAGACTACAAGGGCGTATCGCATATCGATCTCCTTTTCCAGCCGCACCGGCTGCCCGGGGCGCTGTCGCAGCGGTGAGCCCGGGATATCACGAGCTGGCCATGCACTAAGTGCGCCAGTATCCGCATTGGACGGGCGCCCGGCGGGCTGGAACAATAGACGAAGCTGCACTGAGCGAGGAAAGCAATGACGGACACTGCCGCCACCCTGCAAGCCTTTCAAGATCCACGTCTCCGACGAGGCCCTTGCCGACCTGCGCACGCGCCTGGCCAATGTACGCTGGCCCGACGAGCCGCCGCTTGCGCCTTGGAGCACCGGCACTAGCGTCGACTACGTGAAGGGGCTGGTGGAATACTGGCGCGAGCGCTTCGACTGGCGCGCCCAGGAGGCGAAGCTCAACGCTTTTCGGCAGTTCACGGTGCCGCTCGCGGGTATTGACGTGCACTTCATCCACGAGCCGGGGAAAGGGCCGAACCCCATCCCCTTGCTGCTGTCGCATGGCTGGCCGGGCTCCGTGTTCGAGTTCCATAAGATCATCCCGATGCTCACCGATCCGGCGCGCTTCGGCGGTGATCCCGCCGATGCCTTCACCGTGGTTGCGCCCTCGCTCCCGGGCTACACCTTCTCGTTCCGTCCGGGGCAGGCGCGTTTCAGCGTCGAGCAAATGGCCGATGCCTTTGCCGAGCTGATGACCGTTCTGGGTTACCCGCGCTTCGCGGCGCAGGGCGGCGATTGGGGCGCTTTCGTAACCTCGCGGCTCGGACTGATGCATCCCGACCGCTTGTTCGGGATTCATCTCAATATGCTGGCGGTACGGCGCGATCCCGCCATGCTCGCCAACCCGACCGCCGAAGAGAAAGTGTTCCTCGATCAGCTCCAGCACTGGCTGAAGGAGGAGACAGGCTACCAGTGGATCCAGGGCACGAAGCCGCAGACGCTCGCGTTCGGGTTGACCGACTCGCCCGCCGGGCTGGCCGCGTGGATCATCGAAAAATTCCGGGCGTGGAGCGACTGCGGAGGTAATCTGGAGAACGCGTTCACGCAGGACGAGCTGCTGACCAACATTTCTTTGTACTGGTTCACCGGCGCGATCGGCTCATCGTTCTGGCCATACTATGCGCGCATGCACAGCGCGTGGCCGATCCCGGAGGGCGCGCGCGTCACTGTTCCCACCGGGTACGCGGAGTTTCCCTGCGAGATGCTGCGTCCGCCGCGCTCGATCGCGGAGAAGGTGTACAACATTCAACGCTGGGTGAAGATGCAGAGAGGCGGTCACTTTGCGGCGCTGGAGCAGCCGGAAGCGTTAGCGCGGGAGGTCAGGGAGTTCTTCCGGCCGCTGCGGCGGTAAGGCGACACCGGCGCCAAGTGCGCGCTTCAGCGCGCGGCGCCGGGCGCAAAAATCAGCGAACCCTCGAGCTTTGCGATCTGTCGCCAGGCGCGGCGCTTGGCGGCTTTGTTCAGCACCACGCAGCTCACCCCGTCTGGGCAGAGAGTTGGCAATCTGTTGCAGCGTGGAGTCGCTTACCCACTTGAGCGCAGCGAACTCGACGACTAGCGCGTAGGCGGGGACGGTCCTCAAGTAGCGCACCTGTCTACGCGCCAGCCAGGCGCGCTTGACGCCCTTGTGGCCTGAGAGCGTGGCGAACCATGGCAACAGCTCGGCCGGCGGCAAGCCGTGGGGCAGCATCGCATCGTGGCGCTTGAGCTCTCCGCGCTCGATGGCGGCCAGCTTCCGCTCACGCGCGGCCTGCGACAACATCTGGCGATACTTGTCGCAGCGGGAAAGCTGGTTGCGCGAGTAGAAATAGCCATACAGCAGCTGCGAGCAGGGCTCCCGTGCCGCCTCGTCGAGTTGCATGGCCTTCTCCAGATCGGCCACCCCGCGCTCCTCGCCTGCTTCGAGCAGGATTCGCCCACGCGCGTAGTAGGCCGCCGCATGCGTGGGTGCACGCGCGAGCAGTGCGTCGAGCACAGGCAGCGCGGCCTGCCCCCCGCGCAGGGTTTCGACCGCGGTAGCGTAGTCCCAGTGTTCATCTTCGTTGAGCCCGCCGGCGGGCGCTGTCTCGTAGCGGCTGAGTTTTTCGCGCGTCTCGGTGAGAAACTCGTGCCGCTCCTTCCACGGTCCTGCGATCGACTCGCGCCAGACCTGGTTGAACTCGTGCATCAGCTGCAGGCGCTTGTCGCGCAGCAGAGTATGCGCGGCGGAGAGTTGGAAGCTCAACGGAATGTTGGGTTCGGCGCCCAGCGCGGCCAAACGGTCCTTGAGCGACGGATGGGTGTCGCCGAGGCCGGTCTCGCGCGCCAATGCGCCCGCCAGCGCCGCCGCCGCGTGCTCGGTGGGTACGCTTCGCAGCGCCGTCACGTAGTCTGAAAACGGCTGGTCCGGGGGCTCCGGCTGATTCTCGGCGCGCTCGTAGTACTCGCTCCAGAAGCGCGACTCGATGTACTCGCTCTTGGCATAAACGGCGGTGAGCGCATCGCCGGCATCCTCGCGGCTGGTCACGCGCGCGCTCTCACGGTCGGCCTCGTACTCGTTTGCCCGTGCCAGCACGAAGCTGTAGGCGTTGAAGTAGGGCGCATACCAGTCGAAGAAGTGCGTCAGCAGCCCGATCACGGCGCTGCGCCTGGGCTCCAGCGCCTGCAGGATCCGGTACCAGGTTTGCCGAATGCGGTAGATCCAGTTGCCGAAGCTCGCATGGTTTTGTGCCAGATGACCGAACTCGTGGGCCAGCACGGCGCGGAACTGATAGGGCGGCAGGCTCGCCAGCAGCGGCAGGCCGATGACGAGATAGCGCCTGGGCCAGCCGAGCATGCCCAAGCGCGGGACATGCACCACGGCGGCGTTGAAGTCGGGCGTGAGAAGCACGTCGTGAACGCGACCGGCCTGCACGCTCACGGCGCACCTGCTCGATTTCGGCGAACAGTGCGGGCACCTCGGCTGCGCTCATGTGTCGTCCCTGTGGCGGCGGCAGGCGGAACCAGAGCGCGCGACCCAGGAAGTAGGCGAAGCCGAGCGGCAGCAGTGCGAGCTTGATCAGCGCGAAGCTCTTGGATACGACGATGAGGCCGACCACGAACAGGGCGCACGTCGCAGCGCATAGCGCCAGCAACACGATGTATCCGATACCGCATGCTGCGAGCAGAATCAGCTGCAGCTTGTACCGGAGCGGATGCGCCGCGGCGGTACTCTCCGCCCGCTCGATGAGGTCACGGTACTGCTCTAGAGTGCGCATGGGTTCGAAGTCATGGACATGGCACGGGTTCGAGGGCGGTGTGCAGGTTTCATGCCCGCGCCGGACGCTCGGCCGCGGCGCACTTCTGCCCGGCTATTACCTCCGGACTATGCCGAAAGCGGAATGGAGAGCCGCACCCGCTCCGCGCAGAATGCCCTCCACGCATCGCAGCACGAAAGGGTGCTGCGGCTCCCATCCTGCTCCGTCGACGGGCGATTCACCGGTAGTGAAGCTCCGAAGATGGGGACCGCGCAGAAACGGCAGGACGCCAGCCGAAGGGATGCGGGAGCGGGCCGCCTGGTCGCGGTCCGCATGTCGGGCAACTTCGCCCGTGTGTAATCAGCAGGAGATCGTTATGACAAGCAAGTCTCGTGTCAAGGTTCAGGCGGCTGTCGCCGCTGCCATCTGCGCACTGTCCATCGGCACTGCATTTGCCGGCGGCGATACACTCAGGACCGGTGACGTCGACCAGATGAGCCACTGGTACGGCAACGCGGGAGGTCTGCAGGGCTCCGATCGCGTGACATTCCTCGGGAAAACCGCGACCGGTAACCAGCAGGTCGGCATCACCTACGACAAGGACGTGGCACAGCGCACCAACATGCAGCGGGAGTCCGCGTCCAGCAAGGAGATCGGCATCACCTATGACAAGGATGTCGCCGAGCGGACCAACCTGCCGCGCAGCGACAAGCCGCAGGCTACCGCGGAAACCAACAAGTAACCGCTGGATATTTTTCTCGCAGGGTCTCCTCCCTGAGTGAGGTTTCGCCCCGCCTTCGAGCGGGGCTTTTTTCTTGTGCGCGCACGCTCCGGGTGCAGTGGCTCGATCACGCTGGTCGCCGCAGGATCACCACATTTCCGGCGACGGACAGCGCGATCCCGATCCAGGTTGTCGGGTGCCAGGCGAACCCCTCGAACAGGTATGAGATGAGCAGCGCGACGATCGGGACCATCACCCCGATATAGCCCTGCGCGCGCCGCCCCGATCCGCTCCAGCAGGGTGAGGTAGCCCGCGAACGCGATCACCGAGCCCGGTATCGCGAGATAGAGCAGCGAAGCAACATACCGTGACGACCAGTCGAACCCGAAGACTGTGACCCGAGGCCAGCGCGGCGAGGAGGGAGCATGCGGACCCGTACAGCATGGCGAAGGCCATGGCCTGCCATACCGGAACGCCGCGGGCGTGGTTGCGGGTGGCGATCACGCTGCCGCCAGCGGAGGTGACTACCGCGAGGACGGTATACAGACGCGCCGCGCACCAGTCGCGAATCGGTGGCGAGCGGACCCAGTTCGGGCCAGAAGACGAGGGCGATACCGGCGATGCCCAGCAGCGCGCCAAGCGCCACGCGCCAGCTCATCGGCGTGCCATACGCAATCCGCACGCCCAGCATGTTCAGCAGCGGACTGGCGGAGAATCCCATCGCCACCAGACCGGAGACCACGAGGGTCTCCGCATAGTAGACGCCAGATAGCTCAGGCTGAACATCAGCACGCCCTGCAGCATCAGGGCCACGTGCTGGCGTGGGCCGAAGCGCAAGTTCAGCCGCCGCAGTCGGCAAAACGCAAGAAGGATCAGCGCAGCCAGCAGAAAACGATAGAAGATCGAGGCTGCAGGCTGAATGTTTCCGAGCTGAAACGTGATGGCAATCCACGTGGAGCCCCAGATCGCGACACACATCAGGAACAAGGAGAGATTGGACAGCGCCATGGCTCCACGTCGACAAAGCGAGGGCCCCGGCATCCCGATCCGATGACGAGGCCCCACGGAAACGCGCGGATTGTACTCTCCGATGTCCGCGTCGCTCTCGGGAGAGTGACAGCCCTGGGTAAGGCGTTGTACAAGGTCATTTGTGTCGTTTGTTTCCTGACGATGACGGTGCCTCATCGCGCACAGGCATAGCTGCTATGCACTGCCGGCATCAATCGTGTGTAGAAATTACTCCATAACAAGAACGTCCAAAAAGATCGCAATGGCGTTCAAGAGCGCCGTAACGTTGCGCACCTAAACTGGCGCGCATCGCATCGGGGCTTGTCGCCCTTGGAGTCGGCAGACCGATCGAGAAGGACCCGCGCTCTAGGTTTAGTCAGTGAGCGCGAGGATCGACGCAACACCAGATGTCTATGGAGAAGATCATGAACGCCAAGCTACTCATCTCTGTCATGGCAGCCGCCGCCGCTTTCGCCGTCAACGTCCACGCTGCGGACGTGGTTACCTCGGGTGACCTCAACACCATCGACAAGTGGTACGGCCGCGCCGGTGGTTTGACCGACGCCGATCGCGTTACTGGGTTGACGACAAGCAGCAGCAAGGTTGGTATCAGCTATGACGCGGACGTCGCTGCCCGCACCAACATGCACGCGGTGCGCAGGCCACTCAGCGACCAGGTCGGCGTGACCTACGACGCGGATGTCGCGGCGCGCACCAACATGCAGCGCGGCCAGGATGACGACGGGCCAGTCCAAGGCCGCGGGCATCGAAGGCGCCAAGAGCAACTGATTCGGCCTTGAGCCGCTGACGGTGAGAGATCGTCTCACCGGGATGTCAAACCGGAACGGCCGCGCAAGCGGCCGTTCTAGTTTGTGGTGAGCCAAAGCACGCGCGTCGGTCAGGACGCTTGCGCAGCGAGCGCGGGATCAGTTCGGCGCGCTGCGAGATAAAAGCACGCGGCGCAGCGCGCCGGAACATCGTGTAGGCCGTGAACGGCGTAGCCAAGCCAGGTCGCTGCTTGACGGGGCTTCGCGACGAGCAAAGCGACAGCGGCCGCTGCAATACGCGACCACCAGAGGTTTTCGTCCGAGGTAGCGCAGGATGCCCACGGCGCGCTCGACCGACGCGAGTCCGCGCCGGAGGTCGGCGGTTGCTTCGGCGGCAACTCTGCGTTGCTCCGCCGCCTGCGCGAGAAGCGTCTGGCGCCGCAACGCGAGATCTTTCATGTGCGTCCTCATGGCTCTGGCGTGAGTTCTTCGCGGTCCTTGGCCAGCTCGTTCAGGCTGGCGTCGAACGGGCGAGGCTTGGCCGCGATCTGTTTCCGCGCCGCAAAGCCTGCGACCAGAGCCAGGACCAGGAACGAGCGCCGCCAGCAGCGCGGCTACCAGCAGGCGGTGGTCGTCCCAGAACGCAATCAGAATCAGCAGGGCGAGGAATGCGATGGCGAGAAACACGAAGAACAGCGCCGCCGCTCCCCACAGCAGCATCAACGCAACCCGCTCGACCTCTTCCTGCAGCTCGGTGGACAGCAGCTCGAGACGGTTGTGGACGACGGCGATCAGCGTCGCCAGCAGCGCCTTCGCCGAATCGAACAGCCCGAGCCCTGGGCGGGCCTGCTCGAGGAGCGCTGCTCGGCCATCAGCGGCGCCCGATGAGATAACCGATGAGGAACGCGACGCCCGCGGCGATGCCTACGGCTTGCCAAGGATTGTCGCGCACGTAGTCATCCGCTGCGTCGGCTGCCGCGCGGGCGCGTGCTGCCGCCTCATCGCCGGCTTCGGACAAATGCTTCTGCGCGCCGCGCAGCGATTCCTCCGCGCGGGCGCGGGCGGCGGCGATCTTCTCGCCGGTCTGGGTCGCCGTCGCCTTGAGCAGCTCTTCCACGTCGTGGGCGACGACCTTCAAATCGTCGATCAGCTTTTCCTTCGTGACTGTTTCCAATCGTTCCTCCGTTTTACAGCGAGTTCGGAATCCGGGGCGCCGCCATGCGGCGGGCGGAGACTAAGGCGGGCGGCCGAAGCGGTCGATGTGCCGCTTCGATAGTCGAGGACGCATGTTAGCTCCGCGTCGTCGGGCGGGCAAGCGAGGCTTCAGCCCCCGACCGCCGGCCTTCCACAGTACGCACGCTCCGGTGGCGAGCAGCAGCAGGCTGATCAGCCTGCCGATCTGGCTCCGATTGAGTCTGAGATGGAGGCGATGGCCGATGAACAACCCCAGCGCCATGAACGGCAGCAGGCACGCTGCCGTGGTCCACACTTCCTTCTGGACCAGCAGGCCGGAGAACAGGAACAGCCCGAGGCGCGCAGCAGTGTTGGTAGAGAACACCGCCGACAAGGTTGCTCGCAGGCGCGAGGGGTCGACGATCCGCCCAGCGAGATACATCACGTAGACCGGGCCGCCCATCCCGAACAGGCCGCTGATGACCCCGCCGACGAACCCCGGTCGGGATCGACCACCATTTGGAGTGCATGCGCATGCGCTCGTGATAGACCAGGCTATAGAGGCCGTAGCCCAGGATGAACAGGCCCAATGACGTCAGCACCCAGCGCGCCGGAAGCTTGATCAGCAAGGTCACACCCGCAATCAGCCCAATCAGCATGGTTGGAATGATCGGTTTGATTTCGGCCCAGGCGACATCGCGGCGAAATCGCATCCCGGTTGCCAGCGTGGCGGTGAAGTCCACGAGCAGCACCACCGGAACCACCAGTTTTACCGGGAGCAGAAGCGCGAGCAGCGGGATCGAAATGAGCGCTGACCCGAAGCCGCCGACAGCCAGGGCGATGTAGGCGACGACGATGACGAGAGGGGCAAGTGCGACCTCGGCCCAACCGAAGACCATGAGTGAGTCTACAACGGCAAACGCGTTCTCCGCCCTCCCGGTTGCGCTTTTCGAAAGGCATGGTCGGCGAAGGTGCTCGCTTTTTAGGCTGGGCATTGGCCCTATAATCGATCGCGATTGAGGCAAAGATGCTAGGTGTGCAGGGCGAGCGGCGAATCGGACCACGCAACCGTGGTCGTCGTGCATGGGCTGTGGATGACCGGCGCGGTCTTCACGTTGCAGCGGGTGTGGCTCGCGCGGCACGGCTATCGCGTCGCGACGTTTTCGTATCCCTCGATCCGGCTGGGGCTGGATGAGATCGCGTCACGGCTGGCGCGATTTGTCGCGAAGCTCAACGTACCGCGCGCCCATTTCGTGGGCCATAGCCTCGGCGGCCTGGTGGTGCTCAACATGCTGGCGTTGGATGCGCAGGCGCCTGCCGGCCGGATCGTGCTGTTGGGCAGCCCGGTCGCCGGCTCGCGCGCTGCCGAGCAGATCGCGCAGTCCGGCGCCGGCCGGGTGCTGGTCGGACGCGCGCTCTTGGATTGGCGCGCCGAGCGCGGCGCGGCCGTCGCGGCGCGCTTCGAGGTCGGCATGATCGCGGGGACCGTGCGGCTCGGGTGGGCCGGTTTCTCGCCAAGCTGCCGCTGCCGAACGACGGCGTGGTCTGTCTTGACGAGACCCGCATGCCGGGACTGCGAGACCACCTGACGATGCCGGTGAGCCATTCGGGCATGATCGTATCTTCGCGCGTGACGCGTCAGATCTGCAACTTTCTGGAGCTGGGCCACTTTGCTCGTTAGGCGGCTACTGGCGTGCTTCGCTAGCGCCTGCGCGTCGCATGCACGGGACACTTGCGCGCGCAGGCGTCTGCTCGAGCGAGAAGCCGTGAACCGATCACAGCCGCGACGCCGGCCGCCGCCCTGCTTCAACATCCTGCAAGGTGGAAGGCGGTGGCTGCACTCGCGCTGACCATCGCGTCGGCCGCCGGCTGCTCGAGCGTCGACTACTATTTTCAGGCGCTGAACGGGCAGATGGAGCTGTCGCGCAAAGCCCGCCCGATTCCCGAGGTGATCGCCGATCCCGCCACCACGCCCGAGCTGAAGGCCAAGCTCGGCGAGGTGGTTCAGATGCGCGACTTCGCCAGCCAGGCGCTGCTATCTTCCGAACAATGGGAGCTACCGCCGTTACGCGGATATCGGGCGGCCGTACGTGGTGTGGAACGTATTCGCCGCGCCCGAGTTCTCGGTGGAGCCCAAGGAATGGTGCTTTCCGTTTGCCGGATGCGTGGGCTACAAGGGCTACTTCAGCAAAGCCGGGGCCGAGCAGCTGGCCGCCGAGCTGCGCGCGCAGCACTACGATGTGTTCGTAGGCGGAGTCCCTGCCTACTCGACGCTGGGCTGGCTCGACGATCCGGTCTTGAATACCTTCGTCGGCTATCCCAACGCGGAGATTGCCCGTCTGATGTTCCACGAGCTCGCGCACCAGACGGTCTATGTCAAGGGCGACAGCACGTTCAACGAGTCTTTCGCCGTTACCGTCGAACGCGAAGGTGTCGACCGTTGGCTCGCGGCGCATGGGACCGAGGCGCAGCGGCGCGCTTTCGACCAGCAGCGGGCGCGCGGCCAGGCTTTCGGCTGAGCTGGTGGCGAAGTATCGATCCCGCCTCGCTGAGCTGTACGCGGAGCCGCTCGATCCCGCGACAATGCGCAGCCGCAAAGCAGGAAATGCTGGCGCAGATGCGCGCCGAGTATGGGCGCATGAAACAGAGCTGGGATGGATTTACCGGCTACGACTGGTGGTTCGAGCAGCCGTTGAACAACGCGCAGCTCGCGTCCGTCGCCATCTACACGCAGCTCGTGCCCGCGTTCGAACGGATCCTGCAAGACAACGGCGGGGACCTCCAGCGTTTCTACTCTGAGGTGAAGCGCGTGGCCGCTCTGCCCAAGGCGCAACGCGATGCGGAGCTAGGGAAGCTCGCTAATTCTCAATGCCCCGCGCGAGGTTAGGCCTCCGCGGTCACTGTTGCTTGTACTTGCCCTCGGTGAGGATGCGCCGGGCGCGGCTGTTGCCGTTGTTCGCGGACCGATGCAACCACTGCTCTGCCGTCGGCGATATCCTTGGCAACGCCATCGCCTTTGATGTAGAACAGCGCGAGGTTGAGCTGGGCTTCGGGGTCGCGTTGGTCCGCGGCGAGCGTGAACCACTTGACTGCTTGCGGCGCATCGCGGTCGACGCCAAGCGCCTTGTCATAGATGGCGCCGAGGTTGAACAGGGCGTCGGAGTGGCCGTCCTTGGCGGCGATGTCGAGCCACTTGCGTGGCGGGCGGGTAGTCGCGGGCGACGCCGCGGCCGTATAGATACATATTGCCCAGCAGCAGCGCAGCCTCGCCATCTCCGCGCTCGGCTTGAGGTGTCAAGCAGTTGGATCGATTCCTCCGGCGTCTGACCGACCGCCACGCGCGCCTTGCGCAGCACCGACGGGTCCCAAGTCGACAGCCGCAGGCTGGCGAGGAAACGGTTCGCCGACCTTGCTCAGCTCAGGGAGGAGATCGGCGGCAGCGCTGCGTTGAGTGTACTTCAGCGTGATGACCCAATCCGGCGTGTTCGGTCGTACGCAACTCACTCCGCGTACGATCAGCATTCCAGGTGCAGGGTAGCTCGCGCGCCGGTCGTCGAACTTGGCTGAGAACCGGGCACACGACGCGCCGGCAACAGCGAACGGCTCGGCCGAATAGCGCCGCCAATTTCATCGTCGCCGTATCCGGAGCCGCCGTCTGGGTCTTGCGTAGCAGCGCCAGCAGCTCCGCATCACCGGTCACGTCTTCGTCCACTCGGCGCGCGTCGACGATCGCCGAGGCCTGCAAGCCAGCGGAGTACTCCTTTGTGAGCTCGGCGTAGTGAGTGTCCTTGGCGAGCGAGTACCACCCGTCGTCGGCCGGGGTGTTCACCACAAATCCATCGAAAGCCCACGGTGCTCCGGGAGCCGAAATCGGATTTGGCAGCGGACCTGGCTGTGGCTCCGCTGCCCATGCTGGAAGCGCAGCGAGCAGCCAGCGCCGGTATCAGTCGGTGCCAGCTGCGCGAACTGCCGGTTTGCTGCGCCATCGATCGACTCCTGTCGATTTGCGTCTTCCCTGTGATGGCCCGGCGTCGCCGGGAGTTCCTCATGCTGGCGCGCAAGCTCCTGCCGAGCGCTGCGCACGCGTCTCGCGCGCCGTCCATACCAGCTTGCGAGTACACTATCCGATCTGCAATCTCTCATGAGGCGAGCGTGAACAGCCATGCAACCCTGCGCTACACGAGCGCGGATGATCTTCCTCGCCGTGCTGGCGGCGGCGAGTCTCATGTTTCCGGCGCGCGCCGACGTGGGCGATGCGGCCAAGCTCAAGACGGTGCTGCTGGACGGCAAACCGGTCTCGCTCGACCAGCTCAAGGGCAAGGTGGTGATGGTGAACTTCTGGGCCACCTGGTGCCCGACCTGCCGCGTCGAGATGCCGCAATGGCAGAAGCTCTACGATGCCTACAAGGGCAAGGGCTTCGAGCTGATTGCGCTCAGCATAGACGACGACGAGAAACTGCTGAGGCAGGTCTCCAAGGAGCGCGGCTTCAGCTTCCCAATCGCCTGGCGCTGGGACGACAAGACCGACGACAATTTTGGCGACATCATCGGGACGCCGACCCTTTATGTGGTCGACAAGAGCGGGAAAGTGGCGTGGATGAAACGTGGCCGCGTGACGTACGCCCAACTCCAGGAAGTCATCGATCCCCTCCTGAAAAATTGACGCCAGGAGGCCGGCACATGCCGGCCGCTGGCGTCACCCCGGCGAAAGCCGCGGTCCAGACTTAAATGCTCGCGCTGGCGCATGCCGGGCCACTGGCATCACCCTGTAGACCGACGCGGTCGAGTCAGACTGGTCTTGTCGAAGCCCACGCGTTTGATCGGGTCCGGTGGGCGTCGGCTCTTGCCACTGTCGTCTTCGAACCTCCGCAGGGCGCGAGGCCCGAAGCGCGCGCACAGGACACACGTCCCGAGCAAGAGCCAAGCCGCCCACGGCACGTCGGCAAGCGGCGTCAAGAGGTCGGCCGGATTGTCGACCGCGATATCGAAACCAGGCGTGTGTCGTTTGCTCCCACGACGGCCGTCGGCTCGCTCCGCACGGCCAGCGGCCTCCTGCGACGGCGCGTCGATCACCACGATCGGTACGACGGACTCGCGCAGGCCGGCGACCTGGGATCGCTCTCGCAGCTGCGGGCTGCGCCAGCGAAAGACAGCCCAGTACCGCAGCGATGCTCAAGATCGCCCCGATAGTCCTGATGATTTGCATACTCCCCATCTTTGCTCCTTCAACGCGCAACAGCTCAGCGCCGGACGGCCAGAGTAGCGCCTGCGGTCAGCCGTGGGCATTGCCCATTAGGCATATGACTTCGGCTCAGGGAGGCTCGATATGACCCGCTCGGCGGGCCGGATTTGCCGGAACGAGTCCGCGGCGCGACGCGAGGGTACCGGCAGGGTTTGATGCTAAACTTCTCCGCCTTTAGCGGGACTTTGAGCGGGCTCAATGAACGAAGACATCAACACGCTGCGGCGCATCCTCAAACAGACCAAGACCATCGCTGTGGTGGGGTTGTCGGCCAACTGGTGGCGGCCCAGCTATTTCGCTGCCAAGTACCTGCAGGAGCACGGCTATCGCATCGTTCCCGTGAACCCCCAATACCAGGAGGTCCTGAACGAAAAATGCTACCCGAGGCTGCGCGACATTCCGTTCAAGGTGGACGTGGTGGACTGCTTTCGCAAGAGCGAGGAGATCCCCGCCCTCGCGGACGATGCTATCGCCATCGGCGCCAAAGTGCTGTGGCTGCAGCTCGGAGTGATCCATCATGAAGCAGCGCGCAAGGCAGCGGCGGCGGGGCTCGAGGTGGTGATGGACCGCTGCATGAAGATCGAGCACGGCCGCCTGTTCGGCGGCCTCAACTGGTGCGGCGTCAACACGCGGGTGATCTCCGCCAAACGCCCCAACTACCTTCCATACTGACGCGATCGGCGGCGACGAGGGTGGAGCCCGTCCGCACGTGCCGGCCTACGAACCACGAGTCACGAATCACGAGTCACGATCTCAATGGCTGATCGCCAATTCCGATTCGGTACCCTGTGTCTACATGCCGGCGCCATACCGGACGCGGCCACCGGTGCGCGCGCGGTGCCGATCTACCAGACCACCTCCTACGTGTTCGACTCGGCCGATCACGCGGCCAGCTTGTTCAACCTGCAGACTTTCGGAAACGTCTACTCGCGTATTTCGAATCCGACTGTGTCGGTGTTCGAAGAGCGCATGGCAGCGCTGGAAGGCGGCCGCGCCGCCTTGGCGGCAGCGTCGGGACAGGCGGCGCAGATGTGCGCGTTGCTCACCCTGGTCGCAAAACGGCGACCAGATCGTGTCGGCCAGCACGCTGTACGGCGGAACCTATTCGCAGTTCGACGTCATGTTCCGTCAGTTCGGCATCGACACGACGTTCGTCGATCCGGACGATCCGCAGAACTTCAAACGTGCGATCACGCCCAAGACCAAGCTGTTGTATGCGGAGACCGCGGGCAACCCACGCATCAACGTGCTCGACATCGAAGCCGTGGCTGCCATCGCCAAGGACGCGGGAATACCTCTGGTGATCGACAACACCTTCGCGACTCCGTATCTGTGCCGTCCGATCGAGTATGGAGCCGACATCGTTGTCCACTCGGCCACGAAGTACATCGGGGGCCACGGGACCACGATGGGCGGCGTGGTGGTCGAGTCGGGTAAAGTTTCCCTGGGGAAACGGCAAGTTTCCGGGCATGACGACGCCGTCGCGCGGCTATCACGGCGTGATCTTCCACGAGACCTTTGGAGATTTCGGCTACACGATGAAGGCGCGCATGGAGACCATGCGTACGCTCGGGCCTGCGCTGTCGCCAATGAGCGCCTGGCTGCTGCTGCAAGGGCTGGAGACGCTGCATGTGCGCATGGACCGCCACGTCGCCAATGCTCTGGCGGTGGCGACATTCCTCGAACAGCACCCGCAGGTGGCGTGGGTCAACTATCCGAGCCTGCCCTCCAGCAAATACTACGACCTGGCCAAGAAGTACATGCCCAAGGGTGCGGGCGCGATCATGACCTTCGGTATCAAAGGCGGTCAGGAAGCGGGTGTGAAATTCATCGAGGGCGTGGAGTTCCTGAGCCATCTGGCCAACGTCGGTGACGCGAAGACGCTGGTGATACATCCCGCGTCGACAACGCACCGCCAGCTTTCCGAAGAGGAGCAGGTCAAGGCCGGTGTCACGCCCGATATGATCCGTCTGTCGATCGGCATCGAGGACCTCGACGACATCCTCTGGGACATCGACCAGGCGCTGGCCAAGGCGAAGTGAGGAGTAGCTCTCACCGGCTGCTCCGATGACCGGCGTGTGGGCGTCGGTCTGGATCACGCTGGGGATCCAGACGCTGGCGTCGCTGGTCGTTTTCACCCCTCCCGTTCTGGCGCCCGCCGCGCAAGGCGAAGTTGGCGTGCATGCGAGCGCGGTCGGGATCGCTACGGCGCTGATCTACCTGAGTGCGACGATCAGCGCGCTGCTGTCCGGCCGGGCAATCGGCCGCCATGGCCCGATGCGCATGAGCCAGGCTAGCCTGGCTTTGTCTGCCGCCGGGTTGGGGCTCATGGCTACCGCGAATGCGTTCCTAGTAGTGGTCGGAGCGCTGGTGATCGGACTCGGCTACGGGCAGGTCACGCCGTCCAGCTCCGCCATACTGGTCGAGCGCACGCCGCCCAATCTGCGCGCGTTCATCTTCTCGCTGAAGCAAACCGGTGTGCCCATCGGCGGCGCGGTTGCCGGCGCTCTGCTTCCAGCGCTGATCTACAGCATGGGATGGCAGGTGGCGGCACTGGCTGTGCGCGGCCATGTGCGTTGCATTGGCTCTGGCTTTGCAACCGATGCGTGCCCGTGTCGACCCGGGCAGTCGCACGGCAGCCGAGCCCCCGGGTGCCGGGCTGTTCGAGCCGCTGCGACTGGTGTTATCGCACCCGAGACTACGGGAAATGGGGTTGGCCTCGTTCACCTACTCGGGCATGCAGATGTGCCTGGGCTCGTTTCTGGTGGTGTTCCTGCACGATCACGCGCGCTTCGGGCTGAGCTTGGCGGGTGCCGCGCTCTCCACGGCCATGGTCGCAGGCATTGGCGGGCGGTTGCTCTGGGGCGTAGTCGCCGACAACTGGGTCAAGCCGCGGCTGGTGCTCGGCCTGCTGGGCGTCGGCATGGCGCTCGCCGCTTTCGCGATGGCGCTTGTGACGGCGGCCTGGGCAGCCGCGCTGGTGTTTCTGCTCAGCGCCCTCTATGGCGCGACTGCGGTGGGTTGGAACGGCGTCTACCTGTCCGAGGTCGCGCACATCGCGCCGCCGGGACGCGCCGCCGCGGCCACCGGAGCTTCGCTTGCGCTGACTTACTCGGGTGTAATGGTGCTGCCGTCGATGTTCTGGGCCATCGTTGCGATGAGCGGCAGCTACGCCGCCGCCTTCATCGCCACCGGCCTCTTGACTCTCTGGCGCGGGTGTTTACTGCTGCGGACCTGAGGCGGTGGAACCTGCTCCTCAGCATATCGGAATCGACGAGGCGACGCGGTTCCGGTGGCATCGGTTCGGGCTGGGCCCAAGGCATATCCCCGCGGCGCGTTGAGCTGGCAGGCCCTAGGCGCTACCATACGAGACGCCGCGCGACGCTGGTCCCACGTGGGAACTGCGTCGGGCAACAACCAAAACCCCTGACCGCGAAGACGGTCGACCCCAGGACATGGCCAAATCAGATCCCAGCGCGTCGGTAGAAGGAAGCGTGCGGCCGCTGCGCGGGCGCCCGCGCAGCGAAGACTCCCACGAAGCTATCCTCGACGCC
Source organism: uncultured beta proteobacterium (assembly GCA_963747025.1). Taxonomy (GTDB): domain Bacteria; phylum Pseudomonadota; class Gammaproteobacteria; order Burkholderiales; family SHXO01; genus SHXO01. Next base: position 87,256 of record CAVVDJ010000001.1, read on the forward strand.
GTTGTGGCCCTGCTCGAACAGGAGGGCTACGGCGCACTGACCATCGAGAGTGTCGCGCGCCAGGCCGGCGTCGGCAAGCAGACCATCTACCGCTGGTGGAAGTCCAAGGCCGAGCTGGTGCTCGAAGCGTACGCCAACCACGCAGCGAGCAAGCTCCCCATGCCCGACAAGGGCAGCCTGCGCGCCGACCTCGAGTGGTTCTTCTGCGCCGCGTTCAAGCGGTTGACCTACATCTCGGGGCCGACCATGCGGGGATTGATGGCTGACGCGGTCTACGACCCGGAGTTTCTCGAGATCTTGCGCGAAGTGCTCATCGCCAAGCGCCGGGCCGTTCTCCTTCAAGTGGTCGAGCGGGGCAGGGTGCGCGGTGAGCTGAAACCCGACGCCGACCTGGATGTCATGATCGACCTGTTGTTCGGCGCGCTCTGGTATCGGCTGCTGGTGCAACACGCGAAGCTGGATTCGCGTTTCGCGAAGCAGCTGGTGGGCGATGTGCTCGAGGGCTTTGCACCGCGCTGACAACGCAGCGCTAGTCAGCGGGCCTGCTCTCGGCTGCCAGGAACTGCTCCAGAACCGCGGCCAGCGCCTCGGGTTGGTCGTGGTGCATCATGTGGCCGGCATCGGGAAGCGTGTGCTCGGTGAGGTTCCTGAAGGCCGCGCGCCGCTCCTGCAGATCCGCCTCGTTGTCCTTCAGCCACTGGCGCAGCCAGTGGCCGTCACCCCACACCCAGAGCACGGGCGCGGCGATCTGTTTCCAGCACGCCAGCGCTTCCTCAAGTCGATACAGAACCGGGTTGACCATCTTGTGAGCAGGGTCGCTGTTCAGCACCACTTCGCCGGACTCCACCCGCTTGGCCCAATGCGGAGCGAGGAAGCGCGCCCTCTCGCGCGATAGCCTGCGGTTGTTCTGCATCAGCCGCTCCTCCACCGCTTCGAACGAAGCATAAGGCTTGAAGGCCGGCGGCTGCGCTATCTCCTCCAGCCACTTGGCGTAACGGCGAGGAGCGGTGCTGGAAATGGTGCGCGGCAGCCCGAATCCTTCGAGCAGTACCAGCTTGGCGACACGGCTCGGTCGGATGCCGGCGTACAACCCGGCGACGTTGCCGCCCATGCTGTGGCCCACCAGGTTCGCCGGCGCGTCGGGCGATACTTGGCGCAACAGCACTTCGAGGTCGGCAACATAGTCGGGGAACCAATAGCCGCCGCTGGCCCACTCCGACAGCCCGAATCCACGCCAGTCCGGAGCCACGACGTACCAATCCTTTTGCAGGGCATCGACCAGGAACTGGAACGACGCTGAAACATCCATCCAGCCGTGCAGCAAGACGAGCTTCGCATTGCGCTCGTCGCCCCAGGTGCGCACGTGATAGCGCAGCCCCCGGACCTGCAGGATGTGCGACTGACTCGGCTTCACGTCACTCTTGCCCCATGAGGGCCTCGACCTCGCGATGCTTGCGGATGGTGTCCCAGGATACGATTGCGAGCGCCGCACCAATCAAGAGCATTCCAGCCAGTTCCGTCGCGCTAGGACGCTCGCCCAACTGGATCGTTGAACTCGCCAGCGCTACGAGCGGTACACCCAGCGAGCTCATGCTCGTGGTGCCGGCCGGCAGGCGGCGCAGCACGTAGAACCAGGCTAACCACCCCACAGCGCTGCCCACGATTCCGAGCAGCAGTGTGAGTACGACGAATTCGCGCGTCCATTCGATCGGCCGTGTGTGTGCGGCGGTTGCGACGATCGCCATCGGGACGAGCCCGAGCGCCATCTGCCAGAAGGTGAAGTTGAACGCTTCCACCGGGTGGCGGTTATGCAGACGCTTGAAGATGACGACACCGAGCGCCCAACAGACGCCGGCCAGCACGGCGAGCACTTTGGCCAGCACTGTGGCGCGCAGATCCCAGGGCTCCAGGATCAGCACCAGTCCGAGCGCAGCCAGCATCACTGCCATCCAGCCCCAACCCTCGATGCGCTCGCCGAGGATGGGCCAGGCCAAGACCAGCACCCAGAACGGCATCGTGAATACCAGCACTGAGGTCTTGCCCGGTTCCCCCAGCGACAGGGCCCAGCTGTTGAGCAGGAGAAACAGGCCGGTCTGGACCACGCCGACGAAGAGCGCCTCCTCGGGATGATCCGGCCAGAGCGGCTTGCGCTGCCACAACAGCGCGGGGAACAAGAAGGCGGCGCCGACTGCGGTACGCAAAGTGGCGAACTCGAAGGGGCCGCAGTACTGCAACGCCAATTTGGACAGCACCCAGGCGTAGCCCCAAATGGCGACCAGCGCGACCATGACGATGGCAGCCGCGCGGATTTGACGGACATCGCTCATGAGCGGCGAGCCGCCTGGTGGCCGTTGCGCAACGGGCTCGCGCGGCCAGAGAGGGTTTCGTCCATGGGCGCCGCATTATAACCCTGGTCCAGTGCCATCCTGGAAAGCCGCGTCCCATGGCCATCTCCGGCATGAGCGCCCGCGCAGCCCGGTGGGACGGCGCATTGCGCGCGGGGGTACGCGGCAAGCGCGAGCGTCGTAGAATTCGGGCGTGACACTGCAATTCATCCATCTCCGGTTGCACAGCGAGTATTCCATCTCCGACGGCATCGTCCGCCTGGACGATGTGGTCGAGCGTGCTAGCGCGGACGGCATGCCGGCACTGGCGCTCACCGATCTTGCCAACGTATTCGGGTTGGTCAAGTTCTACCAGGCCGCCCGCGGCAAGGGCCTCAAGCCTATCGTGGGCTGCGACCTGTGGATCGCCAACGAACAGGACCGAGGGAAGCCGTACCGGCTGCTGCTCTTGTGCCAGAACCGAGCTGGATACCTGCGCCTGTGCAAGCTGCTGACTCGCGCGTATCGGGACAATCAGTACAGGGGTCGTGCCGAGGTCGCCAAGAGCTGGTTCCGCGAGCTGGGAACCGAAGGCTTGATCGCTCTGTCCGCCGGCTGCATGGGCGATGTCGGTCACGCCTTGCTGAGCGACAACGCGCCGCACGCCAAGCAGTTGGCTCAGAGCTGGGCCGCGCTGTTCCCAGGGCGCTACTACCTCGAGCTCCATCGCGCCGGCCATGCCGAGGACGACGCTTACGTGCAGCGTGCGGTGCGCCTCGCGGGGAGCCTGCGCTTGCCGGTGGTGGCCACCCATCCGGTGCAGTTCCTGGCGCGCGAAGAGTTCAGGGCGCACGAGGCACGCGTGTGCATCAGCCAGGGCCACATGTTGGCGGACCAGCGCAGGCCGCGCGCTTTCACACCGGAACAGTACTTCAAGACGCAGGAGGAAATGGCCCGGTTGTTCGCCGACATACCTGCGGCACTGACCAATAGCGTGGAGATCGCCCGGCGCTGCAGCTTCGAACTGGAGTTGGGCAAGAGCAAGCTGCCGCTGTTTCCGACTCCCGGCACCAGCGGGCTCGACGACTATCTGCGCAGCGAAGCAACGGCTGGGCTGGAAAATCGGCTGATTGCGCTGTACCCGGAACCAGCGCAGCGAGAGCTGCAGGTGCCGCGCTACCGCCAGAGGCTCGAGCTCGAGATCGCGACCATCATCGAGATGGGGTTCTCCGGCTACTTCCTCATCGTGGCCGACTTCATCAACTGGGCGAAGCGCAATGGTGTGCCGGTCGGCCCGGGGCGCGGCTCGGGCGCCGGCTCCCTGGTGGCTTACAGCTTGGGCATCACCGACCTCGATCCGCTGCGCTACGACCTGCTGTTCGAGCGCTTCCTTAACCCCGAGCGCGTCTCGATGCCCGACTTCGACGTGGACTTCTGCCAGGATGGACGCGACCGCGTGATCGAGTACGTGCGCCAGAAGTACGGCGAGCAAAGCGTTTCGCAGATCGTCACTTTCGGCACCATGGCGGCCAAGGCGGTGGTGCGCGACGTCGGGCGAGTGCTGGACATGCCGTATACCTTCTGCGACCAGCTGGCAAAACTAATTCCGTTCCAGCCCGGCAAGCTCATCACGCTGAAAATGGCGCGGGAGATGGAGCCGCTGTTGGCCGAGCGCGAGCAGAAGGAAGAGGAAGTGCGCGAGCTGCTGGAGCTGGCAGAGCGGCTCGAGGGGCTGACGCGCAACGTGGGTATGCATGCCGGCGGTGTCCTGATCGCGCCGGGCGAGCTCACCGATTTCTGCCCTCTGTACAGCGCAGAAGGCGCCGACAACGTGGTGAGCCAGTTTGACAAGGACGACGTGGAGGCGGTCGGCCTGGTCAAGTTCGACTTCCTGGGCCTGACCACACTCACCATTCTCGACTGGACGGTACGGTTCATCAGGAGTCAGGGGTCAGGAGTCAGGGATCAGGAAGGAAGCGAAACTTCTTTTTCCTTAGAGACTATCCCGCTCGATGACGCAGACGCCTACGGGATCTTCTCCCAGGCGAACACGACTGCGGTGTTCCAGTTTGAATCGCGCGGGATGCGCGATCTGGTGAAAAAAGCCCGGCCCGATCGCTTCGAGGACATCATTGCGCTGGTCGCGCTGTATCGCCCGGGACCGATGGAGCTGATACCGGAGTTCATCGAGCGCAAGCACGGCAAGCGCGTGCTTTTCCTCGACCCGCGGCTGGAGCCGATTCTGAGCCCCACCTACGGGATCATGGTGTATCAGGAGCAGGTGATGCAGATCGCTCAGGTGATCGGCGGATATACGCTGGGCGCCGCCGACCTGCTGCGGCGAGCGATGGGCAAGAAGAAGCCGGAGGAGATGGCTCTGCAGCGCGACATCTTCGTCGCTGGAGCGCAGCGCAACGGGCTGGCGCGCGACAAGGCGACGCAACTCTTCGACCTGATGGAAAAGTTCGCCGGCTACGGTTTCAACAAATCGCACGCCGCGGCCTACGCGCTGGTCGCGTACCAGACGGCATATATGAAAGCGCATCACGCCGCGGCCTTCATGGCAGCCAACTTGTCGGCGTTGATGGACGACACCGACAAGGTGCACCAGCTGTACGAGGACGCCGTGGCGAACGGTCTTGAGATCTTGCCGCCCGACGTGAACAGTTCCGATTACCGCTTCGTTCCGGTCAGCGACAAGCAGATCCGCTACGGGTTGGGCGCGATCAAGGGCACCGGTGAATCGGCGATCGCTGCGATCCTGGCGGCGCGCGCCTCAGGCGGACCATTTCGCGATCTATTCGAGTTCTGCCGGCGGGTGGACAAGCGCATTGTCAACCGCCGCGTCTTGGAGTCGCTCATCCGCGCCGGCGCCTTCGATGGCATCGACGATCATCGTCACAGCCTGCTCGCTTCTGCCGGCGTCGCGATGGAGGGTGCGGAACAGGTCAGCCGCGCCGGCGCGCAGACCAGCCTGTTCGGTGGCGAGTCGGGGCTCGCGGAGGCCGGTCTCGAGCTGGTGGCAAGACCGCGCTGGACGGAGAAGGAGCGCTTGCTCGAGGAGAAGCAGGCGCTCGGCTTCTATCTCAGCGGGCACCCGTTCTCCAGTTACGTGCAGGAAGTCGCGCCGCTCGCCCGTACCCGGCTGGGAAGCCTTACACCACAGAACCAAAGCGTCACCGTGGCCGGCGTGGTCAACGCCCTGCGGATGCAACAGAGCCGGCGCGGGCGCATGGCGATCGTGCAGTTGGACGACGGCACTGCCCGGGTCGATGTGACCGTCTATGGCGAGCTGTTCGAGGCCAGCCGCAGCCTCCTCAAAGAAGACCAGCTGCTGGTGGTCGAAGGCCGACCGCAGAACGACGAGTTCACCGGCGGCATCCGCATGGCGGCCGAGAAGCTCTATGACCTGCCTTCCGCGCGCGCCCGCTTCGCCCGAGGGGTGCGTCTGGTCTGCAATGGAGAATCGAGCGGCAGCCGCCTGCGCGAGCTGCTGTCTCCGTATAAGCAGGGAAGCTGTCCGGTTTCAATCGTCTACCGCAACGACGGTGCGCAGTGTCGCATTGACCTCGGCGACCAGTGGCGGGTCAAGCTGGATGACGATTTGATCCAGTCGCTCGCGGCTTGGCTGAAGCCGGAGAACGTCCAAATCCTCTATTAGGTGTTATGACCCCAGGAAGGCGTGGGTCATAGCTGCGCGGATTGGAGCATCAGAAGGATCTGACGCTCAATCCACGCGGGGATCTCGCATTGTGCGACGCGCGCGACCGAGACAGGCTTGCCGGTCTGTCTGCGCACAGTCATTCAGATGGGCGGTGCTCGAAGGTCTCGAACTCCCCCGCTGCCTCGTTCACGTCCAGGGCCGTGACGTGAGCAGCCGGCGGGCCGCGCTGCGCCCACTTGAGGATCCTAGCGACGTCCTCCGGCCAGCCGTGCAGCATGGCCTCGACGGTGCCGTCTTCCCGATTGCGCACCCAGCCATTTACGTTCAGGCGTTCCGCCTCCCGGCGCAGGTACTCGCGAAAGCCCACGCCCTGCACGCGGCCGCGGACGATCAGGTGTTTGGTCACCTTCATGGCAGCCTTAGGGAAGCTCTGATCTATTTCACGCGCATACCCGGCTGAGCGCCGCTATCGGGGCTGAGCAGAAAGATGCCGGGACCTTCGCCGCTCGCGGCGAGCACCATGCCCTGGGATTCGCCGAAGCGCATCTTGCGCGGCTGCAGGTTCGCTACTACCACGGTCAGCCGGCCGTTGAGCTGGTCCGGCGCGTAGGCCGACTTGATGCCGGCGAATACCTGGCGCGTCTGGCCGCCGCCCAAGTCCAGCTGGAGCTTGAGCAATTTGTCCGCGCCTTCCACGTGCTCGGCACTCACGATGCGGGCAACACGCAGCTCGACGCGGTTGAAATCGTCGATGGTAATCGGCGAGGGCGCCGTAGGCGCAGTTACTCCCTCTCCCCTTGCGGGAGAGGCAGTGGACGAAGAGGTCCCTCTCCCATCTTGGGAGAGGGTAGGGTGAGGGTGGGGTGAGGGGATAGCTTGTTCGGCCACGACATTCTCCTGGTGTTGCGCATGCCGCTGCGGTGAGCGCGGCTGCGGGGTCGCTTGCAGGCTTTCCTGGTTGGCTTGCACCAGCGCGCTGGTCTGTTTTGCGTCGACTCGCGTGATCAGGTGCTTATAGGCGTTGATCCGGTGCTCGGAGGGCAGCAGCGTCGATGCATCGGCCCAGGTCAGCGGCGCGATGTTCAGGAACTGCTCGACGTCGCGCGCGACGTGGGGAAGAACCGGTTTAAGGTAGAGCGTGAGCAGGCGGAATGCGTTGAGCGCGATGGAGCAGCCGACGTGGATCTGGGCGGCGTTGCGTCCAAAATCCTTGGCCAGGTCCCAGGGCGCGAGGCGATCGACGTAGCGATTGCACAGGTCGGCCAGCGCCATGATCTGGCGCAGGGCTTTGCCGTATTCGCGCGCCTCATACAGAGCCCCGATCGCGCCAGCGCCGCTCGAGATGACAGCCAGGAGCTGAGGCCGCTCCAGTCCGTTCGACACACTGAGGGCGAGTTCCTCCAGCTCCTCGTCGCGCGCGCTGTCCAGTGCGTGCTGAGCGATATCGTCGAGGGCGGCACCCGAGGCAGGGTCTTCCAGGGAAACGCTGAGCGAGCCCCCGAAATGCTTGTGAATGAAGGCGGCGGTGCGGCTCGCGATGTTCACGTACTTGCCGACCAGATCGCTGTTCACGCGCGCCACGAAGTCTTCGAGGCTGAGGTCCACGTCCTCCATGGTTGGGCCGAGCTTCGCGGCATAGTAGTAGCGAAGCCACTCGGGGTTGAGGCCCAGCTTCAAATAGCTTCCCGCGGTGATGAAAGTCCCGCGCGACTTGGACATCTTCTGGCCGTCCACGGTCAGAAAGCCGTGGGCGAAAACCTTGGTCGGCGTGCGATAGCCGGCGAACTGCAGCATTGCCGGCCAAAACAGGGCATGGAAATAGAGGATGTCTTTGCCGATGAAGTGGACCATCTCGGTGGCATGGCCAGGGCGCAGGAAGGCGTCGACGTCCACGGTAACCCCCTGGGCTTTCAGCCGGGTCGCGTAGTTCTTGAAGCTGCCGAAATAGCCGACCGGCGCGTCCAGCCAGACGTAGAAGAACTTGGCTCCGTCGGTGCCGGGGATCGGGAAGCCGAAGTAGGGCGGATCGCGGGAGATGTCCCAGTCCTGCAGCCCGGCTGCGAACCATTCCTGCATCTTGTTCGCGGCTTCGGGCTGGAGCGGAGGTGTGTCGCTGAGCTTGCCCTGCGTCCACTGCTCGAGGAAGCTGCGGCAGCGCGGATCGCTCAGCTTGAAGAAATAGTGCTCCGAAGCCCGCCGCACCGGCGCGGCCCCCGACACCACCGAGTAAGGGTTGATCAGATCGGTCGGGCTGTAAGTCGTGCCACACACCTCGCAGGCGTCTCCGTACTGGTCCTTGGAGTGGCAGTTGGGGCATTCGCCCCGGATAAAGCGGTCGGGCAGGAACATCTGCTTGACCGGATCGTAGAACTGCTCGACCGGGCGCCGCGCAATGAGGTCGCTAGTCTGGAGCCGTGCGTAGATGTCGTTGCAGAAGGCCTGGTTCTCCGGCGAGTTCGTGGTGTAGTAGTTATCGAACTCGATATGAAAGCCGGCGAAATCGCGCGTGTGTTCCTCATACACGCGCGCGATCAGCTGCTCGGGCGTGATACCTTCCTGGTCGGCGCGCAGCATGACCGGGGTGCCGTGGGTGTCATCGGCGCAGACATAATGGACCTGCGTATCAGGTTGCATTTTCTGGAAGCGCACCCAGATGTCGGTCTGAATGTACTCGACCAGGTGGCCGAGATGGATGCTGCCGTTGGCGTAAGGCAGCGCTGAGGTGACGAGGATCTTGCGGGGCATTTCGAAGTCGCGACAAAACAGGGAGTCTAGCAAACGCCATGCGTCGCCAGGAACTCGCGAATGCTAGAATTCGCGCCTTCTCCAGAGGTTTCAGCCGTGGCTATCACTGAAGCGCAGGTCCAGGACCGACTCAAACAGGTCATCGATCCCACGACCGGCAAAGACTATGTGTCGAGTAAGGAGATCAAGAAGATCCAGGTGAGCGGAGCCGACGACGTTGTCGTGGAAGTCGTGCTCGGCTACCCGGCCAACAGCCAGCTCGAGGCCGTCCGCCTGCAGATCGAACAGGCGCTCGGCGGTCTGCCGGGCGTGGGCAAAGTCGGTGTCGAGGTCGGCTTCAAGATCGTCTCGCATGCTGTGCAGGGCGGCGTACCGCGGGTGCCCGGCGTGCGCAACATCATTGCCGTGGCCTCCGCCAAAGGCGGCGTGGGCAAATCGACGGTAGCGGTAAACCTCGCTTTGGCGCTGGCCGCGGAAGGCGCTTCGGTCGGGATCCTGGACGCCGACATCTACGGGCCCTCGCAGCCCACGATGCTGGGTTTACAGGGGCAGCGCCCGACTTCGGCGGACGGCAAGACCCTGGATCCGATGGTCGCCCACGGTGTGCGCGCGATGTCGATTGGATTTCTGATCGACATGGAGCAACCGATGGTCTGGCGCGGACCGATGGTCACCCAGGCGCTGGAGCAGCTGCTGCGCGACACACAGTGGAAGGATCTCGATTATCTGGTCGTGGACATGCCGCCGGGCACCGGCGACATCCAGCTCACGCTGGCCCAGAAGGTGCCCGTCACCGGCGCGGTGATCGTTACGACGCCCCAGGACATCGCGCTGCTCGACGCCCGCAAGGGGCTCAAGATGTTCGAGAAGGTCAACGTGCCGATCCTCGGCATCGTCGAGAACATGAGCACGCATGTGTGCGCCAACTGCGGCCACGAGGAGCACATCTTCGGCGAAGGCGGCGGCCAGAAGATGGCGCACGACTACGGCGTGACGCGTGCTGGGCTCGCTGCCCCTGGACATCCGCATTCGCGAGCAGGCCGACTCCGGGAAGCCAACCGTCGCGGCTGACCCCAGCTCGCGCGCCGCGCAGACCTACCGCGAGATCGCGCGTCGGGTGGCGGTAAAGATCGCCGAGAAAGCGCAGGATTTCAGCACGGCGTTCCCCAAGATCGTAATCAAGAACACCTGAGGCGATGACCATCAAATCCGACAGGTGGATCCGCCGTATGGCGCAGGAGCGCGGCATGATCGAGCCGTTCGAGCCCGGCAACGTCAAGGAAGTCGACGGCCGGCGCGTAGTGTCCTACGGCACTTCCAGCTACGGGTACGACATCCGCTGCTCCGACGAATTCAAGCTCTTCACGGACATCAACAGCACCATCGTCGATCCCAAGAACTTCGATCCCAAGTCCTTCGTCGACATCAAGGGCGCTCACTGCATCATCCCGCCCAACTCCTTTGCGCTTGCGCGCACGGTGGAGTTCTTTCGCATCCCGCGGAACGTGCTGGTGCTGTGCCTGGGCAAGTCTACTTACGCCCGCTGCGGGATCATCGTGAACGTCACCCCGCTGGAGCCCGAGTGGGAGGGTTTCGTCACGCTGGAGTTCTCCAACACCACCCCGCTGCCGGCCAAGATCTACGCCAACGAAGGCGTGGCGCAGGTGATTTTCCTGGAAGCCGCTTCCGACGACATCTGCGAGGTGTCGTACAAGGACCGAGGCGGCAAGTATCAGGGACAGACGGGCGTCACCCTCCCGAAGATCTGATCGGTCGGTAGGCGAGCCTTGTACGGGGCTGGTGTCTAACGTACGTCGACCGAGCAACCTCAATACGCAGTATTTCACACTGCCCCGCCAGTCGATCAGCCCCCTGCGGGCGTTGCTCTGCGCACACGGCGAGGCATCGCCGATCCCTCGAGGCCACCTTGCGCTCGGCGCGCATTTCCGCTGTAACCGCGGGGCGCGAAATTTGCTCTCTAAAGCGCTTGATTCCCGGGATGGTGGCCCTATAATCGCGAGTGTTTTTTTCACATTCGAACGGCTTCGCGATCGAGACCAACAGGAGGTCATCATGACAGGCAAGAGGAACTACTTTCCCTGTGTGGATCTGAAGAACCTGCACATTCCACTCACCTAGCGTCCCCAGGAGAAATACATGTCTGTGCGCAGCGCGCTATACAAGAAGATCGAGCCCGAGTTCCCGCTCGACACCCACCCCGAGGTACGCCTCGACTTCGACCAGGTCAGGCAGGCCGCACAAAGCGGCTACGACAGACCGTTCCTCCTGGTCGATCCCAACCTCGTCCGAACCAAGGCCCGGCGTTTCAAGGCAGCCATGCCACGCGTCCATCCGCACTATGCGGTGAAGGCCAACCCGCACCCGGCGGTGCTGCGCACCTTGATCGAAGAGGGCGTGAACTTCGAGATCGCTTCCATCGCCGAGCTCGACCTGCTGCTCAGCCTTGGGGTACCGGCCACCGAGATCTATTACAGCAATCCGGTGAAGTCGCGCCAGTACCTTCGGTACGCTGCGCACAAGGGTGTGGAGTGGTTCGTGCTGGACAGCCTCGAGGAGCTGCGCAAGATCGTCGAGATCAAGCCGGACGCCAAACTCTACCTGCGCCTCGATGTCCCGAACGCGGGCAGCGATTGGCCGCTGTCCGGGAAGTTCGGCGTCCAGACCAAGGAAGCGGAGGAGATCATCGCCGCTGCTGCGGATCTCAAGGCCGACCTGGCGGGTGTGACGTTTCACGTAGGCTCGCAGTGCCGTAACCCGGAAAACTGGCGGGTTGGCATCGAGAGCGCCAAGCGCATGTTTCGCAAGATGCGGCTGAAAGGGCTAAAGCCGAGACTGCTCAACATCGGCGGAGGTTTTCCGGTGCGCCATACCAAGCCGATCCCATCCATCGAGGCGATCGGGGACGTGGTGAACCGGGAGCTGGCCGGACTGGCCGAAAGCATCCGGGTGATGGCCGAGCCCGGTCGCTTCCTGGTTTCCGATGCCGGCTGGTTCGTGTGTCGAGTGGTCGGCACCGCGACGCGAAACGGCAAGCGCTGGGTCTATCTTGACGCGGGGATGTTCGGCGGCATCATCGAGACCACCGAAGGTCTTCAGTACGAGGTGGTAACGGATCGCACCGGGAAGCCCATCCCCTGGACGGTGGCCGGGCCGACGTGCGACTCGGTGGACGTCATCATGCGCGATCAGTTGCTGCCGGAAGACCTACAGGCCGACGATTTCGTGTATGTGCCAAACGCAGGCGCGTACACCACCGCCTACGCCAGCAACTTCAACGGGTTTCCGTTGCCGCAGGAGCGGTTCGTCGGCGGCTAGCCGCGGCGCAACCGAAGTTAAAGGGCGTGCCGTCGGCACGCCCTTTTCATTGCGGGGACGGTCTAGCGAACGCGTCGCTGCCGTTCGCAGATGACGAAGCTCCAGGCCGGTTGATCACCCTCGGCGGCATGATGGTCACGCGGCCCCGAGCTCCATTCTTCCGTCGACAGCGGCGGAAAGAACACGTCGCCGGGGTAGTCGGCTGGGAGCTCGGTCAGGTAAATCCGATCAGCCAGAGGCAGAGCTTCCCGATACAACTCCCCGCCACCGATTACGAATGACTCCGAGTCCATGGACGCGAGCTGCAACGCTGCGGCCAGCGAGTCGACCACGGTTGCTCCGGGCGCCACATAGTCACGATTGCGCGTTACGACCACACTGATGCGTCCGGGCAGCGGGCGGCCAATCGATTCCCAAGTGTTGCGCCCCATGATGATGTGGTGGCCCATGGTCAGTGCTTTGAAGCGCTTGAGGTCGGCGGAAAGGTGCCATGGCAGCTTGCCGTTGCGGCCGATCACCCGGTTACGGGCCATCGCGACGATCAGAGATAAGCGCCCCTGCCGCGCAGCTCGGCCTGTCTCCTCGCTCGTCACAGCTTGCCTAGACCGCTACCGGAGCTTTGATCGCAGGATGCGGATCGTACCCCTCCAGCGTGAAATCTGCGTACTGGAAGGCAAACAGATCGCGCACCTCCGGGTTGAGCCGCATCATTGGCAGGCGCCTCGGCTCGCGTTCGACCTGCTCGCGCGCCTGCTCGAGATGGTTGAGATACAAGTGCGTGTCGCCGAAGGTGTGCACGAACTCACCCGGCTGCAGGGCGCACACCTGGGCCACCATCAGCGTAAGCAAGGCGTAGGAGGCGATGTTGAACGGGACGCCGAGAAACAAATCGGCGCTGCGCTGGTAGAGCTGGCAGGAGAGCCGGCCGCCGGCCACGTAGAACTGAAAGAACGCGTGGCAGGGGGCTAGCTTCATTCTCGGGATGTCCGCGACGTTCCACGCCGAAACCAGTAGCCGGCGCGAGTCGGGATTGCGCCGCAACTCCTGCAGGACCTGAGCGATTTGATCGATGTGACGGCCGTCGGGCGCCGGCCAGGAACGCCACTGGTAGCCGTAGACCGGGCCGAGGTCGCCGCGTGCGTCCGCCCATTCGTCCCAGATGCTGACGCCGTTCTCCCGGAGGTACGCGACGTTGGTGTCGCCCCGCAAGAACCACAGCAACTCGTGGATGATCGACTTAAGGTGGACGCGCTTAGTGGTGACGAGTGGAAAGCCTAGCCCAAGATCGAAACGCAGCTGGGGTCCGAAGATGCTCAACGTTCCGGTCCCGGTGCGGTCGCTCTTGCGGACCCCATGATCCAGGATGTGTTGCATGAGATCCAGATACTGGCGCATGCGGCTAGTTTACCGCAGCGCCCATTCGAGCGAAGCGGGACGGACGTACGCCAGGCAGTGACCCGGAACGGGGCGATCGCGCAGCCCTGTGATAGACTTTTTCGGCTCCTGCCGATGCCCGGCAGCTCGCCATCTCGGGTCGCTCGTTCCATGTCCGGTAGCACGCTGGGTCGGCTGTTCTGCGTCACCTCCTTCGGCGAAAGTCACGGACCCGCTATCGGTTGCGTGGTGGACGGTTGCCCGCCTGGTCTGCTGCTGTCCGAGGCGGACGTTCAGGCCGACCTTGCCCGCCGCCGCCCTGGCACCTCGCGCCACGTCACCCAGCGCAAGGAGACGGATGCGGTGGAAATCCTCTCGGGCGTATTCGAGGGACGCACTACCGGCACGCCTATCGCCATGCTGATCCGCAACGTCGATGCGCGAAGCCAAGACTACGGCAATATCAAAGACAGCTTCCGCCCCGGCCATGCGGATTACACGTACCTGCAAAAGTACGGCATACGCGATTACCGCGGCGGCGGACGCCAGTCGGCGCGCGAGACCGCAGTGCGCGTGGCGGCGGGTGCGGTCGCGAGGAAATGGCTGAAGGAACAGTTCGGGGTCGTGATACGCGGATACCTTTCGCGGCTGGGGCCGATCGACGTGCCGTTCAGCAGCTGGGACGTGGTCGACGCCAATCCCTTTTTCGTGGCCGATGCGACCTATGTTCCGCAGCTGGAACGCTTCATGGACGATTTGCGCAAAGCCGGCGACTCGGCAGGAGCACAGGTTACTGCGGTAGCGCACAACGTCCCGCCGGGTTGGGGCGAGCCGGTGTACGACAAGCTCGACGCCGATATCGCTTACGCGATGATGAGCATCAACGCGGTAAAGGGTGTCGAGATCGGCGCCGGCTTCGCGGCGGTGACGCAGAAGGGCAGCGAGCACGGCGATGAGATGGTGCCGGAAGGGTTTCTGACCAACAACTCAGGCGGCATTCTCGGCGGCATCTCGACCGGCCAGGATATCGTCGTCAACATCGCGATCAAACCCACTTCCAGCATCCGGTTGCCGCGTCGCTCCGTCGATACGCAGGGGCAGCCGGTGACCGTCGAGACGCACGGTCGCCACGATCCCTGCGTGGGTATCCGCGCCACCCCCATTGCGGAGGCCATGCTGGCCATTGTGCTGATAGACCACGCGCTGCGCCACCGGGCGCAGAACGGTGACGTCCGAGTGGACACGCCGCGCATCCCCGCCCAAGCGCCGCGCGAGCTGATCGAGAAGCTGCGCGCCGCGGCAGCGGTGGAGAATCCACTGCCTGACGAAGCTTGAGCTCTCCGGCAGCGAGCTGCGCAGCATGAACCAGAAGCAGCTGCATTTCCGGCTCGCCGGCTTCTACTTCGTCTACTTTCTGATGCTGGGGGGCGTGGCTCCCTACTTCAGTCTGTATCTGAGGAAACTGGGCTTCAGCGCTGTCGAGATCGGAACGCTGTTGGCGTTGATGCCGCTGGCGCGCGTGTTTGCGCCCACGGCGTGGGCCTGGATCGCCGATCACCAGGGGGCGCGGCGGCCCCTGGTGCGAATGACCACCGCCGCTGCAGCGCTGTCGTGCTCAGGCTTGCTGGTAGCAAACACCTTCGGCGCGCTGTTCGCGGTGATCCTGGTGCTGAACGTTTTCTGGTGTGCCGCGCTGCCGCTGGTGGAAGCCACCACCTTGGGTCACCTCAAAGGTCGGTTGGGTGACTACGGGCGCATCCGTGTCTGGGGCTCGATCAGCTTCGTGCTCTCGGTGGTCGCAATCGGCCAGTTCCTGGACTACACCGGCATTCTATGGCTGCCGGTGATGCTGGTTGCCCTGTTTAGCTTGTGTGCGGTCGCCGCCTGGGCGCTGCCCGTGGATCAAGTGCCGCCGCACCACGAGGATCACCTGCCGCTGCGTCAGATCGTGCGCCGGCCCGAAGTCGTGGCCCTGTTTGTCGCGCCTGCTTTCTGATGGCGTTGGCACACGGGCCGTACAACACCTTCTATTCGATTCTGCTGGTCGACAACGGCTACAGCAAGAGCTGGGTGGGTTGGCTGTGGGCGCTCTCGGTCGTCGCCGAGGTCTTCGTGTTTCTGTTTATGCCACGGCTGATGCAGCGCTTTGCCATTCCTACCATCATCACCTTCAGCCTGGGTTGCGCGGTGGTGCGCTTTCTCATCATCGGCTGGCTTCCCGGCAGCGTCGCTTTGATGGCGTTGGCACAGGTGATGCACGCCGCCACCTTCGGCGCACATCACGCCGCCGCGCTGGCGGCGATCCATCATCTGTTCCGTGGCCGCACCCAGGCACGCGGCCAGGCGCTGTACACGAGTATTGGATTCGGCGCCGGCGGCGCGCTCGGCGGGCTCGCCAGCGGATGGTTGTGGCAGCACGTCGGACCCGGGGTGACGTTTACCTTCGCCGCGGGTGCCGCGCTGCTGGCGCTGCTGGTAGTGGCCGGGGCGGTTGCGTCCGGCCGCGCTCGCCCACTCTCCCGCCTGATCCGTGCTCCACGCTCTCCGGTTCCGCGCGAGGCCCTACTCCGCGCGAGAGGGCTGTGCGATAATTTTCAATTGCCGACTTGCAGTTGCCCGCATTTCGCAGACAGCCGTGAATCCGCAGACGCTATACGACAAACTCTGGAACAGCCACGTCGTCCTCGAGGAGCCCGACGGCGCCGCGCTGCTCTACGTCGACCGGCATCTGGTCCACGAAGTCACCAGCCCGCAGGCGTTCGAGGGCTTGAGGCACGCGGGGCGCAAACCCTGGCGCGTGGAGTCGATCGTGGCTACCGCGGACCACAACACCCCTACCCGGGACTGGGATAAAGGCATTGGCGATCCCATCTCGCGCGCTCAGGTCGAGACGCTCGATGCCAACATCCGCGAGTTCGGCGCCAAGGCCTACTTCCCTTTCCTGCATAAGCAGCAGGGCATCGTGCACGTCATCGGGCCGGAGCAGGGCGCGACACTGCCCGGGATGACGGTGGTGTGCGGTGATTCCCACACCAGCACGCACGGCGCGTTCGCTTGCCTGGCCTGGGGCATCGGCACCTCGGAAGTCGAGCACGTGCTGGCAACCCAGTGCCTGGTCCAGAAGAAAGCGCGCTCCATGCGCGTGGAGGTCGAGGGCCGACTGCCGCGGGGCGTGACCGCGAAAGACATTGCGCTGGCGGTGATCGGCCGGATCGGCACCGCAGGCGGTACCGGCAGCGCTATCGAGTTCGCGGGCAGCGCGGTCGCCGCGCTGTCGATGGAAGGGCGCATGACTTTGTGCAACATGTCCATCGAGGCCGGTGCGCGCGCCGGCATGGTGGCGGTGGACGACACGACGCTCGAGTACATACGCGGCCGGTCATTTGCGCCGAAAGGCGATCTGTGGGATCGGGCGGTGAGCTACTGGCGCACGCTCAAGAGCGATCCGGGCGCGAAGTTCGACAAGCTGGTGCGGCTCGATGCCGCGACGATCAAGCCGCAGGTCACCTGGGGTACCTCACCTGAGATGGTGGACACCATCGATGGCCGCGTTCCGGACCCGGCAAAAATCCAGGATCCCGTCAAACGCAAATCGCTCGAGCGTGCGCTGGAGTACATGGGTCTGGCGCCGAACATGCCGATTACGGAGATCCGCATCGACAAGGTGTTCATCGGCTCCTGCACCAACTCGCGAATCGAGGACTTGCGCGCCGCCGCGGAGATCGTCAACGGTCGTACGGTCGCTTCCAGCGTCAAGCTCGCGCTGGTCGTACCGGGTTCCGGGTTGGTCAAACGTCAGGCCGAAGCCGAGGGGCTGGATCGCGTCTTTCGGGATGCTGGCTTCGAGTGGCGCGAGCCGGGCTGCTCCATGTGCCTGGCGATGAACGATGACAGGTTGGAGCCGGGGGAGCGCTGCGCTTCGACCTCCAACCGCAACTTCGAGGGACGACAGGGCGCGGGGGGGCGCACGCACCTGGTCAGTCCGGCTATGGCCGCGGCGGCGGCCATCGCGGGCCGTTTCGTCGACGTGCGCAGAATGTAACGGCCATGGAAAAATTTATCCGCTTGCAGGGATTGGTGGTACCGCTCGACCGCGCCAACGTCGACACCGACGCCATCATCCCCAAGCAATTTCTCAAGTCCACCAAGCGCACCGGTTTCGGCGTGAACCTGTTCGACGAGTGGCGCTATATGGATCACGGCGAGCCTGGCATGGACAACGCCAAGCGCACCTTGAACCCGTCTTTCGTGCTCAACCAGCCGCGCTACAAGGGCGCGCAGATTCTGCTTGCGCGGGACAATTTCGGCTGCGGGTCGTCGCGGGAGCACGCGCCGTGGGCGCTGATGGATTTCGGTCTGCGCGCGCTGATCGCTCCGAGTTATGCGGATATCTTCTACAACAATTGCTGCAACAACGGTCTCCTGCCGATCGTGTTGGACGCCGCTGTAGTCGACCAGCTCTTCCGCGAAGTTCAAAGCGCGCCTGGCTATAGGCTGACAGTCGACTTGGAAGCACAGACTGTCATGCACGCCGGGAGCGCACAGCTTCCGCTTCGACATCGACCCCTTTTACAAGCATCACCTGCTAGAGGGGCTGGACGAGATCGGGCGCACGCTCAAGCACGCGGATGAGATTCGCGCGTACGAGGCTAAGCGCAGAGCCGAGCAACCTTGGTTGTTCAGCTGACCGCGCAGGGTAAGGTCGGGTGAAGGGCCAGCAGGCTTCCCCGATCGCCCCGCTCCATCCTTCACGCGTTCACCCTTTATTTTTCATCGAATGAAATGAAAATCGCAGTTCTTCCCGGCGACGGCATCGGACCGGAGATCGTCGCGACAGGCGGTCAGGGTGCTCGAGGCGCTGCGCTCCGACGGCTTGAAACTGGAGATGGAGAGCGCGGCGATTGGCGGCGCCGGCCATGACCAGGCCGGGGACCCGCTGCCGGCGGCCACGCTGGACCTCGCGCGCAAGGCAGATGCCGTGCTGCTCGGGGCCGTCGGTGGCCCCAAGTACGACACGCTGCCGCGGCCGCTGCGACCGGAGCAGGGATTGCTGCGGATACGCAAGGAGCTCGGTCTGTTCGCGAACGTTCGTCCGGCGGTGTTGTATCCGGAGCTGGCGGGCGCCTCGACGCTGAAACCGGAGATCGTGGCCGGGCTCGATCTGGTGATCCTGCGCGAGCTGACGGGGGACATCTACTTCGGCCAGCCACGCGGCCGACGTCAGAACGCCGCGGGCGAACGCGAGGGCTTCGACACCATGCTGTACAGCGAGTCGGAGATCCGACGCATCGCTCACGTCGGTTTCCAGACTGCACGCAAGCGCGCGCGCAAGCTGTGCTCGGTGGACAAGGCCAACGTGCTCGACACCAGCATCCTGTGGCGCGAAGTGGTGAGCGAGGTGGCGAAGGAGTATCCGGACGTCGCGCTGTCACATATGTATGTGGACAATGCGGCGATGCAGCTGGTGCGCGCGCCCAAGCAGTTCGACGTCATCGTGACCGGCAACATGTTCGGCGACATTCTCTCCGATCAGGCCTCGATGCTCACCGGCTCCATCGGCATGCTGCCGTCGGCTTCGCTGGACGCGAACAATAAGGGCTTGTACGAGCCGATCCACGGCTCGGCGCCGGACATCGCCGGAAAGGATGTCGCGAATCCGCTGGCCACGATCCTCTCCACCGCGATGATGCTGCGCTATACGTTCAATCAGGAACAGGCAGCGACGCGTATCGAGAACGCGGTCAGGCGCGTCCTGGCGCAGGGGGTGCGCACGGCGGATATCTACGAGCAGGGCTGCAAGCGGGTCGGGACGCGCGAGATGGGTGACGCCGTCATCGCTGCGCTCGCGCATCGTTAGCAGGGAAAGGGCGAGCGGGTGATGCGAGTCGGTTTGATCGGATGGCGCGGTATGGTGGGCTCGGTGCTCGTGCAACGCATGCGCGCGGAGCGGGATTTCGACGGCATCGAGCCGGTGTTCTTCACCACCTCCCAGGCGGGAGGGAAGGCCCCGGCGATCGGCAAGGAGGTCCCGCCGCTCAAGGATGCGCACAGCCTTCCCGAGCTGAAGGCGATGGATGTCCTCATCTCTTGCCAGGGCGGCGACTACACCAACGAAATCTATCCCAGGCTGCGCGCCGAGGGCTGGAAGGGCTACTGGATCGACGCCGCATCGGCGCTGCGTATGCAGCCCGACGCCGTGATCATCCTCGATCCGGTGAACCGCAGGGTGATCGACGCCGCCCTGGCACGTGGCATCAAGAACTACATCGGCGGCAACTGCACGGTGAGTCTCATGTTGATGGGCCTGCACGGGCTGCTCGAGTCCGGGCTGGTCGAGTGGCTGACGGGCATGACTTACCAGGCCGCCTCCGGGGCCGGCGCGCAGCAGATGCGCGAGCTTGTGGCGCAGATGGGCGTGGTGCACGGCGCAGCGGCCAGGCTGCTGGACGATCCGGCCTCGTCAATTCTCGACATCGATCGCGCTGTCACTGAAGCGCTGCGTGGATCGCAGCTGCCGGTCGAGCATATCGGCCAGGCACTGGCGGGGAGTCTGCTGCCCTGGATCGACAAAGACCTCGGCACCGGCCAAAGCCGGGAGGAATGGAAGGCGCAAGCGGAAGGCAACAAGATACTCGGACGCGAGGCCGACCCGATTCCCATGGACGGCATCTGTGTGCGGATCGGCGCGATGCGCTGCCACAGCCAAGCGCTCACCATCAAGCTCAAGCGCGATGTGCCGCTGTCTGAGATCGAAGCCATTCTTGCTGCAGCGAACGATTGGGTGAGGGTGGTTCCAAATACACGCGAGTCGAGCCTCGAAGGGCTGACGCCGGCGAGCGTCTCTGGGACGCTAGAGGTGCCGATCGGTCGTTTGCGCAAGCTCCCGATGGGTGGACAGTACCTGTGCGCATTCACCGTGGGCGACCAGCTTCTGTGGGGTGCTGCGGAGCCGCTGCGTCGCATGCTGCGCATCCTGCTCGAACGTTGATTCGATCATTCCGCCGGCCATCGGCCTCGCACGCTGCCTCGCAGCAAATTTCTTCCGCTCCAGCGGGCCGCTCAAGGCGAGGTAGCAATCTCGAGCGTCAGCTCAATTGTTAAAGCAGGCGAGGGTTTTGCTTACGTCGCCAGGCAGTTCACGGACCACTGCTCGGGGCGAGGCGTCCAACCGGCTGTGCCGCTTCTGATCCCTGGATTTTATTGCCGGCCAGAAGGGACTGAATAAATGGTTGGCGGCGCCGATATTAAGACGCAAGTTTAGCTTGCATCAGTAAATACATGATGTTATTTTTAATTATTAAAGGGTCATAACGACAGGTGGCGCTGTGGGCAAAACGTCTCTTGTAGGCTCAATAATCGCAGGTGCGCTATTCCTGCTCGCGGGAGCCGCCGAGGGTGCAGGACTGGGCAAGCTCACAGTGCTGTCGCACCTGGGGGAACCATTGCGCGCCGAGATCGATGTGGTCGCGGTGGAGAAGCGCGAGCTGGAGACGCTCACCGTGCGATTGGCCTCCCCCGACGCTTACCTCCAGTCCAACCTCCCGTATCCCCCCAGTTCCCTTGGCTTGCGGATGGCGATCGACCATCGGCCCAACGGCGAGCCCTATATCAAGGTAACGAGCGCGCAGCCGGTACCGGAGCCGTTCGTCGATCTGCTCGTCGAGCTGAACTGGCAGGGTGGAAAGATCCTGCGCGCGTACACTGCGCTGCTTGACCCGCCGGCATTCGCTGCAGCGCCACCCGCGATGGAGGCTCCCGCCCCAACCAAACCCGAGGCCGCTGCGGCCGCACCACCGCCTGCCCCAGAGCCGGGGGTTGAGACCCGGATGGGCAGTGAGATGCAGCACGCAGCGCCCGAGGCGCCTGCGGCTGAAGTCGCAGCGGCACCGCCTCCCGCCGAGATTGCCCCGGGTGAACCGGTCCCGGCCCAGCCCCCGGCGCCCCCCGCCGAGCCAACTGCGCCCGCGCAGCCCGCCGAGGCCGGCATGCCGCCCCAGCCAGGGCCCGCGCCCAAAGAGGACAGTTATGGGCCGGTGAAGCGCGGAGACACGCTGTCGAAGATCGCGATGCAGTACAAGACCGACGACGTCACCCTGGATCAGATGCTGGTGCTGCTCTTCCGCAACAACAAGAGCGCTTTTTCCGGTAGCAACATGAATCGATTGAAGACCGGCAAGGTCCTCTCGATTCCGGACCCATCTGAGGCTGCCGACATTCCGTTAGAAGGAGGCACGCAAGGAGGTGCGCCTCCAGGTTGCCGACTTCAATGGCTATCGCGAGCGGCTCGCAAGTGCTGCCGGCGCGACTATGCCTGCGCCGGACCAGAGCGGAACCGCGGCCGGCGGGAAAGTGACGGGCCCGGTACAGGACAAAGCCACGCCTGCCACGGGCGAGCCCAAGGACGTGCTAAAGCTCTCTCAAGGAGAACAACCCCGCGGAGGCGGCGGGAAAGCGATGCAGGACAAGGTCCGTAGCCTCGAGGAGGAGGTTGCCGCTCGCGACAAGACCATCCACGAGGCCAACGAGCGGATCGCCAAGCTCGAGAAGACCGTTAAGGACATGCAGGGACTCCTGGAGCTGAAGAACAAGCCTATGGCGGAGCTGCAGAAGCCCGCCGTCGCACCGCCGCCGAGTCCTGGGCCTGCGCCCGCCGCGCCTCCGCCTCCAGCCGCTGTCCCGCCACCGCCAGTCAAGGCCCCGAAGTTGCACCAGTCATGCCCCCGCCCGCGGCGCCGGCTACCGGGCCCGATGGCAAACTCGGGAACGCAGCCTGGGATTGCGGCCGGTACGGAGCCTCAGCCCAAACCCAAGCCGCGTCCGCGGGTGGTGGCGCCACCGCCCCCCCCGCCTAGCTTGCTGGACGATTTGCTGGGTGAGCCGACCTATCTGATTGCCGGGGGAGCTGTTTTGGCGCTGATAGTGGGCTTTTTGGGCTACCGGATCATCCGCAGCCGCCGAGGCGCGGCGGCCGACAGCTTCGGGGCAGAAAAAAAAACTTCTGAGGTAGGAGCGCTGAGCGCGGTGGGCGGTGACACTGCGGCTCTCGTCGCAGCCGCAACGCGCGCGGGTGCATCCCAACCCCAGATCGCCGAAGAAGTTGACCCCCTGGCCGAAGCCGAGATCTACCTCGCTTATGGGCGCGACGGCCAGGCTGAGGAGATACTGAAAGAAGCGCTGCAGAACCAGCCCCGGCGTTTCGAGATCCATCTCAAGCTGCTGGAGATTTTCGCGAAGCGGAAGGACGTTCCGGCTTTCGACACAGTTGCGCGCGAGCTGCAGCAGGCGACCGGAGGCCAAGGCGAGGTCTGGTTGCAAGCCGCCCGTCTGGGCTATCAGATCGATCCCAGCAACCCGCGCTACGCCGCGGGCAAGCCAAGCGCCGAGGCCGTTGCGGCAGCCGCAGCTGCGGCCGCCGCCTCCGCCGTTACCGCAACGGACAAAACGCTGGACTTCCAGATCGACTCGCTCGAACCCTCCCCCGAGATCGGTACGCTGACCGACATCGACGCGGGCTTTGGGCGCCGCTTCGCCACCACCACGGCCGCTGCGAGCTCTGACCGCCTCGACCTCAATGTGAGCGTGGACGACGGCCAGGCACCGGGCACCAAGACCGATATCGATCTCGGCAAGCTCGGGCCCAGCGATGCCACCGCCGTGGACTTGGATCTCGACAGCCTGGGCAGTCCCACCAGCGCTGGTGCGGGCACCGACATCAATCTGGCGACATTCGGCAGCGAGCAGTCGTCCGACATGCCGGTGATGGACTTCAACCTCGATCTGCCGGTGGGCGGTGAAGAGAAGTCGCAGGCTGAGGGCGGCAAAGCGCCCTCAGTCGACTTCGACCTGAAACTGGACGACACCGGCGCGGCTTCGACCGGTGGTACCGCTCTGGACTTCGACATCGACCGGATCGCGCTCGAAACCGGTGGCGCGTCGAAAGCCGAGCCGATGCTCAACCTGGATCGATCCACTCCGGCCATGCCGGAGATCGATCTGTCGTCCATCAATCTCGACCTGGGTGGGACGGGCCAATCCGAACCCGAAGGCGGCGGCAAGGACGACAAGTGGTACGACGTCCAGACCAAGTTCGACTTGGCCAAAGCCTATCAGGAAATGGGCGACAAGGAAGGAGCCCGAGAGATCCTGCGCGAGGTGATTGCCGAGGGGGACGCCGAGCAGAAGGCCGCGGCGCACAAGGTGCTCGAGACGCTGGGCTGAGCCGGTCCCGTGTCGGGCGGCGTATGGGCGCGGAACTCCGCGCCCATTTTGTTTCGTAACCGCGGCGAAATGCGCTTGCGTGTGTGCAGCGGTGGTTGACGGTAGGTATGCGTATCGCCCTGGGACTTGAATACGACGGCAGCGCCTTCTGCGGCTGGCAGACGCAGCCTTCCCGCTGCGCCGTGCAAGACGCGGTGGATGCGGCGCTGTCCGACATCGCAGCGCACCCCGTCCAATCCCAGTGCGCAGGCCGTACGGACGCCGGCGTGCACGCGCTGGGCCAAGTGGTTCACTTCGACACGTCCGCGCGGCGCCCGCTCGCCGCTTGGGTGCGCGGCGCCAACGCATTGCTGCCCGAGTCCATCGCGGTGCAATGGGCGCGGGAAGTCAGCGATGACTTCCATGCGCGCAACCGCGCTACTGGACGCACGTACAACTACCTCGTCCTCAACCGCCACGAGCGCCCCGGCGTGCATCATGCGCGCATCGGCTGGCACCACCGGCCGCTAGACCTCGACTTGATGCGCGCTGCGGCCCGCTGTCTCATCGGCAGCCACGACTTCAGCGCGTTCCGCGCCGCCGAGTGCCAGGCGGCTTCACCGGTGAAAGAGCTGCGCCGCGCCGAGATCCGGCGCTTCGGCGGCCTGGTGGTCTTCGAGTTTGCTGCCGACGCGTTCCTGCATCACATGGTGCGCAACTTGGTCGGCTGTATGGTAAAGATCGGCGAGGGTACACGCTCACCGGAATGGCTCAGAGAGGTCCTCGAAAGCCGCGATCGGGCGCGCGCGGCGCCGACCTTCCCGCCCGCTGGCCTCTACCTCACGGCAGTAGAATACGATGCAGCGTGGGGCCTGCCCGCGCTGCGCCCGGGTTTGCCTTCCGACGTATTTCTGAGTGCGGGGCTGGCTTCGATCGTTCTGTCTTGAATCGATGACCACAGCAGTCAAGATCTGCGGAATCACGCGTGTCGAGGACGGCCTGGCGGCTGCCAGCGCGGGTGCCCATGCTGTCGGAATCGTCTTCCATCCGGCGAGTCCGCGCTGCGTCGACATCCGCCGGGCGCGTGAGATAGTCGAGCGACTGCCGCCCTTTGTGACCGCTGTGGGCCTGTTCGTGGACCCGCAGCCCGGCGAAGTCACGCGTGTGCTGCGCGAGGTCGGGTTGAATCTGCTGCAGTTTCACGGCGACGAGGAACCGGAGCTGTGCACTGGCTTCGGTCTGCCCTACATCAAGGCGTGCAGGGTGGCGGCGGGGACGGATTTGCTACAATACGCTGCGCTTCACAATCGGGCCAAAGGCCTGCTTCTCGACGCCTTCGTCGCCGGTGCCCACGGCGGTACCGGGCATTCCTTCGACTGGGGCCTGATTCCCCGCGACCTGCCGCTCTCGGTCGTGCTCGCGGGTGGGCTCACGTCCGTCAACGTCGGCGAAGCCATCCGGGCGGTCCGCCCTTGGGCGGTGGACGTGAGCAGTGGCGTGGAACGGGAAAAAGGCGTCAAGGACGCTGCAAAGATAGCCGCCTTCATGCGGGGAGTGCGCGATGCAGATGTATGAAGCGGGGCAGATCTATGACCTGCCCGACAAGCGAGGCCACTTCGGCGTTTACGGGGGAGTGTTTGTTGCCGAAACCCTGATCCAGGCCTTGGAGGAGTTGAAGCGCGAATACCTGCGTGCTCGCGACGATGCGCAATTCCAGGCGGACTTTGCCGCCGAGCTGAAGCACTATGTCGGCCGACCGAGCCCCGTGTATCACGCCAAGCGCTTGTCCGACGATCTGGGCGGCGCCCAGATCTGGCTCAAACGCGAGGACCTCAACCACACCGGTGCGCACAAGATCAACAACACCGTCGGCCAGGGGCTGCTGGCGAAGAGGATGGGCAAGAAACGCGTGATCGCCGAGACAGGTGCCGGCCAGCATGGCGTTGCCGCGGCCACGGTGGCCGCGCGCTTCGGCATGGAGTGCGTCGTGTACATGGGCTCCGAGGATATCCAAGCGGCAGGCCATGAACGTGTACCGCATGAAGCTGCTGGGCGCTACCGTGGTGCCGGTGGAGAGCGGCTCCAAGACGCTCAAGGATGCGCTCAACGAGGCTATGCGCGACTGGGTCACCAACGTCGAGAGCACGTTCTACATCATCGGCACGGTCGCGGGGCCGCACCCTTACCCGATGATGGTACGCGACTTCAACGCCGTTGTCGGCAAGGAGCTGCGCACGCAGATGCCGGAGATGATTGGACGCCAGCCGGACGCGATACTCGCGTGCGTGGGGGGTGGGTCCAACGCCATGGGGGTGTTCTACTCCTACATTCAGGACCCGGCCGTCAAGCTTATCGGGGTGGAGGCGGCGGGTGAGGGCATTGCTACGGGCCACCATGCCGCAACATTGTGTGCTGGCCGTCCCGGTGTGCTGCACGGCAATCGCACCTATCTGCTGCAGGACGCGGACGGCCAGATTCTCGAAACGCACTCCATCTCCGCCGGGCTCGACTACCCGGGCGTCGGACCGGAGCATTCCTGGCTCAAGGACAGCGGGCGCGGGGAGTACGTCGCCGCAACCGATCAGGAGGCGCTCGCCGCGTTCCACAAGCTGTGTCGACTCGAGGGCATCATGCCAGCGCTGGAATCCAGTCATGCGCTCGCGCACGCCATCAAGATCGCCCCGGGGCTGGATCGCGACAAGGTGCTGCTGGTCAATCTCTCCGGTCGTGGCGACAAGGACATGCACACGGTCGCCAAGTACTCTGGCATACAGCTTTGACGCCGGAGCGATGCGCAATGGTGTCAGAGCCCATCGCGCCGCGTCCGACTAAGCGCTGATTCCCGACGCCTGATGTCCCGGATCGCCCACACTTTTGCCCGCCTCAAGGCCACTAGGCGCAAAGCGTTGATCCCGTACTTCACGGCGGGGGATCCCAGCCTGCAGGCCACCGAGCCGCTCATGCATGCACTGGTGGAAGCGGGCGCGGACATCTTGGAACTGGGTGTGCCGTTCTCCGATCCGATGGCGGACGGGCCGGTGAACCAGCGCTCGAGCGAGCGCGCGCTGAAGCACCACACCAGCCTCAAGCAGGTGCTGGAAGTTGTCGCCAGCTTCCGGAAATCGAACATCAACACGCCGGTGGTCCTGATGGGCTATGCCAATCCGATCGAGACGATGGGCTTTGAGCGCTTTGCGCAAGCTGCGCAGCAAGCCGGCGTGGACGGCGTGCTGGTCGTGGACTATCCGCCGGAGGAAAGCTCGGAGCTGACCGCGCAGTTGCGGCAGCGCGACATCGACACGATCTTCTTGCTCTCACCTACGACCGAGGAAGCGCGCATGGAGAAGGTCGGGGGCGTCGCCAGCGGCTACATCTACTACGTATCGCTGAAGGGTGTGACAGGGGCCAGCCATCTCGACGTGCAAGAGGTGGCCGCCAAGATCCCTCGTATCCGCTCCCACATCAAGCTGCCGGTCGGCGTGGGCTTCGGCATCCGCGATGCGAACACAGCCCGCGCGGTCGCGCGCGTGTCGGACGCCGTAGTGATCGGCAGCCGACTGGTTCAAGAGATCGAACAGTCCGCGCCGGACCAGCTTATCGGCAATGTGAAGGCCCTGGTTGGCACCATCCGCCAGGCGATGGACGAGTAACGACTGGGCTGAGCGCATCGCAACTCTCGTGCTTACGCCCTTGCCGCAAGTGTTCGAGCAACGCCCGCGTCCGGAGGTGATGTGAGCTGGCTTCAGAAGCTGCTTCCCCCCAAGATCAAGCGCAGCCCGGGCGCGGCCAAGAAGGCCGTTCCGGAAGGGCTCTGGATCAAGTGCGAGGTGTGCGAGTCGGTGTTGTACCGCGCCGACCTCGAGAAGTCGATGAATGTCTGCCCCAAGTGCGCGTACCACAATCGGATCAGCGCGCGCGAGCGGCTCGACGTCACGCTCGATGCTGAGGGCCGCTACGAGATCGGTTCCGAGGTGATGCCGGTGGACTTTCTGAAGTTCGTCGACAGCCGCCGGTACACGGACCGTCTCGAGGCCGACACGCAAGAAACCAGCGAAACCGATG
The DNA here is from genome assembly GCA_963747025.1 of uncultured beta proteobacterium. GTDB lineage: Bacteria > Pseudomonadota > Gammaproteobacteria > Burkholderiales > SHXO01 > SHXO01. The sequence goes on from CAVVDJ010000001.1 coordinate 114,958, forward strand.
CGCTGGTCGTCATGCAGGGCGCCGTCAAGACTATCCCGGTGGTAGTCGCTGCCTTCGAGTTCCGCTTCATGGGCGGGTCCATGGGCTCGGTGGTCGGCGAGCGGTTCGTGCGCGGGGTGCAGTCCGCCATCGAGCAGAAACTCCCTTTCATCTGCTTTGCGGCGAGCGGCGGTGCGCGCATGCAGGAAGGGCTGATGTCTCTGATGCAGATGGCCAAGACGACGGCGGCGCTGACACAACTCGCTACCGACCGGCTGCCGTTCATCTCCGTGCTTACCGATCCCACGATGGGTGGCGTTTCGGCCAGCTTCGCCATGATCGGCGACGTCGTCATCGCCGAGCCCGGGGCGCTGATCGGCTTCGCCGGACCGCGCGTGATCGAGCAGACAGTGAAGCAGACGTTGCCCGAAGGCTTCCAGCGCGCAGAATTCCTGATCGAGCACGGTGCGATCGACATGATCGTCGACCGCCGCGAGATGCGCGACCGCCTGGTGAGCCTGATCACCCTGCTGATGCGTGCGCCGGCTGCATGAGTCTCAGCCCTGTCCTATCCGACCACCATCAATTCTTCACCTGCTGCGCCCGACTCCTCCAGACTCGAAGACTGGCTGAGCTATCTCGAGCGGCTGCACCCATCCAGCATCGATTTGGGCCTGGATCGGGTTGCATCGGTGCGCGACCGGCTTGGGCTCGCGCCCAAGTTTCCAGTGATCACGGTCGGAGGTACGAACGGTAAAGGCTCAACCTGCGCGATGCTCGAGAGCTGTCTGCGCCGTGCCGGGTACCGAACCGGATGCTACATGTCTCCACATTTGTTGCGTTACAACGAGCGTGTGCGCGTCGGGGGCGTGGAAGCCGGTGACGCCACGCTGGTCGAAGCATTCCGGCGCGTGGAGCAGGCGCGCGCGAACACCTCGCTCACCTATTTCGAGTTCGGCACGCTCGCCGCGGTCCTGCTGTTCGTCGAGGCGAGAATCGATGTCGCGGTCTTGGAGGTTGGCCTTGGCGGGAGATTGGACGCCGTGAACGCGTTCGAACCCGACTGCGCAGTGGTGGTCAGCGTTGCGCTCGATCACGTCGATTATCTGGGAAGTACGCGTGAGCGCATCGGCTTCGAGAAAGCGGGAATTTTCCGCTCCAACAAGCCGGCGATTGTCGCCGAGGCCGATCCGCCGGGGAGCCTGGTCCAGTATGCGCAGGACGCCGGCGCGGACCTGCGCCTGATCGACCGCGACTTCGGCTATCAGACCGACGACATGCAATGGCGGTTTTGGGACTGGCGCGGCAAACGCGACGGACTGCCCCTTCCGGCGCTGCGCGGCACCTACCAGTTGGCCAATGCCAGCGCCGCGCTGGCCGCGCTCGACTCGCTCCGGGACCGCCTGCCAGTAGACAACGGCGCGATTCGCCGCGGGCTGGTCGAGGTGGAACTGCCGGCGCGCTTCCAGGTTCTACCGGGCCGACCCGCATTGATCCTGGACGTAGCCCATAACCCACATGCAGCGGCGCGGCTGGCTGAGAACCTTGCGCGCTTTGGTCGCGGCGGCGGCATTCTGGCGGTTTTCGCCATGCTCAAAGACAAGGACATCGACGGCGTCGTCGCTGCGGTGTCGGCGCAGGTGCGAGAGTGGTTCGTCGCGCCGTTGCCGGGACCGCGCGGCGCTGACCTCGACCGCATGCGAGGGGCGTTGCGCGAGGCGAACGTTGCGGGATCGGTGACAAGCTGCAACGATGTTGCCACCGCGTTGCAGCGAGCGCGCGAGCGCGCGGGGCCGGATGATAAGATCGTCGTGTTCGGATCTTTTCACACCGTGGCCGCGGCTCTGCGCGCAATGAATCACAACTAGCCCAATTCGCTTACCGTGCCCAAGACTCCCGTCTCCGATGAAGAGTTGCAATTGAGGAAGCGCGCGCGTCGCCGCCTGGTGGGTGCGATCGTGCTGGTGCTGCTCGTGGTGGTGCTCGTGCCGATGTTCCTCGAACGCGAGCCGCGGCCGCAGAAACAGGACATGGATATTCGTATCCCCCCGATCCCCGGACCGACCCCGGAGCAGTCCAGCCCCGAGCGCTGCGCCGACTTCGCCGCGGCTGTGACGCCGCTCAGACGGGCAGCGCCACGTCGGCTGAGCTGACCAGCCCTCCAGCGGCCACTTCGGCCCCCGCGCCCACGGCAGACCGAGCCGCCCATGCCCAATCCCCGCCTTCCGAGACCAAACCAGCAGCGCCGAGCAAAGCGCCGGTTGCAAAGCCAGGGACAGCGGATCCGCCCAAGTCCGCGACCGAAGACGGTTTCGTGATCCAGCTCGGTGCTTACTCGAATGCATCGAATGCGAAGCAGTTGCTGAAGGAACTCAAAGCGCGCAAATTCCCCGCCTATAGCGAACGGGTGAAAACCCCGAAGGGAGAGAAGACGCGAGTGCGTGTCGGACCTTACCCCAGCGTGGAGGTGGCAGAGAAGGCGCGCGAGCGGCTGAGGGCGCTGAAGCTCATGCCCGTGAGCGACGCCAAGGTGGTGCGCATGGGCGAGTGAATGGCCTGGACGTGAGGCCGGGCCCGTGACTACGGTCGACTACGCCGCCCTGGGCATCGCCGGGTTGTCGGTGCTGGTGAGCCTGTTTCGTGGCGCGGTCCGTGAAGTCATGGCGCTCGCCTCCTGGATCGGCGCGTTCTTGATCGCACGCTACTTCGCCCCCATGTTCTCAAAGCTGTTGCCGGCATCGCTCAGCCATCCCTGGCTCCGCTTGGCTGTCGCCTTCGCCGGTTTGATGCTGGTGAGCCTCGTGCTGTTCGCGCTCGTGACCGTCGCTCTGACGCGGATCGTGCGCCGGTCCAAGCTGGCCCCCTGGGACCGTGCGCTGGGCATGCTGTTCGGACTGGCTCGGGCACTCGTGATCCTGGTGGCGCTCGTGCTCGCGGCGGGGCTGACGCCGCTCCCGCGCGATCCGGCATGGCGCAACGCGCTGTTCACGCCGCCGCTGGTCGCGCTGGCGAAGAAGGCGCGCGCCTATCTGCCGGAGGCATTAGCGGAGCGCATCCGCTTCGAATAGGCGGGGCGTGATGGACCTCGCTTTGGACTATACTAGCGCCGCCTTGTGGGCCAGAAGCCCAGCAGTGACGGGCGTCGGCCGACAGGGCCGGGATGAGTTTTCACGGAGTGCCGGGCTATGTGTGGAATCATCGGTGTAGTCGCCAAGTCTCCCGTCAATCAACTGCTCTACGACGGACTGCTGGTGCTGCAGCATCGCGGCCAGGACGCGGCGGGCATCGTCACCGCGGAAGGCAGCACCTTCCACATGCACAAGGGCAGCGGCCTGGTGCGCGACGTCTTCCGCACCCGGGACATGCGCAATCTGCAGGGCACTGTAGGCATCGCCCACTGTCGCTACCCAACCGCCGGTTCTGCGGACAACTCCGCTGAGTCCCAGCCGCTATACGTCAACTCGCCGTTCGGCATCGTCCTGGGTCACAACGGCAACCTCACCAACTCCGAGCAGCTCAAGCGGGACTTGTTCCGGCAGGACCTGCGGCACGTGAATACCAGCTCCGATTCGGAAGTGCTGCTCAACGTGCTCGCCCACGAGCTGCAGGAATGCTCCAGCGGCTATGAACTGGACGCTGACACCATCTTCGCCGCTGTGGGTGGTGTATACAGGCGCTGTCGGGGAGCGTACGCGGTGGTGGCCAGCATCGCCGGCTACGGGCTGCTGGCGTTCCGCGATCCCCACGGCATCCGCCCGCTCGTGGTCGGGCGCACGCTCACCGAGCAGGGTGTCGAGTACCTGGTGGCCTCGGAGAGCGTCGCGCTCGACACCCTGGGATTCCAGCTGATCCGCGATGTCGGCCCGGGCGAGGCGATCTTCATCGATCAGGACGGGCATTTCTACAGTCGCCAATGCGCGGCCAACCCGTCGCTCAACCCGTGCATCTTCGAGTACGTCTACCTGGCGCGTCCCGACTCCGTAATCGACGGTATCTCGGTCTACGAGACGCGGCTCAGGATGGGTCAAAGCCTGGCCGATAAGATTCGCCGCGAGCATCGCGACCTGGACATCGACGTGGTCATGCCGATTCCCGACTCCAGCCGGCCCTCCGCCATGGAGCTAGCCAAGCAGCTGGGCGTGTCTTATCGCGAAGGCTTCATCAAGAACCGCTACATCGGCCGCACTTTCATCATGCCGGGCCAAGCGATCCGGCGTAAATCGGTGCGCCAGAAGCTCAACGCCATCGGGATGGAGTTCAAGGGCAAGAATGTGCTGCTGGTGGACGATTCCATCGTGCGCGGCACCACCAGCCGTGAGATCGTCCAGATGGCGCGCGACTCGGGCGCGAACAAAGTGTTCTTCGCGTCTGCTTCGCCTCCGGTGCGCTTTCCCAACGTGTATGGCATCGACATGCCGACCTCGAAGGAGCTGATCGCCAATGGTCGCACCGATGAAGAGATCGCCCGCGAGATCGGCGCCGATCGGCTGATCTACCAGGACCTCGTGGCGCTGATCGAGGATTGCCGCTCGGTCAATCCCAGAATCCGCAGCTTCGAGGCCTCCTGCTTCAGCGGCCTCTACATCACCGGCGACATTACGCCGGAGTACCTGGCGGGTGTCGAGGCCAGCCGCAACGATGCCGAGCTCATGCGCCGCACCAGCGCGGCCGCCACGCAGCTCGATCTGAATCTGGCCACGACGGACTGAAGAAGCAGCGCTGTGCGCCCAGCTCGACTGGCGTCGCAGCCTAGCTGTTCGTCGCTTCTAACTAAGAGTGGCGCGTGCCTGCTTTGCGAGCGTGCTATTGCGGCCGCTCCATCTTGCACGATCGTCGGCATTATCGTGTCCTTTCCTTCGATGCGCCGCTCGGCTTTCCAGCCCATCCCGGTGCGATCCGCATCGAACCGGAGTTCCTTGCCGTCCACCTTGGCGACCGAGCTGATGAAGAGAGGTTGAATCAGCTGATGGTTGTCGGCGCGCATCTGCACCGGGCCGAATAGGTACTCATAGGTCATGCCCTCGAGCGCTCGCGCGACTTTCTCGGGATCCGTCGAGCGCGCACGCTCGATCGCCTGCGCGAGCATTTCGATGACGACGCCGTGCTGGGATTGGATATAGTCCTCCTTGTATTTCTCTCGATACCCGCTGATGTACTTGGCGCTGCGCTCGTTTGGCGGGTTCACCGCGTAGACGTGCACATTCTTGATATGACCAAGTGCGGCGTCGCCCAGAGCGGTGAGCATGCCTGGGGAGCCAGCGTAGTACGAGTAGTAATCGGCGTTCAACCCTGATTCCCGGGCCGCCTTTACCAGCAACGTGAAGTCATTGCCCCAGTTGCCCGTGATAACGGAGTCCGCGCCGGACGCCCTGATCTTGGCGACGTAGGGGGCAAAGTCCTTCACCTTGCCCAGCGGATGCAGGTCGTCTCCGACGATGGAGATATCCGGTCTTTTCTGGGCGAGCATCGCACGTGCGGCTTTGGCGACGGCCTGGCCGAAACTGTAGTCCTGGTTGATGAGGTAAACCTGCTTGATATTCTTGTTCGCGGCGATCGTATCGGTCAGCGCGGACATCTTCATGTCCGCGTCGGCATCGAAGCGGAAGTGCCAGAAGCTGCACCGCTCGTTCGTCAGAGCCGGGTCGACCGCCGCGTAGTTCAAATACAGGATCGTGCGATCGGGTCGCGCGCGTTCTGCTTCGAAACCGCGTCCGAAAGCGCGAGCGCGACCGCCGAACTGTTGCCTTGCGTGATGTAGCGAATTCCTTGATCGCTGGCTTGCTTGAGCGCCAGCAGCGCATCCTGCGGATTGGCCTTGTTGTCGAACGGGACGAGCTCCAGCTTGGTGCCGCCAAGTACGCCGCCGCGAGCGTTTACCAGAGTCGATCGCGTACTGGATACGCTCGCACCTCCATCTCGCCGACATTGGCAAATGGCCCCGAAAGGGGATCAATGAAAGCGATCTTCACTGTGTCGGCGGCGATCACGCCCGCCGGAATACCAATCAGCGCCGCACCCGCCAGCAGTCGAGCCAATCCAGAAGTTCTCATAGCGCACCTCCCAGAATGTACATCGTCCGTTGCCCGGGCTTGACAACCCGGGTCAACTCCTTCCGGCAGCGCGCGCGGCTCGCAGATTCCGCAGCCGCGTTTGCCAAAGGATATCTTACCCGGAAGTTACAACTGGCCTAGTAACAGGATTGGGGACAGGCGCTTGCCGGGACTGTCTCGCCGCTCGCGAGACGTCACGATCTGCGCTGCGGGATTTTGCTCAGTGTGCAAGGCCACAGGCCTTACTCCAAGCTTGCTGCGGGGCGATGAACCATGCACCGACACTGGCGGCGTCGGGTGCGGGCCAGCAAGCGACAGTCTCAAGTCTGAAATAGAGTCGCACTATGATTGTCGCCAGAACCTGAATGCTTGCGTCGGACCTGGAACTCCCGCGCGATGGTATGAGACTAACAGCGAGTGGAGATCAGGTTCGATCGAGACTACACCTGCGCAGCGTAATCGTCGCGAGCTGGTGACACGAAGCACTCCGAGTTGCCGCTCTGCGACATGCGCTTCAATCGGCGTTACCCTTTGGCGACCGCGCGCGCAAGCGGGGACAAGCGCATCACCAGCGATCGCGCATACACCCCCATCGTGGTTGTATCCACGATCGTTTTTCAGCACCGGCTCGGAGGAGGAGAATGGGCGCAGTGAATCTATCCAGGCTCTGGTACATCTTCCCGCCCGACGACCAGGATCTCAGACCTGGGCAATTCGAACGGAAGGTGACAAGCTTCATCAATTACTTGCCACGCGACCAGCAGATCGCCGTGCTGGATTTCCTGATGGTCCAGTATGCGGCGTTCCAAAAGCAGCTCGAGGTGCTACGGGCGCGCGCGGTCGTTTCTCACCCGGAACACTGCGAACGTTCCGAACGGCTTTCCCATCATCTGGAGACCCTGCGAGTCTGCCGTCAATCGCTGCATCGGTGTATCCTGGTTGAGCTCTTTCAGTTCTGCGGGCTGAATGGCCCACGATCCGGTGGATCGGGAATGTCTGGCGCAACGCCCGGCGCAAGGCGCGGACTTCAGAACTCCTCCCATTCGGCGTCGTTGCTGCGCGCGAGCTTCATCTGCGAAGCTGGCGCGGCGAGCGCCCCGGGCGAACGGCCTCGCGTCGTGTCGGCGCTTTCGCTGATGGTGGGAGCCGCCGCCCGCCCGCCCTGCGGGATTCTGAACACGCTCACTGCTGTAACCAGGTTCTCGGCCAGCCTGCGCAACTGCTCGGCCGAAGCCGTAGCTTCTTCCACCAGCGCAGCGTTTTGCTGCGTGACCTGCTCCATCACGGTGACGGTTTGGTTGATCTCCTGGATCCCGGCGCTCTGCTGGCTGGAGGCGTCGGCGATACCAGCCATCAGCTCGCTGACGTGCCTCACGGCCGTGACGATTTCGTCCATCGTGGCACCGGCCTGCGCCACCAGCTTGCCACCGTTGTCCACCCGCTCGACCGAGCTGTAGATCAGTTGCTTGATCTCCTTGGCGGAGTCCGCGCTGCGCTGCGCGAGGCTGCGGACTTCGCCCGCGACCACTGCGAAGCCGCGGCCCTGCTCTCCGGCACGGGCGGCTTCGACCGCCGCGTTCAGCGCCAGAATATTGGTTTGGAAAGCGATGCCGTCGATGACGGCGATGATATCGGCGATCTTCTTGGAGGACAGCTGGATCTCGCTCATTGTGTTGACCACTTGCCCCACGAGCTCGCCGCCGCGTGCAGCCACCTTGGAGGCATGCTGAGCTAGCTCGTTTGCCTGCTTCGCGTTCTCGCTGTTCTGCTTCACCGTTCCGGTCAGCTCTTCCATGCTGGCCGCTGTCTCTTCCAGGCTGGAGGCCTGCTCTTCGGTGCGTTGAGAGAGGTCGGTGTTGCCGGCGCGGATCTGTTTGGCGGTGATGTGGATCGAATCAGCCGCCACGCGCACCCCGGACACGATGTTCGAGAGACTGTCGGCCATGTCGTCCAGCGAGTTCAGCAGCTGGCCAGTTTCATCGACATGTCGGCTGCGAATGCGGCTGGACAAGTCGCCCGACGCGACTTTCTTGGCGTAGCCTACCGCACGGTTGAGCCGCCGGGCGATGGTGCGCTTGAGCGTCAGATAGAGCAGCCAGGACAAGGCCAGGGCGATGAGCACTGTGCCGATAAACAGCTCCCCGCGCAGGATGTTGCTGACCTCGAATACTTCCTTGACCGGGGTCTCGCCCACGATCAGCCAGTTCCACCCGGGGAAGTATGTGTAAACGGCGATTATCTCTTCCGCGCCACGCGGGTCGCGTCGAAGGCAGAACGTAGCGCAGTACGCCCTGCTTCTTCTCCAGCATCTCCCGCATCACCTCGCGTCCGCTGGCGTCCTTGTAGCCGAGCAGGTTCGACCCTTCTGCCTTGGGATGGATGATCGCCGTGCCGAGGTTCGCGCCCGGGCGCACATCGAGAACGTAAAAGTAGCCGGTCTGGCGCAGCTTGACCGCGCGGATCTTCTGCTTCAGCACCTCCATATCCTGGCTGATGTCGATCCCGACATAGAGCACGCCGATGACCTGTCCGTCGTTGTCACGGATCGGCTCGTAGCTGGTCATGTAGTTGCGGCCGAAAAGCACTGCGGGGCCACGATAGGCGCGCCCCTCCAGCAGTTGCTTGTAGCCAGGGTGTTCGTGGTCGAGCACGGTGCCGATGGCCCGCGAGCCGTCTTCCTTCTTCAGCGAGGTGGCGACGCGGACGAAGTCGCGCCCGCTGCGTGCGAACACGGTCGCGGTCGCGCCGCTGCGAGCGGTAAAGGCATCGACGCGGTCGAAGTTGAGATTGATGCGCTCCGCGCCGGCGCGCAGCACCGGTGTGCTGAGTTCGCCGATCTTGACCGTATTGCCGCGCTCGAGCTCGATGCGCTCAGGGAAGTAGCTGGCGAATTCCTTGGCCACGCGTCCGACGTCCTTGTCCAGAGCGCCGTCGAATACCTGCACCAGATCCTGCATCTGACGACCGGTGGAGCTCAGCTCGTCCATCGCCTCCTGATCCAGGTAGCGCGTCATGGTCATGCTCATCAGCAGCGCGAGCACGCCGAAGGCAACCAGCACGAGGGCGCTCGCAGTCAGCGCAAACTTTGCGCCAATGGACAGTTTCGAGAAGCTCTTGAACATATCGCACCTTTACTCGGAGAGTCGGCAGCTGGTTGTCGAGATGGGCCGATGCCCGCGTTTGTGGGTCGTCATAAGCCAGAAGCTTGCCAGGACAGTGCGTTTCGAGGCTGGTTCACGAGGGGCAATGGGTCGCGTCGGCGCCATCGGCGACGCGGCGAGCGCGCACTGCCTCCAGCACGCGCTCCGCCATACTGTGGATCGACGCTACCTCGTCCACGGCCCCGAGTGCGATGGCCTCGCGCGGCATGCCGAACACGACGCTGCTTGCCTCGTCCTGTGCGAGGGTGTAGGCCCCCGCGCGCTTCATGCGCAGCAGGCCGGCTGCCCCGTCCTTACCCATCCCGGTGAGGATGACGCCGACGGCTCGGCTGCCCAAGGCGCTGGCCGCTGAGTCGAACAGGACATCGACGGACGGCCTGTGCAGGTTGACCGGATCGTCCGCAGACAATCGCAGGGTAAAGTGTCCCTGTTCGCCGCTGCGATGCACCCGCAGATGCTGGCCTCCAGGTGCGATGTACGCGTGGCCAGGCCGCACCGGCTGGTTGTTCTCGGCTTCCTGAACCCGGATCTGGCACAGCCCGTTCAGCCGCTCGGCGAACAGGCGTGTGAAATACTCCGGCATATGCTGTGCGACCAGAACGGCGGGAGCGTCAGCTGGGAATTGCGTAAGCAAAGCGCGCAGGGCCTCGGTGCCGCCTGTAGAAGCGCCAACCGCAATTACCCTGTCGCAGCGATCGCCCTGCGCGCCGCGAGCGACTTTGGCCGGGGCTCGTGTCGCAGAGGCATACGCCGCGGACGGCCGTGCCGGCTGCACACGCGCCATGCAGGCGGCGCGGATCTTCTCGGCTACTGTGTCGCGATAGTCGTCGCCCAGCCGGTCATTAAGCCGGGGTTTGGGCACGAAGTCGACCGCCCCCAGCTCCAGGGCCTGCAGCGTGATCGCGGAGCCGTCCTGCGTGTGTGCGGAGATCATGACCACCGGCATGGGACGGGCGCGCATGAGCTTCTCCAGGAATTGAAGCCCGCTCATGTGCGGCATCTCCACGTCCAGAGTCAGTACGTCGGGCTTGAGTTCATCGATCAACGCGCGCGCCTGGTACGGATCCTCGGCCACACCCACCACACGCATGTCGGCGTGGCTGTCGATGATGTCCACCAGGATCTCGCGGACTAGCCGGGAATCGTCGACCACGAGCACGCGGATGGTCACTTGAACAACTCCACTTGACCGCTCAGATCGACCAGCATCAGCTGGCGGCTGTAGTCCAGTTCGCGGGCCAGCACGGTGTCGTTGTGCAACTGGCGCAGCTTCTTGACCATCACCCGCCCGGTGGAAGGGAAAAAGTAGATCTTCCGAGCGCATTCGTCCAGCAGGTCCTTGGCCGCGACCTGGATGCCCTCCTTGCCCAGGTATTCGACGATGAAGCGCGCGTTGCTCTCGCCCACGCCTGCGGCGCGCAGATCGGGGATGACGCTGCCGCCGCCGAACACTTTGGCCTCCATGGTCTGCTTGCGCGCTCCTTGTCGCAGCAGTCGGTTGATGAGGACCTCCATGGCATAAGTCCCGTAGCGGGCTGAGCGGCTGGCTGGGCTTACGTCCCCGACCGATTGCGGCAGCAGAAAATGGTTCATGCCCACCGACGCCCGCGACCGGATCGCGGATGCAGGCGGCAACGCAGGAGCCGAGCACGGTGGCGAGCACGATGTCGCGGTCGGTGACGAAGTATTGCCCAGGGAAAATCTTCGCGACTTCAGTGTTGAGCCGCGCGTCGAAGTAGATGGAGGGCTCGCCGGCGTCCCCACTGGTCCCGGTCCACATCTGCGTCAGGCAGGTCGCGGGGCGTGTAGCGGGCGAGATGGTCAGCCGCGTATTCGCCAGCGGATTGCTTCTGATCCGGCGCTGGGTCCATCGTGTATCAATCGTAGCTAGATCGCCGCTTCGACGTCGAAGATTCCCAGCTCCTGGCTGGAGATCAGTTTCTCAATATCTAGGAGGATCAACATGTGATCGCCCTTCGTAGCCAGCCCGATGACATACTCGACGTTCACCGAAGTCGCGAACTCGGGCGGTGGCTTGACTTCATCCTCGGTCAGCGCCACCACGTCGACTACCGCGTCGGCGACGACCGCCACCAGTCGCTCGTGGACGAGCAGTACGATCACCACGGTGAATGAATTGTAGGCCGCCTCCTTGAACCCGAACTTGATGCGCAGGTCGATCACCGGTGCGATCAGCCCGCGCAGATTGATCACGCCCTTGATGTAGTCGGGCGCGCCCGGCAGCTTGGTCACGGCGTCGAACACTCGGATCTCCTGCACCTTGAGGATGTCAATGGCGTAGTCTTCATCGCCCAGGCGGAAGGCCAGAAACTCGCGCGTCGGCGCAGCTCACCGAGTTGTGTGCGCGCGCGGCGTTGGATGGTAGGTTCTGCATATGTTTGTCCTCAGTCGTCGCTCACCCCTGGACGGCGACCAGGGTTTCCATGTTCTTCATCGGCGCCAGCCCGGCGCGCATCAGCGCGCTCACGTCGAGGATCAAAGCCACCCGTCCGTTGCCGAGAACCGTGGCGCCGGCGATGCCCGGCACGCGCCGGTAATTGGTCTCCAGGCTCTTGATCACCACCTGCTGCTGGCCCAGCAAGCGCTCAACCGCGAGCGCGGCGCGCCGTCCGTCCGCTTCGACGACGATCGCAATTGCCAGCCTTCGGGATGGGCGGCTTCGCGACGGATCTGCAGCAGCGGCTCGCAGGTCGAGCATCGGCACGTAGCTCTCGCGTACCTGGACTACCTGCGGGCCGCCGGCGATGGACTTGATCTGCGCGGGCTGCGCCAGGAAGGCTTCCGAGATGAACGACAGAGGGACGATGAAGCTCTCGCCGCCGATTTCCACGGTCATCCCGTCGAGGATGGCAAGCGTCAGCGGCAGGCGGATCGCGATAGTGGTGCCCTCGCCGCGGGTCGAGCGCACGTCGACGTGCCCGCTGAGCGCGTGGATGTTGCGCTTGACCACATCCATGCCGACGCCCCGGCCGGACACGTCGCTCACCTCTTCGACCGTGGTGAAACCAGGCGCGAACACGAGCTGCCACACCTCTTCGTCGCTCATGGCCGGGTGCGTGTGCAGGCCGCGCTCCTCGGCCTTGCGCAAGATCTTCTCGCGGTCGAAGCCGGCGCCGTCGTCCTCGACCTCGACCAGAATGCCCCCGCCTTGATGCACGGCGCGCAGCTGAATGGTGCCGCGTCGGCTCTTGCCGGCCGCTTCCCGCGCAGCAGGCAGCTCGATGCCATGGTCCAGGCTGTTGCGCACGAGGTGCATGAGGGGGTCGGCCAGCTTCTCGATCAACTCTTTGTCCAGTTCGGTCTCGCCGCCCTGCATGACCAGCTCGACGTCCTTCGAAAGCTTGTGCGCAAGGTCGCGTACCAGCCGTGGCATGCGCGAGAACAGGAAATCCAGGGGCAGCAAGCCGGATGCCCATCACGGCTTCCTGCAAGTCGCGGGTTTGCCGTGCGACGTAGGCGACGCTATCGCGCAGTCCGGCGTCCTGAACCGCTGCGCTGCGCTGCGCCGCCTCGGCGAGCATGGACTGGGCGATCACCAACTCGCCCACCAGATTGAGCAGACGATCGACTTTGTCGACGTCCACGCGGATCGAGGAGCGATCGAAGTACATCCGGTCCGTCGCCCGGCGTCCAAACCCCGAATGATTGGGGTCATGATCCACCGAGCGCCGGCCCAGAGTGCTGGTGTCGAACACGCCGGTCTGCGTGGCAGAAGCCGAGGACGTACCGTACGATCCGATGCCGCTGAGTTCTTCGGTAAACAGCCCAAACGCTGTGGTTTCTGCTTTCGCCGCGCGTCCCGCTAATGCGGTGCCTGCCTGCAGCGGTCGGCCGCGGCGGAGTGTGCTGGCGCTCGACACGCACGTTATCGGTGCCAAGCAGCGATACGAGCTTGGCGCGAACCGCTTGCTGGCGCTCGGGAGTGAGCAGGAATAGCGACAACGTCGGAACGCCGCTCGCGCTGCTGCTTGCCTGGATGTCCTCGACGCGCCCGAGCGTGCCGAGCTACTGCGTACAGCTCGGAAAGTGGCAGCGCGGTGATCCCTTCCCCTGCGGGCAACTGGACTTCTACACGGAAGCGCGCGCTGCGCCGACCGTCCGGCGGCGGCAGCGTCGTGCGGCACCTCGGGAGAGCGTGGCGTCGGATTGCGTGAGTTGCGTGAGGCGCTCGTACACCGCTTGGAGCACAGCCGGGTCCGACTCGGTTGCATCCTTGAGACAGCGCAACTCTTCGCGCACCGTGTCGCAAGCTTCGAGCAGCAGCGAGACGACGTCGTGGGTTGGCCGCAGCTCTTCTTTGCGAATATGGTCGAGGATGGTCTCGATCCGGTGCATGACATCGGCCAGCCGTGTTGCGCCGAAGATGGTGCTGTTGCCCTTCACCGAATGCGCGGCGCGGAAGATGGAGTTCAGCGCTTCGGGGTCGGGTGAGCGCAGGTCCAGATGCAGCAGATGCCCTTCCATTGCCGCCAGGTGCTCCTCGGTCTCCTGGAAGAACATGGGCAGAAAGCGGGTCAGATCCACGGCTGCAGGCTTTCCTGGTCGGCTGGTGCGTGGCATAGCTGTTTCGCGCTCGGTTCAGCGCGTCACCTTCTCCACTACCTCGATTAGCTTGTTGGGGTCGAACGGCTTGACCAGCCAACCAGTCGCTCCGGCCGAGCGTCCCTCCTCCTTCATACTGTCGGAGCTCTCGGTGGTGAGCAGGAGGATCGGGATGCCTTTGTACTGCGGCAGCGCACGCAGCGCCTTGACCAGGGTGATGCCGTCCATCTTCGGCATGCTCTGGTCGGTGATCACCAGATCGACCTGATTGCCCAACGCCTTCTGCAGGCCGTCCATGCCGTCCTCGGCCTCGATGACCCGATGACCCGCGGACTTCAGGACGTAGGCCAGCATCTCGCGGATGGCGGCCGAATCGTCAACGGTGAGGACCAGCTTTTTCATGGCGGATCTGCGTTCCATTAGTACATCGGTGAGCGGATGTGCTGCGCGCTAGAAGAGGTCGATTCCGCCGGCCTGCGTGTCCCACTGTCGGACCCGACTGTCGCCGCAAGACTCTAGCGCCGCGATCGCCTCAAGGAAGGCGCGTTTTTCGCCCGCGAGCTGTGAGGCCTGGGCTTCGGATCGCTGTGCGGCACGCTGATGGCCTGAACCAGCTCCTGCAGCCGTTGCGAGACCAGCAGCAATCGGTCTACGCGCTGCTCCGTCGTGGCAACCAGTTGCCCGACCAGATCGGAGAACTGGAGGTGCTGGGAAGCGGCCAGCAGATTCTGCTTGACCCGCGTTGCGGCTTCGTCTGCACCCAGGGCCGGCCAGCGCGCGATTGGCGGCATGGAAGCTATCGAGCAGCTTGCGGGTCGCATCCGCAAGCAGCAGCTGTGTCTGCTCGAGCTCCTGGTGTGCGGCCCGGCACTGTAGATTGAGCGCCGCCCCCGCCCGCCCCACCAAACGCTCCAGCTCTTCGCCCGCAGTATCCTTCGTGCCGGTCGCGGTAGTGTCGTCTGCGCTCGCTGGCTGCGGCCTCATGCGCGTTTCTCGGAGGATCCGGTGTCCGGCGCGCTAGAACAGCGTGATGCTTCGCTCGACCAACAGCTCCGACAAGCGCGTATCGGAGGCAATCAGCCGATCAGCGATTGCTTCCAGAAACGCGTCGCTGAAGCGACGCACGCACTTGTCCGTCGAGCGGGCGAGCTGGATCGGGTCAACCTTGGCCACCGTGATGTCGGTGACGGCGGAAACCGTAATGGCGCTCTTGACTTTGTTGCGCGACAGGAAGGCGGTTTCCCCCAGACAGTGGCCTGGGTCGACCACACGCAACAGAGTACCGTTCTTGACCACCCGCGCCTGCCCGCGCACCAGAACATAGAACCCATGGTTCGCCTGCTGCTCAGCGATCAGCACGGTATCGGCCGGGTGCCTCTGCCATGTCGAGAAGCGCAGCACTTCCTGCAGATCGTCTTCTTCGAAGCCGGTGAAGAAGCTCAGGCCCTTCAGCGCTTGCAGCTTGTCCGCTTCGGTCGACAGCTCGACGTTCGAAACCGTGCGTCCCGAGAACGGTGCGAGCGCTTCGGCAAACTCTCGCCATGAGGCAAAGCGCTCTTTGGGGTTCTTGGCCGTGGCGCGTGTGAACACCACATCGAGAGCTTCCGGTACCCCGGGCCGCCGCGCGCTCGGCGCCTGCGGCTGGGCGCGCAGGATCTGCTCGACGATCCCGTAGTGCGTGGAGGCGGTGAAGGCGAGCGTGCCGGTCAACATCTTGTATAGCATCATGCCCAGGGAGAACATGTCGCTGCGGGAGGTGAGCGTTTCGCCCTGTATCTGCTCCGGCGACATGTAGGCTGGAGACCCCACGCCGTCCACCTGCGACATGCGCACGTTTTCCGCGCTGAGCGCCGAGCCGAAATCCGACACCTTGGGCTCGAGGTTCTCGGACAACAGGATGTTATCGGGCTTGATGTCGCGGTGAATTACGCCGTGCTGCTCGGCGTAGTCCAACGCTCCACACACGGTTTGCAGGATCTCGGCCACACGCTTGAAGTCGAGCAGACTGCCCGGCCGGCAGTACTTGTCGAGGGTCGACCCGTGCACGTACTCCATGGCGATGTAGGCGCGGTTGTCGTCTACCGCCGAGTCGTAGATTTGTACGATGTTGGGGTGCCGCAGCTTTTGCGCCAGCAGCACCTCGGTGAGAAAGAATTTCCGAATCAGCGTGGCCTGCTCGGAGTCCGTCGACTGGTCGATGGAAAATAGCTTGACCGCGACTTCGCGCGCGGTCGTCGGGTCGCGTGCCAGATACACGCTGCTGGTGGTGCCGCTGCCCAACAGACGCATCACTTCGTACTTTCCGACCTTGCCGCTGGTCAGCGGTGTGCGTTTCTTGGCGTCTTCGTTGTCGACGGGGCGAGGGCGTCCATTGGATTCAATCCGTTGCGGTCCGGGGAGGGCAGCAAGAACTGAGCCAATGCCCGGCGGACGTCGAGTCGCGCAAATTCCAGTTGGCACGTTGCCAAAACCGGCGAACCTCAGTAGCATCTGGGTTGCGCCGATTTGATCGTCAGCTTGCGGGCGCAATACAAATCCAGCTAAAGCGCGGGCAAACCCGTCCCAGCGTTCGCTGGACGGGTTTTTGTTTTCGAGCGCGGTTCCGCTACGGCGTAACGTCCGGAGCAGGCCGAACTTTAGGGCAGCCGCAGCCTCGGGAGCAGTGAGCCCGGTGACGCATTAGCTGGCTGACCTGTCCATAAGAGGAGGGCTCGACCATGACTGATTTCGACACGCTGGCTGTGAGAGCGGGTATCCACCGCAGTCAGTTCAACGAGCACAGCGAGGCGCTGTACCTGACGTCGAGCTTCGTGTTCGAGAACGCGGCTCAGGCGGCAGCGCGCTTCTCGGGGGAGGAAACGGGTCCGGTCTACTCGCGCTATACCAACCCCACTGTGGACATGCTTCAAGAGCGGCTTGCCGCTCTGGAAGGCGCGCAGTGCTGTGTTGCGACCGCCTCGGGGATGTCCGCCATCCTCGCATGCGTGATGTGCTTCACACGTGCCGGCGACCACATCGTTGCCTCGCACGGTCTGTTTGGCGCTACTGTGCAGCTTCTCAACAATTGGCTGCCGCGCTTTGGGGTGACGACGAGCTTCGTCTCGCCGACCGACGTGAGTCAGTGGGAGGCGGCAATTCAGCCCAGCACGCGATTGCTGTTCCTGGAAACGCCGTCCAACCCGTTGACCGAGGTCGCAGACATCGCAGGCGTTGGGCGTGCTCGCGCGTCGGATGGGCGCACTTGCTGGTGGTGGACAACTGCTTCTGCACTCCGGTGCTGCAGCGCCCCATCGAGATGGGCGCCGACATCGTGCTCCACTCCGCAACCAAGTACCTGGATGGCCAGGGGCGGGTGATGGGCGGTGCAGTGCTCGGGAAGCGCGACTTGGTCCACGAACCGCTCACGACTTTCTTGCGCAATGCGGGGCCAACGCTCAGCCCATTCAACGCATGGGTCATCCTCAAGGGCCTGGAAACGCTCAAGCTGCGCATGCAGGCGCAAAGCGCGAACGCGCTGGAACTGGCCCGAGTGGCTGGAGCAGCACCCGCGCGTGGAGCGTGTCCTCTATCCGGGCTGCCTTCGCACCCTCAGTACGAGCTTGCCCGGCGTCAGCAGGCGAGCGGCGGGGCCATCGTGTCGTTCGTGGTCAATGGTGGACGTGAGGCGGCGTGGCGCGTGGTCGATTCGACGCGGCTGATGTCCATCACGGCCAATCTGGGGGACGTGAAGACGACGATCACGCATCCCGCCAGTACCACCCATGGGAGGCTGTCGTCGCGGCGCGCGAGCAGGCAGGCATCAGCGAGGGCCTGCTGCGCGTGGCCGTGGGGCTGGAGGCGACGACCGATCTTAGACAGGACCTGGAAAGAGGACTCGCATGAAGGCTGTGACTCGGACAGGCCGTGATTCGTGGTTGGAAACCGCTTGTATTGGCGAGTTACGGTGCCCGAATACGAGTCACGAATCACGGCCTCGTCCTGAGTCACGGCCTTCATGCGCCTCCATGACGCCGCGAGCTTGCGCGCCATCTCTGGCCCCACGTACATCTGCGGGTTGGAAGCGCGTTCTGCCCTCCGCTTGTTCGCGCGCTTCGATGCTACGGCGCGCAGCGTCAAACGCAGCCAGTGAAGGAATAGGTAGCGCGCAACGCCTGGTCGAAGTAGGCCTTGCCGAAGTAGGTGAAATCCGATTCGGCACCGCAACCAAAGGACGTGTGGTGTGCGTCCGCCGCAGTGATGACGAGCGTGCGGTCGTCCTTCAGGGGCTCGATGAAGCCGCCAGCGTAGCAGGCGGAGACCACGACGACCCGCCACCTGATGCCCGCACTATCAAGCATCGCGCGCAGCGCACGCCGGCTCGAGGTCACGCAGACGCAGCGGCCAGAACTCCAGCGCAAAGCGATGATCGTCCGAGCCGTGTGAGGTGAGATACAGGAAGAGAATATCCTCGTCGCGATTCATCAAGCGCCCGACGCGGATCAGCGTGCGCTGAAGGCTGGTCACGCTGGCGATCGGAGACTGCAGCGTGGTGCCCGGATTGTTGATCAAGCTGATGCTGCGCCCGAGGGTATCGAACCGTCGGTCGAACAGCCGTTTCACGACCTTCAGCTCGTCTCGGAAAACGTCTTCCGCCGCGTACCCGGCCACACCGACGAAGTACATCTCCTCGATGCCACGACGCCCTGGGCGCAACGCGGCCAGGTTGCGTCGGAGAATGTCGGGCTGCGCGTAGAATGCAGCTTCGGAGGCCACGGCGTACGAGTGCGCTCGCCTGCCTGCCGTCGGGCCACCCTTCATCGTGCTGCCATCCACAGCGGCGCAATCGAGGCGCGCGGCAGCAGTACGCAGCGGGATTGAGATCACGACCGCGACGATCCCGGCTTCCAGCAGCCTGGCGCGCAGTCCTCCGCGTGTCAGGCACAGCGCCGCGAAGCCTGCCGCCAGCAGCCACCACAATGGCGGTCCGGCGTAAAGGAGCACAAACCCGGACTCGGGAAGGTCGATCCAGCCGAAATCCAGCAGCAGCGCTCGAACGCAGTGCTGACCACGCGCGATCCACTGGCCCACAGCCAGCACCGCGATCGGTATCAGTAGAGCAAGTGCGCCGTCCTGTGCGCGCCGCGACACGATGTAGGCAGCCGAGCAGCAGCAGGGGCAAGTAGAACAGCGCGCCCGGCAGCCCCCAGGGGTTGAAGCGGCCTTCGAAGCCGTACTCCGCCAGGTCTGAGAGATAAGCTGAGCAGCAGGTAGATCAGGACCAGCGCGACGAGTTGCTCGACGGTAGCGGAGAAGGACTGCGCGCTCGACTCGACGGAACAGCGCCAGCCGCAATCCGGCGCGCAGGTTTTGCAGCAGGCCGGCACCAAAAGCCGAGGCCGCGTTCATAGGCCCACGTTGTCCCGATGCAGAGGAGGGCATCGCGCGCATCCCGCGCGTGCGTCAGGCCAAGTCTACGCGTGTGCACCCCTCGGGCCCGACGCGCAGGTACTGGCCGTGATGATACCAGTCCGCCAGAACCCAGCGTTCACGGGGCTTGCCGTCGACGACGAGCACGTGGCGCGCCGGGCGATGAGTGTGACCATGGATCATGCGCGTGCAGCCGCTGTCTCGGAAGGTCTGCTCCACCGCCGACGGTGTCACGTCCATGATCTCGCGCGGTTTGTCCTGTTTGGTGCGCTCGCTCTTGAGACGTCCGCGTTCGAACCAGGCGCGACGCAACCATAGTGGTTGCAGCATGAACAGGCGTTGCACCCAACGGTTGTGGACTCGTCGCCGGTACGCCTGGTAGCGCGCGTCGGCGGTGCACAGGGTGTCTCCGTGCAGCAAGATGGTCGGGACTCCGTACAGGTCGACGATCATGGAGTCGTCAAGGAGCTGCACTCCCGTGGCGCGAGCGAACCGCCCGAATAGCAAGAAGTCACGGTTCCCGTGCATGAAATAAACCGGCACTCCCGCCTTGCCCAAATCCCTCAGACCCGCCGCCACGCGCGCATTGAGCGGATCGCTGAGGTCGTCGTCGCCGGCCCAATACTCGAACAGATCCCCAAGGATGTACAAGCGCCTGCAGCTCGGCGCGCGGGACCGTGCAGGAATTCGAAGAAGATGTCGGTAATGCCCGCCCGCGCCGGCGTGAGATGGAGGTCCGAGATGAAGGCGGTAAAGGACACGGCGGCAGCGAGGTAGTGAATACGTGGGCGAGTGAAGCGGAACAGGGCGGCTGCGGTGATCAGCGTCCGTCTTCAGCCCTCCGCGTGCTCGGTACCTGGCGCGTTCGGCCGCCTAAACTACTTCGGCCTTCGAGATGACGACGTCCTGAACCGGCACGTCGCTGTGCATGCCGCGCGTGGTGGTCGCCACCTTCTTGATCTGATCCACTACGTCCTGCCCGTCCACCACGCGGCCGAAAACGCAGTAGCCAAACTCTCTCGCGTTGGCCGCGCGGAAGTCGAGAAAGCCGTTGTCCGTCACGTTGATGAAAAACTGGCTGGAGGCCGAGTGAGGATCCGGAGTGCGCGCCATCGCTACCGTGTAGGCTTGGTTCTTCAGCCCGTTCTGCGCCTCATTCTTGATCGAGCCACGGGTGGGCTTCTGCTTCATCCCGGGTTCGAAACCGCCGCCCTGAATCATGAAGCCGTCGATCACGCGGTGAAAGATCGTGTTGCTGTAGAAGCCGCTGTTCACGTAAGCCAGAAAGTTCTCCACCGTCGCTGGCGCCTTCTCGGCGTCCAGTTCGAGCGTGATAGCTCCGAAATTGGTGTGCAGTTTGACCATCGATCGTCTCCCAGAGTCTCCTTCTCCGCCGGGCCTGCGCCTTGCGAGCCGGTTTCTAACCCGCACCTTCGTACAGGATCTTCCAAGTCCCGGCTTCCTGGATCCAGTACTGACGTTTTCTCATCTTGTTGGACAGATTGCTGCTGCTGTAGTCCTGCAGGAAAGTTGATCACGGCGAGATCGTCGCGTCCCGGGTATAGGAACACGGACGTCTCCGAGAGGCGCACTTTGATCCAGTCTTTGCTTGCATTCACGCGCCGCTTCTGCGCCGACCACTGGGCCAGGTTCGTATTCTCGGCGGCGAATGCGCGAGAATAATGCTGGAGGTAGCGTTCCGTGTTGCGGCTTTCCCAGTCCGCTCGCCACCTATCCAGCTGCTCGTTCAGCGTGGCGCGCAGTGCCTGACTAGTCTGAGCCGCACCCACTCGATACGGTCGGCGATGACGACCGGCGTGACCCCGATCTCCACGCGCTTAGCGAGGTCGTCGAGGTCTTCGTTGGTCAGGACGACGCAGCCATCGCTGGCGCGCGGTGGGCGGCTGTACGTGTCTCGAGGCGTGCCGTGCAGCCAGATGCCGTGTCCGTTACGCCCTTGCCGAGCATCCCATTCGTTGGGATAGCTGATGGGAAACGCCCCGCTACCGTAGAACGGATCGAGCTTGTCGCGCGCAAGCTGGCTGGTGACGTGATAGACGCCCACGGGCGTCTTCTTGTCACCTTCACGTAGCTTGTTTGTCCCATTCTTACCGACCGTAATGTAGTAGTCGGCGAGATAGCGCGGCGTGCCGTCTCGATTCTCGAACAGGTACAAGGTGGACTTGGCCGTGTCCACCACCACAGCATAACGTTGCTCGGGTTGCAGTTGAAGCAGATACTTGGGTACGCGGTCGGTAGGTGGTGGCACCGTGTACCGGGCGAGACGCGCACGTGCTTCGTCTCGAAGGTCGTTGAGCCGTTCGACCGGGGCTTCCGCGGCGCCGAGGGTGGGAATCGCCCGGGCGCGCGCCATCAGGAGATCGCCTTTCACCAGCTGCGCGAGTCGGAAATCGGGCTTTACCGCCAGCAAGGCATCGACGCGCTCGAGCGCTGCACTCAAACGGTTGTTACGGATGTCGATCAGCGCTTCCACCAACATGGTTTCCGGCATGCGCAACGTGCGCGCCAAGCGCCCGGGATGGCTGCCCATAGCAGATACGTCGCCAGCGAGGATGGCAGCCGCAAGCAACGGAAGAGTCATGGCGCGCACTCGCGCGCCATGGCGCAAAGCGAGTTTCTGGATCACTTGTCGATCAATTCCTGCTGGATCAGCCAGCGGTCGCCGATGCGTACGACTTGCAGAGACTTGGTGCCGACCGACTTGAGGTTACCGGAGCTGTAGCTTTGGCGGAAGGTGACGACCGCGTGGGTGTTATCGGTCAATTTGACTCGAGGTGAAGAGGCGACGACCTGGATCTTCTTCGGCTTTGCCAGACGCTGCCGACGCGCGGCTTCCCAGTCCTTGCGCGATTCGCCGTTTGGCGTCCGGAAATCAGGGGCATAGAAGCCGAGATAGGCGTCCGCATCGTTGTTGGACCAGGCGCGGGCCCAGGCTTCCAGCATCTTTACCACGCCGTCCGTCGCGTCCGCGTTGCTCGCCGTTGTCTCGGCTGTGGACTTTTCCGCTGGCGTTTGTTCAGGAGCGGGCTTCGACGCTGCCGGCAGTTCGACCGCGCTCGGCTTCGAGACCGATGCTGGTACTGGCGGCTTATCTGATTCCGCGCGGGCCAGGGTGGCGGCGCTCTTCGCCGGGACCAGCTCTTTGATCAGTGCCAGCTTCTTGCGGGCGGCTGCGTTTCCGCTATCGAGTTGCAGCGCCTTGTCGTAGGCCTGGCTGGCGAGCGTCGCATAGATGTCGCCGAGATTCTCGTGTGCGACGGCGTAGCTGGGATGGGTGCGGATCGCCGTCTCCAGTGCCTTGCGTGCTTTCTGGTAATCGCCCTGGCTGGCGTAGAGCACGGCGAGGTTGTTGTACGGTTCGGGGAGCTCTGGGTAGTCCTGAGTCAGCTCCGTGAACACCTTGATCGCCTCGTCGGTCTTGCTCTGTTCGGTCAGGATGACACCTTTCAGAAAGCGAGCGCGAGCATCCTTGGGATGCTGGGTCAGAAAGGCGTTGACGCGGTCGAGCGCCTCGGCGCGCCGGCCCTCTTTGAGGAGTCGGCTGCCTTCCTGGTAGTCGTCCGCCCGAACCGTGGCGGGGCAGAGCGCGGCCCCCACCAGAAAGGTGAGGGCGGCCGCCAGCACTTCGATGCGGCGTATGGTCATTGTGCTATAATTTTTTCCCAATTTCCGCTGCTAGGTTGTTGTAATTCTAGCAGATTTTAACAACAAGCCGGATCGCCCCACAAATTCTTCCGCGCCGGATGCCGCCCCTTGCAGCAGGCGTGCCAGCTTGGACTCAAAAGCCATATGCCCTTGGTTGCCGCTGCCCGTGGAGCCCAACTCCGGTTTCGCAACGCGGGCGCAAACTCCACTGACCACGCACCCCTGATCACGCCATGCTCAAGGTCTACGACTCGCTTACGCGCCAGAAACGGGAGTTCGTGCCGATCGAGCCCGGGTCGGGTCGGGATGTACGTCTGCGGCATGACGCCGTATACGACTACGCCCATCTCGGACACGCGCGGGTCATGGTGGTGTACGACGTGATTCGCCGCTGGCTTCAGGCCTGCGGGTTTCGATGGTGCGGTACGTGCGCAATATCACCGACATCGACGACAAAATTATCCAGCGCGCGGGCGAAAGCGGTGCAGACTATTGGTGCGTTGACCGAGCGCTTTATCCGATACACCGACGAGGACGCGCCGGCGCTCGGCGTCGCCAAGCCGGACTTCGAGCCGCGGGCGACGCAATATATTCCTGACATGCTGCGCATGATTCAGGCGCTCGTGGACCGGGGCCTCGCGTACCAGGCCGCCAAACCGGGATGTCTATTATTCGGTGCGAAAGTTTCCGGGCTACGGCAAGCTTGTCGGGTAAGTCGCTCGAGGACCTGCGCGCGGGGGAGCGTGTTGAGGTGGATCTGGCGCAAGCAGGATCCACTCGATTTCGTGCTATGGAAGTCCGCCAAGCCAGGTGAGCCGTCCTGGGATTCACCCTGGGGCAAGGGTCGTCCCGGCTGGCATATCGAGTGTTCGGCTATGAGCGAACATTTTCTAGGCGAGCCACTTCGACCTCCATGGCGGCGGACAGGACCTGGTGTTCCCTCATCACGAGAACGAGATCGCTCAGTCGGAAGGCGCGCACGGTCATGTGTTCGTGAACTACTGGTTGCACAACGGCTTCGTGCGTGTGGACGACGAGAAGATGTCCAAGTCGCTGGGCAATTTCTTCACCATACGCGAGGTGTTGAAAGGACGCGACCCGGAAGACGTGCGCTTCTTCCTTTTGAGGCCTCACTATCGCAGTCCGCTCAACTACTCCGACTGCGCATCTGGACGACGCGCGTGCTGCGCTCGCGCGCTTGTACACCACGCTGCGCGATACATCGCCCGCTCGCGGTGATATCGACTGGCGGAATTCGTTCGCTGCGCGCTTCAGAGAAGCAATGGACGACGATTTCAACACGCCGCAGGCCTGCGCAGTTCTGTTCGAGCTTGCAAACGAGATCAATCGGACACGCTCTTCGACGGATGCTGCGTTGCTCAAAGAGCTGGGCGGCGTGTTGGGTCTGCTGAGCCGATCGCCGGTGGAGTACTTGCAGGGGCGATTTGAGGCACATGGCGTCGCTAACCTGCAATCCGAGCTGAGAATGGGCGGACGCGGGGAGTATCGCGATTCGATGACTCCGGAGCAAATCCAGGCCAAGATCGATCAACGCACCGCGGAGCGCAAGGCTAAGAACTTCGCCGAGTCCGACCGCATTCGCGACGAGCTGCTTGGCGGCAGGTATCGTGTTGGAGGATGGTTCCGGCGGCACCACTTGGCGGCGGCGTTAGCCGGCGCCCACGACACGTCACGCTCAGGGAGGAGCACAACGATGGCGAGGAGCTTGCAGTCGCAGCAGCGAGAGTTGTTGTTCGCTGCTGTGGATGCGTCGGACCAGATCGTGATGATCACGGGCGCCGACCAGCGGATCGTCTACGTGAACGATGCGTTTACGCGAGTGACTGGCTACGCATCGGACGAAGCCCTGGGTCGTAGCCCGAGTTTCCTGCAGGGCCAGGACACCAATCAGACCACCCGAGCGGATCTGCGCCAGGCCATCGAACGAGGGCGAACGCGTGAGCGCGGAGATTCTCAACTATCGCAAGTCCGGCGAGGCGTACTGGGTGGACGTGTCGATCGTCCCGGTGCGCAACCGAGCAGGCGCGGTCGCGCATTGGATCGCGATCGAGCGCGATATCACCGCGCGCAAGACGCAGGAACAGGAGACAGCGCGGCTGGCGATGGAAGACCACCTTACGGGACTTCCAAACCGGCGGGCGGCAGAAGCCAGACTGCAGGTCGAGTGGAGCCGCGCTCGGCGCGAAGGGTCCACTTTCGCGATTGCACTGATGGACGTGGACCGTTTCAAGCTGGTGAATGATCAGCACGGGCATCACGTGGGCGATCTCGCGCTGACCCATTTGGCTAAGCTGTTGTCGCGCAACACGCGTGGCGGGGATTGGATTGCGCGCTGGGGCGGCGAAGAGTTTCTGGGCTGTCTGCATGCTCTGGATGTGCGCGGCGCGATGATTGCGGGAGAACGTGCACGCAAGCTGGTGCGCGCGGAACCCGTCAAACTCCCGCAGGGCGATCTGCCGCTGACCATCAGCACCGGCATCGCTTTGTGCGGTCCGGATTCAGATTCGCTTGATACCGTGATGGCCAACGCCGACGCGTTGTTGTACCAGGCCAAGCAGTCTGGCCGCGACCAGGTGTTGTGTGCCGGCGCCTCCGGCGGGCGAAGACGTACTGGCGTGTGGGAGGGGTCGCAGGTACAGACCGCTTTGCGCGAAGGTCGCGTCGTCGCCGCCTACCAACCCATTGTGGACCTGCATACGGGAGACATCATGGGCGAGGAGGCGTTGGCCAGGATCGTTGGTTCGGGCAATGCGCCGATACCCGCGGAGCGATTCATGCATGGCCGCCGAGCAACTGCATTTAGCCGCCGCGATCGACCGGACGATCTCCCAACGCGCGCTAGCGCGCATGGCCACCCCAGGCAAGAATGGGCACGCTGGCGCCCGTTTCATCAACCTTTCGGCGCAGTTCCTGGGTGACCCCGGGGAGGTATCCGGATTGTTAGCGCAGGCGCGCGCGCTCGGGTTGCTGGACGGAGGAGCGAATCCGGTGGTCATCGAGATCACGGCACGGCAGACAGGCGAGCTGGCGGTGCTGTATCGGCAGCTCAAGCCTTTGGTGGATGAGGGGTTTCGCCTCGCCCTCGACGATTTTGGCAGCGGCAGTGCCTCGTTCATGTACCTGACTGATTTGCCGATGAGCTTCGTCAAGGTGGAGGGCTGGATGGTGCGGCGACTGGTTCAGGATCCGCGCATTCGTCGACTGGTCGAGAGCATTGTCAGCACGGCCGCGCGCTTCGACCTTAAGACGATCGCCGAGTGCGTCGAGACCAGCGAAAGTGCCGATTTGCTACGTGACGCGGGAGTGGATTGGGCTCAGGGCCACTTCTTCGCCAAGCCGCAGCTCGCGGCGTAACTGGTGGAGGGTTCGATGCGAGAAGAGAACTCTGCTGCACCCTCGGTCGGTTCGCAGCCGGCTGCAAAGGCGTTGCGCACGCTCGACGAGCTGCCCGGCCCTCGCGGCATTCCCCTCCTGGGAAACGCGCTCGAACTGAAGCCCAAAGAGCTGCATCGCTTGCTCCGCAGATGGACCGACCGGTTCGGCCCGCTGTTTGTGTTCAGGGTCGCCACACAGCGCATCCTCACTGTCGCGGACGCAGAGACGATTCAGCAGCTGCTGCGGGACCGGCCCGAACGCTTTCGTCGCTGGCGCAAGCTGGAGGGGATTGCCGAGGATATCAAGGCCGACGGGCTGTTCACGGCCGAGGGCGCGAAATGGAGGCGCCAGCGCAAATTCGTCATGCACGCCCTGAACCCGAGCCATCTGCGGGAGTTCATTCCCCGTC
Source organism: uncultured beta proteobacterium (assembly GCA_963747025.1). Classification (GTDB taxonomy): domain Bacteria; phylum Pseudomonadota; class Gammaproteobacteria; order Burkholderiales; family SHXO01; genus SHXO01. Next base: position 141,588 of record CAVVDJ010000001.1, read on the forward strand.
TCGAACAGGTGGTGGGGAGGTTGCGTCGCAAGTGGTGGCGCGCGGCTCTGGGCGGCACCACCATCGACGCGCATGCCGATCTGATGCGGCTTACGGTGGACGTGACTAGCGGCCTTGCATTCGGCAAAGATCTCAATTCGCTGGAAGATCGAGTCGATCCCATCCAGAACCATCTGGACAAGATATTTCCGGCAGTTGCGCGGCGAGTGACCGCCCTGGTCCCCTATTGGCGTTACGTGCAGCTTCCCGCTGACCGCGACGCAGCCGATGCCGTGAGGGACGTGGGCAAAATCATCGATGGGTTGATCGCGGAGACGCGCGCGCGCCTAGCCGCGGCGCCGGAACTTCGCGCGCGTCCCAGAAATCTTCTCGAGGCCCTGGTCGCGGCACAAGAGCAGGACGGCGAAGAGGGGCCGCGCGACGATGAAATCGCGGCCAACGTCATGACCCTGCTTCTTGCCGGAGAGGACACGACGGCCAATTCCATCTCCTACATGATCCACTTCCTGATGCAGTACCCGCATGTACAGGCGGCAGTCCAGGAGGAAGTCGATCGGGTTTTCGGGTTGGCTGACCAGCCGTGGCAGGATGCGGCGACTGCGGACAGACTGCCGTACATCGAAGCCTTCGCCCACGAGGCGATGCGCTGCAAGCCGGTTGCGGGCCACGTGTTGTTTCTGGAGCCGAACGAGGACGTGCAGATCCAAGACGTGTTCGTGCCCAAGGGCACCCCTGTTCTCGCGCTCGCTGCTCACCTGGGGACACAGGAGGCGAACTTCGCGCACGCGCACGAATTCCGGCCCGAGCGCTGGCTGGAAGGCGCACAACATCACAACGGTGCGCACAACACCAAAGCGTTCCTGCCGTTTGGAGCGGGACCGCGCTTTTGCCCCGGCAGACACCTCGCCATGCTCCAGATCAAGATGGTCATGTCGATGCTGTGCCGGGATTTCGAGGTCGGCCCACCGAAGGACGCATCACCTCTGGAAGACATCTACAACTTCACCGTTGGGCCAGTCCATGTCTATGCAACGCTGCGTCCACGCCGACCCGTCCGGCGCGGGATCGATATCGAGTTTCGCATTGGCGAGCGCCGTACCGTCGTGGTCTCGATCCCGTTCCCCGAGCGTCGCATGGCGGACCGGCGCAAGCAAGACGCGGCGAGGGTCGCCTGACGATGAAACAAGACGGCCCCATCGGGGCCGTTTGCTTTTGTGCCGGCTGCGCCTAGCGCAAGGACGCGGCGCGAGTTTTTTCCTAGGCCTGAAAGAACTCCTTGACCTTCTCCATCCAGGACTTGGCGCGAGGATTGTGCTTGCCGGCCTCTTGCTGGTCGATTGCCTCGAGCTCTAGCAACAGCTCTTTCTGACGCGGTGTGAGATTGACCGGCGTCTCCACGACGACGTGACATAGCAGGTCCCCGTGCGCCTGACTGCGCACGCTCTTGATGCCTTTGCCGCGCAGCCTGAAGGCCTTTCCCGACTGCGTTTCGGAAGGGATGCGGATCTTGGCCGTGCCCTCGAGCGTGGGTATTTCGATCTCGCCGCCCAGCGCAGCGGTGCTGATGCTGATCGGCATTTCGCAGTGCAGGTCGTTGCCTTCACGCTGGAATACCGGGTGCGGCTTGATGCGGCACACGACGTACAAGTCCCCAGGCGGGCCGCCGTTGACGCCAGCCTCCCCTTCACCAGAGAGGCGGATGCGATCGCCTTCGTCTACACCCGCGGGGATCTTCACCGACAGCGTCTTCTGGCGCTTGACGCGGCCCTCGCCATGGCAGCTGCCACAAGGATCGCGAATCACCTTGCCGGTGCCGCGCAGCGCGGGCAGGTCTGGGCGATCGAGAAGAAACCCTGCTGCATGCGGACTTGTCCATGTCCGCCGCAGGCTTGGCAGGTCGTGGGCTCCGTGCCTGGCTTTGCGCCCAGGCCGCGGCAGACATCGCACACTTGCAATGTAGGAACACGGATCTTGGTTTCGGTCCCGCGCGCGGCTTCCTCCAGATTGATCTCGAGGTTATAGCGCAGATCCGCCCCGCGATAGACGTTGGAGCGTGTGCGCCCGGCTCCGAAGATTTCGCTGAAGATATCTCCGAAGGCGTCGGCGAAGCCGCCGAATCCGGCACCACCGGCCGCGGCGCCCGCATGAGCATCGACTCCGGCGTGGCCGAACCGATCATAGGCCGCGCGCTTGTCGGGGTCGCAAAGGATCTCGTACGCTTCCTTTGCCTCCTTGAACTTCTCCTCTGCCTTCGCATTGTCCGGATTGCGATCCGGATGATGCTGCATGGCCAGCTTGCGGTAGGCCTTCTTGATCTCTTCTTCCGAGGCGTCGCGGTTGACACCGAGGACCTCGTAGTAATCCCTTTTGGCCATGCTGTTCCAGCCTTCCCCGAACATGCAACCGGCCGGATCGAACGGCATCGACCTGGGTCGATGTCCGTTCTAATCCGGCCAGTTAGGACGTCACGCCTGGTGACGCATGAATGACCAGTCACGCATGTGGCGTGACGGCCTAACCTTTCTTGTCTTTGACTTCCTCGAACTCGGCGTCTACCACATCGCCTTCGTCTTTCTTCTGACCACCTGCTTCCGACGAACCGCCGTCGGATCCGGGCGCGCCAGCTCCCGCTTGAGAATACATCTTCTCGCCCAGCTTCTGCGCCAGCTGTGCCAGCTCGCGAGTCTTGCTTTCGATGTCGTCCTTTTCCCCGCTCTTCATCGCTTCCTCGGTGGCCTTCAGGGCGCCCTCGATTCTGGACTTCTCGTCCGCTCCGATCTTGTCGCCATGTTCGGCCAACGCCTTCCTCACCATGTGCACGGTGCTGTCAGCCTGGTTGCGTGCGTCTACCAGTTCGCGCGCTCGGCGGTCGTCTTCGGCATGGGCTTCCGCGTCCTTGACCATGCGTTTGATCTCGTCCTCCGACAGACCCGAATTGGCCTTGATCGTGATCTTGTTCTCTTTGCCGGTGGCCTTGTCCTTGGCCGACACATGCAAGATCCCGTTGGCATCGATGTCGAACGTCACCTCGATCTGCGGCATCCCACGTGGCGCGGGCGGTATACCCTCGAGATTAAACTGGCCCAGGCTCTTGTTGTCGCGCGCCATCTCGCGCTCGCCCTGCAGCACGTGAATGGTCACCGCCGGCTGGTTGTCGTCCGCGGTGGAGAAGCTCTGCTGCGCCTTGGTCGGGATGGTGGTGTTCTTCTGAATCAACTTGGTCATCACTCCGCCCAGCGTCTCGATGCCGAGCGACAGCGGCGTGACGTCCAGCAGCAGCACGTCTTTCACGTCGCCCTTCAACACGCCGCCCTGGATTGCTGCGCCGATGGCGACGGCCTCGTCCGGATTGACGTCCTTGCGCGGCTCGCGTCCGAAGATCTCCTTGACCTTGTCCTGCACCTTGGGCATCCGGGTCTGCCCGCCCACCAGGATTACGTCACTGATGTCGGATAGCTTGACCCCGGAGTCCTTGAGCGCCGTCTGGCAGGGCGCGACCGTCTTCTGGATCAATTCCTCGACCAGACTTTCGAATTTGGCGCGGGTGATCTTCAACGTCAGATGTTTCGGTCCCGACGCGTCCGCCGTTATGTAAGGCAGGTTGATCTCGGTTTGCTGCGCGGAGGACAGTTCGATTTTCGCCTTTTCAGCAGCTTCCTTCAGGCGCTGCAGGGCGAGGATGTCCTTGCGCAGGTCAACGCCCTGCTCTTTCTTGAACTCGTCAGCCACGTAGTCCATGAGGCGTTGGTCGAAGTCTTCGCCGCCCAAGAACGTATCGCCATTGGTCGAGAGCACCTCGAACTGATGCTCACCTTCGACCGCTGCGATCTCGATGATCGATACATCGAAAGTGCCGCCGCCGAGATCGTAGACGGCGATCTTGCGGTCGCCCTCCTTCTTATCCATACCGAAGGCCAATGCCGCGGCGGTGGGCTCGTTGATGATGCGCTTGACATCCAGTCCAGCGATCCGGCCGGCGTCTTTGGTGGCCTGGCGCTGCGAATCGTTGAAGTAGGCTGGAACCGTGATCACGGCTTCGCTCACCGACTCACCGAGATAGTCCTCGGCGGTCTTCTTCATCTTCATCAGCACCTGCGCCGAGATCTCGGGCGGGGCCATTTTCTTGCCGCGTACCTCGACCCAGGCGTCGCCGTTCTGGGCCTGCACGATCTTGTAGGGGACCAGCTTGATCGCTTTTTGCACTTCGGCGTCCTGGTAGCGCCGCCCGATCAGGCGTTTTACCGCATATACGGTGTTCTTCGGATTGGTTACCGCCTGCCGCTTGGCAGGCGCACCAACCAGTACCTCTTCCTCATCGGTATAGGCGACGATGGAGGGCGTCGTGCGCGAGCCTTCCGAGTTCTCGATCACCTTGGGTTGCCCGTTCTCGATGATGGCTACGCACGAGTTCGTGGTACCCAGGTCAATGCCGATGATTTTTGCCATTTCGATGCTCCTCGCTTCCGATTCAGGGATTTTTCCGCCTCTGACCAGAAGGCTAGTTTTGGGTGGGCGCGCCCGGTTTCAAGCAGACTGCTGTTGGGCTTGTGGTTTACTTTCCCGCGGTCTTGGATACTGTGACGAGAGCCGGCCGCAGCACCCTGTCGTTCAACAGATAGCCCTTTTGCAGCACGTGTACGACGGTGTTGGGCGCCTTGTCGGACTCCACAGTGGTCATGGCCTGGTGTTTGTGTGGATCGAACTTCTCCCCGACGGGGTTGACTTCCCTGATGGCGAACTTGTCGAGAGCAGAGTCGAGCTGCTTGAGGGTCAATTCGACGCCCTGACGTAGGGCTGCGGCCGTGGCCTTGTCCGCCGTCAGCGCGGCCTCTAGGCTGTCGCGCACCGGCAGAAGGGCTGCGGCGAAGTTCTCCAGCGCGTATTTATGGGCGTTTGCGATGTCCACCTGGGCGCGTTTGCGGACGTTGTCGCATTCAGCTTTGGCGCGCAGCCATGCATCGCGGTGCTCCTGGGCTTGCAGCTCGGCCCGTTCCAACATCTCCGGGAGACTGAGCATCTTCTCGCTGCCGGCGTCCGGTGCCGTGGCGGCGGCAGATTGGCCATCCTCGTCACGCCCATCACCGGTTTGGGACGCCTGCGACGCCGCCAAGCTAGGTTCCTGTTCCTGCATGGGTTTTATCTCCTCAGTTCGCACGGCAGAGATGGGGGCAGGACAAGTCGTTTCAAGACCTCGGTAGCAGGTAGGGGGCGAGCACGCTCTGCTGTCGGGTTGGGTGAAGCGCCTTCAGGAGCGGGCACCCTGGGCGAGCGCGCGTTGGCGGCTCGCTTCCGCCGCCTTACCGGCAGACCCCGCGTCCCAGCCCGGTCTTACCCATCCGTGAAGATTTTCGAGCGAGATCTCGGTCAGCGCCCGTATCCAGGCGTCGTGCTCGTTGAGGCAGGGAACGTAGTGAAACTCGCCACCGCCGGCGGCCAGGAAGGCGACTTTGTTCTCGATCGCGATCTCCTCCAGGGTCTCCAGACAGTCGGCGACGAAGCCGGGGCACATCACATCCACTCTTCCGATCTTGCTCTTGCCCAGTTGAGCCATGACGTCGATGGTGTAGGGCTTGAGCCATTCGGCGCGCCCGAAGCGGGACTGAAAGGTGACTACATATTGGTCGGGTTTGAGCGCGAGCGCCTCGGCCAGCAGTCGTGCAGTCTTATGACACTCGCAGTGATAGGGATCTCCCCGATCCAGTGTGAAGCGCGGGACGCCATGGAAGCTCATGACCAGGCGGTCGCCACGGCCATTTGCCTGCCAGTAGTCCCTGACGCTCTGCGCCAAGGCCAGGATATAGCCGGGGTGATCGTGGAAGTGCTTTACCACGCGCAACGCAGGCACGTTGCGAATGCGGGTTAGTGCCGCCCCAATCGCATCGTAGGTGCTCGCCGTCACGCTGGCTGCATACTGCGGGTAGAGGGGAATGACCAGCACGCGGTCGCATTGTCGCTCGCGCAGCGCACGGAGCTTCTCGGCCACCGCCGGGTTCCCATAGCGCATGGCCCATTCCACCTCCAGCGGAGATCTGGTCCGTTCCCCTAAGTACCCGCGCAGCAGGCGAGCCTGCCGCTCCGAGTGCACCTTGAGCGGCGAGCCCTCGGTGGTCCAGATCTTGGCGTACTTCGCAGCGGACTGGCGCGGCCGCGTGTTGAGAATGATGAGGTTCAGGATCGGCCACCACAGCGTGCGCGGAATCTCCACCACCCGAGGGTCGGAGAGAAACTGCTTGAGAAAGCGCCGCAGCGCTTGCGGTGTGGGAGCTTCCGGCGTACCGAGGTTGACCAGCAGGACGCCGGTTCTGGGAATGGAGCCGTGCTGATGGACAGGTTCAGGAGAGAACATCCTCCTCCCCGTGCGTTCTCACTCGACGGCCTTGGTCCGCTGCGACATGGCGCTCGACAGCAGCCGCGCGGTGATCTGCACGATCGGGATGACCCTCTCGTAAGCCATGCGGGTGGGGCCGATCACGCCGACGGTACCGACCACTTCCCCGTCGACCTCGTAGGGGGCAGTCACCACGCTGCATTCGTCCAATGGCACCAGACCGGATTCCCCCCCGATGTAGATCTGGACGCCTTGGGCCCGGCTGCCCAGCTCCAACAGCTGAAGTAGCGTCGTGCGCTGCTCCAGCAGGTCGAACAACCGCCGCAGGCTGACCATGTTGGAAGACAAGTCATGCACGTGCAGCAGATTGTGTTCGCCCGACAGCACGTAGTCCTCGGCCGGCTCGGTGAAGGCGTCGCTCCCGGCTTCGACCGCGCGCGTCAGCAGCGAGGTCATGTCGTCGCGCAGGCGGCGCAGTTCGTCGTGCAAGCGCGCCTTGATCTGCTCGAACGCGAGGCCCGCGTAGTTCTGGTTCAGAAAGTTGGAGGCCTCCACCAATTCGGACGGGTTGTAAGCCCGCTCCGTAACCATGATGCGGTTCTGTACATCCCCCTCAGGGGTGACGATGATCAGCAACAGGCGTTTGTCCGAGAGCTGGAGGAATTCGATGTGCCGGAACGAGATGGAGCGCCGTCGCGGCGTCATGACGACACCCGCGAAGCGCGTCAGGTCGGACAGGATATGCGATGCGGACTGCACCAGGCGATGTGTGCTCTCCACCTGCAGCTGCCCTTCGAGCTGGTCGATCTCGACGCGGTCCAGCGGCCGGATAGTCAGCAGAGTGTCGACGAAGAAACGATAGCCGCGCGCTGTGGGCACGCGGCCAGCAGACGTATGCGGGCTGGCAACGAAACCCATGTCCTCCAGATCCGCCATGATGTTGCGAATGCTCGCCGGGCTCAGCTCGAGGCCGGAGTACTTCGAGAGCGCGCGGGAGCCGACCGGCTGGCCGTCGGCGATATAGCGCTCCACCAGCGTCTTGAGGAGAATCTGTGCCCGCTCGTTCAACATGGCTTGCATTGTATCCAAAGACGCACGTGGCCGGAGTTGCGGCCAAATGGCAGCGTGTCCGCGACCGGCGCGGGCCTCCCGTCTATAATCAGGGGCATGGCTAACGCCTTCAAGACCATCGCCCTGATCGGGAAGTACAAGAGCCCGGAGATCGCAGAGCCTCTGCTCGAGCTGTCCAGGTTCCTGCAAGACCGCGGCGTCCGCGTGCTGCTGGACCCGCTCACTGCCGCGCATGTGGCCCGCAGCCATCTCGAGGTTCTTCCACTGGAGGAGTCGGGGCGCCTGTCCGACCTCGCCGTTGTCATCGGCGGCGATGGGACGATGCTCAACATCGCTCGTACGCTCGCCCCGTACGACGTCGCGGTGGTTGGTGTGAACCAGGGCCGGCTTGGGTTTCTCACCGACATTTCGGTCAACACCATGCTGCAGACCATCGGCGACATGCTCGACGGCAACTTCGTGACCGAGGCGCGCATGCTGCTCGCCTGTCAGCTGGTCCGCGGTGAGGAGCAAGTCCTGGATGCGCTCGCCCTCAACGACGCAAGCATCAGTAAGGGTGCCGATGGCGGGCTGATCGAACTCGAGGTGCGCATCGATGGACAGTTCGTCTACGTGCTGCGCTCTGACGGGTTGGTCGTGGCCACGCCCACGGGATCCACGGCGTACGCGCTATCGGCGGGAGGACCGATCCTGCATCCTGCGCTATCCGTGTTCACCCTGGTGCCGGTGTGCCCGCATACGCTATCCAATCGTCCGATTGCGGTAACCTCGGACGCGCTGATCGAGGTCTACATGCACAAATGCGCTGCTGCGCAGATTCACCTCGACAGCCATTCCCACTGCGAGCTGAAGCCCGGTGACCGCATTCGAATCCGACGCTACCCGCACAGCATCCGGCTGCTTCACCCGGTGGGACACAACTACTACCGCATGCTGCGGGAAAAGCTTCACTGGAGCGAGACGCTGTAGCGCTCCATAGAACGCCACTCTTCCGGCATCGTGCGCATATCCGTTTCCCTCAGCGAAGCGCCGACTGCGCCAGTGCGCCCCACCAAGAGTCCGCGGGCTCTGGCGTGCGTGTTCGTGCGTAAGCCGTATGCTGCGAGCGCTAGGCATCCGCAACTTCGTCATAGTGGACCGGCTCGATCTGGAATTCGAGCCGGGTTTCACCGTGCTGACCGGCGAGACCGGTGCCGGCAAGTCGATCCTCATCGACGCATTGTCGCTCGTGCTCGGCGAACGCAGTGATGCGGGCTTGGTGCGGGAAGGCTGCGCACGCGCCGAGATCAGCGCTGAGTTCAACATCGAAGCGCTGCCCGACCTGGCACGGTGGCTGGAGGTCAACGACCTCGCCGACGAGCCCGGTGTGTGCCTGCTGCGCCGGGTGCTCGAGTCCGGCGGGCGATCGCGCGCATACGTCAACGGGCGACCCTCGACTCTGCAGCAGGTCAAGGAACTGGGCGAGCGTCTCGTCGACATTCACGGCCAGCATGAGCATCAATCGTTGCTGCGGGCTGCGGCACAACGCGAATTGCTCGACGCATTTGCCGGAGCACGCCCGCTGGCGCGAGATGTCGGACAGGCATGGCGGAGCTGGCAGGACCTTGCGCGCCAACGCATCGAATGGGAGAAGAACGCCGACGCGCTCGCGGCTGAGCGCCAGCGCCTCGAGTGGCAGCTGCAGGAGCTGACTCAGCTCGCGTTTTCGGCCGACGAGTGGATAGAGTTGCAGGCCGATCATCGGCGGTTGGCTCACGCCGCCAGTCTGATCGAAACCGTGGAATACGCCTTGGAGGCGTTGTCCGACGGGGAGGTTGCGGCGCTGGCGGCGGTCAACGGCGTCGTATCGCGTCTGGTCGCGGCGCGGGAATTCGACGCTGGCCTGAAGGACATCCTCGATGTTCTGGAGCCGGCCCAGATTCAGGTCCAAGAGGCGGTATACACGCTGCGGCATTACAGGCAGCGGCTGGATCTGGACCCAGCCCGGCTACGCGAAGCGGAGCAGCGGATGGACGCAGTGCAGTCGGCGGCGCGCAAGTACCGCGTCGCTCCGGAGCGGCTGCCGGAGGTGCTGTCCCAGGCTCGGCAGCGCCTCGAGGAACTCGGCGGCGGCCTCGGGCGCGAGGCGCTGGAGAAGAAGGAGCGCGAGGCTCGAGACGCCTATCTTGCGCTGGCACGTGGGCTTACCGACATACGCACGCGAGCGGCACAGGAATTAGCGACCAAGGTAACCGACGCGATGCAAACGCTAGCCATGGCCGGCGGCCGCTTCGAGGTGACGCTGGAAGCGCTAGCGGATGGCGGCGCCCATGGCTTGGAGCAGATCGAATTCCGAGTCGGCGTGCACGCGAGCACGGCACCGCGAGCGTTGGCGAAGGTGGCCTCAGGCGGGGAGCTGTCACGCCTGAGCTTGGCGATCCAGACCGTCACCAGTGAAGTGGCCGAGTTGCCGGTGCTCATCTTCGACGAAGTGGACGCGGGAATCGGCGGCCGCGTCGCCGAGATCGTGGGGCGCATGCTCAAGCAGTTGGGCAAGCGACATCAGGTCATGTGCATTACGCATCTGCCGCAGGTCGCTGCTGCTGCCGACCAGCAGTGGCAGGTCACCAAGCGCGAACTCGAGGGTGCGATGGTCAGCAGCGTGAGCGTGCTGGGCCGGGACCAACGCGTAGCCGAAATCGCTCGAATGCTGGGCGGGGTCAAGATCACCGAGACCACCCGCAGGCACGCCGCCGAGATGCTAGGTTCCCTGGGGCTCAAGGTTTGACCAGAGAAGACGCTACACTCGCGTAGCGAGACCGGATCAGAGCTTCCTTAGGGCTTTGTCCGGTTGGGACAGTTGGTCTTGATACAGTCCGCGTAGATCTGCAGCGAATGCTCGTGTATGTTGAAGCCGCGATCCTTGGCAACTTTGAGCTGGCGTTTCTCGATTTCGGAGTCGAAGAATTCCTCCACGTGCCCGCACTGGATGCACACGAGGTGATCGTGATGCCCGCCCTCGTTCAGCTCGAACACAGCTTTGCCGCCTTCGAAGTGGTGGCGTATGAGGATGCCGGCCTGCTCGAACTGAGTCAGCACGCGGTAGATGGTGGCCAACCCGATGTCCATCCCCTCCTTCAACAGGACCTTATATACATCCTCTGCGGTAAGGTGCCGTACATCGCTGGTCTCGAACAGATTGAGGATCTTGAGGCGGGGAAGGGTGGCCTTCAGACCGATGGTCTTGAGGTCGTGGGGCTTGGACATAGCGACCCTGACAGAGAGAAACCTGCCGGGTATCATATAGGGTTATCCGGCGTCTGGAAACCGACAACCTCGGAATCGCGTGCTCACGCATCGAGCATCGCAGCTCCGAACCGGCGCCGCGCAGCCGAAGCGTCTCCCATGTACATGCGACCTATCCTGGCTCTGATCGTTTGCGCCCCGTTGCTTGCGGCGTGCTTTCTCAAGCCGCACAAGATCGACGTGCAGCAGGGCAACTACCTCGACCAGGACATGGTCGCCAAGCTCAAGCTCGACATGACCCGCTCGCAAGTGCGGTTTATCCTGGGCTCGCCACTGCTCGCGGACCCCTTCCATCCGGAGCGCTGGGACTATGTGTACATCGATTACAAGGGCGGGACGCTGAAACAAGAGCGGCGTCTGACGCTGATCTTCGAGGGTGACCAGCTCAAGCGCGCACTGAGCAACTTTCCCGGTGCCGCAATTCGGCCCGGATCCGGCCAAGACGGCTGCCACCACGCGCTGACGTCGCCGCGATTTCTACTGACATGACCATTCAACAGGTCGCAGTCGCCGGCAGCTCCGGCCGCATGGGCCGCGCTCTGCTCGAGGCGGTGTTCCAGGCGCCGGACTTCAGGCTGCATGCGGCACTGGAACGAGCCGACAGCCCTTTCCTCGGCAAGGACGCCGGAGAGCTGATCGGTGCTCCCGTGCGGCGTGCACATCACCGAACGGGTGGCGGACGCTCTGCCGGGCGCCGATGTGCTCATCGACTTCACCCGGCCCGAGGGTACGCTGATGCACTTGGAGCTGTGCCGGCGCCTGGGCGTGAAGGCGGTGATCGGCACGACCGGCTTCTCCGACGAGCAGAAAGCGCGGGTCATGGGTGCGGCCCGCGATGTCTCGATCGTGTTCGCCCCCAACATGAGCGTGGGCGTGACGCTGGTTCTGAAGTTGTTGGAGACAGCTGCCCGCGTTCTCGAGGAAGGATACGACATCGAAATCATCGAGGCTCATCACCGACACAAGGTCGATGCGCCTTCGGGCACGGCGCTGCGCATGGGCGAGGTCATCGCCGAGACGGTGGGGCGCAGCCTGGAGCAGTGCGCCGTCTACGGGCGCAAAGGGGTAACCGGAGAGCGCAAGGCCTCGACGATCGGCTTCGCCACGGTGCGCGGGGGTGACATCGTTGGCGACCATACCGCCTTGTTCGCGGGCGTTGGCGAGCGTGTCGAGATCACGCATCGAGCCAGCAGCCGCGCGACGTTCGCGCTGGGTGCGCTGCGGGCTGCCCGGTTTCTCGCCGGAAGGGAGCGCGGTCTCTACGACATGCGAGACGTGCTGGGCCTGGCGCTGAAGCCGGCCCAGGACGGTAGCTGCGCGGTCTTTGATCCACGCGGGTAGCTTCTATATAATGCGCTGCTTTAGCGAAGCGGGAGGGGTACGCCCCTCCCGCTTTCCACGTCTGCACAGCAAAACCCGGAGTTCGCCCGTGCCCTCTCAGCCTGCCATCCTCGCGCTTGCGGATGGCACGCTCTTCGCCGGCGAGTCGGTTGGCGCGGACGGTGTCGCGGTCGGCGAGGTCGTGTTCAACACCGCGATGACCGGGTACCAGGAGATTTTGACCGATCCCTCTTACTGCCGTCAGATCGTCACCCTGACTTACCCACACATCGGAAATACGGGCATCAACGCCGAAGACGTCGAGGCCGACCGGGTATATGCCGCCGGTCTGGTGATCCGCGATCTACCCGTGCGGGCGAGCAACTGGCGCCAGTCCGAGGACCTCCCGACCTACCTTCAGCGCCAGAGCGTGACGGCGATCGCCGGCATCGACACGCGCAAGCTGACCCGGGTTTTGAGAGAACGGGGCGCACAGAACGGTTGCCTGATGGCCGGCCGGGTGGATCCAGCCGCCGCTGTTGCCAAAGCGCGAGAGTTTCCGGGCCTCGCAGGAATGGATCTGGCGCGCGCCGTAACGTGTCGGGAGCCCTACGACTGGAGTGAAACGGAATGGTCCCTAAGCTCGGGATACGGGCACCAGGAGCGCCTTCAGTATCACGTCGTCGCCTATGACTACGGCGTAAAGCGCAACATACTGCGCAAGCTCGCCGAGCCGGGGATGCAGGCTGACGGTGTTGCCGGCGCAGGCCGGTGCGCAGCAGGCATTGGCGTTGCGTCCCGACGGCGTCTTCCTATCCAATGGGCCGGGAGACCCCGAGCCTTGCGACTACGCGATCCGCGCCATCCGACGAACTGCTCGATCGCAGCATCCCGATCTTCGGGATCTGTCTTGGTCATCAGCTGCTGGCGCTGGCTTCTGGCGCCCGCACCGTCAAGATGAAGTTCGGTCACCATGGCGCCAATCATCCGGTGCAGGATCTGGACACGGGTCGGGTGATGATCACCAGTCAGAACCACGGCTTCGCGGTGGATCGGCGACAGCCTTGCCGGGCAACGCGCGCGCGACTCACGTGTCCCTGTTCGACGGTACGCTGCAGGGCTTCGCGCGTACCGACCGACCGGCCTTCTGCTTCCAGGGGCACCCGGAGGCCAGCCCCGGGCCGCACGACGTGGACTATCTGTTCGACCGCTTCATCAAGCTGATGGCTGAGCGGCATCGATGACGCGCCGCGGGTGATTCTGCTACAGCTGCTCGCCCGGGACGAATCACGAAATACGAATCACGGTTTCTCCATGCCAAAACGCACCGATATCAAGAGCATTCTCATCGTGGGCGCCGGCCCGATCGTCATCGGTCAGGCCTGCGAGTTCGACTATTCCGGCGCGCAGGCGTGCAAGGCGCTGAGGGAGGAGGGCTACCGCGGTGATCCTGGTCAATTCCAACCCTGCCACCATCATGACCGACCCGGAGATGGCCGACGCCACTTACATCGAGCCGGTAATTTGGCAGATGGTGGAGAAGGTGATCGCGGTCGAGAGGCCGGATGCGCTGCTGCCCACCATGGGCGGTCAGACCGCTCTCAATTGCGCGCTCGACCTCGCGCGCGAGGGTGTGCTGCAGGCCTATGGCGTGGAGATGATCGGCGCCACCCGCGACGCGATCGACAAGGCCGAGGACCGCGAGAAGTTCAAGGCCGCCATGACCCGGATCGGGCTGGCGACCCCACGCTCGTCGCTGGCCCACAGCATGGAAGAGGCGGTGCAGGTCCAGGCTGCGCTCGGGATTCCCGGTCGTAATCCGCCCGTCCTTCACGCTGGGCGGCAGCGGTGGCGGCATCGCCTACAACCGCGAGGAGTTCGCCGTGATCTGCGAGCGCGGCTTCGAAGCCTCGCCGACCCGCGAGCTCCTGGTCGAGGAGTCGGTGATCGGCTGGAAGGAATACGAGATGGAGGTGGTGCGGGATCGCAAGGACAACTGCATCATCGTGTGCTCCATCGAGAACCTCGACCCGATGGGGGTACACACCGGCGATTCCATCACCGTGGCGCCGGCGCAGACGCTGACCGACAAGGAATACCAGATCATGCGCGATGCGTCCATCGCTGTGCTGCGCGAGATCGGCGTCGATACCGGCGGTTCGAACGTCCAGTTCGCGATCAACCCGCAGGACGGGCGGATGGTCGTCATCGAGATGAACCCGCGGGTGTCGCGCTCTTCTGCGCTGGCGTCGAAGGCGACCGGCTTTCCCATCGCCAAAGTGGCAGCCAAGCTGGCTGTGGGCTACACGTTGGACGAGCTGCGCAACGACATCACCGGGCGGCGCCACTCCCGCCTCCTTCGAGCCGACTATCGACTACGTGGTGACGAAGATCCCGCGTTTCGCTTTCGAGAAGTTCCCGCAGGCCGACCCGCACTTGACTACGCAGATGAAGTCGGTGGGCGAGGTGATGGCGATGGGGCGCACGTTCCAGGAGTCCGTGCACAAGGCGTTGCGCGGTTTGGAGACAGGCGTGGACGGACTCGATGACAAGACCAGCGACCGCGAGCTGGTCGAGAGAGAACTCGCCGATCCCGCTCCGGAGCGCCTGTGGTACGTGGCCGATGCCTTTCGCATCGGCATGACGGTGGACGAGGTGCATGCACTCACACGTATCGACCCCTGGTTCTTGTCCCAGATCGAAGACATCGTGCGGCAGGAGCAGGCCTTGCGCGGCAAGCAACTGGATTCGCTCGATCGCTCGGCGCTGCTGCGGCTCAAGCGCGCCGGTTTTTCCGATCGGCGTCTGGCGACGTTGCTGCAAGTCACGCAGCGCGAGGTGCGGGAGCGGCGCGGGCACTCGCGGTACGGCCGGTGTTCAAGCGCGTCGACACCTGCGCGGCAGAGTTCGACACCCGCACCGCGTACCTGTATTCCACCTACGAAGAGGAGTGCGAGGCACGTCCCACGGCCCGGGACAAGATCATGGTGCTCGGGGGCGGACCCAATCGCATCGGGCAGGGCATCGAGTTCGACTACTGCTGCGTGCACGCCGCGCTCGCGCTGCGGGAGGACGGCTACGAGACCATCATGGTCAACTGCAACCCGGAAACCGTGTCCACCGATTACGACACTTCCGACCGGCTGTATTTCGAGCCGTTGACCTTGGAGGATGTGCTCGAGATCGTAGCGGTCGAGAAGCCCAAGGGCGTCATCGTCCAGTACGGTGGCCAGACCCCGCTCAAGCTGGCGCGCGACCTCGAGGCGAACGGGGTGCCTATCATCGGCACTTCGCCGGACATGATCGACTGCGCCGAGGATCGTGAACGGTTCCAGAAGCTGCTCCACGAGCTGAAGCTCAGGCAGCCGCCCAACCGTACCGCGCGCGACCCGGCTGCGGCGCTGGCGCTGGCTCGCGAGATCGGGTACCCGGTGGTCGTGCGGCCCAGCTATGTCTTGGGCGGGCGGGCCATGGAGGTCGTGCATCAGCAGAGCGATCTGGAGCGCTACATGCGCGAAGCGGTCAAGGTGTCCAACGACTCGCCCGTTCTGATCGACCGCTTTCTGAACGATGCTATCGAAGTCGACGTGGACGCCATCTGCGACGGCGAGGACGTGCTGATCGGCGGCATCATGGAGCACATCGAGCAGGCCGGCGTGCACTCGGGCGACTCCGCCTGTTCGCTGCCGCCGTTCAGCTTGTCCCCGGAGCTGCAGACCGAGCTGCGTCGGCAGACGGTGGCGCTGGCGCGAGCGCTGCGCGTGGTGGGACTGATGAACGTGCAGTACGCGATCCAGGACGGCGTCGTGTTCGTGCTGGAGGTCAACCCGCGCGCCTCGCGCACGGTGCCCTACGTGTCGAAGGCGACAGGACTGCCGCTGGCCAAAATCGCCGCGCGTTGTATGGTTGGCAACACGTTGGCCGCTCAAGGCATGCGGGCCGAGGTCATCCCGTCCTACTTCTCGGTCAAGGAAGCCGTGTTCCCGTTTCTCAAGTTTCCGGGGGTGGACACGATCCTTGGCCCCGAGATGAAGTCCACCGGCGAGGTGATGGGCGTCGGCGAGACCTTCGCCGAGGCCTTCGTCAAGTCGCAGCTGGCGGCCGGAGTGAAGCTGCCGTCGGCGGGCAGGGTGTTCGTCAGCGTGCGTGCGGTGGACAAGCCGAAGGTGGTGGATATCGCGCGAGCGCTGAGTGAGCTCGGCTTCAGCTTGATCGCGACGCGCGGCACGGCCGCCTACCTGGCCGACCACGGTTTGACGGTGCAACCGGTCAACAAGGTCGCTGAAGGCAGGCCGCATATCGTGGACATGATCAAGAATGGCGAGATCGCGATGATCATCAACACCACGGACGAGCGCCGCTCGTCGATTCAGGACTCCTACTCCCTGCGCCGCTCGGCGCTGCAGGCGCGCGTGACCTACTACACCACGGTGGCGGGCGCGCGAGCGGCGTGCGCAGGGATGCAGCAGATGCGGGAACTGCGCGCCTACTCGGTGCAGGAGTTGCACGCCAGCCTGAGCCGTGCCCACGGCGGTGCTGCCCAGCTCGCCTGATCCGCGTAGAATCGAACAGCGTTTTCTCGATGGGGCCGGATCGTTTCCGGCCCCTTGGCTTTAAGGGGAAGAGCAGCATGAGGAAGATTCCATTGACCGCGGTGGGCGCAGAGATGTTGCGCGCCGAGCTGCATCAGCTCAAGACGGTGGAGCGCCCGCGTACGATCCAGGCGATCCAGGACGCGCGCGCTCACGGCGATCTGTCCGAGAACGCCGAATACGAAGCGGCGAAGGAGCGCCAGAGCTTCATCGAGGGGCGCATCGCCGAGCTCGAGAGCAAGCTGGGCAACGCCCAGATCATCGAGCCCGCGCATCTCGACGCCGACGGCCGCTGCGTGTTCGGGGCCACCGTGGAGCTGGAGGACATGAGCAACGGGGAGGTGGTCACCTACCAGCTGGTAGGTGAGGACGAAGCGGATATCAAGCGCGGCAAGCTGTCCATCACCTCGCCCATAGGGCGCGCCCTGGTCGGGCAAGTATTCGGGCGACGTGGCGGAGGTGCAGGCGCCAGGTGGCCTGCGCTCGTACGAGATTCTCGACGTGAAGTACATCTAGTCGGTCTTTGGTCACCGCGGTGAGCCGGATCGCTGAGGGCCTACACTGGCTTGCTGTCACCGCCTGGGTCGGGGCGCTGTGGAGCATCGGCTTGATGGTGGCGCCCACGCTGTTCCAGTTCGTCCCGGACCGGGTCCTGGCCGGGAGCATCGCGGGGCGGCTGTTCACTTACACGGCATTGCTCGGGATCGGTTGCGGCGCCTATCTGTTGCTGTTCAGGCTGGCGCGCTTCGGCAGCCACGCGTTGCGCCAGGCGTTTTTCTGGGTTGCGCTGGCTCATGTTGGTGCTGAGCCTGGTCGGCCAGTTCGGCGTCCACCCAATCCTCGAAGGTCTGCGGCAGCAAGCATTTCCGCGGCAGGTGGCCGAAACCGTGTTGCGGAGCCGGTTCGCCACGTGGCATGGCGTGGCGAGTGTTCTGTACGTCGTCGAGTGCGCGCTCGGGGTTGCGTTGGTGCTGTTGCAGCCGCGCGCCCCCAACTAGACCGGCAAGCGTCGCGATAAGAGATGGCCCGCAGCAAAACCAGTAAGGCCTGGTTGCGCGAGCACGTGAGCGACCCCTACGTGCAGCGTGCAAGGCGCGAGGGTTACCGCTCGCGGGCAGCCTACAAGCTGCAGGAGATCGCGCGCGCCGACCGCCTCATTGCTGCGGGGATGACGGTGGTCGACCTGGGCGCGGCGCCCGGCGGCTGGTCCCAGGTGGCGGCCGAGCGAGTTGGCCCCAAAGGCAAGGTGATCGCGCGTCGACCTCCTCGAGATGCCCTCTTTGCGCACTGTTGTCTTCATTCAGGGCGACTTCCGGGAGGATGAAACCGTCGCCCGGATGGAGGCCGAGCTCCATGGGGCCCTGGTGGACCTTGTCCTCTCGGACATGGCTCCCAATATGAGTGGCATCAGCGTGTCGGATCAGGCGCGCGTTGTGCATCTAGCCGAGCTGGCTCTGGACTTCGCGGTCAAATGGTTGAAACCGGAGGGAAACTTCCTGGTCAAAACGTTTCAGGGCGCGGGCTTCCCGGAGTTGCGAGAGGCCATGCGCGGACACTTCCGCCAGGTGCTGACGCGCAAGCCGCAGGCTTCGCGCGGTCGCAGCAGCGAGATCTACCTGCTCGGCAAGGGGTTGAGCCGCCGGGCGTAAGCCTGTGGCTGCAGAATGGCTATACAATCGTTGTTCGTGTCCTCGATGCCCCGCACGGGCGCAAGGAGTTGGTTTGAATAACCTCATCAAGAACGTCGCTATCTGGCTGGTCATCGCGCTGGTGCTGATGACGGTCTTCAATCAATTCAGCGCCCGCCAGCCCACCCAGAAGCCGATGGACTACTCGACGTTCATCGAAGAGGTCCGCTCCGGCAACGTGACCAAGGTGACGATCGAGGGCAAGGTCATCAAGGGCGTCAAGAAGTCGGGTGAGAAGTTCGTTACCTACCCGGCGCCCGGACCTGTGGATGGTCAGCGACCTGCTCAAGAACGGCGTGACGGTGGAAGCAAAGCCTGAGGAGGAGCAGGGCTTCCTCATGCAGGTGTTCATCTCCTGGTTCCCGATGCTGCTGTTGATCGGGGTGTGGATCTTCTTCATGCGCCAGATGCAGGGCGGGGGGCGCGGTGGCGCGTTCTCGTTCGGCAAGAGTCGCGCGCGCATGCTCGACGAGAGCAGCAACCAGGTGACGTTCGCGGACGTGGCCGGCTGCGAGGAAGCCAAGGAAGAGGTGAAGGAGCTGGTCGAGTTCCTGCGCGATCCAGGCAAGTTCCAGAAACTGGGCGGCCGCATCCCGCGCGGCGTTCTGCTCGTCGGCAGCCCAGGCACCGGCAAGACCCTGCTGGCCAAGGCCATCGCGGGCGAGGCTAAGGTGCCCTTCTTCAGCATCTCGGGCTCCGATTTCGTCGAGATGTTCGTGGGCGTGGGCGCGGCGCGCGTGCGCGACATGTTCGACCAGGCCAAGAAGCACGCCCCTTGCATCGTGTTCATCGACGAAATCGACGCGGTGGGCCGCCAGCGCGGCGCCGGACTCGGCGGCGGAAACGACGAGCGCGAGCAGACTCTCAATCAGCTGCTGGTCGAAATGGACGGCTTCGAGGGCAACTCCGGCGTGATCGTGATCGCCGCCACGAACCGGCCCGACGTGCTCGACCCCGCGCTGATGCGTCCGGGCCGCTTCGACCGTCAGGTCGTGGTGCCGCTGCCCGACATCCGCGGGTCGTGAACAGATCCTCAACGTGCACATGCGCAAGGTTCCCGTGGCGCCCGATGTGCGCGCCGACATCATCGCCCGCGGTTGTCCGGGGTTCTCGGGAGCGGACCTCGCCAACCTGGTGAACGAGGCGGCCCTGTTCGCCGCGCGCGGCAACAAGCGCCTGGTCGAAATGGACGACTTCGAGCGGGCCAAGGACAAGATCATCATGGGCGCGGAGCGCCGCTCGATGATCATGCCCGAAGAGGAGCGCCGCAACACGGCGTATCACGAGTCGGGACACGCAGTGATCGCGAAATCGCTGCCCAAGAGCGACCCGGTGCACAAGGTGACTATCATTCCGCGCGGACGTGCGCTGGGCGTCACCATGCAGCTGCCCGAGCAGGATCGCTATAGCTACGACCGCGACTACCTGCTCAACCGCATCGCCGTACTGTTCGGCGGTCGGATCGCAGAAGAGCTGTTCATGGGTCAGATGACCACCGGCGCCAGCGACGACTTCCGCAAGGCCACCGACTTGGCTCGCCGCATGGTCACGGAGTGGGGCATGACCGACGCGCTCGGTCCGATGGTGTACGGCGAGGACGAAGGGGAGGTGTTCCTCGGACGCTCCATCACCACGCACAAGAATGTCTCCGAGGCCACCATGCAGAGCGTGGACGCCGAGATCCGGCGCATCATCGATCAGCAGTACGCCCTGGCGCGCAAGCTGCTCGAGGACAACCGGGACAAGGTCGAAGTCATGGCCAAGGCGCTGCTGGAGTGGGAAACGATCGACGCGGATCAGATCAACGACATCATGGCGGGCCGGCCGCCACGTCCGCCCAAGCCGGCACCGTCGGCGCCACCGCCTGCGCCGCCGGACAGCTCGCCTACCGCGCCCGCGCCGAGCTCGACGCCCGCGGCGGAGGTCAAGTAAACCATGAGGGGCGAGGGGTGAGAGACAGCTCCTCGCCCCTTGCTCCTCAGCTCTCGCTCACCGGCCATCTCTGCGCTGTGGCCGCTTCACGATTGCGCTGACCCGGCCCTTGATCATGGGCGTGGTCAACGTCACGCCGGATTCGTTCTCGGACGGCGGCCGATTCCTCGAGACGGGTCCCGCCATCGCGCATGGAAGCGAGCTCGCGCGGCAGGGAGCGGACATTCTCGATATCGGAGGTGAGTCCACGCGACCGGGTGCGCAACCGGTACCGGTCGGCGCAAGAGCTCGACCGCGTCCTGCCCGTGCTCGAAGGCCTGCGCGGGCTCGACCGCCCGCTGTCGGTCGACACTTACAAGCCGGCCGTCATGCGTGCGGCGCTGGCTGCGGGTGCCAGCATGATCAACGATGTCAATGCGCTGCAGAGCGACGGAGCGCTCGACGCGGTGAGCGCCTCGGATTGCGCCGTATGCCTGATGCACAAGCAGGGCGATCCGCAAACCATGCAGCAGGATCCGCACTACGACGATGTGGTGGCCGAGGTGCGCGAATTCCTCGCCCAGCGCGTGGCGGCGTGCGAAGCTGCGGGCGTTTCTCGCGACCGCATCGTGATCGACCCTGGCTTCGGCTTCGGCAAGCGCTCCGGTGCACAACCTGGAGCTGCTGCGCAACCTGCGCTCACTGGCCAGCCTGGGGGTGCCGGTGCTTGCCGGTCTCTCGCGCAAATCCACTTTGGGTAGAATCACCAACCAGCCGGTCGAACAGCGGGCCATCGCCAGCGTCACGGCCGCATTGCTCGCGGTGCAACGCGGCGCAGCGATCGTGCGCGTGCACGACGTGGCGCAGACGCGTGATGCGCTGCGCATCCTCGGCGCCGTGGAGGAGCTGGGTTTCAGCTTCGATGACTAGAAAATACTTCGGCACCGACGGCGTGCGCGGCAAAGTGGGCGAGTTGCCCATTACGCCCGAGTTCGTGATGCATCTCGGCTATGCGGCCGGCAAGGTTCTGGCCGGCAGCGCCTCCCACACCGCCACCGGCGACCCGCCCGCGGTCTTGATCGGCAAAGACACCCGGATCTCCGGCTACATGCTGGAGTCCGCCCTGCAGGCGGGATCTGTCGGCCGCCGGGGTGGACATCTACCTGAGCGGGCCGCTCCCGACCCCTGCGGTCGCCTACCTGACCCGTGCCTTGCGGCTGCAGGCGGGTATCGTCATCAGCGCGTCGCATAACTTGTTCGAAGATAACGGCATCAAGTTCTTTGCCGCCAGCGGCGACAAACTGCCGGATATCGACCGAGCAGGAGATCGAGCGCAGGTTGGAAGACCCGATCGTTACGGCTCCCTCGGCGGCATTGGGCAAGGCACGCCGCATCAATGACGCGGCCGGACGCTACATCGAGTTCTGCAAGAGCACGTTTCCGACCGATCTGGACCTGCGCGGCCTCAAGATCGTCATGGACTGCGCTCACGGCGCCAGCTATCACATCGCGCCCCATGTGTTGCACGAGCTAGGCGCAGACGTGGTGGCGGTGGGCAATCAACCCGACGGGCTCAACATCAATCGCGAATGCGGCGCGACGCAACCGCAAACCCTGGCGCGGGCGGTCAGAGACAACGGTGCCGATCTTGGGCATCGCCTTGGACGGCGACGGCGACCGGGTGGTGATGGCCGACCAGTCCGGCCGCTTGTACGACGGCGACCAGCTGCTGTTCGTGATCGCGCGCCACCGCCAGCAGACCGGTACGCCTCAAAGGCGGCGTGGTGGGCACGCTGATGACCAATTTCGGCTTGGAGCGGGCATTCGCGCAGCGAGACGTCCCGTTCCAGCGTGCATCGGTGGGCGATCGGTACGTGCTGGAGAAGCTGCACGAGCTCGGTTGGCAGCTCGGCGGCGAAAACTCCGGCCACATCATCTGCCTCGACAAACACACCACCGGCGACGGGATTGTATCCGCGCTGCAGGTGTTGCACGCGCTGCGCGCGAGCGACGCGACCCTGGATCGGCTCGTGTCCGAGCTGACGCTTTACCCACAGGTGCTGGTGAACGTCCGCATCCAGCGCGGCGTCGACCCGGGTCGACGCCCCCAGGTCCAGGCCGCTATCCAGAGCGCGACGGCGCAGACTGGCCGAGCGCGGCCGAGTGCTGCTTCGTCCGTCGGGGACCGAGCCCGTGATCCGGGTGATGGTGGAAGGGCGAGTCAGAAGACCTGGTCCGCGAGCTGGCCGAATCGATTGCTGCGTCGATCCGGGCATCAGGAGCGGCAGCGTCCAACGTCGACGACTGAACCAGGCGGCCCCGACCTCGGTGGACGGGCAAGCGCCCCGCGGATTCATCTCTGGCCCGCCGTCGCATAGGGGCGGAAATCAGGGAGTTGGCCCTTGGACCGAGAGGATGTAACGGATCTGTCATCTGCCGAGGCTAGACTGCGCTCGCCGCGTTACTTCTACTTACGCATGCTCCTGGGGGGATGACTCGATGCGCACTTACCTTGTTCGGACCCTGTTCCTGTTGGTTGCGTGGACGGTCTCGCTCGGAGGGAACGCCGCCGACATCACGGGCGCAGGCGCGACCTTCCCCTATCCGATCTACGCCAAATGGGCTGACGCCTACAAGACCCAGACGGGCGTGGGCATGAACTATCAGTCCATAGGCTCGGGCGGCGGCATCAAGCAGATCAAAGCGAAGACTGTCGACTTCGGCGCCTCCGACATGCCGTTGATGCCGGAAGAACTCGAACAAGGAAGGGCTGATGCAGTTCCCAGCAATCGTCGGAGGCGTCGTACCCGTCGTAAACCTGGAAGGTGTGGCGCCGGGGCAGCTGCGCCTGACCGGCCGCGTGCTCGCCGACATCTTTCTCGGAAACATCAAGACCTGGAATGATCCCGCGCTTGCAGCGCTGAACCCGGATCTCAAGCTCCCAGCGTCGGCCATTACGGTCGTGCGCCGGGCCGATGGCTCGGGCACCACGTTCGTGTTCACCGATTACCTTTCGCAGGTCAGCAACGAGTGGAAGAGCCGGGTTGGAGAGGGCACGTCGGTATCCTGGCCGGTCGGGGTCGGCGGCAAGGGCAATGAAGGCGTCGCGGCCTATGTCCAGCGGATCAAGGGCGTCGATCGGCTATGTCGAGTACGCGTACGCCAAGAAGAACGGCATGGGCTACTCTCAGATGCAGAACCGGGCCGGGCAGCTGGTGCAGCCAGACGAAGAAACCTTCGCTGCCGCAGCCTCGAACGCGCGCTGGGACAAGGCTCCCGGCTTCTACGAGTTGCTGACGGATCAGCCCGGAGCCAAGAGCTGGCCGATGACTGCTGCCAGTTTCATTCTGCTGCACAGGGTCCCGCCGGACCCGGCCAAGACCGCGGCTGTGCTCGCATTCTTCGACTGGGCTTTCAAGAACGGCGCAGCCATGGCAAGCGAGTTGGACTACGTGGCGATGCCGGCCAGCGTCGTCAAGCTGATCGAGAACGCCTGGCGTACTCAGATCAAGACCGCCAGCGGCGAAGTGGTCTGGAACCGGTAAAGGCGTCTCCCAGCGGCAGACGGGGGCACGGCATCCGGGCTGCACTGAGCCCGGATGTTGGTTTTCGTTTCAGTTTTGTTCGAAACCGGAGTAAATTTGGGCTCGCCTTCGATCAGTGACGCGCTGAACGTGACGACGGACGAGCCGACCGTACACTACAACACCGTCAGGCAGGCGCGGCAGGACGCCCTGTTCCGGCGGGGCACCCAGCTGTTTGCCATTCTGGTGCTGGCCCTGCTCGCTGCGATCGTCGTGTCCCTCGCGATCGGCGCGGCACCGGCGTTCCAGAAGTTCGGACTCCGGTTCATAACCGACACGCAGTGGAACCCGGTGACCGAGGAGTTCGGCGGGTTCGTGCCGATCTTCGGTACGCTGGTCACCTCGGCGGTGGCGCTGCTGATTGCGATTCCGCTCAGTTTCGGTATCGCGCTGTTCCTCACCGAGCTGTGCCCCGCGTCGCTGCGCACGCCGCTGGGCATCGTGATCGAGCTGCTGGCGGCGGTGCCCAGCATCATCTACGGGATGTGGGGCCTGTTCGTGTTCGCGCCGCTTGTTCGCCGACTACGTGCAGCCTTTCTTGCAGGCCACGCTGGGCAACGTTCCGCTGCTCGGGGCGCTGTTCCAAGGGCCGCCGATGGGCATCGGCATACTGACCGCCGGGATTATTCTCGCGTTCATGGTGATTCCTTTCATTGCGGCGGTGATGCGGGACGTATTCGAGATCGTGCCCGGATCCTCAAGGAATCGGCCTACGCGTTGGGATCCACGACCTGGGAGGTGGTCTGGCACGTGGTCCTGCCCTACACCAAGGCGGGCGTCGTCGGCGGCATCATGCTTGGGTTGGGGCGGGCGCTGGGCGAAACCATGGCCGTGACCTTCGTGATCGGTAACTCCTACGATCTGAGCCTGTCCTTGTTCAGCCCCGGCAACAGCATCGCGTCCAGCCTGGCCAACGAGTTCGCCGAGGCTCACAGCGACATGCACACCAGCGCGCTCATCGCACTCGGTCTGCTGTTGTTCGTCATCACTTTGATCGTGCTGGCCGTGGCCAAGCTGCTGCTGCTGCGTGTCGCCCGGCGCGAGGGCGAGCGCACGTGAACGGCGGATAAAGACCGATGGACCTCTACCGGAGACGGATTGTGGCCAACCGCGTCGGGCTGGCGCTGTCCATGGCTGCGATGCTGATTGGTCTCGGTGCCTTGGTCTGGATTCTCGGCACACTGATGTTCAAGGGGTTGGGCGCGCTCAGGCCCCAGGTCTTCACCCAGATGACGCCGCCCCCCGGCAACGACGGCGGGTTGCTCAACGCCATCTATGGCAGCCTGTTGATGGTCGGCGTCGGCACTCTGATTGCGACGCCGACCGGCATCCTGGCCGGGATCTACCTCGCCGAGTATGGTCAGCGCAGCTGGCTTGCTCCGGTGACGCGCTTCGTCAACGACATCCTGCTGTCGGCTCCGTCGATCATCCTGGGGCTGTTCGTCTACGCCGTCTACGTCGCCAACGTCGGGCACTTCTCGGGCTGGGCGGGGGCGCTCGCGCTGGCGCTCATCGCCATTCCCAGTCATTGTCCGGGCGACCGACAACATGCTCTCGCTCGTCCCCAACAGCCTCCGAGAGGCGGCCGCGGCGCTGGGAGCGCCGCGCTGGAAGGTCATCGTGCTGGTCACGCTGCGGGCGGCGCGCGCGGGCGTCATCACCGGGATTCTGCTGTCGGTGGCCCGCATCAGCGGAGAGACAGCGCCGCTGCTGTTCACCTCGCTCAACAACCAGTTCTGGAGCAGCGACTTGAACGCGCCGGTGGCCAACCTGCCGGTCGTGATCTTCCAGTTCGCCATGAGCCCCTACGAAGACTGGAAGCGTCTGGCGTGGGTCGGCGCGCTGCTCATCACCCTGAGCGTGCTGCTGCTTTCCATCATCGCGCGGGCTCTGACCCGCCAGAAGATTTCGACCTGAGCGGCTGACGAGGCGAAGCGACATGGACACCACAGTGGGACTGGATCCGAAAAGAAAGGAGATCGTGACGGCTCCGAAGATCCGGATCCGCGATCTGAACTTTTTCTACGGCGAGTATCAGGGACTGAAGAGCATCAGCATGGACGTCCCCGAGAACAAGGTCACCGCGTTCATCGGGCCCTCCGGCTGCGGAAAGTCGACCTTGCTGCGCACGCTGAACCGCATGTATGACCTGTATCCGCGTCAGCGAGCCGAGGGGGAGATCCTGTTCAACGGGTCGAATATCCTGACGCCGAGGCTGGACGTCAATCTGCTGCGCGCCAAGATCGGCATGGTGTTCCAGAAGCCTACGCCGTTTCCGATGTCGATCCACGACAACATCGCATTCGGCGTGCGTCTCTACGAGCACCTGCCCAAGGCGCAGATGGACGAGCGGGTGGAGTGGGCTCTGCGCAAGGCCGCGCTGTGGGAAGAGGTGAAGGACAAGCTGAACCAGAGCGGCTTGAGCCTGTCCGGCGGCCAGCAGCAGCGCCTGTGCATCGCGCGCGGCATCGCGGTGAGGCCGGAGGTGCTGCTGCTGGATGAACCGACCTCAGCGCTCGACCCGATCTCCACCGCCAAGATCGAGGAGCTGGTCTCGGAGTTGACCCAGGACTATACGATCGTGATGGTGACCCACAACATGCAGCAGGCGGCGCGCGTGTCGGATTTCACCGCATACATGTATCTGGGCGAGCTGATCGAGTTCGACAGCACCGACACGATCTTCATCAAACCCAGGAACCAGGCCACAGAGGACTACATCACGGGAAGGTTCGGCTGAGCCGGACCGCTTGTGCCGTAGCAACGAACGCTCACCTGTGCTCGGGCAGGTTAAGGCGGCCTGCCTCTGACGCGCGGAGCCGCTACCCCGACGCCTTCGGCTCACCCCGTTAACCCGTCAGCCCGCTCCCTTGTGCAGTGCGACGCGAAATTGACCAGCCCTTCCGCCCAGAGTAACATTCGTCAGTTTTTACGCAGGACTGCCGGGCAGCTGGTTCGTCGCTAGAAGCGGAAGCTCGGACTTTCTCGAACGATGCGCGCAAAGCTGGTCGCGGGTAACTGGAAGATGCACGGCAGCCTTCCAGACAACGCGAAGCTGCTGACAGAGATCGTCGCCGGTTCCGAAGCGCTATCACGGGCACAGCAGGCCGTGTGCGTCCCGTTCCCGTATCTTGAACAGGCGCGTAGCGCGCTCCGTGGGACACGGATCGCCTGGGGTGCACAGAACCTGAGCCAATACGCCAAGGGGGCCTATACCGGAGAAGTGGCGGGGGCCATGCTGCGCGATTTCGACTGCGCCTATGTGATCGTAGGGCACTCGGAGCGGCGCACGATCTTTGGCGAGGACAGCAACACGGTCGCCCTCAAGTTCAAGGCGGCGATCGACGTCGGCCTGGTGCCGATCCTGTGCGTGGGTGAGACCCTGGCACAGCGCGAGGCGGGCGAAACCGAGCTGGTGGTGGATGACGCAGCTGGCCGCGGTAACGACGCGCTTCGGGGCGCGAGCGCTGGCCGCTGCGGTCATCGCGTACGAGCCGGTATGGGCGATCGGCACCGGCAAGACCGCTAGTCCGGAGCAAGCCCAGGCCGTCCACGCCCACATCCGCGGGCGCATCGCTGGCGACCAAAAAGAGGTGGCTGCAGACCTTCGTATCCTGTACGGAGGCAGCGTCAAGGCCTCCAACGCGGCGGAGTTGTTCGCCATGCCGGATATCGATGGCGGGTTGATCGGGGGTGCATCGTTGATCGCAGCCGAGTTTTTAGCCATCTGCCAGGCGGCAGACCGCTGAACGAATATCGAAGGATGTGTCGATGATCGAGATTCTTGCTTTTGTTCCTGCATGTGGTTGCGGCCGTAGGAGTGATAGGCCTCGTGCTGCTCCAGCATGGCAAGGGGGCAGATATGGGCGCAGCGTTCGGCAGCGGCTCGTCTGGGAGCCTGTTCGGAGCTTCGGGCTCGGCCAATTTTCTCAGCCGCAGCACCGCGGTTCTGGCCGCCGTGTTCTTCCTTACGAGCATGGGCCTCACCTACATGATGAGTCACAAGCCTCAAGAGGGCAGCGTGATGGACACGCCGGCGATGGAGCAGCCCGCCCGCCAGCCTGCAGCAGGGCAAGACAAGCCGGCCGAGAACGCGCCCGCGCCGGGGGACTCCAAAGCCAAGGACATCCCGAAGTAGATGAAGGTGCGCTGTGCAGGCTTGGAGCGAGGCGCACCAGCTGGCGGCGCGCGAGCCGAGGCGGTCCGCTGCCGGGATTGGCCAGACTGCCGGTGTGGTGAGATTGCCGATGTGGTGAAATTGGTAGACACGCCGTCTTGAGGGGGCGGTGGCGAAAGCCGTGTGAGTTCGAGTCTCACCATCGGCACCACGGTTGGTGCGAGGCGCAGGTTCGACGGCAGCACCGTTGAACACAAGACGCGTTGCGGAGGGGGCTCTGAGGGCGGGCAGTCGAATGGGGTTGCCCTGCACGATCGGTCAGGAGCCTTTCCCTCATTGGGATCGGCACAGGATAGGACATGCTGCAACAATATTTTCCGGTCCTGATGTTCATCTGCGTCGGGCTTGCGATCGGGGTGCTGCTCCCCTTGATCGGCAGCAGCGCGAGCCGGTTGCTGGGAGTGCACAGGCCGGACCCGGAAAAGCTATCGCCCTATGAGTGCGGCTTCGAGGCCTTCGAGGACGCGCGCATGAAGTTCGACGTCCGCTATTACCTGGTGGCCATTCTCTTCATCCTGTTCGATCTCGAGATCGCCTTCCTGTTTCCGTGGGCGGTCGTCCTGCCGGAGATCGGATTGTTCGGATTCATATCGATGATGGTCTTCCTCGGCATCCTGGTAGTGGGATTCGTCTACGAATGGAAGAAAGGCGCGCTGGAGTGGGAATGAAGCTTGGCATCCCCGGACTCGATATGCGAGGTGGCGGAGCTGCGCACAGCTGCGCGGTTCTGGCCGCGGCCGGAATATGAGCATCGAAGGCATCATCGAGAAGGGCTTCGTCACCACCACGGTGGACGACGTGATCAACTGGACCCGCACTGGGTCGCTGTGGCCGATGACCTTCGGCCTGGCCTGTTGCGCGGTGGAGATGATGCACGCGGGGGCTGCACGCTACGATCTGGACCGCTTCGGGATCGTGTTCCGCCCGAGCCCGCGGCAGTCGGACTTGATGATCGTGGCCGGCACCCTGTGCAACAAGATGGCTCCTGCATTGCGCAAGGTCTACGATCAGATGGCCGAGCCGCGCTGGGTAATCTCGATGGGCTCTTGCGCCAACGGCGGGGGTTACTACCACTATTCGTACTCGGTCGTGCGCGGCTGCGACCGGATTGTCCCGGTGGACGTATACGTCCCGGGTTGCCCGCCCACCTCGGAAGCTCTGCTCTACGGCATCATCCAGCTGCAGAACAAGATCCGACGCACCAACACCATCGCCCGCTAGGGACCACCGGCCGCCACACCGAGCATGCCCACGCGCATCGACGAGCTGCAAAACGCCTTGCAGCGGCACTTCGACGGCCGCCTGCTGGGCCTTGTCCGTGTCGGCGACGAGCTCACGATGGTGATCGAACCGGCTGACCTGCTCGACGTCGGGCAGACCTTGCGCGATGCCCCCGATTTGCGCTTCGAACAACTCATCGATTTGTGCGGCGTCGATTACCTCACGTACAAAGAAGGCGCGCGGGAGGGCCGCCGCTTCGCCGTCGTATACCATCTGCTATCGATCACCCACAACTGGCGCCTGCGGTTGCGCGCGTTCGCGGACGACGATGAGCTGCCGGTGGTGGACTCGGTCACCGAGTTGTGGCCGGCGGCCAACTGGTACGAGCGCGAGGCCTTTGACCTGCTCGGGGTCGTGTTCACCGGGCACCCCGACCTGCGGCGGATCCTCACCGACTACGGCTTTGTCGGCCACCCTTTCCGCAAGGACTTCCCGCTCTCCGGGAACGTGGAGATGCGCTACGACCCCGACCAGCAGCGCGTGATCTACCAACCTGTCACGATCGAACCGCGCGAGATCGTACCGCGGGTGCTGCGCGAAGAGAACTATGCGGACGTCGAACCGAGGCAAAAGCAGTAGGCCATGGCAGAGATCCGCAACTACACCATGAATCTTGGCTGCGGCCGCCCGGCGCAGGCGCCGGGCTTAACTTGCATGCGCAAGTCAGCCTTCGCCGAAGTTCACGGTGCTTTGATCCTTCGCGGGCTTCGGTAAAGCGGACGACCACACCATGGCGGAGATTCGCAACTACACCATGAACTTTGGTCCTCAGCATCCTGCGGCGCACGGGGTGTTGCGGCTGGTGCTGGAGTTGGACGGCGAGGTGATCCAGCGCGCGGACCCGCACATCGGTTTGCTGCACCGGGCCACGGAAAAACTGGCTGAGCACAAGACTTATATCCAGTCCGTCCCCTACATGGACCGGCTCGACTACGTGTCCATGATGTGCAACGAGCACGCCTACTGCATGGCCATCGAGCAGCTGTTGGGCCTCGACGTGCCGCTACGGGCCCAGTACATCCGGGTGCTGTTCGACGAGATCACCCGGATACTGAACCATCTCCTGTGGCTGGGTGCGCATGCGCTGGACATCGGTGCCATGACGGTGTTCCTGTACTGCTTCCGGGAGCGCGAGGACCTGATGGACTGCTACGAGGCGGTATCGGGCGCACGTCTGCACGCCGCTTACTATCGCCCAGGCGGGGTATATCGCGACCTGCCCGAGCGGATGCCGCAGTACGACGAGTCGCCGTTCCGCAGCCCTGAGGCGGTCAAGCGCCTCAACGCCAACCGCCGAGGCAGTCTGCTCGACTTCATCGCAGACTTCGCTACCCGCTTTCCCAAGCTGGTGGACGAGTATGAGACTTTGCTCACCGACAACCGCATCTGGAAGCAACGTACGGTAGGCGTAGGTGTGGTCTCGCCCGAGCGCGCGAAGGCGCTCGGATTCACCGGACCAATGCTGCGCGGATCGGGGGTGGAGTGGGACTTGCGCAAGAAGCAGCCCTACGAGGTCTACGACCGGATGCAGTTCGATATTCCCGTGGGGGTCAACGGTGACTGCTACGACCGCTACCTCGTGCGAATCGAGGAAATGCGCCAGAGCAACCGCATCGTCTTGCAGTGCATCGACTGGCTGGAGAGTAACCCGGGTCCGGTGATTACCGACAATCACAAGGTCGCCCCACCCTCACGCCTCGAGATGAAGACCAACATGGAAGAGCTGATTCACCATTTCAAGCTCTTCACCGAGGGCATGCATGTCCCCGAAGGGGAGGCCTATGCGGCAGTGGAAGCTCCGAAGGGCGAATTCGGCATCTACATCCTATCCGACGGTGCCAACAAACCCTACCGGCTGAAGATTCGCGCACCGGGCTTCGCGCATCTTGCTGCGATCGACGAGATGGCGCGAGGGCATATGATTGCCGACGTGGTTGCGATCATCGGGACCCAGGACATCGTGTTCGGCGAAGTGGACCGTTGAGCGGGTATCAGACCATGCTAAGCCAACAGGCACTGGCTCGGATCGACAAAGCCATCGCCAAATATCCCGCGGGCCAGAAGCAGTCGGCGGTGATGGCGGCGCTCACGATTGCTCAGGATGAGCATGGTTTCCTGTCGAGCGAGACGATGGACTTCGTAGCCGAGTATCTCGGAATGCCACCGGTAGCGGTGTATGAAGTCGCGAGCTTCTATGCCATGTACGATCTGGAGCCGGTCGGCAAGCACAAGCTGTGCATCTGCACCAATCTGCCCTGCGGGCTGTCCGGCGCCACTGAGGCGGCCCAGCATCTGCAAAAGAAACTGGGGATCGGCTGGAACGAAACGACGCGCGACGGTCGCTTCACGCTGAAGCAGGGCGAGTGCTTCGGCGCTTGCGGCGACGCGCCGGTGCTCTTGCACAACAACAAGAAGATGTTGATCGAAATGAGCCCCGAGAAACTCGACCGGTTGATCGCGGAGTTATCCAAGTGAAGACTTCTCATCCTCCATTTGCAACCGACGTCTATGGGCCCGACGCCATCATTCTCAAGGGTCTGGACGGCTTGAATTGGCGGTTGCATGACTATGTGGCGCGCGGCGGTTATCAGGCGCTCAAGAAGATCCTGGTGGAGAGAATCACGCCCGAGGCGGTGATCGCCGAGGTCAAAAAGTCGGGTCTGCGCGGCCGCGGTGGCGCCGGTTTTCCCACCGGACTGAAGTGGAGCTTCATGCCGCGCAACTTCGCCGGACAGAAGTACTTGGTGTGCAACTCGGACGAGGGCGAGCCCGGTACATTCAAGGATCGCGACATTCTGCGCTACAACCCCCATATCGTGATCGAGGGCATGGCCATCGCGGCCTATGCAATGGGCATCAGCGTCGGATACAACTATATCCACGCCGAAATCTGGGACGCGTACGAGCGTTTCGAGGAAGCGCTGCAGGAGGCGTATGCGGCTGGCTATTTGGGACGGAACATTCTCGGCTCGGAATTCAGCTTCGATCTGTATGCCCATCACGGCTGGGGCGCTTACATCTGCGGCGAGGAAACCGCAATGCTGGAATCTCTGGAGGGCAAGAAGGGCCAACCACGGTTCAAGCCTCCGTTTCCGGCCAGCTACGGACTGTACGGCAAGCCGACGACGATCAACAACACGGAGACCTTCGCTGCAGCCCCGTGGATCATCCTCAACGGCGGCGAGAGCTTCCTCGCTCTGGGCCGGCCCAACAATGGCGGGACCAAGATTTTCTCCATTACCGGTCACGTGGAGCGTCCGGGGAATTACGAGATCAAGCTCGGCACTCCGTTCTCGAAGCTGCTCGAGATGGCCGGCGGCATGCGCGGTGGCGGCCGGTTGAAGGCCTGTATCCCGGGCGGGTCGTCGATGCCCGTGCTGCCCGGTGAGGTCATGCTCGCGACTGACATGGACTACGACTCCATAGCCAAGGCCGGTTCGATGCTCGGCTCCGGCGCCGTCATCTGCATGGACGAGAGCACGTGCATGGTCCGCGCTCTGCTGCGCCTGTCGTACTTCTACTACGAGGAGTCTTGCGGCCAATGCACGCCCTGCCGCGAAGGCACGGGCTGGCTGTATCGGATGGTGGACCGCATCGAGCACGGCAAGGGTGCCGCGGAGGATCTCGAGACTCTGATTTCGGTGAGCGACAACATCGCCGGGCGCACCATCTGCGCGCTAGGAGACGCGGCGGCGCTACCGGTGAAGAGCTTCATCAAGCACTTCCGCGCGGAGTTCGAGTATCACATCGCGCGCAAGCGGTGCCTTGTGGGCGAGCCTGCCTACGCCTGAGTTCGACGAGACAGACGAAGATGCCGGTGGTCAATATCGAGATCGACGGAGAGGCCGTCGAGGTTCCAGCCAATTCCACGATCATGGAGGCGGCCAACCGGCTCGGTATCTACGTGCCGCATTTCTGCTATCACAAAAAGTTGTCCATCGCTGCCAACTGCCGCATGTGCCTGGTGCAAGTCGAGAAGGCGCCCAAACCGCTGCCAGCGTGTGCCACACCCGTCGTCGAAGGCATGAAGGTGCACACCCACTCGAGCGCGGCGATCCAGGCGCAGAAGGGGGTGATGGAATTCCTGCTCATCAACCACCCGCTCGACTGCCCGATATGCGATCAGGGTGGCGAATGCCAGCTGCAGGACCTGGCCGTCGGCTATGGGGGCAGCGCGTCGCGCTACCACGAACCCAAGCGCGTTGTGGCCAGCAAGGAGATCGGCCCGCTGGTGGCGGCCGAGGAAATGAGCCGCTGTATCCAATGCACGCGCTGCGTGCGCTTCGGCCAGGAAATCGCCGGCGTCATGGAGCTGGGCATGGTCGGACGCAGCGAGCACGCTGAGATCGTCGCCTTCGTCGGAAAGACGGTGGAGTCCGAGCTGTCGGGCAACATGATCGACATCTGCCCGGTGGGCGCGCTGACGTCGAAGCCGTTCCGTTTCACTGCTCGCCCCTGGGAGCTGTCGCGTCGCAAGTCGATCAGTCCGCACTGTGGGCTGGGCTCCAATCTTGTGGTGCAGGTCAAGCTGGATCGGGTAGTGCGCGTTCTGCCGCTGGAGGACGAAGATATCAACCAGTGCTGGCTGTCGGACAAGGATCGCTTTTCCTATGAGGGGTTGAACTCCGAGGAGCGGCTCACCACCCCGATGATC
Source organism: uncultured beta proteobacterium (assembly GCA_963747025.1). Lineage (GTDB taxonomy): Bacteria > Pseudomonadota > Gammaproteobacteria > Burkholderiales > SHXO01 > SHXO01. Next base: position 175,479 of record CAVVDJ010000001.1, read on the forward strand.
AGGCACGACGGCAAATGGGAAGAGGTCGATTGGCCCATTGCGCTGGAGCATGTGGCGCGCGGGTTGAAGGGCGTGCGCGACAAGCATGGCGGCCAGGCCATCGGCGCGCTGGCTACACCGCACGCGACGCTGGAGGAGCTATACCTGCTGCAACGGCTGATGCGGGCCATGGGGAGCGGCAACGTCGATTTCCGACTGCGACAGAGCGACTTCTCGCTGGACGGAAAGATGACTGGCACACCCTGGCTGGGGATGCCGGTCGCCGAGCTGGCGCAGCTCGACCGTGTGCTGGTGGTAGGCAGCCAGCTGCGCAAGGATCATCCGCTGCTGGCGCAGCGGTTGCGCCAGGCCGCCAAGAAGGGGACGCAGCTCAGCATGCTGCATGCGCTGGATGACGATCAGTTGATCAGGGTGCATCAGAAGCTGATCGTCCCACCGGTGCAGATGCCCACGGCACTGGCGCAGATCCTCAAAGCGGCGTACCAGATCAAGGGCGTGCCGCTCGATTCCGATTTGAATCAGGTGCTGGACGCGATCTCCGTTTCGCCACCAGCGCAGCGCATTGCTGAGAGCCTATTGTCGGGCGGCGAGCGAGCGGTTTTGCTGGGGAATCTCGCGCAGCACCATCGGCAGGCGGCGCTGTTGCACCGGCTCGGCCTTGCGCTGGCGCGCATTTGCGAGGCCAAGTTCGGTTTCCTGGGCGAAGCGGCAAACAGTGTCGGCGGCTACGTTGCCGGCGCCGTTCCCTTCGGGGCGTCCACCGGCATGAATGCTGCGCAAATGCTGGCGCATCCGCTGCAAGCTTATTTGCTGTTAAACGCAGAAGTGGATCTGGACACGCACGACCCTCATCGGGCCGTATCCGCGATGCGCGGCGCCGGCTTCGTCGTCGCGCTCTCCGCCTTCCGCCATCGTGCTATCGACTACGCGGACGCGTTGCTTCCAATCGCACCTTTCACTGAGACCGCCGGCTCCTTCGTCAGCACGGAAGGGCGGCTGCAGACATTCAACGGGGTCGTGCGCCCGCTCGGCGAAGCGCGGCCTGCCTGGAAGGTTCTGCGTGTGCTCGCCAATCTCATGGGCGTACCCGGCTTCGACTTCGCATCCGCTGAGGACGTTCGTGCCGAGCTTCTCGGCAAAGTCGACCTCGCGGCACAGCTGTCCAATGGCCTCGCCGACAGCGGCCAGCTCGAGACCATTACGTCGGGCGCCGTGGGCATACAGCGTATCGCCGATGTGCCCATTTACTTCGCTGACGCGCTGGTGCGCAGGGCGCAGTCGCTGCAACGGACCGCAGATGCTGCGGCGCCGGTTGCATCGATGCCGGGCGCGTTGCTGGTCCAAATGGGCTTGCGCCAGGGGGACCGAGTGCACATCGCGGCAAATGGCGGCGAAGCCGTGCTCGAGGTGCGACGCGATGACCGAGTACCCGCCGGACTGCGTACGCATCCCGGCGGCGCATCCGCTGACTGCCGCGCTTGGTCCGATGTTCGGCGAGGTAGAGCTGGCACGCGTGCCAGTCGAAGACAGGGTGGGCGCCTAGTGGGCCATTTCCTCGAGGAGGCGCTCGGTCCGGCCGGAATCGCGCTCTGGACGCTGATGAAGATCATCGCAATCGCCGTTCCCCTGATCCTGAGCGTGGCATATCTCACGTTGGCCGAGCGCAAGGTGATCGGTTACATGCAGGTGCGCCTCGGCCCCAACCGCGTGGGTCCGAGGGGGTGGCTGCAGCCGTTTGCCGACGTGCTGAAGCTGCTGCTCAAGGAGATCGTGATCCCATCCGGCGCGAACAAGATCCTGTTCGTGCTGGCTCCAATCTTGATGGTGACCCCTGCGCTAGCCGCATGGGCGGTTATTCCGTTTGGCCCGGAGCGCGTGCTGGCCAATATCGACGCGGGGTTGTTGTATATCCTGGCGATGACTTCGGTCGGCGTATACGGGGTGATCATCGCGGGCTGGGCATCGAACTCCAAGTATGCCTTCCTGGGCAGCCTGCGCTCGGCGGCGCAGATCGTTGCGTACGAGCTAGCCATGGGCTTCGCCCTGGTAGGCGTTCTGCTCGCTGCCCACAGCATGAACCTCGGGCAGATCGTGGCGGGCCAACAGAGCAAATACGGGGCAGCATCGTGGTATCTAATCCCATTGTTTCCGCTGTTCCTGGTCTACGTCATTTCCGGGGTGGCGGAGACCAACCGCGCACCCTTCGACGTTGCCGAGGGTGAATCGGAGATCGTGGCCGGTTTCCATGTCGAGTATTCGGGCACGGCGTTCGCGCTGTTCTTCCTGGCCGAGTACATGAACATGATCCTGATCTCTGCGCTTTGCGCCGTCATGTTCCTGGGTGGCTGGCTGTCGCCGCTGCCGTTTCTCCCCGACGGATTCCTGTGGCTGGTGCTCAAAGTCGCTTTCGTCCTGTTCTTGTTCCTTTGGTTTCGCGCCACGTTCCCGCGCTATCGCTACGACCAGATCATGCGCTTGGGTTGGAAGGTGCTGATTCCTGTCACGCTGGTGTGGCTCGTGGTGGTTGCCGCATGGGTGCAGACGCCGTTATGGCTGTGGGGATGAGATGATGCAGCGCATCCGCGAGTTTTTCCGCACCTTTCTGCTGTTCGAGCTGTTCAAGGGCATGGCGCTCACCGGACGCCATCTGTTCGCGCGCAAGATCACCATCCAGTTTCCGGAGGAGAAGACGCCGCAGTCGCCGCGCTTTCGCGGCCTGCATGCCTTGCGTCGTTACCCCAACGGCGAGGAGCGCTGCATCGCCTGCAAGCTGTGCGAGGCGGTGTGCCCGGCTCTGGCCATCACGATCGAGTCCGAGCAGCGTAGCGACGGTACGCGTCGCACCACTCGTTACGACATCGATCTCACCAAGTGCATCTTCTGCGGCTTCTGCGAGGAGTCCTGCCCGGTCGACTCGATCGTCGAGACGCGCATTCTCGAGTACCACGGCGAGAGGCGCGGAGACCTGCTCTACACCAAGGAGATGCTGCTCGCGGTGGGCGATCGCTACGAGGAGCAGATCGCTGAGGACCGGGCTGAAGATGCGCGCTACCGCTGAAAGCCGTGACTCGTGAATCGTGATTCGTGACTCGTATCATCCCGATATGTCGAAGCGCGGTGCGAGAGACCACCGGGTGAAGCAGTCGCTACCCTGTATGCGGAGTTCGATGACTATTGCTCAACCCCCACGAGTCACGAGTGGCTCCGGCCGCGCTTCGCGCTTAACCGCCGCAAAGCGGCGGTTAGCCTACACCGCAACAAGCCGGACGGCGGCGTGTTGTCACGAGTCACGAATCACGAACACATGACCTTCCAGTCTTTCGTCTTCTGGGTGTTCTCGGCGATCTTGCTGTTCGCCGCGGTGCGCGTCATCACCACCCGCAATCCAGTGCAAGCTGCACTGTTCTTGGTGCTGGCGTTCGGCACGGCATCCGGGCTCTGGATCCTATTGGAGGCCGAGTTTCTGGCCATCGCGCTGGTCCTGGTGTACGTGGGCGCGGTGATGGTTCTGTTCCTGTTTGTCGTGATGATGCTCGACATCAATGTCGACCGGCTGCGGGAAGGCTACTGGGACTACCTCGTTCCAGGCCTGACGGTTGCCGGCATCATGGTGTTGGAGATGGGCACGGTCCTCGCCGGCAGGCAAGCGGGGCTGCTCGCTCTTGCGGCACCGGCACCCAAACCGGCCGGGTACAGCAACACCAAGGAACTGGGCCGTCTGCTCTACACCGACTACGTCTTTCCGTTTGAGATCGCGGCTGTGATCCTGCTGGTGGCAATCGTGGCCGCCATCGCGCTCACGCTGCGCAGAAGGAAGGACACCAAGTACCAGGATCCGGCCCGTCAGGTCCGCGTGCGACGGGAGGATCGCGTGCGACTGGTGTCGATGCCGGCGGAGAACAAACGTGATTCGTGATTCGCTTATTCGTGATTCGATGGACCCTGCGCGACGGGCAGTCGCACGAATCACGAGTCACGAGTCACGAGTCACGAGCAAACACTCTACGACAGCGGAGGGGGTGCTTGATCACCCTCTCCCATTACTTGGTGCTTGGCGCCATCCTCTTCGCCATCAGCGTGGTGGGCATTTTTCTGAATCGCAAGAACGTGATTGTCTTGCTGATGGCCATCGAGTTGAACCTGCTGGCGGTGAACATGAACTTCATCGCCTTCTCGCACTATCTGCAGGACGTCGCCGGCCAGATCTTCGTGTTCTTCATCTTGACGGTGGCGGCTGCAGAGTCCGCTATCGGCCTCGCCATCCTGGTGTGCCTGTTTCGGAATCTGAGTACGATCAACGTGGACGATCTGGATAGTCTGAAAGGTTAGTTAAGCAGTGAGAGCCCTCTACCTCATCGTCCCTCTGGCGCCACTGGCGGGCGCCGTCATTGCTGGTTTGTTCGGCGGGCTGATCGGCCGCCGAGGTGCGCATTGGGTCACCATCGTCGGCATGACGATTTCCCTGATCGCTTCCTTCCTCGTGTTCCAGGAGGTGCGCGAAGGGCATTTGTTCAGTGGGCCGGTATACACCTGGATAACCACGAGCGCTGGACTCAGGTTCGAGATCGGTTTCCTGATCGATCCCTTGAGCGCGCTCATGATGCTGGTGGTGAACTTCGTGTCCTTGATGGTGCACATCTACACCATCGGCTACATGCGCGATGACCCGGGTTACATCCGCTTCTTCAGCTACATCTCGCTGTTTACCTTCTCCATGCTGATGCTGGTGATGTCCAACAATTTCCTGCAGCTGTTCTTCGGCTGGGAGGCGGTTGGGCTGGTCTCCTATCTCCTCATCGGTTTTTACTACACGCGGCCCACGGCCATCTTCGCCAACCTAAAGGCATTCCTGGTCAACCGTGTTGGCGACTTTGGCTTTCTGCTGGCGATCGCTCTGATCTTCGCGTACGCCGGCAGCCTCGACTATGCCCACGTGTTCGGGAAGGCTTCCGAACTGGCGCAGCAGACCATCCAGGTGTTTCCCGGCGCCCATTGGTCGTTGATCACGGTGATATGCGTCCTGCTCTTCGTCGGGGCCATGGGCAAGTCGGCGCAGTTCCCGTTGCACGTGTGGCTGCCAGATTCGATGGAAGGCCCCACCCCTATATCGGCGCTGATACACGCCGCCACCATGGTAACGGCCGGCATCTTCATGGTGGCTCGCATGTCGCTGCTGTACGAGCTGTCAGTCCCCGCGCTGTCGTTCATTCTTGTCATCGGGGCGATCACCGCTTTCTTCATGGGACTGGTAGCGATCGTTCAGAACGACATCAAACGCGTCGTGGCCTATTCGACCCTGTCGCAGCTCGGCTATATGGCGGTCGGCCTGGGAGCGTCCGCTTACGCCGCCAGCATGTTCCATCTCGTCACCCATGCGTTTTTCAAGGCGCTTCTGTTTCTCGCCGCAGGCTCGGTGATCATCGCGCTGCATCACGAGCAGGATATGCGGCGGATGGGCGGGTTACGCGTCTACATGCCGATTACTTACGTGACTGCCCTGATCGGGTCTCTGGCGCTATGTGGGATCCCGCCATTCGCCGGCTTTTTCTCCAAGGACAGCCTGATCGAAGCCACGCAACTGTCTACTACCCCGGGTGCCGGGATTGCGTATGCCGCGGTCCTCACGGGTGTATTCGTCACCGCGCTGTACACGTTCAGAATGATGTTCATGACGTTCCACGGCGAGGAGCGCTTCCGTGCGCACGGGAGCGATCACGGGCACGCGAGCGCCGATCACCATGAACACGGCGACGAGCACGGTGGCACGCCGCGAGAATCGCCTTGGGTCGTCACAGTGCCTCTCGTGCTGCTGGCGATCCCATCGGTGTTTGCGGGTTGGGCCTACATACAGCCGTTGCTGTTTGGCGGCTTCTTCGGCGATTCGATCGTCGTAGCCCCGTCACATGATGTGCTTGCCAAGCTGAGTGAGGAATTTCACGGCGTGGTCCAGATGGTCATGCACGCTCCCAGCACTCCGCCGTTCTGGCTCGCCGTGGCGGGAATAGCCACCGCCTGGTATCTCTATCTCAGACGCCCTGGGCTGCCGGACATTGTCGCGGCGCGCATCAAGCCGCTGTATACCGCGCTCGTGAACAAGTACTACTTCGACGAAGCCTACCAGGTGCTATTCGCGGACGGAGCGCGCAAGCTCGGAACCGCGCTGTGGAAGTTTGGAGACTTGGCCTTCATCGACGGTTTTTTCGTGAACGGTGCGGCGCGGGTCGTGGGTTGGACCGCTGCCATCATCCGCCGCTTCCAGTCCGGCTTTATCTACCACTATGCTTTCATGATGATCATCGGCGTGTTCGTGCTGCTGACGTTGTGGTTTGCCCGCGCCTGACCTTCAGCATCCAATGCTCCTCGGCCTCCCCCTGCTAAGCCTCGCCATCTGGGTGCCGATCGCAGCCGGACTAGCGGTTCTCGCGACTGGCTCCGACCGCACCGCGCGACAATGCGCGGTGGCTCGCGTTGATCGGCGCGGCGCTTGGATTCGTCGTCACATTGCCGCTCTACGCCGGGTTCGATCCACAGGCCCACGGCATGCAGTTCCAGGAGCTGGCTTCCTGGATTCCACGCTTCCACATCAACTATCACCTCGGGATCGACGGCGTCTCGCTGCTGCTGATCCTGCTCAACAGCTTCACCACGATCCTGGTGGTGATCGCGGGCTGGCAGGTGATCCAGACGCGCGTGTCGCAGTATATGGCGGCCTTCCTGGTTCTGTCCGGTGTGATGAATGGTGTCTTTTCCGCGTTGGACGGCGCGCTGTTCTACGTCTTTTTCGAGGCTACCCTGATTCCGATGTTCATTATCATCGGCGTCTGGGGCGGTAAAAACCGCGTCTACGCTGCGGTCAAATTCTTCCTCTACACGCTGCTCGGCTCGCTCCTGACATTGGTCGCGCTGATCTATCTCTATAACGCGGCCGGCGGCAGCTTTGCCCTCCTCGACTGGTACAAGCTCCAGATCGGTATGACGGAACAGGTGCTCGTATTTTTGGCGCTCATGGCGGCGTTTGCAGTCAAAGTGCCGATGTGGCCGGTCCACACGTGGCTCCCGGACGCACACGTGGAGGCGCCCACCGGGGGGTCGGTGGTGCTGGCTGCGGTCATGCTGAAGCTGGGTGGCTACGGTTTCATCCGGCTCTCGCTCCCGATCGTGCCGGATGCGAGCCACGCGCTGGCCGGCTTCGTCATTGCGCTATCATTGATTGCGGTGGTGTACATCGGTCTGGTGGCGCTGGTCCAGACCGACATGAAAAAGCTGATCGCCTACTCGTCGATAGCCCACATGGGCTTCGTTACGATGGGCGTGTTCCTGTTCAACGGGATAGGCCTAGAAGGCGCTGTTCTGCAGATGATCTCGCACGGCTTTGTCTCCGGAGCCTTGTTCCTCTGCGTGGGTGTACTTTACGACCGCATGCACACGCACGTGTTGGCGGAGTTTGGTGGCGTGGTGAACACTATGCCGGTGTTCGCGTCGTTCTTCATGCTGTTCGCGATGGCGAACGCTGGCTTGCCTGGCACCACCGGGTTCGTGGGCGAGTTCCTGGTGACGCTGGGGGCGATGCAGGTGAATTTCTGGTATGCGGCGCTGGCGGCGACCTCGCTGGTATTCGGCGCCGCCTACACACTATGGATGTACAAGCGCGTAGTTTTCGGAGCGGTCGCCAACGATCACGTGGCGCAGCTCAAGGATATTAACTTTCGCGAGGTGCTGTTCCTGGCCCTACTTGCTGCCGTCGTGCTGGGGATGGGCGTGTGGCCGCAGCCGATGAGCGTGGTACTGCACACCTCGGTCAATGATCTCCTCGCGCATGTCGCTCAGAGCAAGCTATGAAGCCAGTCGCGGACAGCGCTGAGGAGTCAATGGACGTGGGTACTTTGATATCTCGGCACGCCAGCGTGTGCCGAGCGGTGTCACTCGGATGATGATGAGCGTCGCGAGCCTGGCTGCGGCTGCGCCGGAGATCTTCCTCCTGGCGATGGTTTGCACGACACTCGTCGTCGATCTGTTTCTCGGCGACGAGCGACGCCACTGGAGCTACGGCCTTGCGCTGCTGGCCCTGGCGGGCACCGCGCTGATCGCGTTGAGCGCGGGTCCCGGCACGCGCCACGCATTCAACGCGATGTTCGTCGACGACGCAATGGCCCGCGCACTAAAGGTTTTCGTGTGCATCTCCGTCGCCGCGATGCTGATCTACGGACGGACGTACTGCCGGGAGCGCGCGCTGTTCCGGGGTGAACTGTTCGTGCTCACTTTGACCGCGACGCTGGGCATGATGGTCATGATCTCCGCCAGCCACTTTCTCACTCTGTATCTCGGGCTGGAGCTGATGAGCCTGAGCCTGTATTCGATGGTGGCGCTGTCGCGTGACTCGACGACGGCCACCGAGGCAGCCATGAAGTACTTCGTGCTCGGCGCGTTGGCATCTGGCATGTTGCTGTATGGGCTGTCCATGATATACGGCGCCACCGGCGGCCATGGAGGGCCTCCAACCCTGCAGATTGCAGAGGTCGCCGCGCGCGTGTTGTCCAATCAGGCCAACCAGACGCTCCTGATCTTCGGGCTGGTGTTCGTTGTCGCCGGGGTGGGGTTCAAGCTGGGAACGGTGCCCTTCCACATGTGGGTGCCGGATGTTTATCAGGGCGCACCCACTGCCATCACTTTGCTGATCGGCAGCGCGTCCGAGCTGGCCGCGTTCGCGTTCGTGTTGCGCATTCTGGTCCAGGCCCTGGGCGCGCACCCGCTCCTGATAGAGTGGCAGCAGATGCTGATCCTGCTAGCTGTTCTGTCCATGGCCATCGGCAATGTGACTGCCATCGCGCAATCCAACATCAAACGCATGCTGGCCTATTCCACGATCTCGCATATGGGGTTCATGCTGCTGGGTATCGTCAGCGGGTCGTTCAATGGCTACGGCGCTGCGATGTTCTACATGGTGACCTACGTGCTGACGGTGTCGGGCGCCTTTGCCATGATCATGCTGCTGTCGCGCGCAGGGTTCGAGGCCGACAGCCTGGACGACTTCAAAGGGTTGAATCAGCGCAGTCCCTGGTATGCCTTTCTCATGTTGCTGATCATGTTCTCGCTGGCGGGAGTGCCACCGGTTGTCGGGTTCTACGCCAAGCTTTCGGTGTTCCAGGCTGTCATGGCGGCCGGGATGACATGGCTGGTGGTGGTCGCGGTTTTGTTCTCCTTGATCGGCGCCTTCTACTATCTGCGCGTGGTCAAGTTGATGTACTTCGATGACCCACAGGACCGAGTGCCTCTGCGGCCCACCGCCGACGTGCGCGCCTTGTTGACGATCAACGGCGTGGCCGTGCTGGTATTGGGTTTGCTTCCAGGCGGGCTGATGGATCTTTGTCAGCGCGCGATCCAAAATTCCTTGTGAGCGCGCTGTTCCACGAGGAGGTGCGCGATGTCCAATGACTACACCGAGACGTTAGTAGCTTCACGCACCGTCTACGAAGGCAAGCTGCTGACGCTCAAGGAAGACAAGGTCGCGCTGCCGGACGGTAGCACGGGCAGGCGCGAATATGTTTTGCACCAGGGCGCCGCCTTGGTGATCCCAGTGTTCAAGGACGGCAGCGTGCTGCTCGAACGGCAGTTCCGCTACCCGCTGCGCACCCACCTCCTGGAGTTGCCAGCCGGCAAGATCGACCCGGGCGAAGAGCCGCTGGCCACGGCGAGGCGGGAGTTGCTGGAGGAGACGGGATACAGCGCCGCTCAGTGGCGCCATCTCACCACGCTCTACCCGTGCGTGGGGTACTCCAATGAGCGGTTGGAGATGTTCTTGGCCCATGACCTCAAGCACGAGGGGCACCCCGGCGAGGACGGCGAATTCCTCGAATGCGTTCAGCTCGCTCTGGACGAAGCCCTGCAGCTCGTGCTGGCGGGAGAGATTGGAGACTCCAAGACTATCGTGGGCCTGCTGTGGGCGGACAAGCTGAGAAAGGGCGAGTGGAACTAGCAGGGTGATCTAGTCACGGTCGAAAAGCTGAACCGCAGAAACACCTTGCAGATTCAGCGCGCACTCATCCACCCGCGAGTGCCAGCTTGTCCGGACTCTGTTCCCACAGCGGTGCCGGACGATGGAACAGGAATCCCTGTCCATAGAGCGTCCCCATATCGGTCAGGATTTTCATCACCTCGCGGTCCTCGACCCACTCCGCGATCACCTGCTTGCTGAGCGCCTGCCCTACATCGCACAGGGCCTTCACAAAGATGCGATTACCCTCGTCCGTAGCCAGATCCCGGATGAAACCGCCGTCGATCTTCAGATAGTCCACGTCGAAGCGCTTCAGGTAGTAGAACGAACTGAACCCGGCACCGAAGTCGTCCAGCGCGAAGCGACATCCCATCTGTTTCAGTTCACGGATGAAATGCTGAGTCACATCCACGTCCGACATCGCCGCGGTTTCAGTGATTTCGAACACCAGTTGATTGTGTGTGATCTTGCTGGCCGCTAGCAGGCTTTGGAACTTGCGCACCCAATGTCGATCGGAGATCGATACCCGAGACAGGTTGACGAAGTAGCGAAGCTTCTGCCCCTGCTGCTCGGGCTGGCGCAGGTACTCGATCAGGCGCTCGACCACGCGCATGTCTATCTCCTGGACCATGCCGAGTGCCTCTGCGTACTCCATGAACTGGCTGGGAAGGACGATGTTGCCGGTGTCATCGCGGATGCGCACCAGGATCTCGCGGTGGACCACGCACATGTCGGTCAGGCGCACCACCGGCTGGCTGTACAGGACGAGACGGTCTTCCTCCAGTACTTCGCGCAGTTTGTTTGCCCATTGCACCCGGTGGTGGGTGCGGCGCAGGCTCTGCGCGTCTTGATCGTAGAGGACAAAGCGGTTGCGGCCGCCGTCCTTGGCTTGGTACATCGCGATATCCGCATTTGACAGCAACCCGGTCACATCGCTGCCATGGAAAGGGTACAGCGCAATGCCGATGGAGGCGGTGAGAGCGGCGACCCGCTGTTGGTTGGTCGATTGAAAGCGGTAATGGCGCAACGCGTCGAGCAGATGCTCAGCCACTTTCATGGCGTGGCCTCGCAGCGACTCGGGCAGGTGTACGGCGTACTCGTCCCCGCCCAGACGGAAGACTTGCCCGTTGAATTCCTTAGCCGCCTCTTTCAACACGCCGCTTACGCCCACGATCAACTGGTCCCCGGAGCGGTGACCCAGGTTGTCATTGACGTACTTGAAGTGATCGATATCGATGAATAGCATGGCACCGACGTCGCCCTGCTCCATGGCGTGTTCGAGCGTGCGCTGCAGGCTGACACGGTTCGGCAGGCCGGTCAGCGCATCGTGGGTCGCAAGGTGTTCGATCTGAAGCGCCGCTTCGTGTTGTTCCGTCACGTTGCGAGCGGTACCGCGGATGCCGGAGAGACGACCGCTCTCGTCGTGGGAGACACGCGCGTTGATGCCGACCCAGCGATCACTCCCGTCCGCAGCGAGCAGGTGGGTAATGTAGTTCTTGACTTCGCCGTGCCGGCGCAAGGCCGACAGGAAACGCCGGTTGGAAAAATGCGAAGGCCGGGCCTCGAAGTCGAAGAAGCAGCGGTCCAGGAGTTCCTTCGGCTGCATGCCGAAGATGTCGAGCGCGCCGTTGTTGAGGTAAGTGAAGCGTCCCTGGCCGTTGGTGGTCCAGATCAGGTCGTGAGACGTTTCGACCAGATCTCGATAACGGCTCTCGCTTTCCAGGAGCAATTGGATGATGCGCCGCTTCTCGCGCAGAGTCTTGCGCGCCGTTGCGAGCTCATCCTCGTATTTGTCGTTCAGTGTGCCTAGCGATGAGCCTGCCAGGCCATCGATAATCTCGCGCGCGTAGCGACGGTGTCCCCCCTCCGTGCGGCGAGCCACAAGGACACCCTGGCTGTCCCAACGGCGCAGTTTCTGCACCGGCACGCCGAGCTTGGCCGACGCTTCCTGGATTGAGTACTCCGACGGAAGCCGAGACATGACACCCCCGTGTTCCAAAACTCCGCGGCTCCACACGCCGCAGAAAGCGCCTCCATAGCCTAGTGTATTTGGCTGGAGACTAGAATGTCGTTCTGTCGCGACACCAAGCGCTGCATCAGCTTGCGGTCACGGCTTGTAAGGCGCAACGCGGCATCAACCCACAGATGGACAACGTCCATGAGTTCCTGATACGTGATGCCGGCAACGCGGCGGCGCGCCCCCGCAATCCCGACCAGGCCGTTGCGGCTGCGGCCGCTGCGCTTGACCAAGGCGGACACTTCCGCCTCGCCTTGACCTCTATCGACCACAGCGTCGACTACCCCGAGTGCCAGCATATCATCGGCCGAATAGATCTTGCCAGTCGACAATACCTCCTCAGTGATCCTCCGTCCGACCCGCCGGTCGAGGAAGGAGTACGCTCCCATGCCCGGAAACAGGTTGAACAGAATTTCCGGGAATCCAAAGCGTGATTGCCTCTCGGCGATGATGATGTCGCTGGAAAGCGCCGCTTCGAAGCCTCCGCCGAGGCACTCGCCCTGTACCAGCGAAATGGTCGTGATGGGCAGGCCGTGGCCGATGTAGTTGTGGTGAAGGACGTCGATACAGGCTTTCCCATAATGCAGCAGGCCAGCTCGATCTCTTCGTTCGATCAATTGGATAAAGAGATCGAGATCGCCACCCAGATTGAATACGCCAGGGGCGCCGGATGCCAGGACGGTGTACTCAACGGGCATCGGCTCCCCCCTGCATTCGACCATTCCCTCAGTGTCCGAGACGAACTGGCAGTATTTGGCCAGGTCTTTGAGAAGTTCCAGATTGAAACTGGGCCGCGGACTCGGCGTCCAGCGCGACCAGATGGCATGGCTGATCGGGTCGTAGCCAGCCGCAAGCTGCGCCGAAAAGAAATACTCCGGCCGCCCGCTTGATCTGTATAGATTTGCTTGATCAGTGACTTGCAGCAGAGCATGAGGGACGTGCATGTCCATGGCGGGCCTCCTGAGCCGAGTGGTTGTAATAAAAAAACATCTTTCTTATGTCCCGCAGCAAAACGTCGCCAACGGGGTTTGAAATAACTCTACGGGAATTAAGGAATTTCACGCAAATCTAACAATTTGTGAGAATTTTGGTACGCTATTGTTATTGCTTAGAATTCTTTGACCCAATCCAGACCATGAAACTGGCATAACGAGAAAAAAAGCGAGGAATGGCAACGTGATCAAGTGGATTCTGCGCGGTTGTGTGCGCGCGTTATTCCGTGTACGAGTCGATGGCCGGATCGAGGCGTCGGGCGAGCCCGCCCTATTCGCCGCTAACCACCCAGCAGCGTTCGACAGCCTGCTGCTTTGGCTCTTCCTTCCCCGCAACACGTCGGTTGTCCTGCCGCGCGAAGAACTGCGATCGAGATGGCTTCGCTTAGCCCTCTCCCTTGTTCCTCATCTCGTGGCGGACATGAACGATCCCACTACGATCAAGAAGGTGATGCGTTTGCTTGCGGGTGGACGATCCATTGCTCTTTACCCCGAGGGGCGGGTGGCGGACGCGCCAAGCGTCATGAAGGTCTACGAGGTGCCCGCGTTGATCGCGGCTAAAACCGGTGTGCCGGTGGTTGTAATCCGTATCCGCTATCGCCGGGGTTGTCCGTGGCGAGTGCTGTTCTGGGTTCGCCCTCCTGTCCGCATCTCCGGTGCGGATCAGGCGGCTTCCCGTGCGCGCCGGGCACGAGTTACCCACGAATTGCAGCGCATGATGGAAGCGGCAGCATATGAGCAGCGGCCCCGCACTACGGTGTTCGAAGCTTTTCTCGATGCGATGCAAGAGCAGGGTCGGCGCACCCTGATCATCGAGGATTTGATGGAAGAGCCGCGCTCGTACCAAGACCTGGTCAAAGGCTCGTTGACCATCGGACGGTGGTTGAGCAGGTTGAGCAACCCGGGTGAGAACGTCGGCATGCTGCTGCCCAACTCCATCCCAACCGTTTGCACCGTGCTCGGACTTAGTGCGTTCGGTCGTGTACCTGCCCTGCTCAACTACACCGCCGGGCCGACCGCTGTGCAGAGCGCGTGTACTGCGGCCCGCGTGCGCACGGTCGTTACTTCGCGCGCTTTCATCGAGCAAGCACGACTCAGCACCGTGGTCTCCGGGATCGCGGATCTGCAACTGTTGTATTTGGAGGACATTGGTTCCCAATTCACGCTACGCGACCGGCTCTGGCTAATCACGCGCGCTTTGCGCAGCCCGCGGCGCGTGATCTCGCCAGGGCGCAGCAATGGGCCAGCGGTGGTGGTCTTCACGTCGGGCTCGGAGGCGCGGCCGAAAGGGGTGGTTCTGAGCCATGAGGCGATCCTGGCCAATATTACCCAGATGGCGGCCGTGATCGACTTCACTCCCAGAGACAAGGTGCTCAATCCACTACCCATCTATCACAGCTACAGCTTCACAGCGGGGATGATGCTTTGCTTGCTCACCGGAACCCAGCTATTCCTTTACGTCTCGCCACTGCGCTACCGTGCGATCCCCGAAATCGCCCACCGCCGCCGCTGTACCTATCTGTTCGGGACCAGTACTTTCCTCAGTTATTACGCGAAGCATGCTGACGCGCTGGATTTCCACTCCATCCGTCGCGTGATATCGGGCGGCGAGAAGCTCGGTGCCGACGTCGCACGGGTGTGGCAGGAGAAGTTCGGACTGCGCATTTACCAAGGCTATGGCGCAACCGAATGCGCGCCGGTGATCGCTTTGTCCACTCCCCGCATTTTCAAGCCCGGCACCGTCGGCCACTGCTACCCGGACTGGACCATCGGCTCGAGAGAGTCGAAGGCATCGAGCGCGGAGGCGTGCTGCACCTGAAGGGCGTGCAGGTGATGCTGGGTTACTACCTGTATGACAACCCGGGTGTGATCGTGCCACCACGCTCCATTTACGGCGACGGCTGGTACGACACGGGCGACGTGGTGGATGTGGACGAGGATGGCGTGCTCACCGTGGTAGGTCGGGTCAAGCGGTTTGCAAAGATCGCTGGCGAGATGGTGTCGCTCGACGTCATCGAATCGGTTGCACGCGAAGCCTCGCCCGGGTACCAGCACGCTGCGGTCTTGCGCGCCGAGGCGGCGAGCGGAGAGACGACAGTGCTGTTTACGACCGACCCGGCTCTCAATCGCAGCACGCTGGTGCGATCTGCGCGCCGGCTGGGCCGGCCGGAGTTAGCACTGTCCAAGCGTATTTTGTGGATGCCCGAAATCCCTGTGCTGGCATCGGGCAAGACCGACTACGTCGCGCTCGAAACCATAGCAGTGGCCGCCAATGCGCCCGAAGCTGGCCCCGACGACGATACACGTTCGACCGGCTCTGGCTGAAAGTCATTCGAGCTCCGCGCGGCGCGAAGCAAGGAGATTCAGGGCCTGCCTTGATAGCTGACGCGGTAGATCACGTTGGCGTAGTCATCCGAGATGAGCAGACTGCCATCGCGTAGCACCAGCAAGTCCACAGGGCGGCCCCAAACGCGCTCATCCTCCATCCAGCCCTCTGCGAAGACGTCCCACTTCTGCACTGCATTGTCCTTCAGCGTGACCGTGATCACGCGGTAGCCGCTTTTCTTGCTGCGATTCCAGGAACCGTGCTGAGCAATGAAGATACGGCCTTGGTACTCGGCCGGGAACATGGTGCCGGTGTAGAACTTCAACCCGTCTGGAGCCACGTGCCCGCCCTGCTTCAAAGCCGGAGGCGTGAACTCGGCGCACCGGCGCTTGGCCCCGAACTCCGGGTCGGGCGTGTCGCCTTGGTGACAGTACGGAAAGCCGAAGTTCATGCCCGCCTTTGGCGCGTGATTCAGCTCGCAAGAGGGTAGGTCATCGCCCATCATGTCGCGGCCATGATCGTTGAACCACAGCTCACGGGTGTTCGGATCCCAGTCGAAGCCCACTGTGTTGCGCACACCGCGCGCGAACACTTCGTAGCCGCTGCCGTCGGGTTGTATGCGCGAGATCAACGCATACCGATCTGGGTCGGGTTCGCAGACGTTGCACGGTGCGCCCACCGGCACGTACAGCCAGCCGTCGGGGCCGAAGGCAATGTACTTCCAGCCATGATGGCCGTCGCGCGGAAAACGGTCGGTGACCACGATCGGTTGCGGCGGGCTGCGCAGGTTGGCCTCGATAGCGTCGTAGCGCAGGATTCGGCTGATCTCCGCCACGTACAGTGAGCCGGCGCGAAACGCCACGCCGTTGGGAGTATTGAGCGCTTTGGCGATGGTGAGCACCTCCGGCGAAGCGCCAGCTCGTGGCACAAGCGCGAAGACGGTGCCCTCCCGCTGTGTCCCGACGAACACCATGCCGTTGTCCCCCAGCGCGAGTGAGCGCGGGCCAGGCACCGTGGCATAGACTTCAATCTGGAATCCGGGTGGTAACTTGATCCGCTGCAGCGGCAAATCCTGTGAGCACGCGGCCTGATTGAGCGCACATACCGCCAGTACGGTCAGCAACTGCCTCGCGATCCGCCTCATTCCGGTCTCCAGGGTACGGGGCAGCCGCGCCACGCACGGCGTGCCACACCTACCTACTGTTTAGGATAGCCTCTTGAATTGCGGACGACAAACCGCCAGCTATACGGCGTCGTTTAGTACACCAGACACAATGCAGTATTAAGGGAGCCAAGACATGAGCGAAGTCAGCGCCAGAGAAACCCTCGGGTTTCAGGCTGAAGTCAAACAGCTGCTGCACCTGATGGTGCACTCCTTGTACGGCAACAAGGAGATATTCCTCCGCGAGCTCATCTCTAATGCGTCGGACGCATGCGACAAGCTGCGCTTCGAGGCGCTGGCAGATCAAGCCCTTTGGGAATCCGATCCGGACCTGAAGATCCGCGTCAGCTTCGACAAGTCTGCCCGCACGATCACCGTGTCCGACAATGGCGTAGGTATGTCGCGGGACGAGGTGATCAGCAACATCGGCACCATCGCCAAATCCGGCACGCGCGAGTTTTTTCAAAGCCTGACCGGCGACCAGGCCAAGGACGCTCATCTCATCGGCCAGTTCGGGGTCGGTTTTTATTCGTCGTTCATTGTGGCGGATAGGGTCACGCTCGTCACACGGCGAGCGGGCATGGGTGTGGAGCACGGCGTGCTTTGGGAGAGCGACGGGCAGGGAGACTACACGTTGGAGACGGTAACCAAGGAAGGCCGCGGCACCGACGTCACCTTGCATCTGCGCGAGGGCGAAGATGAGTTGCTGTCCGGCTTCCGCTTGCGCTCCATTCTGCGCAAGTACTCCGACCACATCACCATCCCTGTGCTGATGCGGAAAGAGGAGTGGGATAAGGACAAGAACGAGCAGGCGGTTAGGGACGAGGACGAGCAGATCAACCAGGCCTCGGCGCTCTGGGCCCGGCCTAAGTCGGAGATCACTGACGAGCAGTACCAGGAGTTCTACAAGTACGTGGCGCACGATTTCGAACCGCCTCTGGCGTGGGCCCACGCACGGGTGGAGGGGAAACAGGAGTACACGTTGCTGCTATATTTGCCTGCGCATGCCCAGTTTGATCTTTGGGATCGGGACCATCGCCACGGCGTAAAGCTCTATGTGCAGCGTGTGTTCATCATGGAGGGAGCCGAGCAGCTGGTACCGGCTTACCTGCGCTTCGTGCGCGGTGTGATCGACTCTAACGATCTTCCGCTAAACGTATCGCGTGAGCTCCTGCAGGAATCCAAAACGGTCGAAGCCATCCGGGCGGGGTCCGTAAAACGCGTGCTGTCGCTTCTCGAGGAACTCGCCGAGAATGACAAGGACAGGTTCGCGAAGTTCTGGAAGGAATTCGGACGCGTTTTCAAAGAAGGTCTGGGCGAGGATCACGCGAACAAGGAGCGTATCGCCAGGCTGGCGCGGTTCTCCTCTACCCGTGCCGAGAGAGAAGAACAGACCGTCTCGTTGGCCGACTACGTGTCGCACATGAAGGATGGACAGGACAAGATCTATTACATCACGGCCGATTCCCTCGTTGCAGCGAAGAGCAGCCCGCACCTGGAGATCTTCCGTAAGAAGGACGTCGAAGTCTTGTTGATGTATGACCGCGTGGACGAATGGGCAATCTCCAATCTGACCGAATTCGAGGGCAAGAAACTACAGTCTGTCGCGAAGGGCGATCTCGACTTGGGCAAGCTTCAGGATGAGGACGAAAAGAAGGAGCAGGAGAAAGAAGCGGGCGAGTTCAAGGATTTGACCGACAAGATCGCAAAAACCCTGGGGGAGAAGGTGAAGGAGGTCCGTGTCACTCATCGCCTCACCAGCTCGCCGGCGTGCCTGGTGTCGGATCAGTGGGGGATGAGTATGAACCTGGAGCGCTTGCTCAAAGCGGCCGGACAGAAAGTTCCCGACGTCAAGCCCGTCCTCGAAGTCAATCCGCATCACGTCCTTGTACAGGGGCTCAAGTACGAGTCGGACGAGAAGCGCTTCTCGGACTGGAGCTACATCCTGTTTGACCAGGCCGTGTTGGCGGAAGGCGGGCAGCTTGAGGATCCCGGCGGCTTCGTGAAGCGACTCAACGAGCTCATGATTGCACTGGCCGGGGGCGCAGGACCGAAGATCTGGACGCCGGGGAGCTAGACAACTAGAACCGCAGTCGCGCGCCGAAGGTCAGCGCGGTGGCCTCCAGTTCGCCGTTCTCGGTTTGCCCGAGGCCTGTGTAGCGCTCGGACTGTGCACGCAACTCCAGGCGGCCACTCACCTGATAGCTGACGCCGAAGCCGTATACCCTGCCTGGCCGCGAAGCTGTGTCTACTGCGAAGCTGCTGTAGGTTGCGTTGGGTGCGAAGTTGACGCCAAGCTTGGCAAAGAATGTCAGCGAGTCCGACAGCTCGAAGGAGCCGACCCCGGCCAGACTCCAGGCGCTCATCTGCTCGGCTGGCGTTGCGTACAGCACCGGGTCGTCAGTGTTCACTCCTGAACCGAAGCTGGTGCGCGCCGCCTCCAGTGCGAATCCACGGGAGAAGCGGTATCCGCCATAAAGCGTGGTGGCGGTGAGGCGGTCGGTATCATGATTCAACAACTTCGCGCCCGGGAGGCTGTTCAGTGATTGTCCCCCCGCGTTGCCGAGTACCGCGACGCCGTTGCTGATACCGGTGTAAAAACCGGGTTCATCCGCAATCGCTGGGAGGGCGAAGCAGGCCGCTGCAAATGTCAAAGCCAGCCAGCTGCAGCACGTGACACTCGCGTCGTCGCCGATTCGAGACAGAGAAGAAAACATGCGCCTGTGAACCGATTTTGCTAGACGAATACGCGAGCAAATCCTGCGCCCATCGGACACGACGCTGTTCAGTATGCAGTCTGGGAATAGACTCGCCATTCAGCGACGACAGGATGGTGCTAGTAGGTGCGTACGCGAAGGGCGCGGAGCAACGATTCCTGGTCGGCCAGTGTTTCGTCGACGTTCGCGAGATCAATCGCCAACGTTGCGCGCGCTTGATCTTCCTCGGCCGTGTTCCAGATTGTCACTTTGCCTGCGTCGAGCAGACGCAAGGCCTCCTTCTCGGCTTCCAGTCCTTCACGGAAGATCTGGATCCCTCGCAGCTCGTCGAGCTTCACGATGTGCGGGGCGAGCGTTACCTTCCGCCTCCCCACGTCGTACCAGGCTTCTGCCAAACGCGGATTGGCGCGAACGGCTTGCTCGAGCAGGCGCAATGCTTCCTCGCTGTCCTCCGTCGCGAGTGCCTCGCGATAAATTCCAACGCCTGCAATCTCTGCCTTCTTCACGGGCGCAGCTGCGGGCGCCGGTGGTGCTGGCGAACTCCCCTTGCTACACCCCCCTACCAAAGCGGCGCTAACCGCGATTGCGAAGCCGAGTCCGAGAAATCGGAAAACGTCACGACGGTGCACGAGCCCAGAGGAAGGATGTTGCGAGCCCACCAAAGTGTGCAAAGACCTAACTCGCATCGACCCATTCTCGCAAGGCATTGTTGTCAATCAGAGCGATCTCCCTTTCACAAAATCTGCCGCTCCTGGGCCAACCGAGAACGACCATGAGACCCACAGCGGCAACCAATCCAGACTCCTTTAACACTGTTTCCTCCAGTGCCGTGGTTCACCGACAATCGCAACTGGGGTCTCGGGAAGAAGCCGACGGAATGGTGAAGTTTCTGCAGCAAGGTCCTCGTGGGACGGACTTGCTGCAGGCCGCAGGTCGGGGCGCCTGTTCACGCGGCATCGTGATGCAAAGTGAGCTCCGAGGATACGGGAGGTCAGACCATGAACCAAGAAATAGCTGCGCTGCGACACCGCGCTTTTGCAGTGAAGCTGGCGCTGCGCCGAGTGGCGACGTTTTACAACGAGCTGAAGCGCGCACGGCTGAGTGCGCAGGTGCCGGAGCTTGAGTACTTCGTCGCGGCACCGCACCTCAAGTTGCTGTTCAACGAGTTTCAGGACGTGCATACTCGGGTGGAGACCTCGCTGTTTGAGGAGATGGTTCGACTGTCCCTCGAGGCGGAGAAGTCGGTCAATACCTATGTGAGAAGGCATTACGGCTTCGCTCCCGGCGACGACATTCAGATGGAGCATCCGACCTCAAACAGCGCCGTACGCCTGCGGGTGCACAAGGTGTTTCTGCAAAGCGGCACCGATAGCGACGTCCGGGTCGACGCGAGCTTCCTGCAGATGGACGGCAACAAGGGAAGTCGCTGGGATGTCTACATGAGGGGTCCGGGGGAGTTCCAGTTCGACAAAATTCAGCGCAAGGAAACTGTGGCGCGTTAGTGCGCTAACGACGACGGGCAGCCGCAGCTGCCCGTCGTCCCTTCCGATTGGTGTAGACCTGTCCTTAGCGGATCTGGTTTTCTTCCTGCGCGCGCCGCACCATGTCTGCTTGCCGAAGGGTGTCGTTGACCCCCTTTGCCTTGTCCAGGGCGTCGCGCTGTGTGCTGTACAACCGGCTATTGCCGGACGCTTTGGGCGCATCTGAGTTTCCACCGCAGCCCGCCAACGCCAGCGCTAGCGCTGCAATCAGGAGCGTTCGCATCTGCCCCTCCTTCATAGTCAATTTCCAGCTATGACGCACATTCCGTGCCGTATGTCGTGGTTCGTGGTTTGCAATCTGTTAACGCGAACGATCTACAAAGCGCGGGGTCTGGACCACGACTTGGTGATTCCTGGGGACCTCAGCGCATCGGTCGACTTGAGCCCGCCGCCTTGCGAGTGGGGTAGCAAGCCGAACGAACACCTCGACCGCGACTGCTACCATGAGCGGCAGTGGGACAGAGGCGACAGTCGCTACCACGCGAGATGTTGGTTGTTTGCGTACCAGCACCGATTCGCTTGCGCTGGGTCAGACCAAGCCTTGCGGCAGGTCTGACATGACAAATGAAAATCCGTTTTGTAACGCTGTGTAACAGACGGGGCCCTTGCAACACCGCATTACCCAGCCAGCCCCACGTCGGCGGCGGTCCGAGGTATAAAGGGACCGGAACATGAACGCTCAAGACCACATCCTGATCGTCGACGACGACCGCGAGATCCGCACTCTGCTCGGCGACTACTTGCAGAAGCACGCCTACCGGACCAGCGCGGTAGCTGACGGCAAAGCCATGTGGAATGCTCTGGACGGCGCGCGCGTCGACCTCATCATTCTTGATGTGATGCTGCCGGGGGACGATGGCTTCGTGCTGTGTCGCAACCTGCGGGCGCGGGGAAACTGGCCCGTGATCATGCTCACAGCCAAGGGCGACGACACGGAGCGCATCGTGGGACTCGAGCTGGGTGCGGATGACTACATGCCCAAGCCCTTTAACCCGCGCGAACTGCTGGCGCGGATCAAATCGGTGCTCCGGCGGCATCGCGCCGTGCCCGACAACCTGCAGCCGGAACGCGCTGGTGCTCTGCGCTTCGCCGGATGGACTCTGGACCTGGCCGCGCGCAACCTGGTCTCGCCGCAGCAAGTGGTGGTCGCGCTCTCGGGGGCGGAGTTCCGCTTGCTGCGCGTGTTCCTCAGTTATCCGAACCGCGTCCTCTCGCGCGATCAGCTTATGGACCTGACTGTTGGGCGCGAGGCCGATCCCTTCGATCGCAGCGTAGACGTCCAGGTCAGCCGCTTGCGCCAGCGACTGGGTGATGATGCACGCGAACCCATCATCATCAAGACCGTACGCGGTGAGGGTTATGTGCTGGCTGCGGGAGTGGACCCGCTGTGACCGCCCGCGCGATGTGCATTGCAGCCACCCGTTCTGCGTTCGAGGAAATCTGAAACTCCGATGCGTCTGCGGCCCGACTCTTTGTTCGCCCGACTGATGCTGACTTTCGTTCTAGGCATGGCGCTCACCATGCTGGTGACGCTGGGGGTGCAGTTTCCGGAGCGCGAAGCCTTCGTATTCCGCATCAGCGCATTGCGCGCGGCCTACCGCCTGGCCGATATGCTGAAACTTATGGATCAGCTGCCGAGCGGTAGCCGGGAGAAGCTGGCGGCAATCGCGGCTGCGCGCCGCGTGGATACTACTTTGGGTGTCGCCCCTCCAGCCGCGCCAACACTCGAGCCCGGATCGAGCGCCGCCGTCTTCCACGATGTGCTGGTGGAAGACCTCGGCCACGACTGGCCGATCGTCGTGGAAGTGTCGCCTGCCCAAGTACCGCCCGAGACCGGCAACGCACAACCTACCGACGGCTTCGAGTTCAAGGGTCTAGCCCAGCTGTCCGACGGGACCTGGGTTGGCTTTCGGCTGCAGGAACCCCGCCGGCTTCCGATGTGGCCGCGGCGCTTGATCACCAACATGCTGATCATCGTCGGCGTGCTGGCGCTGCTTTCCCTGGTCGCGGTGCGCTGGGTCACGCGCCCGTTGCATCGGCTCGCGCAGGCCGCCGAAGGACTCGGGCGCGACATCAACCACCCACCGTTGAGCGAGAGGGGTCCGGCGGAGGTTCGGCGCGCAGCGCGCGCGTTCAACGCAATGCAGGAGCGCCTATCGCGCTACATCCGCACTCGCACCGGCATCCTCGCCGCCATGTCGCATGATCTCAAGACGCCGATCACGCGGTTGCGCCTGCGCGCTGAACTGCTCGAGCAACCTGAGCTGCACGACAAGTTCGTGCGCGACCTGCGGGAAATGGAAGACATGGTCAACGCCACGCTCGGTTATATGAAAGGTCTCGATGACCGCGAGCCCCTGCGGCCCGTGGACATTCGAGCGCTGGTTGGTGCACTCGCAGCAGACTCCGAGGAGCTGCATCACCCTATCGATGTGCGCGGAGAGCCTATCGGTCCTTTTTGCGGCAAACCCGACGGCCTCAAACGCTGTCTGCAGAATCTGCTCGACAACGCGACGCGCTACGGCCGCGACGTGGAGCTGCAGATCGAAGACGGCCCCGACGCCTTGACGCTGTACGTGCGCGACAGTGGGCCCGGGATCCCCGAACAAGAACTCGAACGCGTGTTCGAACCCTTCTACCGCGTGGAGGCGTCGCGCAATTCGAGCACGGGCGGAAGCGGGTTGGGGCTCTCGATCGCACGCAACCTCGCACAGTCCATGGGGGGCGATGTCACCCTGTGCAATCGCGTGGGTGGTGGACTTGAAGCCAAGGTGGTGCTGCCTCGCGCTGAGACGGCGTTGCCCACGTCGCCGGTGTCGACCGGAGATAGCGTCGCCCGCACGGACGCATCCGCATTGAATGCGTCGCGCCCTTGATCCAAGCCGCGTAGCCCTTCCTGCTGCGTACATTGCGCGTGGCTTACCCGTACTCGCAACAGAACGTCGGCCAGTCGCAGGAAATTGACGATACGCGATATGGCAGAAACTGCGTCAGTGGCGCGTGAAGTAAGCCATCTGGCGTTCCTTGAATCAGCTTGCACCCACCGGCTCGAGCACCTGCAGCGTCGTGCGCACGACGAACGGTTTGACGCGTTCCCGGTAGGCCTTCATGTGAGGGGCGACCAGGTGAGCGCTCAGTTGCTCCAGCCCCGACCACTTCTCAACGATCGTTGCGACGTCAGGGCGCATCGGCACCTGAACCGGGATCGAAGTCGCCAGATCCACTGCAGCACCGTACTCGATACAGCCCACTTCCTCTCGGACCTTGGGTACGACCTGGGCAAACTCGTCGAGAAAGCGCTGGCGAGCGCCGGGTTGAAGTTCGACGGTGGCAATGACGTGGATCATCGGTTTCCTCCTTAGTATTTCCGAATCGAGTGGCCTTGGCGCTTGCGAGCGGCCGCGCGGGGATCGAGGGGCCTTTGGTTCATCGCTTGCCTGCGCGCATCAGGAACGCGAGCGCTGCGCTCGCGAGGCCAAAGATGCAGGCGACAAGCAGAATCTTCGTGGCCAGCTCTCCCAGCGAGTCGCGTGGAATTACGTCGAGCACGACGAGCATAGCCAGCAGCGCCAGCAGAACGATAGCAATGATCGCGGTGAGCTTCAGAACGCCGGCGAGCCCTGAACGGCTCGCGCCGATTTGGTCGGAATCCTGTGTCATGGTCTTCATCCTCTTTGGAAAAAGGTGCGTGCATGGCGGTGGAGCGACCGGCGCAGTGTACAGCGGATCGTACTGGTTTTCCGCCGGTTGACGGCGATAGGCGGCATCGGAGAGTATGGCGGCAGCTAACCTCGCCACGCGCAACACCCCCGTCCCGATGAGCGCACCGGTTCAGCCCTCAGCACCCGATCCCTCGCCGCGCTCCCCGCGGGTCGTGTTTTTCACGTTGGTTGCGCTGCTGCTGGTGGTTCTGTGGCTGGTGCTGTTGGTGTTCCGGCCCTTCTTCATCACGCTCGGGTTGGCCACCGCCATGACTCTGTTACTCAAGCCAATGCATCTGCGCTTGACGGCCTGGCTCAGCGGCAGAGACTGGGCCGCGGCGCTGCTGATCGTGCTGGGAGTGACGGTGGTGATCCTCATCCCGGTGCTGGCGATCCTGGCCACAATCGCTACCCAAGCGCTGTCGTTCTACCAGTGGGTGACGCCACACCTGCAGACGGTCGAGCTGGAAGAGCTTTGGACCCAGAATCTTCCCCCTCAGTTTGAGTGGTTGAAGCAGCTTCCCGCGTTCGCCCAAGGCCGTCTGGCGGACTTCGTGTCCGCCGCGCTATCGCGCCTGGCCGGGGCGGCCAATAGTCTGATCCAGGGGGCGGTGACAGGGCTGTCCGCCGCGGCGTTCGAACTCTTCCTGATGCTGATCATGCTGTATTTTTTTCTGCGCGATGGCCCTCAGTTCCGCGCACAGATCCGGCGCGTTTCGCCGCTATCGAAAGCCCAGGCAGACGAAGTGATTCACCAGGTGGCAGGCACCATGCGCGGTGCGCTCTCCGCGCTGCTGTTGGTCCCGATCATTCAGGGCGCCCTTGCGACGATAGCCTATTGGGCGCTCGGTATCCCCAACGCGCTGCTATGGGGAGGAATTACCACGCTGGTCGCCTTTCTGCCGTTGATAGGGACACCTCTGGTGTGGGTGCCGATCTGTATCTACCTCGCTGTCCAAGGCCAGGTGTGGCAGTGCGTCGTGCTCGCTGTCTATTGCGCGGTCGTCGTCAGCGCTATCGACAACGTACTTCGGCCCTGGATCATGAAAGGCTCCACCAACATCCACCCGCTGTGGAGCTTCCTCGCTATCCTCGGCGGGCTTATCAGCTTCGGCGCGCTTGGCCTACTGGTTGGACCGCTGATCGTGTCGCTGGGGGTGTCGGCGCTGCGGATCTACGAGATGGATGTACTGCGCGGCAACCGTCAGACGCCGCACCCACCCTGCCGCCACAAGCGCCGGCCGCCGCACCGGTGGACCAGGTGTCCACATAAAGCACCGCGGCTACTGAATCACGCCCAGATGCCCGTTGTGACTGCCCATGTACCAGAGCTTGCCATTGGCATCGACGATCATCTTGCGGATGCCGACGTTCTCCGAAGGCAGCTTGATCACGCGCATCTCGCCTGAGACGGGGTTGAGGCGCACGACCGTGTCGGTGTTGATCTCGTTGGCCCACACCACGCCCGCGCCGTCGACGGTCACTGCGTAGGGTCCGCCGCGCGCTCCCGCAGGCATTTCGTATTCGCGGATCTTGGTTCCCGTCGGCAGGATCGAAGTGCAGCAGCTTGCCGTTGCCGTACAACGTGACCCATAGGGTTCCGTCCGGTGCTGCGGCCATCCGCCGTCGGCGCACTGCCGGCGCCGGTGTCGAACTCGCTCATCTTGCCGGTCGCAGGATCGAGCTTGCCTAGCTTGTCCGCGCCCATGCGGCAAAACCACACGCTGCCTTGAGCGTCGAGCGCGATACCGTAAGGATTGCCGCTCGACTTGTACTCGGTGATCTTGCCCGTGCGCGTATCGAGCCGACCAACGCGCCCGCCGCCTTGCACCGTGAACCAGAGCGTACCTTTGCCGTCGCTCACCATCGTGTGCGGGTCCCCGCCAGAGGGCGCTTTGTGCTCTGTAACTTTCCCCGTCTTCGGATCCAGATGCCCAATGGTGCCGTTGCCGTTGCCCGTGTACCAGACCGTACCGTCCGCATCCACCAGCAGACCGTGCGGGTGCGCTCCACTGGGCAGATCCCATTCCTTGAAGGTCTGGGTTTGCGGATCGAAGCGAGCGATCTTGTTTCCGTGCATCACAGCGATATAGATGCTTCCGTCGGGTGCCGCGGCGGGGTCGCGCGCGAACTGAGGCGTGGGCACTTTCCACTCCTGTACCGTTCCGGCGAAGTTGGGATTGGTGCCCGGCGTGACGGTGTAGTTGGAACCGCCCGCCCATGCGGCAACCATCGCTGAAGAAAGCGCGGCAACGGTGCACGCGCGACAAAAAAGCACGGTCATGGTGCGCCCCTTCGTTTCGGCAAATCTTGCATACAAGCTTGCATGCACAGTCTTTCAAGGAGATAACTCATCTAGTATCCCTCGATTTACCCTCGCGTACGCTTCTTGCAAACGGCGCTACACGAGGACGGTGCGGCCCGGCCATGAGTCCGTCATGCCGCGCATCGTTGGGGAGAGACCATGACTACCGCAAGCTCCGCCGCGCCCCGTTGGTGGGTGCCCGGCGATTGGAACGCGTTCTTCGGTTTCGGCACCAACATTCTGGTCAACTTGCTCGTGCTGACCGGGCTGATGCGCTTCGTCCTGCACATGCCGGACGAGCTGGTCTTCGGACGCATCCTCCCGGCTACCGGCCTGATGCTGTGCCTGAGCACGGTGTACTACGCGTGGCTCGCCTACCGCCTCGCCAAGAGCACGGGGCGAACCGATGTGTGCGCTTTGCCCTCGGGCGTGAGCGTGCCGCATATGTTCGTCGTCACCTTCGTGATCATGCTGCCGATCACGATCAAGACCGGCGATCCGATCAAGGGCTGGGAAGCGGGGCTCACCTGGGTGTTCATCCAAAGCTTCGTGCTGATGATCGGCGGCTACCTCGGGCCTTACATCCGCAAAGTTACCCCGCGCGCCGCGCTGCTGGGCACGCTGGCCGGCGTCTCGATCGCATTCATCTCGATGCGCCCGGCGCTGGAGATGTTCATGACGCCGGTGATCGGGATCGTTTGCTTCGCGATCATCCTGGTGAGCTGGTTCGGCGGCGTGCGCTACTTCCGTGGCATTCCGGCTGGCCTGGTCGCCATCGCCGTGGGCTCCATCATCGCCTGGGGCTCCACTGCGTTCGGTCTGAACTACGGCGGGATGAGCCTCGAGAATCTCGCGGCCTCGTTCTCGGGTTTCGGTTTCTCGCTTCCCTTGCCTGCGTTCGGCCATGTGTTTTCCGGCTTCGAGTTCCTCGGCGTGATCCTTGTGACGGCGATTCCCTTCGGCATCTACGATCTGGTCGAAGCGTTGGACAACGTCGAGAGCGCATCCGTGGCCGGGGACAGCTACCCGACGACGCGTGTGTTGACGGCCGACGGCGTCATCAGCCTGATCGGTTGTCTGATGGGCAATCCCTTCATCAACGCGGTGTACATCGGCCATCCGGGATGGAAAGCGATGGGAGGCCGCATCGGCTACTCGGCTGCCACCGGCGTTGTCGTGATCCTGCTGTGCGTGTCTCGGCATCGTCTCGGTGATGATGGCGCTGATTCCGGTCGTCGCCATCTCGCCCATTCTGCTCTACATCGGCATGTTGATCGGCTCACAGGCGTTCCAGGAGACGCCCAAGAGCCACGCGCCGGCGATCATTCTCGGTCTCGTGCCGCACGTGGCGGCCTGGGGCAAGCTGCAGATCGACAATGCTCTGGGCGCCGCCGGCACCTCAGCGGCCGCAGTCGGGTTTCGACAAGCTCGGTCAGGTTGGCATTCTCTACAAGGGCCTTGCCGTGATGGGCGGCGGCGCCATCCTCGGCGGATTGATGCTGTGCGCGATCGCCGTCTTCGTGATCGAACGCGAGTTCACCAAGGCCGCCGTATTCTCGCTGGTGGGAGCAGTGTTGACGTTCTTCGGCTTCATTCACGGCGAAGCGATCGGTGTCGGTCAGACACCGCTGGTCGCGATCAGCTATCTGGGTGTGGCCGTGATTCTGTTCGGTTGCGCCAAGTACGCAACCGTGAGCGCCGAAGCCTGTAGAGATGCCGGGGCACGAACCGCTGCACGCGGCGTCCGGCTCGGCCGAGCTGAAGGACTGGATATGACCAAGTCGATGGCCGCCGAGCCCTATGAGCTGGAGCTCGATCCGGCAACCACGGCGCTGCTCATCATAGACATGCAGCGCGATTTCGTGATGCCGGGCGGGTTCGGTGAAGCGCTCGGGAACGACGTCACGCAGCTGCAGGTGACCATCGCCCCGACCAGGGCGGTGCTCGAGGCTGCGCGCAAGATGGGCATGCTGGTGATCCACACGCGGGAAGGGCACCGCGCGGACCTCAGCGACTGTCCGCCCAGCAAGCTCGTGCGCGGCAAAGGCAAGACGCGCATCGGTGATCCCGGGCCGATGGGGCGCATCCTGGTGCGGGGTGAAGTCGGTCACGATATCGTCCCCGAGCTGTACCCCAAGGCGGGCGAAGTCGTGATCGACAAGCCCGGCAAGGGCGCGTTCTTTGCCACCGACCTGGAGCTGATCCTGCGCGACCGCGGGATCAAGACTCTGATCGTTTGCGGCGTGACCACGGAGGTGTGCGTGAATACCACCGTGCGCGAAGCCAATGACCGCGGCTACGAGTGCGTGGTGCTGTCCGACTGCGTAGGCTCCTACTTCCCCGAGTTCCAAAAGGCCGCCCTGGCCATGATCAAGGCCCAGGGCGGTATCTTCGGCTGGGTGTCCGACTCCAAGCGCGCGATCGCGGCGCTGTCGGCTTAAGTCCACGTGTCCTAGCCCAACCCTTCTCCGCTTGCGGGGAGGAAGAGGGCTGGAAAACAGTCCGGTTGTATGAACCGGCGCGAGATGTTTCAATCTCGCCATTCAACCGCCGGACGCCCCATGGAAAGCTACATCGTCGATTGGCTGAACCTCGGCGTGCGCTGGCTGCACTTCATCGCCGGCATCGCCTGGATCGGCGCCTCGCTCTACTTCGTCTGGCTCGACAACCACCTGGTTCCGCCGCGAGATCCGCGAGATCGGGACCGCGGCGTGTACGGCGAAGTGTGGTCGGTGCACGGTGGTGGTTTCTACCGCGCTCAGAAATACCTGCTCGGACCGAAGGGCGAACCGCTCGCCGAGAACCTCCACTGGTTCAAGTGGGAGGCCTATGTCACCTGGCTGTCGGGTATGGCGCTGCTTGCCATCATCTACTGGTGGGGCGCGAGTGCCTATCTCATCGACCGCACGGTGCTGGAGTTGTCGGTTCCCGCCGCCATCGCAATTTCGGCTGCGTCGCTGGTGCTCGGCTGGCTGGTCTACGACGCGCTGTGCCGATTGATACAGAACGAGCTCGCTCTCGGGGTGATCCTCTATGCCCTAACCGTCGCCTCGGCGTGGGGCTATGGGCACGTCTTCGGCGCCCGCGCAGCCTACCTTCACGTTGGGGCGCTGATCGGGACCATCATGGTGTGGAACGTGTATTTCCACATCATCCCCGGACAGCGCAAGATGGTAGAGGCAATCCGCGCTGGCCGGGACCCGGACCCACGCTACGGCGCGATCGGAAAGCAGCGCAGTGTGCACAACACCTACTTCACGCTGCCGGTGCTGTTCATCATGATCAGCAATCACTTCCCGATGACGTTCGGACACCGATATGCCTGGGCGGTGCTGGCGGTGATCATGCTGGCCGGAGCGCTGATCCGGCAGTATTTTGTGCTGCGGCACAGCGGCAGGAACGCTTTGGCCCTGCCAGCGGTCGCGGCGCTGCTGCTGGTGGGGTTGGTGATCTGGCTGGCGCCTGCACGCGGCCCCGCGAGCGCGGCAGTGAGTGAAGTGACCTTCGCCGAAGTGCGGCCGATCATCGCCGAGCGCTGCGCGGTCTGTCACGCGGAGAGACCGAGCTTCGCTGGCTTCCAACAGCCGCCCGCTGGCGTGATGCTCGATACGCCGGAGCGGATCCGCGCCGCTGCTCCGCGCATCCAGCAACAAGCGGTGAGCACACAAGCAATGCCGCTTGGCAACCTCACCCGGATGACCGATGAGGAGCGCACACGGGTCGCGAGGTGGGTGGCGCGCGGCGCGCCGACCGACTGATATGCTAGACGCCGAGACTCGTAACCAACCGCGTCATGTCGACCTTGACCCTCGAACGCATCAACGCGATGACGCCGCAAGCGTTCCTCGGCGCGCTCGGCGGTGTCTTCGAGCATTCGCCATGGATTGCCGAGTGCGCGTTTGCTGTGCGACCGTTCGCGAGTGTCACGGCGCTGCACGAGGCCATGGTGAACGCAGTGAAGCGGGCTCCGCGCGAGCGTCAACTCGCGCTGCTCAACGCGCATCCCGAGTTGGCGGGAAAGGAAGCGCAGGCCGGGGCCTTAACGAGCAGCTCCGCTGCCGAGCAGGCGAGCGTGGGATTGAACGCCTTGAGTCGTGAGGAGATAGGTGCCCTCGCGCGCTGGAACCGCGAATATCTCGAGAAGTTCGGCTTCCCGTTCATCATCGCGGTGCGCCGGCACACCAAGATGTCGATCTTCAGCGAGATCGAACGAAGGCTGGCGAACGACACCGAGACGGAGCTGAACGCTTGTCTCGAGCAGGTATTCCTCATCACGCGCTTGCGGCTCGAGGCGTTGCTCGCCGCACAACCTGGGAGCGCAACATGACTACCAGCAGCGGCAGACTCACGACCCACGTCCTCGACATGGCCAACGGCTGCCCGGCCGCGGGCATGAAGATCGAGTTCGCAGTGCTCGAGAACGGCGCCTGGGTGGATCTGAAGGTGCTTCAGACAAACGCCGACGGTCGAACCGACCAGCCGCTTGCGTCCGGCGCCGAGATGCGCAAGGGCGAGTTCAGGCTGTTATTCCACGTCGCCGAGTATTTCCGCGCCAGGGGCACGCGACTCCCCGATCCGCCGTTCCTCGATGCCGTGCCCCTGCGCTTCGGTATCGCGGATCCTCTAGCGCATTACCACGTGCCCCTGCTGTGCAGCCCTTGGAGTTATTCGACCTACCGCGGTAGCTAAGACGCTTCGTCAGCGGTTTTTCCACTCCGGCGGACGCTTCCCGATGAAGGCGTCGATGCCCTCGCCCGCGTCCTCGGCCATCATGTTGCAGGCCATCTCCTCGGCCGCATACTGATAGGCGCCCTCCAGGCCCATTTCGAGGTGCTTGTAGAACATGCGCTTGCCGATGGTGACAGCGACGGCGGATTTGCCGACGATCTTTTGCGCCAGTTCATTGACCGCAGCGTCTAGCTGCGCGGCAGGCACGGCTCGGTTGATGAGCCCGCGTTGCACCGCGGTCTGGGCGTCGATGAAGTCGCCGGTCAGCAGCATCTCCATGGCTTGCTTGCGGAGCAGATTGCGGCCCAATGGAACGCTGGGCGTCGAGCAGAACAGCCCTACATTGATCCCGGACACAGCAAACGTCGCGTTGTCCGAGGCAACCGCCAGGTCGCACTGTGCAACCAGCTGACAGCCGGCGGCGGTAGCGATGCCATGCACGCGCGCGATGACGGGCTGCGGGATGCGCGTGATGCTGAGCATGACGCTGCTGCACTGAGCGAACAACTTCTGGTAGTACGCCTTGCGCGGGTTGGTGCGCATCTGCTTGAGGTCGTGCCCTGCGCAGAAGGCGGGCCCGCTGCCGGCGATGACCACTACCCGCACGGACCGGTCCTCGCCGATCGCGTCGAGGGCGGATTGCAGCTCGCCAAGCAGCTGCTCCGACAATGCGTTGTAGTGCTTCGGCCGGTTCAGCGTCAGCGTGGTGATGCCGTCGGCGTCCTGGCGCAGCAGAAGCTTCTCCTCGACGGGGGTGGCGATTGTGCTCGTCATGACGAAATTCTCCTTCAATTGCTTTGTGCTCATTATATCCGTCATCCCGGCATCGTCACCCCGGCCGGCTCTAATCCGGGGCGGGATCTGGCTCTTTGTGGTCCGTCACATTCAAGACAAGTCCAGCGTCAGGCCACGGGCCAAGCTTAGCGATTCGGAGGAGATCGCCATGGAGTGATTGCGGGAGGAAACTGCTGATGCGGGGAGCCTCTCACCAGGGGGCTACTGTCGTCCTGGTCGTTCCAGAGATCGAAGATCGCGGTGAACGAGTTGCGGGTCCTTGGTTTTCGCCGCTGGAGTCACGACGCTTGGCTTCACGACGATGGGAGCGCCGTTCCCAGCGCCTCCGCTACTTCCGCCAGCTCCGCCACCACCACCTGCACCCATAGCAAGCGCCAGATTGACTGTGAGCAGCGACAAGATTACGGCAAGACTGATGCGACGCATGGCCTGGTCTCCTATGAGGTACCAAGGTTGGATGCGTCGAAGGCTTCGATTGGTTCCGCGAATAGGTCTCTTACAAATGTCGAACCGGAAGGTAAATGCTTGATTGCGCTTTGAGACAGAGAAGTCACTCAGCGGCTAGCTACACATGCGGCTACATGCGAGCGTGCCCTACAACGCCTCCTGAGCCCTTCGGAGCTACACGCAAGCGCGGCGTACTAGGAGTGCAGGTCGAAGCCGATGAGGCTCACAAGGAAGACCGTCCTTTTCGGCGCTGTTCTCCAGGCCGGGGCCAACACTCTTCACGTCCTTGCCTGCGCCTGACAAGGTGTTGCAACCGGCCATGACTGCGATTGCCAACATGGCCGCGACGATTCTCAAGTACATGACCGCCTCCTCTGGGGAGCGTCCACGCGACGAGAATCAAACTACGCCGAATCCTCCGGCGGATCTGTGCGGTGTCACACGTAGATTGATGCGGGAAATTTAGACGTTCAGGGAGTAGACCACGAAACCAATTAGCAACAACGCGAACAGCGCTGACCACCCGAACAACTCGAACACTGTCCCCCAATCCAGGACGGGCTCGCCGCTCAGTGGCGTTTCTCTTTGACCTCGCCAGGCGGCTGCGCGTTCCGGCTGGTGCTAAGCGCTGCCGGAATGACACCTCCGCGCATTCGCGTCTAGAATGTGATTCGAGGAGACCAGTCTTACGCGGCGATCAAAATGACAACCAGCACGTTGACGGATTACTTTGCCTGCGGCCACGCGGCCAGCACCAACTGGCGTGCGGCAGCGGAGGCCGCGCTCGCGCAATGCGGGTCTGGGGTACGCGGCGCCACCTTGGGCTTCGTCTACGCGACGGACGCGTTCGCTGAGGAATACGCCGATATCGTTGAGTTCCTGCGCCGCCGCACCGGCATCGCGCATTGGGTCGGAACGGTGGGCCTTGGCATCTGCGCCAGCGGGCGCGAGTATCTGGATGAGCCCGCGATTGCGTTGTTGTGCTGCAGCTTCCCGGCGGATGCCTTCCGCATCTTCTCCGGCCTCAAGGTGCCGCGCGACGTCGGGAAGGTAAAGTTGCAGTGGGCTGGGGGACCGGCCGCTTTCGCCGTCGTCCACGCCGATCCGGCTACGCAGTCCCTGACGTCGCTGGTGCGCGAGCTCGCTTCGCGCACTGAGAGCGGATTCATCGTCGGGGGCCTGACCAGCTCGCGCGGACGGGCGGTGCAGTATGCCGATGCGGTGACCGAGGGTGGCCTTTCCGGCGTGGTCTTTTCGGACGAGGTCGTCGTCGCCACACGGTTGACCCAGGGCTGTGCACCAGTCGGCCCGAAGCACGTGGTCACCGACGCACGCCAGAACATCATCGTCAGCCTGGACGGGCGGCCCGCCCTCGACGTGTTCCGGGAGGATATCGGAAGCGAGCTCTCCAGCAACCTTGCCTTGGTGGCAGGGAGCATCTTCGCTGCGCTGCCGATTGAAGGGAGCGATACCGGCGACTATCTAGTGCGCAATCTGGTCGGGCTCGACACCGGGCACAAGCTGGTGGCCGTGGGCGAAGCGGTGCGCCCCGGGCGCAGCATCATGTTCTGCCGGCGCGATCGCGGCAGCGCCAGCGACGATCTCGACCGCATGCTGACCAGCATCCGCAGCGGGCTGTTTCGCGAGCCCAAGGGCGGGGTGTACTTCTCCTGCGTAGGACGCGGCGCCAGCCTGTTCGGCGAGAACTCCGAGGAGCTGCGCATCATCCGCGACCGGCTGGGCGACGTGCCGATCGTAGGGCTTCTTCTGCAACGGCGAGATCTCCCACAATCGGTTGTATGGGTACACCGGGGTCCTGACGCTGTTCCTGTGATTTGAGTCATGCGCAACCTCGGGTTCACCTGGCTCGATGTGGTTGCGCTGCTGTGGTTCTTCGCCTGGTGGGTGGGCTATTCCGTTTTTTCCATCCAGCATGGGAAGCATGTTCCCAGCCTGCTGTCGGCGATGGCCCAGTATCGGCGCGATTGGTGGGTGCGCATGATCGAGCGCGAGCTGCGCATGATCGACACTTCGATCATCACCAATCTGTCGAACAGCTCCACGTTCTTCGCCTCTACCACGCTGCTGATCCTCGGCGGCCTGTTCGCGCTGCTTGGCACAACGGAAAGACTATCAGCGGTGGTCGGCGGGCTGCCCTTCAACCGGCAGACCCCGGATACGGTCTGGGAGCTGAAGATCCTGCTGCTGGTAGCGATCTTCGTCTACGCGTTTTTCAAGTTCACCTGGTCGCTGCGCCAGTTCAACATAGCGTCCGTGCTGATCGGAGCTGCGCCGCCGGTGCCGGCGCGCGCCGAGGACGAATCGGAGTTCATCGACAAGGCCTGGCGCGTGAGCCACTACGGGGCCGAGCATTTCAACTACGGGCTGCGCGCCTATTACTTCGCGATGGCAGCGATAGCCTGGCTGCTCAACGGCTGGTTGTTCATGGGCAGTACGGCATGGGTGGTGTTCGTGCTCTACTGGCGCGAGTTCCGCTCCGAGGCGCTGACGAGCATCAAGCGGCCGTGACATCAGGAATCAGTGATCAAGAATCGGGAACTCAAAAACACCTCTAACGAGCCAAAAATGAAAAACTCACTCTCCGAGCTGTTGCGCGCCTCCGCCGCGTCCCGCCGTTATCCCTTCTTGGAGCGTGCCGACTACTGGGAGGAGCGCCTTTCGCTGCATCTGAAAGACTTGGAGAGCTTGCTGGAGGCGCCCGTTGCGGGCGACACGTTGCTCATGCCGCCGAAGGCGAAGCTCGAGGTGCTGCCCCCACCTTCCCCGCCGGCAGCGGCGACGTCGAACCGTTCGACGGATCTGGGCTTCGCTTCGGCGGCGGAGATCGCCTCTCGGGTACGCCAGCGCGAGTTGTCCCCCTTCGAAGTGGCGCGCGCCATCGTCGAGAGAGCCGATGCGCATCGCTCACTCAACGCTTTCATCACTTTACGGCCGGAAGCTGTTCTGCGGGAGGCGCGCCAGCTCGAACATCGCGTCCAGTCAGGCGAGGATCTTGGGCCGCTGGCGGGCGTGCCGGTGGCGGTCAAAGATCTCATGCACGTGAAAGGCTATCCCTTCACCTGCGGCACCAAAGCCCTGGCGGGCGACGAAGCGACGAGCGATGCCGTGGTGGTGGCGAAGCTACGCGCGGCGGGTGCGCTGGTCGTGGGCACCACCAACCTGCACGAGCTCGCCTACGGCGTAACCAGCGCTAACCCGCACTTCGGCCACGTGGCCAACCCGGCGGCGCCGGGACATATCCCCGGCGGCTCCAGCGGTGGCTCGGGTGCGGCGGTCGCAGCGGGCCTCTCTGCGATCGCCGTGGGCACCGACACCGGTGGGTCGATTCGAATTCCCGCCGCCTGTTGCGGAATTGTCGGGTTCAAGGGCACGCACGAGGCGGTCAGTCGCGTGGGCGTATGGCCGCTGTCCGACACGCTGGACCACATCGGACCGTTGGCGCGCAGCGTTGCAGATGCTGCTCTGGGCTTCGAGGTGATGGCCGGGTTGCCGCCGGGCTGCATCGGCGCCAAGAGCATCGAGCGTCCGCGCCTGATCAAACCGATGCCCTACTTCTTCGATCAACTCGACGGGCCGATTCGAGAGCGCATCGATGCGGTCATGCGCAAGCTGACCGGCGCGGGTGCGACGCTGGAAGAGCGGCGCATCGAGCAAGTACAGTACGCGCCCACGGTGCAGTTCGTCACCATCGCCGCCGATGGCTGCCAATCCAACTGGGCGTTGTTGACCGGACGAGGGGATCGCATCGGAGCGGAGGTTCGCGTGCGCTTGGAGGTCGGCCAGTTCATCGCTGCCATCGACTACATCAAGGCGCAGCGGCTGCGTCGCCAGATCCGCGACAGCATGATCGCGGCACTGAAGGATGCCGATGTGTTCGCGCTGCCAACGATGCCGTTGTCCATCCCGAAGCAGGGATTGACCACCATCGAGTTCGGCGGTCGCAAGATGCCGGTGCCCGGTGCAGTCACGCGCCTCTCCGGGCCGTTCAACTCTTCGGGTATGCCGGCCCTCAGCATTCCCTGCGGGACAGACAGCAAAGGGTTGCCCGTGTCGCTGCAACTCGTCGGCCGTCCCGGCGCCGACGCGACCGTGATCGCCGTGGGCAAATGGGCAGAGAGCGTGCTCGCCGACTAGGATCTCGGGATTGTCCCCAATGCCGTTCGGGTTGAGCATGGCGCAGCGGAGTCGAAACATGAACCACCGCATCCGTTCGCACTGAGCGAAGCCCGAAAAGGCGGAGTCGAAGTATCAACTAAGGAACCTCGCCGCTTCCACCTGGAAGACGACTTCAACCATCGGGCGAGATCAAGCCGCAGCCCGGATTGGCGGTTTTGCAGCAAGCGTAGAGGGGAAGAAACATCCGCACCGGCGCCAGCTCATTGCCAACGCTAACCCTATCCTATCCTTCCTGGAGCCCAAGATGCCAGAACAGGCCTATCCGATCGCCACCGTCGCCGCCGATGTGCCTCCGCGAACGAAGCTAAGCATCTATCCCGAGCCCTTCGCATCGAGGATGCGTGGAAGGGAGAAGCGTCAACTCGGGGACTTATTTGGGTCTGAAGAACTTTGGCGTCAACCTCACGCGCTTGGCCCCAAACGCCATGTCCGCGCTTCGTCACTCTCACACCAAGCAAGACGAGTTCGTCTACATCCTGCAAGGCAACCCAACCCTGCGAACCGACGAGGGTGCAACCCAGCTTTCGCCTGGCATGTGCGCAGGCTTCGAAGCCGGAACCGGCGACGCTCACCACCTTGTCAATGAGACGAACGAAGACGTCGTGTATCTTGAGATTGGCGACCGAGCGCCAGGTGACGAAGGAACTTGGCCTGATGACGATCTACAGATGATGGTAATTGATGGACACAGACAGTTTGCCCATAAGGACGGCACGCCGTACTAGTCACGGTCGCGCAGCCCACGCAATGGCTGCTACCCATCTTCGCGGGCGACCGCCTGAATCTAGGGTCGGGCAGACAAAGGAACAATTCATCCGTTTGACAGGTGGCGCACCGTGACCACGGAGGGCTTCCAATGGCGTCAATCCCTACGTCCGACCTCTCCGCGGCGCTAAAGGAGGGCGATCCGCGGAAGGTCATGGCTCTGATCAAGGCGGGCGCGGACGTTCGATATCAACGTGAGAACGGGTACGACGCTCTGATCGATGCGGTACACGGGCGTGACGTGGGTCGCGACCCGAGGCTCCTCGATCTGCTAAAGCTGCTCATCGCGAGCGACGTCGACCCAAGCGGGCAGAGCAGTTATCGGGAATCCGGGCTGCGCGTGCTGTCGCGAATAGGGCGATTCGATGCGGTTCAGTTGCTGCTCGATGCGGGAGCGGACAAGAGTCAGCTCGGCTGGACGCCACTCATGGAAGCTGTTGCGTTGGGGTCGCTCGCCGATATGGACGCGGCTCTCGAAAACGGGGGGACGCTCGAGGATACGGACTGGTGGTCGCGGACCGCCTGGCTCATCGCGCTGCTCCGGGGAGACATCCACAAGGCCGAGGCGCTGCTCGCGCGTGGCGCGAACCCGAATGCGCGTGGGCGTAGTGGTAAACCGCCGTTGTTCTACGCAATCGAGGGCCATCATGCAGACGTGCTCACCTGGTTGCTCGAGCGCGGAGCCGACATCGAGCAGACGGACGATTTTGGCACCACCGCACTGATGGAGGCCGTCGGCGAGGACGACCTCGAATGCGTCGACATTCTTCTTAGTGCTGGAGCGGACATCGATCGAGATGCCAGCGGGACGTCTCTGAGCCGCGCCCGAACGCGAGAGATCATCATGCGCCTGCTCGATGCTGGAGCTGATCCGCAGAGCCTGTCGCACGAAGGCAGAAGAGCTGTTCTGGCAGGTCCGGCCGATCCGGACGAGGCGTTCATCGCGGTCTCGCTGGACGACTTCCAGCGTACATTTACTCGCTCTTTCGGCAGGACGAATCCCGAACGAATGAATCACCCGTTCTGGGAAAGCATGATCCGGTCTGGAATCAATGCGTACGCGGCGGGTCGGCGGTTCAAAGAGTCGTCGCCGACCCTTGCGGGTCCGATATGGTGCGCGCAACGGTTCGGACAATCGATGACGTTCTTGCCCGATGGCCGGATCGTGCAGATCGCGGGTGAACACGAGGACTTCTATGATCCGGACTTCTGCATCTACAACGACGTCTTTGTCCATGGACGAGACGGATCGATTGCCATTTTCGGCTATCCGGAATCTGTGTTTCCGCCCACGGACTTTCATACCGCAACGCTCGCCGGCGACTACATCTACGTGATAGGTTCCCTTGGCTATCACGGAAGCCGTCGCTATGGCGAGACTCCGGTGTACCGGCTAGACATCCTCACGTTCCGGATGGAGCAACTCAATGCGAGGGGCGAAGCCCCAGGATGGATCTACAAGCATCGAGCGGCTCAGGCGAGCCCTCATGAGATCCGTATCTGGCACGGCAAGGTGGTTACCAGAACCGGTGACGAAGAGGATTATCAGGACAACTTGGACTCTTTTGTGCTCGATCTCGACAGCCGGGTCTGGCGGCATGACACCAGGGCGGGGCAGGTGTGAGCACGCGTTGAGCGACCCCTCCCACGCACTGAGGTGGTCCGTCGAGAGGTTCGTTAGAAATTCTGAACTCAGTCAAGCACCCGCGCACTACTGAGCTCGAAAGTTAGAGCCCGACGCTGAGCGACTACCGCAAGAACCCATCCAAGGTGCGACCCGGGTTTATCAGGTTCTCCAGCGGCTGGATCCCGGAATTCCTCCCCATGCCGTCCGCAGTTATCAGTATTGGCTATAACGATCTCCAGCAATCATTCAACCTCGCGCTGCGCCCGGTGTTCGAGGAGAATGGCGCTGCGTGGCGTCCTGTGGGGCGCTTTGGAGGCTAACTTCATGGGCGTTTCTGTAGAACCAAACTCAGCCGACGGCCGTAAGGCGTAGGAGTTGGCCGATCGGCTGGTGAGGCTGGTTGGAGGATAGGGCCTAAAAGCGGCTGCCGCGCTATTCCGCAATGGTGACGCCCGAGCCGCCCATTTCCTTCGGGACGTCCTTCATCTTCGGCAACCCGTCCTTCATGCGCAGCTTCGTCTCCTGATAGTTGACGTGAATGGCGGCCTGGTACGGAAAGGTCGGAATGACCGCTGCATACACGTCGACCAGGCCCCAGCCGGGATGATCGGTGAAGATATGGCCTCCACACGTCTTGCACCATTTGCGATAGCTGCGCGGGGTCTTGTTGAACGTGCCGACGTTGTCCGCTCCCAGTGTGACCTGCACCGCTTCGGGTTTCCATAAAGTGAACGCGTTGACAGGCCCCGCCGACCAGCTACGACACGAATCGCAGTGGCAATAACCCATTGCGGCCGGCTCACCGCTGACCGTGAACTGAATTGCGCCGCAAAAGCAGCTGCCTTCATAAGCTTTACCGTTGCTCATAGATCTACCTCCATGCTGACGATACGACGAAAAGGACTCGGGGTTGGATCAGGCCGGCGCGACTTTCCTCAGTGCCGCGTGATCACGATCTCGAGGTACTCGCTGGGCACGACCATGGAGCCGTCGCCCGAACGGTTGAACTGGTCGATCAACGCCATGAGATCGCTCCGCAGCGCCGCCTGCGGAGCGGCTTCGAGCGCGGCGAAGGTTTTGAGCACCGGACCGTAGTAAGTCTTGAAGATCTCCAGCCAATGCTCGGCCGAACGATAGCGAAACACGAAGTTCCGTTGCGCTGACTTGACCGAGGTCGCGGACGACTCGAACAACTCGGCGATGCGACCGCGGGTGCCCCAGAGCGCCGGCGACCGGGCGCCGGGCTGTGGCGGGACGTGCTTGCCGATGGTCTTGAACAGCTGGCCGATGAACCCGTCGGGCGTCCAGTTGGCAAGGCCGATCTTCCCGCCGGGCTTGCAGACGCGCACCATCTCGGCCGCGGCACGCTCCTGGTCGGGGGTGAACATCACGCCGAACGTCGAGACGACCACGTCGAAGCTGTGATCGGGAAACGACAGCGCTTCCGCGTCGGCCTCGCGAAACTCGATGTCCAGTCGTTCGGCTGCGGCGCGTTCGCGGGCGCGCTCGAGCAGCGCTGGCACGTAGTCGGTCGCGGTCACATCGCACCAGCGACGGGCCGCCGCGAGGGAGGCATTGCCGTTGCCGGCAGCGACGTCGAGCACCTTCTGTCCTGAGCGGACGTCGAGGGCCTCGCACAACTCCTCGCCGACGATCTGCAGGGTAGTGCCGATGAGGGCATAATCGCCAGCCGACCAGGCAATCTGCTGGCGTGCCTTGAGCGTCTTGAGGTCCGCCTGACTGGTGGATTGCTGGGGCTTGCTATTGATGGCAGTGGCGTTTTCCATGATCCTTCTCCGTTTTGACGGTTGGCCCGCAATGTTCCATCTGGTGTGCGCGATGGCGACGATGTTGAGGTCCGGCTCTACGTGCCGTGACCATCGGGTTCAAGCGTAACGGCCAGACGTGGAGGCGAGCGTGGTAGCCAGCGTGGAAACGCCCGTGGAATCCGATCTCTTGAACCGGCCGGGTAACGAGCCTTCGATCCGCGTGCGGATGCTCGGCCCCATGACGGTCAGCCGGGACGGCCTCACCCTGACACTGCCGGCATCCCGCAAAGTGCGTGGGCTCCTAGCCTACTTGGCCCTTGCGCCGCTGGCCGTGTCGAGGAGCCAACTTTGCGAACTCCTGTGGGATGTGCCCGACGATCCGCGGGGGGAACTTCGGTGGTGTCTCAGCAAAATCAGGAAGATCGTCGACGTGCACGACCAGCGACGCGTCTACACCCACGAGGACACCGTTCGAGTCGATCTAGCAGATTGCTTCGTCGATGCAACCGAGATCGCCCACGCGACTGAGCAGGGCATCGGGACACTCGCTCGAGAGCGGCTGCGAGCGTTGTGCAACCTGTTCAACGGCGACTTTCTAGAGGGCCTGGAAATCGACCGCAGCCCGGTCTTCAACGCGTGGCTCACCGCTCAGCGGCGACGATTCCGCGGCTGTCATGCCGCCCTGCTGGAGCACCTCGTCAAGAGCGTTCCTGATGACGAAGCGTTTGGCTATTTGGAAAAGTGGCTCCACCTTGCGCCGTTCGATCGGCATGTTCACGAGATGCTTCTGAGCGTTCTTGCCCGGCGCGGGCGAATCCGGGAAGGTGAAGAGCATCTGGCGGCGACCGCCCAGTTGTTCGAAAGCGAGGGTCTCGATTTCACTCCCATTCGCGACGCATGGCGAGCAGGCAGAGCCCAAGGAGACAGCCCGCAGCAAGTCCAGGCCGCGGCGCCCTCCTTGACGGCAGCAGCTGGCCGCAGCCGTGAGGAGGTGGTCGCCGTTGCACCTCGCCGCGCATCCATAGCGGTGATGCCGTTTGTCGACCGCTCCACTGCTACAGGCGCCCGCGGCGGAGCCGCCGACGCTCTTGCCCATGACGTGATCACCAGGCTCGCTCAACTGCGCAGCCTGTTCGTCATCGCGCAGGGGACCGTGTTCGCCCTGCATGAGCGAAGCATCGGTCCGGAAGAGGCCGCACGGATGCTGAACGTCGACTACGTTGTGGCCGGATCTGTGCGGCGCCAGAGCAAGCGCCTCACTGTGACGGTCGAACTGGCCGAAACGCGGACCGCCCGGATCATCTGGGCGGAAACCTTCAACCACAAAGCGGACGACGCGCTCCTCCTTCTTGACGAGATTGGCAACAGGATCGTCGCGTCCATCGCCAGCGAGATCGAGACGGTCGAGCGCAATCGCGCAATCCTGAGGCCGCCGAACTCGCTCGATGCGTGGGAGGCTCATCATCGCGGCCTGTGGCACATGTATCGGTTCAGCAAACCCGACAACGAGCAGGCCCAGCGTTTTTTCGAGATGGCCGTGCAGTTGGATCCGACCTTCGCGCGCGCCTACGCCGGCCTGTCCTTTACGCATTTCCAGAACGCGTTTCAAGGCTGGGCGAAGCGCGAGCCGGAAATCGACCGAGCGTTCGAAACCGCCGGCCAAAGCCTCATGGTGGACGACCGCGACCCCGCCGCGCATTGGGCCATGGGCCGTGCGCTATGGCTGCGCGCCCGCCATGACCAATCCGTCATCGAACTGGAGCGAGCGATCGACCTGAGCCCTAACTTCGCCATGGGTCATTACACGCTCGCGTTCGTGCACTCGCAGGCTGGCGATCCGCGGGCCGCCATCTCGTCCTCCGATTGCTCGCGCCAATTAAGCCCCTTCGACCCACTGCTCTTCGGCATGCTCGGCGCGCGCGCTATGGCGCTGGTGCGTCTCGGCCGGTTCGAGGAAGCGGCCGAGTGGGCCGTCAAGGCCGCGGCCCGTCCCAACGCGCACGCACATATCCTCGCGATTGCGGGCTTTAGTCTGGCGCTAGCCGGCAATCTCGTCGAGGCGCGGACCTATGCCGCTGCGATTCACAAGACGCTTCCGCAATACAGCGTCGCCGACTTCCTCGGTTCTTTTCGATTCGATCCGCACGGGGCGGCACTATTCCGCAAAGGCGCCAAGCTTGTCGGGATGGCGTGATCGGTGTGTATCTGTTGCGCGTCTTCAGAAAGCAATGAGAACCAGATCGGGTGCCTCTCTGGAAACGCAGAGGCGAAACTCAACGCAAAGCTGGTGCATGCCGCTCATGTCAGTCGTGTAGTGCGACGCTGGACCATGGTGGCGAACGGGAGAGCTAACCAAGATGATCCTGGAGTCGGCCGTACTGAACGTGAGACCGGGTCGCGAGAGCGCTTTCGAGGCGGCATTTGGTGAGGCAAGGAGCATCATCGCGTCGATGCCTGGCTTCATCGCACTCGAGCTGCAACGTTGCATCGAGGCCCGGAACCGTTATCTGCTTCTCGTGCAATGGGCCACGCTCGAGGATCACACAGTCGGATTCCGAATGTCTCCGGAGTATCAGAGATGGAAGACTCTGCTGCATCATTTCTACGATCCGTTTCCGACGGTCGAGCACTATGAGAAGGTGTGTGTCGCGTGACAGATGTGCTCGGCTGATCGTTGGGCTCGTTGGAACCGTCGTTATCTCATCCTGTTGAACCCGGTCAGGCTCCGACTCAGCGCGATCGCGCATGAAGCTCCATCAGCAGGACCTCGAGAAGATCACGTCCGTCACCCTGGCGCACTACAACCAGAGCGCCGAGGATTTCCGCCGGGGCACGCGCGATCACGACGTGAGCCAGAACATCGACGCGCTGCTGCGCAATATCGAGAGCGAGCAGCCGTTCGCGATCCTCGATTTCGGCTGCGGGCCCGGGCGCGATCTTCGTACATTTGCGCAACTCGGCCACATTGCCGTGGGGCTGGATGGTGCCGCGCGCTTCGTCGAGATGGCGCGTGCCGATACGGGATGCGAAGTGTGGGTGCAGGATTTTCTGCAGCTCGATCTGCCGGGCCGACACTTCGACGGTGTGTTCGCCAACGCGGCGCTGTTTCACGTCCCGAG
Source organism: uncultured beta proteobacterium (assembly GCA_963747025.1). Taxonomy (GTDB): domain Bacteria; phylum Pseudomonadota; class Gammaproteobacteria; order Burkholderiales; family SHXO01; genus SHXO01. The sequence continues at coordinate 219,678 of CAVVDJ010000001.1, forward strand.
ACAAGAGCTGCCACGAATACTCGGCCAATTGCACGCCACGCTAAAGCCAGGCGGCGTCCTGTTCAGCTCCAACCCACGCGGCCACAACGAGGAAGGATGGAACCAGGGACGCTATGGTGCCTATCACGATCTTGAAGCGTGGCGTCGCTGGATGTCGGATGCAGGATTTGTCGAGCTCGATCACTACTACCGTCCTGCCGGATTGCCGCGTGGGAAGCAGCCGTGGCTCGCGAGCGTGTGGCGCAGACCCAAATCCTGACAAGATATGACTTCCATGCTGCATCGTGTTGCGCACCGCAGCGATCTATCGCAGATCGTCGAGATCTACAACGCAACGATTCCGACCCGCATGGTCACCGCGGATATCGAGCCGGTCTCGGTGGAAAGCCGGGTTCGGTGGTTTGAGGAGCATACGCCGGCCTTCCGTCCCCTCTGGGTGGTCGACGCGGAAGGCCAGATTGCGGCCTGGTTGAGCTTTTCTTCGTTCTACGGCCGTCCGGCGTACGACAAAACTGCGGAACTCAGCGTCTACGTCCATCAGGCATTCCGGCGGCGAGGCTTGGGTACCTACCTGCTGAAACAGGCCGTTGCCGAGGCGCCTGTTCTCGGCATGAACACGTTGATGGGCTTCATCTTCGCTCACAATGCGCCGAGCCTGCGCCTGTTCGCGGAACACGGCTTCTCTCGTTGGGGTGAGCTTCCGAGAATTGCTGAATTGGATGCTGTCGAACGCGATGTCGTGATTGTCGGCCGACGAGTGTCCAATGACTGACCTTGCAGCGTGCGCCCGCCTATCGCGCCCCGGCCGGTGTTACCCGCCACACGGTATTGCCGACATCATCAGCGACAAGCAGGGCGCCGGCTCGGTCCACCGCCACACCGACAGGACGGCCGAATGCGTCACCGTTCGCTGAGAGGAAGCCGGTAAGCACATCCTCCGGCAGTCCCACAGGATGGCCGTCGGTGAACGGCACGAAGATCACCTTGTAGCCACTTCGCGGGTTGCGGTTCCAGGAACCGTGCTGACCCACGAACGCGCCGCCTGCGTATCGCGCCGGCAGCAGCTTTCCTTCATAGAAAACGAGCCCGAGGGATGCCGCATGCGAGCCGAGCGCATAGTCGGGGACGATCGCTTTTGCGACCAAATCGGGACGCTGAGGCTTCACCCGCTCATCGACATTCTGACCGTAGTAGCTGTAGGGCCACCCGTAGAATCCGCTGTCCTGCACCGATGTCATGTAGTCGGGAACGAGGTCGCTGCCGATCTCATCGCGTTCATTGACTGCCGTCCAAAGCGCGCCGCTTTGCGGTTGCCAGCCGAGTCCGTTCGGATTGCGAAGACCGGAGGCGAACACCCGCGAGCTTCCTGTCGCCGGATCGACCTCGAGGATGGCGGCACGGTGCACTTCGTTCTCCTCGCCGTTTTCGCCGACGTTGCTGTTCGAACCGACCGTTACATAGAGGCGCGAACCGTCGCGGCTCGCGATGATGTTCTTGGTCCAGTGATGATTGATCGGGCCTGCGGGAAGATCGACGACCTTGACGCCGGGACCGGTAATCTGCGTTTCGCCATCTTTGTACGAAAAGCGCACTACCGCGTCGGTGTTCGCGACATAGAGATCGTGACCAACGAGCGTCATGCCGAAGGGCGAGTTCAGCCCTTGTAGAAACACGGTTCGCGTTTCCGCGACGCCGTCGCCGTCGGCGTCGCGCAGCAAGGTGATGCGGTTCGCGCTGGGAACGCGGGCGCCAGCGCGTTTCATGACCTGTTTCATGACCCATCCCCGCAGACCTTTTCCATCCTCGGGCTTGGGCGGGGCGTTAGTTTCCGCTACCAGCACATCGCCATTGGGAAGAACATAGAGCCAGCGCGGATGATCTAGACCGTTCGCATAAGCGTCCACCGAAAGGCCCGAGGCAACCACCGGTTTCCCGCCCGGCGGCCAACCTGCGGCGGGCGCGATGTTGACGGTGGGGATGAGGGTGGGATGCGGCGGCGGAAGCGTCGGACGCGGACCGATCCCCGCCGTCACGGGTAGTGTCGCTGTTTCGCCACAGCTCGCAAGACCCAGGACGAGCAAGCTTAGCAAGGCAATACCGATGGCATCGCGCATTGGCCGTTTCGGATGGATGGGTGTCAAGGTCCGACCGGAACGCGGCTTGATGGTTCGCAGGATCACCGGCGATGAGCGTTTGTCCTACGACGAATTGCCTCTTTTCCTACAGGATCCTGACATCACTGTTCACGGGTCCCTACGCAGCGCGCTGCGCGGATTCCTTCGAGGTGGTTCTTCAATGACGCGCAGCCTAGGCAGGTACGTTGGCGTTACACTGATCATTTCAGGGGTTGTCGTGCTGAAACTCTCGCATTGATCGGCACCCCGTCTGTTATCGCGGATTCGCCGGCATGCTGTGTGATCAACGCGCCGTTGCGCAATAAGGAGGACATCATGAGGCACGCTTGGATATCTATCGTTGCCGCTTTTTCCTTCCTGCTCGGTCAGCCGGCTTGGCCGCACGAAGACGAGACTCCTCCGGGAGGCGTGCCGGAGCGGCTTGGGCAGGTGAACTTCCCGGTTTCGTGTAGCGCCGCCGCGCAGGCAGAGTTCAATCGCTCCGTCGCGCTTCTCCATTCTTTCTATTACCACTGTCGCGGTGAAGGCGTTCACCCACGTGACCGAGATCGACCCCGGATGCGCGATGGGATACTGGGGCGTCGCGATGAGCTGGTGGTACCCGCTGTGGTATCCCCCGACCGCTGCCTCGCTCGCGCAGGGCAAAGCCGCCGTGGACAAGGCGCGAAGCGTCGGAGCGAAGACCGAACGCGAGCGCGGGTACATCGAAGCCATCGGCGCGTTCTATCAGGACTTCGACAAGCAAAGTCATCCGGCGCGCGCACGGGCCTACGAAAGCGCGATGCAGCAACTCCACGAGCAGTTCGGCGAGGATCGCGAAGCCACCGCGTTCTATGCGCTTGCGATGCAAGCCACCATCGACCCAAACGACAGGACCTACGCGAAGCAACTGAAGAGCGCGGCACTCCTGGAACCGCTGTTTGCCGAGCAACCCGATCATCCGGGGCTTGCGCACTACATCATCCACGCCTATGACTATCCGGGGTTGGCCCCCCGCGCATTGGACGCGGCACGACGCTACGGCAAGATCGCGCCGTCGGTGCCTCACGCGCTGCACATGCCGTCGCATACCTTCATGTACCTGGGGCTGTGGCAGGAAGCTATCCGCTCCGATACCGCCTCGGCGGCCACGGCGAGAAAGCAGGGGGATACAAACTCCGAGCTGCACTCGATGGACTATCTGGTCTACGCCTACTTGCAGAGCGGCGAAGAGCAGTCGGCGAAGAGCGTCCTGGATGATCTGAGTGCGGTCAGCCTGAACGACAAGGAGCGAACGATCGCCATCGATTACACGCTTGCCGCTGCGCCTGCGCGATACGCGATCGAGCTCCGGCGGTGGTCAGACGCTGCAGCGTTGATCCCCAAAGCCAAGCCGCTTTCCAGCCACGGAGGCGCTTACGCACTACGCGCGTGCTCTCGGTGCCGCGCACACCGGCAACCTGCCGCTGGCTCGGGAGGATGTCCAGGGACTCGCGGCATTGAGAGATGTTCTCCTGAACGCGAAGAACGACTACTGGGCAAAGCAGGTGGAAATCCAGCGTCTGACAGCCAGCGCCTGGCTCGCCTGGGCCGAAGGCGATGCCGGGGTGGCCCTGACGCAGATGCGAGCTGCAGCCGACCTGGAGGATTCCACCTACAAACACCCGGTGACACCTGGGCAACTCACGCCCGCGCGTGAATTGCTCGGCGACCTGCTGCTCGAGCTGCAACATCCGGCCGAGGCGCTGGCCGAATACCAGGCCGCCCTGCGCGTGACGCCCAATCGGTTCAACGGTGTGTATGGCGCGGCGCGATCGGCGGAGCTGGCTGGAGATTCCGCCACGGCGAAGGCCTACTATGCGCAACTGCTCGGGCTCTGCGGCAAGGGGACCAGCGCGCGACCGGAGCTCCAGCGTGCGCGGATGGTAGTGGCGCAGAACTGAAAGGAGCCGGATGACGAGGGTTGCAGACGAGACCACGCGCGGACGAGCGATGGATGTCGACACAGTTACCAAGACCGTTGAGATCAAAGGCGAGCGCTTTCCCGTGGTCGATGTCGGAACCGGTCCCGCGGTGGTGCTGCTGCACGGTTTCCCCGACTCGCGGCACCTCTGGCGCTATCAAGTCCCTGCATTCGTTGCAGCAGGCTTTCGGGTAGTCGCGCCTGATCTGCGTGGTTACGGGGATGCGCCCAGGCCAACCGACTCTGCGCCCCTATCGACGGCCCTTTCATCGCTGCCGACATTCTTGGGCTCTTGGATGCGCTGGATGTGAGGCGCTCGCATCTGGTCGGGCATGATTGGGGAGCCGCCATGACATGGCGACTGGCGGGATCGTATCCCGAGAAATTCGATCGCATCGTGGTTTTGTCGGTCGGAGCGCCCGGCAGTCCGGGCTGGGACACGATCGAGCAACGGGAGAAGTCGTGGTACTTCGATTTCTTCATCAAGCCGGACATCGCGGAAAAGGGATTGACGGCCGACAATTGGAAGCTGTTTCGGCAATGGAGCCGTGGTCAAGGCGATCACGAGCGACATCTGACCGACCTGGCTCGACCTGGGGCGCTGACGGCGGGGTTGAACTGGTATCGCGCCGCGTTCACGCCTCTCATCCCCAGACGAAGCGCCGTTGCCGCAACTACCTCCCTGGGACCGCATCCGCATTCCCGTGCTCGGCGTCTGGAGCGACCAAGATCCATTCTTGCTCGAACCGCAGATGGCGCTGTCGGCCGGGGTCGTGCAAGCTCCGTGGCGCTATGAAAAAATCAGCGGAGCCGGGCACTGGATGATGCTCGACAAACCGGACGAGCTGAATCGATTGCTGATTGATTTCCTGCGTGCCTAAAGCAAGCCGACCTGGTTCGGAGACGTTGCATGGATCCCGGCCTGCGCCGGGATGACGGCAAAAACTGACAGGCAGCGACCCCAAACACAACGGCCAACCCCACAGTCGCCGCCACCCCGGACTTGATCCGGGGTCCAGAAGTACTTAGCCGCCTCACGGTTTGACCGCTCCTCGAACCTCTCGGTTTTCGCCGCAATGATGACTAGCCCTATAGAATATCCTCCCATGAAAATCACTCGTGCCAGTTCTCAGATCGTCCGGTTACCTTCCGATGAGCCGCTCGCGGGCGGCCCCGCGTTCGGCGGCCCGTTTCGCGAGTTCGTCACGCTGCAGGTCGAGACCGACGCGGGTATCGAGGGCATCGGCATCACCTTCTTCGGCGCGGCGCTCACCGCGACGCTGAAGCATGCCGTCGAGCAACTCGCCGCGCTCGCCGTCGGCGAGGATCCCCTCCGTATCGAAGCAGTTGGACAGAAGTTGCGCGAAGCGGCAGCAGGCTCGGCGGGACCAGGCGGGATCTTCATCCTCGCGCTCTCAGCGATCGACATGGCGCTGTGGGATATCAAGGGCAAGGTGCTCAACCAGCCGCTCGCCACGCTCCTAGGTGGCCTGCGCGAGCGTGTACCGACGTACGCTAGCGGCGCGCTCATGCGCACGTTCCCGCTGGAGCATGTGGTGAAGGCGGCACCCGCGCTAGTGGAGAAGGGCTTCCGGCAGATGAAGATGCAGCTCGCTCTCCCGGGCCAAACAACGCCGGCGATCGAGATCGAGCGCGCGCGCAGGGTCCGCGAGGCGATCGGCCCGGACATCGACCTCATGTGCGACATCAACCAGCGCTGGAGTGTGCACCAGGCGATCGACATCGGCCGGCGGCTCGACGATGTTCACTTCTACTGGCTGGAGGACGTGACGACCCACGACGATTTTCCGGGGCTGGCTCGGGTGACCGACGCATTGGGGACGCCAGTGGCCGGTGGCGAGTACGTCTACGGCATCGCGCCGTTCCGCCACATGCTGGAAGCGCGCTCCGTCGACATCGTCATGATCGACCTGCTGCGGGTGGGTGGGATCGCGAACTGGCTCAAGGTCGCGGGCATGGCGGAAGCCTTCAACCTGCCGGTGGTCAGCCACCTGCTGCCCGAGATCCACGTGCACCTCGTCGCGGCGGTGCCGAACGGCCTCACGGTCGAATACATGCCGTGGTCGCTGAAGCTGTTCGAAGACGCGCCTGTCGCGGTGAAAGGGCAGCTCACCGTCCCGACGAAGCCGGGCCTCGGACTTGCGTTCGATCGCGATTTCGTCAAACGCCACGCGATAGGATGAGACGACAGATGAGCGCCGAGCCAACCGGCGGTTTCCTGGGCTTCGACGAGAAGGAAGCGCGCCGCGTCGAGGCGCTCTACCAAACCCCAGATGTCGTGGCGCAGCGCGAGCGCGTGCTCGATGCGCTGGCGCTGCGGGCGGGCGAGCGGGTGGTGGATCTCGGGTGCGGTCCCGGATTGCTGGCGCTGCAAATGGCCGAGCGGGTCGGCTCGGGTGGGCAGATTCAATGCATCGATGCCTCCGAGAGCATGGTGGCGATGGCGCGGGGCCGCTGCGCCGCCGTCAAGTGGGTCGAGCCGCGCGTCGGAGACGTCGCGGCGTTGCCTTACATCGATAACAGCTTCGACGCCGGCGTTTGTACCCAGGTGTACGAATACGTACCCGACATCGACCGCGCTCTGGCGGAACTGTGTCGCGTGCTGAAGCCCAGCGGGCGGGCAGTGATCGTCGATACGGATTGGGAATCCTGCGTGTGGCACTCGAGCGACCCGGCGCGCATGCGACGGATGATCGAGGCCTGGGATCGGCACTGTCCGCATCCGCACCTGCCGAACACACTTGCGCCCCGATTGCGCGCCGCCGGGTTCGAGAGTCCTCGCGTGGACGCGATCGTCCTCATCAACGATCGCTACCATCCCGACACCTACAGCTTTGGCGTGATCCCACTGCTGGCCGCGTACGCGAAGAAGCAAGAGCTCTTACCGCGCGAGGAAGCTGACGCGTGGGCAGCCGATCTCCAGGAGTTGGGGCGGCGCGGGGACTACTTCTTCAGCCTCAACCGCTATTTCTTTTCTGCGAGGAAGCCTGCAAGCTAATTGGCTTCGCCGGCCTATCCTTCGGTCGATACTGAAACCGCAAGCTCGATCAGACCTTCCCTAAGCCTCGAAGCCGACTTCCACTGCGCCAACGCCTTCCAACGTGAATCGGTAGGTCTCTCCGGCTGAAGGGAAGCGCGTTGTCACCAGGCTGCCGGTGGACACGATTTCGCCGGCATGCAAAGTCTGGCCTTGTTCCCGCAGATGATTGGCCAGCCAGCGCAGCGGTTCGAAAGGATGGCCGAGCACGTCGCGCCCGTAACCCTGGTCGATCACTTCCCCATTGCGCTCGACAGTTCCGCGCACGGCGGCGAGATCGGGCCAGGCGGTCCGGTACTCCCCCTGCACGATGCCTTCGTTCCAGGCGTTGTCCGCCACTAGAGAAAGCAGGTCGAGCGGATACGCGGAGTTGCGGTCGTCGATGACTTCGAACGCCGGGCAGACGGCGTCCACCGCTGCTGCCACTTCGCGCATCTCGTAGGGCGTCTCGCGTGGCGCAAGCGCACGGCCTACCCGCACGCAGATTTCGAACTCGATGCCCAGATGCACTAGATCGCCCAACCGTAGACGCACGCCACTGGGCTGGAGACGGCCTTGAAGGACAACGCCCGCGACCGGATGGTCGATGCTGCACATCTTCTGCATGCGCGCCGATGTGAGCCCGATCTTGTATCCGACGCGTCGCGCCGTGCGTCCCGAGCATGCGTTCGACGTATGCACCCTGGATAGCATAGGCACCCGCCAGATCCACGGCACCCCAGGCGCGCGCGAAAGGCGTGATATTGCGTTTCTGCGCGTGATCGCTGATCAGGGTGGATGCGGCTGTCTCCAGATCGATCTTCATGTTGGGATCACAAACCAACGCGGTGCCGTCGTTGAGCTCTCCTCCGATTGCGTGACATGATACCGCTTTGCGAGCCGCTGCCCGTTGGAGCGACTTGGCAACGCCCCTTAAAGGAGGCTCCGTGGCAACAAAGTTCCCAGCTCGGAAGCGCAAGAAGGAAATGCTCGCCCGCATCGGGAAGTTCATCGCTCCGTACCGTGTCACGCGCGGCAGAGGCTTCCGGCTGAAGGACTTCGACCCCTCTGACACGCAAGGCATCCAATCTCAGCGCAAGCCCGAGGCGAAGGGGTTGCTGGCGATGGGCGTCCAATGGCTGGCCGAGGAGCAGGACAAGCTCTACGCCCAGGATCGCTGGTCGGTGCTGCTCGTGTTCCAGGCAATGGATGCGGCAGGTAAGGACGGCACCATCAAGCACGTGATGTCGGGGGTGAACCCTCAAGGCTGCCAGGTTTATTCGTTCAAGCAGCCCTCGGCGGAAGAGCTCGACCATGACTACTTGTGGCGCTACATGAAATCCATGCCCGAGCGCGGCCGGATCGGCATCTTCAACCGCTCCTACTACGAAGAAGTGCTGGTGGTGCGCGTCCATCAGGAGATTTTGCAGCGGCAGAAGCTCGCGCCTCATCTGATCACCAAGCGCATCTGGGACGAACGGCTGGAGGACATCGCCGCGTTCGAGCGTTATCTCACGCGCAACGGAGTGGTGATCCTGAAGTTCTTTCTCAACGTCTCACGCAAAGAGCAGAAGCGGCGATTCCTGGAGCGGTTGGACCTGCCTGACAAGAACTGGAAGTTCGCTCCGGCCGACGCGGTGGAGCGCCAGTACTGGGACGACTACATGCAAGCGTACGAGTCCGCGATCCGAGGCACAGCTTCCGAGCATGCCCCCTGGTTCGTGGTGCCCGCCGATAACAAGTGGTTCACTCGCGTGGTGGTAGCGGCGGCGATCGTCGAGGCGTTGGAGAACCTGGATCTGGCCTATCCGAAAGTGGACGAGGCGAAGCGGAAAGAGCTGGCTGCCACGCGCAGCATGTTGATGAAGGAGAGGAAATAGAGGTTGCTTCCGGCGCGGGGATGTTGCGCTAGATCAAACGTCGGCCAAAGCGGCGATCCGATAATTCGTAACCCGTGCATCGCGCCTTCACGGGACGGCCTCTAAAGTACGCTACCATGCACCGAGGGGGAAGTTCCGGCGTCTTCCGATTCGCAACCAGGATAGAAGCAGCCATGAACAAGACGCAGGACAAGGAAACGCTTTTTCGTCTGCGGTTGCTGCTCAGCGGGCTTCAATGACTACGCTTGCGAAGCGGATCGAGCGTAACCTGGGCTGGATCGTCCTGGCGATCGTACTTGCAGGTTGTTTGCTGGTGCTGTGGCCGTTCGTGTCCGCCGTATTGTGGGCGGTGGTCCTGTGTTTCTCGACCTGGCCCATCTATCATCGGCTTCTCAGGCTGCTTGGCGGACGCCGAACATTGGCTGCGGCCGTGATGACGCTGGCCATGATCCTGGTGGTGCTGCTGCCGTTCGTGATCATCGGCACGACGCTCGCGGACAGCGTAAAGGAGCTCACTACAGCAGTGCGGCATTCGATCGAAGCGGGACCGCCACCGCCACCGGCTTGGCTCGCCAAAGTGCCCATCGTTGGTGAATCTGCGACGGCGTATTGGGAGAGCCTGGCGACAGACAGCGGGAAGTTGGCGCAGGAATTTCGGCGTTTCGTCGAACCTGTCAGCACATGGTTGTTAAAGATCGCGTTCGCGCTGGGCCGCGGCCTGATCCAATTGACGTTGAGCATATTTGTCGCCTTCTTCCTGTTCCGCGATGGGCTGTCCGCGGCACAGCGTTTGATCACCGGAGTGGAACGCATCGGCGGCGAGCGCGGCAGACACCTGCTGACGGTCGCGGGCAACACGGTACGAGGCGTCGTCTACGGTATTTTGGGCACGGCCTTGGTGCAGGCGGTGATGGCTGGAATCGGGTTCCTCATCGCGGGAGTGCCGGGCGCCGCGCTGCTCGCGTTGCTGACCTTCTTCCTCTCCGTTGTGCCAGTGGGGCCACCGCTGATCTGGCTGCCGGCGGCGATCTGGCTGTTCTTGCAAGGCTCGACCGTTCCTAGGCATCTTCATGCTCATCTGGGGAGTAGTCGTCAGCAGCGTGGACAACGTGATCAAACCCTGGCTGATCAGCCAGGGCAGCGACATGCCGTTCATCCTGATCTTCTTCGGCGTGCTCGGCGGGGCGCTGGCGTTCGGATTCATCGGCGTCTTTCTCGGGCCGACGCTGCTGGCCGTCGGCTTCCGTTTGCTGGAGGAATGGTTCTCTGCCAGCGAGCAGGAGGCGACCGGTAAGCGCGAAGCCACGCCTGGCGGTTAGGGACGGATTGTGCCGCCCGCTCGAGAGCGCCGGGCGGCCTAGGAGTAAAGCGATGAGTGCAGTCATTTCCTCGAGCAATACCAGCCTGAGCGCGTTCGGCAAGGCGCGCTCTACTGTCCAGGGTGCGCCGCTGAGCGCGGACGAGCTACGGCGCATGCACGCGTTCTGGCGTGCCTGTAACTACCTCGCGCTCGGCATGATCTATCTCCAGGGCAATCCCCTGTTGCGCGAGCCGCTCAACCCCGAGCACATCAAGAACCGCCTCCTCGGGCACTGGGGCGCGAGCCCTGCGCTGTCTTTCGTTTACACGCATCTCAACCGGCTCATCCGCCGAGACGATCTCGACATGATTTTCCTGGCCGGGCCCGGCCATGGCGCGCCCGGCGTGCTGGGGCCCGTGTACCTCGAAGGAACCTATTCGGAGGTTTATCCGGAAAAGAGCCTGGACGAGGAAGGGTTGCAGCGTTTCTTCAAGGAGTTCTCCTTCCCGGGCGGGATCGGCAGCCACTGCACGCCGGAGACGCCGGGCTCCATACACGAGGGCGGAGAGCTGGGCTATGTGCTTTCGCACGCCTGCGGGGCGGCCTTCGACAACCCCGATCTCATCGTCGCAGCGGTCGTTGGCGACGGCGAAGCGGAGACCGGTCCGTTGGCCACCGCCTGGCACATCAGCAAATTTCTCAACCCGATCCGCGACGGCGCGGTGCTGCCGATCCTCAATCTGAATGGCTACAAGATCAACAACCCGACGCTGCTCGCGCGCGTCAGCCACGAGGAGCTGGAGGACCTGTTTCGCGGGTACGGCTGGACGCCGTACTTTGTGGAAGGCGGAGATCCGGACACCATGCACCAGGCGATGGCTGCGACGTTGGACAAATGCGTCGCCGATATCCGGGCAGCGCAGAAGGCGTCGCGTAGCAGCGGCAGACCGCAGCGCCCGCGCTGGCCCATGATCGTGCTGCGCAGCCCGAAGGGCTGGACCGCCCCCGCCGAGGTGGATGGACATAAGCTCGAAGGCTTCTGGCGCGCCCATCAGGTGCCGATCGCCGACGTGAAGAGGAATCCGGCGCACTTGAAGCTGTTCGAAGACTGGATGCGCGGCTACAAACCGGAAGAACTGTTCGACGCTTCGGGTGCACCGGTCGCCGAGCTGCGCCAGCTCGCGCCCGGCGGGCGTCGTCGCATGGGGGCCAACCCCCACGCCAACGGTGGGCTGCTGAAACGAGCGTTGCGCATGCCGGACTTCCACGAGTATGCGATCGGCGTGGACAAACCGGGCACCGTATACGCGGAAAACACGCGGCCGTTGGGCGCCTTCCTGCGCGACATCATGCGGCTGAACCCGCACAACTTCCGCGTCTTCGGGCCGGACGAGAACACCTCCAACAAGCTCACCGCCATCTACGAGGTGAGCAAGAAATTCTGGCTTGCCGAGTATTTCGCCGAAGATGCCGACGGCGGCGAGCTCGCACCGGACGGCCGCGTGGTCGAAATGCTCTCCGAGCACACGATGGAGGGCATGCTCGAAGGCTACCTGCTCACCGGCCGCCACGGCTTCTTCTCCAGTTACGAAGCCTTCGTGCACGTCATCGACTCCATGTTCAACCAGCACGCCAAATGGTTGGCAACGTGCGACGAGCTGTCTTGGCGCGCCGACATCGCCTCGCTCAACCTGCTGATCACGTCTACCGTCTGGCGCCAGGACCACAACGGGTTCACTCACCAGGATCCCGGCTTCATCGACGTCGTGGTAAACAAGAGCCCGAAGGTCACGCGCATCTACCTGCCGCCGGATGCGAATTGCCTGCTGGCCGTAGCGGACCGGGCGCTGCGCAGCGAGAACCTGGTCAACGTCATCGTCTGCGACAAGCAGAATCACTTGCAGTACACGGACCTGGAGTCGGCCATTGTTCACTGCGAGAAGGGGATCGGCATCTGGAAGCGAGCCAGCAACGACGAGGGCGTCGAGCCGGATGTGGTCATTGCTTGCGCGGGAGACGTCCCCACGCTCGAAGCGCTTGCCGCCACCGCCATGCTGCGAGAGGCGTTTCCCGACCTCAAGATCCGCTTCGTCAACGTGGTGGATCTGTTCAAGCTGCAACCTGCCTCCGAGCATCCGCACGGCCTGAGCGACCGCGACTTCGACAGCCTGTTCACCGCGCGACAAGCCGGTGATCTTCAATTTCCACGGCTACCCATGGCTGATTCACCGCCTCGCCTACCGGCGCACCAACCACGACAACATGCACGTGCGAGGCTACAAGGAGAGGGGCAACATCAACACGCCGCTGGAACTGGCGATCAACAATCAGATCGACCGCTTCAGCCTGGCGATCGACGTGATCGACCGCGTGCCCAGGCTGCAAGTCGCGGGCGCGCACGCCAAGGAGAAGTTCCGCAACCAGCAGATCGAGTGCCGCAACTACGCGCACGAGCACGGCATCGACAAGCCGGAGATCGTCGAGTGGCGCTGGCCGACCTGAGCCCACGGGCTGGGGCCGCGTGTGTAATCCTCTACTGCACTCTGCCGCTCGCCAGCGCGGCTGAGGTCATGCAGGATCGCATCGAGATCAGCCATGTCGCTGATCGTTTGTTCGTGGATGTCTATCACGTCAGGGGTATCGGCGGGGCACGGCTGAAGGTTGCGGAAAACGCCTGGCCGGACACGGTCATCGTGCGCTTGCACGGCTTCCCGGAGCTGGAGGGCTTTACCGCCACATCGAACACAGCCGGACTCGACTGCGCGCTGGTTCGCCCGGCAGGCCGGCGTCCTGTCCATTCCTGCCGGGTCGGCGACGACAGCGTCGACGTGCTCGGACGCGAAGCGGATCACTTCGAGGTGAGATTGCCCCGAGAGATCTTTCCCTCGGGCAACGACGCGATCGAAATCCGCTGGGTCGATCAGTGGCGCTGACACGGTGGCAAGTTTGCGCCCCAGAATTAAAAACTGAGGTAGTCTTGCTGCTTCCGTTGAGGGGGAAGGGAAAGTGAGATTTTGGGCATGGTCGCTGACTAGAGCGCTGATGCTGCTGTCGTGGCTCCTCGTGTCCGTGATCGCCGATGCCGCCGAGGCACCGGCGGCCGCGGATGCGACGCGTTCCGCGCCGGCGCCGCTGGTGTTCAACAATCGAACCATCATCGTCTTCCGTGCGACATTCTTCGGCCACACGCCAAGCGAGCGCGCCGAGGCTGCGGAACGGCGCATCGCGCTGCTCGCCGACAGGAACAGCGGTTCGACTGTGGCTGCCCGCCCGATCCCTCAAGGCATCGTGATAGAGATCGACGGTGCGGCGGTATTCGGCATTACGCCCGTGGACGTGGACGATCTCGAGGGTGCAACGCTGCAGTCGACCGCGGATGACGCGGTGCGCGCGCTAAGCCTTGCGCTGAGGGAGTTGCAGGAGCAGGCCAGTGTCCGGCAGCTGCTGAAAGCCGTGCTGCTCGCCGCGTTGGCCACGCTGATCTACGCGGGCGCCTTGTACGGACTTATGGCTGCGAAGCGGAAGCTGATCGCCCGGCTGTCCACTGCGTTGAAGGAGAGAATAAAGACGCTGCGGGTGGCTGGCACTGTCGTTCTGCACCCGACGCAATTCCTGAACCTGACGCGGCTGCTCGTTCTCCTTGTCGCGTGGGCGTTTGGTTTGTTCGCCACTTATCTCTGGCTAACTTACGCGCTTCGGCTGTTCCCCTATACGCGGCCGTGGGGCGAGCAGCTTCGCGGCTATCTGGTGGGCCTGCTGGGTTCGATGCTGCACGGCATCGTCCACGCGATCCCGGGGCTTCTGACGGTGCTCGTGATTTTCGTGATCACCCGCTTCATCGTGCGCCTGCTCGATGGGTTCTTCCACCGCGTCGAGACCCAGCGTCTCCGCATCGGCTGGCTCGACGAGGACACCGCCAAGCCCACGCGCCGCATCGTCGACGTGGTGCTCTGGCTGTTCGCGCTGGTCATGGCCTATCCCTATCTGCCCGGCGCACACACGGATGCCTTTAAGGGCCTGTCAGTGCTGGTGGGCCTCATGGTGTCGATCGGGGCGTCCAGTTTGGTCGCGCAGGCGGCCAGCGGCATGATCCTGATGTACTCTCGCGCGCTGCGCGCGGGTGAGTACGTCAAGATCGGAGATGTGGAAGGTACGGTGGTCGAGCTCGGGCTGTTCGCCACCCGCATCCATACCGGTACGGGCGAGGAGCTGATTCTGCCCAACGCGTTCGTGGTCGCCAACACGACACGGAACTTCTCGCGTACCGTCCCTGGCCGCGGGTTCGTGCTCCAGGTGACAGTCACCATCGGCTACGCCACGCCTTGGCGACAGGTCCACGCAATGTTGCTCGAGGCGGCGCGCCGCACGCACGGCATCCTGACTGAGCCGCCGCCCTACGTCATTCAGTGGGCGCTATCCGACTTCTATGTGGAATACAAGCTCGTGGCCTACGGCGGCCCCGAAGCGCCGGCACAGCGGGCGATGGCGATCAACGACCTCCATGCCAATGTCCAGGACGTGTTCAACGAGTACGGCGTGCAGATCATGTCGCCTCACTATCTCGGCGATCCCGAGCATCCGCAGGTCGTCCCCAAGGAACGCTGGTTTGAGGCGCCGGCCAAAAAGCCCGAGGGATCGAGAAGCTAGCCACGGCTGCGGGCGCTGGAGCCAACTATAATCCGCTCGGTGAAATCGATGCCTCAACGCAGGCCAGAAAACCGCCAGTCCGACCGCAGCGGTCATCAGTTTGCGGTGCAACCCCCAAGCGCTAGCCGCGGCAGCTTTGCCTGACCAAACCGGCGAAAAGCAGAAATGCGTTCTGCCCTCTCGTTGCGAGGGATTGCGCGCGCGAATTCCTAAACTGCTGCTGACCCTGCTGCTCGGGGCGGTTTGGCTCGTCTGCGCGCATAGCGCACGCGCTCAGGCCACGCGCGAGGCCTCATCAGAGACTCAGCTCCTCAACTGGTACTACAGCGCGGTATTCGGGACGGGGGTCTACAAGTCCGGCGACCGGGTCGTGAGCGTGTTGCAGATTCCCTTTGCACACGAGCTGAAGCCGCCGACCGACGACCAGTGGGGTTTGAAGCTCGTGGCGCCCTTGTCCTTCGGCTTTTACGACTTCAAGTTCGACGAGCTGCTCGGGGGACAGACGCCGAAGAGCGTGGGCACGGCCAGCATCTTCCCTGGGATCGAGGCCGAAATACCGATCACCAGCAACTGGACGGTCAAACCCTACGCGAACGTCGGTTGGGGCTGGGACTTGTCCGGCGGCCCCGGTGCGCTGCTCTATGCGGGCGGGATGAAGAGCCTGGTCTGGACGCCGATCGGAAAGGACTCCAGGCTGAGCTTGGGCAACCAGCTCACTATGGCGGGCAGCAGCCCGGAGGGCGCCGCCAACCAGACCATGGGCGTGTTCATCGCAGGCGTGAACCTCGAGACGCCGACCGAATTCAAGATAGTGGACCGGCCGATCATCGTCGGAGGTCATGTGATCTACTACTACTACTTCAAGCGGCTGCGCTTCCCGACCAACAACGACGTCGGCAACAAGATCGACGAGCAGGGCGAACTCGCAGTTAGTCTTTCGGTGAAGAAGGCGATTGACTTCGAGCTGTTCGATCTCGACCGCATCGGACTGGGGTTCCAGTTCGGCGGCGGAATCCAGGGAGTTCGCCTGTTCTTCAGCCTGCCTTACTGAGAGAACGTGCCCGGCTTCTCGCTATTCCGGCAAACCGTTGAGGGCATACATGGCGACGAGTAGCCCGGAAGGCTTGCCCAGCTTGCCGAACCAGCGGTCATAGATCTCGATCACCGCCGCCGTGCGGTATAGCTGCGCAAGGACCCGGTTCACCGCCTGCTTGAAGTCCGCATCGTTCCGCCGCAGCACCAGGCCATAGGGCTCGTAGGAAAACTGCTCCTCCGCGAGTGCGACCGGCATCTGATTCCCGATGGCGAGCGCCAATCCCACCAAAACCGTCCGGTCGCTGGCATACGCGTCGGCCGTGCCTCGGTCCAGCGCGTTCAAGCCGTCGAGGTGCTCCTTCACCGGAACGATCTCGACGCTCAACGACGCTTTGGCCAGCGCGGCCCGAAGCGCCTGCTCGGTGGTGGTGCCGGACATCACCGCGATCTTCTTTCCGGACAGGTCAGCCAGACGCCTCGCTGGGTGATCGGCTTTGACGAGGAAGCTGGCGCCGTCGACCCAGATCATCAAGCTGAAATCCACCGTCTTCTGGCGGGCGACGGTGTTGGTGGACGTCCCGCACTCCAGGTCGATTGTGCCATCGATGACCCGATCGAAGCGATTGGCCGATGTGACCTCCACCCACTGCACGTCCAACGCAGGGAGGCCGAGCTGCTGCTGGATACCAGCGGCGACGCGACTGCATAAGTCGATCGTGTAGCCAACCGGCTTGCCCTGCTGTTCGGCGAAGGAGAAAGGAACCCCCTCCTTGAGATAGCCGAGCCGGATGGTCTTGCTCTGCGCGATGCGCTGAAGCGTACCCTGTGACTCTTGTGCCTGAGCCTGGACGAAACAGAGCGAGCTCAGCGCGAAACAACAGGCGAGCAACGTATTTCTCAAGACGACCTCCCGCTTGTTTGGTTACTGGTTTTGTGATCGATCGACCGCGACCAGGTCGTGCCGCACCGAGTGGCGCGGTGCTGCAATTCGCGCACGTTCGATGCCGGAAGCGGCCTCAATGTAGGATCCGGCGCACTATAGCTGGGTATCCGGCGTTTCACCACAAATTCGAGGCACTCGTCGTATCTGGGCGTGCATCGCCTCGACCCCAAGACGTCCGCTTCACAAGGCTGCCCCGAACCACGCAGCAATCAGACCCGTCGCGGCGGCGGCGGCGACCACCCACACGGTTTCCAACCCGGTAGCGGCCAGGATCAACGTGCTGGCCACGGCGATGACAATCAGGGCAGTGCCTCCCAGCGCCTGCATCGCGATCGGGACGGTTGCCACCAGGATCAGCGCGGCGCTCGCGACGACCACTGCGCCGACCACGCTGCGCACGCGCGGATGGGCCGTGCTGCGTGCGACGTAGTGCACCAATGGGATCGCTAACAACGCGGGGGTGATCAACGCAAGCCAACCTGCGATTCCGCCGGCTACGCCGCCAACAAAGTAGCCGACGCTGATCACGTAGCCTCCGAACGGACCCGGTGCAGCCCGCGCTAGCGCCACCGCGGCGTTGAGTTGCGAGTCGGTGAGCACGCCATACTGCACGACAAGCTCGTCGCGCACGATCGGCATGGAGGACAGTCCGCTGAAGGAAATCAGAGTCGCCTTCAGCAGCAACAGATAGAGCAGCCCTGCGCTCATGCTGTGTCTCGCTCCGGCGCGAGGAGCCCGAAGACCGCCGCCAGAGCCAGCACTTCCAATGGGCTGAGAATGCCGTACAAGCTCAACACCAGCGCGGGAGCAGCCACCACCAAGGTGCGGGCGGGACGACGACGCAGTGGACCTCGCAGCAGCGTCCAAACGGCGGCAAGCATGATGCCCACCGCAGCGGCGAGCGCGCCATGGATGGCGCTCATCAACCAAGGATTCCTGGCTGCCGCGCCGTAGAAGCCGGTCATCAGCATCAGCACGACGGCGCCGGGTACTGAGGCGAGCAGAAGCGCTGACAACGCCCCGCGCAAGCCCAGCAGGGTCCAGCCGACCGCGGTGCAGAAGGCGAGCAGATTGGTTCCCGGTGTGACGCGCGAGACCGCATAGCAGGCGCCGAATTCGTGCTCGCTGAGCCAGCCGCGATTGGCCACCAGCTCGCGCTGGAGCGAGGCGGTGGTAGCGTCTCCGCCGCCGAAGGTGAAGGTGCCATTGCGCAGGAACACCCGCGCGAGACCCGCGATCGACAGCTTCCCATCGCATGCGTATCTCCAATAACCTTGGGACGTTTTTAGTGCTCGTGTGCTGGTGCGTCGGCGCGCGGCGGCAGCACGAAATCGCCGGGCCGCGCCAGGAAGCGCCGGCCAACCGCACGCGCGAAGTCGAGCATGAAACTGCGCGGCAGGTCGTAAGCGCGGGAGGCGGTGTACAACGACAGCAGGAAACTCACACCGAGGTTGAGCACGAACATGACCCCGATCCCCGCCATCGCCCACAAGAACCATCCGCCATGGAACCAACCCCTGCCCAGGCCGGCGCAGGCGAGCGCCAGCGTTCCGGTGGACAGGGTGACGTGACGCACGTCGAGCGGTAGCCCGAAGAACGCGCCCAGGACCGGCGTGAGGCCGAGCATGAATCCGAGTGCGACATTGGTGGCCCAACCTGCCATGTTGCGCGAGACCAGACCCGCGAGCTTGACCATGCGCTTGCGGCCGAATCGCCCGCCCAGCGGGTGCGCGATGATCGCCTCGGGCAGGCGGTGGTACGCAGCCCAGTTGTCGAACCAGCCGCCGACCAGGCTGGCGGCCCACAGCACAAGGCCGGTCAGCCCGGCGTACCAAACGGTGCCGCTGTCCACCGGGCTCAGGGTTTCGAACACGTGCTCCGCCTCGTCTAGATTGAGGAAAGGTTGCCCGCTGATCTGTTCCCAGAGAAAGCTGAACGCGAATGCGCCGACCGACACCACCGCCACGTTGGCAATGGCCGCGGCCAGCTGCGAGCGGCAAATCTGGGCGGCGTAGTCGACCAGATCATCCACTCGCTCGGCGCCTCGGTGCGTGCGGAGAATATTCGCCAGTGCCGCTGCAGTCATGGCTGGCTGCTTGGTTGCGAGCACGAGCCCGAACGCCTGCAACAGCAGAAAGCTGACTGCGTAGTTGAGGCCCGCCGCCAACCCCTGGATGAATAGCGCGAGACTGGTGCCGACGATCGCCATCTTGATCGCCGCGGTAAGGGTCGTGAGCAATCCCCCACCGGCGGCCGCCCCCCAGAGCTGCCAGTACTCCCGGCGCGTCCAGGCGATGTAGTGCTCGCCCGTCTTGCCGGACCGATCGACGATCTTGCGGCTCAGCAGCTGGAGGTTGGAACGCGCCAGATGCGTGATGCTGCGGTCCTGATGCGCGGCCGCGATCAGCAGCGACAGCAAGGTGTGCAGCGCCGCGTCGCGCTGCTCGCCGGGCCGGGTCTCCATGACGGCGGCCATCAGTTCCATGCGCGTGAGGCAGCGGTCGATGGCGTCGAGACCGTAAACGATGTCGACACTCACGCCGTCGGTTTCCAGTCGATGTGCGATCTCCGCCATGGCCTCGCGGCATGCAGCGGACTGCGCGCGCCAGGCGTTGACCGCTGGTGCCGCCGGGGCTCCCTCCGTCCAGGCCGCCAGCATGGCGTCGGCGGCGCGCTGCTGAACCAGGAAGGGCGACTGGCTCACGCGGACATGAGGGGAGCGCGAACGCAGCTTGGGCGCCAGGCCCTCCGCTTGCACGCGAGCAGCGAGCAATCTGAAGCCATCGGCGAATTCGCGGCGCAACGCGGCCCAGATGTCGGATCTGCCGGGCGGGCGCAGCACGTCGGCGATGCGCGAGAACAACTCCGGAGGCAGCCGCGCGAACCGCTCGGCATGGGTCTTGGTTCGGTACAGGCGACTGAGCAATCGCGCGAGGTCGTGTTCGTCCGGTGGCTGCGGCAGGATGCGGGTCATCAGGCGGTCGGCGAACTCAGCGAAAAAGCCGCGACCGCTCGGGACGCCAGCCGCGCCGAACAGATTGACGCTGTCGGTCTCTGCGAGGATCTCAGCTGTCCCTTCCAGAATGCGTGCCCGTACGTCCGGGTGCGAATCCAGAAAATTCAGCAACAGAGTCCAACGACGAATCCCGCGCGGGGACAGCGTGCCGGTGTCGTCGAGCTCGCGGGCGCCGGGTCCGGAACGCGCCCAGTCGATCAAAGCTACCCAGGCTGCAAGCCGGTGCGCCAGGTTGTCCGCCACGACGACTCGGTTCAGGACTGCCGACGCGGCTGCGAGCAGCTCGCGATCCGACTCGTGCCGCAGGAACCGCCGGGAGGCGTCGGGTGTGACGTTGGGCCGGCGAGGCGAGCGCTCGTTCATAGCGCGTTCAATGGTACATGCAAGAGGTTTGCAGTCTGGGCTTCAGTCAATCTCTCGCGCGCTGTCTTGGGCACGAGCGAAGCGCACCACGTCCGGAAAGAATGCGCGGAAATCGCCATCGAACGCGTCATAGTGTGCGAGCAGCTCCTCAGACGAATGAAGCAGCACGTTGCCACGTTTGAGCCGCTGGCCCATCCGATCGAGCGCGAGGCCGACGGCCTCCACGTGCCGATACGAACCAAGCCAGTCCGCAGCGGCCATGCGCGGTGCGATCTCTTTCAGGCGCTCGGGCAATAGTGCGTGATGCTCGCGCAGCGCGGTGTAGATGCGTGCGGTGAAATGCTCCAACGACACGTCGTTGTACTCGTTCCAGTGGCGCGCCAGGAAGTGGTCGAAGAACATATCCACCAGGACCCCGGCAAAACGGCGGCGTCCCACGCTGACGCGTTCGCGGCTTTGGCGCACGACCTGGTGGCCGTCGGTGTACACGTCGATGCGCCGGTGCAAGGCCAGCGCCCGCGTAATCTCGGCCCCGTGATGGCCGCTCAAAGGACCTTTGACGAAGTCCCCCATCAGGCTGCCCACGATGGCGTAATCGGAGCCGCCCGCGAGGTAGGCGTGGGCAAGGAAGTTCAGCTTCTGCTCCTGCCGCGCTCGGCGACGCGGGCATCATAGCGGCGTGCCCGCTGGGCGTATCCAGTCCGCTCACCATGCAACTCACGGCAGCGCGACCCTCTGCTTGCGGCTCTACGAGGGTCTAGCGTAGCTGTCAGCGGAGGCGAGAGTATGCAAAGAGGCATATTTGCGGAGTGCGCGAAGAAGGTTAAGCTATTTGGTGAGTCGATGGCTGGGACTCGGCGGCCATTGAAGACACGGAGACACGGCTCCGACCTGTTTCCGCACCTTACACGACCCTTATATCGAGGAGTGTCTGGCATGGGACCCAAATCAATGAAATCAAGAAAGCTTCCGCTGCAACTCGCCCTCGTTTGCGCCTTCGCGGCGGGCTTTCCGGGCGGCCAATCTGTAGCCGAAACCTGCATCTCGCCGTACGTCAAAGCCTTAAAACAGCCCGAGAAGGTGATGTACTTGTGGGCGCTGCCAGCTACACCCGGGCAGGGGGAGGACTTCCTGGCGGTGATCGACGTGAGTCTTCCGTCGCCTACGTACGGCAAGATCATCAAGAAGATCCCAGTCGGGTCGACGGGCAACGAAGCCCACCATATTGGCTACACCGATGACCGTACCAAGATCTGGGCCGCGTCCCTGAACTCCGATCGGTTGTTCATCTTCGACGTGTCCGATCAGATGAACCCGAAGCTGATCAAGACCATCGACAACGTTGCCGGGCTAACGGGGCTTTCCGGACCGCACACGCCGTACGCCATACCCGGCCGCATCCTGGTCAGTATGGCATCCGGGCCGGACGGCACCGGAGCGGGCGGGATCGCCGAGTTCACCAACGACGGAAGGTACATCGCCAGCCACAAGGCGACCAACAACCCCTACGAGACCGTGATCAAACCCGAATACAACCGCATGATCACGTCCGCGTGGTTCCCGCAGAAGACCTGGATGACGCCCTACGACCAGTGGGATCCCAAGACCTGGTCCAATCCCAACACGTTGCTGGTCTGGGATCTCAAGGAGCGCAAGATCGTCCAGACGCTGGACTCCGGAGGCGACGCGGTGATGCTGGCGGCGCGCTGGATGCTCAAGCCCGGCGCGAAGTACGGCTATAACATCAGCAGCGGCGGGAATTCGATCTGGATGTTCAAGATGGAAGCCGACGGCACCTTCAGCTATCGCAAGGCGGGCGACACCGGCCCTAACTGCAGCCCGGCGGATCTGCGGCAGTCCCCCGACGACAAGTACCTCTACCTGAGCTGCTTCGTGGGCAGCGAGATTCAGGCCTGGGACATCTCCGACCCGGAGCACATCAAGCTGCACGACACCATCCAGGGGGTGGTGCAGCCGAACATGATGCACGTGACGTACGATGGCAGGCGGCTGTACTTCACCAACTCCGCCATCAGCTCGATCGACTACTCGTCGCGCTATTCGATGCAGCTGATTCAGATCGGCCCGGACGGACGGATGAAGCTCGACCCCAACTTCAAGATCGATTTTGCCAAGGCACCGGAAGGCCCAGCCCGGCCTCACGACATGCTGCTCAACTGACGCATCGAGAGCCCCGGAGCGGCTCCCGATGCGTCATCCCGGCGCACGCCGGGATCCAGGGAAATTCCGGCGCACGCCAGACGTGGCTGGCAGCGATGATGCTCGGGGTTCGGCTCTTCGGCCGGAATGATGCTCACTGCTGGAATGAGCGTGATGCGGAGAATGATCTATGCGTAGTCTTGCGATACTGCTGCCGCTGGCTCTGTGCCTGGCGGGTCCTGGCTTCGCGGCCGACACTCCGAACGAGCCAGCCACGTCTGCCAACCCGACCCTCTCCGTCATCGCCCGCGCTCCGGAGTTCAGTCTGCGGGACCCCGCAGGCAAGCCGGTGCGCCTGTCGGACTATCACGGGCGCGTGGTGCTTCTCGCCTTCGTCTTCACCACATGCCCTGGTGTGTGCCCATTGATCTCGAAGCAGATGTCGGCATTGCAGGAGAGCTTGAAGCACGAGGGACTGTTCGGCAACAGGGCGAATCTGGTATCGGTGACCGTCGATCCCGAAACGGACACCGCAGCGGTGCTGACCAAGTACGCCAAGACCTACAGTGCCGATCCGGCCGGCTGGCGATTCCTGCGCGAGACGCCCGAGAAGACCCAACCGGTGCTCAAAGCCTACGATGAATGGACCAAGTTGCTGCCCAAAGGTGAGATCGATCATCCCGCGCGTGTCTATCTCATCGACCAACAGGGCAATATCCGCGAGATCTACAGCCTCGCCTTCTTCAACGAGAAGCAGGCGCTGATCGACATCAGGGTGCTATTGGCTGCCGGCAGCTAGTGAGCCGCGTGGCGGCTCGACATTGGCGTGCCAAGGCCGGCGCCTCACGCAGCTTTTTACCGCGTTGGCTCGGGCGGGGGTGCTCCAGGTGTCGCGGCGGAAGGATCGTCGCGGCGCCCCGGGGCGAGGAACTGAGCGGTAAGTACGCAGAAGTATTTGGCCTGCTCAGAAAACTCTCCCATCGTGGTGCCCGATTGCCCTGCTTTCAAACTCACGAACAACTCTCTCGTACCGCGATAGGCGGAGCGCGACGCTGGACATTGCCGAGCGGAACCCTCCAGCCATCCCACCGTGATCTGCAGCACGCTGTAGGGTGAGCGGTTCGTGACCTCCAGCTCGCGGATCGCTGGCGCGGTCCCGGGATAGGGGGTGCGCACTTCGGTCAACTCGACCTGCTGCACCATCTGCTCCTGCGCGGCGTCCGAAGGCACCGCTGGGCGACCGGTAACTTCGGGCGCGGGAAGGGGAGATTCCAGTTGCGGCGAGACTCGCACGGTACCGGGCTGCGACGTCGGGATGCCCGACGGTGTGCATTCGATTCTCACCGACGCCTGCTTCGCCGCCTCGGCTACGTCCGCCACCGCGAGCTGGCTATCCGTCACCGCGACGTCGTACGGGATCTTGTGGGTCTGGAGGAACGTCTCGAGCACTTCGCCTCTGACAGCGAAGTTCACGTTCTGCGGCACGTCTCCAGTGCGCTTCGCAACCGCGAGCGCATCCAGCTTCGCCGTGATCACGCCAATCAGATTGCCACCGCCGTCCAGCAGCGGTCCGCCGCTGTTCCCGGGCTGGACCGGAGCAGTGACCTGGATGTACTTCGGATCGTCGCGCAAGCCCGCTAACGCACTTACGTTGCCGGTCGTGAGGTTCCCGCCTTGAGACAGAGCGCCAGTGAGGGGGAACCCGAACGCGATGACGCTCTCGCCCAGGCGTAGCGCAGGACTGCTGCGCAGGGCTATCGTCTTCGGCACGCTCAGCGAAGTCTGCAACACCGCCAGGTCCGCGTCGAGATCGATCGCAAGGACGCGGGCTGAGGCCTGCTGCGTACCGGACAGGACCCGGACGGACTTGCACTGCGCCACGACATGAGCATTGGTGACGATGTGCGTTGCGCGCGATACCGCGAACCCCGAGCCGGTGCGGACGGTGGTCGTGGTCTGGGCGAAGAGCGGCATCGAGGCAGACCAGCAAAACACCAGCACAAGTGCCGCTGCCAGCTCTGGCGCAAGGGAATGAGCATTGCGCTGCATACGCTTACCCTACCAGAAAAGCGACCGGGAAATATGTCGAGCGTGACCAGCACTGCAGAGGCGCTTTGCCCAAGAAAAAGCCGGGGACTTGCGTCCCCGGCTCTCAACTACAAACAGCAATAGTCGTTACGCGGGCTTCGCGACGAAGCCCCAGAACTTGTTGTTGCGTCCGACCTGCTCCTTTTCGTACTCCGACTTGATCTGCGCGAGTTTGTCGTGGCCGAGCTGATCGTACTCCGCCTGCACCTTGTAGTTGTACAAGCGGGCCGAGTTGGTTCCGAAGATCTTGCGCTTGACTTCGCTGTCCGGACCGCCGAGCTTGATCTTCCAGCCCATCTTCTTCATGACGTCGTCCGGGATCTCGAGCCGGCGCATGGCTTCGATCTGCCACTGAGGCGAGCCGTACCACACGGAGTCCGAGCCCCACACCACGTTGTCCGGTCCCATTTCGTTGACGAACATCCCGACCAGGCAAGCGGCAAAGCGCGGGTTGGCCACCGCGCAAGTCGCGAACGTGGTGCCCAGCTCGGCATACACGTTGTTTACGCTGTACTTCTTCGGAATGCGCGCCAGGTCGGACGCCCAGCGGATTTCGCCGGTCTTCTCGAACAACGCCAGCTCGGTGGCGGGATCCTCCAGGAACGGTCGCAGCGCGCCGTGATACATGACGAAGTTCAGCCCCGGCCAGTCCTTCGCGGCCTTGGGCAGATCGTTTACGGTGGCGTACTCCCACACTCCGGCCCACGAGGTCTCGTAGTCAAGCGGCAGCAGCCCCTTGTGAATGCAGACATTGTGGCTGCTCGACTTCATGAACTTCTGGTAGACGGGATACATCAGCTTCTCGTCGTCCAACCGCCACATGGTCTTCTTGGAGGACGGAGAGAGCGGATCGCCTACCGTGTAGCCCTTCCAGCCGTCGGGCTTGATTTCGGCCATCCCGCGGTCTACTTCCTCGACCCAGCCGTCCTGCACCGGGGTGAACACGAAGTGCGAGAACAGGCGACGACTGCCGGCCACCTTGTTGATGGCGGCGCGGGCTTCGTTGATCTGATCGTTGGACAGCAGCCACCAGCTCGGATCGTCGAACGGAGCACCCGACAGCAGCGCAACCTTGGTATCGCTGTCCAGGAAGATCTCTTTCAGATAGTTCTCGAACTTGTAGCGCTGCAGCGTGAGAGGAACCTTGTCCAGCATCTTCGGGTTCCAATGCTCTGACGCGTACTTGCCCAGGCCCAACAGCCCTTCCTTGTCGAAATCGTCGCGCACGAAGTGCGTCTGGTCGTCGAAGATGAACTGGCCCGACAGCCTCTTGGCCCGCTCGTCGGCCATGTCTTTGTCCGCGGCTTCCGCTTCGGAAACGTCCCAGACTGGGCCGAAGACTTGGTTCATCGCCAGAAATGCCGCCGCCATGCCTGACGCCGACCGCAGGAACGAGCGGCGGTCCATGCCCTGGTGCTTGGCGTACTTGTCCGCATACTCCTTGATCAACCCTTCGACCTGTTTCTGCTTTTCGGTCTGGGGCAGCGGGTTGTACTCGCCGTTCGACACGATCTGCGTCGGTACCGGCGACCCGAAGCCCACCTGGTCGGCAGGTTCTACCTGCGATATTTCCTTGTCGCTCAACCACCCTGTTGATTTATGCTCCATGATCAAAGCTCCCCCGTTAGTTCTTCCTAAGGTCCATCTCGAGAAGGGTGAGTGCGGGCAGCTCCTTACAGCAAGCCGCACCAACACCCACTGTGTAGCATTAGCATGTAATCGCCAACAGTCAAGAGGAAGATGCGGCCAAACCGAGACGGCTCGTATCGATTCTCCTCGATCGGGAGAGATTCCTGCACACCGTCACGTCCGCATTGCCCGAGCCGCGCTGCTTCGCAGCAACGACAGTCGACCCTCTCAGCCGGCTCGCGGCTCAGGCTGTACACGCGGCTGATGCGACGCAGCGCCGGAGATTTCTGAGTCAGCTAAGGGGTCAGCTGCGCGGTGCGCTGACGAGCGGGCGCGACGACTTGCTGCGGCACGCTCTGGCAAACGCCATCTCTCCCGCCGCCGGCTTGGCCCTGATGGAAGCGTTGGACTATGTGATCAACACACCGCCTGATCCCAAAGGCGGCATAGCGGCGCGCCTGTTTGCGATCCCTGTCGTGTTCGTGGCGGGCGGGCTGGCGGGAGCCGAGGTCGCCGGCGTCATCCCCGACATCGAGGTGATAACGCGCCTGCTGGAGACCCATGACACGCTCGGCCCTGTGCGCGCCTTCGGCCTGAGCCAGGCGCTGTGCGCCGAGGCCTCGCTGGAAGCCGATTCGCCGTCGCAACGTTATGCACTGCTACGGAGCATCGAGTCCGCGGGCGTTGCGGCTCGGCCCGATATGCTTCCGGCGCCGATCCGACTGGAGTCCGCAGACGAAAGCGTGCACCTTCGATTCCTGGTCGCCGGCGTTGTCGCCCCGGTTCAGGCGCCGTCGTTTCCAGAAACGGCCAGGGACACGGGGAGCTGGGGCATGCCGCTCAGCCGCGGCCTGCTGGCCCAACTCGGGCAAGCCGGCCTTTCGCTGCTGCCACTGCCGCGTCCACCGGCGGGGCTGATGAGGGCCCTGCACGAGGGGCGCCGCGCGCGCGAGGAAGTTGCACTTCAAGCCTTTGCCAGCCGCGTGCTGCGCCGTATGCGTTCCCAGACGGGAGAGCCGGATGCTGAAGTTGCCGCCCTGGAGTCGGGGGCCATCGGCGTGCGTCTGGTGCCGGCCCTCGAGCGCGACCGGGCCGAAACCCATCGCTGGCAACTGGATGCGCTCGACGAGCTCGCCGACGTCACCGCCAGCATTCTCGGTCTGCTCGCGGAGTGCCGCGTCAACTCGGTGCGGGTGTTGGAGCGCATTGAGTCCGACGCCGAGTTCTTGGGCGGCTAGAATCCTGGAATGCACGACGCGCCGCCAGCAGGTTCGCACCCCTATGATGCTCTCACCCCGGACTTGATTCTCGACGCCGTCGAGCGGTCCGGGCTGCGCTGTGACGGGCGGTTGCTGGCGCTGAACAGCTTCGAGAACCGCGTGTATCAGGTCGGGATCGAGGACAGCCCACCGGTGGTGGCCAAGTTCTATCGACCGGAGCGCTGGCCCCGCGCAGCCATCCTCGAGGAACATGCCTTCGCGGTCGAGCTAGCTCAGGCGGAGCTGCCAATCGTCGCTCCATTGCGCGACGAAGACATTCCGCGTGCACCTCACAAACAAGACGCACCGGGCGGGCCTGCGCGCGCAGACGAGATGGAAAGCGCTCTAGAGCAGAGCGCCCCAGGCGGAACGCTGCGCGAGCATCGCGGGTTTGCATTCGCGCTTTATCCTCGCCAGCGCGGCCGCGCACCAGAACTTGAGGATCGCGACACCCTGACCTGGATGGGACGTTTCATCGGCCGCATTCATGCGATCGGCGCGCTGCACCCCTTCCAACACCGGCCAGAGCTCGACGTGCGCACATTCGGCGAAGAGCAGGCTGCATTTGTGCTCGAGCAGGGATTCATCCCGCCCGACCTGCGCCCGGCTTATCAGACGCTGGTGCGTCAGGTGCTCGATCAGGCGCGCGCGTGCTTCGACCAGGCCGGGCGCGTGTCGCACATCCGGCTGCATGGCGACTGTCACGCGGGCAACGTGCTGTGGAACGACGATGGGCCGCACTTCGTCGACCTGGACGACGCGCGCAACGGGCCCGCTGCGCAGGACCTGTGGATGCTGCTCTCGGGCGAGCGTGAGGCTATGGAGCTTCAACTCGGGGCAGTGCTGCGCGGCTATCGCGAGTTTCACGAGTTCAACCCACGGGAGCTGCATCTGATCGAGGCGCTTCGAACCTTACGCCTCATCCACTACTCGGGATGGCTCGCACGGCGCTGGGAGGACCCGACTTTCCCCGTCAACTTTCCTTGGTTCAATACCCAACGCTACTGGCAAGACCAGATCCTGGCGCTGCGGGAGCAGGCCTCGCTGATGCAGGAACCGCCGCTGGCTCCTGCGCTTGACGCCCCATGACAAGCTGATTACAGTTGCCGCGCAGTCGAATTGTCGATGCCATCACGGCATAGATCCTGCTGTAACTCCAAGGTTGAGCTGGAATCTTTCCGGCCGCGCAGGAAGTTCACACGGAGGGCGGATGCTCTACGCGTTGCACGAGCTGCATAAGACGATAACGGCCCCGCTGGTGGCCTGGGCCGACGCCAATAACAGGCTGTTTACGAATCCGTACAGCCCGCTCGCCTACCATCCGCTGAGCCGAACCATCGCCGCGAGCCACGAAATGCTGGCGCGGCTGATGCGCTCGTACGAGAAGCCGGCTTGGGACATCGATTCCGCCGTGGTCAGAGGCAAGGAGGTGCCGGTCCACATCGAGCCGGTTCTCAGGAAGTCGTTCTGCGTGCTCCTGCATTTCCGTAAGGCGATCGACAACCCGGGTCCGAAGCTGCTGATCTTCGCGCCGCTGTCGGGGCATCATCCCACCCTGTTGCGAGACACGGTCAAGTCGGCGCTGCAGGATTTCGACGTCTACATCACCGACTGGGTCGATGCGCGCATGGTGCCGCTGGTCGAGGGACCGTTCCACCTCGACGACTATGTCGGTTACTGCGAGGAGTTCATCCGGCTGCTCGGGGACGAAGCGCGCGGCCCCGGTACTGCCCATGTGATTTCCGTCTGTCAGCCGACCGTCCCCGTCTTGGCCGCGATGTCGCTCCTGGCGCAGACGAAGGACCCGGCGTTGCCGAAGACGATGGTGATGATGGGAGGGCCGATCGACCCGCGGCGCAGTCCAACGGTGGTGAACGAGTTCGCCATGGGGCGCTCGCATGCGTGGTTCGAAGACCAGGTCATCCACCGCGTACCGCACAACTATCCGGGATTCATGCGCCGCGTGTATCCGGGCTTCCTGCAGCACATGGGCTTCGTGGCGATGAACGCCGATCGCCACATCGATGCGCACCGCAAGTTCTTCAATCACCTGATCGTGGGCGACGGCGACAGCGCCGGCGCACACCGCCGCTTCTACGACGAGTACAACGCGGTGATGGACATGCCGGCGGAATACTATCTGGATACCATCAAAGTCGTGTTCCAGGAGTTCGCCTTGCCCAAGGGCAAGATGACGGTGAGTGGCGAACTGGTGCGCCCCGAGGCCATCCGTTCCTGCGCGCTGTTCACGGTCGAGGGCGAGCTGGATGACATCTCGGGCAACGGCCAGACCGAAGCCGCCCAAATCTTGTGCCGAAACATCCCGTCGGAAAAGCGCAAGCATCTGCTGGCCAAGGGTGTGGGCCACTACGGGATCTTCAGCGGACGCAAGTTCCGCGAGCACATCTACCCGCAGATCCGCGACTTCATCCGCCGCTGGCACTGATCGCCTGCGCGTTCCTCTTTCTGCTCCGCGTCTCCGGCCTTCGCTAGCTTCCCCAGGCCGCTCCGGTAGAATAGCCCCGCGTCGTGGCCGCCCGTCGAGCGGTTGTTTCGCCCGGCCAACATTCCCGTTTTTCTTGGAGAACAACCATGCCAAAAGCAATCCGCATCCACAAGCACGGCGGCCCCGAGGTCTTGCAGTACGAGGACGCGACGGTGGGCGATCCGGGACCGGGGCAAGCGCGAGTCCGTCAAACCGCAATTGGGCTCAATTTCATCGACACCTACCACCGCTCCGGCCTCTACCAGCTGCAGATGCCGAGCGGCATCGGGCTGGAAGGCGCGGGCGTGGTGGAAGCCGTTGGCCCCGGTGTCACCTGGGTCAAGGCCGGCGATCGCGTTGCCTACGCCGGCGGGCCACCGGGGGCGTATGCTGACATTCGCCTCGTTCCCGCCGATCGTCTAGTCAAGGTGCCCGAAGGCATATCCGATCAGACCGCCGCGGCCATGATGCTCAAGGGCCTTACCACGCAGTATCTGATTCGCAGCACTTATCGGGTGCAGCCGGGCCAGACCGTGCTGTTCCATGCGGCCGCCGGTGGCGTTGGCCTGATCGCGTGCCAGTGGTTGAAGGCGCTCGGCGTCAGCGTGATCGGCACCGTGGGCTCCGATGACAAGGCGAAGCTCGCGAAAGCGCATGGCTGTGAGCACACCATCGTCTATACCAGGGAGAACTTCGCCGAGCGCGTGAAGGAGATCACCGGCGGGAAGAAAGTGCCCGTGGTATACGACTCGGTCGGGAAGGACACTTTCATGGGCTCGCTCGATAGCCTCGAGCCCAGGGGCATGCTGGTGGTGTTCGGCAACGGGTCGGGGCCGGTCGCGGCCTTCGACTTGAATCTCCTCGCCGGCAAGGGATCGCTGTACGTGACGCGCCCGACGCTCGTGACCTACACTGCCAAGCGCGAAGATCTCGAGGCCATGGCCGCGGATCTTTTCGATGTCGTCAAGTCCGGAAAGGTGAAGATCGAGGTCAATCAGACCTATCCGCTCAAGGATGCGGCGCAGGCTCACCGTGATCTAGAGAGCCGGAAAACGACGGGGTCGACGGTTCTGCTGCCATGAGTGCGTCGCGGTAGTCGGATCGGCAAGCGCTACGGCCGCATCGAGCGGCGGATCGCACAACAATAACGGGGGAGGCTCAGGTGTTCTCGCTCTCGGGGAAGGTCGCACTCGTCACCGGCGCTTCGCGCGGCCTCGGCTGGGCCATGGCCAAATCGCTGGCGCAGGCCGGTGCCACGGTACTCATCAACGGGCGCGACGCTGCGACGCTTGGACCGCGCGTCGAAGAGTTGGTCAAGGCCGGCCTCAAGGGTGAGACGGCCGCATTCGACGTGACCGATGAGAAAGCATGCTCGGCATGCATCACCGGCGCGATGAAGCGGTACGGCCATTTCGATATTCTGGTTGCCAACGCCGGTATCCAGCATCGCAAGCCGATCGCCGAGTTCGAGACCAGCGACTTCCGGCGCGTGATCGACACAAACCTGACCGCCGTCTGGGCACTCGCGCGCGAAGCCGCGAAAGTCATGATCCCGCGCAGGGGAGGTCGTATCATCATGACCGGTTCGGCCAGCGCGTTTCTGGCACGTCCGACGATCTCTGCCTATGTCGCAAGCAAAGGTGCGGTGCACGCGCTTACTCGCGAGCTGGCGGTGGAGCTGGCACAGTACAACATCACTGTAAACGCGATCGCGCCAGGTTACTTTGCCACCGAGATGAACACGGCGCTAATCCAGAACAAAGAGTTCAACGACTGGGTGTGCAAACGCACGCCGGCGGGACGTTGGGGCGCTCTGGAAGAGATCGGACCGGTCGCGGTGTTCCTGGCCTCCGACGAGGCATCCTACGTCAACGGTCACGTGCTGTCGGTGGACGGCGCGTTCACCGCGTCCATGTAACTCGCGCCGGCGGAGCGGACAACAAAGAGCAGAGAGCCGCGCAGCCGGGCTAAGGCCCGGACACGCGAGTGATCGCAACGACAAGAGGAGGATGAGCATGGCGCAGGACAAATTTCGCGTCGGTATCACGCGCGACGTGCTGAGCCCGAGCGGTGAACCGGTGTACGGCCGCCCCGCGTTGCGGCTTCTGGAGGACCCGCGGGTCGAGTGGGAGTACTTGCCAGAGTCAGTGCCCGAACTCACGCCGGAGCATGCCAGCCGCTACGACGCGCTGTGCGTGTACGGCTCAAAGGTGAGTCGCAACACAGTGTCGGGTCCCAATCGGCGGCTGAAGCTGGTGGCGCGTTTCGGAGTGGGTTACGACACGGTCGACGTCGCCGCCTGCAGCGAGCAGGGGATTTTGCTCACGATCGCACCAGATGGAGTCCGTCGTCCGGTCGCGAGCAGCGTCATGGCCTTCATGCTCGCGATGGCCCACAGACTGGAAGAAAAGGATCGCCTGACCCGCGAAGGCAGGTGGAAGGAGAAAGGCGACTATCTGGGCTACGGTCTGACCGGCAAAGTGCTCGGGGTGATCGGAGTCGGCAACATCGGGAAAGAGGTGTTCCGCCTGGCCAGGCCGTGGGATATGGTGCACCTCGGCTGCGATCCGAATGTGCCGCAGCAAGGCGTCAAAGACCTCGGCGTGAAAATGGTGGACCTGGACACGCTGTTGCGCGAGTCCGATGTGGTCTCCGTAAATTGCATGCTCAACGATCAGACCCGGCACCTCATCGGCGCGCGCCAATTCAGTCTGATGAAGCCGAGCGTGTTCTTCATCAATACCGCGCGTGGTCCCATCGTGGACGAAGCTGCGCTGATCGAGGCGCTCGCATCGAAGCGCATTGCCGCCGCGGCCATCGACGTGTTCGAGCAGGAGCCCACACCCGCTGACAATCCATTGCTCGGTTTCGACAACGTGATCGTCGCGCCGCACGCGGTGTGTCACACCGACGAGTGCATGCGGCTGCTCGGGGAAAGTGCCTTCACGTCGGCGGTCGACCTTGCCAATGGGCGCCGCCCACGCCATGTCGTGAACAGCGAGGCGCTCGGCCATGCATCGTGGGGCGGCAAGTGGCACAAGTAGACTAGCGGACAGAGCGATGCGGCAAAACCCGATCAAGCAGAAGTTGCTCGCCGGCGAGCCGGTGTTCGGCGCATTTGGATGGGAGTTTCTAGTCCCCGGCCTGCCCCAGATCGTGAAGTCGGCGGGCGCGGAGTTCCTGCTGCTGGACATGGAGCATGCGGGAACGAACTACGACCAGATCAAGACCCAGGCGGCGCTGTGCCGCGGCATCGACGTGGTGCCGATGGCAAGGGTCCCCGCGAACCAGTACCAATACATCTCCCGCGCACTGGATGTGGGTTGCATGGGCATCATGGCGCCCATGGTCAGCTCCGCGGAGGAGGCTGCGTTTATCGTCTCCTGTACGCGCTATCCACCGCACGGGCGCCGCGGGGCGGCCTTCGGCTTCGCGCACGATGACTACGAAGGCGGCGACGTCGCCGAGAAGATGCGCGTCGCCAACGACCGTACATTGGTGATCTGTTTGATCGAAACCGCCGACGGCATCAAAAACATCGATGCGATCGCTGCGGTTCCCGGCGTCGACGTATTGTGGCTGGGACACTTCGATCTCACGAATTTTCTTGGAATTCCCGCTCAGTTCGGGCACCCCAAATACGTCCAAGCGATCGAAAAGCTGGTGGTGGCCGCAAAGAAGCACAACAAGATTCTCGCGTGCATGACCGCCAACGATGCCTGGAGCCAGGAGTATTGGGCGAAGGGCTTCCGGCTGTTCGCCATGGGCGTCGATGCACATCTGCTGCAGGGTGCCCTCAGGCAGGGGTTGCAGCAACTCCGCGTGTTGCAGGGGACGCCGGGCGCGAAGAAACGCGCGCGGAAGAGGTGAACGGCGAAACGCAGGCGACACGAGTCACGAAGCACGGAGTATCCATGGCCGATAAGTTCCGGGTCGGTATCACCCGCGACAATCTGAAACCCGACGGTAAGCCGCTTTTCGACGAGGCATCGCTCGAGATCCTTCGCGATCCGCGCATCGAGTGGGAGTTCCTGCCCGAGCTGGAAACCGAGCTGTCGCAGAAGACGGCCGCGAAGTACGATGCCTTGGCCGTGATGCTGGCCCAGGTGACTCGTCGGACGGTGTCCGGCCAGGACCGCAGGTTGAAACTGATCGCCCGCTTCGGCGTGGGCTACGACACTGTAGACGTCCCGGCCCTGACCGACAACGGCGTCATCCTCACGATCACGCCGGATGGCGTGCGCCGGCCAGTAGCGAGCTCGGCGCTGACCTTTGTCCTCATGCTGGCGCATCGTGTGGTGACGAAGGATCGGCTGGTACGCGAAGGGCGTTGGGCCGAGCGGACGAACCATATGGGCGTCGGGCTGTCGGGTCGCGTGCTCGGCTCCATCGGCGTAGGCAACATCGGATCCGAACTGTTCCGTCTGGCGCAGCCCTTCGCCATGTGCCACCTCGCCTGCGACCCCTACGTGACGCAGCAATCCGTGTCGCCCCTCGGCGTGAAGCTGGTGGATCTGGACACGCTCCTGCGAGAAGCGGATTTTGTCTGCGTGAACTGCCCTCTCAATGAGCAGACGCGGCATATGATCGGCGCGCACCAATTCTCGCTGATGAAGCCGACGGCGTTCTTTGTCAACACGGCGCGCGGCCCGATCGTGGACGAGAAGGCCTTGTATCAGGCGCTGTCAACGCGTGCGATTGCGGGTGCCGCCATCGACGTATTCGAGCAGGAGCCCACGCCCGCAGACAATCCGCTGCTCGAACTCGACAACCTCGTCGTCACGCCGCACCACGTCTGCCTCACGGACGAGTGCATCAACACCGTCGCCGCCAGCGTGTTCAGCGCTTGCCGCGACCTCGCGAATGGCCGCGTCCCCAAGAACGTCGTAAATCAGCAGGTGCTGGGGCGCGTCCCATACTTTCATGCCTGACCACCGAAGCTAGGCCACTTACCACGAACCACAGATCATGCGTACCAATCCACTCAAAGATAAGCTGCTGCGAGGCGAAAACAGCTTCGGCCTGTTCGCATTCGAGTTTTTTACGCCCGGGCTGGCGCAGATCGCACGCGAAGCGGGCGCCGAATTCGTGCTTCTCGATATGGAGCACTCGGGCGCCGGCATCGACACCATCAAACAGCAAGTCGCCTACTGCCGCGGTCTGGACGTCGTCCCGCTGGTGCGGGTGCCGACCTACCAGTACCAGTTCGTAGCGCGCGCGCTGGACGTTGGCGCGCTCGGCGTGATGCTGCCGATGGTGGAGACCGCGGAGCAGGCGCGCGACATCGTCTCCTGGACTCGATACCCGCCGGCCGGACGGCGTGGCGCAGTGCTGGGGGCGGCTCACGACGACTACACCGGCGGCGCTCCGCGCGAGAAATTGGAGCGAGCCAATCAGCGCTGTTTCCTCATGCTGCAGATCGAGACCGAAGTCGGACTCGAGAACGTAGAGGAAATCGCAGCGGTTCCCGAAGTGGACTGCCTGTGCATCGGCTTCATGGATCTGTCGAGCTTCCTCGGTGTGCCGGGTGAGCTGCAACACCCGACCTACCTGGCTGCCGTCGACCGCATCGTGAAGGCCGCGAAGAAGCATCGACGCGTTCTGGCGATTGCGGCGCCCACCGAGGCGTTCGCGAAAGAATATCTGGCGCGAGGCTTCCAGCTGATCTTCTTCGGCACCGACGTTTCACTGCTGCAGTCGGCGCTGTCGGAACGCATTCGGGCCGTGCGAAGTTAGCTGAACCAGGAGCGGCCGGGACCGGCTGCCCTGCCAACGACCAGGGAGGAGCAAGACGATGGCAGCTCTGAGAAACGCGGACCGATATTGTGTGGGTGCGCTCTGGCATCTGCCCCGTTGCTTGTTTGCCCTGTCGGTTGCGTTCGCCATCACGCTATCGGCCGGGGCGGACCAGCCGATCACGCTGCATGGCGCGGTTCAGTTCGCGGACGAGCATACCTTCAACAAGACTCTGCTGAGGTTCCAGGAGTTGACCGTGAAGTACTACGGTAAGCCAGTCAACTTTGTCTTGCATCGCAACAGCGAGCTGGGTCTGGAGAAGGACTACTTCGCCTACCTCAACCAGGGCATCTCGGTAGACTACGCCATCGTATCTCCATCGCACATGTCCACCTTCGCCAAGTCGGCACCGCTCATGGACATGCCTTTTCTGTTCCGCGATGTCGATCAATGGCGTAAGGTGCTCAACGCCGATATGCTCAAGCCGATCGCGGACGAAGTGGCGAAGAAGGCCGACGTTCTGATCCTCGGCTACGCGGGCGGGGGTGTACGCAATCTCATCGTCGCCAGGCCGGTGCACAACGTGGCCGAGCTCAAGGGGCTGAAGATGCGGGTGATGGGTGCGCCGATCCAGACCCAGACCTTCCAGACCATCGGTGCAGCACCCTCGGTGATCGCGTACGCGGAGATTTACAACGCCATCCAGACCGGCGTGATCGATGCGGCGGAGAACGAAGCGCTGGGCGTCGAACAGATGAAGTTCTACGAAGTCGGTCCGTATATTGTGCAAACCCGGCACGCGATTACAGTGCGGCCGCTGTGCTTCAGCGGCAAGACCTTCCGAAGGCTGCCCCAGGAGTTGCAGGCAGCCATCGTGAAGGCGGGCAAAGAGGCGGGAGAATACGGGCGTCAGCTCGAGTCGAGCGAGGACCGGCAACGCCTCGAGAGGCTGGCGAAGGAGGGCAAGGTGAAGCTCGTGGAGTTCACCGACCGCGACCAGCTGCTCAAGCTTACCGAACCCGTCCGCCAGGCCTATGCCAGAGAGGTCGGCGCCGAAGCTGTTTTCGTTCAGATCAACGCTGTCAAATGACGGATGAGAAAAGCCATAGACAGGTTCTACCGTCTGCTGCAGGTGCTGGTGACCGTGCTGATGATGGCGCTCGTGGTGCCGGTGGTATTGCAGATCCTGTCTCGCTTTACCGAGACGATCCCGCGCTACATCTGGACTGAGGAAGTGGCGCGCTTTTGCTTCATCTGGATCATCATGATCGGATCCATGATCGCCGTGCGCGACGGTTCGCACTTCGATCTGGATGTATTGCCCAAGCCCAAGACCGCCCGCGGGCAGGCCGTCAGCCGGATCTTCGTCCACACCGCGATGCTGCTGATGGCGCTTACTTTCCTCATGTTCGGTTATCGGTTTGCAATGTTCGGCCTCGACCAAGAGTCCGAGCTGACCGGACTGAACATGCTGTTCATCCACGCTGCCTGGCCGCTCGCGGGTTTGGCCTTCGCTGTTTTCCTGGCCGAGAAGATCTGGGACGACGTCGCGCTGTTTCGCCAGGGCCGGCATGGGCCCGCTTGAAGTTGCGCTGATCTTGTTCGGGGTGTTCGGCGCGCTGCTGGTGTTGCGCGTGCCAGTGGCGTTCGCTCTGGGTCTCGCATGTATCCCGGTGTTCTTCATCGACGAGCGGCTCACCCCCTTCCTGCTGCTGAACGAGATGCTCAAATCCTACAACTCGTTCATCCTGCTCGCAGTCCCGTTTTTTCTGCTCGCCGCGAATCTGATGAACTCTGCGGGAATCACCGACAAGCTCATCGGGCTGGCGCGGACTATGGTGGGGCACCTGCCGGGCGGACTCGGCCATGTGAACGTGGTCGTGAGCATGCTGTTTGCGGGCATCTCCGGCTCCAGCACTGCGGACGCGGCGGGCGTTGGTGGTGTGCTTATTCCTGCCATGAAGAAGCAGGGCTACGACGCGCCCTTTACCGTCGCGCTGACCGCCTGTGCGTCTGTGATGGGGGTGATCATTCCGCCCAGCATATTGATGATCGTGTGGGGCGGGGTCATCTCGGTCTCGATCGGTGGACTGTTTTTGGCTGGTGTCGTCCCGGGTGTCCTGATCGGGCTGTCTCTAATGGCGACGGTGCTGATCTATGCGAAGGTCCGCAACTACCCGCTCTATGCTCGCGCCTCCTTGAGGGAGTTCCTGCGCGCCTTGGGCGGCTCGCTGCTGCCTCTGATGACGCCGGTAATTATCGTCGGCGGGATCATCGGTGGCTTGTTTACGCCCACGGAGGCGTCGGTTGTCGCGGTACTTTATGCGCTGCTGCTGGGCGTCTTTATTTATCGAGCGCTCGCCTTCCGGCAGATACCGCGCGTATTTTACGAATCGGCTCGCTTTGCCGCGATCTCGTTGTTCTGCATCGGGACCGCGTCGGCGTTCGGCTGGTTGCTCGCCTACTTCCACGTGCCACAGCTGTTTGTGGACGCGGTCTCGCAATGGGGCGGGGGCGTGACCAGCGTGGGATTAATCGTGGCGGGATCGTTTCTGGTCATCGGCTGCTTCATCGATGCCATCCCGGCCATCATCATCCTCGGCACCATTCTGGCGCCGCTCGCGCACAGCGTGGGGATGCATCCGGTGCACTTCGCGATCATCGGCGTGATCGCCATTGCCTTCGGTCTGGTGACTCCGCCCTATGGGCTGTGCCTGCTGATTTCCTGTGCGTTGGGCAAGGTGACTATCAAGGAGGCGATCCGCGACGTCGGGATACTGCTGCTGCCGATGCTCGGCATCTTGCTATTCGTGATCTTGTTCCCGGACGCCATCCTGGCGCTGCCGCGCTGGATCAAGCCGCAGTTCATGCGCTGATGGGAAAGATTCGTGGAGGCCGAGCCCAACGGCCTGACCAAATCGCGACTACAGACCGACCACGGGTCGGGATTGATGCTCCGAGGGAGCGAGCTGCTTGCGAGTGGCTAGGCCTAGCGGGGTGCCATCCTTCTGCAACAACGCGGTCACGCGGTTCTGATCCAGCGCCGCGTCGGGCCGCCGGCCGTCGCCTCCCGCGAAACGCATTTCGACCCGATCGCCCCGCTCAACCCGGAGGTATGGGGGCAGGAGGGCGATGGCCGTGGTCGTGCCGTCGGCCAGAGGTTCCGGGAATTTCACATCCGCCCAGGCGGTGCCGGCTTGGTTGCTGGGCGCGGTTTCCCGGTCGACATAGACGCCGAGATCCTGCTCGACGAAAACGCGCTCGACGACACCCTGGTGGATACTGCCGTTCAACTCGTCGGTACGCGCGTAGCCCTGCACCAGGACGATGACGGCGGCCAACGACAAGATACCGATGATGCCTTTCATGTTGCTTCTCCGGATCCCTGGTTCATCGCGTCAGGGGGCAGCGGTGGTACGACTGCAGACCCGAGGCCTCGAAGCAAGGACCGGTCCGGGTCGAGCGATGCTGAGACTTCTATTGCACGGACGCGTGGGTCGGTGCGCCGAAGTTGCGTGCGAGTTGAGTAATGCCTTTTGCCACGAGCGCCGTGACCTGGTTGCGTTCGGGGACGGCGTCGGCCTCGAAGGCTCCTGGGTCCGCAAAGCGCACCTGAACCAGGTCCCCTGCCTCGACGCCGAGCCCCGCCGGTAGTTGCGCGGTCACGAAGGTTTGTCCATCCGGAAGGGGATGCGGGAAGGTGACGTAGGCACAAAGTGCTTTGCCGTCAGTTTCCGTCGCCAACTGTCGTTCCACGAATACACCGTTGTATGCTTCGACGTAGACGCCCTCGACCTTCCCGGTCTGCGAGGCGCTGCCCAGCGGCGGCTGTGTGTGGCATCCCTGGGTGAGGGCAGCGATCAAGGCGGCTGCGGCGAGGGTAGAGATATTTCGCATTTGCTGCTGCTCCAGTTCTGACCGGGTCCGAGCGGCCCGTGGGTGTGAGCAAGCTAACGGCGGCAGTGCGAGTAACTTGAGAAACGCGGTCGTTGGCAGAGCGAAGCCGGCCGAGTTGGGCGATCGCCCGTCGCCTGCTGGAGTCGGCGGTTGGCTTACCGGTAGAGTGACGGGTAACAAAGTCGAGTGGCGCTATCATGCCAAGTGGGCATGCGAGCCCGCGTTGACACTCCAGGGGAGGGCCTGTATGAGCGGGAAGGCTCAGGAATACCGCAGCGAACGCATCGCGGTCCGCTTCGATACACGAAATGCATTCACTCGCGCAACTGCGTGCTAGGGCGGCCGGACGTTTTCGTGCCGAATGCACCCGGCGGGTGGATTCATCCCGAAAAGGTGGTCACCGGAACCGGCCGCACAATTCTGCGCACCCAAACCGCGCCGCTGTGTCGTTGCTGTGACGTCAGAACACGTCCTACTGCGACGGCAGTCACAACAAGATCGGCTTCGCGGCCGAGGCCACGTGATGCGGGCAGCGCAGAGAGCGGCATGTCGCAATTGGATGAGAATTCGCAGACGGAGATGGATATGGGGGAAACCTACACTCTGGGATATTCGGACACCGCGCTCGATTTCGTCTCGCGCCGCACGCTCGAGTCTCACGGCGCGTTCTTCATCCCTTACCTGCACCCCGGCATGAGGGTGCTGGACTGCGGGTGCGGGCCGGGCAGCATCACGTTCGGGCATCGCCGCTCGGGTTGGCATGGCAGTGTAGTCGGCGTGGATATGGACGAATCGCAGGTCCGGCTCGCCACGGCGAATGCGGCCGCGCGGGAAGCGACCAACGTTAGCTTTCGGACGGGT
Organism: uncultured beta proteobacterium; assembly: GCA_963747025.1. GTDB lineage: Bacteria > Pseudomonadota > Gammaproteobacteria > Burkholderiales > SHXO01 > SHXO01. Next base: position 260,091 of record CAVVDJ010000001.1, read on the forward strand.
AACGCCTACGCGCTCCCGTTCGCGGACGGCAGCTTCGACGCGGTCTTCTCGCATGCGCTGCTGGAGCATCTCAGTCAGCCGGTGAAAGGCTCTGCGGGAATTCCAGCGCGTACTGCGACCCGGGGGCGTGACGGGTGTGTGCGCCCCAGACTGGGGAGGCTTTCTCTGTTCGCCGCCGACCGAGGAAATCTATGCGGCGCTACGCGCGCACAACGACATCCAGAACCGAAACGGGGGCGATACCCTCGTCGGGCGCAAGCTGTTGGGGCTGATGCTGGAGGCCGGTTATATCGACACAAAGGCGCAGGCGCGCTACCAGAACTACGATGACCTCTCCGACATCGCAGGTGCCATTGCCGTGCAGCTCGAGCACGGCGGACAGCGTGCGCACGCGGACGCGATCCGTGCCTGGGCAATGCGTCCGGTCGGCATGTTCGCGCAGGCATGGGTCTCGTGCGTCGGGCGCAAGCCGGGCTGAACGGCGTCCCGGAGCATTGCGGAGGAGGCGCTGAAAGTCAGCCGACGCTGACCCAGGTCTCCGAGAACGCGAGAAACGCGGTGCTGCTGTCCTTTCTTGCCTGCGAACTCGCGCGGGAACGCTCGCCCAGCGACTGCCTTGCCGTTGATCGTCGCTCGTGACGCTCGGTGATTCAACGAACAGCGAAAACATTTCGTGCTTGCCGGTTGCCGACTTCTCCTTGGGCAGCTCCACGATGAATGGGGCGCCCAGCGCGTCCCAGGTAAGGCTGACTTGACCTAGCGTGCTGCGGAACCATTCCGTATGCGTAGTGCGACCGTCACCAGCGGCCATGAAGTCCCAACCGGGATGCATGCGGCAGTTGGAGAGCCCGGCCACGCCTTTGAAAGCGCCGAAATGGGCGACGAAGCCGTCGCGCAGATAGGCCGCCAGCGGCTCGTTGTCGGTGAGGCAGACGTTGGGCCGCGCCGGATCCTTGCCGGTGCTTTGCGGGTCGAGCAGCAGGAACGCGGCGTGTCCCTTTCCGTGCGGCGACAGCACTACGCGGAAGAAGCTGATCAGCGTGACGAACGGCCCGTCCGCGGTCTGCTTCAGGTACATGCCGGGATTCTCTCCCGACCAGTCGACTTTGCCGGGATTGATCGCTGGGCGTGTCATGCGTCGGTCTCCTTTGTAGTCGTGTATGAAGTAGTTGATCCCGCGGCAACGCGCACGCCCTTACAATGCCGGACGCGCCGTATTGGGGATTGCGTCTCAGGCGGCCGCCACCAAGCGACGACCGGACAACCGTTCCAGCACGCGCAGCGGCGAGCGCTCTGGGTGCAGCATCGCCGAGACCGGGAGCATGAATGTTTGCTCCAACATATACTGGCCCCCCAGCGCAGCGTGCAGGACCTGATCGGTGAAGCACACCCAAGTGGAGCCGGCGGGGAAGTCGAACGGTTCGCGCCACGCATCGCGCTGATAGTCCTCATCCAGTTTGCCGCGATCATGCAGCCCCAGCATCAGGTGATCGTAGGCGGTACGAAGCGATTTCGTCACACCGAGCGCCTGCAAGGCCGAGGCTTCGAACGGGAGCTGTCTGCGCACACGTTGCATGAAGTACCGCGCGTAGCGCTCGAAGCTTTCGCCCAGCAGCCACTCGCGCGGCTGTCCCTCGGGGTTTACGTTGCAGAACACCCTCAAGATCCTGCGCCCTTGGTTGGGACGGGAAGCAAACGCATCCACGTGCAGCCGCGCGTCGTCCTTCCGGCGCGAAGTTTCCCGTCCCACGACCGCGACCGGTCTGTAACTCGCCAACCGCGTCTCGAGCCGCTCGCCGTAGCGCGGCAGCAGGTCGCTCCAGGAAGCCGCGCGACTGGACAGAAAAACGCAGCACCATCTGCCGTAGTAACTCCAGGTCCACGCCTTCCAGTGCAGTCCCGGACACCTTGCCGCTCGCAGGGTCTACCGCGATATTCTTGGAGCGGCCATCCGAGACCGTTGGCGCAAGCAACACCCGCTCTGCGTCCGTCATCGCAAAGCGCAGTCCCTCGAACAGCAGGACCTGGCCGCTCTCGAGCCGGTCCAGCAGGTCCGTCTGCTCCTGAGGACCGAACGCGTGATCCCAGCGGCTCACGTGTTGGAATCGATCGACGCCCACGTTCCCTTTTTTGCTTCCCAGTGCTGGTGCTCATCCGGGGCGCCCCTGCCGCCTGCCGGCAACCAGCTCCGCTCATTCTAATCGCAGCGGCTAGGCCTGGTCGTCGGATTCAGTCGCGCGACGCCCAGCCCGGTCTCAATGCGGTGTCCGGGCGAGCGCCGAACGGTCGAGGTCGCGCACGCTGGCGCGGCCGATCAGTGCGAGTCCGACGTCCAGCTCATTGCGCAGGATCTCCAGCGCCGGCTGACGCCGGCACCGCCCATGGACGCCAGCCCGTACAAGAACGGGCGGCCGATCATGCAGGCTCTGGCTCCCAGCGCTAATGCCTTGATCACGTCGGTGCCGCGACGCACGCCGCCGTCCAAGATCACTTCCATCCTGCCGTCCACCGCGTCTACAACATCGGGCAGCGCGGAGATCGCGGAGCGCGCCCCGTCCAGCTGGCGGCCGCCGTGGTTGGACACGATCACCGCGTCCACGCCATGGTTCGCGGCCGCGCCTTGCGTCTTCGGGGTTGAGTATTCCTTTGAGTGCAAGCGGACCGCCCCAGAGCGACTTGGCCCACTCGATGTCCTTCCAGGTCACCGACTGGTCGAACTGCGCGTTCACGAATTCGGCGATCGTGAACATGTCGTCGCCGTGGCCGGTGCCTACGAAGTTGGCGAGCGTGACTTTCGGCCCGGTGAAGAAACGCCATACCCAGCCCGGGTGCAGCGCGAAATCCATCAACGTGGACCAGCGCAGCTTCGGCGGGATCGTCAGCCCGTTGTGCACGTCGCGGTCGCGCTGACCCTGAAGCGCGAGGTCCACGGTGAGCACGAGCACCGCGCAGCCCGCTGTTTTGGCGCGCTCGATCATCGATTTGGCGAGGCCGCGGTCACGCATCACGTACAGCTGGAACCAGATTGGCTTGCGTACCTCCTTCGACACGTCTTCGATCGTCGAGGTGGACATGGTGCTCAGGCAGAATCCCACGCCGGCCTTGTCCGCTGCCCGCGCAGCCGCGAGCGGCTCCATGCGGCCAGAGCATGCCGGGCCCTCCGGTTGGCGCGAGAATCAGCGGTTGCTCCAGCTTCTGGCCGAGCACGGTGACCGACTGATCACGCCCGGATACGTCGATCAACACGCGCGGGAGCAGGGCTAGCTTCTGGAAATCGCTCTGATTGGCGCGCAGCGTGACTTCGTCCTGGGCGCCTCCGTCGACGAAGTCGAACAGCGCGCGCGGCAACCGGCGACGCGCCAGCCGGCGCAGGTCTTCGATGTTGGCGATGACCATCGATAGTGATCGTGGCCGTGGCTCGTGGCTCGTGGCTCGTGGCTCGTGGCTCGTGGCTCGTGGCTCGTGGCTCGTGGCTCGTGGCTCGTGGCTCGTGGCTCGTATTTAGCGGAAACCTAGCTGTTTAGCACGAAACACGAACCACGTATCACGAACCACGGCTTTCAGTCATTGATCGACAATATCGCCACCGCGTACGCTTTCAGCCTGAGCTTGGCCGGATCCTTGACCGGGCTGTATGCGGCCTGGAAGGCTCTCGGATCTGTGGTCGCTCTGACGAAGCTCTGCTCATCCAGCGTGGTCCCGTACACCGCACCTTTGGCACCGTGGATTGCGATCGCCTGGTCCTGGGCCGTGAGGTTGGCGACCCACAACGTGGTGCCTCCCTCGCCGCGGTACGCCAGGCACTGCACTCTGGCCGTGTCGGACGATTCGGCGTACACGAGCTGGCGCCCCGCGCCGCGCGTGAGCCCGCTGACGACGTGGTAGACAGGATAGACCGCCGGACCTGTAGATCTGGTCATAGTACGGCTGCGGATAGTCGGTCTTGCGGTAGATGATGCCCAGCGGACCGGTCGGCGCGCCCACGGCGACGGACTCGACGTCGGTACGCGCGAAGGTGGCGATGTAGCCGAGGGTCCAGGAAGCGCCGAACAGGCCACGCTGGCGTGGGTCCATCCTGGCGAGGCAGACGCGCTCGTTGTCCGGATTGGGGGTAAACGTCTTGCCGTGCGGATTGTCACGACAGCCGATGCTGCTCGGTCCGATGCGGTAAGGCTGTGCTGCCCATGAACGAACGCGTCGTGGCCACTTGGTAAGGAAGCGCCTCGAGCGTTTCCATCACCGAGCGATCGTCGGCGGCGTGCACGATCGGGCAGGTGGTGTTCATCACGAAGTCGAGATCATCCGCTGGCGGATGTTTGCGGTTGAGCTCGGTGAAGAAGGAGAACATGCCTCCGCCCAGGCGCACCCCCGGGAAAGCGGCGCGAGCGGCGGCGTACAAGGCGTCCAATGCTGGTGCCGGCGGGCGTGGACCGCCGGGAAGCACCGACTTTGAGATCGCCCACTGGGCACACCGCAATTGCTGCCAAGTTCAAGCCCGACTGCTTCACCATGCTCGCGAGCCGCGCGAGCTCATCGGCGTAGTCGTTCAAGCTCTCGACGACGATTTCCAACACGCATTGCGCGCCGGTCTGCTCGCACAGTACGCGGTAGCCGTACAACTCCTTGAGGCCGTGGCGCGCGCGCGGATCGAACTGGCATTGCAGGAAGCGGGGCGCGGCGAGCTTCAAGAGGTCGAGATGCATGACGGCGTACTCGATCTCTTCGGCCGGCATCCCGAGCCCGATGGGCGGCATGTTCGCGCGCGTGGCAGCGCCGAGCTCGATTGCCACGCCCTTGGCGGCGCTTGCGCCGGCGTCGGGTGTCTTGCCGCTCAACGATACCTTGACCGCCTGCGTGATCGTCTCGCCCGCCTTCAGCGTGTACGGCCAGGGCAGCGCCAGCGGCCGCACATAGGTCTTGAACGAGGCGTCGGTCCAGTTGCGATGGTCCTCCATCTCCCAGGTGTCGCCTTCAAAGCGGACTGTCGCTTTGACGCCAGGCATAACCGCGTGGGTGAGCGCGCGGATGTGCAGGAATGGCTGGACCGGGTTCACGTGCTCGGGGAACTTGGATTTCGCAATCGTGCCGTCGACATGCTCGACTTCGACTTCCTTGCCGACCACTCCTTTGAGCGGATGCAGCACGACGAATCCGGTGCGCGCCGTGAGGAAATCGGTCTTCGGAGTGGCGCTGCCAGTGAACTCCAGGGATCCGTCGGCGCGGCCCTCGATACTCGCCTCGAAGGCGATCTCCTGACTCCCCTTGCTGCACACGGCTCGGTAGGAGACCGAGAACCCATCGGGGCGTTGCTCGACCTTCAGATTGCTGATGCTGGGCACGTAGGTGCCCCAGTTCTCGTCGCGCACCAGAAACGCGACCGCGCGCAGCACCTCGATGCCGTCGAGCTTGAGATAGCGCAGCTGGCCGTTGTCGAGCTCGACGGACAAGGGCCCGGCCGTCAAGGTCCGTCCCACTACATCGGGCTGCTCGGTGCCGCGACAGGATGATCGGGCGGGACGGTTTGGTGTTGTCATCGCATTGGGTCCTTGCTAGTCACGAATGGTTTCAGCCGCGCTATGCGCTTAACTTCACACTGCGAAGTTAGCCTCCACCGCAAGAAGCTGCTTCGCAGCGTCTTGTCACGAGTCACGGCATCTCACGAACCACGGCCTCTCACGCATCACGGCACTTCTACGACACGACCTGCTCGGAGGCTGGATCGATCAGCACGACACGGTTCATGTCGATCGCCAGCTCGATCGTTTCTCCCGGCTGCGACACGTCGTGCGCTTGCAGCTCCGCGACCACTTCGGCGCCGCCCAGCCGAAACGTGGCATAAGTCCGCGAGCCGGTCGGCTGCACCAGCTCGATCAGGGCAGTGCGGCGGACGAGACCCGGACGCAGTTCCCGCTGAGCGCGGGTGATGTGCTCGGGGCGCACTCCGAGCGTGATCGGCTGACCGCGCCGGCCGCCAACTTGCGCTTGCCGACTCACCGGCAACGCCAGCTGGCTCCCATCCGCCAGCTGCACCGCGAGAGCGCCGCTGTCCTGCAACTGCGCTGGCACGAAGTTCATCGCCGGCGACCCGAGGAAGCCGGCGACATAGCGGGTGGCCGGACGTTCGTAGAGATCCAAGGGCGCGCCGGCTTGCTCGATCTTGCCGTCGCGCAGCAGCACGATGCGGTCGGCCATGGTCATGGCCTCGATCTGATCGTGTGTGACGTAGATCATGGTCTTGCCCAACTCCTGATGCAGGCGCTTGATCTCCCCGCGCATCTCGTCGCGCAGCTGGGCATCGAGGTTGGACAGCGGTTCGTCGAACAGATACATGCGGGCGTTGCGCACGACGGCGCGGCCGATGGCCACGCGCTGCAGCTGACCGCCGGAGAGCTGTCGCGGGTAGCGCTGCAGCAGCGGCTCGATGGCCAGCATCTGCGCAGCGCGCCGCACTTTTGGTTCGATCTCCGCCGCGGGCGTCTTGCGCGCACGCAGCCCGAAGGCGATGTTCTCGAACACGGTCATGTAGGGATACAGCGCATAGTTCTGGAACACCATGGCGATGTCGCGGTCGCGCGGCAGGACGTGGTTCATCAGCTGACCGCCGATCTCGATGTTGCCCTGGTCGGCGTCCTCCAGTCCGGCGATGGTGCGCAGCAGCGTGCTCTTGCCGCAGCCCGACTGGCCGACCAGCACGGTGAACTCGCCGGCGGGAATCTCGAGGTCGACGCCCTTCACGGCGTGGACGGAGCCGTAGTACTTGTGCAGCCCGGTGATCTTGAGATCGGCCATCGCTATCCTTTTACCGCGCCCAGCGATATCCCTCGCACCAGATAGCGCTGCATGAACGCCACGACGATGAAGATCGGCAGCGTGCCGAGCACCGACATGGCCGAGATCTTGGCCCAGAAATTGGACTGTCCGCCGAAATAGAAGGTGACCTGTACCGTGTACGTCACGACCTCGGTGCGGGTGAGCACCAGGGCGAACAGGAACTCGTTCCAGGCGAACACGAAGGTGAAGATCGCGGTCGCGAACAAGCCCGCGCGCGACATGGGGAACACGACTCTCCAGATCACCTGCCAGCGCGTGCAGCCGTCGACCAGCGCTGACTCTTCCAGCGCAAGCGGGATGTCCAAAATGTATCCGCGCATCATCCAGATCACATAGGGGAGATTGAAGGCGGTGTACAGCAGGATGACGCCGACGTAGGTATCGACCCAGCCGAGCCACACGTACAGCAGAAAGATCGGGAATACCACGGCGATGGGCGGGACCATGCGCTGCGAGATGATCCAGTTGGCCAGGTGCTCCCCGCCGGTCCTGAAGCGCGCCAGGCTGTAGGCGCAGATCGTGCCCAGGAACATCGCGATCAGCGTACTTCCGCCGGCGACGACCAGGCTATGCCACACGCTGTTGGCATCCCCGTCCTTGAACAGCACGGCATAGTTGCCGAGCTGAAGCTGACCCGGATACCACTTTGGCGGGTAGGAGAAAATCTCGTCCGGCGTCTTGAACGAGATCATGAACAGCCAATAGATCGGGAACAGGAAGAACAGCGTGATCGCCAATGCCGCGCCGAACCGCAGGCTCAGGCGGATACGGCGACGTCCGTGCAGGCTACTGATCCCGCTCATCGCGCCAATTGGACCCGCTTCAGCGCGGCGAACACGATCACAGACAGCAGCACGATGATCAGCAACGCCACTGCTGCGGTGTAGCTGGTCTCGAATTGCTGGAACCCCTTGATGTAGGTGAAGATCGACAGCGTCTCGGTCATGGTGCCGGGGCCGCCTCTGGTGAGCGCCCAGATGATGTCGAACAGCCGGAACAGGTCCAAGCCGCGGATCAGGATCGCCACCGCCATCACCGGCCAGATCGCAGGAAGTACGATGCGGAAGAAGGTGCGCCACCAGCTTGCCCCGTCGATGGCGGCAGCTTCCAACTGAGACTTGTCCACGTTTGCCAGCGCTGCCAACAGCAGGAGGAACATGAACGGCGTCCATTGCCAAACCTCGGCCGCGAAGATGGCCGGGTACACCAGGCTGGGGTTGATGGTCCACAGCAGCGTCACCTCGCGCCCGGCAAACCAGCCGATGATCTGATTGATCGGCCCGAAACGGTTGTCGAACAGGAGCGACCAGGTGGACCCGGACACGATCGGCGAGACCACAACCGGAAGGACGAGCAGGGCGATGAAGACCGCCCGCCCGGGCAAACGATCCACAAATAACTGCGCCATGGCCAGGCCGAGCACGAGCTCGAGCGGCAGCGCGATGGCGGTGAAGATCACGGTATGCAGCAGCGCTTCCCAAAGCCGCTTGTCATGGAACAGATGGGCGTAGTTGCGCAAACCGACAAAACCGGTGTCGGTGTCCGTCATCGTGATGCCCTGGAAGCTCACCACGAGCAGATAGACGAGCGGGAAGATCCCGATGACCAGCAGGACGAAGATCGACGGGCCGACGAGGAAGTACTTGAAGTTGCGGTCGGCGAAATCCGCTTGCCGGGGAGTGGTGGCTCGAGCCACGGTAGTGTTCGTTGTTGAGGGGCCCAAAAGACAGGAGCGCTCGAACTTGCGGCGCTCCCCTCCCGATCCAAATTCAGCTTGCGCCGCCGTGCGCGGCGACGCTGCCGGTCCGGAGATGCGACCCCGGACCGGCTACGCGACTATTTCTTCGGGTACGCCCCGGATTTGGCGGCCCAGGCGCCGTATACCGTTCTTTGTTTCTCGAGGCCCACTTGCTGCGTGATCTCGTTCCACTGCTTGGCAACGCCGTTCAGGATTTCCTGCGGATCTTCGCCGGCCCATAAACGGCTGATGCCCTGGCGCAGAGCTTCCTCGTACTTGTCCGTCTGTATCAGCGACAGGTCGAGCAAGCCGGTCTTGGACGCTTCCTGGAGCGCCGCCAGGTAGAACTTCGCGTCCGGCCATTTGGCGAGATAGTCCTTGTTCACGTAGTGCGAGTCGCGGAACGGGTCGCGCAGCGCGTACGGCAGCTGGACGCGCAGGTTGGAGATGTCCTCGCTGTTCAGCCATTGGATAAACAGGTAGGCCTGCTCCTTCTGCTTGCTGGTCGAGGCCACCGACAAGGCAAAGCCAGCGGCGAGCTCGGGGTGTCCGCCCGGCGGCAGCGCGTAGCCGACCTTGCCTGCGACCGTGGACTTCGGCACCCAGTCCAGCTTCTTCTCGTTGGCCAGGTACCCGGCCGAGAACCGGCCGTAGGGCGGCCAGGATATGGTCATGGCGCTCTCGCCCTTGAGGAACACGGCGAGGTTCTCCACGAACCCGAACTTCTCCACGCCCGGCGGCATGAACTTATTCTCGTTGCGCATCTCGGTGAAGACCCGCACGCCGACCGGGCTGTTGACCGTCGCCTCCATGGTGTTGGGATCGAAGAACCGGCCGCCTTCGACGCGGAAGCGCTCCTCGAACATGAACATGGTGTAGGGCGGTTGCTCGAAGAACGAGGCGCCGTAAATACCCTCGCCCTTCAGCTTCTCGGTGAGAAAGCTGCCGATCTGGTCGAACTGCTTCCAGGTCTTCGGCGGCGCGAGATCGTAACCGTTCCTGGCCTTGAACTCCTGCTGCAGGTGGGGGCGGGCGAAGATGTCCTTCCGGTAGTACATCAGAAAGACATCGCCGTCGTCGGGGAAACCGTAGATCTTGCCGTTGACCGTCATCTGGTTGTCGCGGTAGGTCGCCGCGATCTTCTGCAGCTCGGCGCGGAAGCCGTACTTGTCGACGTAGGGATCGAGCACCTCGAGAGCTCCCCCCTGGGCGAGGTCGGGCATCCAGGCCGGGATCACGTTGAGCGCGTCATACGCGCCGGTGCCCGCGCGATACTCCTGCATGATCTTGGTGAACATCTGGTCGGTGGGCACCTCGATCACCTTCACCTTGCAGCCGGTGAGCTCCTCCCACTTGGGACCGGAAAAGTTCTTCGGGTCTTCGGACTGCAACCCGGCTTCCCAGACGATGGTGATGGTCTTGCCCGCGCAGATCTTCTTGGCGGCGTCGACCGCCCTCTGGGCAGCGCTCTGCGCCGCTGCGCCGCCGCTCCAGACCAGCGTTGCAATCGCGAGGAGCGCCAGGAAAGAGCCTTGGTTCAGGCTCGGGCGCCGAATGAAGGGAAGGAATTTCCCATGATGGCTCCTCCTTTGTGAGTTTTTCGTTGTCGATTTGTGCGCCCCGGCGAAACCACTCGGGAATGGGCGCTCCGAACAGGCGGTCGATTATGTTGAACAGCTGATAAGAGTGTCAAGCGAGTATCGGCGTACAGATCGGCGCCGCGACCTCTCGCCGCTATGCAGCATGCACGGGAGCCGGGCGTAAGGCGAGTGCGCGTCGGGTAAAATGCAGCCTCCACCGCAACTGCTCCCAACGCGCGACCCTCGCCTCAATGTTCGACTCAGGTTGGTTTGTTTGGCTGGTGATCGGTGTGCTCGGCCTGTTCGGCATCGGTTTGGCGTATTTCGTCGGTATCGGTGTGCGCGCCATCTACCGTGACGCGCGGCAGACTGCAAGCGAAGCCGGCCACCGCCGCGGCTCGGCGGCTGTGCGGGCGATGACCCGAATGACCATCTGGGCGCTGTTTTTCGGCGCCTACTATCTGTTCGTCTACTTCCTCGGGCGGCGCCTCGGCTGGCAGGCCGCGATACCGGCCGCAGTGGGCTTGATGGCAATGGTCTGGGCGCTGCTCCAGGCGGACCGACTGCTCACCATCAGCCCGGACGCCGTTCGCCAGCAGGTAGGTATCGGGGTCACGATAGCCGTCGTGCTCGCCGTTTTCGTCTCTAGCATCATCTGGCTCGCTGTATAGATCGCCGGCCAGGAGGGCGCAACGTTGCCGCGACGTTTGCATGAGGACTAGCCATGAGCGAGAGCTCCCAGGGCGCTGCCCGCATCATCTGCGATCACCGGCTGTCACGGCGCCGGCTGGCGCAACTCGAAGCCTCAGTCCGCCCGCCGGATGAGGCCGGGGGCTATGCGGTCCAGGACCAACTGCACTCGTTGCTGACGGCTGCTGGCCTGGGTTGCGTCGCGGGCCACAAGATCGGATGCACGACCAAGGTGATGCAGGAGTTCCTGCGCATTTCCAACCCCTGTGCCGGCGGCGTGTTCGCAAGCCAAGTGCACAAGACTCCCGCGACCATACGGCACGCCGACTACGTGCGGCCCGGCGTCGAGTGCGAGATGGTGGTACGCCTCGCCGCAGATCTCCCGCTGCAGCCAGGCGCCCTTCGACCGCGACGCCGTCGCCGCGGCAGTCGGCGAGGTCATGGCGGGGATGGAGATCGTCGACGATCGCTACGTGGACTACAAGAGCTATGGACACGCCTACGCTCATCGCGGACGACTTCTTCGACGCTGGATGCGTGCTGGGTGAGCCGGTCGTCGGCTGGCGCTCGCTGGATCTCGCATCGCTGAGCGGCGTGACCTGGATCAACGGCGTCGAGGTTGGGCGCGGGCGCGGTGCTGACGTCATGGGCCATCCATTCGAGGCGCTGGCCTGGCTGGCCAACTCGCTGGCGCGCCGCGGCAGATACTTGCGCGCGGGCGAGTTCGTGTTTACCGGGAGCGTCGTGGAAACGAAATGGTTGCAGCCTGGCGATCGCGTGGTGATGGAAATCGAGCGTCTCGGCAAGGTGGAGGCGGTGTTCGAGTAACAGCGAGAAGGCGAACGCCGAACAAAAAGGGCGGCGACTCGCGTCGCCGCCCTCGAGGGGTGTAACTCTTCGTTCTAGTTGTTAGTACAGCACGACCGGGTTGCCGGGCGAGCCGGTGGCGCCGATGATGCGCAGCGGCGCCCAGACGAACGCGCCTTCCTTGATGCCGGCCTTGACCAGCGACTCGGTATCCACGTTTTCCAGGTTCCAGATGCCGCGGCGGGGCTGCATCTGGGTGTGGCAGGGCACGGCGTAACCGTCGCCTTGCTCGCCGAAGGGCTGCGCGTCGTTGGCCGAGGTGTCACCCATCTGCAGGGCGATGTCGCGTGATGCCATGTACTCGCAGGCGCTGATGCCGAAGCCGGGTTCGCCTTGCGCAAAGAGGGCGCGGGCGGCAGCACGCTGCTCGGAGGTCAGCGACTTGTAGCGGCCGTTGCCCCAGGAATTGCCCTGACCGGTGTGCAGCGCCACGCAGTCGCCGGGGCCGATCTCAGCGATGCCCATGGCCTTGACCATGCCCTTGCATGTCCTCGGCGGTCACGATGCCGGGGCTCTTGGGATCCTTCGGGATCGGCAGCATCTCGGCGCTGGCCGGGATCTGGCCCTTGGACTTCTTGTAGGCCACGGCGTCCAGCACGACCAGGCGGCAGACGAAGCCGAACTCAGCGACGCACTCGACGCCCAGCGGACCCATGCCCAGCACGCGGCCGCCTGCGCCGCGCTCATAGGAATCCCAGGTGATGCGGCCGTTGTACATCATCGGACCCTTGGAGGTGTTGACGCCGATGTGGCCGGGACCGTCGAACTGCGTCTGGATCTGGCCGATCTCGGTGGTGACCAGCTCGTCGTGATAGATCAGCGCGTTCTTGCCGAACGGGCCGCCGGTCGGCGTGCCGGGGATGCGTCATCTGCCAGCTGCGTGCTCCGAAGGCGGGTGCCTCGCGGTGATAGAACTTGCCGATGGTGATCGACTTGTACTGCTTGACGGTGCTCAAGGCGCGCTTGATGTTGTCCGGATTCTTGGTGTGGTTGGCGCTGCCCGCCTTGTCGTCCGCGCCCCACTTGGTCGGGGAACCAGTTCTCGGTGATCGGTGAATCGTCCACCGGGCCCTTCAGCGTCTGCGCTGCTGCCGGATCCAACGCCATAGGCACGCGGCCGCAACTGCGACCGCGATCGCATTTAGTCTCATGACAATCTCCTTCCCAAAAGATGTTTGAGGACTACTTTTTTGTGCCGCGCGGAGGTTAGGACCCGGCGCAATCTAACGTGCACCTGAGCCATTCCTACCAAGCGGGGCAAACATCACACCACAAACGTAAGCGCCATGCAAGCCTGCGTGGCGTCAGGGAGGCGTTCGGCCTTCGCCGAGCTGCCGTTGACACATTTGGGTGGGGCGCCGTAAGGTTAGGACCTGACCTACAGGCGGCAAACGAAGGTGTCGTTAATCCGGTTGCCGAAGCGTGCAAGGGGCCCGCCGCCCAGGCAACTCGGTCTTAGGTTGATTGGCGCCGCCGCCGAGCGGATCAAAACGGACTTAAAGGAAAACGAGTGATTTCGGATCGGGATGTTGCCTTCTATCGAGAAAACGGCTACCTGCTGGTCGAGAACGTGTTGGACGCCTCGACGCGGGCGCGAATGAAAGCGGTCATCGCCGACCTCATTGCCAAGGCCAAGGGCGTTGCGCAACACAACGACGTCTACGACCTTGAGCCATCACATACGCCACAGGCTCCGCGGGTCCGGCGCATCAAGAAGCCTCACGTCGTGCATCCGGTCTTCTGGGAGTTTGCGAAGAGCCCCGCGCTTCTTGAGGTGTGCACCCGCCTCCTTGGCCCCAATGTTCGCTTGCACGGGTCCAAGCTGAACATGAAGGACCCGAAATACGGCTCGCCCGTGGAGTGGCATCAGGATTGGGCCTTCTATCCACATACCAACGACGATCTGTTGGCCATCGGCGTCATGCTCGACGACGTAGCAGCTGGAGAACGGAGCCATGATGGTGCTGCCGGGGACTCACAAGGGACCGGTTTATGACCATCACGCCGAAGGACGCTTCTGCGGGGCCATGGACCCTGCGGCGATCAAACTGCCCTACGACAAAGCGGTGGCGGTCACCGGCCGAGCCGGCACGGCTTCTTTCCACCACGTGCGCTTGGTGCACGGGTCGGCCCAGAACACCTCCGACAAGCCGCGCCAGCTGCTGCTGTACGAATGCGGGGCGGCCGATGCCTGGCCTTTGGTCAACTTCTCTACTCTCGACGAGTTTGACAGCCGTATGCTGTGCGGCGAGCCCACCATCGAGCCCAGGGTGGAGAAGGTCCCGATGCGCATGCCCTTCCCCCCGGCATTGAATCCAGGTTCCATCTACGAGATGCAGACCTCGACGCAGCGACGCTACTTCGAACGCGTCGAAGTGACATCCGCCAAGCAGTAATTCATTGCGTCACACGCGGCGAGTCGCGACGCCGCTCAGGGCTAGTTCAGCACGGCTCTCAGTACAGTTTACCCGCGCCGCGACCAACCGAGCGAGCGTGAGATCGTCGCTGCCGCCTGCTGCAAAATTCCTCGTGCCGCCGTTATCGTGACGCGCGCGTCACGCTGCCTCAGGTACACGACGGTCAAAGCCGCCACCACCCCGAATTGGTCGAAGATAGGGAAGCAGATGTCGACCACGCCGCTCAAAGTATCGCTTGGTCCCGAGTCGTAGCCGCGCGAGCGAATCGCGTCGAGTCGCTCATCCAACCGCCGGCGCCGCACCTGCGAAACGCGGGTGCCGTCCAGCAGTTCCTCGAGCAAACTCGTACGGCGCTCGCTGTTCTGGAACGCGGTAATAACCCGCGCCGAAACCCGGTCGTCGTGGAATGCGAAATGTGCACCCTGACGCACCAGGGCGCTCATCGGCTCGGGCGGCTCGGCTCGAGCCAGCACCACCAAGCGGGCATCATGGTGGACGCAGAGGTGATTGGACTGCCCGGTCTGACGCGCCAACGCCTGCATGCGTGGCAGCGCAGCATCGAGCAGCCGGTCCACCGGCGGGTGCCGCTGCGCCAGCTCGAACAGCCTCAGCGTCAGGACATAGCTGGAGTCCGGCCCCCGCGCCAGATAGCGCCGGCGCACGAGCACGTCGAGCATGCGGTAGAGCTCGTTAGGCGTGCGGTCAAGGCGCTGCGCGATGTCCTGCAACGTCAAAGTATGCGGCTCTGCAGCGAGCAGCTCGAGTACGTCCAGCCCCTTTTCGAGAGCCGGTGCGGCGTAGTGGATCCTCTTCCCCGTTGACGTATTACGAGTTGACAAGGCAATGTGGGGTTTTTATAGTTGAAAATCGATTTTACGTATAAAAATAAGCCGCAAAGGATAACCCGCGCAGCGCGAGCCGGCAAAGCATCGATCTTGGCTCGCGCGCTCCGAATGCTCCGGTGCCGGCCGCATCGCACCTAACAAAGGGGGAAGGGCAACCCGTGCCGCCGATCGGCGGTCGGGCTGTCGAGGCGGACGGCGCAGGCACAAGGCGCTCACGCCCGTCATAGAAGTTGTCTGCCACAAAGTCGATAATTCACAGGAGGAGACATGAGCATGACGCACGGTTTCAAACGCATCGCGGTGGCCCTGGGCCTCGCCGCGGGATTGGTCGCAACCGCGTTCGCGGATGATCCGGGATTCCCTGCGCCAGTCGGCGATCCCGCCTTCGTTCCCGCGGGCGCAAAGCTCGAACGCATCTTCGACGGCGGCTGCATGCTGACGGAGGGCGTGGCGGCAGGCCACGACGGGATGATCTACTTCAGCGACATCACCTTCACCAAGTTCTGCAAGGACCCGTCCGGAAAATACCCGCAGGCCGGCAACATCTGGAAGTACAACCCACAGACCGGTCAGACCACCATTTTCCGCAGTCCGAGTGGTATGTCGAACGGGATCAAGTTCGACCGCGACGGCAACATGATCGCGGCGCTGGGCGCCGACTACGGCGGTCGTATGCTGATCAAGACCGACATGAAGACCGGCAAGACCTACATCCTCAGCGGTCTTTACAACGGGCGGCCCTACAACGCGCTCAACGACGTCAGCATCGACGAGAAGGGACGCATCTACTTCAGCGATCCGCGTTACCTCGGCCATGAGCCGATCTTTCAGGACGGTTTTGCGGTCTACCGTCTCGATCCCGACGGTTCCGTGCAGCGAGTGGTGACCGATTGCGGCAAATGCAACGGCGTGCTCGTGTCGCCGGATCAGAAGACGCTGTATGTGATCGGAAACGACAACGGCTGGTTCGAGTTCCAGAACCTGCAGGAAGGCGAGAAGACGCTCCAAGGCGCTCATCAGCTGCAGGCTTACGATCTGTCTCCCGATGGCAAGGCCAGCAACCGCCGCGTTCTGATCGACTACACCAGACAGGAGAAGCCGTGCAGCGGCCCGGACGGCATGGTGGCCGACACCGAGGGCAACATCTGGTTGGCGTCGCGTTGCGAGTGGCGGCCTGGGATCCAGGCGCTGAGCCCCACCGGCAAGGAGATTGCCTATATTTCCACCGGGAAGGAGCTGCCCACCAACGTCGGCTTCGGGCGAGGCGCTGATTCCAACCTGCTGTATCTGACGTCGGGCAAGAGCCTGTACAAGATTCGAGTCGGTAAGAAGGGTTATCAACTACCCTGAGCGACGAGAAATGCGCGGGGGGCGGGACGGGGGCGTTTCCCGTCCCGCCTTCCGCTTGTTATGGAAGTATGATGAGCATCGGGAAATCAGACCTATGACCGAATCTGTCACCGCGATCGCTGCCTCGACGCAGCGCAAGACCAAGCAGCTCACGCTGGCTCAGGTCGACGCCTTCGCACGCAACGGCTATCACTTTCCGCTGAGGGCCCTTTCCGCCGACGAGGCTCTGGGTTACCGGCGCAGGCTGGAGCAGTCCGAAGCGACGCTCGGCGGGCCCATGCGCGGCACGCTGCGCAGCAAACCGCACCTCCTGTTTACCTGGGCGAACGAGCTCATTCGCCATCCGGCGATCCTGGACGCGGTGGAAGACATCCTGGGGCCGAACCTGCTGGCGTGGAGCAGCAGTTTCTTCATCAAAGAGGCGCGCGACCCGAGCTACGTGTCCTGGCATCAGGACTCGACTTACTGGGGCTTGAGCCATCCCCACGTCGTCACCGCGTGGGTCGCGTTATCGGTGAGCGTCGTGGAAAACGGCGCCATGCGCGTGATCCCCGGCTCGCACCTCAAAGACCAGCTCCCGCATCAGGACACGTTCGCCGAGAACAATCTGCTGTCTCGTGGGCAGGAGGTGATGGTCGAGGTCGAAGAGGCCGAAGCGGTGGACGTGGAGCTGCAGCCCGGCGAGTTTTCCTTGCATCACGTTCGCCTGGTCCATGGCTCCGACCCGAACAACGCCGACTACCGCCGCATCGGATACGCGGTCCGCTATATCCCGACCTACGTGCGCCAGACCGAGGGGCCGCGTGACTGCGCGACGCTGGTGCGCGGCGTGGATAACTATCACCACTTCGATTCCGAGCCGGTCCCCAGGGCCGACCTCGATCCGGAGGCGGTGGAAGCGCACCGGCGCATCACAGAGGAAGCCAACAAGATCCTGTATCGCGGCACCGACAAGCGTAATCCGAAGTAGCGCGCGCGCCGATCTCGAGCGCTCGCCGCGAAGGCGTCCGCGCTGCAGTGATCCATACCTTACGCAACATGCGTGGTTTGAGGACGCGGAGCTAGCTGTACCGGAAGTCGATAGTCAGACAAGGCGCGTCCACGCGCCGGGCCGGGAGGAGAAGAGCAATGGAATACACAACCGGCATCTTCCTGCTTGCCGTGTTCCTCGTGGTCGTCGCGCTGATCGTGCGCGGCCAGAGTCCCGTCATCATGCTGCTGCTGCTCGCCATCGCCTGGGCGTTGATCGCGGGCATTAGCGTGCAGGATGTCCAGGCCAAGGTGCTGCAGGACGGCGGCGTGAAGTATGCGAGCGCCGTCATCGTCATCGTCTTCGGCGCGTGGTTCGCGCAAGTCCTGATTCAGACCGGGATCGCGGAGAGCGTGATTCGCTCGGCCGCGGAGCTGGCGGGGGACCGCCCGCTGGTCACCGCGATCGTCATCAATCTGGTCACGGCGCTCCTGTTCATGGGCATGTACGGAGTCGGTGCAGCGATCGCGATCGGTGTCGTGGCGCTTCCGATCTTGATGAGCCAGGGGATACCTGCGCGCGTGGCTGCCCCCGCCTTTACCATGGGCGTGGGCGCGGGAATGTACGTGAACCCTACGTTGTTCAGCCAGTTCAAGGTGCTGTTCCCCGGGATCGAGTACCAAGCGCCCTGGCTCAACTTCTGGATGATCGGCATGGGGGTGTATGTGCTGTGCGCCTGGCTGATGATCTATTTCAATCTGCGCGTCCTGGGAGTGCGCAAGATGGCCAGCGTGGATGTCGCGGCTGCGGGACAGCCGCCGCGCAAGCGTACCCCGTACTACACCTACCTGGTGCCGCTCGTCCCTGTCTTGATGATCCTGGTGTTGAAGTGGGAAATCATTCCCACCTTTCTGGTGAGCATCGTCCTGGCGTTGGCGCTTACTTGGAAGGATCGCACCTTCCAGGGGCAACTCAATTTGTTCAACAAGACCTTCTACGACGCGTTCCCGGATATCGCCACGATCGCCGCGCTGTGGACCATCTGCGGGATGATCATCGTGGCCGGGCAGATGCCGCAGATCGCCGGCGCACTGCGTCCCATCTTCGCGCCCGTGCTCCCGCACAACAACGCGCAAGCAGCCTTGTTCTTCGGTCTGGTCGGGGGGATTCTGAGCATTTACCGCGGCCCGCTGGTGGTGGTGGGAACCGGTGCCGCGCTGCTGGCGATCATCCTGTCGAACCACGAGATTCCGGTGCCTTACCTGTATGCGCTGTGGCTCGGGCCCACCGTCATGCAGGGCAGTGTCGATCCCACCAATTCGTGGACGCTGTGGACGATCGGCTACACCAAGGTGCCGCACGGGCAGTTCCTGAAGACGGCTCTGCCATTCGGCTGTCTCATGGTGGCCATCAATTCGGCGATCTGCTACGCGTTGCTGGGCCAGAGTTGACGGTCTCAGGATCGGGATGAATCGGGGCAAGAGCTACCGTATCGGGATCGACGTCGGCGGGACCTTCACCAAAGCGGTGCTGATCGACAACGCAACGCTCGAGGTGGTGGAGCGCCATTCGGTGTTGACCACCCACACTGACGCCCGCGGCGTGGCGCGGGGTGTGATCGAAGTGTTCCGCAACGTGCTCGAGCGCTCTGGCGTCCAGCCACGGGATGTCGTGTTTTTGGCACACAGCACCACCCAAGCGACCAACGCGCTGCTGGAAGGCGACGTGGCCACGGTGGGTATTCTCGGAATGGCGAGCCGCATGGAGGCGTTGCTCGCCAAGGGCCAAAGCAGCATCAAGGAGATCGAGCTGGCGCCGGGCCGGCATCTGCGGCCCGCGCACCGCTTTCTGACCACCGATGTTCTGGACGAGCACACCGTGCGTCGGATGCTGGAACAGCTTCGCTCCGAAGGCGTCGAGGTGGTGGTGGCGAGCAGCGCCTTCGGGGTAGATGACGGAAGCGGCGAGGAGTTGGTGATGCGCACCGCCGCCGCTATGGGTCTGGCCGCGACCGGCGGGCACGAGATCAGCAAGCTGTATGGCCTGACGACGCGCACCCGCACGGCGGTGATCAATGCCAGCATCCTTCCCAAGATGATCGCCACGGCGGACATGACCGAAGCCAGCGTGCGCGAGGCGGGCATCGAGGCGCCGCTCATGATCATGCGAGGCGACGGCGGTGTGATGGACATACGGGAGATGCGCCGCCGTCCGGCCGTGACCATGCTGTCGGGCCCGGCTGCCAGCGTGGCCGGCGCGCTCATGTATCTCAAAGTCTCCGACGGCATCTATTTCGAAGTGGGCGGCACCAGCACCAACATCGGCGTCATCCGCAACGGCCGTCCGACCGTGAAGTACGCGCGCGTCGGCGGCCACGACACCTACGTCAACTCGCTCGACGTGCGCGTGATCGGCATCGCGGGCGGCAGCATGGTGCGCGTGCGCGGCGAACGATATCAGCGATGTCGGACCGCGCAGCGCGCACATCGCCGGCTTGCCCTATTCCGCGTTTGCCGATCCGGAGGATATTCAGGAGCCGCAGCTGGAGCTGTTTCGTCCCAAGGACGGCGACCCCGACGACTACGCCGCGATCCGCACGCGCGGTGGCACGCGCTACGCCATCACCAACACCTGTGCGGCGAACTTGCTCGGCTACACCAAGCCAGCATGGCATGCGCACGGGAACGCGACCGCGGTGCGCCGCGCCATGGCGCCGTTGGCGGAGCGGCTCGGCGTTACGGTGGAGGAGACGGCACGCCGCATCCTCGAGCAAGCTTCGCGCAAAGTGATCCCAGTCGTGGACAGCCTGCTCTCGGAGTACGCTCTGGATCGCGACCAGGCCTTGCTGGTAGGCGAGGGTGGCGGAGCTGCTGCGCTGATCCCGTTCGTCGCGGAGCGTATGGGACTCGCGTTCCAGATTTCCCAGGATGCAGAGGTCATCTCCTCCATCGGCGTGGCGCTGGCCCTGGTCCGCGAGACGGTGGAGCGGGTTATCCCGAACGCCACCCCGGAAGATCTGCAGCGGATCAAGCGCGAAGCATTCGACGCTGTGGTAAAGCTCGGCGCCGCGCCCGAAAACGTCGAGGTCATGATCGAAGTGGACCCGCAAATGCAGCGCGTGCGCGCCACCGCGACCGGCGCATCCGAAATGCGCGCGCAAGACCTTCTGAAGGATGTATCCGAAGAGCAGGCGCGCGCTATCGCTGCGGACTCGATGGGGCTGCCAGCCGACACGGTCAGATTGGTGGCAGCGACCGACCAGATGCGCGTGTTTCAGGGCGAGGTCGAAGAGCGGAGACTCCGCTGGTTCAAGCGACGGCGCACCCCGGTGCGCGCTGTCGACCGCGAAGGCGTGATCCGGGTGCAGCGCAGCCACGCGCTGGTGGTGGGCGCGAGCGCAGCCAATGGACTCGACCAGTTGCGCCGCGTGTGGGAGGAGGTGACGATCTACAACGGCGACAGCGTGATCACGCCCGATGTCTTCGTGATCGCGGGCCGCCGCGTCGTGGATTTGTCCGGCGTCACGGCGCTGGACCAGGCGCTGGCCATGGGCCGCAGCGAGCTGGACGGGCTCGCGCCGGAGACGCCGGTAGCGCTCATCAGCGTCGAGGGCGCACGCGGCATATGAGTAAAGTCGCGCAGATCCCCGGCGCGGCACTCCAGCGGCAGCTGCCTACCGCGCACACGCTCGGCGACTCGCTTGTCTCGGACGATGCAATGTTCCAGCGGGTCCCCCCGGAGACGCGTTCCGCGCTGGTGGACGCGGCGCTGTCGGAGGGGCGTGCGTGCGCCGAGTCCATCAGCTTGATCTGGGAACGGATCCCTGGGCCATCGCGCACCAGCTCGGGGTTGCCGTCGTCGAGAGCGATGGGGATGCAGGCTTCGGGACTGTGGTCGTGTTTGCTGAGTACACCGAGAGGCCGCCGACGATCACGCTCTATCGCGCCGCGATCGAGCGGGCGAATAGGCAGCTCACCGCGTCGAGAGAGCGCAACATGCGCAATGTCGAAGATTGCAGGCCCGTGTTTCTCGCGCATGAGCTGTATCATCATCTGGCGCGTAACGCGCCCAGGCCGCCGTTCAGCCGAGCGTATCGGGTGACGCTGCTGCAGCTCGGACGCTGGCGCTGGACTTCACGTATCGCAAGCCTGGAAGAGATCGCCGCCGGGGCGTTCGCGCAAGCGCTGCTGGGTCTGGAGTTTTACCCGCGACTGATCGAGTGGATTCGCGTACAGCAGGACGGAGGAGAGCAATGACGGACAACACGCGCCGACAGGTGCTGAAGGCACTGGGCGCAGCAGCGGTCGCGGCGAGCATGCCGCCGGTGGGAGCCCAGCAAACCCAGCTTGCATTTACGCCTGAGCCGGGCGCGAAGCTCAAGCTGATGCGCTGGCGCCGCTTCATCCAGGGGGACGAGGACCTGTGGATCGCCAACACCAAGAAGTTCACCCAGGCCACCGGCGTGGAGGTGCAGATCAGCAACGAAGGCTTCGAAGACGTCCGACCGAAGCTTGCGCTCGCCGCCAACGTCGGCACCGGACCGGACGTGGCGCTGGGTTGGCTCGAAGATCCGCATTTCTTTCCCGACAAGCTGATCGACCTGAGCGATCTCGCCAACTATCTCGGCGGCAAGTACGGCGGCTGGTTCGACATCGCACAGCGTTACGGCACCCTCGCTTCAGGCCCTAGCAAGGGGCGCTGGATTGGTCTGCCGCTCGGCTGTGGCGGAGCGCTGCTCAACTATCGCGTGTCGTGGATGCGCGAGGCGGGCTTCGACCGCTTCCCGACCGATCTGCCCGGATTCCTCAAGCTGTGTCAGAAGATGTCCAAGAACGGCCACCCGCCCGGGTTCGCTATCAGCCATGCGACTGGCGACGGCGAAACCTGGTTGCACTCGCTGCTATGGGCCCACGGGGGCAAGATGGTGGACGAGAAAAACAATGTAGTGATCAATAGCCCCGAGACCGTCGCTGCTATCGAGTACGTACAGGAGCTGTACAAGACCTTCATCGACGGCGTGCTGGCGTGGACTGGCGTCAGCAACAACAATGCATTTCTCGAAGAGAAGATCAGCCTCACGTCGAATGGCGTGTCGATCTACTACGTCGCGAAGAATTCCAAGGATCCCCGTCAGCAAGCGGTCGCCGCGGACATGGACCACGCGATCCACCCGCTCGGACCGGTGGGCCACTCCATGGAGTTGCATCTGTTGTCGCAGGCCATGATCTTTCAGTACACGAAGTATCCGAACGCGGCGAAGGAATACCTGCGCTTCATGTGGGAACGCGAACAGTACCAGCCCTGGCAGGACGCCGCCTGGGGCTACATGAGTCCCACGCTCAAGGCCTACACGCAGACACCACTATGGTCCTCCGATCCTAAGCTGGCGCCTTTCCGCGACGTGGCGAAGCGGATGGTGTGGAGCGGCTACGCTGGCTCGGTCGGCTACGCGTCAGCGGGCGTGCTCGCCGACTGGATCGTGACCGACATGTTCGCGCAAGCGGTGAGCGGGCAGAAGTCGGCCAAGGAAGCCGCAGCGGACGCGGAGCGGCGGGCTAAGCGGCACTACCGCGCCTGATGCCGCGTAGAAGCGTCCTTGATCTGGTCGACCGGTGGTCATGACGAGGTTCTTTTAGGTGCTCGTTCGGATGAGCATCTCATCGATGTTTGCGTTCGCGATGAGGCTGATAACAAAGCGGAGTCAGCAAACGTAGCGACACGTTGTCCCCGGTGCCGATGAGGTCCTGCGATTCTCAGAACTTGCCGAACTTCAGATACGCCTGCTGCGGATCCATTCCCGCGAGGATGGCGGTGCGTACCGCGTTCTCAGTCTGCAAGACCTGCTCGGTTTTCGCGATCACCTCTTCCGCGATAGCAGCGGGGATGATCACCACGCCGTCCCGGTCCGCGAGGAGAAAATCCCCCGTGCTGATCGTGACCTCGCCGATAGTGATGGGTTCGCCGAAGCGATCAGGAACCCAGCGGCCGACGATGTCCTTCGGTGTGGTGAAGGTGCAGAACACGGGAAAGCCCAGCTCCAGGATGAAATCGGTATCACGGCAGCCGCCGTCTACGACATAGCCACGGATGCCGCGAAAATTCAAAGTCTCCGCCGACAGCTCTCCCATCAACGCGATCTCATAGGTGTGAGGCTGGCATACCAGAACCTTCCCCGCTGGCGCCCGCGACAACAGCCCGGTCCATTGGACCAGCGTGTCGTGAGGATCACGGGTCATGTCGACGTGCCCGCTGACCGTGTAGACCTCCCCGGCCAGCTTTTTGGCGGGGTCGAGCGGCTTGATATTCGGCGGCAGGACGCAGCGCCCGTGCCCCATGCTGCGCAGCACGTCGTGCACCGCGGCCGCGTAGCAGTTCATCAGCCGCGCGGCGAAAGCGTCGGATCGCTCGCTCAAACCTCTCTCCTTCTCTCTAATGTCCAACCTGCGTCGCGGCGGGTGTTTCGTCGCCTCGGCTGGCGGGCCTCCCGCGAACAGCGATCAGCTCGTTGACTATGAGCGCGCTGATGACCACTGAGCCGCCGATCAGCGCGAGGCGGCCCGGGCGCTCGCCGACAACCCACCAGGTCGACAGCGTTCCAAACACGATCTCCAGCACCGCCAGCAGACCGATTTCCGCCGCCTTCAGGCGCGGAGCAGCCGCCAGCATGAGCAGACAGCCGATACCCAATTGCACGACACCCATGATAGCAAGCAGCGCGAAGTCCCACGCTGTCGCTTCGAACGGCAGCGCTAACGGCAGCGTGAGCACCATCGAGAACAGGCCGGACAGCACCAGTGTCGGGATCATGTCCACGCTGGCGTGCATGCGGCGAAGGATCACGACGTTGCACGCGAACGCGAACGGTATCCCCAGGGCGATGAGGTTGCCGGCCAGGCCACCGCTGCCGAGCGATTCGGCGAACATGAGTGCGATACCGCCGCCGGTCGCGATCATCGCCACCCAGGTGCGGCTGGGAACACGCTCGTGCAAGAACAGCCAGCCGAGCAGGGCGGTGGCGAAAGGCGAAATGCTCGTGAGTACGAGAACGTTGGCGACGGTGGTATGGCCCAGCGCGAGAATAAAGCAGATGTACATCAGCGCCCACAGCCCACTTACGATCACCCCGGGCCTCCCCACCGCGCGGATCCGCCGCCATGTGGCGCCGCGATATTGGGCTATGAGAACGCCGAGCACGAACAGCGTCATGAACAGCGAGCGCCAGAACGTGATCTCCCAGCCGCGCGTCAGGTACATATTGCGCACGAGCACGCCGGCGCTCGCCCAGCACATGGCCGCGCCGATCATGAGCAGCACGCCCTTGCCGTGCTGCGAAAGGCTCATTGCTGCGGCTGGGGGAGGACCACGTGCAGCTTCTCGCTCCAGGGGCGCATGGCAGCGACCGCGGAAGGATGCAGGGCGATGCCGCGCTCCAATGGAACCGCGCGCCTGGCGAGCTCACGTTCGCCTGGCAAACGCACACGGTCAAAACCCACGCGCGGTCGGGCGGCGCGGCAAGCCTCCGCCAGCCACTGCATCTGGCGCCGAAAGTCCTCTTCCCCGCCAAAGCACGCGGGCTCGAGGACCTGAACCAACACGTTGGCAGCCCAACCTTCGACCGGATCGGCGCGTAGGTGACCAGCGAGGCTCGGCAGGCCTTGCGGATTCAATACGTCGCGCGCCCGCCGGACAGGTCGAACACCGCACCGGTGCTGAAGGAAGCGTCCTCGGTGCACAGCCAGCACACCATGGACGCGATTTCTTCCACCCGTCCGAAGCGCCCCATCGGGATCTTCTGCAGCATGTAGTCGATGTGCTGCTGTGTGACCTGATCGAAGATCGGCGTCTTGACGGCGGCTGGAGTGATGCAGTTGACCGTGATGTTCTGCTTCGCCAGTTCTTTGCCCAGCGACTTCGTGAGGCCGATGACCGCGGCCTTGGACGCGCTGTAGGCGGAGGCGGTCGGGTTGCCCTCTTTGCCGGCGATGGAGGCGATATTCACGATCCGTCCATAGCCGTTCTTCTGCAGGTGCGGCACGACCTCGCGGCAGGTGTAGAACACGCCGTGCAGGTTGACGTTGTGCACTCGTATCCATTCATCGACGGGGAACTCCCACAGCATCGCGTTCGCGCCGGCGACGCCTGCGGAGTTGACCAGAATGTCGATCTTGCCCAAAGCCGAAGCCGTGTCTTTGGCGGCGCTGGCCACCTGCTGATAGTTGCCGACGTCGACGTTGGCGGTATGCACCTTGGTCTTCGCGCCCAGCTCCTTGGCGAGCTTGGCGAGAGCGGCGGCATCGCGGTCCCAGAGGCTGACCGTCGCGCCCGACTCGGCGAAGCGCTGTGCGATGGCGAGCCCGATGCCGGAAACGCCGCCGGTGACGATGGCCACACGCCCGGCCAGGTCGAGTTTGTTCATTGCTCCTCCCTCAATGCGATGGTGGCTCGGTGGTGGTGACCCCTATTGCGACGAAGGCGGAATTCTAAATGAGCGGCCCGGCTCGGGCCAGCGCGGGCGCTGGCAAGGGTTTCCTAGTGTCCCCCGGTGCTCTTCGCGACGAATAATGCGAGGAGCACCAGCACGACGATACCGATCACCCAGGCCCATAGCGGAATCCTCGGTTTGCTTGCGGCGGCTGCTGCGGCCGACCGGCTGCGCCGCCGGTACCACCCTCTCGTTGAACTTGGCGAAGAAATCGTCGGCCATCTTGCGCGCCACGCCGTCGATCAAGCGGGAGCCGACCTGCGCCAGCTTCCCACCGATCGTCGCGTGGCAGGTGTAGCGCCAGCCGCGTGGCGCCGTCTGCCTGAGACAGCGAAACTTTGCAGTCGCCCTTTCCGAACCCGGCCGCACCGCCCGAGCCCTCGAAGCTCAGTGCGTAGGAGTTGGGAGGGTTCAGGTCGGAGAGCAGCAGCTTGCCGTTGAATTTGGCCTTGACCGGGCCGACTGCCGCGCTCAGGACCACACGGTACTCGGTGTCCGACACCTTCTCCATGGTTTCGCAGCCCGGGATGCAGTCCTTCAGCACCTGCGGATCGTTCAAGGCCTCCCACACCCGCTGTTGCGGCAGCGCAATCAGTTGCTCACCGGTCATGTCCATGACGGTCTCCGTTGTCTCGTTGCGCTAACGCGCTGGCTACGTCGACAAGGCTCGCGATATTGTGCGCGGGCAGGAAGGCGTCGACATGCGGCAGCATGGCACGCACGCCGGCCGGCCGCGGCTCGAATCCCTCGAAGCGCAACAGCGGGTTGAGCCAGATCAACTTCCTGCTGGACTTGTGCAGGCGCTCCATCTGGGCTCCGAGGTCGTCGCCGAGCTCGCGGTCCAGCCCGTCGCTGATGAGCAGCACGACGGCGTTTTGACCCAGCAGGCGACGCGACCAGCGCAAGTTGAACTCGCGCAGACTCGCGCCGATGCGGGTGCCGCCGGACCAGTCGGCCACCGCTTGGGCCACGCCGTTGAGCGCGAGATCGACGTCGCGGTGACGCAGATGGCGGGTGATGTTGGTGAGCCTGGTCCCGAACACGAGTGTGTACACGCGGTCGCGATCGTTGGTGACGGCATGCAGAAAGTGCAGGAACATGCGCGAGTAGCGGCTCATGCTCCCGGAAATGTCGCACAGCACGACCAGCGGCGGGTGGCGCCGCGCATGCGAGCGGCGGCGCAGAGGGATGACATCGGCGCCCGTGCGCAAGCTCGCGCGCAGCGTCGAGCGCATATCCACCAGACGCCCATGCGGATGCGGGGTCAGCCTGCGCATCCGCACTTCGGGGATAGGCAGTCGGAGCTGCGCGATCATGCGCTTCGCTTGCGCCAGCTCAGCGCTGGTCATGGTCTCGAAGTCGGCGCGCTGCAGGACCTCGCGATCGGAAACCGTGAAAGCGGCATCCAGTTCCACGTCCTGCTGCTGTGCGTTCGGTCGCGGATTGCCGGGCGCGGGGGAGCAGCGCTTCGGCCAGGCGGCCAGGGGTTTGCGGCGGCTCGTCGGCCTGGCCGCGGCCATACACCTTGGGCAGCATCAGCGCCAGCACGCGCTCGAGCATGTGAGGGTCGCGCCAGAAGATGTGGAAGGCCTGGTCGAACAGCTCGAATTGCTCGCGGCGATCGAGGAACAACGAGGCCAGCGCCCAGTAGAAATCGTCGCGGCGCTGGATGCCCGCCACCTGCAGCGCTTTCAGCGCGTCGATCACGCGGTCCGGACCGACCGGAATTCCCGCGCCGCGCAGCACGCGCGCGAAGTGCATGACGTTCTCGGCCAGACGTCCGGTGCTGTCGCTCGTCGCCGTCATTGGCCGAGAAACAACCTGGCCCCGTTGCGCCATGCGATTCGCTCCGCGACGTCGGGCGGCAGCTGAGACAGCCACGCCCGATAGCTCTGCATGATTGCGGGCACTTCAGGCCAACGCTCCGGGACCCAGGTATCGGAACCCAGCAGAAAACGCTCCGGATACTTCGCGAACAACGTGCGCCAGGCAGGAGACAGCCCATCGCCCTCCACGATTCCGCCGCGGTAGGAGAGCTCTCCGTAAAGTCGCGAGTAACGCCCGAGCAGCTCGTCGACGCGAGCCGGCGGCGTGCTCATGCCGGTGTGCGCCCAGATCACCTGTGCGTTCGGGTCGAGCGCGAAGATGCGCTCGATGACGTAGTCGTCGCAATGGGCGTGCAGCCACAGCCCCTGCTGAGACGCGAGCGCTACGAAGCGCGCGAAGCCTTCGCTGTCGGCGTCGTGGCCGAATATGTGGAACTCTCCGATCCCCTTGTAGATGCCGCGCGCAAGTTCCTTCTGAATCATGGCCAGGATCGCCGGATCCCGGAACCAGGTCCGGACGTCCGATGCGACGACGTATGGACGCGCGAAGGCCACGGCTTGAAACTCGGGCGGCGCGGCGGCCAGCAACTCACGTGTGCCGTCGTTCGGACGGCTGGTCAGCAGTACACCGCGGATCCCGGCCTGCCGCCAAAGCTCGAAGACTCTCTCCACCGGCACCGGGCGGCCGATGTCGAGGTTGTAATGCACATGGGCGTCGAAGATCGGCGATTGCTACTTGCGCTCGTGCCGTAGGAGCCGCGACGAGCGCTGCGATCAGCACGGTTGCCCAGATGGAGATGAGGGTGCGCCACATCCGCTTCTCCGGCTACCCCACCTCGGCCCTGACTTCCGAGAGGATCCGCGCCGCTTCGCTGCCTTTGACGCGCGCGATGTCGTCCTGATACTTCAGCAATGCGCCCAGCGTGTCGTCCACGAGATCGGGATCCAGCGCCACTTGATCGAGCGCGACCAGCGCATTGGACCAGTCGATGGTCTCGGCCACCCCCGGCAGCTTGAACAGATCCATGCTGCGCAGGCGCTGGACGAAGGCGACCACCTCGCGCGACAGCCGTTCGGAGGCGCCGGGCGCTTTGCGCCGCAGAATATCGAGCTCGCGCGCTGCATCGGGATAGTCGACCCAGTGGTACAGGCAGCGCCGTTTCACTGCGTCGTGGATCTCGCGCGTGCGATTGGAGGTGATCACGACGATGGGCGGTTGTCGCGCCTTGATGGTGCCGATCTCCGGGATCGTGACCTGAAAATCGGACAGCACCTCGAGCAGATAGGCCTCGAACGGCTCGTCGGTGCGGTCGAGCTCATCGATCAGCAGCACGGGCGGCTGCGCCGAGGTCACCTTCCAGCGCCTGCAGACAGCGGACGGCGGATGAGAAATCGCTCCGAGAAGATGTCCTGGCTCAAGCCCTCGCGCGAGTTGACGCCTTCGGCTTCCGCCAGTCGGATCTCGATCATCTGCCGCGTATAGTTCCATTCGTAGACGGCGGAAGCGATGTCCAAGCCCTCGTAGCATTGCAGACGCACGAGCCGTCGACCCAGTGTCTGGGCCAGGACCTTGGCGATCTCGGTCTTGCCCACGCCGGCCTCGCCTTCCAGGAACAGCGGGCGTCCCATGCGCAGCGCGAGGAACACGGCCGTGGCGAGGCCGCGCTCCGCCACGTAGTCGGCGCGCGCGAGCAGGTCGATCGTCTCGTCGATGGAGACGGGTGGGGGCTGAGACAAGAGCGAGCTACTTGCCGAGTGCCGCCTGGACCGCGCGCTTCGCCATCACCGTGACCAGGTGCGCGCGATATTCGCTGGACGCGTGAATGTCGGAGTTGAGCCCACCGGCGGCGACTTTGATGCCGGCCACCGCGTCCGGCGAGAACTTCGACGCCAGCGCCTTCTCCATTTCGGGCACGCGGAAGACGGACGGCCCGGCGCCGGTGACGGCGACGCGGACACCGCCGCCGCCCTCGCTCACGAATACGCCAACGATGGCGTAGCGCGAGGCCGGGTTCTTGAACTTGGCGTAGCCCGCGCGTTTGGGCACCGGGAAACTGATCGACGTGATGATCTCGCCCGGCTCGAGCGCGGTCTCGTACATGCCTTTGAAGAATTGATCGGCGGCGATCTTGCGCTTGTTCGTATTGACGGTCGCGCCCAGACCCAACACCCCGGCCGGGTAGTCGGCGGCCGGATCGTTGTTGGCGACGGAGCCGCCGATGGTGCCCATGTTGCGCACCATGCGGTCGCCGATGCTCGCGGCCAGCGTCGCCAGCGCCGGGATGGACTGCGTCACCTCTTTGGATGCAGCCACCTCCGCGTGCGAGGTCATCGCGCCGATCGACAACGTGCCGCCGTCGACCTTGATGCCGCGCAGCTCCGCGACCGCTCCCAGGTCCACCAGGTCCGGCGGTGCGGCCAGCCGCAGCTTCATCGCTGCGATCAGGGTCTGACCCCCGGCCAGCAGCTTGGCGTCGGCATTGCGGGCGAGCAACGCCGCCGCGTCGGCGACGCTCGAGGCCTTGTGATAGTTGAACTGATACATGGTCTTCTCCTCTGCGATCAGGCTGCTTTGCGCATCTTGGTCTGCTGCAGGGCGCGCCAAACGCGCTCGGGTGTGGCCGGCATCTCG
This sequence comes from uncultured beta proteobacterium, assembly GCA_963747025.1. Classification (GTDB taxonomy): domain Bacteria; phylum Pseudomonadota; class Gammaproteobacteria; order Burkholderiales; family SHXO01; genus SHXO01. The sequence continues at coordinate 290,319 of CAVVDJ010000001.1, forward strand.
AGGTCGCGCACGCCCAGCGCGTCGGTGAGAGCGTTCATCACCGCCGCCGGTGCGCCGATGGCACCGGCCTCGCCGCAACCCTTTACCCCGAGGGGATTGTGAGTGCACGGCGTTTCCTTGGTGTCCAGCTTGAAGCTGGGAACGTCGTCCGCGCGCGGCATGCAGTAGTCGAGCATGCTGCCGGTGACGAGTTGGCCGCTGTCTTTGTCGTAGCGGCAGCCCTCCAGCAGCGCCTGGCCGATGCCCTGCGTCAACCCGCCGTGCACCTGTCCGGCTACGATCATCGGGTTGATGATCTTTCCGAAATCGTCCACGGCGGTGAAGCTCACGATCTCCGTGCGCCCGGTGTCCGGATCGACCTCGACTTCGCACACATAGGTGCCGGCGGGGAAGGTGAAGTTGGTCGGATCGTAGAACGCGTTCTCGTTGAGGCCCGGCTCCAGCTTGTCCAGCGGGTAGTTGTGCGGCACGTAGGCGGTCAGCGCGACCTGCGCGAAAGGGATCTGCTTGTCGGTGCCCGCTACTTTGAACATGCCGTCGGTGAACTCCACGTCGGCCTCGGCTGCTTCCATCAGGTGCGCGGCGATCTTCTTGCCTTTGGCGATCACCTTGTCCACGGCTTTCATGATCGCCGTGCCGCCAACCGCGATAGAGCGCGAGCCGTAAGTGCCCATGCCGAACAGGATTCGGCCGGTGTCGCCGTGCACGATGTCGACGTCGTCGAGAGCGATCCCGAGCCGGCTCGCGACCACTTGTGCGAAAGTCGTCTCGTGCCCCTGGCCGTGCGAGTGCGATCCAGTGAATACCGTGACCTTGCCGGTTGGATGCACGCGCACCTCTCCTGCCTCGAACAGACCGGCGCGCGCTCCCAACGAGCCGGCGATGTTGGACGGGGCGATGCCGCAAGCTTCGATGTAAGCGGCGTAGCCTAGGCCGCGCAGCTTGCCTCGCGCTGCCGCCTCCTGTTTGCGCGCGGGGAAGCCGGCAACGTCGGCCAGCTTCATCGCCTCGCCCAGCGTCGCCTCGTAGTTGCCGGTGTCGTACAGCAGCGCCACCGGCGTCTGGTAGGGGAACTCGCGGATGAAATTGCGCCGCCGGATTTCGGCCGGATCGAGCTTCATCTCGCGCGCGGCCGTCTCCACCAGGCGCTCGACTACGTACGTCGCCTCGGGCCGGCCGGCACCGCGGTACGCATCTACTGGCGCCGTGTTGGTGAACACGGCCGTGACCTCGCAGTAGATCAGCGGCGTGGTGTACTGACCCGCCAGCAGCGTCGCGTAGAGGATGGTCGGGATGCACGAGGCGAAGGTCGACAGGTAAGCGCCCATGCTGGCTGTGGTCTGCACGCGCATGGCGAGAAACTTGCCATCCTTGTCCAGCGCCAGCTCGGCGTGGGTCAAGTGATCGCGCCCGTGGGCGTCGCTCAGGAAGGACTCGCTGCGCTCCGCGGTCCACTTGACCGGGCGGTTGATCTGCCGCGAGGCCCAGGTGACCACTACGTCCTCGGCATACAGATAGATCTTGGAACCGAAGCCGCCGCCCACGTCCGGGGCGATGACCCTCACTTTGTGCTCCGGCAGCCCGAGCACGAACGCCGTCATGAGCAGCCGCTCGACGTGCGGGTTCTGGCTGGCCACGTACAACGTGTAGCTGTCCTCGGCCCGGTTGTAGCTCGCCAGCGCTGCGCGGGGCTCCACCGCGTTGGGGATCAGGCGATTGTTGACGAAGTCGAGCTTGGTGACGTGATGCGCCGAGGCGAAGGCCTTGTCCACGGCCGCTTTGTCGCCCAGCGCCCAGACGTAGCAGGTGTTGTCCGGCGCGATCTCGTGCAATGCCGGAGCGCCCTTCTTGCGGGCCTCGCCGACATCTACCACCGCCGGCAGCACATCGTAGTCCACCTCGACCAATTCGGCGGCATCCTTGGCTTGCAGGTAGGAGTCGGCGATGACCACCGCGACGTGGTCGCCAACGTAGCGCACCTTCCCTTGTGCCAGCGGTGGATGAGCCGGTTCCTTCATCGGTTGGCCCGTTGACGTCGGTTATCAGCCAGCCGCATGGCAGGCCCGCTACCTTGGCGGCGGCGAGGTCCTCGCCGGTAAACACCGCGACCACACCGGGCGCCTTGAGCGCTTTGGCCTTGTCGATGCGTTTGATGGTTGCGTGCGCATGGGGCGAGCGGACGAAATAGGCGTAGGTCTGGCGATCGAGCTGGACGTCGTCGGTATAGGTCCCGCCGCCGGTCAAGAAACGGTAGTCTTCCTTGCGCTTGACCGCGGTTCCGATCAGGTTCATATCGGCCATGGCTCAGCTCCTCATCGCCTGCGCACCCGCCTGCACCGCCTTCACGATGTTGTGATAGCCGGTGCAGCGGCAGATGTTGCCGTCCAGCTCGGCGCGGATGGTGGCTTCGGTGAGACTGGAATGACGCTTCGCCAGGTCGATCGCGCTCATGACCATGCCCGGCGTGCAGAATCCGCACTGCAGGCCATGATGATCCCTGAACGCCTCCTGCATCGGGTGCAGTTTGCCGTCGACCGAGGCGATTCCCTCGATGGTCACGATGTCGGCGCCCTGGGCCTGCAGCACGAGCATGTTGCAGGACTTCACAGCAGAGCCGTTCATGTGGATCGTGCAGGCCCCGCATTGGGCCGTGTCGCAGCCGACGTGGGTGCCCGTCAGTCGCAGCTGAGCGCGGATGAAGTCGACCAGCAGGGTGCGCGGCTCGACGTCGGCCGTGACCGGCTTGCCGTTCACGGTCATGGAAACCTTGACTGACATGGATCTCCTCCTGTTGGTTTGCGTTTTCGACCGATGCAGGGCCCGCCCGATCGGGGGCGGCAGATCCTTACCGATGCTGTGCCTGACCTGCCGGAGATGCGATGCGGGAAAACACGCGAGGCCGTATTGCCCGGAACAGTCGATGCTACGCCTGCGGTGGGGCCTTATCAACCGAGGCGCGGGCGGATGCCGTGCCGCTCTACACATTGCTCCCCGGGTCAAGCAGATCGCGCACGCGTTCCGCGATCGCCAGCGAGGCGGTCAGCCCGGGCGATTCGATGCCATACAAGTTGACCAGTCCTGCGACGCCGTGATCCTTGGGACCCTGAATGACGAAATCGGCTGCTGGATCCTTGGGGCCTGAGATCTTCGGCCGGATGCCGGTATAGCCGGGCGTAAGCCGCCCATCGTCGAGGCCAGGGTAGTAGCGTCGAATCGCCTCGTAGAACAGCGGCTCGCGCGAGTGGTCGAAGGCGTAGTCCACGCCGTCGGTCCAGCTGATGTCCGGTCCGAAGCGCGCCTGGCCCGCAAGATCGAGGGTCACGTGAACGCCGAGGAACGCATTCGTGGCCGCTGGGTAGACCAAGCGGTGGAAGGGCGACTTGCCCGAGAGCGCGTAGTAGTGCGCTTTGGCGAAGTACTGTGGCGGAACGCTGGCGGAGGGAACGCCGCCGATGGAGCCCGCTACGTTCTGCGCGAACAACCCGGCAGAGTTGACGACGGTCTTGCCGGCGAGCGTCATCGGTTCGGCGCCACCGACGCGCAGCCAGATCTCCCCAGCGCGTACCTCACCCGATTCCACCGGGCTGAGGAACACCACGCTGGCGCCATGCTCCTCGGCGTCGCCTTGCAGCGCGAGCATCAGAGCGTGGCTGTCGATGATGCCGGTCGACGGGGAAAGAAAACCCGCGACGCAACGTACCTCAGGCTCCAGCTCGCGCAATTCGTCGCGACTCAGCCAGCGCAAATCGTCGACGCCGTTGGCCGCAGCTTTGGCCACATAGGACTTGAGCGCGTCGATTTCGGCTTCTTCCGTGGCTACCACGATCTTGCCGATACGCCGGTGAGGTACGCCATGTTGCGCACAGTAGTCGTACAGCTGGTGTTTCCCCGCCAGGCACAGGCGCGCCTTGAGCGAGCCTGGGGTGTAGTAGATCCCGGCGTGTATGACCTCGGAGTTGCGAGAACTGGTGTGAGTGCCGATGCCTTCGGCGGCTTCCAGCACGATCACTTCGCGGCCGACCAGCGCCAGCGCACGTGCTATCGCGAGGCCGACCACTCCCGCGCCGATTACAACGCATTCCACGCGCTCGGTCATGCGCGCGGCCGCCAGCAGGTGCAAGCGGAAAGCGTCGGAATACTGTTCGGCCGAGGCCGGAGAACCATGATGACCATGTACCTGCCTGACGTCGGCGTCGAGCGCGTAATCTTACGCCGCACGTCCGTGTCCGGCTGGCGTGGCCCTGTACCATACGCGCTCTTGTCCGCCGCTGCGGCGGCGATATCGACTTCGGCGATGGACACCCGACGATCTCTATTTCTGCTGGCCAGCGGGGGTTTTGTATCCGGACTGACCATGCGTGTGGCGGAGCCGCTGCTGCCAAAGGTCGCGCACGACTTCGGCGTCAGGGTTGCCGCGGCTGCTGTGCTCATCACCGGTTTTACCCTCGCTTACGGTCTATTCCAGTTGGTTCACGGGCCGCTCGGCGACAGGATCGGCAAGCTGCGCGCTGTCACCATCGCCCTACTGCTGACCGCGCTGGCGTGCGCCGCGTGTGCTCTCGCCACGTCGTTGGAAACCTTGGCTCTATACCGATTCTTGACCGGCATGACTGCGGGGGCGGTGATACCGCTGTCCTTCGCCTTTGTCGGAGACAACGTGCCCTACGAGGGCCGGCAGGCGTTGCTCGGACGCTTCATCGCGGGCAACCTGCTCGGGCAGACGTTCGGCCCGCTCCTGGGCGGCGTGTTCAGCGATTCAATCGGCTGGCGCGCCACGTTCCTGGTGCCGGCGGTCGCGTTTTTTGTCATCGGTCTGCTATTGATTCCGCTCGCCCGCACCGAAAGCGCCACACAGCTGCACCGCGCTGGCGGCGGCAACCCCGTGCGGCGATATGCGTCGCTGTTGCGGTCGCGCCGCGTGCGGATCGTGCTGCTCGCCGTCGCCGTCGAGGGCTTCCTGTTCTTCGGCATTTTCGCGTATCTGGGGGCCTATCTGCGGCAGGACTTTGGCCTCAGCTACACCGCGATCGGATTCATCCTGGCTGGTTTCGGTGCCGGTGGCGTGGTCTACAGCGTGCTGGTGAGGGTCCTGCTGCTTCGGCTTGGGCAACGCGGTCTGGTGGGGGCTGGGGGCGTCCTGCTGCTGACTTGCTTCGCTATTCTCGCGCTTGCCGCCAGCTGGGCCGTGTGCGCGATAGCCATCGCGACGCTTGGCCTGGCGTTCTACATGCTGCATAACACGCTGCAGACTCGCGCGACCGAGATGGCGCCCGAGGCGCGCGGCTCGGCGGTGTCCGCTTTTGCATTCTGTTTGTTTCTGGGGCAAACGCTGGGTGTGTCAGCGCTGGGACTTGGCATCGAGCATGCGGGCTACCGTCCGCTGATCGGGGTGACGGGCATCGCGTTGGCGGTGCTGGCCTTCTGGTTTCGAAGGCGCCTTGTTCACCTGTAGCGAAAGCCCTCGCAGTGGAGGGGCTGTGCTCGCAATCAGGCGTCTGCGGACGCCACGACCTTGTTGCGGCCTTGCTGCTTGGCTCGGTACATCGCCTTGTCGGCTTTGTCGATGATGACCTCGAGGCTGCCTCCGTCCGACGGGTAACTGGCAACGCCGACGCTCACCGTCGTATGAATTTCGCCGCCGCGGACGTCCATGCTTTCAGCTCTCGATGGCGCGGCGGATGCGCTCCGCCATCTCTCTGGCCCCCTTGCCTTCGGTCTCTGGCAGCAGGGCGATGAACTCGTCACCGCCGAAGCGGGCCACGACGTCCGAGCCTCTCAGCTCCTCGCGAATGCAGCGCACCGCGTGCTGCAGCAGTCGGTTGCCGGCTTCGTGGCCATGGGTGTCGTTCACGGTCTTGAGGTTGTCGCAGTCGATCATGACGATGGACAGCGCGTGCGCATGGCGGACCGACTGTTTGAACGCGCGGTGCAGGATCGCCGAGAAGGCGCGCATGTTGTACAGACCGGTCAGGTCGTCGGTGTCCGACACGCGCTTGATCTTGTCCACTGCGTAGCGGATGTCGGCCGAGAGCATGGTCGTGATATAGGCCACCAGGATGACCGGCGCAAGCAGGGCGAGAAGCTCGCCCCAGTAGGCCACCGAGGCGAGGCTGCGCGTCTGGGTCGTAGTGCAATGCCATGAAGCAAAACGCGATGGCCACCATCTCGACGAAGGTCATGACCTTGCCCAGGATCAGCGCGCTGGCGATGATCGGCAGCAGGTAAAGGTTCAGCAACGGGCTGCGGATGCCGCCTGCGTACCAGACCACCCAAGTGATGAACAAGATCATCACCCAGGTTTCGAGAGCGATCTTGAGCCGGGTTTCCTGCCGGTAGAAGCGAACGTAGTGCAGGCCGAGAATGAAGGCGGCGAAGAAGAACAGGGCCATGCTGATGGCCGCCTTGCCTTCCTCGCTGGCGCCGCCGGCAACCAGATAGATGAGCGCCAGAACCAGCAGGAGCCATTCGATCTCCGCGGTGGTGCGCGCGAATCCTTTAAGCTCGTCCTGCTCGATGTTCAGACCGATGTTGGGTCTTATCAGCATCTTCTTGTGTTCTTGCGTTTCGTCGGCAACGCGACAAGTTACCCGTTTTCAGCTGCACATGTCACTGCGCGATGCTGCCCACTGCCGGCTCCCGGCGACAGACGTCGGGGCGGCCGCCGTTTGTGGACGAGATGATATAAGAAGGTGGGATCGTTGGCGTCCGCAACTGACTGCATCGTCCATCCGGGAGGAGCTTGAGGTGATTGGACAGTTCCGCCGGCGTCGGACTCATGGCGTCGCCGGGTTATTGCTGGCACTGGCGGCGGCTGGTTCCGCTGCGAGCGGCGAAGTGTACTACCCCGGGCCCGGTGACCGTGGGAAAAGCGCGCGGCCGATGCCGTCGGCATGGATGCCGACAAGCTGGCCGACGCGGTGAAGTTCGCGCAGGCGCACGAGGTGAAGTGGCTGCGGGATATGCGCGCCCAGATCGAGCGGGATGTGGCGAACGAGCCTTATTCTCAACTGCTAGGCGAGACCAAGGATCGAGGCGGGCCGGCCGGGATCATCGTCCGTCACGGCTACATCGTCGCCGAATGGGGCGACGTCGACCGAGTCGACATGAGCTTCGGCGTTGCCCAAAGCTATCTGTCGGCGCTCGCCGGCGTGGCCATGGATCGCGGCTTGATCAAGGACGTCAACGATCCGGTCTGGAAGTACGTGAGCGACGGCGGGTTCGACAGTGCGCATAACACGCCCAATCAGCTGGCACATGCTGCTCAACCAGACCAGCGAATGGGAGGGCGTGCTGTGGGACAAGCCCGACATCGCGGATCGCCGGCGCGGTTACGGCCGCAACCTGCAAGAGCCGGGCACATTCTGGGAGTACAACGACGTGCGCGTGGACCGGCTGGCGCTGTCGCTGCTGCGGGTCTGGAAGCAGCCGCTGCCACAGGTCCTGCAGGAACGGATCATGGACCCGATCGGCGCGCAGCCATACTTGGGTCTGGCAGGGCTACCGCAATTCATTTGTCGATATCGATGGGCGCGCTGTGCAATCGGTCAGCGGAGGCAGCCACTGGGGTGGAGGATTGTGGGCGAGCGCCCGCGACCACGCACGCTTCGGCTATTTGTTCCTGCGTGGTGGCAACTGGAACGGTCGCCAGCTTGTTTCGAGAGCGCTGGATCGGGATGGCAACGCAGCCCACCGATATTGCCCCGCAGTATGGATACTTGTGGTGGCTCAACACCGGACGCAAGACGTCTGCCGGCGGCACCCGAGTCGAGCTTCTTCGCGTTCGGTTCGGGCGGGAACGTGATTTGGATCGATCGGGACCACGACTTAGTGGTTGTGACGCGATGGCTGGATTTTGCGACAGCTCAACGCATTCGCTCTCTGGTTCAGCATCCATTAAAAGTGAGCAATGACTGACAACGCCTTGCCCAGGAGGCGGGACCGACGCGGTTTCAGGTGCGTTGATCGGCGAGTGGTGACGGTGGTTTGACATCCAGCGCGCTGGTTCCTATACTCCGTTCACCTGTTAGACTGAGTCTAACTCGATGCTTTCCGGCGTCAGACATGTGCTGCCCGCACCGACCTCGCCGGGTTCTCGAAGCTCAACAACCGAGGAGGTCCGCATGAAAGCCCTGAAAGGATCCAAGACCGAAGGCAACCTGAAGGCCGCGTTTGCAGGTGAATCGCAAGCGAACCGCCGCTATCTCTACTTCGCCAACAAAGCTGACGTGGAAGGCCAGAACGACGTATCCGCAGTGTTCCGATCCACGGCCGAGGGTGAAACCGGCCATGCCCATGGCCACCTGGAATATCTGGAGGCGGTAGGCGATCCCGCGACCGGGCTGCCGATCGGCAAGTCGCGCGATAACTCTGAAGGCCGCCATTGCCGGCGAGACCCATGAGTACACGGACATGTATCCGGGATGGCCAAGCAAGCGCGCGAGGAAGGGTTCGACGAGATCGCGGACTGGTTCGAGACGTTGGCCAAGGCCGAGCGCTCCCACGCCAATCGGTTCCAGAAAGCGCTGGATGCATTGGTGGACTGAAGATCGTGCGCGAGGCGCGAGGAGTGTGGGCTCGCGCCTTCGTCGCCGATCGGTTTCCTGATACCGGACGTCCGATGCGAGAAGGCAATCTCGAGCCGCCCAAACGGCATCCGCTGAGCTGGCAGACGCCGGAGTTCTACGACGAAGGGCTGTTGCTGCACGAGCTGGAACGGGTGTACGACGTCTGCCACGGCTGCCGGCGGTGCTTCAACCTGTGCAGAGCGTTTCCGACGCTGTTCGATCTGGTCGACGACAGCAAGACGGGCGAACTGGACTCGGTCGACAAGAAGGATTTCTGGAAGGTCGTCGATCAGTGCTATCTGTGCGACATGTGCTTCATGACCAAATGCCCGTACGTGCCGCCGCATCCGCTCAACATCGATTTCCCGCACCTGATGCTCCGGGCCAAGGCGGTGAAGTACAAGAAGGGGGAGACCAGCTTCCGCGACAAATTGCTGTCCAGCACCGACGCGGTGGGCAAGCTCGCCTCGATCCCGGTGGTGGTGCAGAGCGGTCAATAAAGTCAATCGCATGGCGGCGACGCGCAAAGTGATGGAAGGCGTGCTGGGAGTCGCGAAGGATCGCGTACTGCCGGACTACGCTACCCGCAGGTTCCGCAGCCAAGCGCGCCCGCACAGCGATTTCGAGGCCGTCGATGGCCGCAGCTCTCCCGGCAAGGCTGCGATTTTCGCCACCTGCTATGTGAACTACAACGAGCCGAACATTGGCGATGATCTGCTTGCGATCCTGGCGCACAACGGCGTCCCCACCGTATTGGTCGAGCGTGAGGTGTGCTGTGGTATGCCGAAGCTGGAACTCGGTGACCTCGACGCCGTTGCTCGACTGAAGGCCGTCAACATTCCGCCGCTGGCCCGGCTGGCCGCGCAGGGGTACGCGATCCTGACCGCGATCCCGTCGTGCACCTTGATGTTCAAGCAGGAACTGCCGCTCATGTTTCCCGACGATGAGGAGGTGAAACGGGTGGCGGAAGCCACGTTCGATCCGTTCGAGTACTTTTCCCTGCGCCACCGCGACGGGTTGCTGAAGACCGACTTCAAGCACGCGCTCGGGAGTGTTTCCTACCACGTTCCCTGTCACCTGCGCGTTCAGAACATTGGTCTGCGCACGCAGGAGGTGTTGAAACTTGTGCCGGGAACCCAGGTCGATACGGTAGAGCGCTGTTCGGGCCACGATGGCACGTGGGGCGTCAAGAAGGAATTCTTCGCGGATTCGATGAAAATCGGTCGTCCCGTATTCAAGGCGATGGCCACAGGCTCGCCCGCGTACATCAGCTCTGACTGCCCGATCGCCGGGCGCCACATTCAGCAGGGTATTGGGCCCGACCTGCAGGCCCGCAAAGAGCACCCGCTCGCGCTGCTTCGGATCGCATACGGCTTGTAAATCTTCTAACCAGGAGAACAGGCAAATGCTGAGCAACGTAGCCAAGAGGAAGCGAAAGATGGAGGCCATCACCCGCGACAGCCTGATGAGCCTGGAGGCCTACGCCAAGGTCCGCAGGGAGTTTCGCGCCAATGTGATGGCCCACAAGAAGAACCGCAGCGTTCAGCTCGGCGAGCATGTGACGCTGCTGTTCGAGGACGAGATGACGATGCGCTACCAGATCCAGGAAATGCTGCGCGCCGAGCGCATCTTCGAGCAGGACGGCATTCAGGATGAGCTCGACGCTTATAACCCGCTGGTGCCGGATGGCAGCAACTGGAAAGCCACCATGATGATCCAGTATCCCGACATCGACGAGCGGCGCCACGCATTGGCACGCATGGTCGGCATCCAGGACCGGGTCTGGGTCCAGGTGGAGGGCTGCCCCAAGGTCTATGCCGTGGCGGACGAGGATCTGGAGCGTGAAACCGAGCAGAAAACCTCGTCGGTGCACTTCCTGCGCTTCGAGCTGGATCCGGCCATGAAGAAAGCGCTGAGCGGCGGCGCGAACATCCGCATGGGCGTGGACCATCCCAACTACCAAGCCACCCTAGATCCGACGGCGGCTGCAGTGCGAGAGTCATTGCTCAAGGACCTGCGCTTCTAGAGCAGCTCCGATCAGGTCTCTCATGCGCCACCGCGGCGATTCGAGCCGGGCGCAAGACCTGTCGCAATTCCCCAACGCAGTCCTGCGCGGATGCTCGACAAGTGGCCGCCGCTGGGTAGAATAGGACTGCGTTCCGGATCTACCCTAACTCGAACAATGTCCTCGGAGCGCAGGGAGACCGAACTATGGCAACCGCGCTTTTGGAAGGGGACCGTGTCCTGTCCATGGTGGAACAGCGGCTGAAAGACGTCCAGGCGCCGCTCAACGTCAGGCTTTGGAACGGTCGGGCGGTGGCACCGATGGGGCCGTCGCCCGTGACGCTGACGGTTCGCTCGCCACAGGCGCTCATGAACCTCGTCAACCCCAGCCTGGGCAAGCTCGCGAAGAGTTACGTAGAGGGTGAGATCGATCTGGAAGGAAACTTCCGGGATGTCCTGCGCGTAGGCGAGTCTCTCGTGGCCAGGGAGCACAGCGTTTACCACCAGCGCAACCGCGCGTGGAAGTGGTGGCGCCATAGCCGCAGCGCCGATCGCCGCAGCATCGAGTATCACTACGATGTCGGCAATGATTTCTACGCGCTGTGGCTGGACCGCAACCGGATCTACTCCTGCGGTTACTTCAAGCAACCGGACGACTCGCTGGACTTGGCGCAGGAGCAGAAGCTGGACCACATCTGCCGCAAGCTCATGCTCAAGCCCGGAGAACGCTTTCTCGATATCGGCTGCGGCTGGGGCGGGTTGGTCGTGTGGGCGGTCCGCAACTATGGCGTCAACGCGCTTGGCGTCACCCTGAGCCGGGGCCAGTACGAGTACGCCAGCAGGCGAATCGACGAGCTTGGTCTGGCCGACCGCTGCGAGGTGCGGTTGCAGGACTATCGCGACATCTCCGAGCATGGCCGCTTCGACAAGATCGCCAGCGTCGGCATGTTCGAGCATGTCGGAAAGCGCAATCTGCCGACCTATTTCGAGAAGATTCAGCAGTTGCTCGCGCCAGGCGGGCTGGTGCTGAACCACGGCATTACCACCAACTCCCTGCGAGAGGCAGAGCTCGGTGGCGGCATCGGTGAGTTCGTCGACCAGTATGTCTTCCCGGGCGGGGAGCTGATGCACGTTGCGGCCGTCGTCGAGGAGATGTCACGCCAGGGGCTGGAGGTGTGGGACGCCGAATGTCTGCGTCCGCACTACGCGAAAACACTCTGGAACTGGGTAGACCGTTTGGAAGCGCGGCGCGACGAGGCGCGCATCATGGTCGGTGAGAAACGCCTGCGCACGTGGTTGACCTACATGGCAGGCTCAGCGCACGCTTTCACGCGCGGTTGGATTTCGATCTATCAGCTGCTGGGGATCAAGATGCAGCCGGACGGCACCGCCTCGTACCCCGCGACGCGCGCGCACATATACGAGACATGACCGTCAGCGGTGCTCGCTCTTCCGCCAGGTGGTGGGCGGCCGGAGCGCTCGTGCTGCTGTTCGGATGCTCGCACACGCCGACCGAGCCGGCGCGCAACGTACCGCCGCGCGGCAAACAGGAAGGGCCACTGCCGGGTGTCCCCGAAGAAACGCCCTTCGTCGAGCAGAATATCCCGCCTCCGCCGTACCCCAAGGATTCCAACCTGACCGAGTTCTACCTGCGTGGGCAGACCAGCAACCGTTTTTTCGTAGACACTTCCTCGCTCACGGTCGGCACGGACCGCATCGTGCGCTTCGCCCTCGTCATACGCACTCCCGAAGGCACCACGACCACGACCTTCTCCGGGCTTCGGTGCAGCGAGCGCGCGTGGAAGGACTACGCCTACGGCAATAGCGAGCATACTTGGATCGTGGAGTCGGCGCCGCAGTGGCGACGCATCCAGGATCTTTCCTTCAACGACTACCGCGGGACGCTTTACAACGACTATCTGTGTGCCGGGGGCGTGAGTTCCGTTGCTCCGGCGGGCGATGCGAAGAAGCTGGTTCGATTGCTGAAGTACCCACCACCGAGGGATGATCGCAACCCCACGATGCCCAAGCTGTAGATTGTGCTCCTTCGCGTTCGCTGGATGCTAGAGGGGGCCATCGTGGTCCAGCCTGGGTTCGATTACTGACATTCGCCTACGCGCTTCGCCTGAAAGTTCTGGACCATAGGCAGGCTCTGCCCGCTCATCGTGACCACCAGATTCATCCGGCCCGTGAACTGATCGCCGGCGATTTCGGTTTCGCCCGTCCCGCTCACGTCCATCGCGCCCGAGCACGCAATGTTCCAGTGCGCACGGTTTCCGGTCTGCTGAAAGTCGGAGATCTGGCAAGCTCCTGCCCCACCCATCTGCGCCATCAGGTCCTGAACGGACTGGTTGTTGATGCACTGGCGTACCACCATGGGCGCGGCGGTGAGAGGCTGGCCACCGACCTCGGCCAGGACCGATACCTCCCACATGCCTTCGCGGATGTCGGGGCCGGCGATCGCGTGCGCGGAGAAAGCGAGGGCAGAGAGGAGCATCCAAGCAGAGGATATGTATTTCATGACGGTTACTCCATGCGAAAGTTGGGCCAGGTGATCTCTTGCTCCTTAGAGCGCAACGAGTTCGCAGGCTTCTAGCTCGCTTCCCAAGGCAAGTTAGCCTGCCCCGCACCTCGTCTTGCTAGAGCAAACGAGTTGTGGCTCCGGCCGGTCGATGGCTGAAGCCCTCGGCCTTAACTCGCCAAGGCAAATTAGCCTGCGCCGCAACCTCGTTCTGCTAGAGCAGGACGAGGTTGTGGCTCCGACCGCTCGCCGGGCTCGCTTAACCTGACTGCCAGTACGCGGTCAGGTTAGCCTACACCGCAATTTCGTCTTGCTAGAGCAAGACCAGATTGTCTCGATGGATCAGTTCGGGTTCGTCGATGTAGCCGAGGCGCGCTTCGATCTCGTGGCTGGGTGCGCGCAGGATACGGCGCGTCTCTGCCGCGCTGTAGTTGACCAGCCCGCGTGCGATCTCGCGGCCGTCCGGGTCGAGACAGCTTACCACTTCGCCTCGCTCGAAGTCCCCGCTCAGATCTACGACGCCAATCGGGAGCAGGCTCTTGCCATCCCGCGCGAGCGCTCGCACGGCACCAGCGTCGAGCTTCAGTTGTCCGCGTACCTGGAGGTGATCGGCGAGCCATTGCTTGCGCGCCGCGAGCGTCATGGTCTCGGCGATCAGTTGGGTGCCGATCAGCTCGCCGCGGGTCAGCCGCAGCAGGACCTCGGGCTCGCGCCCCGAGGCGATAACGGTGTGGGCCCCGCTGCGGGCTGCACGCTTGGCAGCGCGGACCTTGGTCAGCATGCCGCCGCTGCCGATATGGCTGCCGACGCCGCCGGCCATGCGCTCCAAACCGGGGTCGGTGGCCTTGGCTTCGCCGACCAGCGTCGCATCTGGATGGCGCCGCGGGTCGTGCGTGAAGAGGCCCGGCTGATCGGTGAGAATCACCAGCACGTCGGCTTCGACTAGATTCGTCACCAGCGCGGCCAGCGTGTCGTTGTCGCCAAACTTGATCTCGTCGATCGCCACCGTGTCGTTCTCGTTGATCACCGGAATCGTGTTCAGCGCCAGCAGCGTGCGCTAGCGTCGAGCGTGCATTCAGATATCGGCGCCGATCGGCGAGGTCTTCATGTGTGAGCAGGATCTGCGCTGCATGCAGCCCATGCGTACGGAAACAAGACTCGTAGGCCTGCACCAGCCCCATCTGGCCGATGGCCGCGGCGGCCTGCAGTTCGTGCAATTGACGCGGCCGTCGCTTCCAGCCCAGCCGTTGCATCCCTTCGGCAATGGCACCGGATGAGACCAGCAGCACCTCGCGACCTTGGCGTGTGAGCTCCGCGATCTGCTCCGCCCACTGCGATACCGCCGCGTGGTCGAGCCCCAGCCCCTGATTGGTCACCAGACTGCTGCCGACTTTGACGACCAGGCGCTTGGCCTGTGCCAGGACGGAAGGCATCGCCGCCGGTTCCTACTCGGGCGCTGCGGCCGGCTCCACGGCCGCGAGCGCGTTCGCGGAGTGCTCAAGGAACGCCATCGCTGCGTAGCTCAGATCGCGACAACCCTCGCCCGTGAGGGCCGAGATGACGAAGACATGCGGCTGGACCGAGCCGGTGGCGCCCTTGCGGGCGCGCCGGCGTTTGCCGAAATAGCCGTCGACGAAGGCTCTCACGCGGCTCTTCGCGCTCCGCCTCGGGGATCAGATCGGCCTTGTTCAGCACCACCCAGCGCGGCTTCTCGAACAGCGAGGCGTCGTATTTGCGCAGCTCCTCGACGATCGCTTTGGCGTCGCGCACGGGGTCGGCGGCGTCCGTGCGTAGGGGCAAGATCCACAATGTGGAGCAGCAGCCGCGTGCGCTGCAGGTGGCGCAGAAACTGGTGGCCCAAGCCAGCCCCCTCGGCCGCGCCCTCGATAAGCCCAGGGATATCGGCGACCACGAAGCTGCGGTTGACGTCGACTCGCACCACGCCGAGATGAGGATGCAAGGTGGTGAACGGATAGTCGGCCACTTTCGGCCGGGCGGCGGAGACCGCGCGGATGAAAGTCGACTTACCTGCGTTGGGCAGACCCAGCAGGCCGACATCGGCTAGCACCTTCAGCTCTAATCTGAGACGGCGCGACTCGCCCGCTTCGCCGCGGGTGAATTGGCGCGGTGCGCGATTGGTACTGGATTTGAAGTGGATGTTGCCGAGCCCGCCCTTGCCGCCTTTGGCGATCAGCGCACGCTGCTCGTGCTGGGCCAGATCTGTGATCGCTTCGCCGGTATCGGCGTCGACGATCACTGTCCCCACGGGCATCGGCAATACGATATCCGGCGCGCCCTTGCCGTAGCAATCCGCGCCGTGCCCACCCTCTCCGTTCTTCGCGCGGTGAATGCGCGCGAAGCGGTACTCGACCAACGTGTTGACGTTGCGGTCAGCCACAGCGTAGACGCTGCCGCCCCGACCGCCGTCTCCGCCGTCCGGTCCACCTTTCGGGATGTATTTCTCGCGGCGAAACGACGCCACGCCATCGCCGCCCTTGCCGGCATGGACTTCGATCAGCGCTTCGTCGATGAACTTCATAGGCTCAGAAACGAAAAAGCCCTATCGCATGACAGGGCTTCTGGACAGGACAATCACTCGCTTCAGGCGGCAGGCACGATCGTCGCCGTCCTGTTTTTGCGTGGGCCCTTGATCACGAACTTCACGTAACCGTCTACCTTTGCGAACAACGTGTGATCTTTGCCCAGCCCGACGTTCTCGCCCGGATGGATGCGCGTACCGCGCTGGCGCACGATGATGCTGCCCGCCGAGACGAGCTGCCCGCCGAAGCGCTTCACCCCCAGCCGCTTGGCGTTGGAGTCGCGCCCATTGCGCGAACTGCCGCCTGCCTTCTTATGCGCCATGATCGTTTCCTACCCAGTGATGCCGTTGATCTCGATTTCGGTGTAGTTCTGCCGATGGCCCTGCGTTTTGCGATAGTGCTTGCGGCGGCGCATTTTGAATATCTCGATCTTTTCACCGCGCCCGTGCGAGACGACTGTAGCATTGACCGCTGCACCGGAGACAAGCGGCGTGCCGGTGGTGATCTTTTCACCGTCTGCGACCATCAACACCTGGTCGAGCACGATCTGGGATCCCACCTCCGCGACTATCGATTCGATCCTGAGTTTTTCCCCGGCCGACACTTTGTACTGCTTGCCGCCGGTTTTTATGACTGCATACATGAGCTCGCCCTCTTGACCATCCCGCGCGCAGTTACTTTGAACTTGGGCGCTTAAGCGGGTGCGGGGTGGGGCCCGCGAAAAAATGGCGAAGTATACAGACACTTACCCTGCCGGTCAAACTCGGCTGAGGAGAAACCGGCCCGTAAGTTGGCGCCACTGCACCGGTGGTATCCTTGCCCTGTTGCGCAACCGACCAGCCCGATTTCGCCCTTGATCATGTCTGCCGTCACGCTCGAGCCTGTCCAACGCCTAATCGCGGAGGAGATGAGCGCCGTGGACCGGGTCATCCGCCAGCGTCTTCATTCCGACGTGGCGCTCATCCGGCAAGTGAGCGAGTACATCATCAGCGGTGGAGGCAAACGCCTGCGCCCCGCTGTGGTCCTGCTGGCGGCCGGCGCCTGTGGTTACAGCGGGAGCGCGCACTATCAGTTGGCCGCGGTGGTGGAGTTCATCCATACCGCCACGCTTCTGCATGACGACGTGGTGGACGACTCCGATCTGCGGCGCGGCCGTGCCACCGCCAATACCCTGTTCGGCAACGCGGCCAGCGTCCTGGTGGGAGATTTTCTCTATTCGCGTGCGTTCCAGCTGATGGTGGAACAGACGAACATGCGCGTGATGCAGGTGCTGGCTGATGCCACCAACACCATCGCCGAGGGCGAGGTCCTGCAGTTGCTCAATTGCCACAACGCGGGAGTCACGGAGGAGGACTATCTGCAGGTCATACACTACAAGACGGCCAAATTATTCGAGGCCGCCGGCCAGATCGGCGCGATCATCAGTCAGTCCACGCCAGAGGTGGAGGGGAGCCTGGCCCGCTACGGCATGCATCTGGGCACCGCGTTTCAGCTTATCGACGACGTCCTGGACTACTCGGGCGACCACGTGCAGACAGGTAAGCACCTGGGTGAGGATCTGGCGGAGGGCAAACCTACGCTGCCGCTGATCCGTGCCATGCAGTGTGGAACCCCTGAGGAGGCCGGACTTATCCGCAGTGCGATCGAGCATGGCGGCCTGCAGGAGTTCCAGCCGGTGCTGGCCGCCATCCGAGATAGCGGAGCGCTCGACTACACGCGTCGCCAGGCCATGCTCGAATCCCAGCGCGCCATGGAGGCGGTGGCGAGCCTGCCGCATTCATCGTACCGGGACAGTCTGCTACAATTGGCCGCCTTTGCGGTTTCCCGCACCTACTGACCGCGGTTCTAGCAGCGTGTTGAGAAACGACGGGGAGCTGTTCGCAACCTCGGTTCGCTGCCCCTCGGTCGCTCAAGCGGCTGTCCGCGTGTGCACACTGCGCATGGGCACTCGCGACGCAGTTTCTGAGGCGGCCGCTAGGGTACATCTGCGCACTGGGCGCGCCGCTCCCGAGCTTGGTTGGCGCATCCAGACCTAGACGGCCATTCGTCTTACGGATCGGGGTGTAGCTCAGCCTGGTAGAGTACTGCGTTCGGGACGCAGGAGTCGGAGGTTCAAATCCTCTCACCCCGACCATTCCACATGGGTAACACTTTTGCGGCGAAGGGATTGTCTGCGCTTTCGAGTCGACCTGTCTCGTGATCGAAGAACCCTAAGTCGTAGTCCATAAAGCTGACTAGCCAGATTTTATCGCTAACCTCCTTGATCCCCACGTTCTGGCCGGCGAAGACGGTGCTCAGATTGATCTTTCGGCGCCCGATGCAGATGCGGCCACATCGGGTGACGGTAATGGTTCGGTCGTGGAAAGGGTAGTGAAGCTCGTCAAGCCCGCGATAGGGGCGTGGCGAAGGTAGGTAGAGCTCACCGGGATATTTCATATCGAGTGCCTGGTGCGGGCGCTGGTGGTTGTAGCACTCGATGAAGTCATCGAACTTCGCTTGCTGCTGCAGGAAGTTGTGTGCGGCGGGCTTGGTGGCTTCCTGCTTCAAGGTCAGGTGCATGCGCTCATGGCGGCCATTCTGCTCGGGATGGCCGGGCTTGATGCGCTCGATGTGGATGCCCAGGCGCAGCCACCAGACGGAGAGCTTGCTCAAGCCGAACAGGGCATGGGGACTGGCGAAGGGCACGCCATTGTCGGTGCGGATGGCTTTGGGCAATCCGAACTCTTTGAAGACCCGCTCGAACACGCTGAAGGCGTAGATCTCCTGGGTGCTCGACAAGGCCTCGCAACTGATCAGGTAGCGAGTGGCGAAGTCGCTGATGGTGAGCGGGTAGCAGTAGCGCCGATCGGCGAGCATGAACTCGCCTTTGTAGTCGGCGCACCACAGATCGTTGGGTAGCCGCGGCTTGGACAGGGCCGTGCCCTGGGCCTTGGGGCGTCGTTTGCGGCCACGGCAGACCAACCCATGGCGATCGAGCACCGCGTGCACGGTGCTGATGGCCGGGGTCGGGATATCGCTATGCAGCCGAATGAGCTTGTCGCGGATCTTCGGCGCGCCCCAGTGGGGTTGCTCCCGCTTGAACTGAACGATCAGCTTCTCGATCTGAAAGGCAAGCCGGTTCGCCTGTCGATAGGGCCGTCGACTGCGATCGGTCAGGCCCTCACTGCGTTGTATCACGGGGCGCCGAAGCATTTCTGCAGGTCGCCCCGCCTGGCTAGCCCGAACGCCCTTGGGTTATCATGAGCGCCGCTGCAACCCCCGCGGACCCGCCTTGGCCAAGTTCCTGCTTCTGATCGCGCTGGTAATCGTCGTCTATCTCTTATTCAGGGGGTTTCGCCGTGATGCCGGCATCCAGGATTCCGTCCGACGCTCCTCGGCCCGGGACCGGCCGGTGCCCGAGGACATGGTCCGCTGCGCCGTGTGCGGGGTCCATCTGCCGCGCAGCGAAAGCTTCACCTCGCGGGGCAAGTTCTTCTGCACCGACGAGCACCGCCGCCTCGGGCTGCAGGAGCCCGGCAAGCAATAGGCGCCACCCGAGGTGACCGCCATGACCGCGCAACAGATGGCATTGCGTGCACGCGGCATGCTCCCCGATGCGGGTTACACGGACTCCTACTGGCGCTCGCTGTTCTACTTCAACATCTACCGGCTGATCGTCGCGACGCTGCTGCTGGTGACTGCAGCGGTTTTCGAGGACGCGGCTTTCGGCACGCGCAGTCTGACGACGTTCCTGTACGCCACGGTCGTCTACATCCTGTTCTCGGTCTTCTCCGTGGCCACGATCACCTCGCACCGTCCGGACTTCAACGTCCAGCTCGGGATTCAAGTGGTCGCGGACGTGGTGTTCGTGACGCTCCTGGTCTACTCCAGTGGCGGAGTCAGCAGTGGGCTGGGATTGCTGCTCCTGGCGTCGCTCGCAGCGGCCGGCATCATCAGCCGCGGCCGTATGACCTTGTTCTTCGCCGCGCTCGCAACCGTCGCCATGCTGTCGGAGCAGACCTACGAGGTCCTGCTGCACGAGGAGAGCTTCGGCCACTATATTCAAGCCGGACTTCTCAGCGTTGGCTACTTTGCCACCGCCTGGCTGGCCCACACGCTGGCCCGCTATACCCAGGCGAGCGAGGAGCTCGCTGCTCAACGCGAGGTGGATCTGGCCAACATGGCGCAGGTCAACCAGCTCGTGATCCAGGACATGAAGGATGGAGTGTTGGTGGTGGACGAGCTCGGCGGGATCCGGCAGATCAACCGGCGCGCAGTGGAGATACTCGGACCCCTGCCCAAGGGCGGTCGCGAGCTGACGCTGCGCGACTACACCCCCGCGCTTGCGGACCGCCTGCAGCGCTGGCGTGAGGACCCGGGTGCAGGCTTCGATCCCATGCGTACCGTGCTTACCCACCGTCTTATGGGGGCGCGCTTCGTGCCGGTGGGCAAGAGCCGCAGCGTGGGTGTGGTGGTGTTCCTGGAAGACCTCACCCGCATCCAGGCCGAGGCGCAGCAGATGAAGCTCGCTGCGATGGGGCGCCTCACAGCCAATATTGCGCACGAGATTCGCAACCCCTTGTCCGCCATCAATCACGCCGCTGAGCTGCTGTTGGAGGAGTCCGACATCAACGAAACCCAGCGCCGGTTGCTGCAGATCGTGCACGACAACACACAGCGCCTGGACCGCATGGTGCAGGACGTACTCAAGCTCAACCGCCGCGACCGGGCACATCGCGAAACCTTCCAGCTCGGCGCGTTTCTACGCACCTTCGTGAGCCAGTTCTGTCAGATCGAGAAGGTGCCCGACGAGGTGGTGAGCCTCAGGATCGATATCGATCCGGCCATCACGTTTGACCGCAGCCATTTGAACCAGGTCATGTGGAATATGTGCCGCAACGCTCTGCGCTATTGCCAGCGCAAGCCCGCGAGCCTGCGCATCTCAGTACGCGCTGGCGAGCCGGCGAATGGAGTAGAATTGGCGGTCGCCGATGATGGACCTGGAGTGCCGGAAGCCATCCGGCCACATCTGTTCGAGCCGTTCTTCACCACTGCGGCGAGCGGCACGGGTCTGGGCTTGTATATCGCGCGCGAAATCTGTGATGCCAACAATGCTTCGCTCGAATACGTCGACCAGCCGTCCGGCGCCATGTTCATGATCGTCTTCAGGGGGGTCAGGGGTTGAAGCGCAGCGAGCGGACCACCGGCGGCCGCGCGTCGGCGCCGCAGCGTTGCGTGTTGGTGGTCGACGACGAAGTCGACATCCTTGAGCTGATCGAACTGACCTTGCTGCGCATGGGCCTGGACGTGGAGCGGGCGATGAATGTCAAGGAAGCTCTCGCCAAGCTGGCTGCACGTCACTTCGACCTGTGCTTGACCGATATGCGCTTGCCCGACGGTACCGGCATCGAGATCGTCGAGCAGATCACCAAGACCAGCATGGACCTGCCGGTGGCGGTCATCACCGCACACGGCAACACCGAAAACGCCGTGGCCGCGCTCAAAGCCGGCGCGTTCGACTACCTCGCGAAGCCGGTCGGGCTGGACCAACTGCGCACGCTGGTCAAGTCTGCGCTGTCACTGCCCAAGGCGAACGATGCCAAGGTGGTCGAGCAGGCGCAGGGCGAAAAGGGTCTGCTGGGCGACTCGCAGGCCATCCAGAGCGTCCGCGGTCTGATCGAGAAGCTCGCTCGCAGCGAAGCGCCAGTGCACATCACCGGCGAGTCGGGCAGCGGCAAGGAGTTGGCGGCGCGCCTGAT
Organism: uncultured beta proteobacterium; assembly: GCA_963747025.1. Taxonomy (GTDB): domain Bacteria; phylum Pseudomonadota; class Gammaproteobacteria; order Burkholderiales; family SHXO01; genus SHXO01. Next base: position 311,686 of record CAVVDJ010000001.1, read on the forward strand.
CCACCAGAAGAGCGTGCGGCGCGAGAGGCCCTTCGTCCCGGTCAACTGCGGAGCGATTCCCGAGAACCTGATGGAAAGTGAGTTCTTCGGCTACAAGAAGGGCGCATTCACCGGCGCCGATTCGGATCGCGACGGCTTTTTCCAGGCCGCGAATGGTGGAACCCTGTTTTTGGACGAGGTGGCCGACCTCCCGCTTGCCTATGCAGGTGAAGCTGCTCCGCGCGATTCAGGAGAAGAAGGCGCGCAAGGTCGGCTCGACGCAAGAGGACGCGGTGGACGTGCGCATCATCAGCGCGACCCACCAGAACCTTGCCGATTGCGTGGAGTCCGGTAAGTTCCGGCACGACCTCTACTACCGATTGAATGTCATCGAGCTGCGCATGCCTGCGCTGCGTGACATGCGCGAGGACATCCCGGACATCGCCAGCGCCATCCTGGACAAGCTGGCGGGGCAGGCAAAGGTGCAGCGGCCGCAGCTGGAAGAAGACGCCCTGCACGCGCTCATGCAGTACGATTTTCCGGGCAATGTGCGAGAGCTGGAAAACATCCTGGAGCGCGCCATGGCTCTGTGCGACGGCCAGCAGATCACGATGCCCGATCTGCAGCTCACCCCGCCGGAAGCCGTGGAGGTGACGCCCACGACCGAGGGGGGCAATGGAAAGTGGCCGTTGCAGGAATACCTCGACCGAGTGGAGAAGGAGGCCATCCTCGAGGCGCTGGAGAAGACCCGCTACAACCGCACGGCGGCCGCCAAGCTGCTGGGCATCACCTTCCGCGCCATGCGTTATCGCATGGAGCGTCTCGGCATCAACTAGAGCCTCGTCGGACCCGCGCTGCTGCGGGTGCCTGGAGAACAACATGAAGCAGACCTTCGCCGCTCTCATTCTGCTCGGCGCCGGCGTGCTTGTCCCGGCCGCGGGCGCGGGCCAGCCCGCCATCAACGGCACCTGGGAGGCGGCGCGCACGGTGAACGATGAGCGCTTATATATTGTTCTGGGCGACCAGGGAAAAGCCGAGGTCGTGGAAGAATACGAGCTTCCCATGCCAGGCAAAAAACAGCGCGCGCGTTCGAGCACCTTCGGCAAGTGGGTGCACAGGGGCAACGAAATTGTCGTCACCTACGGCAATATCAGGGACCGCTTGCGCTACGTGGCGCGCGAACCACTTGCGGCGGTGGGCCTTACCGGTAGCGCGCCGGCGCTCAGGCCGGTGGGGAAACCTGACGCCAGGAGCAAGATCGGGTCGGAGGTGTTGTGGAAGGGCCCGCACGAATACCACATGAAGCCCGCCGACAACACGCAAGCTCCGATATCAGCGCCCGAGGCGGGCGGTGAGCAGACCAAGTAGCCGCGGCCAGAGGCACTCGCCGGCTGGGCGGTCGAGTCGGTCTAGCGGTGGAGGCGCTTCTGTGAGGAGCCGGCGACGCGACTTGGAGTCGGGAGGATCGACCGATTCGTCGGCGCCGACGTTCGACGCGGAAGGCCGCTTGCTACGGGCACTGCAGATCAGCTCTCCGAACCAGGACGAGCGGCCCGAGGGAGCAGCGGTTTGCCTGCTGGTGGTGCACAACATCAGCTTGCCGCCTGGGGAGTTCGGCGGTACCGGTGTCGTCGATCTTTTCCTCAACCGTCTGGATCCGGACGCGCATCCCTTTTACCAAGGCTTGCGTGACCTCGAGGTCTCCAGCCATTTCTTCATCCGCCGGGGTGGAGAGCTGATCCAGTTCGTACCCTGTGAGCGGCGAGCGTGGCATGCGGGCGCGTCGCGTTGGCGCGGGCGCGAGCGCTGCAACGACTTCTCCATCGGCGTCGAACTGGAGGGTAGCGATCACCTTGCCTTCTCCGACCCCCAGTATGCGGAGCTCGCGCGGCTCACCCGCGAGCTTTACACGCGCTATCCGATCCAAGACATCGCGGGTCACGCCGACATCGCTCCGGGTCGCAAGACCGACCCCGGGCCCTGCTTCGACTGGGCTCGTTACCGCTCATTGATTGCGCCCGAGCTCGGCCGCTGAACCTGCGCGTCGGCTTATGGTGCAACCCGCAAGGCTGGCCGTTACCAAGCCCCTGCTAGTGCCGCCGTCGAGCGGTTCTCCTCCGCATCCGTTTCCTCTCGCTTTGCGAACCGCAGCTTCGTAGCGCGTGCCCAACACGCGCGCGTGCGCGGCACGAAAAATCTTGACACCGCCGCACCACTAGAATTAGTGTACGGCCCCATCAGGACACACAAGATGTAGTGGTCAGAATGAACCAGCCGGGACACCATGTCGCGCGGCAACGACATGAAAACCCGGCGCGAGAATCCGGGGAGATTCGAATGCAGCTTTCCACCGAGTCCGCGCTGAAACCGTCCGCGGCTGCCCTGCCGAGCGCTGGTGTCATGCTTGCGGAGACGCAGCGCGATCCGCGTTACGCTGAGTACAAGATCATCCGGCGCAACGGAGCGGTGGTCGCCTTCGAGCCGACCAAGATTTCGGTAGCGGTGACCAAGGCCTTCATCGCCGTCAATGGCGGCACCGGCGCAGCCTCTGCGCGCGTCCGCGAGCTGGTCGCGGGACTGAGCGAACAGGTGGTCGGCGCGCTGATGCGTCGCCAGCCGCAGGGCGGCACCTTCCACATCGAGGACATTCAGGACCAAGTTGAGTTGGCCCTGATGCGTTCTGGCGAACACGATGTGGCCCGGGCCTACGTGCTCTACCGCGAGGAGCGCGCGCGATTGCGGGCCCAGCAGAAGGCAACTGCACCGGCTGAGGCGAAGTCGCAGGCGCTCAACGTGTCCGAGGACGGAGAATCGCGTCCGTTGGACATGGACCGGCTGCGCCACCTGCTCAAGGAATCCTGCGAGGGATTGGGTCGCGCAGTCGATGCCGAATTGATTCTCCGGAATGTGGTCAAGGACCTCTACGACGGCGTGCCGATGGATGAGGTGCGCAGAGGCGCGATTCTGTCCGCGCGCGCCCTGATCGAGGAGGATCCGGCCTATAGCTACGTGACTGCCCGCTTGCTGCTACACAGCATCCGCTATGAAGTGCTGGGCGATGAGGCCACCCAGGCTGACATGCGCAGCCGCTATGCTGAGTACTTCCCGGGGTTCATCGACAGCGGCATCTCAGCCGGACTGCTCGATCCCAGACTGCGCCAGTTCGACCTCCAATCGTTGGGAGCGGCGCTGGACTCCACCCGCGACCTCAAGTTCGGCTACCTTGGCCTGCAGACGCTATACGACCGGTATTTCCTCCACGTGGACGGTCGTCGCATCGAGCTCCCGCAGGCCTTCTTTATGCGCGTCGCGATGGGCTTGGCCCTCAACGAAGTGGAGCATGAAGCCCGGGCGATCGAGTTTTACAACGTGCTGTCGAGCTTCGACTTCATGAGCTCGACGCCTACGCTGTTCAACTCCGGTACCCACCGCTCCCAGCTGTCGAGCTGCTATCTCACGACGGTCTCGGACAACCTGGAAGGCATCTACGACGCCATCAAGGAAAACGCTCTGCTGTCCAAGTTCGCTGGCGGATTAGGCAACGACTGGACTCCAGTGCGCGCGCTTGGCTCCTACATCAAGGGGACCAACGGCAAGTCCCAGGGCGTCGTACCGTTCCTGAAAGTGGTGAACGATACCGCCGTGGCGGTCAACCAAGGCGGCAAACGCAAGGGCGCGGTCTGTTCCTACCTCGAGACCTGGCACATGGACATCGAGGAGTTCTTGGAGCTGCGCAAGAACACCGGGGACGACCGGCGCCGGACCCACGACATGAACACGGCCAACTGGGTGCCGGACCTGTTCATGAAGCGAGTGATGGAGAACGGGGAATGGACCCTATTCTCGCCCTCCGATGTGCCGGACCTGCACGACCGCTATGGCAAGGCGTTCGAAAAGGCCTACCTCGAGTACGAACGCAAGGCAGCGTCCGGTGAGGTGAAGCTGTTCAAGAAGGTCCCGGCCACCCAGCTCTGGCGCAAGATGCTGTCCATGCTGTTCGAGACCGGGCATCCGTGGATCACGTTCAAGGATCCCTGCAACATCCGCTCGCCGCAGCAGCACGTGGGTGTGGTGCACAGCTCCAACCTCTGCACCGAGATCACGCTCAACACTTCGGCTTCGGAGATCGCGGTCTGCAACCTGGGTTCGATCAACCTGGCCGCCCATATCAAGGACGGGAGGCTCGACCACGACAAGCTCAAGACCACGGTGGCGACCGCGATGCGGATGCTGGACAACGTGATCGACATCAACTACTACGCGGTGGACAAGGCGCGCAACTCCAACGTCAAGCACCGCCCGGTCGGCCTCGGGATCATGGGCTTTCAGGACTGCCTGCACCTGTTGCGCGTGCCCTATGCCTCGAAGCAGGCGCTGGAATTCGCGGACCGGTCCATGGAGGCGGTGGCCTACTACGCGTATTGGGCCTCGACGGAGCTGGCAGCCGAACGCGGACCGTACGCCACCTTCGAAGGCTCCCTCTGGCAGCGCGGCATCCTGCCTCAGGACAGCGTGGCCTTGCTGCGTGAAGAGCGCGGCGGCTACGTGGAGCTGGATAGCTCCTCTACCATGGACTGGACGGCGGTGCGGGCACGTATCCGGCAGTTCGGCATGCGCAACTCCAATTGCCTGGCGATTGCGCCAACGGCGACTATCGCCAACATCGTCGGGGTGTCGGCCTCGATCGAACCCACATTCCAGAACCTGTACGTCAAGTCCAACCTCTCGGGCGAGTTCACCGTAGCCAACGAATACCTCGTGGCCGACCTCAAAAAGCTGAACCTGTGGGACGAGGTGATGGTCGCCGACCTCAAGTATTTTGACGGTACCCTGGCCAAGATCGATCGCATCCCGCCTGAGCTTCGTGGCCTGTATGCGACGGCGTTCGAGATCGATCCCGTGTGGCTGGTGGAGGCGGGCGCCCGCCGCCAGAAGTGGATCGACCAAGCGCAGTCGCTGAATATCTACATGGGCGGCGCCTCGGGGAAGAAGCTGGATGAGACCTACAAACTGGCGTGGCTCCGCGGCCTCAAGACCACGTATTACCTGCGCACGATGGGCGCCACGCACGCGGAGAAGTCCACCGTGAAGGCCGGTGCACTCAATGCCGTACCGGCCGACGGCGGATTGTCGGTGCCTTCGCTGACGGCTGCCTCTGTGTCGCCGGGCGCGTCCGCAAACAGCGCGGAGCCGAAGTTCTGCGCGATCGACGATCCGAGTTGTGAGGCGTGTCAATAACGCGAACTATCTGAGCGGCATAGAGCTTGCTTACAAAACCAAACGCTTAGGAACAACGAATGCTGCAATTCGAAGACACGAAAAGCGTAGCTGGACTCGGCCTACAACACGGTTTGAATGCCGGCCTCAACGTAACAACCAACTTCGTTGCTGCGGAGCCCGCCGCGGCAACGGTCCATTTGGTTGCGCCATCGGTGGTGACGACGGTGCAAGTGCCGGAGAGCTTCCGCCGCATCCGGCTCGAAGACAAGCGCATCATCAACGGCAAGACAGACGTCAACCAGCTCGTCCCGTTCAAGTACAAGTGGGCCTGGGAGAAGTACCTGGCCTCCTGCGCCAACCACTGGATGCCGCAGGAGATCAACATGAGCCGCGACATCGCGCTGTGGAAGGACCCCGACGGTCTGACCGAGGACGAGCGCCGCCTGATCCGGCGCAACCTCGGCTTCTTCACCACCGCTGACAGCCTCGCCGCCAACAACATCGTGCTGGGCACCTATCGCCACATCACCGCGCCCGAGTGCCGGCAGTACCTCTTGCGACAAGCGTTCGAGGAAGCGATTCATACCCACGCCTATCAATACATCGTCGAGAGCCTGGCGCTCGACGAAGCTGAGGTGTTTAATGCGTACCATGAAATTTCCAGCATCAGGGACAAGGACGAGTTCCTGATTCCCTTTATCGACACCCTCACCGACCCGGCTTTCAAGACCGGCACGCAGGAAGCTGATCAGCAGCTGCTCCGAAGCCTGATCGTGTTCGCCTGCATCATGGAGGGCCTGTTCTTCTACGTTGGCTTCACCCAGATCCTCGCGCTGGGCCGCCAGAACAAGATGACAGGTTCAGCCGAGCAGTACCAATACATCCTGCGCGACGAGTCGATGCACTGCAACTTCGGCATCGACGTAATCAACCAGATCAAGATGGAGAACCCGCACCTGTGGACGTCTGAGTTCCGCGACGGGATGCGTGAACTGATTCGCAAGGGCGTAGAGCTCGAGTACCGCTATGCGGAGGACACAATGCCGCGAGGCGTGCTGGGCTTGAACGCGCCCATGTTCAAGGAGTATTTGAGATTCGTGGCCAACCGGCGTTGCCAGCAGATCGGGCTGGATCCACTGTTTCCCGGCGCGACCAACCCGTTCCCGTGGATGTCCGAGATGATCGATCTCAAAAAGGAGAAGAACTTCTTCGAGACGCGCGTCATTGAGTATCAGACCGGGGGCGCGCTGAGCTGGGATTGAAACGCCTGCGAGCCGGGCGGATGCAAGGAACTGCTGCACCGGGGTCCGTCGCCCGTTAGGGACGCTCCGCGGTGATGTGGTCGCACCGAAAGGTGCGTGGGTACTGTCGTCAACGTTAGAGGAGTTAAACGCAATGGCAATGAAGAAGAAGTCTGCTGCTAAGAAGAAACCGGCTGCTAAGAAGAAATCGCCGGCGAAGAAGCCTGCCAAGCGCAAGGCGGCGAAGAAGCCCGCTAAGCGTAAAGCCCCGGCGCGCAAGCCCGCTGCGAAGAAGGCAGCGAAGAAGCCCGCCAAGAAGAAGCCGGCAAGGAAGAAACGTCCGGCGCGGAAGGCCAAGAAGAAAGCCGCGAAGAAGCCAGCGGCGAAGAAGAAAGCGGCCAAGAAGCCGGCTAAGAGAAAGGCTGCCAAGAAGCCGGCTAAGAAGAAGAAGGCGGCCAAGAAACCGGCGGCTGCGAAGTCGTCAGAGCCAGCTGCTCCGGCAGCGCCAAAACCCGCTCCCGCGCCCGCAGCTTGGCCGTTCCCGGTTTCTGGTAACCGGCCGAACTAAGCTCTAGCTTCCAGGATGCTCGCGGGAGGTCTGCATCCGTGAGGATACCAGTAACCTCCGCGGGCTTTTGCTCCAGAGGCTAGAGTGAGCGCTGAGCCGCACCGCAAGTAGGACCTGGGTTTCGGTCCGCAGGTGCGGCTTGATGGAGGTTGATCTTTCAGCCGCCGATCGAGAGACGGGAGGCGGAGCCGGCCTCCGGTTGCAGTTGCAGTGGACCCCGTGCCGGGTCGCTGTTCCCGTAGTGCCACGCAGACCCATCCTGCCGCAGCGACGCGCGGCCGTCGCATCTTCCCCGGTTCTCGTTTCACGCCTGTACCGGTCTAGAATCGCCGTTGACTATCGAACGCGCTCCTTAAAGTGGGGAATGCCGATGCACACGAATGCCGTGGCTATTGCTCTGCTGGTTTGGAATACGGCGGCGATCGCAGGTGACCCAGAGTTGACGCAGACTGAAGCCGTGGTGGAAGTGACGGCCCGCGGCAGTTTCGACGATGTCAAGCAGCAGCTTGTGTTGGCGATCGAGAATCGTGGCCTGATCGTGAACCACGAATCCAAAGTCGGAGAAATGCTCGAGCGCACGGGCAAAGATCTCGGCGCTGCCAACCGGATTTATGTCCGGGCTGAGGTGCTGGAGTTTTGCAGCGCGGCCCTGTCGCGTCAGGTGATGGAGGCCGATCCCAGGCTGCTGGCTCTGTGCCCTTACGGAGTTGGGATCTACAGCTTGCCGGGCGAGTTGAACAGGGTACACCTCGTCTACCGCCGTGCCGCCCTGGAAGGAAGCCGGGCCTGCGGCGCAGGTCTTGCAGCAGGTCGACCGGCTCCTGCACGAGATCGTGCAGGACGCCGGCCAGTAGCACGACGGTCGGTTCAGCGCAGTCATCTCAGGAGCAGACACGACCGAGAGAATGCCGTTGGCGAGTTCGAACACTCCGTCCGCAGTCTGAGCAGTACTGAAGCAGCCCGCTCATAGCCGCCTTCGCTGGCCGCTTACCCGTCGATGATACCGCCCAAGCAGGACTAGCGGGCAAGACGTGTAACCGCTGGTGTGGTCCGCTTCCATACATAGAAGTTACAATTGCTCCAACTCCAATGCTTGCTACCGGCGCTTGACATGGAACGCAAGAAAGTAAACTCAAGCCTGATCCGCTCGGCCGGTTACGACCCCGGAGCGCAAATCCTGGAGGTAGAGCTCACGGACGGGAGCGTCTGGCAGTACTCCAAAGTTCCAGGAGAGGTCCACCGGCGGTTCATGGCCGCGCCATCTATGGTGAGCTTCTACCGCGATAGCATCGAAGACGACTACAGTCGCCGTCGGCTCAAGTAGCCCTTCGCTGCATGTTCTGGGCAAGCCCCTTGCCCCCGCGCGTCGCGTGCAGAGCTTCTCTAGCACTCCGGCTCTCCCAGCGCCGGGCGAGGGTACGGCACGAAGCCGAAGCGAGCCGATACCTCGGCCGAGCGCATATGCGACAGGCTGAGCGCGCGACCGCCGAGCACAAAGGTCGGGTTGCTACAGTCCACGTTCGGCAGGCGTGTCAGAAACCGTTCGATCGCGCTGTCCTCGAGCGGCTGTCCAGCGGGCCCGGCCAGAAGAGAAGTCAGCAGCCCGGGCAAGGTCCAGATCATGCACGATGCCGATACCGAACTCTGTTTCGACTAGAACGGCACCCCCGTCATCCAGCCAGGCAGCGCCAGGTGTCGCGGCGGGCATGCCGGTGTGGGTGGATAGACCGAAGCCTCCGCCTTCGAGCGGGAACGTGCGATACACGTAGGGCACATAGGCCAGGGTTACAAACACCCGCTGCGGGCCATTCTGGAAGAACCACCGGCCGGTCCCGTCGCAGGCATAGTTACGGGCGATGAAGCCTGCGAGCGCCGGGTTGCCGATGCGCTCGCCCTTGATCGACCAGTTGCCGCGCCGGTCGAGGCCCAGCCAACCGTAAACCGCGGGCACGTCGGGCCACTTGCGGAGGGCGCGAAGCACGATCTCGTCCATGCCCATTATAGGCACGCGCCTCGCCCAGCCGTTTGCACACGCCTTCTCGGCTGATGCAGCAAAGAGTACGATGGCAGCGTTCCCGGCAACGCGAGCCCCTCGTCTCCGGTTCATGAATCGCTACGCCAAACTTTTTTTCCGTCTCGCGCTTTTCGCCGGGTTGTGGGCCGGCGTCGACTCGGCCGTTGCGGCGAATGAGGAGCCCTCGGAGGCGGACTGGGCGTCGATTCGGGCGGTTATCAGCTCGCAGCTGGACGCGTTCAAACGCGACGACGCGGACGCTGCCTTCTCCTTCGCTTCCCCCGCCATTCAAAAGCAGTTCCACACCTCGGGCGAGTTCATGCAGATGGTGCGCACGGGTTACGGCGCAGTGTACCGGCCGACGACGGTCCGGTTTCTGGAGCACTTTGTTTTGTCCGGCCAGCCCATACAACCGCTCGAGATCGTGACGCCCGACGCCTCGGTAGTAGTGGCGTTCTATATCATGGAGCGGCAGCAGGGCGGGGATTGGAAGATCGCCGGCTGCGCGCTCGGCGCGACTTCGGCAATCTCGGCCTGATGGCGCTCACGTTCTATTACGGGTCGGGCTCACCCTATGCCTGGCGGGTCTGGCTGGCTCTCGAGCACAAGCACATCGCCTACGAGCTGAAGACGATGTCGTTCTCGGCCGGGGACCTCCGCAAACCCGAATATCTCGCTATCAATCCCCGCCGCAAAGTCCCGGCTATCATGGACGCGGGGTTTGCTCTCTACGAATCCGTGGCGATCGTCGAATATCTGGACGAGCAGTACGCCGGACCGAAGCTGTTCCCAGGGGACGTGAAACAGCGAGCCGTGATCCGGCGCATGGTCCAGGAGACAGATCAATACTATGCATTCGCAATGGAGAAGCTGGTTGACCAGGTGCTGTTTACCGCGCCGGACAAATGGGATACGGAGAAGATCAGCGAGGGAAGACAGGACCTGACGAACGAATTGACGCTGTGGGGAAGCCTGATCCGGGGCGACTATGTCGCGGGCGCGCTTTCTGCGGCGGACTTCACCCTGTATCCGCTCATTGCGCTCAGCCTCAGGATGGAGAAGAAGAAGCCTGACCTCGACCTGCGCAATGCGATCGGTCCTCAACTCACCGCGTGGATGCAACGGATCGAGTCGTTGCCGTATTTCCACAAAACCTGGCCGCCGCATTGGAAATGAGGCCGCCTGTCATGGCTTGTGAACTAGCGCATGGGAAGGGATTCCACCGGTGAGCTTGCTGCTCGGGTGTATAGCTGACGACTTCACCGGCGCTACCGACCTGGCCAATACGCTGGTCAAGGCCGGCATGCGCACGATTCAGCTCCTCGGGGTGCCCAAGCCCGGCCTCGAAGTTCCGCCGGCAGACTGCATCATCGTCGCGCTGAAGTCGCGCAGCAATCCTGTCGCCGATGCGGTGCAGATGTCGCTCGCTGCATTGGACTGGCTGCGCAACCGCAGCGCGCAGCAGTACTACTTCAAGTATTGCTCGACATTCGATTCCACCGACACCGGGAATATCGGACCAGTAGCCGACGCGTTGCTGGACGCTTTGGGAGCGCATCTCACTGTCTTCAATCCAGCGTTCCCAACCAACAAACGCACGGTCTACAAAGGCTATCTTTTTGTCGGCGACGAGCTGCTGTCGGAGTCCGGTATGCGCTACCACCCGCTCACGCCGATGACCGACCCATCGCTGGTCAGGGTCCTGCAGCGTCAGACGCCGCACAAGGTCGGACTGGTTCAATACGCTACGGTGGTCAATGGGCCCCGCGCGGTGCGCGAAGCGCTCGATGGGCTGGGAAAGCAGCGGTGTCCGGCATGTCGTCCTGGACGCGATCACAGACGAGCACCTCGTCTCGCTAGGTGAGGCATGCGCCCCTCTCAAACTGGTCACGGGTGGTTCGGGCATGGCTATGGGGCTGCCCGCCAATTTCGTGCGTGCCGGCCTGCTGAAACCTGGTCGACAGTACGAGCTGCCCAAAGTGAGCGGTCCGACCGCAGTACTAGCAGGAAGCTGCTCAGTGGCCACCCAAGGGCAGGTGGCCGAGATGAAGAAGGCGCACGCGGCCTTCGGCCTCGATCCGCTGGCGATCGCAGCCGGAAGTGACCAGGCACAGGAGGCGCTGGCGTGGGCAGATACACGCCTCGGCGACAAACCGGTTCTGATCTATTCGACCGCTGCGCCTGAGCAGGTAACCGCTTTCCAGAACAAGGTCGGCCGCGAGGAGGCCGGCGCGATCATCGAACGCACTCTGGGTCGCATTGCGCAAGGTCTGGTTGCGAGAGGTGTACGCCGGCTGGTGGTGGCGGGTGGTGAGACGTCGGGTGCGGTGGTCAGCGCGCTTGGCGTGGAGGGACTGCTGATTGGCCCAGAAATAGATCCTGGCGTGCCCTGGACGTTCAGCATTGGAGAGCCGACGCTCGCGCTGGCATTGAAATCCGGCAACTTCGGCGCGCCGGATTTCTTCAGCAAAGCATTCCGGGTGCAATGCGACGGCCGCCATGACCGAGTCGAAGCTGCGCGAGGAGATCTGCTGGTTCGGAAAGTCGATCTACGACCGCGGATTGACCGCCGGCAGCTCGGGGAACATCAGCGCGCGAGTCGAGCGACGGCTGGCTGATGACGCCCACCAACTCGTGTCTTGGGCGGCTCGACCCGGCGACTCTCTCGAAAGTGGACGAAGCGGGCGCTCCGATCTCTGGAGACAAGCCCACCAAGGAAGCGTTCCTTCACCTGTCCATGTACGCGCAGCGTCCGGGTGCCGGCGCCATCGTCCATCTGCACTCGACTCACTCGGTCGCGGTTTCGGTGCTGGTCGATATCGATCACGAGAACCCGATCCCGCCGCTCACCGCGTACTATGTGATGAAGATCGGCAGGCTGGCCCTGCGTGCCCTACTATGCACCCGGCGATCTCACGCTGGCCAACGCGGTACGCGAGGTAGCCGGTCGCCATCACGCTGTACTGCTGGCCAATCATGGCCCCGTCGTCGCTGGAAAGGATTTGGAGACGGCGGTGTACGCGACCGAGGAGCTGGAGGAGACGGCGAAGCTGTATCTGCTCCTGCGCGGGCAGCAGACGAAACTGCTGACGGTCGAGCAGGTCGCCGAGCTGCACCGGAAGTTTCCGGCATGAAGCTTGCTGCCCACAGGCGGCCCGACAAGAGATAATATCCATTCTGGATTTCAGCCCTCGGAGCCCCGTTATGCGACTGCCAAGCACACGTCCCTGATGAATCGTGAATGGCGTGTCCTGTCTCGCGCGCTCGGCTGCCTTGTCGCCGCCGCACTTGTAGCCGGCGCTACGGGATGTGCCTCCTCCAAGCCCGCACCCGCCAAGGGCGAAAAGGTGCCCGCTTCTGAGATCAAGGTCTACCAGACCCCGGACTTGCTCCAGAGCCAATACACGTTGATCGAGCATGTATGGATCGACTCTTGGCGCAGCAACATCACGTTCCCGACATTCAAGTCCGAGGCAGACGGGATGGATGCGATGAAGCGTGTCGCTTCCGATGCCGGTGCCAATGGGCTCATCAACGCGATCTGTCTGGACGGGCGCCCGAAGCCCTCCGATAACCCAGAGCTGTACTGCTACGCCGACGCTATTCGGGTCAACTGATCCGGCCAGCGCTGCCGACAACCGGGTGGTGTGCCGCCGCCCGGCAGGTATCACTGCATCAGGGACGCAACCACCAGCGTCGCACTTTCGACCAGTTCAACCATGGCTCCCGCCGTGTCTCCGGTGGTACCCCCAATGCGGCGGACCATCAAAGCGCGCAACGCCACGAACACGATCCCGGCCGTTAGCGTCATCGACAAGTTCGCGACGCCGGCCGCCAACGCGAAACACACGACGACCACCAGGGCTGATTTGCGCGGCAGCCGCTCTGCCAGAACCGCTCCAACTCCGCCGGCGCGCACGTAGCGCGTAGTGAGGAAGAGCAAAGGCAGGACGGCGCGCCCGAGAACGGGAGCCATGGCCACCGCGAGCCATGCGTTGGTCGCCGCCAGTGTTTCGAGCGCTGCGAACTTGGCGATCAATACCACCGCCACTACCGCTACGGCGGCTGGGCCGCAATACGGATCCCGCATGATGTCGAGCGTGCGCTGGGGGTCGCCGAATCCGCCGATCCAGGCATCGGCGCTGTCAGCCAAGCCGTCGAGATGCAAGGCACCGGTAGCGAACACCCAGAGGGCGAGAAGTACGGCCGCCGCCACACCGGGGGCTCTACCGTACAGCGCAACCGTCGCACCCGCCAACGCGAGTCCCAGCAGTAGTCCGACCAGCGGGTAAAACAGCATCGAACGTCCGATGTCGCGGTCCGACCAATCTCCGGTTGTCACTGGTATTCGGGTCAGGAACTGCAGTGCGATCAGCAACGGCTTCAGCATGGACCGACCATGGATGCGACTACACCTGCATGCGCCCTCCCATCCTGAGCGCGCTCGACGCGAACGTGCGTCAAGCTCGCGTGTGGGAGATCGAGGCGCAGCAGATCCGTCCAGGGGACCCGGTACACCTGACCTAGGATGGCGCGGATCGGTCCGCCGTGCGTGACTAACAACAGACGGTTGCCAGCGTGACTTCGAAGCTGGTCCTCCCAACACGACAACACGCGCGCTTCGAATGCGGGCAGCGGTTCGGCGGCGGGGGGCGGATGGCGTATCGGATCAGCCCAGAAGCGCTGCAGGCCGTCTGGATCGAGTCTTATGATTTCTTCCGCCGTTTGCGCTTCCCACGCTCCGAAGTGAATCTCGCGCAGGCGATCGTCGATCTCCAGCGGCGTGTGCAGGCGCTCGGCCAATGCGCGGGCAAATTCTGCACAGCGGCGCAAGGGCGAGGTCACGATGCATTGCCATCGTCCCTTTCCCAATACCGCAGCCCACATCTGCTCCATGCCAAGCGTGGTGAGCCGATCGTCGGTGCTGCCACTGAATCCAGAGCCACCTTCGGTTTGTCCATGGCGGAGGAGGTCGACGAGCGAAGTTGCGCCGCTCACGGTGCCCCTTCCGATACGCCGGCCTCCGAGAATGTCGCCATGCGGTTATGGAGCGCACAGGCTAGTCGCAGCAGCGGCAACGCGGCCGCCGCGCCACTGCCTTCTCCGAGTCGCATCCCGAGGTGCAACAGCGGCTGAGCGTCGAGCGCGCGCAGGATCCGGGCGTGGCCGGGCTCAGCGGACTCGTGCGCGAAGATCAGCCAGTCGCCGGCTCCCCGGCAATGCCGGGCCGCTGCCAGCGCGGCCGCGCTCGCGACGAAGCCGTCAACCATCGCCGGCAAACCTCGCTGCGCGCAAGCCAGGTAGGCGCCCGCAAGGGCGACGATCTCGAAGCCTCCAAGGCGGCGCAGCGCCTGCATCGGATCGCCGCAGTCCGCGGCGTGAAGCTGCAGCGCACGTCGAACCACTTCGGCCTTGCGCGCGATTCCCGCGGCGTCAAGTCCGGTGCCAGGGCCGGCCAGGTCCTGCGCCGGAAGGCCGAGCAATGCGCAGGCGAGCGCGGTCGCGGAAGTGGTGTTGCCAATCCCCATCTCGCCTCCGACGAACAGTTGGGCGCCCGCGGCCAGAGCGCGTTCCACCGCCTCGTAGCCAGCCTCGAGCGCGGTCGCCTGCTGAGACGCGCTCATCGCTGCTTCCCGGCTCAGGTTCGACGTGCCCGCGCCCGCGCGCTTCGCGATCACGTGCGGCAGCGGGCCGGGATCGTGCGCCGTGCCGACGTCAACAACCTCCAGCGTTGCACCCAACTCCTGCGCCAGCACGCTGATCGCTGCTCCGCCACGCGAGAAGTTGCGCAGCATCTCCACCGTGACCGACTGTGGGTAGGCCGAGACGCCTTCGCTCGCCACCCCGTGATCGGCTGCGAACACCACGATATGGACTTGATCCACCGACGGCCGGTCGCGCCGCTGCATGGCAGCCAGCCGCACCGCAACCTCCTCGAGCCGGCCGAGCGCACCGCGCGGCTTGGTGAGCTGGTCCTGGCGCGCAAGCGCCACCCGCATGGCGGACTGATCCAGGGCTGCCGCGGGAGCGCGCAACCGATTGTCCGCACTCAACGCAGGCCACCTTTGAGCATGAGCGGCAGTCCCGCTGCAACGAACGTAACCCGGTCGCAGATGCGGGCGAGGTCTTGGTGCAAGAGACCCGCCTCCTCACTGAAGCGGCGGGATAGCGCGTCAATCGGAACGATGCCCAACCCGGTCTCGTTGCTGACGATGATCAGGTGGCCCGGCACTTCCTGCACGACAGTCAACAGCGATGCGCGCTCCGCTGGTCCCAGAGCGTGCCCGAGCGCGCGCGTGCTCTCGCACGACTTGTGCGAGCGCGCGCGGTTCCTCTATCGTCAACCATCTGGCGTGGCGCTGTTTGCGGTGCTCCTCGATGCGCCTGCGCATCTCGTCGTCCCCCGCAGTGGCTGTCGCAACGTAGACGACGTCGAGGCCGCTCTCCTGTGCTCGCTGTTCGGCGAGTCGGCTCTTGCCGGAGCGCACGCCACCGAGGATCAATTCCTTCATATGGGTCGTGCGGACGGCGCTGGAGCAGCCGTGGCCAAGTGGAGCAGGTCGAAGACGCGATCCACATCGAGATTCGCTTCGACTGCGTCGGCCAGTCGGTCGATAGCGGCCTCTCTAATTTGGGCGTAATCCGGCGCGCTGGCCTCAGCCAACCCGGCCCAACGCAGCAGCGCGTCGCGTGCGGTCGATGTTTCGAACAATCCGTGGAGATAGGTGCCGAGGATCAATCCGTCGGCGGACATGGCACCGTCGAAGCGGTCGTCGAGCCGTGCGGCGGGGCGTTCAAGCCCAGAGCCGGTGGTGACGCCGGCATGGATCTCGTAGCCGGCGACGGGTGCGTGCTCCAGCGTGAGAGTGCCGCTCGTGTTGCGCAACTGTTTGGTGGCTTCGATTTCGGTCACCACGTCAAGCAGGCCGAGCCCGCGACTGACGCCAGCCGGACCCTCGATCCCACGCGCATCGCGCACCTCGCGGCCGAGCATTTGAAATCCGCCGCAGATCCCGATCACCTTACCGCCGTAGCGCAAATGGCGCAGCAGCGCCTCCTGCCAGCCGTTGGCGCGCAACCAATCGAGGTCGGCGCGTACGTTCTTGCTGCCGGGCAGCAGCACGAGATCCGCGGGCGGGATTGCCTCGCCGGGACCGATATAGCGCAGGCTTACTTGGGGATGCATGCGCAGAGGATCGAAGTCGGTATGGTTGCTGATGTGCGGGAGCACGGGCACGATCGCCCGCAGCGCGACGGCTTCAGCCGTGGCCGCGTTTTGGTGGTTGATTGCATCCTCCGCTTCGAGGTGCATGCCGTGGAGATAGGGGAGCACGCCGAAGACGGGTTTGCCGGTGCGCTGTTCGAGCCACCTCAAGCCGGGTTCGAGCAGGGACAGATCGCCGCGGAAGCGGTTGATGACCATCCCCTTCACTCGCGCCTGCTCCGAATCGGAAAGCAACCCCAGCGTTCCGACGAAATGAGCGAACACGCCGCCGCGGTCGATATCGGCTATCAGGATAACCGGGCAGTCCACCGCTTCGGCGAAGCCCATATTGGCGATATCGTTGTCGCGCAGATTGATCTCCGCAGGGCTGCCGGCCCCCTCGATCAGAAGCGCATCGTACTGCGCGCCGAGCCGAGCGTAGGAGCTCAGTACCGCGTCGCGCGCCCGTCGTTTGTAGGCGTGGTAGTCCCGCGCCTCCATGTTCGCGAGCGCGCGCCCGTGAATGATGACCTGCGCGCCGGTGTCTGTGTTGGGCTTGAGCAGGACCGGGTTCATGTCGCTGTGCGGCGCGATCCCGCAGGCTTGCGCCTGCACCGCCTGCGCGCGCCCGATTTCCCCGCCGTCTATGCTTACCGCGCTATTGAGCGCCATGTTCTGCGGTTTGAACGGGGCGACCCGTACTCCGCGTCGACGCAATACGCGACACAACGCAGTCACGAGGGTGCTCTTGCCGGCATCGGACGTCGTACCCTGGATCATCAGCGCCGCCGCCGGCATCAGATACTCCCGCTTCGCCAACTGCTTCGCCGGCACGCTTTCCTACAGCTCGACACCCTTCTGGGCCCGCACGCCGGCATCGAAAGCGTGCTTGATGGGGCGCATCTCCGTGACCGTGTCGGCGACTTCAATCAGTTCCGGCGGCGCACCCCGTCCGGTGATGACCACATGCTGCAGCGGCGGACGCCGTTGCAGTGCTTCGATCACCTGAGAGACGGAAAGGTAACCGAGCTTGAGCACGATGTTCAATTCATCCAGGAAGACGAGGTTCACCCCGGCGTCCTGCAGCATCGCGGCCGCCTTCTCCCACGCCGCCCGAGCTTTCTTGATGTCGCGGTCGCGGTCTTGAGTCTCCCAAGTGTAACCCTCGCCCATCACGTGATAGCGGACTTCCGGAAAGCGGCGAAAGAAAGCTTCCTCGCCGGTACTGAAGCTGCCTTTGATGAACTGCACGATCCCTACCTGCATCCCGTGTCCCAGCGCCCTCGCCGCCATGCCGAAGCCGCTGGTGCTCTTGCCCTTGCCGTTGCCGGTCGCGACCACGATCACACCGCGCACCTGGTTGGCCTGCGCGATCTTCTCGTCGACAACGGCTTTCTTCCGTGCCATCCGCAAGCGATGTGTCTGATTCGGGTCGGGCTGTTCAGGCTCGTTCATACGGGCTTGCGGCCTCAGGGCCGGAACAATGTAGCGCAGGCGGCCGGGTTGGAAGGAAAGTAAAAGTGGACGTAGGAGGCGAGCAGGCTACCCACTTGGTACACCGCCTCCGAGCTCGGCCCGCTGGCGCTGTGTGCACGCGCCACTGGTGCCACATTGGTTTCGAGTCGCGAATGATGGAACGTGTGCCCACGCAGAGTCCCGCACGGCAACTCGACACTCTGCAGACCCAGGCCCATCAAATTGGCTTGCATTGCCGCGTTGCCGGGCATCAGTCCGGCCATGGCCCCGCGGTTACCTTGAGTCGTGCTCAGCGTATCCACCAGGTAGAGCATGCCGCCGCATTCCGCCAGGATCGGTTTGCCGTTTTCGTGATGCGCGCGGATGGCGGATTTCATCGCGGTGTTAGCCGCGAGGCGATCGAGATGAAGCTCTGGATAACCTCCCGGGAACCACAGGCTGTCGACGGTTGGAATTGCAGCATGCTCCAGCGGGGAGAAAAACACCGGTTCGGCGCCCAGCTTGTCGAGCAAGTCCAGATTGCCAGGATAGATGAAGGAGAACGCTGCGTCGCGCGCAACCCCGATCCTTACGCCATTCAGTAGTGGCGGCACGTCGTCATCTTCCTGAGCGTCGAAAGTCACCATCGGCGGCGCGCACCGCGCGCTCGCCTCTATCGCCCGGGCGGCCGAATCCAGTCTGGTGTCGATATCGGCGACCTCGCGCGCCTGAAACAGACCGAGATGGCGCTCGGGCAGAGCAAACCCGCTGTCCTGCGGCAGGTATCCGAGATACTCGACCGCACTGCCAACGCTGCGCGCCAACATTTCGGCGTGGCCCGGACCGGCGACGCGGTTTGCAATCACGCCGGCGACGTGGATGTCGCTACGGTAGCTTGCCAATCCGTGAGCGATTGCCCCGAACGTTTGCGCCATGGCGCCCGCATCGATAACCGCCAGCACCGGCAGCCCGAATCGCGCTGCCAGGTCCGCACTGCTCGGTTCCCCATCGAACAAGCCCATGACGCCTTCGACCAGGATGACGTCGGCTTCGCCCGCAGCCTCGTACAGAAGACGACGACAGCGGGTCTCGCCCACCATCCACAGATCGAGCTGATGGACCGGGGCTCCCGAGGCCCGTTCGAGAACCATCGGGTCGAGGAAATCCGGTCCGGTCTTGAACACGCGCGGACGCAGCCCGCGCGATTGAAGACTGCGCGCGAGAGCCGCGGTTACCGTGGTCTTGCCTTGACCCGAGGCCGGCGCGCCGATCAGCAGCGCCGGGCATTGACGTGGGAGGATTGCGCCGCCCACGATACGGCTCGACCGTCAGTGCGGCCGAGCCCGGGCCTGCGCGCCCGCGCCTAACGGACGCACCGCCCGCACGCCGGTGTGCAACAGCGCGGCGATCGCTACGTAGACGGAGGTGCCGAGCAAGTAATACGGATAGTAGACGGCGAAGTGGCTCGCGTATCCGCTCCAGCTCTGCTCCGGGAAATAGCCGGAGAGCAGATAGAAGCTGCCGTCAGCGACGAGGAAAGCAGCCGTGACGCTGGCCAGCACTACGCCCAGCAGAGGCAGGAGCGTACGCCATTCCCAGCGATGGAGCCGATGGTAGAGACGACCGCCCAGCCACGGTATTGCATAGGCCGGGATCAAGAGCGCATACGCGGGCGTCACGCACCAGTTGCTGACACCTGCGTAGGTGATCGCGACGTAGTCCACGACAGCCGCCTCGGCTATGAACAGGCCGAGCCACCACGGCGAGCGAAGATAGAAGCCGGCCAGCAGGAATACGGCCAGCGTCGCGTCGGGCACGGCTGCGAAATAGTGGTAGCGGGTCAATGCCAACAGAGCGGCCAGCGGCAGGACGATACGGAGTGACGGGTTGCGGAACGAAGCGAGCACAGACGCCTCCTCTCGAGAGGTTACGACTTGACGGTGGTAAGGGATCCAAAATGCATTCGAGTCGGTGTAATTATAAAGGATAGTCGGCAGGAGAGGGCGTGACTGGGGGCGGTTGCGGCGCGGGCAGACCGATCACCACCGCATGCTAGAATCCGCGCGTTTCTACCGTGGAGGAGCGGCCATGAAAAAATATGTTACAGCTGTCGCGTTGCTGGCGGTAGCCGTCGGCGCAGGCGTAAGCGCGTGGGCTCAGATGAAGCCCGAAGATGCGATCAAATACCGGCAATCTGCGATGTTCCTGGTCGGCCAGAACTTCGGACCTTTGGCGGCCATGGCTCAGGGCAAGATCCCGTATGACAAGGACGCCGCGATCAAGCACGCCGAGATCGTCGCGTTCGTAAGCAAGTTGCCGCTGCGCGGATTTCAGCCCGGTACCGACATGGGGGGCGACACCAAGGCGAAGCCCGAGATCTGGGAGAACATGGACGACTTCAAGGCCAAGCTCGAGAAGATGCAGCAGGAGACGGCCAAGCTGCCGGAGGCTGCCGGCGACTTCAATGCGCTCAAGGCTCAGGTGGGCGAAACCGGCAAGGCCTGCAAGGCTTGCCACGACAAGTACAAGAACAAGTAGCAGGCGACGATTTCACGCAGCGGCCAGCGTGCGTTGCAGGTGCGGCTTTTCTTGCGGTCATCTCACGAGGAGATAGACTCCGGCCGCGCACACGGCGAGCAGCAGCAGCGCCAGCCACAGCGGCCCGCCGTGCGGCTCGGGAACGTCTTGCGCCTCGCGCACCTGTTTACGCCCGGTGAACAGGGGCAGGATCAAGTTCTCGCGCTTGCCCCACAGATAGTAGAGCGCTGCCGCGACGTGCACGGCGATGAGCGCCAGCAGCACGTAGAAGTTGATCTCGTGGATCTCGACTCAAGATGTCGCTGGTCCGCTTGGACACCCAGTCGAATAGCGGGCCCTCGGTCATGATGTCATCGTTGGCGAACAGCCCGGTTCCGGTCTGGACCAGCAGGCACAGCAGCAGAGCCACGATCATCCAACCTCCCAGCGGGTTGTGGCCCGCGTAGAAGGGCGGTTGGCCTTGCCTGAGCGAGCTCGCATACTCGATTGCCTGCCGTGGGTGGCGCACAAAATCGCTGAACCGGGCGTAGGTGCTGCCAAAAATCCCCCACAGCACACGGAACAACACCAGCGTCAGGATGGTGAAACCCGAGAACTCGTGGATCTGCATCGCGTTGCCGCCGATCTGGGCGGTCGTGAAAGAGACAACGATGAGGGCGACCAGGAGCCAATGGAAGACGCGAACGGGAAGGTCCCAAACGCGTACGGTCTGGGGCGTGCTCTGGCGTTGTGATCCCATATCGCCCGACATTGCTTTGTCTCAATATCATGCCGACGCGCAGAGTATATCGAGCGGGCGGCGGCCTTGCGGACGATTCGAGGGTAGGCTATAAATCGCGGAATTGCTGAGAGGATCACAATGCATCCGTCGACCACATCTTCTGAAGAGCTGGATCATCGTGCGCTCGGCATTCACCGACGCACCGGGCTGTTGCCTGCCGCAACAGCGGTCGCACTCGGATTCGCAATCCTGTACGTAGTGGGCTTCGCTGGTCCCGCGGCCATCCATGACGCGGCCCACGATGCCCGTCACAGCCTGAACTTCCCATGTCATTGACGGCCTCGCGGGACAGCGTGCGCCATCCCTGCTGAGGCCTTCTCCTGCCGGCGCTGACAGCAGGGCTGGTGGCGGGTATGGTTGCCGCCATTCTGCAGCAGTTGTTTTTGGTTCCTTTGATTCTCCAGGCCGAGGCGTTGGAGGCGGTTGGGCACGCGCACCCGGCCGCGACCGGCATCGAGCGCACCCTCTTTTCAATGCTGTTCACCTGTCTTGGCGCGTGCGGGTTCGCCCTGCTCCTTGCCGGTTGCTATGCGCTGCGGCGAGACGTGACCTGGCGCCGCGGCTTGTTGTGGGGCCTGGCCGGGTTCGCAAGCTTCTCGCTCGCGCCGGCGGTGGGTCTCCCGCCCGAGTTGCCCGGGGCTCACGTCGCCGATCTCTTCGCGCGGCAGGCGTGGTGGATAGCGACGGCGGTAGCGACGGCAACCGGATTGGCGTGTGTCCTGTTGCCGAAATCCATTCCGCTCAAGCTGCTGGGGGTGGTGCTGGTCGCGCTGCCACATCTGATCGGAGCGCCACAGCCGGTCCACGCGGATGGTGAGTTGCCAGCGGATGTTGTGCGGGCCTTCGCTGTCGGCTCGCTGACGGTATCCGCCGTGATGTGGTTGATCCTGGGCGCTCTCACTCCCGCGCTGATGCGGTATTACCCGGCGCGGATTGGCTGGTAGCGGCTGCCTCGATCTGGCGATTTCCGATCTAACGTCCCGGCTGTGGCGCGTAGAAGAGAAGTTCGGGCGTCCGGCGTCGCCCGCGACGGTCGTCTCCAGCGCCTCGAGGAGCAGTCCGGCATCGTTCCGCGCGAGTCGGCGCGGCGTCGCAAAGCATCTGACGCCATAGACGTGCCCGCGGTGGCCATGGAACAGTCCCAGCATATGCCGGACGATGGCGCGAAGCGGGGTGCCGCGCTGTAGTTCGTCCCGTGCATACTCGTACATCGCTTTCACCACCTGCGCGCGCGTGGGCGAAGCCGTGTCGCCATCGAAGCGGCGATCCGCTTCCGCAAGGAGATACGGATCGTGATACGCGGCGCGGCCCAGCATGACGCCGTCGACGTGGGCGAGGTGCTGTTCGATCTGCGGCCAGCTGGTGACGCCGCCGTTGATCACGATCGTGAGCTCGGGGAATTCGCGCTTCAAGCCGATAAACCTCGCGCGTAGCGCAGCGGCGGGACCTCGCGGTTGTCCTTCGGGCTCAAACCCTTCAGCACCGCGTTGCGCGCATGGACGATGAACGTCCGACAGCCCGCCGCGGCGAGCGTGTCGACAAAACGGCGCACGAAATCGTAGTCGTCGATGCGGTCGATGCCCAGGCGGTGCTTCACCGTGACCGGAATGCCGCACCGCGTCCTGCATGGCCTTCACGCATTCGGCAACCAGCTCGCGGCTCCGCCATCAGGCAGGCGCCGAATGCGCCACGCTGGACCCGCTCGGAAGGGCAGCCACAGTTGAGATTGATCTCGTCATAGCCCCACTCCTCGCCCAAGCGCGCGCAGTGGGCCAGCTCCGCCGGGTCGCTGCCGCCGAGCTGCAGTGCGACCGGACGCTCCGCGGGATGGAAGCGCAGATGTCGCGCCACGTCGCCGTGGATCAGCGCGCCGGTCGTGATCATCTCCGTGTACACCAGCGCACGCCGCGACAGCTGCCGGAAGAAATAGCGGCAGTGCCGGTCCGACCAGTCCATCATCGGTGCCGTGCACACGCGGCGGGCGTACGCGTTCATGAGGGGGATTCTACGTTGCGGGAACGTGCGCTCGGATCCGAGGTGCATTCGGCGAGCTACGGCTCGCGCAAAGCCGCAGGCGCAACTCAGGAATGTCCCAGCACCGGGTGCGGCTCGTAGGGTTCGGCCAGCGCCTTCAGCTCCTCGTCGCTGAGCTTGATCTGCGAGCGCTTTCACCGCGTCCTCGAGATGGTTCATCTTGCTGGCGCCGATGATCGGTGCGGTGACGCCGGGCTGCTGCAGCACCCAGGCCAGGGCGACCTGCGCGTTGGGCACGCCGCGCTTTTTCGCGATCTCGGTCGACGCGCTCCACCACGGTGAAGTCGGAGTCTCGGTAGTACATCTGATGGGCGAAGTCGTCGCTCTTGGCGCGCTTGGTTTCACCCTTGTCCTCTTTGCGCCGGTTGCCGGTGACGAAGCCGCGCGCCAGCGGGCTCCACGGGATGAGCCCGACGCCCTGGTCGCGGCACAGCGGGTTCATCTCGCGCTCCTCTTCGCGGTACACCAGGTTGTAGTGGTTCTGCATGCTGACGAAGCGCTCATAGCCGCGCGACTCCGCCGTGTACAGCATCTTGGCGAACTGCCATGCGTACATGGACGAAGCGCCGATGTACAGCGCCTTGCCGGACTTCACCACGTCGCTCAGCGCGTCCAGCGTCTCTTCGATCGGCGTGTTCCTGTCGAAGCGGTGGATTTGATAGAGGTCGACGTAGTCCAGCTGCAGGCGTCGCAGGCTGTCGTCGATGGCGTGCATGATGTGCTTGCGCGACAGGCCGCGCTGGTTGGGATCGTCGCCCATCGGGCTGCAGACCTTGGTGGCGATGACCACCTGGTCGCGCTGGATCGCCGAACTCCTTGAGCGCGTTGCCCAGCACCACTTCGCTCTCGCCCAGCGAGTACACGTCGGCAGTGTCGTAGAAGTTGATGCCGAAATCGAGCGCCTTGCGGATGAACGGCTTGGCTTGATCGTAGTCCAGCACCCAGTCGCGCCACTTGGGCGAGCCGTAAGTCATGCAGCCCGAGGCAGATGCGCGAGACCTTGAGGCCGGTCGAGCCCAGATTGACGTAGTTCATGGAACCCTCTTCTTCAGCCGAAAGGGCCCAGTTTAGCGGCAGGCGTACTCCAGACGCCATGCTTTAACGAGCACGTGATGCGAAGCAGTTGAAAACTAGAGGGAGAGGCCAGGCCGAACAGCTGTTCGAGCCCGGAGGGTCGCGAGAGGCGGTAACGGTTGGCGCCGCATTGCCGCACCGGGGAGAAGAGGGTACGCCGGGGTCAGACCCCCGAGGGGTCTAGGTGCAGCAGAAGCGGAATCTATTCGCCGGAGAGCGTCTGACCAGCGGCGCTGCGGCGCTTCGGTTTCCTCGAGGACCGAGGCGTAGGCGTACTCGACCCAGCGGGAGGCGTCGTCTTCCTCTCCTTCCAGAAACCGTCGCTCGTATTCGGCCACTTCCTGCATCAGCGCTTCGAGACGCGCCCACACTTGCTCTGTGTGCTTCTGGTGCATCTCCTTGGCCAACAGCGCCTTGGCGTTCTGATAGTCCCGCTCGTTCAGGATGGGTCGGGCCTTGGTTACCTCCGCCCTAAACTCTCTGCTTCCCATGATCGCTCCCGCATCAAGATCGTGCCTGGATCGACGCAATGTTCAGGCCAGAGCGATGGCTGTCAAAGAAATGTCAGCCGCGGCGTTGTGCCGATCCAGGCCGGGCGCACGCTGGCGCGGCACGGGCCGAAATCGCCGGAATCGGCCCGTAAGTCTCTGGGTGCACCGCTGCGGCATCCGATAATTTTGGGCATACTGCCCTAGCATGCGATTGGAGGGTTAGCAGATGAACACTGCCGTGAAAAAAACGGTAACCGCAGTGCGCTCGCAGGTATCGCCCGAGGAATGGCAGACGCGCGTCGATCTGGCGGCTTGCTATAGGCTGGTCGCGTTGCACGGCTGGGACGATCTTGTCTTCACGCACCTCACTGCGCGCGTCCCTGAGTCCGGACATCACTTCTTGATCAACCCCTACGGTATGCTGTTCGAGGAGGTAACCGCTTCCAGCCTGGTGAAGGTAGATCTGATCGGGAACAAGGTGATGCCCTGCCCTTACGAGATCAACCCAGCCGGCTTCGTCATCCACAGCGCGGTGCACGCTGCGCGCGCCGACGCTCAATGCGTGATGCATTTGCACACCGATGCGGGTGTCGCCGTCTCGGCGCAGAAGGACGGGCTGCTCCCTATCTCGCAGAACGCGTTGTTCCCGCTCGCTGCATTGGCGTATCACGACTATGAGGGCGTCGCATTGCGTGACGACGAGAAGGCCCGGCTGGTGCGCGACCTCGGTCCGCGCACCTTCATGATCCTGCGCAATCACGGCACGCTCACTGTCGGCCCGAGTGTGGCCGACGCGTTCCTCGCCATGTTCGTGCTCGAGCGGGCCTGCCGTATTCAGGTGCTCGCACAGTCCGGTGGACGGGAAGTGATACGCGTGCCGGACGCAATCCTGGCAGGTATCGCGGCGCAGGGGCAGGCCGCCACGCGTGGGCTCGGTGGCCAACTTGCGTGGCCGGGCCTGCTGCGCAAGCTGGATCGAACCGATCCGTCCTATCGAGATTAGCGGGTGCCGAGTGCCACCGGAATCCAGAAATCGCAAGAGTCTGGATTCCTTGCCGCCTCCGCACCCGCGGACAGCCGCGAAATGACGGCGCTTGCCCGCCGCGTTACCGGCGGGCTGGGGTTCGTTACTTGATCAGGGGAAAACAGAAGGGCGCATCGATTCGATGCGCCCTCCGGTTGCGACCTTCGCAGAGGTGCTAGCCGCCCTTTACCTGCTGTCTCTGCTCGCCCAGCCCGTCGATACCCAAGCGCATGTTGTCGCCGGGTTTGAGGAAAATCGGATTGGGCTTGACACCCAAGCCCACGCCGGGCGGCGTCCCCGTCGTCACCACGTCGCCGGGCAACAGCGTCATGCAGTAAGAGATGTAGGACACCAATTTCTTCACGCTGAAGATCATGGTGTTGGTGTTGCCGGTCTGCATGCGCTTGCCGTTCAGGTCCAGCCACATGGCCAGGCTCTGCGGGTCGCGGATCTCGTCTGCCGTCACCACCCACGGCCCAAGCGGAGCGAACGTATCGAAGCTTTTGCCCTTGTCCCATGTTGGCCCGTGCTCGAGCTGCCACTCGCGCTCCGACACGTCGTTGCAAATCAGATAGCCGGCCACGTAGCTGAGCGCATCGGCCTCGCTCACGCTTTGCGCTTTCTTGCCGATCACGAACGCGAGCTCGACTTCCCAGTCGCCCTTTTTCGAACCCTTGGGCAGAATCACCGCATCGTTGGGACCGCAGATCGCCGATGTCGCTTTCATGAAGATGATCGGCTCGGAGGGGATCGCCTGGTTGGCCTCCTTGGCGTGGTCCGAGTAGTTCAACCCGATGGCAACCAGCTTGCTCGGTGTCGCCAGCGGCGACCCCAGGCGCGGGGCTGCCCGACACCTTCGGGAGGCTGTCCACGTTCAACCCGCGCAGCTTGGCGAGGCTGTCGGGCGCGAGGGCGCTGCCGTCGATGTCGGCGACCACGCCCGACAGATCGCGGATGGCGCCCTGAGCATCCAGGATTCCGGGTTTCTCCTTGCCTGCGTCACCGTAACGTACCAGTCTCATCGTCTTCTCCCTCCAGTTGTCTCTGCCAGCACGGTTCGAATCGGTTCAGAGCGAAACACCGCCGTCGTTGATCACCGTCTGGCCGGTCATGAATACGGACTCGTCGCTGCCGAGGTAGACGCACAGATCGGCGATCTCCTCGGCGGTGCCCAAGCCGCCCCATGGGCTGGCGGGCGATGAAATCTGCTCTCGCCTTCACTGGGTCGGCGAAGGCATTGATGCGGTCTCCCAGGCTGGGGGTATCGATCGTGCCGGGGCACACCGCGTTGCAACGTATGCCGCGCTTCACGTAGTCGATCGCGATGGATTTCGTCAGCCCGATCACTGCGGCCTTGCTGGCGCCGTACACGAACCGATTCGGGATGCCTTTGATGCTGCCCGCAACCGAAGCGATGTTGACGATCGATCCGCCGCCGTTCTCGAGCATGCGTGGGAGCAGCGCCTGGATCAGCAGGTACATGGAGCGGACGTTGAGGTTGAAGGAGAAGTCCCAGTCCTTCATGCTGCACTCGAGCACGGTGCCGTGATGCACGAAACCGGCGCAGTTGACCAACACATTCGGGAACGGCGACCTCTTTCGCCAGCGAGGTGATGGCCGCCGGGTCGGTCACGTCGAGCCTGCGCGTCTTGATGCCGGGCGTGGAGGCGATCTCGCCCAGCTTGCCCGTGTTGATGTCCGTAGCGATGACCGCAGCGCCCTCGCGCGCGAAGGCCAATGCAGTCGCGCGGCCGATCCCCTGGGCCGCTGCCGTCACCAATGCGGTCTTGCCTTGTAATCTGCCGCTCACGCTCGTCCTCCAGTTTCACCCGGGCCGTCCGCCGGCGCGATGGGCAGTTAGTATGCCACAGGGTGCCGCCCTGGTTGCCTCGACGGACGCCGTGATTGCGGACTTGCGCCCGTTGCCGCTAAATCGGCAATTCAGTTAGACTGCCTGTCCGATTAGAACAAGACTTAGGAGGAGACCGGAGTGGCGTCCTCCACTTTCCGCTCTTGCAGCGCACAATCAGAACTAGAGCGCGCTCGCTTCCGGCTGCATCCCGCGTAGGGACCGCCAATGGCCTCTGTCCAGTTGAAGGGTGTGCGCAAGGCGTTCGGCCGGGTCGAGGTCGTTCACGGTGTCGACATCTCCATCCGCGACGGCGAGTTCGTCGTGCTGGTGGGTCCGTCCGGCTGCGGCAAATCGACGTTGCTGCGCATGGTTGCGGGGCTGGAGGAAATCACCAGCGGCGAGATCCGGATCGGAGACAGGGTCGTCAACAACGTCCCGCCCAAGGCCCGCGATATCGCGATGGTGTTCCAGAACTACGCGCTCTATCCGCACATGACCGTGTTCGACAACATGGCGTTCAGCATGAAGCTGGCGGGCAGAAGCAGGGATGAGATGCGCCAGCGGGTCGACGTCGCAGCCAAGATCCTCGGGCTGACCGAATACTTCGACCGTTTTCCGCGCCAGCTATCGGGCGGTCAGCGCCAGCGCGTGGCCATGGGGCGCGCGATCGTCCGCGATCCACAGGTATTCCTGTTCGACGAGCCGCTGTCCAACCTGGACGCCAAGCTGCGGGTGCAGATGCGCACCGAGATCAAGGAGCTGCATTTGCGGCTCAAGACCACGTCTGTGTACGTGACGCATGATCAGATCGAAGCCATGACGATGGCCGACACGATCGTGGTGATGAACGGCGGCAACGTGGAGCAGATCGGCTCGCCGCTGGAGCTGTACGACAACCCGGCCAATTTGTTCGTGGCCGGCTTCATCGGCTCGCCCGCCATGAACTTCTTACCCGGCCAGTTTGCCCAGCGCAGCGCCGCCGCAGTGAAGCTGTCCAACGCCAGCGAGCTGCCGGCGCCAGCGTGCCGGGAAGCGGACGGCCGCGACGTGACGCTCGGCGTGCGCCCGGAGCACTTTCTGATCAATCAGGGCGGCGTGCCGGCGGAGGTCATCGTGGTGGAGCCTACGGGCGCCGACACGCAAGTCTACTGCCGGCTCTCCGGCACCGAGATCACGGTCGTCTCGCGCGAGCGTCACATCTTCCAACCCGGGGAAACCATTCAGCTGCAGCCAATAGCGGAGAAGACCTACCTCTTCGACCCCGCAAGCGGCAAACGCCTGGCCTAGCCCGGACGATGCGATGAAGACCCACACGCGCCGTGATTTTCTGAAGACGACCGGCGGTATCGCTGCATCGGCCGCGTTAGGGCACTCGTTCTTGGCGAGTGACGCGGCGGCCCAGCAGCTATCGTTGAAGCCTGAGTCCGGAGCCGTGTTGCGGGTGCTGCGCTGGAAGCGCTTCGTGCAGGGCGACGAAGATCAATGGCTTGCCAACAGCAAGAAATTCACCGAGGCAACCGGTGTCGCGGTCACAGTGGAGAGCGAGAACTGGGAGGATCTGCGGCCCAAGGCGGCAGTTGCCGCGAACGTCGGCAGCGGGCCGGACATCATCATCGGCACGAACGACGATGCGCATCTTTACCCCGACAAGCTCGCCGACGTCTCCGATGTGGCCGAATATCTGGGCAAGAAATACGGCGGCTGGTACGACCTTGCCCGCCAGTACGGCACCAGTGGTGGCCGGTGGATCGGTATCCCCATGGGTGCGGGCGCAAGCGCGATCGTTTACCGCGCGAGCCAGGTCAAGGCTGCGGGGTTCGACGGCATCCCGCGCGACACCGAAGGCTTTCTCAAACTGTGCCAGGCACTCAAGGGAAAAGGCACGCCGCCCGGCATGGCGCTAGGCCACGCTACCGGGGACGCGAACATCTGGTGTCACTGGTTGCTCTGGTCGCACGGCGGTAAGCTGGTGGACGAGAACAACCGGGTGGCGATCAACTCCAAGGAAACCGCGGCGGCGCTCGAGTATGCGAAGAAGTTGTACGCGACGTTCGCGCCCGGCACGTTGTCGTGGCTGGATCCCAGCAACAACAAAGCTTTTCTCGCCGGCGAAATCAGCTTGACGGCCAACGGCGTGTCGATCTACTACGCCGCCAAGAACTCGGCCGATCCCAAGGTCAAATCCATGGCGGACGATATCTATCACGCCAACATGCCGATCGGGCCGATCGGCCGGCCGACCGAGATGGGGCTCGCCTTCACCGCCGTGCTGTTCAAGTACAGCAAGTATCCGCAGGCGGCCAAGGAATACCTGCGGTTCATGTGGGAAAAGGAGCAATTCGAGCCGTGGATGGAGGCCTCGCTCGGATTCGTGACGCAACCGCTGCGGTTTTACGAATCGAGCCCGGTGTGGAAGTCCGATCCAAGGCGCTTTGCTTACCGCGATGCGGTCAAGCTGATGCTGCCCAATGGCTGGCCGGGGAAACTCGGCTCGGCTTCGGCGGCGGCGATGGCGGACTTCGCTGTTGTCGACATGATCGCCCAGGCCGCCACCGGCTCGGCGTCGGTGCAGGACGCGATGCTCATGGCCGAGCGTCGCGCTAAACGGTTTTACAGCTAGCGCCCGGCCACGGACCGCTTGCCATGAACGCACCGCAGACGCAGTTCGTACCCGGCACCGCCCAGCCGCCGGGCGCGCAGTCGTTCGTCGGCAGGCTGTTCGACAACCGCCACTTCCTTGGGCTGCTGTTCATGGTACCGGCGGGCGCGTTGCTGCTGCTGTTCCTGACTTATCCATTGGGGTTGGGCGTCTTTCTGGGCTTTACGGATGCGAAGGTAGGGCGGCCAGGCGAGTGGATCGGCATCGAGAACTACGAATGGCTGGTGACCGACAGCGTGTTCCGGCTGGCGGTGTGGAACACGTTTCTTTACACCACGATTGCCAGTGTCGCGAAGTTCGGGCTCGGCCTGTGGCTGGCGCTGCTGCTCAACGAACACATCCCGTTCAAGGCGTCCATCCGGGCCATCGTCCTGTT
Source organism: uncultured beta proteobacterium (assembly GCA_963747025.1). Lineage (GTDB taxonomy): Bacteria > Pseudomonadota > Gammaproteobacteria > Burkholderiales > SHXO01 > SHXO01. The sequence goes on from CAVVDJ010000001.1 coordinate 342,196, forward strand.
GCCCTTCATCGTTCCCACGGTGCTGTCGGCTATCGCCTTCTGGTGGATCTACGACGCCCAGTTCGGGATCGTGAGCTGGATGCTGCAGCGCCTCGGGTTGATCGACACCTACATCGATTTTCTCGGCCAGCCCAACATGGCGCGCATGTCGGTGATCATCGCCAACGTCTGGCGCGGTGTGCCTTTCATCGCCATCTCGCTGCTGGCCGGGCTGCAGACCATCTCGCCCTCGCTCTACGAGGCCGCGTCCATCGACGGTGCTACCCCGTTTCAGAAGTTCTGGAACGTAACGCTGCCGATGCTCTCACCCATCATCGCCGTGGTGATGACGTTCTCGGTATTGTTCACGTTCACCGACTTCCAGCTGATCTGGGTGCTCACCCGCGGCGGGCCCATCAACGCGACGCATTTGATGGCAACACTGTCATTCCAGCGCGCAATCCCGGGCGGTGCGTTGGGGGAGGGCGCGGCCATCGCCACGGCCATGATCCCGTTCCTGCTGGCCGCGATTCTGTTCTCGCTATTTCGGCCTTGCAGCGCAGACGCTGGCAGCAGGGAACGAAGGACTGAGTCGCGCGCATGAAAGATACCGAACAAACCGCGGGCATGGCATATCTGGTGTCGCTGCCGCGCAAGGTGGTGACGGTCTACATTCCGCTCGGCGTGTTTCTCGTGGTGCTGCTGTTCCCCTTCTACTGGATGGCAGTCACATCCGTGAAGCCGAACGCCGAACTGCTGTCCACGGCGGGTAATCCGTTCTGGGTGCAGCACCCGACTTTCGAGCACTTCAACAAGCTTCTATTCCACACCGCTTATCCGAGCTGGATGTGGAACACCATCCTGATCTCGGTTATCGCGACCTTCGTGTCGCTGGCGGCGAGTGTATTCGCGGCCTACGCCATCGAGCGGCTGCGCTTCCGGGGCTCGCGCCAGACCGGCATGGCGATTTTCCTCGCCTACCTGATCCCGCCCAGCATCCTGTTCATTCCGCTCGCCACGATGGTGTTCAAGTTCGGCATCTTCGACTCGAAGCTGGCGCTGATCCTCACCTATCCCACGTTCCTGATTCCGTTCTGCACCTGGCTGCTGATGGGTTACTTCAGGACCATCCCGTTCGAGCTCGAGGAGTGCGCGCTCATCGACGGCGCGACGCGCTGGCAGATCCTGCTCAAGATCATTCTGCCCCTGGCTGTGCCGGGTCTGATCTCCGCCGGTATCTTTGCCTTCACGCTGTCCTGGAACGAATTCATCTATGCACTCACCTTCATTTCGTCGTCGGAGAACAAGACGGTGCCGGTGGGCGTGATCACCGAATTGGTGGAAGGCGATGTCTATCACTGGGGTGCGCTCATGGCCGGCGCGCTCCTGGGATCGCTGCCGGTGGCGGTGATGTATTCGTTCTTCGTGGAGTATTACGTGGCCGGAATGACCGGCGCGGTGAAAGAATAAAGTAGTGGGGGAGGAGACCCCCAGGCGGCGGTGCCCTGACCCGACCGGGACCCGAGAATCCCGGCGGGGCAGGGCGCCCGACCCCTGTGCAGTCCCCTTCGCCCCCCAAATCCCTAGGGAGTCTCACTGAGGAGCCTGTTTCGCCCGTCAAACGCGTAGTAGCAGGCGGGAAATGCTCTAAAATAGCAATCTTGGCCGTGCCCGGACGTTCTAATCTGGCCTGCCACATCCAGGAGGCTCCCATGCTGCAGACTGCAGACCTCATTATCAAGCTCAACCCGAACGACGATGTCGTGATCGCGCGGGTCGAACTTCCCGCGGGGACTGAACTCATCAAGGAAGGCGTGCGCGTCGCGGTCAACGTTCCCGCAGGCCACAAGGTCGCCATCCGCGACGTGGCCGAGGGCCAGCCTGTGCACCGCTACAACCAGATCATCGGTTTCGCGACGCGCCCTATCCGCGCCGGCGAGCACGTGCACGTGCACAACCTCGCGATGGGCGACTTCCAGCGGGACTACGCGTTTTGCCAGGACTACAAACCGACGCAGTTCGTTGCCAACCCCGCCACGTTCATGGGCATTCGCCGTGCGGATGGCCGCGTGGCCACGCGCAACTATGTCGGCGTGGTGAGCAGTGTGAACTGCTCGGCGCACGTGTGCAGACTGATTGCCGAGCACTTCAAGGGTGAGGCGCTGGCCGACTATCCGAACGTCGACGGCGTCGTGCCGATCCACCACAAGACCGGCTGCGGCATGGGATCCACGGGCGAGCCGGTGGATGTCTTGCGTCGCGTGCTCGCGGGCTACGCCACGCATGTAAACATGCATTCGACGCTGATGGTCGGCTTAGGCTGCGAGGCCAACCAGATCAACGATCTCCTGGCAGCGCAGGGACTCAAGCGCACAGAGCAGTTGCAGACCATGACCATCCAGGAGACCGGTGGCACGCGTAAAACGGTCCAGGAAGGCATCGCGCGCATCAAAGAGTTGCTGCCAAAAGCGAACCAGGTCAAGCGTGAGTCGGCTCCGGTGAGCCACATCACGCTGGGGTTGCAATGTGGCGGATCGGATGGCTACTCGGGGATCTCTGCCAACCCGGCTCTGGGTGCTGCAGTCGATCTGCTGGTGCGTCACGGTGGCACCGCGATCCTGTCGGAGACCCCAGAGATCTACGGCGCCGAGCATCTGCTCACCCGCCGCGCGGTCAGTCGTGAGGTCGGGGAGAAGTTGATTCAACGGATCAAGTGGTGGGAGGAGTACACCGTTCGCCTCGGCGGGGAGATGAACAACAATCCGTCGCCAGGCAATAAAGCGGGCGGACTGACCACTATTCTGGAGAAGTCGCTGGGCGCAGCGACCAAGGGGGGTACCACCGCGCTGATGTCGGTTTACGAGTACGCCGAGCGCGTAACCGCCAAAGGCTTCGTGTTCATGGACACCCCCGGGTACGACCCGGTGTCGGCCACCGGCCAGGTGGCCGGCGGGGCCAACATGATCTGCTTTACCACCGGGCGGGGCTCTGCTTACGGGTGCAAGCCGTCGCCGTCGCTCAAGCTGGCCACGAACAGTGCCCTGTTCGAGCGCCAGGAAGAGGACATGGACATCAACTGCGGTGTCATCGTGGACGGCAAGGCGAGCATTCAGGAGGTGGGCCAGCAGTTCTTCGAGATGATCGTCAAGACGGCTTCGGGGCAGCCGTCCAAGAGCGAGATCTTCGGCTACGGCGAGGATGAGTTTGCGCCGTGGGTGCTGGGCCCGACGATGTAGTGTTCAGCATGAGCGAAGACTACTCGAAGGACCTGTTCGAGTTCTTCCAAAAGATGTGGAATCCCACATCTTTTCCGATCCCCGGTATGTTCACGCCGACGATGGACGTCGGCGAGATCGAAAAGAAAATAACGGAGCTGCAGTCGGTCGAGAACTGGCTGAAGATGAATCTCACCTTCCTGCAGATGACCATCAAGACCCTGGAGATGCAGAAGTCCGCGCTGCAGACGATCCAGGAGTCGGCCAAGGCGGGACAAAGCCCGCCCAGACCATAGAGCGGCTGCTACGCCGCTTGCGCCAGCGGCTGGGTTTGCAGCGTTCGCTCCGCTTCAAGCGTCACCGCAACAGCGTGCACTGCCGAAGCGATGCGCACCGCCGCCTGAATCTGCTCGGGCGTCATGCCCGCGCCCCGCAGCACCTTCTGGTGGGCAGTGATGCACCGTCCGCACGCGTTGATGGCCGAAACCGCCAAGCACCAGAGTTCGAAATCCTGCCGCGAAGCGCCCGGATTGGCGATCACGTTCATGCGCAGCTTCGCCGGCAGCTTGCTGTATTCCTCGCTGTCGGCGAGATGCAGGAAGCGGTAGTAAACGTTGTTCATGCCCATGATCGCGGCGGCTGCCTTCGCGGCGTTGAGCGTCACAGCATCCAGCTTTGGGCCGAACTCCGCGATCACCGCTTCGATCACCTCCGGATTGCGCGAGGCGATGGCGGTAGCGATGAATGTCCCCGCCTTCTGAACTTCAGTCAGCACCGTCTCGTTCGCCAGGTTTCCCAGGTTGAGCTTGAGGTCCTTGGCGTACTCTGGCAGCTGATCTCTCAGTGTTTGAATCGACATTACGCAGTCTCCTGAACTTGCGAGTCGCGGGCGATGATGCCAGCGCGCGGCGCGCCTGACTTCTGTTGGAACTTGACTCCCATGGCGAGGCGCTGAATGTCAGCGCCTCGCAACGAATCGCGGGAGCCACGAATCACGGCCTTACGCTGCCTTCAAGAATTCGTCGCCCTTCTGCCAATTGCACGGGCACAGCTCATCGGTCTGCAGTGCATCGAGCACGCGTAACACTTCCTCCGGGTTGCGGCCCACACTCATATCGTTTACCGAAACGAACCGGATGACGCCCTCCGGATCAACGATGAACGTCGCGCGCAACGCGACCCCGGCTTGTTTGTCGAGTACGCCGAAGCCCTGCGACAGCTCGCGCTTGATGTCAGCCAGCATCGGGAACGGCAGGTTCTTCAGATCCAGGTGGGAACGGCGCCAGGCCAGGTGCACGAACTCGCTGTCGATCGACGCGCCGTAGATCACGGCATCGCGATCGTTGAACTCGGCATTGAGTTTGCCGAAGGCCGCGATCTCAGTAGGGCAAACGAACGTAAAGTCCTTGGGCCAGAAGAAGATCACCTTCCACTTGCCGGGATTGGAGGAATTGTCAATGCTGGTGAAGGCCTTGTCCTGCTCGGTGGAGACCACCGCTTGAAGATTGAAAGCCGGGATACGATCTCCTACGGTCAACATGCTGTTGCTCCTTGTGGGGGAAGTTGAGTAGTCACGAGATTCAACATGAGGTCAGTCTGCGGTATCGCAATTGATCGAGCCAGCGATGTTTTTCGTTTAGACTGATCGAGAGATCCGATCAAACCGGCCAAATGACTTCCTACGCTTTGCCGTCCTTGCGCCAACTGCGATATCTCGTGGAGTTGGCTGACAGCCTCAACTTCCGTCTGGCGGCCGAGGCGAGCTTCGTGACCCAGTCCACCCTCTCGGCCGGAATCAAGGAGCTGGAAAGCGTCCTCGGCGTGCAGCTGGTGGAGCGGGACACGCGCGTAGTGCGAATCACGCCGGTAGGTGAGGAGGTGGTCGCCCGCGCGCGTCGGCTGCTGGCCGACGCTCAGGATCTCGTTTCCACCGCTAAGAGCGCGGCCGAGCCGCTTACGGGGCGAGTGGACCTGGGCGCCATTCCCACGATCGCGCCGTTTCTCCTGCCCGGGCTCCTGCCGGCGCTGCGCCGCCGCTATCCCGCGCTCCAGCTCTATTTGCGCGAGGACCTCACCGAGCGATTGCTGGAACGGCTACGTTCCGGTCAACTCGATATGGCACTGATCGCGCTGCCCTATGACATTGGCGAGCTGATGGTACGCGAGTTGTTCAAGGATGAGTTCTGGTTCGTCGCGCGCGAAGACGATCCCCACGCGCAAGACAAAGCCGTAGCAGTCAAGCAGCTCGACGCGGGCCAGATCTTGTTGCTCGAGGAGGGCCATTGCCTGCGCGATCACGCCATTGCTGCCTGCGGCAATCGTCGAGCCAACGCTGAGTCGCGCATCGAGGCGACCAGCCTGAACACCCTGGTTCAGATGGTCGAAGGAGGCCTTGGGGTAACGCTGTTGCCGGAGCTCGCAATCAAGGCCGGAGTGCTGAAGGGCACCAGGCTCATCGCCCGTCCGTTTGCGCCGCATGTGCCCTCGCGGAGGATCGCCCTGGTTGGTCGTCCAGGAAGCGCACGGCGCCGCGACTTCGAACTGTTGGCGGATTTCGTCGTCGAGCACGAGCGCAGGTTGCGCGCAGCGAGAGTGCCGTCGCGGCGTCCCTCAGTGAAGGGCTCGGCTTGAGCCTCGAGCCCCTAGCTACTCGCCTGGTTCCAGCCGAGTCCCAGCCCGCCGTCGGGCTGCGTCGGCTGAGGCATCTGTCGATCCTCTGGCAGTTCGTCGCACCCTATCGCGCGCAGATCGCAGGTGCGGCTGTGGCTCTGATTGTCGCTGCCGCGTGTTTCCTGGTGATCGGGCAGGGGCTGAAGCGCGTGGTCGATATGGGCTTCGCGCAAGGGGATGCGAGCGCCCTGAACCGGGCACTGTTCGCGCTGCTTGGCGTGATCGTGGTGATGGCCAGCAGCACGTACATCCGCTTCTATCTCGTCTCGTGGCTGGGCGAGCGCGTGATCGCCGACATCCGGCGTGCCGTGTTCTCGCATCTGTTAGAGCTTTCGCCCGCGTTCTTCGAGCAGACTCGTACTGGTGAGATTACCTCGCGGTTGACCACGGACACCGCGGTGCTCGAGCAAGTGGTGGGCACCAGCGTGTCGATGGCAGCGCGCAACACGCTGCTCGGAATCGGTAGTCTGGTGATGCTGGCGCTGACCAGCGGCAAGCTCACCGCCTTGGTGCTGCTGATGGTTCCGGTGGTCATCGCGCCCATCGTTCTGTTCGGCCGCCGCGTCCGGCGGCTGGCGCGAGCCAGCCAGGACCGAGTCGCGGATCTCGGCGCTTATGTGGACGAAACGCTACACGAGATACGCACGGTGCAGGCGTACGGTCACGAAGATGAGGATCGGCGGCTGTTCGGCCAGCGTTTGACTGCGGCGTTCGAAACGGCGCTCAGCCGCGTCCGCCAGCGGGCGGCTCTGGTGGCGGCCGTGATCATGTTGGTGTTCGGCGGCGTCGGCGTCATCCTCTGGATTGGCGGCCACGACGTGCTGGCCGGTCGCTTGACCGGCGGCGAGCTCTCGGCTTTCGTCTTCTACGCCGCCATCGTGGCCGGCTCTGCCGGCGCGATCAGCGAAGTCTTCGGCGATCTGCAGCGCGGTGCGGGCGCGGCCGAACGGCTGATCGAAATCCTGAGCACGCGAGCGCAAGTTACCGCACCACTGAGACCATTGCCGCTGCCAGAGCCGCCGCGCGGAACGGTGGAGCTCGAGGCGGTCACCTTCTTCTACCCCACCCGTCCCAGCCAGCCCGCATTGGAGGAGTTCTCGATCAGAGTGCAGCGCGGAGAGAAACTGGCGCTGGTGGGTCCATCGGGCGCGGGAAAGACCACGGTGTTCCAGCTCCTGATGCGTTTCTACGATCCGAGCGCGGCGCGGTGCTGCTCGACGGTGTTGATCTGAGGCAAGTTGAGCCAGGCGCGGCGCGGCATCGCATCGCGTGGGTGCCGCAAGAGCCGGCGATCTTCGCCGCAAGCGTGCGCGACAACGTACGTTACGGACGGCCCGAGGCAAGCGATGAAGAGATCCGGCTCGCGTGCGAAGCCGCTTTCGCCACCGAATTCATCGAACGCCTGCCCGGCAGCTACGACTCGGAACTGGGCGAACGCGGCGTCCGGCTCTCCGGGGGCCAGCGGCAGCGCCTGGCCATCGCCCGTGCCATCCTGTCGGACCGGCCCATCCTGCTGCTGGACGAGGCCACGAGCGCGCTTGACTCGGAAAGCGAGCAGATGGTGCAGGCTGCGCTTGAGCGCCTCATGCAAAACCGTACGACGTTGATCATCGCACACCGGCTTGCGACGGTGCGCCGCGTCGATCGCATCGCAGTGATCGACCGTGGGAGGCTCGTGGGGTTGGGTACCCACGAAATGCTGCTCGCCGGCAGTCCGTTGTACTCTCGTTTGGCGGAGCTTCAGTTCGGGCTCTGAATCTGCGGAACGCTTGCCGCTGCGTTGTCAACGCGTCGTGTGCTTTGTTCCGATCTTGCCGCTCGCGACAATTTACCTTGCTGTGGCATTCGCATTCAATGTGGGCTCGCCGCTTGCTTTTTTGTCTTGTTGCATCGAGCATCAACATATAACGAGACCGCAGAGACATGCCAAACGGGGAAGTCATAACTGCGCCGCCAGCAGGGCGGGACGCCGAGGGATTTCGCGCGCAAGAGTGCGGCGATGAGATCCTCACGAAGCAGGTCTACCTACTGTACGACAACGCACTGCTAACGCAGTGCGTCGCCCTGGTCAACTCCGCGATCCTGGCCTTCGTGCAATGGTCACAGGTCGAGCACGCCGCCGTCACGGTCTGGCTCCTGTGCATCGGCACGGTATCGCTGGCGCGCCTCTCGCAAGCCTTCGCATTCCAGCGTGCGCGGCCAGCGCATTCGAGCGATCGGCAGCTGGCGCAACTCGTTCCTGCTCGGCGCGACCGCCTCCGGAGTTCTGTGGGGCGCGGCTGGCGTCCTGTTCTTGCCGGAGAATTCGTTCCCGCATCAGGTCTTCACGTCGTTCGTAGTGGCGGGGATGATTGCCGGTTCCGTCGCTACGCTCTCGCCGATACTGTCGGTTTTCGTGCTGTTCGCACTGCCCGCTACCGCGGCCATCGCACTCCAGTTCCTGCTGCGCGGGGGGGAGATCTACTTCGCCATGAGTGTCATGGCCGTGCTTTACGGATTGGCCATGATCGCGGTCGCCAAGCACGTGAACACCACGCTGCGCACCAGCCTGAGCCTGAGCCATCGCAACAGTCAGCTGATCGGAGTGCTCACCGAATCCACGGCTCGGACCGAGGCCCTGAACCGCAGCCTCGAGTGTGAAGTCGCCGAGCACCGGGAGAAGGAGCTGGCCTTGCGGCAAAGCGAGACCATGCTGGCCGATGCGCAGCGCATGGCCCACCTCGGGAGTTGGACGTACGACCCTTCCGCGCACACCGCGGTGTGGTCGGAAGAGACCTTTCGGATCTACGGAGCTGAACAAGCCGACATCATCCCTTCCTGTCGGGAGCTGATCGCACGGGTCCATCGCGACGACCGCGGACGGCTGCAGGGATTAATGCGCCACGCCGTGGAGGACGGCGCGCCGTATGAGACGGAGTTCCGCATCCTGACACCGGCCCAGGGGGTGCGTTGGATCCACGCCCTGTGTCAGCCCGAGCCGGACGCCGACGGGAGCGTCCACCGGCTGCGTGGCACCGTCCTCGACATCACTGAACGCAAGAGCCAGCAACTCCAGCTTGAGAGCGAAAGACGAGTGCTGGAAGCCATCGCGACGGGCTCACCTCTTCCGGAGGTTCTCGACCTGCTCTGCCGCCTGGTGGAGGAGCAGTCGGGCTGGACCTTGTGCGCGGTGCACCTGCTGGAACAGGACAGCGGCCACCTCGAGTTGGCGGCAGCGCCGGGTCTTCCGTCAGAGCTCCGCAATGCGATGGCGCGCGTGCCAGTCGGCCCTCGCGCGGGCTCCTGCGGCGCCGCGGCGTGGAGCAAACAGCAGGTGATCGTCTCCGATCTCGCCGCCGATCCGCTGTGGCAGGCGCTGCGGAACACCACCCGGTCGAACGGGCTGCGTGCCTGCTGGTCGCTGCCCATACCTGGCGCCTTGAACACGGTTCTTGGCGCTTTCACGGTTTTCATCCGCGAGTCGCGCGACCCCTCAGCGAGCGAGACGGCGCTGACCGCCCGGATTACCAACATCGCCAAGATCGCAATCGAACGCCACGAGTCCGAGCAGCGCATCCGGCAACTGGCGCACTACGATGGGCTGACCGGGCTGCCGAACCGCGCTCAGTTCAACCAGGTGCTGGATCATGCTTTGAGCCGGGCGCAACGAGCAGGCACCTCGGTGGCGTTGCTGTTTGTCGATGTGGATCGCTTCAAGAATATCAACGATACGCTGGGCCACGACGCGGGCGACCGCTTGCTCAGGGAGGTGGCGTCGCGCGTGCGCCAATGCCTGCGCAGCAGCGACGTGGTAGCCCGCTTTGGCGGCGACGAGTTCATCGTGATGTTGGAGGACGTGCCGGACAGTGAGCATGCCGCCGGTGTCGCTGCGAAAGTGCTGGAGGCTATCGCCCAACCGCTCGCGCTCGGCGAGCAGGAGCTTCATGTCACTGCGAGCATCGGTATCAGCGCGTATCCCGGCGATGGGGCCGACCTGCATGCCCTGCAGAAGCATGCCGACATCGCCATGTATAGGGCCAAGGAACAGGGCCGCAACAGCTGGCGCTACTACTCTGCCCAGGCCGATACTCATAGCCTCGAGCGCCTCACGCTCGAGACCCAGCTGCGCCGCGCGCTCGAACGCGACGAACTGGTGCTGCACTATCAACCCAAGCAGGACATCATCTCCGGGCGCGTCACTGGCATGGAAGCTCTGGTGCGATGGCAACATCCCGACCACGGACTGATACCGCCGAAGGACTTCATCGCCTTGGCGGAGGACACTGGCCTCATCGTGCCGCTGGGCAAGTGGGTGTTGCGGAAGGCTTGCGAGAACGCAGCTCACCTTCCGCGCATGCCGGGCATGGGACCGTTGCGCGTAGCGGTGAATCTATCCGCTCGGCAGTTCTCCGACGACCACCTGATCCAGCTCGTGTCTGAGACCTTGCACGAATTCGGTCTGGACGCTTCGCTGCTCGAAGTCGAGGTCACCGAGAGTATGGTCATGCGCAACGCAGAGCACGCGGCGCGCTTGCTCGCACGGCTCAAAGAGATGGGGGTCCACGTAGCGATGGATGACTTCGGCACCGGGTACTCCTCTCTGGCCGGCCTGAAGCGCTTCCCCATCGACACGATCAAGATCGACCGCTCGTTCATTCAGGGTCTGCCTGGCGACAGCGATGATGCCACCCTGACCAAAGCCATCATCGCGATGGCGCACAGCCTGCGGCTCAGGACCGTTGCCGAAGGCGTAGAGACGCGTGAGCAGCTTGAATTCCTGGGCGCGCATGACTGCGACGAGATCCAGGGTTACTACTTCAGCCGGCCGCTACCCATCGACGTGCTCGTAGAGAAGCTGCGTGACCATCGTGCGCGGCCGCCGGTGAAGGAGTCGGCCAACGCGCGGTCGATCGCAGTCTGGCCCTGAGGGTGCAAGCGAGCGGCAAGTTGTCTCCGCTCACTCTCGTGAGCGCCGACTCAACAGCCAGGACATCTGACCGAGGTAAGCCTTGTTGTTATTGCTGCTGCGAGGCACGACCGCGGAGCGCAGCCATCAACTCGTCCATCAAGGCCGGCATGTCGAACGCGTCGCGGCCGGTGTAGACGACTCCGCCGCTCGGCAGGGCGGCTCCATCGACAGCGGCTGGAGCCGAGATCAGGCGCACGGTCGCCTGATCGGCGCGCGCCGTCCGGCTGTCGATCAAACCGGCTTTGAATAACACCAACGTGGCGTTGCCCATCGCAAAAATCGGCTTGCCCTCCGCCGCCGCCTGCTGCAAGAACGCGATGCTCAGCTGTTCGGCCACCTGGTCCGAGAAGGTCAGATTGCTCGGGAGATAGACGAGGTCGTATTCGCAGGGCTGCACCTGATCCAGGAAGTGCTCGAACGAAACAGTGTGTTCCTCCCCGGAGGGATCGAGCACAGTGATTTGCATCTCGGGCTCGAACTGCGCCCATGCGCCGGCCGCCTGGAAGTCTTGGGCCGACCGACCGACTACGACGTGGACCACGGCGCCGCGCTCGGCCAGGAAGCCTCTCGGCACGTCGAGGTCGAACCCGTCCACGCCGTCCCCGGCCAGAATGGCGATCCGGTAGCCGCGCAGTCGATTCGGGTCCTCCACGGGCTGCATCAGAAAGCGCATGAGCTGAGCATGGGGCGAGCCGACGCGGCTCACACTATTGCTCTCGCCCGGCTTGAAAACGACTCTCTCGGGAACCCTTGCGTGCGCGCTACCCAGCACGATCAGGAATGACGCAACGAATAAGCGGCAGCGGTTCGGCATCGACGTTCTCCAAATCTTCGACCGGTTCAGATGCTCAGGCACTAGGGAGGTACACAGGCAGGACCCCGAGTCGCTCAGACCTCAGGGCAGGAACAGCATGCGGCCACTCTTTTGCAGCTCGCGTAGGCGGCGTTCGTGCTCCGGCAGGGAAAACGTTTGACCAACCTCAGCTTGCGCAGCCTGCTCTCGCCAGCTCGAAAACCAACTGAGCAGGGTATCGAATGACTTCTTCATCAAGGGGCTCCTCAGCAGAGTGTCCGAGCGCGGGACAGAAATCCATCGCCGTCCAAATCGCGCATCCGAGCCTCAAGATCGACGAGATCCTTCGCTTGCGCGAGGTAAGCTTCGCGCTCTCGCACCTGCCGTTGCCACGACCAGACCTCGAGGCGACGCCAGGCGCGAGTGAGCCAGCCTGCTTTCGAGCGCGCGCCCCGTGTATCCGCGCGCGATTCCGTGCTTGCGGTCGTGCCTAGAGCAGGCAACCGATCTGGCTGAGCGGGGCCGGTCTCGCGTGCTGTACTGCGTTGCACCATCGTTGATCCGAAAGTAGTTTGGCCCAAGTGATAGGCTAAGGCGCTGCCAGGGCTACCACACGCCATCAACATCCCCAAACGCTCGTCCCACAAGGTTCTCTGGTTCATGATCTAACACCTTACGTAATATAGGGTTACTTACACTGCTACCTTCGAGGAGGGAGGTTAGATGAGACCGGGAGAGACCTCCAATCGTTTGTTTTGATAGCCTTCATCAGCTTTCCGGATACCATCGGTGCGGCGCAGCATTTTGTGTTAAAATTCAAGCTCGTTCCGCACCTGCGAAGGCCTTATGGAGCTATATCAGTTACGCAGCTTTGTCGAAGTTGCCGAAGTCGGTCATCTCACCCGCGCGGCGGACAAGCTGCATGTGAGTCAGCCGGCGTTGAGCGCTCAGATCAAAGCGCTCGAAGAAGAATTGGAGCTAGAGCTATTCGAGCGCACCTCAAGCGGAATGACGCTGACCGCCGCGGGGAAACGGCTCGTCGGCGAAGCGCAAAAGCTGCTGTCGGCCGCGCAATCGCTGCGCAACGAGGCGCGCACAATCAAGGGAGAAGTCGTGGGCATCGCTCGGGTGGGGACACTATCCGATCCGAAGTTGATCCGGGTCGGCGAGTTGATGAGCGCCGCCGTCGAGCGCTACCCTCGGATCGAAATTCAGCTTCACCACGAGGTGACGGGCGCCGCCTTCGAGAAAGTGCGCGAGGGCGAGCTGGATGCCAGTTTCTACTACGGCAAGCTAACTCACCCCAGCGTCGCCGACGTCGCGCTGCGTGACCTCACCTACCGGATCGTGGCACCTGCCGCTTGGAAAGGGCGACTCGAACACGCTACGTGGAAGGAGGTCGCCGCTGAGCCATGGGTCATGACTCCGCCAATCAGCACGCACAACGAGCTGGCAAGCGCGCTCTTCCGCCAACATGACATCGCACCAACGAAAGTACTCGAGGCGGACGACGAGCGCGTCGTCTGCTCGCTGGTCGTCTCCGGCCTTGGCATGGCGCTGATGCGGGAGGATCTTGCACTCGACAAAGCCCGCGCGGGCGAAGTGTGCCTCTGGAAAGAAGTTCGCCTTACCACTGCGCTCAAGTTCGTTTACTTACGCGACCGTGAAGAGGATCCCGTGATCCGTGCGCTGGTGGATCTACTCAAGGATGTGTGGGACCTGCGCGCCGTCCCGAAAAAAGCACGAGCCGGGGGAAACCGCCGCCAAGCGGCGGCGATGGATCAGCGGTAGGGCACTCGACGCGGAAAATGCGTCCGAGTGCGTAGTGGTCGACGTTTTTCGCGTGACAACACTAGTGCGACCCTGCGGGCCGCGCACGTTTGTCTTCTTTCATGGTTCCAACCGGCTGCGCGCATTCCTCAGCGGTTGATATTCGATTCAGCGCTAAGCAAAGTCCACGAAGTTCCTTTGTGTCGTGGGCCCTTTACCCCTAAGCTCCCGAGCTTGCCGTATTAACCTTTGATAGAGGGATCTATGAGTAAAGTCCTGGATGAAGTTCTCTCGGCGAATCAGCGTTACGCGGCCAGCTTTGGAGACAGGGCAAAGCTGCCGATGCCACCGGCGCGCAAGTTCGCGATCCTCACCTGCATGGATGCGCGTCTGCATCCGTCGAAATACGCGGGCCTCGCCGAGGGCGATGCTCATGTGATCAGAAATGCAGGCGGGCGGGCGAGCGACGATGCGATCCGCTCGCTGGTCATCTCTTACAAGTTGCTGGGCACCCGCGAGTGGTTCGTGATCCACCACACCGACTGCGGGATGGAGACGTTCAACGACGCGATCATGACCGATCTTCTGGCCAAGAGCCTGGAGACATCGGCGATCGACGAGAAAGGATGGCGTGATGTTGGCACCGGTCCCGGTTCGACCGACGGAGGATACATCCGGTGGCTGACGATCAAAGACCAACCCGCCAGCGTTCTCGAAGACGTGCAGCGCATCCGCAAGCACCCGTTGGTCCCTCCCACCATTCCGATTTACGGCTATATCTACGACGTTAAGACGGGGCGCTTGGTTGAGGTTCCCGAGGCCACCAAGGCCGGCCGGGTGCGCTAACGGACAATCGGACCCTACGGGTCAGCAGCCAGGTGTCGCCGCGGCGTCGAAGGCCAGGATGCGGTAGCGTTTCCCCTTGAACTCGAACTCGCCCACGTCGTGCATGCCCAGGCCCGCGACGTGGGCCGCAAGCGAGCGCTGATTATCCTCGGCCACGAAAGCCACACCCGCATCGAAACGAGTGGAGATTTCGCGCAGCAAGGCCCGGAACAATCCGCGGAGCACGTCCGCGCCCGCGGTGAGTGCGATCCACGCAGACGGGTCCATATACGAAGGTCTTCTGATCGGCGAGCGCTCTCCCTCGGAAGCTTAGCTCACCGTAGCGCTCGATCATGGCCAGCAGCAGAGGAAATTGCTGATTGAGCTCGACTCCCGAAGCGCACAGGTAACCGACGACCCGCTCCGCATCGACGCGCGACCAGCACCCCGACATCGCGATCCATTCGCTCGAATTGCTCGCGCGAGAACCGCGCCGAGAGGAAGCCATCCTGACGGGCCTCAGGGGAGAGGTTGTCGAACAGGTTCGCCTCCTGCAGCAGCAGAAGGCCCGCGTGGTCCTCGTCGGTCAGACGCCGAAACAGCAGGGCCATCGGGTCGTCGTTGTCGGGTCGACTTGATCCCTAGGGAAGCTCTGATCTATTCTCACGTGCGCGACCGTGGCGATTCGGGCCGATGACTGCGTCGGCTCCTCCTTGTGTAGGCCAGCTACACGGCGTCCTCGCCGTCTTGCCCTCGGCCCGAATCGCCACGGTCCCTCGAAAGAGACGACATATTATCGGGTTGTGTCAGGTGCGGCGCCTGCATCGTTGCGCTCCTCGCCAAGGTACCTACCTTGGCTTCGTCGCGACGCCTTGCAGTCATCCGCACCTGACGCAACGCGCATCGCGAGAATAGATCAGAGCTTCCCTAGATCAGTCCCCGGCTCTTCAGCTCGTCTTTGAGATAGGCGTAGTAGATCGGCGCGGCCACCAGACCGGGTATCCCGAAGGCCGCCTCCATGGTCAGCATGGCCACCAGCAGCTCCCACGCCCGCGCGCGGATTTGCGTGCCGACGATGCGAGCGTTCACGAAGTACTCGAGCTTGTGGATGATCACCAGGAACGCGAGCGAGCCGAGCGCGACGTACAACGAGTGGCTCAGACTCACGATCACGATCACGGTGTTGGAGATCAGGTTGCCGACTACCGGCAGCAGCCCGGCCACGAACGTGATGGCGATCATGGTCTTGGTCAGCGGCAGGTGTACGCCGGACAGCGGCAGGACGATGGTCAGATAGATGGTCGTCAGCGTCGTATTCAGCGCGGAGATGCGCACCTGAGCGAAAACGATGCGGCGGAACGCATTGCCCACGCGGGCAGCGCGCTCCAGCAGAGCCTGGGCGAGCGGACCCAGGTCCTGCCCGGAGCGCGCCTCACTCAGCGAGACGAAGGCGCCGATGATCATCCCGATCAGGATATGGGCGAATGCGCGACCGAAGTCGGTGCCCACGCCGCGCAGCTCGCGGGCGTGCTCGCGCAGCCAGGTGGCCGCGGTTTGCCTCAGCTCGTCGGCGTTGGCGGGAAGGTTCTCCACCAACCAGGGCGGCAGGGACCGGCGCGAGCCGTCGATGATCTCGGCCATCTGCCGCAGCAGTGCGGAGAGGCTGCCCACGTCGGTGCGCAGCAAGGCGATCACCCCGAGGATGATCAGCGTCACCAACACGACCACCAGGACGGTGAGCACGGTGACCGCTATCGACCTTGCTCCACTCGTGGCCCATACGCCAGATGCGCAGGCGCGGTGCCATGATGTGCACCAGTTCGAAGACCAGCAATCCGGCCAGCAGCGCGGGCAGCAGATGCAGTTGAAGCACCAGGAACAGGGCGATGCCCGCCACAATCCAGGACGCGATCTCGACGCGAGTAGGACTGGTGACGGGCGTCGCGGTCCATAGGTGTTCGGGTGCCCGATCAGCGGTGCTTCGCGCCCGCGTCCAAAGCTCCGCGCAAACGGCGGATCCCTTCAGCCAGGCGCTCTTCGCTGGCAGCGAAGCACCAGCGCACGAAGCCTTCGCCCTCGGGCCCGAAGGCGATGCCCGGCGCGAGTCCAAGCGCCGGCTTCGGACACCAGTCGCTTGCACAGCGCGAGACTGTCATCGACACCGTGGACGCGGAAGAAGGCGTACATCGCGCCGGCCGGAGCAGCGGCCTGCGATTCCCGGGGTCGCGTTGAGCTGCTCGATGAGATAGTCCCGCGCCTTACGTAGCCGCGCCGTGGTGTGTTCGATGACTGGCTCGCCGCGTTGGATTGCGACGATGCCGGCGCGCTGTACGAAAGGCGGCGCGCAGGAGGTGTTGTACTCGATCAGCTTGGGCAGGTCTTCCGCAAGCCCCTTGGGCGCGACGATCCACCCGAGCCGAAATCCGGTCATCAACCAGCTCTTGGAGAAGGTGTTGGTGCTGATCACGCGATCTTCGGTCTGTGGCGATATCCAGGAAAGAAGGTGCGACCACAGGCGCGCCGTTCGCCGCTCCGTTGTAGTAGAGACGCTCGTAGGCGTCGTCGGCGATGATCCAGATGCCATGCCGGCGACAATGCTCCAGGATGACACGCTGGCTGTCGCGATCGATCGTCCATCCGGTGGGATTGTTGGGCGAGTTGATCAACACCGCCCGGGTGTCTGGGAGTGAGCGCTTGTAGCAGACGGTCGAGGTCGAGCCCCCAGCCTTGCGGCGTGAACCTCAAGGCGACGGTATCCACCGCAGCGCCGAGTATCTTGGGAATCTCCACCAAGTTCGGCCAAAGCGGGGTCACCGCTACAACGCGGTCGGCATGTCCGATGAGCGCCTGCGCCGACAGCATCAGCGCCGACATGCCCGAGTTGGTGATCGCGACTTCTTCCACCTCGGTTGGCCGGTGCAGCCGGGTGAGATAGGCGGCGATGGCTTGGCGCAGTTCCGGAATCCCGAGGTTATGCGTGTAGAAACGTGTCGCCAGCGTTCAGCGCATCCACTGCGGCTTGGCGGATGAAGCCCGGGGTAACCTCGTCCGGTTCACCAAACCAGAAGGCGGCGATGTCCTGGCGCCCGATCCCAGCGTTAGCGACCTCGCGAATCTTGGAGGCGCGTAAGGCCGCTAACGGCGGGGCGAGCGGTACAGGGAGAGGCTGCATCGGAGATGCGTTTTGCACGGAAAGGCGTGATTCTCTCATGCCGCGCCGGCCCACCATAGCCCTGCGCCCCGGGAGGGCATGCTCCTTGAGGGCCGTCTGAACGCGAACTCTGGCTCGGGGTAGTATTCGGAGCCGTAGGCACAAAGCGAGGCCGTCTGGCCCGCGCATTTTGAGCTACAACCCTGGAGCAGCTCATGCAAGTCAAGGCTGGCCCTCGCGCTTGCCGCGGCCACGCTCGGCGCTCGCGATCGGCCTCCGTCGCGGGCACAGGCGCAGACACCCAGCGAGCGACGAACCGATGAGCGCCTGTGTTTCGGCGCTGGCGAGTCTTCTACGCAGTCGCTTGACGCCGACCGACTACCCTGAGGCGGCACGCAGGGCGAACGCCGAAGGTACGGTCTGGTTCTTGGTGACCTGCGATTTCCAGGGCACCTTCGAGGGCAGCTGGGTGGAGCGCAGCTCTGGAAGTGAGTTGCTGGATCAGGCCGCCGTTCGTACTGTCGAGCGCGTCTTTCCTCTGGGCGCGCCGGCGCCGGCCGAGTGTCGCCTGGGTCACGGCTTCTCTGTCACACTGCCTTTGGAGTACCGGCTGTTCCGGCGGGCTCCAAGCGCTAGCCGCGTGCGCGGTTGACCGCCGCGAATGTTCGAGACGCGTGCATTTGACGCTGCTCCCACGCTTGGCTAGCATCGCCCCTCTTAACCACTAAGGAAACGCCATGAGCGCGCAGCAGCATTCCAACTACGTCAACGGCCAATGGGTGCCGGGGGCGACATGGTCGAAGAACATCAACCCCTCGGACTTGAGCGATGTGGTGGGCGAGTATGCGCAGGCCGACCAGGCGCAGACCGAGTCGGCGATCGCTGCCGCGCGCGCTGCCGCGCCGGGATGGGGCAACTTCAACGTGCAGGCGCGAGCCGATATGCTCGACAAGATCGGCAGCGAAATCCTGGCGCGCAAAGACGAGCTGGGAAGGCTGCTGTCACGCGAAGAGGGCAAGACGCTGCCCGAGGGCGTGGGCGAGGTGGCGCGGGCAGGAAACATCTTCAAGTTCTTCGCTGGTGAGGTCCTGCGCCGCACCGGCGAGCTGGTTCCTTCGGTGCGACCGGGCGTGGACGTGGAGGTCACGCGCGAGCCCCTCGGCGTTGTGGGCATCATTTCGCCGTGGAATTTCCCGGCAGCGATCCCCGCCTGGAAAGTCGCTCCGGCACTCGCTTACGGCAACTGCGTGGTGTTCAAGCCGGCCGACCTCGTGCCCGGTTCGGCCTGGGCTATGGCGGACATCATCGCGCGCGCGGGCCTGCCCGCCGGAGCGTTCAATCTTGGTAATGGGCCGCGGCAGCGTGGTGGGCGAGGCGTTGGTGAACGATCCGCGCGTGGACGCCATCAGCTTCACAGGGTCGGTGGATACCGGCCGCAAGATCGCGCAGAAGGCCGTCTGCGCGAATGGCCAAGTTCCAGCTCGAGATGGGCGGCAAGAATCCACTCGTGGTTCTGGACGATGCCGACCTCAAGACCGCGGTGGAGTCTGCTGTCAACGGTGCATTTTTCTCGACTGGCCAGCGCTGCACGGCGTCTTCTCGCCTGATCGTGACGAAAGGAATCCACAACAAGTTCGTCGAGGCGCTGGCCGAACGGCTCAAGAGCCTGGTGGTGGACGACGCGCTCAAGGCCGGCACGCAGATCGGCCCGGTGGTGGACAAGAACCAGCTCAACCAGGACCTGTTCTACATCGAGGAGGGCAAGAAGGAGGGCGCCAAGCTTAGCTACGGCGGCAAGCTCTTGAAGCGCGAGAAGGAAGGTTTCTACCTCGAGCCTGCCCTGTTCGTCGACACGCGCAACGCAATGCGCATCAACCGCGAAGAGATCTTCGGCCCGGTCGCTTCGGTGCTGGCGGCAAGCGACTACGACGAGGCGCTGCAGCTCGCCAACGACACGCCGTTCGGGCTGTCGGCCGGCATCGTGACCAGTTCGCTCAAGCACGCGGCGCACTTCCGCCGCAACAGCCAAGCCGGCATGGTGATGGTCAATCTGCCCACTGCCGGCGTGGACTACCACGTCCCCTTCGGCGGCCGCAAAGGTTCCAGCTATGGCCCGCGCGAGCAGGGTCGCTATGCGGTGGAGTTCTTCACGACTGTGAAGACCGCATACGTGGCAGCCCTGGTGTGACACAGGCAGGCACCGTTCAAATGGCAAGCGCGCTGTTCACTCCGTTCCAGTTGCGCGGACTGACGTTACCCAATCGCATCGTGGTATCGTCTATGTGCCAGTACATGTCCGACAACGGCTCGGCCAACGACTGGCATCTCATGCACCTCGGGCAGTTCGCCATGGGCGCGGCGGGACTGGTCATGACCGAGGCCACCCACGTCTCGCCGGAAGGGCGCATCTCGCATCGCTGCCTCGGCATGTACAGCGACGACAACGAGTCGACGCTCAAGCGCGCGGTCGATTTCTGCCGGCGCTATGGTGTCGCCAAACTGGGCATTCAGCTCGCGCACGCTGGCCGCAAGGGCTCTGTGCATCCGCCGTCGCAGGGCGGCAAGCCGCTGGCTGCGGACGAGAATCCGTGGACGACCGTCGCCCCGTCTGCCTTGCCGTTCGCGCCGGGGTGGCATACGCCGGTCGCGCTGACCCGAGAAGGTTTGAGAGAGGTCAAGGAGCAGTTCGTGGACGCAACCCGGCGTGCCGCACGCATCGGTTTCGATCTGGTCGAGCTGCATGCCGGTCACGGCTATCTATTGCACGAGTTTCTGTCGCCGCTGGCGAATCAGCGCGACGACGAGTACGGCGGCAGCACGCGCAATCGCATCCGCTTTCCGCTCGAGGTATTCGAGGCCGTGCGAGCGGTGTGGCCCGCGGATCGCCCGCTCGGTGTGCGCGTATCGGCGACCGACTGGGTGGACGGCGGTTGGACGCCGGAGGAGACCGTCATCCTCGCGCGCGAGTTGAAGGCGCTGGGCTGCGATTTCATCGACGTGACCTCTGGCCAGGTCGATCCGCGCCAGAAGATCCCGTTTGCGCCGGGCTACAACGTGCCGTTCGCGGAAAAGGTGAAGAAGGAGTCGGGGATCGCCGTTATGGCCGTCGGGATGGTGACTCGAGCCGCTCAGGCCGAAGAGCTTGTCGCGACCGGGCGTGCGGACCTGGTAGCGATCGCCCGCGCCATGATGGACGACCCGCGTTGGGCTTGGCATGCGGCGCGGGAACTCGGTGCGGAAACGGCGTACGCTGCCAACTACGCGCGCTGCAGCCCCTCCCAATGGAAGCCGTGAGGCCGCTGCTCGCAGACCTGGTACGGAGCTTGCGCTGAAGGCCTGAATCATGACGCCGGGCTCGGCCTGAGCCCTTCTCCCCACTCCCTCGATGGGTCTGTTGCGATGAACGACCAAGCCCTCGACAGCCAGCTCCTGGGCTTCTCCCACGGCACCCTCGATCCCTTGCGCCGGGTGGAGGAAGCGGGCTTCTGGCTGGAGGCGTACCGGCAGAGCATCAGGGCGGATCCGCTTCGGGTGTACCAGGTCGTCGATCGCTTGGACGAGCTGGTACAGCAGCAGCGCCTGGAGGTCACGCGCGAGTACCTGGACGCAGGCGGTCGCCAGCAGACCTACCGCGAACATCGAATCTGGAACGCGGTCGTGCACCTGGCGCGCGAGCTTGCGGCGGGCTACGAGAGCTCGCTGCAGCTGTTCCAGGCGGGCGAGCCCAATGCGGCGGCGGTCGCGCCCCTGGTACCGTCGATCACGGCGCGTGCCATACGCGCACTCACTCTGGTTTTGCGTTGGACGTTGTTGCGCTACGCCGCGGTCGAGCCGGGGTTCTGGAATCGGCTCGGCGTGTTGCTCGCGTACGCCGAGCGCGAGCGCTTCATGAGCGAACGCTTCAAGGTCTACCCTGCCATGGCGGGTGAGTCGACCGTGCGCCGTGAGTATCTGCGTGCGCTGGTGCTGTCGGTGTCCGGCACCGAGAACCTGTTGCCGGCCAACCAGGTAGTAGCCGACCGCGTGATCGCGACCGTGGCCGAGTTCTTCCTGCTGCACCGGCGGCCCGCCGCTGGCTGCCATTTCGCTGTCGATCTACATGCGGGCCGGCCGCCGTACCGCATCGGCGACGGCGTCGCGCCGTCGCGGACGGTACGTTTCTTCGGCCCGGGTCACGCGGCTGTGATCGTGCAAGGGTTGATCCAGCGCGCGACCGATACCGGCAGCGTGCCGTCGGAGCTCAACTTGGTCGGCCACTTTCCCGCTGGCCTGGTGCTGGAAGTGATGCAACATCTCGCGCGCCACTGGGGCCCGGATCCGCCGTCCCGCTCTCAGCTGCGTCAGCGGGTGCTATCTACGCTCAACGTGGCACATGGTTTCGAACAGGTGCTGGGCGCGGTCTCTGCGGAGCAGGGCAGCGTCGAGATAGACGAGCTCACCGAAGCCTGGACGGTGGAGAATGAAAGCAGCGGAGGCTTCGGCGCGGTCCTGCCGCCACGCCACCCCGAATGGCTCGCTATCGGCTCTCTGATCTCGGCCAAGCCGACCTGGCCCGCGGCCTGGAGCGTCGGGGTGATCCGTCGCCTTTCCACCGATCAGATGGGACGCCGTGCCGTCGGAGTGCAGGTACTCGCTCGCGGTGGCGTTGCAGTCGAGTTGTCCCCGTTGCCGCTAGGACAGGCAGGACCAACGCGCTCGGGCGTCCTCCTACCGGGAGAAGCGCAGACCAGCCTGAGCGGGGGCGAGGTGAAACTGGTACTGGCTCGCGGCACCGTCTCTTGGAGTCACGCCTACGCCATGCGCATTCAGGAGCGCAGCTATCCGGTCATTCCGCGACGCGTGGTAGAGAGCGGCGACGACTTTGACGTGGTGAGTTTCACGCTGCAAGCGGTTTGACCTGGACTAGAACTACAATCGCCAGCCGTTGCGCGGTTTTGGCGTCAGGCGCACGCGATCGAACGACAGGCCGAGAAGCGATATGCAACCACACGCACCGATGAATTCCTGATGAATTCCAGCGCCCTCGCCGATTTCGTCTCGAACAAATGGGATCAGGAGATCGTCCCGCGGCTGATCGAGTACATCCGCATCCCGTGCAAATCGCCCCACTTCGATCCTCACTGGGAGCGCAACGGCCACATCGACGCTGCCGTCACACTGGCGCACGCTTGGTGCCGCGCGCAGGCGATTGCGGACATGCGGATCGAGCTTGTGCGGCTCCCGGGGCGCACACCGCTTCTGTTCTTCGAGATTCCCGGGGCCCGCGACCGGACCGTGCTGCTCTATGGCCACCTGGATAAGCAGCCCGAGATGGTGGGCTGGCGCGATGGAATGGGTCCATGGACCCCGTTACTCGAAGACGGCAGGCTGTACGGCCGCGGTGGCGCCGACGACGGCTACGCGGTGTTCGCGTGCCTGACCGCGATCTTGGCGCTGCACAGTCAAGGCGTCGCGCATGCCCGCTGCGTGGGTATGATCGAATGCTGCGAGGAGAGCGGCAGCTACGATCTGCCTGCTTATCTCGAAGCATTGAGCGCACGCGTCGGCAAGGTCGATCTGGTCATCGGGCTGGACTCCGGATGCGGCAACTATGACCAGCTCTGGGTCACCACATCGCTGCGCGGAATCGCTGCCGGCACACTCAGCGTCGAAGTGCTGACGGAGGGCGTGCACTCGGGCGACGCTAGCGGCGTTGTGCCTTCCTCCTTCCGCATCGCGCGGCTGTTGCTGGACCGTATCGAGGACTCGAGTACCGGCGCAGATCCTACCCGGGGAATTTCACTGCCCGATCCCAGCGGAGCGCATCGAGCAGGCGCAGCGAGCAGGCGCGATTCTGGGCGACACGGTCTGGACCAAGTTCCCCTTCGCCGCCGGCACGCGACCAATGGTGCGCGATCCTGGCGAAGCCGTGCTCAACCGCACCTGGCGACCTTTCCTCGCCGTGATCGGTGCCGATGGATTGCCGGCGATCAGGGACGCAGGCAACGTGCTGCGGCCAAGGACAGCGCTGAAGCTCTCGTTGCGCATCCCGCCGCTGGTGGACGGCGAACAGGCCGCGCGCGAACTCAAGCGGATTCTGGAAGCCGATCCTCCGGAGGGCGCGAAAGTCGCGTTCACGCCAGACCAAGGTGCGTCCGGCTGGAGCGCGCCGCCCACTGCGGCATGGCTGCATGCAGCTGTCAACAACGCGTCCCAGGCTCACTATGGCCGTCCCGCTGCGATGATGGGCGAGGGCGGCACCATCCCGTTCATGGCCATGCTGGGCAAGCATTTTCCGCAGGCGCAGTTCCTGATCACCGGCGTGCTCGGCCCCAAGTCCAACGCGCACGGCCCCAACGAGTTCCTCCACGTTCCGTACGCGAAGAAGATTGACCTGCTGCGTCGCGCAGGTGCTGGCGGCGCACGCGCGGCAATGAGCCGGGCCAGCGCAGGATGTCAGCACCACGCGTGCGTATTCTTTTAGGCGTCGGGCGGCGCGACCACCACCTGGTCGTAGGGATAGCGCCGCGTGATGAGCTTAGAGTGGGTGAATACGTCCAGTGCGGTCTCGTACGCTTCTGGCGGGATGGATACGCCGCCGCCCCAGGTACCCAGCCGCTGGTAGTACTCGATGGCGCGGGTCAGCGCGGTGCGATGGATGCCGGGGAACATGGATTGTTCGGCGGCCGCGATCTCGGCGGGCGTCCCGCTGTTCACCCACGCGCGCGCCTTCCGGTATGCACGCATGAACCGCTTCGCTTCTGGACGTTTGAGCCACTCGCTCGATGCAGCGACGCTGCTGAAGGCCACGGGACCGATCACCTCGCCCACCGAAGCTACAACCTGCGCCACGCCTTCGTACTCGAGTTGCTGCGGGTAGGGCGCCTGCTCGTGGAACCAATCTCCCTGACCGGTGCGAAACGCGCTCAACATTTGCTCGGTATCGCCGCCATCCAAGCCTTTTGCTTTGGACAGATCCACACCGCGCAAGTGCATGGCGTAGGCCAGCATCGCTTGGGGTTGGCCTCCGTGCACGAACATGAACCTGCCGGAAAGCAGCTTGTCCCACGTAAAGTCCGAACTTGCCCCACGCGCGGCGATGAGAAATCCATCGCGTTGGTTGATCTGCGCGAAGTGACTCATGGGCGGGTGGCCGGCCTTGCTCCAGCGCGGTCCAACTCGCCGACACCGCGGACTGGGCAACATCGATGTCGCCAGAGGCGATGTACTGCGCCACGGTCCTGCCCATCGGCACGACGGCATACGTCGACTCGAGGCCTTCGTCCTTGAAAAAACCAGCGGTGATGGCGGCCAGCAGCGGGCTATAAAACGCGGAATGCCGGGAAACCATGATTCTGAGCGTGCTCATGCGCATCTTTCCCAAGTCCGAAAGGACGCAGTCTCGCTGCTGTGGCACGTGTTGGCAAGCCGGGGCCTTGTGCTGGCTCGCGGTTTCGCATCGGCTACGCCCTTCGCGTGCGGTGGGATGATGGCTGCCGACGATGCGGATGAGTTGCACCGATGCTTGAGTCCCGCAAGCGCGGCGCGCGGTTGAAACGGATTGACTGAACCACAATCCTGTGGAGGAGACGATGATGCGAGACGACGATCGAGCGGACGACCGCCGCAAGTTTCTTCGCCGCTGGGGTGTGCTGCCCGTCGCGCTCGCCTTGCCCGCGTGGAGGGCGAACGCGGCCGAGGCCCAGGAGCTGACGGCCACGCCACCGTGCTCGGAAGGCGAGGAGCCCACCCCGCGACAAATGGAAGGACCCTTCTTCAAGCCACGCTCGCCGCAGCGCACGTCTTTGCTCGCGGCGGGATTGCAGGGCACCAAGATCCTCGTCAGCGGCTTGGTGTTATCTACGCGCTGCAAGCCGGTCGCCGGCGCCCTTCTGGATTTCTGGCAGTGCGATGACCAAGGCGAGTACGACAACAGCGGCTACCGATTGCGCGGTCATCAGTTCACCGACAGCACTGGAAGCTATCGTCTGGAAACCATCGTGCCGGGCGTGTACCCCGGCCGCACGCGCCATATCCACGTAAAGGTCCAGGCGCCGGGGCGACCGGTGTTGACGACACAGCTCTACTTTCCAGGCGAGCCGGAAAACCAGCGGGATTTTCTGTTCCAGCAGGAGCTGTTGCTGGTGACGATCGATGCCGGTGGCGTGAGGGCCGGCCGCTTCGACTTTGTGTTGAAGGTCTGATTAAGCCTAGCGGCGCCCTTGCTCGGCCAGGTCGATTGACGAGGTAAATCCCCGCACCCACCAGCACCACGGCGCCTACGAAGGCGGGGCGCATAGGCTCATGCAGCACCAGCACGCCCGCCATCACGCCGAACAGCGGTGTCAGGAAGGTGAACACCGAGAGTCGCGTCGCCATGTAGCGGGTGAGCAGCCAGAACCAGGCAAGGTAGCTGGCGAAGGTCACGACCACCCCTTGGTAAAAGAGGCTCGCCCAGACCAGGGGAGTGAGATCGACCACGCCCGGCTCGCCTAGAAGAATGGAGACTGGCGGGAGCGTCAGGGCGCAGGCCCCGATTTGATAGAGCAACGTCTTGTCCGGGCTCACCACTGACAGCTTGGTGGTGCGGATCACGACTGTTGTTGCCGCCCAGAGCACCGCTGCAATCACTCCGAAGGCGTCTCCCAGCAGGGAGGAGCGATCGGATGCGAACCCGTCCCAGAACGCCACGGCGATCCCGGCAAAGGCGAGCGCGATACCCGCCCACTTACTCGGCTCCAGGCGTTCGCTCGGGACGAGCGCATGCAGACCGAGCGCGGTGAGACATGGTGTGAGATAGATGAACACGACCATGCGTGATGCACCGGTGTAATTCAGCCCCGCGAAGATGAACAGAAACTCGGTCGCGAACAGCGCGCCGGCGAGCAGCCCGGGACAAAGCGAGCCATCGTGCTCGAACAACCGGGTTCCGCGCAGCCGCGCCCAGCCGACGAGCAGTACCAACGCAATGAAGCAGCGAAGGCCGCCTTGCATGACCAGCGATATTCCGGGTGCGGCCAGTTTGGCGGCCACGTGCCCAAAGCCCCATATCAAACACAGCAACGCCATCGTCGCGATGGCTGTTGCGTCGACGGGCTTGCGGATGGCAGAGGCGTAGGACATGGATTGCAGAGCGGGCGGTGGTTGGTGGGAAAAACGGCGCAATATACCAGCGATCGAAGGCACAGGCGCGGCATACGCATCTATTGTCACCACGCAATTGGGTCGAGCTCGACGGAGTTCCAGACTTTCCTGCCGGCCGACTGTAGCATGCGCGGGTGGCACGAGCCTTTGTGTAAGCTGCGCGGGTGGTCGGTGAGACTTGGCCGGCTGGCCTGGGCGGTTGGTTCCGGGAGACGAGGAAATGCCGAAGATACTGCTGATACAAGGCGCCAATATGAGCTATCTAGGGCGGCGCCAGCCCGAGATTTACGGCACCACCAGCGCTGCCGAGCTTGACGAGATGGTGCGAGCGCACGCACGCGACAAACGCTATGAGGTGGAGATCTTCTACACCCACCTCGAGGGCGAGGCCATAGCGCGCTTGTACCGAGCAGTAGACGAGCACGTGGACGGGGTCGTGATGAATCCCGCTGGCTTCACTTATGCGGGCTATGCGTTGCGCGATTGCCTGCAGACGCTGCCGTTTCCGTACGTCGAGGTCCACATGACCAATATCGCCAAACGCGGGCTGGAGTCGGTACCCGCGGCGGCGGCCGCAGGCACTATTGCGGGCTTCGGCGTGCAGTCCTATCTGCTCGGCCTCGACGCCATGCTCCGACTGCTGAGCGCAGGCCGGTAATGTCTTGCGAAACTTACGACTCGGGCCCTAGTTCCCGAGCAGCTCGCTCAGGAAGTTCTTTTGCGTGATGATCAGGGAGGAGCGTCCCGGATCCCGTGAGGCGCGTTCGAGGCGCAGCGACTGAGGTCTTTCGCGCCAGACTTATACGGCGTTTCAGCCGAGCTGCCGGGACAGCGCGCAGCGCCAGTGCCGGTCAGAGATGTGCCCAAGCGCATCAAAGCGATCGTTGCTCCCGTCGAGCCGACGAAAAAAAGGCGGCGGCACGCGGCCGCCGCCCGTTGCTTCAGCTCCCGATCCTAGACCGCCAGTTTGCCTTCGTTGATCGGCAGCTCCAGGATGCGCTTGCCGGTTGCCGCAAAGATCGCGTTGCACAACGCCGGCGCAAACGGCGGCGTTCCCGGCTCACCCACCCCACCCGGCGGGAAGTTGTTAGCCTCCACGATGTGCACGCGGATCTCGCGTGGCGCATCGGGCATGCGCACCAGCTGGTACTCGCTGAAGTTGCTCTGCTGGATGCGGCCTTCCTTGGCGGTGATCTCAGTCACGCAGGCGCTCATGCCGTAGATGCAGGCGCCCTCCATCTGCGACCTTACCCGGTCGGTGTTGACTACCCGACCCGCATCGCACGCCACGTCTACGCGCGGTATGGAGACCTTGCCGTCTTTGTCGACCTTGACATGCACCGCTGTTGCAACGTAGGTGGTGAAGCTGCGGTGCACGGCCAAGTCCGATGGCCTCGCGTGCCGGCAATTTCTTGCCGTAACCGGCGTTCTTCGCTGCCACTCGCAGCACGTTCTTCAGCCGGCTCGTCATGATCGGATACTCGTCGTAGGTCTGATCGTAGTTCCAGTAGTCCGTGCTGGACAAATCGACCACGCGATCGGGTCCGAGCAACTCGAGCAAGAACTCGTACGGGTCGCGGCCCGCGGCTTCGGCCAGCATGTTGGCCATCGTGTTCTGCGCGAACGCGTTCGGAATGTTGTTGACCGAGCGCAGCCAGCCGATACGCACGTGCGCCTTCGCCTTCCCGTTCTCGAGCTGAATGTTGGGGATGGCATAGGGCAAGTCCAGGTAGCCCAGACTGAGCTCGATCTTGTGCCCGTACTGCGGATCGGGATTCTCGAACGTCGACCAGATGGTCGGGAACGTCGAGCGGCTATGCCACGCGACAACCTTGCCGTTCTGGTCCAGCCCAGCCGTGATGTGCTGCGCGTTTACCGTGTGGTAGTAGGCGTGCTGCAGATCGTCCTCCCGACTCCAGGTGACCTTCACCGGTACGCCGAGCTGCTTGGACAGGATCGCCGCTTCGGCCGCGAAGTCGGGCTTGGACTTGCGCCCGAATGCGCCGCCGAGCAGCGCGACGTGCGAGGTGACGTTCTTCTCGTCGAGTCCGATCGCGCCAGCCACCGTCGAGCGCGCTGCCTGCGGGTCCTGGCAGGACGACCACACTTCGCACTTCCCGTCCTTCACCAGAGCGGTGGCCGACGGCGGCTCCATGGTCGCATGCGCGAAGTGAGGTACGTAGAAGTCCGCCTCCACCACCTTCGTCGCCTCCGGCGAGCGCTGCCTGCACATCGCCCTCTTTGCGCACGACCTTGCCGTCTTTGGTGTTCTCGTCCTCCATGTCCTTGCGGAACGCGTCGGAGTCGTAGACCACATTGGCCCCGTAGTCCCATTCGATCTTGAGCTTCTTGCGCCCTTCGTTCGCCGCCCAGGTGTTGGTTGCGATCACGGCGATGCCGCCCAGGGTGTTGAACACGATCGGGGGCTGGTTCTGCGGGATCTCCACCACCTTCTTGACGCCTGGGACCTTCAAGGCCTCGCTGGGATCGAACGACTTGACTTTGCCGTAAGTCACCGGGCAGTGCTCGACCACCGCGTACACCATGCCCGGCATCTTGACGTCGATGCCGTAGATCGCCTTGCCCACCATCATGTTCGGGAAAGTCGACGCTGGAGATAGGCTTGCCGATATAACGGAAGTCTTTCGGGTCCTTGAGCGTGACCGACTTCGCGGTGGGCACTGGCAGTGCGGCGGCGGTATCCACCAGCTGCCCGTAGTCCAGCGACTTGCCGCTGGGCACGTGTATCACTTTATGGTTTTGCGCCTTGCATTCCGATGCGGGTACGCCCCACTGCTGGGCGGCGGCTTGCACGAGCATCGTGCGGGTCACCGCTCCGAACTCGCGCATGCGCTCGTAGTTGTGACGCACGCTGCGCGATCCGTCGGTGTACTGGTTGCCGTAAATCTTGTCGCCGACGGCCTGTTCGATCTTGACCCGGCTCCAATCCGCCTCGAGCTCATCGGCGAGGATCATGGGCACGCTGGTGCGCACGCCCTGACCCATCTCCGAGCGGTGCGCGATGATGGTGACCATCCCGGTGTTGTCGATGGATACGAACACATTCGGACTGAGTATCCCAGGGGCCGGCGCGACGCCCTCCGCTGCTTCGGCTGAGCCGATGAAGTTGCCGTAAAACGGATGGGGTTTGAACGGATCCAAGATGAGCCCGAGCGCAAAGCTGCCGCCGAGCGCGGCGGCGCCCTTCAGGAAGGTCCTGCGGCTTACGTTTTCGATCGTGATCATGCCTTCACCCCCGCGGCTTCTTTGATTGCGGCGCGAATCCGGGTATAGGTTCCGCACCGGCAGATGTTGCCCGCCATGGCGCCATCGATATCCTCGTCCGTCGGCTTCGGGTTCATGCTGAGCAGCGACGCGGCCTGCATCATCTGCCCGCTCTGACAGTAGCCGCACTGCGGCACCATGTTCTTGAGCCACGCCTTCTGCACCGGATGATCGCCCTTGGCGCTGAGGCCTTCGATCGTGGTTACTTTTCCGCTTACGTTACCGACCGGCAGCGCGCAGGAGCGCACCGCGATGCCGTCGAGGTGAACGGTGCACGCGCCGCACGCCGCGATGCCGCAGCCGAACTTGGTGCCCGTCAGGCCGATGACGTCGCGGATCACCCAGAGCAAGGGCATGTCCGGCGGCACGTCGAGCTCATAGGTCTGGCCGTTCACTATGAGTTTTTGTGTCATGAAAGATTCCTACCGAGTTGCTGTGAATATTATTGCGCGCCGCTGAGGTGGCAGGCGCGGGCTGCTGCCCGTTGAGCCTGGGGTTCGGGTCGACCTCTTGCTGCTCTTCCGGATACCGTCGCAGTTTTGCTGTAACCGCGAAACTAACCTAGCACTTTGCGAGCGAGGTGCCTAGTGCCAGGCAACGCGGCGGGATTGCCAACACGGCGGAGAGAGCAGCGGGAATGAGCTGCATCCCGCAGCGCGACGAAGGAATTTTGTCGTGGTTAGGCCAGGGCTCGCCCGGCGCGCGATTCAGGCGATTCTGAACTGGATGCCCTGCGCGAGCGGCAAGTCGCGGCCCCAGTTGATGGTGTTGGTCTGGCGCCGCATGTAGGCCTTCCAGGCGTCCGACCCTGCTTCTCTCCCGCCGCCGGTCTCCTTCTCGCCACCGAACGCGCCGCCAACCTCCGCGCCGGACGTGCCGATATTGATGTTCGCAATGCCGCAGTCGCTGCCGCCGCCGGAAAGGAATTCCTCGGCACGCTGCAGGCTGTCGGTGAACAGCGCGGAGGACAGACCCTGCGGCACTGCGTTGTTCAGGGCGATGGCTTCCTCGATGCTTCGGCACCGCATGACGTAGAGGATCGGTGCAAAGGTCTCGCGCTGCACCACGGTCCAGTGGTTCTCAGCGCGCGCCAGGGTGGGTTGCACGAAGAACCCCGGCCGGTCGAGAGTCTTCCCGCCCACCAGCACCTTGCCCCCGAGGTGCTCGAGTTCAGCAATGGTTTCGCGGAATCGCACGCATGCCTCCGCATCGATCAGAGGCCCCATCAACGTCCCGGTTTCGAGCGGGTCGCCGATCTGAACCTGCCGGTAGGCGTCGACCAGCCGTTGTTCGATCTCGTCGGCGCGGGATTGGTGCACGATCAACCGGCGCGTGGTGGTACAGCGCTGACCGGCGGTGCCCACTGCGCCGAAAACGATAGCCGGGATCGCCAGATCTAGATTCGCCGTCTCGTCAACGATCACGGCGTTGTTACCCGAGCATTCCAGCAGACAGCGCCCCATGCGCGCCGCGACCGTTTGCGCGACTTCGCGACCGACCCGGCTGGAGCCTGTGAAAGACACCAATGGAATGCGAGTGTCCTCGACCAGCCACTGCGCGAGCTCGCGGCTGTCGCCTGCGAGTAGCGAGAACACGCCGTCGTGGCCGGTTTGTCGCGCCACGGCGTTGACGATGCGCTGGATCGCAATGGCGGTGAGCGGTGCCTTGGGGGAGGGTTTCCAGATGACTGTATCGCCGCAGACCGCAGCGATGAAGGCGTTCCAGGCCCACACGGCAGCCGGGAAGTTGAAAGCGGTGATGACCCCTACGACACCAAGCGGATGCCATTGTTCGCACATGCGATGGTGCGGTCGCTCGGACTGCATAGTCCGGCCATACAGCATGCGCGACTGGCCGACGGCAAAGTCCCCGATGTCGATCATCTCCTGGACCTCGCCTTCGCCTTCCTGCTTGATCTTGCCGGTCTCCAAGGCGATGAGGCTGCCGAGCGCAGACTTGTGCCGGCGCAGATCCTCGACGATGAGCCGTACCAGCTCGCCGCGGGCGGGAGCAGGAACCGTGCGCCAAGTATCAAACGCCTGCGAGGCGGCGTGCAGCACCAGCCCATACTGGCTGCGGGTGCACCGGCCGACCGATGCAATCACCTGGCCCGTGGTCGGGTCGATGGAAGGGAAGTATTCGTCTGCCGGCAGCCACTCCGGCCCCATGCAAGCGCCGGAATTGCGCTCGGCGATGCCGAGTCGGGCGAGTAGATCGAGCGCGGCACCCATGGAGGCAGCCGTTTACGCCGCACTGCGCAACTGACCGCCCAGCTCGAAGAGGACCTCGCGTATGACCACCAGAGCTTCATCGATCTGCGCACGGGTCACGATCAGCGGCGGTGCGAAGCGCACAACGGTGTGGTGGGTGTCCTTGGTGAGGACGCCGCGTTCCAGCAGCTTCTCGCATACCAACCGAGCGCTCACCGCTTCCCGTTCGAACTCGACCCCGATCAGCAGGCCCTTTCCGCGCACCTCGCGGATCAGGGGGCTCGTGATCGCGCGCAGCTGACGGACGAAGTAATCCCCCAGCTCCGCGGCGTGTTCGGGGAGACGCTCATCGAGCAAGACGTCGATAGCGGCCAGCGCGACCGCCGCGGCGAGGGGGCTGCCGGCAAACGTGCTGCCATGGTCACCCGGTCGAAACACGTCCATGACGTCGCGTCGCGCCAAGAAGGCCGAGACCGGAAGCAGCCCGCCGCCGAGTGCCTTACCCAGGATCAAACCGTCGGGCCTGACGCGCTCGTGGTCGCACGCCAGCATGCGGCCGGTGCGCCCCAGCCCGGTCTGTACCTCGTCGCAGATGAGAAGAACGTCGTGCCGCCGGCAGATCGCAGCGCACTGCGCAAGGTAGCCTGACGGCGGGACGATGATCCCACCCTCGCCCTGGATGGGCTCAACCAGAAAGGCTACGGTGCGCGGCGTAATAGCCCGCTCGAGCGCAGCCGCATCCGCGAACGGGATGCGCACGAATCCGGGAGGGAAAGGGCCGAACCCATCGCGGTATTGTTCCTCGGAGGACATGGCGAGGATCGCAATGGAGCGTCCGTGAAAGTTGCCCTCGCAAGCGATGATCTCCACTTGATCCTGTGGCACGCCCTTTACCTTGGCGCCCCATTTGCGTGCCGCCTTGATTGCGACTTCCACCGCTTCCAAGCCGGTGTTCGCGGGCAAGACTGCCTCCTGTCCGGTGACTTCACACAGGCGCTCGAACAGCAAGGGCAGACGGTCGTTGCGATAGGCGCGAGACGTGACGTTGAGCGTGCCCGCCTGTTGAGCCAGCACACGAGTCAGGCGCGGATGGCAGTGGCCGTGGCTGACCGCCGAGTAGGCGCTCATCATGTCCAGGAGACGGCGTCCATGCTCGTCCCAAACGTGCACCCCCTCTCCGCGGACGAGGGTAACCGGCAGGGGATCGTAGTTATGCGCACCATAACGCCATTCGAGTTCCGATACGCCTTGCCTGTCGTCGCGCGCCTGCGCCGCCCCCAACATTGCCGTCGCGAGTTGTGCTGCGACGCTAGCGGTGTGGGCATCGCTGTCGGCGCGTGGGTTGTATTCCGCGATCTCGGCGGCCACGAGACGCGGGTCGCCGCTCACTGCGGCCAGCGCGTGAGACAGAGCCGCAGCCTCCAGTCCCCATGGCACCGGCGAACCTACGCCCGGCGCCTCGCCCGGGTCGATCACGTCGAGGTCGATGGTGATACCGAACGCGGCTGTCCCGCTGGTAGCGATCGCATGCGCGTCCGCCATCACCTCGCCCAGCCCGCGTTGATCGATCTCATCCATGGAGAACACGCGCACCCCGAGTCGGGACAGCAGCTCCGCCTCGTCGGGCTCGAAGCTGCGCACACCCACCAGACAGACATGGCCGGGAGCCAGGGCGTGACCATTCATCAGAGCCACGATCGAGGGTTCGCCATGGCCCAAGAGACAGGCGAGCGGCATGCCGTGCAGCGCGCTGCTCGGAGAGGTCGCCGGTGTATGCGCGTCCATATGCGCGTCGATCCAGATCAAGCCTAGCGGCCCCCGCGCCCGGACGGCCGCAGCGACACCGCTCCAAGTGCCGACGGCGCAAGAGTGGTCGCCGCCGAGAACGAGCGGGAATGCACCGCGCTCGACTATACCCTGTACACGTCGCGACAGACGCGCACACAGCCCTCGCACGGCTTCCGTAGTGTCGGATTCGTCGGCAGGTTGGAGAATGGCGTCCCAGACCGGGTCGAGACCGGCCCGCCAGAGCTGCGTGGACAGGGAGGAGCGGCGCAGCGCTTCCGGGCCCGCTTCGCAGCCACCATCGGGCGCGCCGCGACCGGAGGCGGCGCCTACGATACAAACCGTTCGGTTGAGCATAGTGGCACTCCGTAGAACCCTGGGACGCGATTGCGTTTCAACAGGGCGTGCCAAGCAACCTCCCCCTGCTTTCTTTGTAAGCATCACACATGCCACTTTAGTGTGAACAATATGACTGCACGGGCGCGCGCATCGTTCAATGGGAGAGGTGGATAACGCCCGCTTCTGCGGCGCTGTTGGGGCTCGGCGCGCGGACCTGAGCGCGCCGAAGACCACTACATGGAGTGGACGATGCAGCCGATAGATGCTGCTTCGCGAGCGAGCCGTCCGTTGTCTTGTTGGCATTCGAATTTCGATGCTGCTTGTCGTAGGTCCGATCGACTGCGTAGCAACGCACGAGTAAAGCGAGGTGACGAGCAGCGATCAATCGATCAGCGATGCTTCTTCGACTGCATTGAACCAGTTTGCACCAGACTGGATCGCAGACCGGGTCCACGCTGCACCATGTCGGACCCGAGCAAGCGCGCGTTTTCCGCTTTTCCTCGCTAGAACCTTCGTTTAGTGACTCTGGCAAGAAAGCTGCTTATGCTGGACCAAAACGCGGCTGAGTGATGACTACTCGACTGACTGCGGACGAATTCGAAACCCATTACCGCGGCGAGAATCATGGGCGAATTCGACGAGGTCGGTGGGTGTTTGCGGTGGCGAGCGGATGAACTCCGTCTACATAATCGGGTCTTCTGCGTTAAGCATCGCGTCAGGATGACGTAGTACGCACAATGACCAGCGTTGAACGACGCGCGAGTCGGCTTGAGAAGCCGGATCTGCTCGTAGTTTGAATCCAGCGAACGAGACGACGCAGGTCATACAAAAAATAAGAAGGGAGCATGGAAGCGATGCGCTGAAACGAACTTTAGGAGAGAGCTGTGATGACGAAGCTTGCTGAGGGATACAAGGCAAAGTACTCCACCGGACAGGAAGACGAGCTGTCTCTGGAGCAGTACCTCGAACTGTGCCGGAGCGATCCGGGCGCCTACGCCACCGCCGCGGAGCGCATGCTGGCGGCGATCGGCGAGCCGGAACTCATCGACACCCGCCTTGACCAGCGACTGTCGCGCATCTTCTCCAACCGCCTCATCAAGCGCTATCCCGCTTTTGCCGAATTTTACGGACTGGAGGACGCGATCTCCCAGATCGTCGCCTTCTTCCGGCATGCGGCGCAAGGTCTCGAAGAGAAGAAACAGATTCTGTACCTCCTCGGGCCGGTGGGCGGCGGCAAATCCTCTATCGCCGAGCGCCTCAAGCAGCTGATGGAGCGCCGCCCCATCTACGCGCTCAAGGGTTCGCCCGTCAACGAATCCCCACTCGGGCTGTTTGCGCCTGAGGAGTATGGCGGGGTGCTCCAGTCCGACTATGGCATTCCCCGCCGCTATCTCACCGGGATCATGTCTCCGTGGGCCATCAAGCGGTTGCAGGAGTTCAGCGGCGATATCTCCAAGTTCCGCGTCGTCCGGATCCAGCCCTCCGTGCTGCGCCAGACGGCCATATCGAAGACCGAACCGGGCGACGAGAACAACCAGGACATCTCCTCGCTGGTGGGGAAGGTCGACATCCGCAAGCTCGACAAGTATGCGCAGGACGATCCGGATGCTTACAGCTATTCGGGTGGGCTGTGTCTGGCCAACCAGGGTCTGCTCGAGTTTGTAGAAATGTTCAAGGCGCCGATCAAAATGTTGCACCCTCTGCTGACGGCGACCCAGGAAGGTAACTTCAAAGGAACTGAAGGATTCTCCGCGATTCCGTTCAACGGACTCATTCTGGCCCACAGCAACGAGTCGGAATGGCAGTCGTTCCGCAACAATCGCCACAACGAAGCCTTCCTCGACCGCATATATATAGTCAAGGTGCCGTACTGCTTGCAGACCTCCGAGGAGGTCAGGATCTACGAGAAACTGATCCGCAACAGCGCGCTGTCCCAGGCCCCCTGCGCTCCGAGTACATTGGACATGATGGCGCAGTTCTCGGTGTTGTCGCGCCTGAAGGAGCCGGAAAACTCCAGCATCTTCTCGAAAATGCGGGTGTACGACGGCGAGAGCCTGAAGGACACCGATCCGAAGGCCAAGTCCTATCAGGAATACCGGGACTACGCGGGGCCGGACGAAGGTATGACCGGCGTTTCGACCCGGTTCGCCTATAAGATCCTGTCGACCGTATTCAACTACGACCAGACCGAGGTGGCGGCCAACCCCGTCCACCTGATGTACGTGCTCGAGCAGCGCATCGCCAGGGAGGACTTCCCGGACGAGACCAAGCGCAAGTATCTCGAGTTCATCAAGGGTTACCTGGCGCCACGCTATGCAGAATTCATCGGCAAGGAGATCCAGACCGCGTACCTGGAGTCCTACTCGGAATACGGCCAGAACATTTTCGACCGCTACGTGACCTACGCCGACTGCTGGATCCAGGACGAGGATTTCCGCGACCCGGACACCGGCGAGTTCTTCGATCGCGCTGCGCTCAATACCGAGTTGGAGAAGATCGAGAAGCCGGCCGGCATCGCCAACCCGAAGGACTTCCGCAACGAGATCGTAAACTTCGTGCTTCGGGCGCGGGCTAACAACGCCGGGAAGAACCCGGCCTGGAGCAGCTACGAGAAGCTGCGCGAGGTAATCGAGAAGAAAATGTTCTCGAGCACCGAGGATCTGTTGCCGGTGATCTCCTTCAACGCCAAGGCCTCGGCCGAGGACCAGAAGAAGCACCAGAATTTCGTCGACCGCATGGTGGCGAAGGGCTATACCGAGAAGCAGGTGCGCTTGTTGTCGGAGTGGTACCTGCGGGTGCAGAAGTCCTCGTGAGCGGGAACCAGGATGCAGGGGTCACGAATGAGGTCGGGTGCTTGAGGACCGCATGCCTTAGCCTGAGCTTTGTTCTCACCGCGGTGCGCCGCCATGAACTACCTGATTGACCGGCGTCTGAACGGGCGCAACAAGAGCGCGGTCAACCGCGAGCGCTTCATGCGCCGCTACAAGGAGCACATCCGGCGCTCGGTCAAAGGCATGATCGCGGAGCGCTCCATCACCGATATGGCGAAGGGCGGTGATGTCAAGGTTCCAGCCAAAGACATCTCAGAACCCGGTTTCCGCTACGGCTTGGGCGGCGATTGGGAGTCGGTCCATCCCGGAAACAAGGAGTTCGTGCGCGGTGACAAAATCCCGCGACCCGAGGGTGGCGGCGGGAGCGGTGGCGGCAGCGAGTCGGGCGCCGGGGAAAGCGTAGACGACTTCGTCTTCACGCTGTCGCGCGACGAGTTCCTGAACATCTTCTTCGAGGACCTCGAGCTGCCCAATCTGATGCGAACCGCCATCGCCGAGGCCGAAGACAAGAAACTGGTGCGGGCCGGCTACGTCAAGGACGGCACGCCCGCGAATCTCAGCGTTGGTCGGACGATGAAAACGGCGCTCGCGCGCCGCATCGCGCTGGGCGGTCCGTTGCGCGATGAGCTGGAGCAGGTTCGCGAGGCACTGGAGGCGGCAGCCCGCGCGGGTGAGCCGCAGACGCAGATTGTCGCGCTCGAGAGTCAGATCCTGGACCTCGAGGGGCGTCTGGCACGTCTCCCGTTCCTCGACGACGTCGATCTGCGCTATCGCCACCGTGTCGCGGTACCGCGGCCCGCCGCACGGGCGGTCATGTTCTGTCTGATGGACGTCTCGGCGTCCATGGACGAGCGCAAGAAGGATCTCGCCAAGCGCTTCTTCACGCTGCTGTACCTGTTCCTCACCCGCAAGTACGAGCGCGTCGAGCTCGTCTTCATTCGGCACACCGATGAAGCCCAGGAAGTGGACGAGGATACCTTCTTCTACGATACCCAAAGCGGAGGCACCGTCGTGTACTCGGCGTTGGAGCTCATGCAGCAGGTCTGCGAAGCCCGCTATCCCAAGTCGGAATGGAATATCTACGGCGCGCAGGCCTCGGATGGCGACGCATTCGGGGCCGACCCGGCCAAGAGCGCGCGCTTCCTGCGCGAGCGTCTGCTGCGGCTGACCCGCTACTTCGCTTATATCGAGTGCCCGGACGAGAACCAGTCGGGAAACAGCAGTCTGTGGGTGGAGTACGAAGAAGTGAGCAGCGCCGACCTCAACTTCGCTATGCGGAAGGTGTTCCAACCGCAGGAGATCTATCCAGTCTTCCGGGATCTGTTCCGGAAGGAGAAGGTGTGAACGCTCTCCCGCACGGTCCGGAGTGGGAGTTCGAGCTTCTCGAGCGCTACGACCAGGTGATCTCGCAGACGGCGGCGGAGTTTGGCCTCGACACCTATCCGAACCAGATCGAGATCATCAACTCCGAGCAGATGCTCGACGCCTACGCGTCCGCGGGCCTGCCGTTAGGCTATCCGCACTGGTCCTACGGCAAGGCCTTCATCCGCCACGAGCAGGCCTACCGCAAGGGCTACCAGGGCCTGGCATACGAGATCGTCATCAATTCCAGTCCCTGTATCGCCTATCTGATGGAGGAGAACTCCCTCATGATGCAGGCGCTGGTGATCGCGCACGCCAGCTACGGGCACAACTCGTTCTTCAAGGGCAATTATCTCTTTAAGCAGTTTACCCAGGCCGACGCCATCCTCGACTATCTGGTGTTCGCGCGGCGCTACGTGATGGAGTGCGAGCAGCGCTACGGAATGGCGGATGTGGAGGAGTTGCTGGACTCGTCACACGCGCTGATGGAATACGGCGTGGACCGTTACAAGCGCCCGCAGCCACAGTCGGCCAAGGAGAGGGAAGCGCGCCGCAACGAGATCGAGGAACACGAGCGGCGCCAGTTCAACGACCTGTGGCGCACACTGCCGCAGCCCGCGCCCGCCTCGGCTACCGCGGCTGCGGCCGCTGTGTTTCCCGAAGAACCGGAAGAAAACATCCTCTACTTCGTCGAGAAACACTCTCCGCGCCTCGCTCCCTGGCAGCGGGAGCTGGTCCGCATCGTCCGCAAGCTGTCGCAGTACTTCTATCCGCAGACGCAGACCAAGGTGATGAATGAAGGGTGGGCGACTTTCTGGCACTACACTCTCATCAATCGCCTGTACGAGAAGAACATCGTCGACGACGCTTTCATGCTGGAGTTCCTGCACATCCACACCAATGTCGTTTCGCAGCGCGGGTTCGACCAGGAGGGCTACCACGGCATCAACCCGTATGCGCTGGGCTTCGCCATGATGCAGGACATCCGGCGGATCTGCGAGAATCCGACCGAGGAAGACACCGCTTGGTTTCCCGAGCTGGCCGGTACCGACTGGCACAAATCCTTGGATTTCGCGATGCGCAACTTCAAGGACGAGTCGTTTATCGCCCAGTACCTATCGCCGCGGTTGATCCGGGAACTGCGTCTGTTCGTAGTGGCGGACCACGTCGGCAAGGCAGAGCTGGAGGTGGATAGCATCCACGACGAGCATGGTTACAAGCGCGTGCGGCGGATGATGGCCGACCAGTACAAACGCGAAAATCTTCTCCCCGACATTCAAGTGGCGCGCTACGAGCGCGACGGTGACCGCTCCCTCACGCTGCGCAGTCCGGTTTTCCGCGGGACGCCCGCTGGCGGAGGAGCAGGCCAACGAGGTCTTGCGCCACCTCGGGCGGTTGTGGGGGTTCCCCGTGCGCCTCGAGGCGGTGGATGCCGAAGGACGCATCGACGGTTACCGCGAGTGGCGACCCTAGCGGACTTCTGAAACAGAGCGTTCGCGCTGATCCTTCGACTCCGGTCCGGCGCAACCGGAACCCTAGATGTGAACCGTGCGTAGCAAGACAGATGCGACCTCACGTACGGCGCACTGCGCGCTCTATGCCTGTTGAGATCCTCGGGGTCGGGTGTTGCAGTAGTGGTTCCGCCGCGCCCTCCAGTGCAAGCAATTTCCGCTTGCGGTCCAGTCCGCCCGCGTACCCAGTGAGCGAGCCATCGCTGCCGATGACTCGGTGACAGGGGATAAGGACCGAGATCGGGTTGCGTCCCACCGCCGCGGCAACCGCTCGCACACTGCGCGGTGCGCCGAGCGATTGAGCCAATGCGAGGTAGCTCACGGTGGCGCCGAACGGGATGGCAGCGAGCGCGCGCCACACACGGCTCTGGAACGGCGTACCTCCAGGCTCGAGCAGAAGGTCGAAGCGCTGACGTTCACCTGCAAAATATTCGGCAAGCTCCGCTCGCGCTTGCGCGAACGGCTCTGCACGAGGCTCGTCTGCACAGTCTTCAGGGGGCACCACCTGGTACTTCTGCCCAACGAAGTACAGGCCGGTCAGCGCGTGGTTATCGGATGTGAGCAGCACGCGTCCGAGCGAACTGTCGGCGTACGTGTAGTGTTTCATCGGCTTCCTCTCTCCAGGGATTGCCACAGATGCATAACGGCGTAGGCCCGCCACGGTTGCCAGACGGAGGCGCGCGCCAATGCCCTGCCGGCGTTCTTCTCGCCCATCGCCTTCAGCACGCCGTGGTCGGTATGCGGAAAGGCATTGGGCCAGGAGAGAGCACGCATGGCGATGTACTGCGCTGTCCACTCGCCGACACCCGGCAGGCTCCGCAGCCGGTCCAACGTCGCTTCCACTTCGGCGCCAGGGTCGAGTACCAGGCCTTCCGCGGACACTGCGCGTGCGAGCGACA
Organism: uncultured beta proteobacterium; assembly: GCA_963747025.1. Classification (GTDB taxonomy): domain Bacteria; phylum Pseudomonadota; class Gammaproteobacteria; order Burkholderiales; family SHXO01; genus SHXO01. The sequence goes on from CAVVDJ010000001.1 coordinate 382,892, forward strand.
CGATGGCGTGGGCACGCGCCGCGATCACACCGATTTCTCCGAGATCGGAGGGCTTGAGCGCTGACACGCGCTCGGCCGTGGGGAACAGGCGGCACAACGAGGAAACCGGTCCTTGCACCGGTTCGCCAAACGCGGCGGCGAAGCGTCCCGCCAGCGTCCTGGCGGCTTTTACCGTGATCTGTTGTCCGAGGATTGCGCGCACTGCGAGCTCAAAGCCGTCAAAGGCACCAGGCAACCTCAGCCCCGGGTTCTGCGCTGCAAGTGGCCCGAGCGTGAGCGCGATGTCGGCGGGATTGCAGGACAGGTCGAATACCCGCTTCGCTCGCGCCAGTACAGCCGGAACGGCCGCAGCGAGCGACGCGGACATCTGCAGCTCAATCGCGGATTTGCGCCTGACCGGCTTGGCCATGATCCAGCCGGTATGGTGCTTTCCGCCTTGCTGCACGCGGACCGTACGCAGATACCGCCCGTCCTCGATGTGTTCTACCGCTTCAATCGCACGTCGGTCGAGAAAGGACAGCAACGCCTCCCACTCCAGCGGCGGTCGATAGGCGAGTTGGAAAGTGAGCGCATCGGAGAGTTGGGTCTTGGAGGCATGTCGACGCAGATCAGAAGGCGTGAGCCGATAGCGCGTTCGGAGCAACGCGTTGAATCGCCGCAAGCTCCCGAAGCCGCTCGCCATCGCTACCTCGGTCACCGGCAGGGCGGTGTCGGTCAACAATCGTTTGGCCAACAGGAGCCGCTGCGTCTGTGCGAACGCGATCGGCGAAACTCCGAACTCGCTCTGAAACACCCGGCGCAGGTGCCGATCGCTCACGCCCAAGCGCGCGGCCAGACGGTCGATGCGGCTCTCGTTGAGCAGTCCATCGTCGATCAATCCGGCGGCAGCCTGCGCTAGTCGCGCGCTGGCATCGATGCTGGCGTTGCCAGGCGCTAACTCGGGCCGGCAGCGCAGGCAGGGACGGAAGCCGGCGGACTCCGCGGCCGCCGCACTGGCGAAGAAACGGCAGTTCTGCTGCTTCGGCGTCTTGACCGTGCACACCGGACGGCAGTAAATGCGTGTGGACGCCACGCCCACGAAGAAGCGCCCGTCGAAGCGCGCATCGTGCGTCCGCAGCGCGTGGTAGCAGTGCTTTGCATCGAGCAGCATGGCGGACATTGTAGGCGTCGGCCGCCCCGCTGGCTCGCCATTTTCGGACATCGAATTCGGCGCTGAACGCGTGCCTGTCGGAGCGCGCGAAGCTCGGAGCTATAATCGCGGCGAGCGCGGGCGCGCGACTGTTCGCCCGCACAACTGAAGCGAACCGAGGAATGGCGATGGCGATCGTCGCGGAGTGCGTGATTCGCAGTGAAGACGTGCTGGGCGAGTGCACGTCTGGTGTGAGCGCGACCAGGTCCTGTGGTGGGTGGACATCCGCGGCCCTTCGCTGAAGCGCTACAACCCGCCAATGGCGAAGTCCGCGCCGTATCGCTACGTGAGGCCATCGGCAGCTTCGGCTTGACCCGTTCCGGCGGCATGATGATCGCCGGGTATGAAGTCGGGACTGTACATGCTCGACCCGGGCTCAGGCGCGCTGAAGCTGGTGGCCGCGCCGGAGCGAGACATTCCCGGGAACAGATTCAACGACGGACGCTGCGATCGCGGCGGACGGTTCTGGGCCGGAACCATGAGCGACGGACCGCGTGAGCCCACCGGTTCGCTGTATCGGTTAGACCCGGACGGTTCCTGCGAAAGTATGCGCAGCGGCATCGTGATTCCCAACAGCATCGCCTGGAGCCCCGACGACCGGGTGATGTATTTCGCGGACACTTACGTGAACACGATCTGGGCTTACGACTTCGACCTCGCAACTGGTGCCATGCGCAATGAGCGCGTCTTTGCTGACTGCAGCAATCAGCCCGGGCGTCCCGATGGCTCCTGCGTCGACGCCGAGGGTTGCTTGTGGAATGCCGAGTATGGTGGGTGGAGAGTGGTACGTTATACGCCCGACGCCAAGATCGACCGCGTGATCGAGCTGCCGGTGTCCAACCCGACGTGCTGCTGCTTTGGCGGCAAGGACTTCGACACGCTCTACATCTGTACCGCCCGGCAGCGCCTTACACCCGAGCAGCTCGCACGCGAGCCACTCGCCGGTGGTTTGTTCGCGGCGCGTCCCGGCGTGCGCGGCTTGCCCGAGGCGCGCTTCGCCGCCTGACACTGCGGCGCAGCGCCTAATCCTGCAGATCCACCCGCTCGCGATTCGCTCGCGCACGGGCTTAGCTTACAGCGGGCAACACGCCGTTACGAAAACCCGCCTGCGCGCAATATCGCGCTTACACGCACTTGGTCTAATCCAGCCTGTAGCACTCGTGCCGCGCCCACAGCGCCGGTCTTGACCCGTCACAAGGAGATTGCCATGAAAGCGACGAGAAAGCTTTTCTCTGATCGGAGTGCCTGTTCTGCTGACCGCTGTTGCCACGAGCAGCTCCGCGTTGGCTCAGTCCGCGGACGCGGATCGGGAGGACGGAACGGTCGCAGCCGCGCAAGCCGACCCTCCATCCGCAACGGACGGCCAAGCGACACGATCCGGTGGCTTTTGCGCAACAGCGGTTGGCTCGGCTCAAATCCAAGCTCGCCATCACCGCCGAGCAGGAGCCGCAATGGTCGGCGTTTACGAGCACCGTGCTGCAGCAGATGGAGCAGTTCAAAGCTGCGCATCAAGGTAGGAAGACCCCTGCGCAAACGGCCCCTGAACGCATAGACCGCCAGGTGGCATGGATGAAGGAGCGAGCGGCTGCGTTCGAAACGGTGGGTCAGGCCGCGAAGACGCTCTATGCGGCATTAAGCCCAGAGCAGCAGCAGATCGCGGACGAGAAGCTGCTGCGTTGGCACGCGCGGCGTCCGAGCTGAGCAGTATTGCAGGCCAGGGCGGCACGCGAAGGCGTGTCCCCCTGCGCTCGAGTTCGAGGAGGTTAGAGCATGTCTTGTCTTACTAACATAACCCGCGCAGCCTTCGGGCTCTTGCTCGCCGCAGCGGCCGTCGTGGCGATCGCACAGGAGCATGGTTATCGCGAGCATGAGTTTCGCGAGCACGAGTTCCATGAGCATCAGTTCTTGGACGCGCGCTACCATCATGATCGTTACTACCCGCCGCACGGGTACGTATTCGGCGCGCTACCGCCGGGCCCCCGGCTGGTGGTTCACGGAGGTGTGCAGTTCTATTTTGCCGCTGGCGTTTGGTACCGCCCCGAGGCTCCGGGACGGTTTGTCGTAGTCGCGCCGCCCATCGGCATCGTGGTCCCCGTGTTACCGCCGTTCTATAGCACTGTGTGGGTGGGCGCTGTGCCCTACTATTACGCCAACGACGTTTATTACGTGCAAGGTCCCCAGGGATATACCGTCGTTGCGCCGCCACCCAGCAACGTCGTCGTAGAGCAGCCGCCTCCCAGCAATATCGCACAGGCGCCACAAGACCAGCTGTTCATCTATCCGCGGCAGGGTCAGAGCGAGCAGCAGCAGGCGGCCGATCGCTATGAGTGTCATCGTTGGGCAGTGAGCCAGACCGGTTACGATCCAACGCTCTCGCCTGGAGGTGTCCCGGCACAGAAGCACGCGGAGTACCAGCGAGCGATGAGCGCGTGCCTTGATGGGCGCGGCTATACCGTGAAGTAACCGCCGTCGCAGGGAGCTCGTCCAAGCCTGCCTGCTCCGGCGTCCGCCGCGGTCGAGTCAGCTTGACGTCAGGAAGCGCTCGGCCGTTTGTCGTTGCTCACTGTTCTTGGTACTCTGGTCCGTCGACAGCGAGGAGCCCATGAACATCGCAACGGACGTGACCAAACTCATCGGCAATACGCCGCTCGTGCGCATCAATCGTCTCTCCGCCGGCTGCGTTGCCGAGGTGACGGCCAAGCTGGAGTACCAGAATCCGGCGCACAGCGTGAAGGACCGGATCGGGTTGTCGATGATCGAGGCGGCGGAGAACGCCGGCCTCATCAAACCCGACACCATCATTCTCGAGCCGACGAGCGGCAACACCGGTATCGGGCTCGCCATGGTGTGTGCACAACGCGGCTATAAGTGCACGCTAGTGATGCCCGACACCATGAGCAAGGAGCGGCGCGCACTGCTGCGTGCGTATGGTGCGGAACTCGTGCTCACGCCCGGTGCCGAGCGCATGCCGGGCGCGATGAAGAAGGCCGCGGAAATGGCTGCTGCCGACAAGCGGTATTACATCCCGGATCAGTTTCGCAACCCTGCTAATCCCGAAGTCCACCGTCGCACAACGGCCGAGGAGATCTGGCGCGACACGGACGGCAAAGCCGACATCCTGGTTTCGGGGATCGGCACCGGGCGGTACCATCACCGGCGCCGGCGAGGTGCTCAAGGCGCGCAAGCCGTCATTCCGTTGTATTGCCGTCGAGCCCGATGCATCGGCCGTCTTGTCAGGCGGCCAGGCCGGTCCGCATCCGATGCAAGGCATCGGCGCCGGCTTCATCCCCGAGATCCTGAACACTCGGATTTACGATGAGATCGTGCGGGTCAAGAACGACGATGCACTCGACATCGCGCGCCGCATGGCCAAAGAGGAAGGGTTGCTGGTCGGCATCTCCTCCGGCGCCGCGATGTGGGCTGCGCTGCAAGTCGCACGCCGGCCGGAAAACAAAGGCAAGCTCATGGTAGTGATCATTCCGTCGTTCGGAGAACGATATCTGAGCACGCCTCTGTTTGCCGGTCTCGCGGATTGAGCGGCAGCGTGCCCGCGCTTCGCCGGCGTGAATGGCTGCGAGCCTGCGGCTGCTGCCGATGTCGTCCAGCCCGGCGGCGCGCCACCGTTGCGTCAGTGGATGCGGGTCAAGGTCTCGTGCGCGGCGATCAGCAGATTGGCGTTGCCGCTGCCCGAGGACTGCGCATAGCCCCCGTACTGCCGCCCTTCGAGGCCGGTGCCTTCGTCGCTGAGTGCCTTGGTCACGCCTAGCAGCGTGGCGAGAGCACGCCCACCCATCTCAGCGACTGCGACGCGGCTGTAGTTACCGAAGCCGGCGATGACCTCGTCGATCGCGCCGCGCTTCAGCTGACTAAGCAGGTGCTGATCCGCGTCGGCGCGCTCGGGCGTCGGCATGAAGTGTCTGCCGCGGACCAAGGCGTGACTGAGCGCGGTGCTGGCCAGAAACACCACGCGTCGGCCCAGGCGCTGGGCGTCGGCATGTATCGCCGCGCCCGCCCGCACGCACTCGGCATGATCGGCCATCAGGACGACAGGAACGCCTACGACTGCGACTTCACCTTCGGGATCGAGGTGCGACAGCGGCACGAAGGTACCGTAGTCCCATTCGTAATGCGGCGACTCGTTGCGCAGCGCCGGGACTTCAAGGCGCTTCCACTCGTCGACCAGCGCGGACGCAAATTCGGGATCGCCTCGATAGCGATACGGCATACCCGGGATCAGGTCCGGGGCCTCATCGGCGACGCATCTGCCCTCGTGTTGCTTCTGGCAGGTGGCGAACCAGTTGAAAGTCGAGACCCAATGGGTCGAGGCGACCACCCACAGGTCGGGCGCAAGCGAGCGCAGGTGGCGACCGAGCTCGCGCTCGCCATCGACCAGCGTGTGCTGAAAGTCGGGTGTGATCTCCCGGCGGCTGAGCGTCGGCACATGGGCTACGACCGCGGCTGCGATCACGCCGCTCATCTCGCCGGGTGCCTCTTCCTCGCGTTTCGCGAGGTTGGCTAGAATCTCCGCACCGCGGTTCGCAGCCGACAGCCCACGGAACAGGAAGCACAAGTTGATCACGGCTTGCAGCTCTTCCCAGGTCGCGCCGGCGCGGCGCGCCGCCATGGCGTGCAGCGTGGCTGCATCGCTCAGATCCATGAGCAGCATGCCGAACAACATGAGCTGCGCAGTTTTCACGTCGAAGCACTTCGGATACATGCCGTGCGAGCGGATCTGCTCCTGCAAATCCAGCATGGTAGGGTCCAGGGCGCCGGTTACGTTCAAGCGCGCCTCGATGCGCGGAGGGACGAAGCCCAGCAATTCCTTGTAGACGTCGCCGCGTTGCTGCAGCGTCTGTTCAGTGTCGGCATAGGCGCCGATGCGGCGCTGTACGACGGCCGGGTCGATGCGTGGGGGAAGCATGAGGCAGGGTCTCCGGACGGTGGCAGTGGGGAAGTCGCAGACCACATTATCCTGAAATATCGAGCGCGGCGTGCTGCGAGAGACAGGAGATCGACTGATAAGCCCGCGAAATCAACCGCTGCAAATGCAAACGCCGCCGGCAGGTGCGGCGGCGCTTGCGGTGGAGCGGGAAAAGCTCAGCGCTGGGCCTGAGGTCCTGCCGCCGCCTTCCGCGGCTTGACGACCTTGGCCGGCTTGTCCAGCCCGGCCATGGACTTGGTTCGTGCCTGATCGCAGTCGAACTTGGGCTTTGCCCGCATGCACGCCATGTAGTCTTGATTGATCTTTTGCTCAGCGGCAGCCCGTAGCTCAGCCTCGGACGGTTGCGGCGTCTGCGCATCGACCGCGGGCGCGCTTGCGTGCAGGCGGAGCCGCCGCTTCCGTTGGACCAGACGCGGGTATGGTGGCGGCTTGCGATGCAGCCGGCTGAGACGCTGCCGCAGGAGCGGGGGCGCGAGAGGTGGCTTCCGGGACTGGAGCAGCGGCCGCCTGGGCTTTCGCTGGCTGAGGCGTAGCTGTCGATGCCGTGGACCGGGAAGGCGTCTCCGGGGGCGCGGCGGTCGTTTGCGCTTTTGCCTGCTGAGGCGCAGAGCCCGGGGCAGGCGAACGAGACGGCGCTTCGGGCGTCGAGGCTGCAACTGCCGGTTCGCGCGAGGCGCTCTCGGTCGACTCCGGCGCCGGCGCTGCGGCGGGGGCCGGTTTTGGGTCAGCCAGCCGCGCCAGGGCTTTGTCGCGTTCCCCAGCGCAGTAGCTCTTGTCCTTGAGGGCCTTCCGGCAGCTTTCGTATTTCTTCAGGACTTCCACGATAGGCGGCTTGAATCGCGTCGACACCCCGCTGGGTCCGGAGATGAACTCGACCTGCTTCTCGGAGATGTTGCCGTACTGCGAGCGCAGTTGCTCCAGCATCGCCTGCTTCTGCTGCTCGTCGATGGGGGCTGAGGCAGCTTTGGCGGGAGGGGCCGTGACGTTGCCCATCAGGTCTTCTCCGCACGATTCGGCCAGCTTCGACTGCCAGGGCACCGTGATTTGCCGTCCATCTTCACAACGCAGAACCAGCTGGTCGACGTATTTGTTGGGCGCGACCTCGACGTGGAAGCGGCTCTCGAGGATCTGGTAGGCCATCAGGTTGCTACTGGCCAGGGTCAGGGCGCCAGTAACGAGGAACGAGCTCGGTTTCATCCGTGTCTCCGGGCGTTTTGGGGCTGGGAACGCCGGAAGTCACAGCAGGAAACGCGCCAGAGCGCGGGCGGCGGCAGACGCGGAGCGCCCTGCAACGCTCCCGTCTCCTGGCTAAGCGAACCGGAGACGGGTGGGTTGTGGTCAGGCGTCCCAGGGATTGGGCCGCGTTGGGTCGATTCCGTACTTGGCCAGGGCCTGCTTGGCGACGCTGCGCTCGATGCGTCCCGTCGTCAGCCAGAGTCTTCAGGGCCGCGGCGGCTATGCTGTGGCGGTCGACCTCGAAGAAGCTGCGCAGGGCGGCGCGCGTGTCGCTGCGGCCGAAGCCATCGGTCCCCAGGGCGACGTACCGGCGAGGCGCCCCCGAAGCACTTCCCCCTTTCGAAGGGCGGGCCGAGACGGTGGGGATGTACGGCCGGATGAGGTCCGGGACGGCTCGCATGTAGTCGCTGGCGGCGACGATCGGACCCGCGGTCGGCGCCAGACACTTCTCGACCCAGGTCAGCCTGGGTTCTTCGTCCAGGCGCAGGCGGTTGTGACGTTCCACGTCCAGGCCCTCACGACGCAGCTCGGTAAAGCTGGTAACGCTCCAGACGTCCGCGGCGATACCCCAGTCCTGCTCCAGCAGTTCGCTCGCGGCCAGTACCTCGCGGAGAATGGTGCCGGAGCCCATGAGTTGAACCCGTGATTTGGGACTCGCAATCTGCGACTCCCGCAGCCGGTACATGCCCTTGAGAATGCCCTCCTGGGCGCCATCGGGGATGGCGGGATGGGCGTAGTTCTCGTTCATCACCGTGACGTAATAGAACACGTCCTGCTGCTCTTCCAGCATGCGCCGCATGCCGTCCTGCAGAACAACGGTGAGCTCGTACCCGAAGCAGGGGTCGTAGGCGACGCAGTTCGGGACGGTCGAGAACAGCAGATGGCTGGAGCCGTCTTCGTGCTGCAGCCCCTCGCCCGACAGCGTGGTTCGGCCCGCGGTGGCGCCGAGCAGGAAGCCGCGGCAGCGCGAGTCGCCTGCTGCCCAGATCAGGTCGCCGACGCGCTGAAATCCGAAGCACGAGTAGAAAATGTAGAACGGCAGCATGGGAACACCGTGGCTGCTGTAGCTGGTGGCAGCCGCTATCCATGAGGCAACGGCGCCCGCCTCGCTGATCCCTTCCTCCAGAATCTGACCGTCCTTCGCCTCCTTGTAGTAGAGCAGCTCGTCCTTGTCCTCAGGGTCGTAGAGCTGGCCGACCGAAGAGTAGATCGCGACCTGCCGGAACAACGCCTGCATGCCGAACGTGCGAGCTTCGTCAGCGACGATCGGCACGATGTGCTTGCCGAGCTCTGCGTCGCGCAGCAGCTGCGAGAGCATCTGCACGAATACCATCGTGGTGGATTGCTCGCGGCCATGCGTGCCCTCCAGATACTTGGCCAGCGCGGACAATGGAGGCACCGCGAGCGTAGGGCCCTTGGGGGAACGCGTCGGAAGGTAGCCGCCCAATGCCTGCCGGTGGCTGTGCAGGTATTTCATCTCCGGGCTGTCGGCGGGCGGCTTATGGAAGCGCACGTTGGTGACGTCGTCGTCCGAGATGGGAAGCGCGAAGCGATCGCGGAACGACAGCAACGCTTCGTCCTCCAGCTTCTTCTGCTGGTGCGCGCCCATCTTGCCCTGGCCGCCGTGGCCCATGCCGTAACCCTTCTTGGTCTGCGCCAGGATCACAGTCGGTTGGCCTTTATGGTTCACCGCCGCGTGGTAAGCGGCGTAGATCTTCACCGGATCGTGGCCGCCGCGTTTCAGACGGTCGATGTCCTCGTCGGACATGTGCGCGACGATGGCCTGCAGCTCCGGATACTTGTTGAAGAAGTGCTCGCGATTGAAGCGCCCGTCGGTAGCGGCATACTTCTGAAACTCTCCGTCCACCGTCTCGTGCAGCCGCTTCAGGATGACGCTCTCGTGGTCGCGCGCGAACAGTGGATCCCAGTCCGAGCCCCACAGCAACTTGATCACGTGCCAGCCGGCGCCCGCGAATAGGCCCTCGAGCTCTTGGATGATCGAGCCATTGCCGCGCACCGGGCCATCGAGGCGCTGCAGATTGCAGTTCACGACGACGATGAGGTTGTCGAGGACTTCGCGCGCAGCCATCGACAGGCCGGCCAGCGCTTCCGGCTCGTCCATCTCGCCGTCGCCTACGAAAGCCCAGACTTTACGCCCCGACGTCGTGAGTATTCCGCGGTTCTCGAGGTAGCGCAGGAAGCGCGCCTGGTAGATCGCCATCAACGGCCCGAGTCCCATGGAGCCGGTCGGGAATTGCCAGAACTCTGGCATGAGATACGGATGGCAGTAAGAGCATAGGCCTTTGCCTCCGACCTCGCGGCGATAATTGTCCAGGTGCTCCTCGCCGAGCCGCCCTTCGAGGAAGGCGCGGGCGTAGATGCCGGGTGCTGAGTGGGGCTGGAAGTAGATCAGGTCCCCGGATTGGCCGGCGCGGAAAAAGTGGTTGAACCCGACCTCGAACAGATCCGCGGCCGACGCGTAGCTCGCGATGTGCCCACCGAGCTCGGAAGAGAATTTGTTTGCGCGTACCACTGTCGCCAGGGCGTTCCATCGTACCAGCCCGATCAGCCGCTGCTCGGTCTCGAGGTTGCCAGGGAACTGAGGCTGATCGGCGAGCGAGATCGTGTTGCAGTAAGGTGTGCTGAACACCGGAGGCAGCGCTACGCGCTGGGCGCGCGCGTGGTCCAGCAACTTACGCAGCAGGAAGGTGGCGCGCTCGCGCCCTTCGTTCTCGATGACGGCATCGAGCGCCTGCATCCATTCGTTGGTCTCCGTTGCATCCTGGTCGGGTGGCAGAACGGCCCAGTGCCCGGAGACGTTGAGGTCGGAAAGGTCGGTCATGTGAGGTCCGTGATTCGTGACTCGTGATTCGTGGCTCGGGAGCGCGATTGGGATTCGTGCTTGGCGGGCGGCTCGAACGCCAGCATACAGTCAAGTATTCGAGAAACCGGAATCGTACCTGGATTCGCGGAGCACATGGTTTCGTTTATCCTAGCAAAAACGGTGTTGCGCGAAATGTATCACCGTCAATGGCCCTAACTTCAGCATAAAATACTCGCAATGGAACTCGACGCAACAGATTGGAAGATCCTGAGCCTGCTCCAGTTCAACGCCCGCATCTCCAATGTGGACCTCGCGCGGCAGGTTGGGCTGTCGCCCTCGCCGTGCCTGAACCGCGTGCGTGCGCTGGAGAAAGGCGGCTACATCAGCCGCTATGTCTCACTTCTCGACGCGCTGCAGGTTGGCCTCAAGGTCAGCGTATTCATTCAGGTGACGCTGGAGAAACAGATCGAGCCGGCGCTCGAGACGTTCGAGCGTGCGATACGCGATCGCCCGGAAGTGATGGAGTGCTACCTCATGACCGGCGATGCGGACTATCTGTTGCGCGTGGTCGTTCCGGACCTGCAGGCGCTGGAACACTTCATCCTCAACTTCCTCTCGCGCGTGCCGGGCGTGGGCAACATCAAATCGAGCTTCGCGCTCAAGCAGGTGAAATACCAGACCGCGCTACCGCTGCCGGGCGCGGCCGAGAAGCGGGCGGCGAAATCGCGCGTCCAAGCGCGGCGCGCCGGCAAGCGTTAGCGGCCAGTAAAAGACGCCGTTCGCGCTAAACCCTTCGTTCGCCCCGGCGAGGCTTCGTGGTAACGGCCTGTCGCTCGCCCGAATGCTGCGCCGATAAACAGCAGCTCGCGCTCCCGCTGGCGTTTCATCGCCGTGCTCCACCCGACCCGATCGTGGCCGGGCCCATGCTTGGCAGCGCCAAAGCTATGAGCAGACCGATGCAGCTGAACCCGTGCAGAAACCGCAGCTTCTAGTCGAAGGGGTGCGGATGGCGCGCATAGATGCGGTCCAAAATCCGGATTTCCCGATGTTCAATCGCGTCCAGGAACGTTGCCGCGTCGGTCATTTGGCGGAAGGCGTAGAAGCCGCGCTCCAGGAAATTCTGCAACTGACTGAACCCGGCCAGCCGTGCTGGCGTGCGCATCGCCCGTAGGACCTTGTAGATCACTGGCTTCCCGGCGACCAACGCTAGATCCCTTCCGGTTTCGACGAGAAGCTCTATCTGGTGCTTGCGCAGCGCATAGTTGTCACATCGCCGGTACGCCTCTGCGTACATGGCCTCGCTGATCTCATCGCCGAGATCGAGTTGTCCGATGAGGACGTCGAGCAGTTGCGCATCCAACTCCTCGCTCAGCGCGTCCAGCTCCAGCGCCAGGCCGATGCTGTGCAGCGCGGATTCAGGCAGCATCTTTACCATGGCCGGATAGATGCGTTCCACCGCGGCGTCTCGCTCGCCCGTGTCGTTCAGGCCGTACAAGTCGCTGAGGAAGAACTCGGCCGCCAGGCGATACTTGGGGTGCTCAAGCAGATCCGCATAGGTGCGCCTCAGACGCGCCGCCTGCCACTCCCGCAAGAGCAATCTCTTCGCGGCTCGATCCGGACTGCCTGTGTGAGCCAGTCGCAGCGCTTTGGCTCGTTTGATCTGTTGCAACAGGAAATCCGTAGCGTCGCTCTCGGTGAACGTTGTCGCCATCGCAAGGTCTCGCCTGGTAAAAGGAATTCACTGAAAACATAGTCCAGCGAGAGACGACACCTCTTGACCTGTGTCAACGATTCCGAATCGAGACTGGATATGCTCACCTCAAGTTTCGTCCAATCGTCCTGAATCCAAAGATCGATCATGCCTTCGCGCCGGCAGATCCTCAAAGCGGGCCTTGCCGCGGGCGCTGCGCTCGTGGCCGTTCGCATCGCTTGGGGTCCGTTCTCCTCTCAGCCGCTGCTGCCGGACGATCGAGATTTTGCGTACAAGTTCCTCGGTGCGAAGGAACGAACCGTACTGGCCGCGGTAGTACCGCTCATGCTGAGCGGCGCGCTGCCGGACGATCCCGATCGCCGGGAGCGCGCCGTGACGCAGATCATCCGCGGTGTCGATGTCGCCGTGTCGGGTCTGCCGCCAAGCGTTCAAGGCGAAGTGCGGGAACTCTTCGCATTGCTCGCGTTCCCTGTGACGCGCAGGACGATCGCGGGCGTTGCAAGCCCCTGGCTCGACGCTCCTCCCGCCTCGATTCGCGCGTTTCTGCAAGGATGGCGGGACAGCCGGTTCGCGTTGCTGCGCAGCGGCTATCGCGCGCTCCAGGAACTGACGATGGCCGCCTGGTACGGCAGCCCGGCTTCCTGGCCCGCTATCGGATATCCGGGTCCGCCGGCTTTGACGCGATGAACGCGGGCGAGTCGTGTTGATACCGGACATTGTCGCCGAGGGGCTTGCCGCCGGTTGGAATGCCTCGGATGCTTCGAAGCTGACTGCAGATCTCGAGGTGGATGGCGGACGTGGTAATCGTCGGGACCGGAGCCGGCGGGGGTACCGCTGCGGAGATTCTGTCCCGGTCTGGACTGCGCGTTGTCATGATCGAAGAGGGGCCGTTGATGAGCTCCGGTGCGTTTCATATGCGCGAGTCCGAGGCGTACCCCAACCTGTACCAAGAATCGGGGGCGCGCAAGACCAAGGACAAAGGCATAGCTATCCTGCAAGGCCGCTGCGTGGGTGGCTCGACGACGGTCAACTGGACCGCCAGCTTCCGGACGCCGCCCGCGACGCTCGGCTACTGGCAGCGCGCCTTCGGCGCTCGAGGAGCTGACCGTGGAGGAGCTCGCTCCCTGGTTCGCGATGATGGAGAGGCGACTCAACATCGAGACCTGGCCGCTCCCGCCCAACGAAAACAACGACGTCTTGAGACGAGGTGCGACCAAGCTCGGCATATCCACGGCGGCCATTCGCCGCAACGTAAAGGGCTGCTGGAACCTCGGCTACTGCGGCGAAGGCTGCCCCACCAATGCCAAGCAGTCCATGCTGGTCACGACTATTCCCGCTGCGTTGTCCCACGGTGCGGTGCTCATGAGCCGGGCGCGCGCGCAGCGGTTGGTAATTGCCAAAGATCGTGTGGTCGGCCTGGAGTGCGCTGCGTTGGACGCGAGCGGCCTTCGACCCGGTCCGTACAAGATCAGGGTAAATGCGCGGCATTTTCTGCTCGCGGCCGGCGCGATCGGCAGCCCGGCGCTGTTGCTGCGCAGTGGTGCTCCCGATCCGCACCAGCGCCTCGGGCGACGCACGTTCCTTCATCCCACCTGTGTGTCCGCCGCGCAGATGCCCGGCAAGGTGGACGGCTATGCGGGAGCGCCGCAATCGGTCTACTGCGACCACTTCCTGGAAACTCAGCCCATCGACGGGGCAATTGGTTACAAGCTCGAGGTGCCACCCCTGCATCCGCTACTGATGGGCTCGACGTTGCAGGGGTACGGCCAGGCACATGCTGAGCTGATGGCGCAGATGCCGAACACGCAGGCGATCATCGCTTTGCAGCGCGACGGGTTCAATCCGCTCAGCCAGGGAGGCCGGGTACTGCTCAACGGTGACGGTTCGCCGCTGCTGGACTATCCGATCACCGACTTCGTCTGGGATGGCTTGCGCCGGGCCTACCTTTCGATGGCGGAGATCCAGTTCGCGGCCGGCGCGAAGAGTGTGCTGCCGATCCATGAAGACGCGGAGCCTTGCCCGAGTCTATCTGCAGCGAAGGAGGCGATCGCGCGCCTGTCGATGCAGGTTGTGAGGGCCCGCGTATTGAGCGCTCACGTGATGGGTGGCTGCAGCATGGGAGGGGACGCACGGAACTCGGTCGTCGACAGCGAAGGTCGCCACCACCAGTTGGAGAACTTGTCCGTGTTCGACGGCTCCGTATTCCCGACCAGCGTAGGCGCCAACCCACAGCTCTCGATCTACGGGCTTGCGGCGCGCCAATCCAGCCGCCTTACGGCGCGCCTCACCGGGCGGCCAGCGCCTGCAATTGCCTAAGTGTCCTGAGTCGTAAACTCGGCGCCAGTCGGCGCTGAGTCGGTTGCAGCGCCGCGCCCAATCGCTTTGGCGACATCGGAATCCGCCGGCGAACTTACGACTCAGGACACTAGCGGGACGCGACTTCCGGCGTCGCGCTCGCGGCCAGTTCCTCCTCCCTGATGACTCGGCGCAGGATCTTGCCCACGTTGGTCTTGGGCAGAGGCTGGGTGCGGAACTCCACGCTCTTCGGGACCTTGTAACCCGTCAGAGACTTCCTGCAGTGCTCGATGAGTTCCGCTGCGCTCAGCGCCGGATCCTTCTTCAGCACCACCAGCTTCACGGCCTCGCCGGATCTTTCGTCGGGGACGCCGATCGCCGCCACCTCCAGCACTCCCGGATGCGTCATGGCCACATCTTCGATCTCGTTGGGATACACGTTGAATCCGGACACCAGGATCATGTCCTTCTTGCGATCCACCAGCTTGATGAAGCCCCTCTCGTCCATGAATCCCATATCGCCGCTACGGAACCAGCCGTCGGCCGTAAAGGCCTTCGCCGTCTCCTCTGGGTGGTTCCAGTAGCCCTTCATGACCTGCGGCCCGCGCACGCAAATCTCGCCGACCTCGCCCGGTGCAAGCGCCCTGCTCTGGTCGTCGCGGATGCTGACATCGGTTGACGGCAATGGCAGGCCGATGCTCCCGGTATATTCCCGCGTGTCGAGCGGGTTGGCCGTGACGATGGGCGAGGTCTCGGTCAGGCCGTAACCTTCGATCAGCGGGACGCCGAAGTACTGCTGCCACCTCTCCGCAACAGCCCGCTGTACGGCCATGCCGCCACCGACGGCGATTTTCAGCGCGCTTGTGTTGATCTCGCGAATCCCCGGTGCGTTCAGCAACGCGTTGAACAGGGTGTTTACGCCGGTGATGGCGGTGAAGGGGATCTTCTTCAACTCCCGGACGAAACCTGGAATGTCCCGCGGGTTGGTGATCAGAACGTTGTGGGCACCGAGCTTGAGGAACGTGAGCAGGTTGGCAGTCAGCGAGAACACGTGATAGAGCGGCAGCGGCGTCACAATCGTTTCGGCGCCTTCCTCCAGATTCCGACCGATCCACGCAGCGGTTTGAACCAGATTGGCCACCATATTTCCGTGCGTCAGGATAGCTCCCTTCGGAACCCCGGTCGTCCCGCCCGTGTACTGAAGGAAGGCGATGTCGTCGGTCGTGACCGCGACATCGTCGAGCACCGACTTGGTATCGAAGAGAACGCGAGGAAACTCGACCGCCAGCGGAATGTCCCAGGCCGGGACCATTCGTTTCAGGTACTTGACCACCAGGTTGGCAACCAGGCCGCTGGGAAACGCTAAGAGATCGCCTATCCTGGTCGTGATCACGCGGATGCCGGGGCTCTTCCCAAGAGCCTCTTCCAAGGTGTGGGCAAAATTCTCCAGCACCACGATCAGCTTGGCGCCGGAGTCCTCCAGCTGATGCTTGAGCTCGCGCGGCGTGTACATCGGATTGACGTTGACCACCGTCATACCCACCCGCAGCGCACCGAACATCGCAACCGGATACTGCAGCAGGTTGGGCATCATCAGTGCCACCCGGTCGCCCTTGGACAGGCCGGCGGCTCCTTGCAGGTAGGCGCCGAACGCCCCGCTCATGCGGTCCAAGTCGGCGTAGGTCAGCGTGGTGCCCATGTTGCTGAAGGCGGGCAGATCGCGGTAGCGCTCGCAGCTCTTCTCCAGCACGTCCTTCAGCGACCTGTACTCCCGCACATCGACCTCCGCTGGGACGCCCTCGGGGTAGCTCTTGAGCCAGATCTTTTCCATGTAGTACACACCAAGAAGAAGAGCGCTTTCCAAACCTGCAAAACCACGGCCGACGACGATCGTTATACGCTCGGGTGCAGTCGGTTTGTTTGACCAATATCAATCGAACGATCCTGGATGCTGGCAAAGTGCTCCTGTCTTTCGAAACGTACGGTTGAGCTCACACGGCGTTCAGCCAGTCGTCCAGGAAGTCACCCGGTTGGATTTTTGACTTGCCCAAGGAGATCACGATGGCACAGAAGCTCAAGGAAACGGCAGACGACGGGAAAATCACTCAGTACATAATGGACTCGGCCCACCAGATATGGCTCGCGGGCCTGGGCGCCTTCGCCAAGACGCAGGCCGAAGGAACGAAGCTGTTCGAGTCGCTGGTCAAGGAAGGCGAAGCGGTGCAGGCCCGCGCGGGTAAGGCGGCCAACGCGCAGTTCGCGCAGGTGAGCAAGAGCGCCTCGGGCGCCTGGGACAAGTTCGAGCAGGTATTCGAAGAGCGGGTCTCCCGCTCCCTCAACCGCCTGGGTGTCCCGACGTATAACGATATTCAGGCGCTGACCAAGCACGTGAACGAGTTGAACGACAGCGTGCAGCAGTTGCTGACCGCCAGCCAGGGAGCAGGAGGGGTTGCACGCAGGCGAACGGGCAAAGCGGCGAAGTCGGAAGCATCGCGCGCGGCGTAGCCGGATTCCATGTTGAGGGCGCATGCCGGCGCAAGGAGGCGTCGGCCGCAAAGCTCGCGCGTGGGATTGGCGCTGGCTGGGGGCGGGGCGCTCGGCGGGATTTACGAGATCGGGGCGCTGCTGGCGTTAGACGATGCACTCGAGGGCGTGGATTTCAACGATCTGCACGTTTACGTCGGGAGTCAGCTCGGGGAGCTTGATCGCCGCCGGTCTGGCCAACGGGCTGAGCGCAGCCGAGCTGTACCGGATTTACATCGACAATGCGTCCGCGGAGCATCCGATCACGCCCGGCCATCTTCCAGATGCCCGCCCTCGGGGAATACTACCGCCGGGCCGCCGACGTCCCGGAACTGCTGCTCAGCATGCTGTGGCGCTACCTCCAGAACCCCCTGGAACGCGGGCTGTGGGGGTCGCTGCAAAGCCTGGGACGTGCAATCCCGACCGGCGTATTCGATAGCGAGCCGGTCGGCCGCTTCCTGACTAGACTGTTCACTACTGGAGGGAGGACAAACGATTTCCGCAAGCTGAAGCATCGGCTGTTCGTGGTGGCTACCGATCTGGACAGCGGCGAGTCGGTCGAGTTCGGGGCGCCTGGATACGATCACGTGCCGATCGCCCGCGCGGTGCAGGCCAGCACTGCGTTTCCTGGTTTGTTTCCGCCCACCCGAATCGACGGCCGATACTTCGTCGACGGTGCACTGAAGAAGACCTTGCACGCATCGGTCGCGCTGAGCGAGGGCGCGAACCTCGTCGTGTGCATCAACCCGATAGTGCCTTTCGACGCGAGCCTGGCCAGGCAGCGGGGCAAGCCGAAGCACGAAAAGCTGGTCGACGGGGGCTTGCCGGTGGTCCTGTCTCAGACGTTCCGCGCGCTCATCCATTCGCGTATGCAGGTCGGAATGGCCAAGTACGACACCGACGTATAAGAACGCCGACGTCCTGCTGTTCGAACCCAACCCGGACGATGCAGAAATGTTCTTTGCCAACGTCTTCAGCTACGCAAACCGCCGCCGCGGTGTGTGAGCACGCCTACCAGCACACCATTAGAGAGCTTGCACGGCGAGCCCCTGAGCTGGAGCCTATCTTTACGCGTCACGGCATCACGCTGTCCCGGGAGGTCCTGCGGCAGGACCAGCCTCGCATCCGAACCAGCCCATCGCTGCGCTCGGCCCTCGGCCAAGATCTTGAAGCGGCGGCTCGACTCGAGCCTGCAGCAGCTGGAGCAGTGGCTGAAGGTCCGCCGGGACGGGGCTGCTTGGGCCGGAGTCAGGGCCCGGCTGAGAGGGCGAGATGAAGAAGGGGGCCTGGGCCGCGTTTCCCTATCCGAGCAAGAGCTTCCAGTATGCGCAGAACGCGTTGAGGAAACGATGGGACCGACTGCACCTCGGCGACAAGGAACCGTATCCGAGCGCGCAATACCTGGCCAAGTTGTGCAAGGAGAATCACCTAGCGCCGATTCGATCCCGGACTTCGACGGAGACTTCGGATCTGTCGCGGACAAGGTCCTTGAAGCGTGGCGCTGCTACCACCAGGGCGAATTTCAGGAGGCGGCGGAGCAGGGGCTGAGCCTGGGCGCGATCGGTTACGCGGTCGCCAACAAGGCAGCCGCGATCCACGCGACCTATCTGGAGAAGACGCCTGCCGCCAAGCAGAAGCGGTTTCAGGAAGTCGTCGCGCGAGCCGAGCAAGCCATCGCACTGCTTCCTCGCCACCCCAATTCGCATTATCTGTACGCTTATGCGCTGGGTCGCTACAGCCAGGAGATATCGGTGCTGCAGGCGCTGGCGCAGGGCTTCGGCGGCAAGATCAAGGCCGCGCTCGAGCGGACCCTCGAGCTCGAACCGGACCACGCCGACGCGCATACTGCGCTGGGGACCTACCATGCCGAGATTCTGGACAAGGTCGGAAGCATGCTGGGCGGGTTGACCTATGGCGCCAGCAAGGATGAGGCGGTCCGGCACTACCAAGCCGGGTTGAAGCTGAACCCGCACTCGGCGATCGCGCGCATCGAGTTCGCCAATGGCCTGATGATGATGTACGGCAAGAGCCAGCTGGACGAGGCCACGCGGCTCTATGTGGAAGCGTCCAAGCTCGAAGCCTGCGACGCAATGGAGCAACTGGACATCGAGCTATGCAGGTCGCGGTTGGAGGAGACTCCGTAGATTGAATTTGCCAGCACTCACTCGGGCGGCGGACTGTCGACCTGATCTGGATCGGGAGTTTCCCAGGGGCCGAGCAGAGTCGTCCAAAGCAAGTGCTCGAATTGCTGCGCGAAGAGCCGCGCGATATCTCTCCGGATCGGCGACCAGGCTGGTATCGGTGATGATCCCGAACTGGACCCCGTCGTCGTAGCTCATCACGCTGATGCCCATGCCGATATCACCCGACTGCGGCACCCAGAACACGATCTCTTTGAGCCTTGCGCCGCCCATGTACAGCGGCTGTTGCGGTCCCGGCACGTTGGTCATGACCGCGCTGGCGCGGCTGCTGAGCAGATCCAGAATCTGCTGCTGTAACGCCGTTGGTCCCATCCCGAGCGCGGCGAGCAGACCGAGGGTGACCTGCGCCTGGCTTGACGACTTCAGCTCCAGCATCCGCCGTTTGACTTCGTACAGCCGCTCCATGGGGTTCTCGATCCCCAGCGGGAGGAGCACGGCGATCATGCCGAAGTAGTTCCCCAGGCCGCCGGCCTCACTCTCCGGTCGCATATTCACGGGGACCACAGCGCGGAGCTCCACACCGTCGACCGGGTCGCCTCTGGCTGCGAGGTATGCGCGCAGGGCGCCGGCCGCGCAGCACAACACCACGTCGTTGATCGAACAACCCATGGCGTGCGCTACGGCCTTGATTTCGTGCAGCACAAGCCGCTCGCTCCACGCGGCGCGTTTGACTCCCATCGGCGTGCCCTTGAAGCGAGTCTGAGAGTCCATGGGCATCAGGGCCAGCCGCGCCGCTTCTGCGGTCAGATCCACGCCTTGGCGCGCGTAGTCGAGTGCATGTCCGGGATGAAGGACCATGTCGAAGTACGTATCCAGCAGACCGCCGCCTACCTTGAGTGTGCTGGAGACCGTCCTCGTGATCGGCGCCAGCCAGTGCTGGAGAGAAGTCTCCGTCGTTGTCTTCTCTTACGTCGGATGGCGCATCGGCATCAGGTGCTGCCCCATCGGTCAACGACAGCAGCACTCTGGCGAGCGCGATGCCATCCGCGTGGCAGTGGTGAATCCGGGCGATCAACGCGCTGCCTCCGTCGTACTCGTCCACCAGGTGAAACTGCCAGAGCGGCCGTGCCGGATCCAAAGGGGTGTTCGCCAGATCGCTCACCAGGTCCTGGAGCTCCTGCTTACGTGCAGGGCGAGGCAGCGCCGTGCGCTTCACGTGCGCGCTGAGATCGAACCGGGTATCCCGCTCCCAGTAGGCTGAGTCCCCCTCTCGCGCGACGCGGTCGCGAAAACGTGAATAGCGCAGAAAACGCGATGCGATGATCTCCTTCAAGCGGGCCAGGGACAGCTTCTTTTCCAGCCCCATCACCCCGACGATCACCATTCGGTTGGTCGGCCGCTCCATGCGCAGCCAGGCCGTGTCGATGCTCGACATGGGCTCACGCTTGGGCATCGGTCTGGGCTCGCATGGTGACTGCAAATGTCCGGAGGTCATGCCATCTACGATACAAACCAGATTCGCCCGCTTTCTTGCGCTACGTCAAGGGCAGTGAGCGTAAATCGATCTAGATTTGAAGCTGTTTGCCCGATCGGGCAGCGGGATTAGAACTTCGGCAGCCGCGAGCCTGCAAGGAGCGTCTCTCATGCGTTACTTCGTCACCGGCGCGACCGGCTTTATCGGGTCGCGCCTTGCCAAGAAGCTCCTCGAGCGAGAAGGCGCGCTGTTGTATTTCCTGGTCCGCAGTCAGAAGCGCGGAACGGTGGAAGCGCTGCTGGCGCGCTGGGGAGTCGGACCGGAACGCGCTATACCGGTGGTGGGCGATCTGACGCAGCCGCGGATGGGCATCTCGACCGTAGATCTCGGTCGGATGCGCGGTCAGATCGACCACATGTTCCACCTCGCGGCGGTCTACGACCTCAAGGCCAGCGCCGAGGCCCAGGAGGTTGCCAATGTGCAGGGCACCCTTCACGCCGTCGAGTTTGCGCACGACGCCGAAGTCGGCTGCTTCCATCTGACCAGCTCGATCGCTGCCGCCGGGTTGTACGAGGGCGTGTTCCGCGAAGACATGTTCGAGGAGGCGGAGAACCTCGAGCACCCGTATTTCCGCACCAAGCATGAGGCCGAAGGCATCGTCCGCCGACAATGCCGGCGGCCTTGGCGCATCTATCGCCCGGGCATCGTGGTCGGCGATTCGCGCACCGGCGAGATGGACAAGATCGACGGGCCCTACTACTTCTTCAAGCCGATCCAGAAGCTGCGGCGCCTGCTTCCGCCGTGGATGCCGGCTATCGGCATCGAGGGCGGCCGGCTCAACCTGGTGCCGGTGGACTACGTGGTCGATGCGATGGACCACATCGCGCACAAGGCCGGTCTCGACGGGCGATGCTTCCATCTGACCGACCCGAATCCGCGCCGGGTGGGTGACATATTGAACATCTTCGCGCACGCCGGCCACGCTCCGCAGCTGAGCCTGCGGCTGAACGCTCGGATGTTCGGGTTTATCCCGGAGTCGCTGCGCCGGGAGATCGCGGGGCTGACGCCGGTGCGCCGGATCGGCGAGCAATTGATGAAGGACTTCGGCCTGCCTCCGCACATCATGACGTTCGTCAACTATCCGACGCGGTTCGATTGCCGCGAAGCGCAGCAGGCACTGGCCGGAACGGATATCCGCGTCCCGCCGCTGGAGGATTATGCGTGGAAGCTGTGGGACTACTGGGAGCGCCACCTCGACCCGGAGCTATTCCTCGACAAGACCTTGAGCGCAGCGGTCAAGGGCAAGGTCGTCCTGATCACCGGCGGCGGAGCCGGAATCGGAAAGGCTGCCGCATTGAAAATTGCCGCCGCCGGCGCAACACTGCTCGTCGCGGATCGCGAGGAGGAACGGCTGCGTCGAGATCAAAGCGGAGGTGGAGAGCGCCGGCGGGAAGATCGTGCCCTATCTTTGCGACCTGACCGAGTTCGAGCAATGCGACGACATGGTCAAACGGATCCTGGACGAGCACGGCGGCGTGGACATCCTGATCAACAACGCCGGGCGCTCCATCCGCCGCTCGATCGAGCACTCGTTCGATCGCTTCCACGACTTCGAGCGCACCATGCGCCTCAACTACTTCGGCGCGTTGAGGTTGACACTGGGGTTGCTCCCGGCGATGCAGAAGAAGAAGGCGGGACATGTGATCAACATCTCGTCCATCGGCGTTCTCACCAATGCACCGCGCTTCTCCGCCTATGTCGCGTCGAAGGCCGCCATGGATGCCTTCGCCCGCTGCGCGGCTTCCGAGTTCGCCGACGACGGCATCGCCTTCACCACCGTCAACATGCCGCTGGTGCGCACCGCGATGACGGCGCCGACCAAGATCTACGAACAGACGGAGATGCTGACGCCGGAGCAGGCGGCCGATCTGATCGTCAAGGCGATCATCGAGCGCCCCGACCGTATCGCGACGCGGCTCGGCATCTTTGCCGAGGTGGTGCATGCGGTGTTGCCGAAGATCTCTCATATCGTCATGAACACCGCCTATCGCATGTTCCCGGAGTCGGCGGCGGCACTAGGGCTCAAAGATCCGGCGGCGCAGCCGCAGCTGTCCCCGGAGCAGATCGCGTTCTCACAGTTCGTGCGCGGGTTTCACATCTGATCTGCAGCGACGATCTCTGCGTGTAGGCGCTCTGCCACCACGCTGGAAAACAGCAGGGAGAGATGCCGATCCCGGCGAGCGGAACATTGGTCGCGTGAGCGAGCACAGAGCTGTCCTGTGGAGCTACAAAGTTGTCGTGACGAGTGAAGATGGAAATGATCGGGGCGCGCGGGGCTTTGCTTTCGTCCCGATTCAACGCCTGCAACCAAGGGCTGCCGGGCAGCAGTTGCCGATCATGGCTGCCCACGCCCCAGTACGCCAGTCCGCTGCCGTGATGCGGCGAGCCGAGCGTGATCAGCTTCGCGATCCGGCCGGGTCCGGCGATGTTCTGGAGGCAGGCGCGCGCGACGAGGCCACCCATACTGTGGCCGATGACCAGGACGTGAGACGAGCCTGTCGTTTCGCAGACTTCGTCGATGCGCCGGGCCAGCTGGCCGGCGTAATCATCGATGTCTCCAACCGGAGGCTCGAGGTCGATGGTGAAAGTGCCATGCAGGCCCCGAGCCTGCAGGTACCGCCGTATCCACCACCAAACCGCGGCGTTGCAGTAGATCCCGTGGACAAAGAGCACCGGCATTCTGCCTGACGGTCGGTTGCCAGGGCTTGCCCTCGGCGTGAACCAGCGCTCCAGGGGCTGCAGCAGCGTGAAAAGTGCCGTGAACGCCAGGAATTCGAACCAGAAGAGTCTCAAGAGCTCGATCGCGCTCAGGCCCGGCGCCTCGCTGGCCTTGCCCTCGATAGAGGTGGCAAGCGTAAACGTCGCAGCGACGATTGCCAGCCGGCGGCAACAGCGATCGCGACCGCGAGCAGTCCACACGAAAGCGGGGTCAACCCTATCGCGGTGTAAAGCCAAGCGCCGATCAGAGCGTAGAGCAGGAGCTCTGCGGCAAGCAGACCTCCTAGGATTCGAGCCAGCATCGGCCTGGTGCGCGGTTAGCGTCGGACGGAGTGCCTGCAACACTGCTCACCGGAGGCGCGCAGCCGGTCACGTAGCGAGGCGTGAAGTTGCCCTGCGCGTGCAGCACACCTCGAATGACGGTATCCAAGAGCCAACAACGGGTTGACCTTCGGCACCATCGTATTCCAGTACGCTTTTCAATGAGCCGCGTAGCACGGCTCGGCAGGCTGGGTGCGGAGAGGTTTATGATGGCGTCTGGCCAGCCCGCGACGAGCGGCGCGGGCTCCATCCCCATTTCGAAGGATGACAACTTGGCCAAACCCAACTATCAGTACGAAAAGCGCCAGAAAGACCTGGCGAAAAAGAAGAAACAGGAAGAGAAGCGGCAACGCAAGCTGAACAAGGGCAGCGCGCAGCCGCCGGAGAACCCGGCCAACCGCCGGGCGACGGGAATACGACGCCGGAGTAGACGGCGCCTGGCGGCTTCGTCGTCACAGGGGCGGCAGCGGGACGCCGATCTGCTCGAGGATGCCGCGCGGGGCTCCGCCCGGGACTACTTCGGGGCGGATCATGACGATCTGTTCGCCGGCGACCCGATAGAAGAAGTAATGTTCCGGGATCTTCACTGTCCGTCCGGTCGGGGCGACAGGGTCCAGCCCCGGCATGGCGAACACACCCTTGTGGGTGCCGCCCTGGCGCCACTTCACCGCGATGCAGGTCCCCCTGCCAGTGCGGTGGGTCGTAGTCGTAGTGCCAGTCTGGAAAGCCGGTATACAGCGCGTTCAGCATCTTCAGGAACTCGGACTTGTCGAGGGTCCGGTTAGCGGAGACGAACGCAAGGTCGTCGGCGACCGTATTCTCCGATGGCCGGCACGTCGTGGGCCTTGAGGCCTTCGATATAAGTCAGCAGAACCGGTGGGATCGCGGGCATAGGCGTGACATCGACGTCTTGAGTTCAGCCGCCGGTCTCCTCTTTCTTCAGCTTCTCCCACAGCGACGGGTCCTTGAAGAACGCCTGGGCCCTGCGCTCGTTCTTTTCGGGGTCCTGGAGAAACAACCGCTTTGCTCCCTCGCTGCTGAAGCAGTACAACTTGTCCTGCGGCGAGATCCAGACTACCGAGCAACTGGTGGGCAGCGAGCTGCCGTTCGCAGCGCTCATTGCGCAATGGCCTCCTCCCTCGGGCTCGGGCTCCGCTGCCGCCGCCCAAGTGGCAGATGTGAGCAAGACAGCCAACGCGATGTGCTTCCAGCTTTGCATGATGGTCTCCGTCTGATCTGAACACGAGCCCGCGCCAGGTGCCTGCGGCGTCTGGCGCCACCGCGCGCATCCCGCCAGCAGGCTCTTCGAGCAGAGTATCGGTGCAAATCCGTCTCTTGCGCAACCGCCCTCGCTCTGCCTGGGGCAATGGGTTGCGCCCTCGCGAGCCGGGGAATCGGCTGCTGTTCGTCAAGCCTATGGCTTGCCGGCCCTGCTCGAAACGGTGCGCGATGCGTCGGCCGCCAGGCTGGCGAGACCTTGATGGACGCGTTCAGCGCAAACGGTCGCGCGGTAGATAAGGTTCGAGCGTGATCGCAAGGCCGACGACCAGCATCGCGAAGCCGCCCCACATCAGCGGCAGCAACAGCGTGTCGATCTTCTTCCGCACCTCCAGCGTGACCTGCGAAACCGGAACACGAGGCGTGCCCGTTTCCTGCAGCGAGAAACTCGTAGGCTCCGGGGTAGTAGACCGCGAGTCTGTCCGTTTCGACGCTTCGTCTTTCCGCCGGGCGCCAGCTTGACCACCAGCGCGCGCTCGAAGATCGGCTGGTCCGATTGCAGAAGGGTGATCTGATATTCGTCGGTTGCCTTCGGCTGCGTCCGAGCTTCCGGGCGCCGCTTCGAATGTGAGCCGGAAGGCGATGCGGTTCATTTCTGGATCGAGCTTGAGCGTCACCGGCCGGAAGGCCTTGCCGTTGGAAACGTGCAGGATGGTTCCATCGGGCAACGTCCAGCGTGCAGCGCGCTCGGTGAGGACGAACGTGTCGCCGTTCTCCCCGCTCAGGTACTCGCAGAAGATGTAGTAGGTTGGCCCAAGCAGCAGGCCGAGCATCAGGAGCAGGGGACCGTAGCGCTTCACCGGCCGACCTCGCGGATGCGGGATGCTCCGGCTATGGGCTTGACGCAGAAGCGCCGTCGATCACAGCCGGAACGCCCGGGTGCGCATCTGCGGGCTACGCGGAGCCGCAGCGCGCGGGAGCTGTGACTTTGAGCCGCTCCATCGCCGCGACCAGCTGCGCGCGGATCCCGGGCTCCCACGCCGAGTGCCCGGCGTCGGGGACGACGATGTACTCGGCTTCGGGCCAGGCGCGGTGCAACTCGTCTGCCGTCACCGCCGGGCACACCATGTCGTACCGACCCTGCACGATCACCGCCGGGATCTGGCGTAGCGCTGCAGATTGTTCAGCAGCGCGTTCTCGGGGAGAAAGAGGCGGTGGCGGAAGTAGTGCGCTTCGATGCGCGCCAGCCCCAGCGCCACGTGATCGCTGGAGAAATAAGCCAAGGCTTCCGCGTTGGGAAGCAGAGTCGAGCAGCGACCTTCATACACGCTCCACGCTCGTGCAGCCGGCATGTGGACCGCGGGGTCGGAGTGGTTCAGCCGGCTGGCATACGCCGTCAGCAGGTCGTGCCGCTCCGGCTTCGGGGATCGGCGCGACGAACTCGCGCCACGCCTCGGGAAAGATGCTGCGCAGCCCATAGAGGAACCAATCCACCTCGTGGTCGCGGCACAGGAATATTCCGCGCAGCACCAGCGCCAGGCATCGCTCGGGATGTGTCTGCGCGTACGCAAGTGACAAGGTGCTGCCCCAGGAGCCGCCGAATACGAGCCAGCGGTCGATGCCCAAATGCGTGCGCAGCTTCTCCAGGTCCGCAAGCAGGTGCGGCGTAGTGTTGTCCGTCAAGCTCGCCGTGCGGGATGGAGCGGCCGGCGCCGCGCTGATCGAACAAGACGATGCGATAGAACGCCGGATCGAAGAAGCGCCGCTGGCCGGGGCTGCTGCCCGCTCCAGGCCCGCCGTGCAGAAACACCACGGCAACACCGTTGAGGATTGCCGGATTGCTCCCAGTAAAGCGTGTGGCGCGCGTCGACCGGGAGCATGCCGGATTCGAACGGTTCGATCTCCGGGTACAGCTCGATGCGGGGCGTGCGAGCGATATCGTTCATGTTTGTCGACCGCGCGATGGATGCGCGTGCTTGATCGCTACAGCCTTCTCACGCTGTAGCCCTTCTTGCGCAACAGCTCCACGATGCCGTTGACCCCGAGCAGGTGTCCCACCCCCACCGCGACCAGCGTTGGCTCGTTGCCGGCCAACATCGCGACGATCTTTCCAGTCATTTCGCGGTTGCGCGCGTCGTAGAGCTGTTCGCGCAGCTCCTGCGCTTGCGCCGCCGGCAGCTCGTCGACTTCCTTGTTCACGAGCTCCCAAAGACGCTTTTCGTCGCCCGTCCTCCACGCCGACACCAGGTCGCGAATGTCGGCGCTCAGGCTGCCCTTGCTGACGCCGTCCACCGCTGAGCGCAGCATCCCTTCCTGCAGCTCGGGCGAGAAGCTGCTGAGCAGCGCGAGCTGTCCCGCGATGGACTCGAGCTCGACGATGCGCTTGCCGTCCTGCTTCGCGCGCCGCGCCAGGTGGATATCGAGGCCGAGGTTGGGGTCGTACCCCTGCCGCCCGACCTCCATCATCGCCAGCGTCATCGCCAGCAGCTCGGGCCGCATCACCTCTGCGTACTCGACCGGCAGCCCGACCGCGGGCAGCGCCTTCTTCAGTTCCTCCAGCAACTCTGGCGAGATGTGATGCGTCAGGTTGTCGGGCGGCGTATAGGTCGAGCCTCGCGTGGCCGCGAGCACCGCGGATTGGTCGGTCGGGTCCGCTTCCAGCGCCAGCACGCGCGACGCCGAGTAGGCCCGCTCCACCGCCGGACTGAGGGGATACAGCTTGCGCGCGCCGACGTGGACGGTGCCGAACAGATACACGGTGTTGCTGGGCGAGCGCGCCTCCCAGATGAGCGGAGTACTGCCGTTCTGAGCGTGCGCGGCGAGCGCAGGCAGCGCAATGCAGGCGCCAGTCAGAACCCGGCCCCCGAGCTTTTTCAGTATGGATGCGAAGAGCGGCACGTCTATCGCCACGTGGATGCATGCAGTCTAACAGAGGCGCCGCGCAGACTGGTGCGGAGCGCGGTGGGCACGGCGTAGAATTCACGTTTGGGCAGATCGGATCAAGGACGCAATGGAAGATTCATTTAGAAGACAGGCACTCGACTACCACCGGCTACCCAAGCCGGGAAAGATTTCGGTCACACCTACCAAGAACCTCATCACGCAGCACGATCTGGCGTTGGCCTATTCCCCCGGCGTGGCTGCAGCCTGCGAAGAGATCGTCGCCGATCCCGCGCGGACGCGCGACTACACCGCCCGCGGCAACCTCATCGGCGTGATCACCAACGGCACCGCGGTGCTCGGGCTTGGGCGCGATCGGCCCGGAGGCGGCCAAGCCGGTGATGGAAGGCAAGGGGGTGCTGTTCAAGAAGTTCGCTGGCATCGACGTATTCGATATCGAGATCAACGAGCGGGATCCGGACAAGCTGGTCGACATCATCGCCAGCCTGGAGCCCACGTTCGGTGGCATCAACCTCGAGGACATCAAGGCACCCGAGTGCTTCCATATCGAGCGCAGGCTGCGCGAACGCCTGAAGATTCCGGTGTTCCACGACGACCAGCACGGCACCGCCATCATCGTCGGCGCGGCGGTGCTCAACGGACTCAAGGTCGTCGGCAAGGACATCGGCAAAGTCAAGCTGGTGTGCTCGGGCGCGGGGGCGGCCGCGCTGTCCTGCCTCGACCTGCTCGTGGGTCTTGGCCTGTCGGTCGACAACATCACCGTCGCGGACATCAAGGGCGTCGTCTACAAGGGCCGCGTCGAGGAGATGGATGACTACAAAGCCCGCTACGCGAAAGACACCAAAGCGCGAACGCTGGCCGAGATCGTGGCCGGCGCCGATATCTTCCTCGGGTTGTCGGCCGGCGGCGTGCTCAAGCCCGAGATGGTCGCGAAAATGGCGCAGCGTCCGCTCATCCTGGCGCTGGCGAACCCGAACCCCGAGATCATGCCGGAGGACGCCAAAGCCGCGCGCCCCGATTGCATCATCGCCACCGGGCGCTCGGACTATCCGAACCAGGTCAACAACGTTCTGTGCTTCCCGTTCATCTTCCGGGGAGCCTTGGATGCCGGCGCGACGATCATCAACGAAGCCATGAAGCTGGCCTCCACGCACGCCATCGCCGAGCTGGCGCAGCAGGAGCAATCGGACGTCGTGGCGTTGGCGTACCGCGATGCCAATCTGTCCTTCGGGCCCGAGTACCTGATACCCAAGCCCTTCGATCCGCGCCTGATCGTCAAGATCGCGCCTGCGGTCGCCAAGGCAGCGATGGACAGCGGCGTAGCCACGCGGCCGATCGCCGATCTCAACGCGTACCGGGATCAGCTCGTTCAGTTCGTCTACCACTCCGGCTTGATCATGAAGCCGGTGTTCGACGCGGCCAAGAGCAGACCGAAGCGCGTGGTGTACTGCGAGGGCGAGGATCAGCGCGTTCTGCACGCCGTGCAGACGGTCGTCGACGAAGGCTTCGCGCGGCCGATCGTGATCGGCCGTCCGGAGGTCGTGAACTCGCGGCTGGAGAAGCTGGGCCTGCGCGTGCGCCCGGGCCGGGACTTCGAGCTCGTCAATCCGAACAACGATCCGCGTTTCACCGAGTACTGGCAGCTCTACCACGACCTCGCGCAGCGCAGGGGCGTGTCGGTGGAAGTGGCCAAGCGCGAGGTGATCAGACGCCCCACGCTGATCGGCGCGCTGATGGTGAAGCAGAACGAGGCCGACGCCATGCTCTGCGGCACCTACGGCGAGCACAGCACGCACCTCAACTATATCGCCAACGTGATCGGCCTCAGGCCGGGGGTGAAGCAGTTCGCGGCGATGAATCTGCTGCTGCTCGACGAGCGCACGCTGTTCATCTGCGACACCTACGTCAATCCAGACCCGACCGCCGAGCAGCTCGCCGAGATCACGATGCTCGCCGCGGAGGAGGTGCGCCGCTTCGGGCTCGTGCCGAAGGTGGCGCTGCTGTCGCATTCCAACTTCGGCAGCGCGCGCACGCCAGTCGGCGCAGAAGATGAGCCGCGTGCGCGAGCTGCTCGAGCAGCTCGCGCCGCAACTGGAAGTCGACGGCGAGATGCATGGCGACGCGGCGCTGTCGCCCGAGATCCGCCTGCAGGTGTTCCCGAACTCGCGACTCAAGGACGAGGCAAACCTCCTGATCATGCCTACCCTGGATGCGGCGAACATCTCCTTCAATCTGCTGAAGGTCATCGCGGGTGAAGGCATCACGGTCGGGCCCATCCTGCTCGGCGCAGCGAAGACGTGCCACATCCTCACGCCCACAGCAACCGTGCGCCGGTTGGTCAACATGACCGCACTCGCGGTGGTGGACGCTGGGTCGCACAGGTAGCGAGGCTTAAGCCGGGATTCCAGCACAGCCGTGTCAGCCACGCCGACGATTCGAACTGCGCGTTTGTTGCTGCGGCCGTTCGCCCGCGCTGATGCAGGCGCTGTAACGGAGCTCGCTAGTGCGTTCGAGATCGCCGACACGACAATCTCGATCCCGCACCCGTATTCTCTCCAGGTCGCGATCGACTGGATCGCGGGACATCGGCGTGCGCGGCAGCGTGGTCTCGGATTTCGGTTCGCGATCACGCAGGCGGAGTCCGCGCAGCTCGTCGGATGCGTCGAGCTGCGCGACCTTACTCAGGAGCACGCGCAGGCTGAAATGGGCTTCTGGATCGGCAAGGCGTTCTGGGGCCACGGCTATGCGTCCGAGGCTGGGTCGGCAATCGTGCGGTTTGGTTTCGAGTCGCTCGGGTTGAACCGGATCTATGCCTTCCACATGGCGCGCAACCCCGCGTCCGGGAGGGTCCTGCAGAAGCTAGGAATGCAGCGTGAAGGGATGCTCAGACAGCGCGTGCGGAAGTGGGGACGCTTCGAGGATGTGATGGCCTATGCGGTGCTCCGCAGCGAAATCGTATTGAGTCCGGACGCTGTGCCCCCACTCGAAGCAGCGGAACGGTGACCTGAGCCGAGCCATCGCTGAGCGCGAGTAGCCGGCAGCGGGTGGAACGCACCGCAAACCGGGATTGTGCTACGCGCTTGCTGTATTGCGCCACGGCGCATCCCTGGATTCCGCTACACTTGATCGAGGCTACTGTCGGCTATCAAATGAGGAACGCGTGACCGCGCCAGCAAACCGCCCCGATGCCGAGTGTGCGAGTCGCTCCGGCACTGTCGTGCCGGTGATCGACCGCAATCGCTGCGAAGGGAAAAGCGCGTGCGTCGAGGTTTGTCCCTACCACGTGTTCGAACTGCGCACCCTCGCGCCGGATGATCGCGCAGCGCTCTCTCTGGTCGGAAAACTGAAGACCTGGGTTCACGGCGGGAAGCAAGCCTATGCCGTGGGATCGGAGGACTGCCACGCGTGTGGATTGTGCGTGGCCGCTTGTCCGGAGCAGGCGATCAGGCTTGTGCCGGCGTGAGCGTCTCCGTGACCAACTGCTCTTGCAAGGGTGGAACTACCGACGTACGTGCGCGTCCAGAGGCTGGAACAATGCCAAACGTGACCGCTCCCTGCGGGTCAGTTGCTCTCGAGTCTTACTGGACCGCCCTTTGCCGCGCTTGCGAGCAGCGCGTCTATCAAACGATGCACGCGCAGCGCTTCTTCGCCGTTGACTCGCGGCTCACCGCCGCCTTGGACAGCATCGACAAAATCGCGCCACACGCTGCGGTGATAGTCGTGCGGAAAGGCCATCGGATCTGCGCCGGTGCCGCCGCCTGATCCGTCAGCCGCAAGCGTTTCCCTGCGGCCATCATCAAACCGCAGTTCGAGAGCGGTACCCGCCAAGGTTGCAGTGCCGCGCGTACCCGACAGCTCGATGCGTTCGGCTGCACCTGGATAGGCCACCGTCGTAGCTTCGATCACACCGAGCGCGCCGTTTTTCCATCGGACCGCTGCACAGACCAGGTCCTCGCATTCCATCCGATGCACGGGTGTCGTAGTGGCGTACGCCGTAACCTCAGCTGCATCGCCCGCGAGCGACAGCAGCACATCGAGCGTGTGAATCGCCTGCGTCAGTAATACGCCGCCACCATCGCGCGCCTTCGTACCGCGCCCGGGGTCGTCGTAGTAGCTTTGCGGCCGCCACAGCCGGATGATTGCCGAGGCACCGACCAATGGACCGAGCTCACCGGCCCGCAGAGCGCCGGCAAGACGCTCGGTGGCGGGCTTGTGCCGATGTTGAAGCACCACGCCCAGCTTGACCCCCGCCCGGCGGCATGCGCCGACTATCTCCTCGGCGCGCGCGGTGGTGATCTCGAGCGGTTTCTCGAGCAGCACGTGCTTGCCCGCCGCTGCGCAGCGCTTCACCAGCTCGAGGTGCGTGTTCGGTGGCGTAAGCACCGCTACCGCATCAATCGATGCGTCTTCGAGGATGGTCTCGAGCCGCTCGCATTGTGGGAAAGGAAACTGAGCGGCGAATTTGGCGCGGCGCGCCGCGCTCGGGCTGAATGCGTACGCGACCTCGACTCGGTCGGCCAGATCCAGCACGCTCTTTGCGTGCGGAGTCACCGCCATGCCGAGCCCGACCAAAGCGATTCGAGTTTTTTTCAGAAGAGGACTCCTGTCTAGCGCTATGCAGTCCGTGATGGGACTCGGAAATTACCCCCACCGCTCGCCCTCCCCCGCAAGCGGGGGAGGGTACGCAAGGATGGAGGCTGAGCCTCGAGACGTGCTTAAGCCAGTATGATACTGACGACCTCTCGGTTCCGCCCAGCGCGGTGCGACGTACGCAGCCATCGCGGTATGCAGATGTGAAACGAATAGCCAGATAACCTATTGCAATGAACTGTGCCGCCTGCGGGTTTGAAGCCGCAGCCGATTTCGCGTTTTGTCCCAAATGTGGCACCAAGCTGGTCGCTTTGCCAGCGGCAGACCTCATGCTTCGCCCGGCACCAGCGCCGGCTCCGAGTGCGGGTTCCCTGCCCGACGCGCAATCCGATCGCCGCCCCGTCACCGTTTTGTTCGCCGACCTGTCCGGGTTCACGACGCTCAGCGAGCGACTCGACCCCGAGGAGGTGCGCGCGCTGCAGGGCGATCTGTTCAAGGAGATGTCCGCGGCCATCGAGCGCTTCGAGGGATTCGTTGAAAAGTTCGTAGGTGACGCTGTCATGGGCGTGTTCGGGGCGCCACTAGCCCACGAAGACGATCCTGAGCGCGCGCTGCGCGCTGCGCTGCTCATGCGAGATCGGGTCGCGGTTCTCAATGAGCGTTGGGCCCGTCGCATCGGTTCGCCGCTGGCCTTGCACATCGGCGTGAACACCGGCCCAGTGGTTGCGGGCCAGATCGGCTCGGGGTCAGGCGCTGCTTATGCCGTCACCGGCGACGCGGTGAACACCGCGGCGCGTTTGCAGAACGCAGCGAAGCCGGGTCAGATCCTCGCCAGCCAATCGACCTATCTGCTCGCGCAGCATGCGTTCGACTTCGAGAGCGCTCGGCGACGTCTCGCTCAAGGGGAAAGCCGAGCCCGTTTCAGTCTATGGAGTGCTCGTCGCGGTTGCCACGCCGCGCCCGACGCGCGGACTACAGGCAGGCGAGTCGGAGGCTCCCTTCGTCGGACGCGATCGCGAGCTCAACGACCTCGATGGCCGCGTTCGAGCGGATGCTCGAGGGTCAGACTCAGGTTGTTACGCTCGTCGGCGAAGCAGGCGCCGGCAAATCCCGTCTGCTGGCTGAGTTCGAAAGCCGGTTGAAGGCGAAGGGTCATCTCGAGACGACCGCAGTCCGACGCGCTCAGTGCTCTTCCGTCGGTGAGCGCACCTACGGCGTGCCTGCTGCGCTGCTGCGCGATGCCTATGGGGTGATGCCCCAGGATTCGCCCGCTGTGGCGCGCAGCAAGTTCGTCGCTGGAGTGCAGGCGATCGGGGCGGACCAAGCCGAGATCGGGCGCCTCGCGGCGTTGCTTGGCTATCTGCTCGGCTTCGAGACGGAAGATCCGCGCACGCGCCAGATCGACCCCGAGCAGCTCGAGCGCCAGATCTTTTTGGCCGTACAGGACGTGATCGAGCACCGGCTGCAGCACAGTGCGCTGGTGCTGGTCGTGGAGGATCTGCACTGGGCGGATGCGGCTTCCGTCGCGCTGCTCCAATTTCTTATCGATCGTTTGCAAGATCGCCGCTTTATGCTGATCGTCTCGCACCGCGCCGGACACGATGTAGAAGGGTTGACCCTCGGCGGCGCCGGGCAGACGGTCGTGCGGCTTCAACCGCTGTCGGCGAACGACGGAGGTGCCTTGCTGGGAGCTCTGCTTCGCGCCGCGGCGCCGTCGCTTACGCCCGACCTGCGGTTGCGTATCCTCGAGCACGCTGGAGGCAATCCGCTGTTCATTGAGGAGATTGTCCGGGCTCTAGCCGGTGGCGCACTGGTGCAGGAGCAGGGGCAATGGGTCTACCGGCCAGACGCGGCGGCGGTGCACGTGCCGCTGACGATTCATGGGTTGCTGCTCGCGCGCATCGATCGCCTTCCCGCTGCTGCTCGGCAGATTCTCCAGGAGGCCTCCGTGCTGGGCCCCGTTTTCGCTGAGTCCCTGTTGCGTGAGATTACGGGTGATCGCGGGACTCTTGACCATTCGCTCGCATTCCTGGTCGATACGGAACTGCTCGTCGACGCATCTCGCGCGACGAGCAACAACGCGCCCGCAACTGGCGAGGAACGCCGTTACAGGTTTCGCCATGGACTGTTCCACGAGGCCGCGTACAAGAACCTGCTCGTGAGCCGACGCACCGAGCTGCATACGCGGATAGGCCAGGCGCTGGAGCGGCTGTGCGGACCGGAGCCCAGGCGCCTCGAGGATCTGGAGGCTTTGGGCCACCACTTCCGGCTGAGCGCGGACAAGCCGCGGGGCGCCCATTACCTGGCCGCGGCGGGGGATTGGGCGGCTGCGATCCACGCCAACACCGATGCCATCCGCCACTACGAGCGCGCGCTCGAAATCCTTGAAGCGAGCGAGGATCTCGACGCGCAGCGGCTGACCGTGCACGAGCGGCTTGGTGATCTGCTTGGCCCCGCCGGCAAGCGGGCCGACGCGCTCCGGCATTTCTCGGCGGCGCGCGATGGGTATGCGCGAGCCGCCGACCATCCTGGAGAAGCCCGGGTGCTGCGAAAGATCGGAGCGCTGCACTGGGATGCGGGCGACCGAGGTGAAGCGGTGCGCTGCTTTCAGGAAGGCCTGGCGTTGACCGAGGCCGAGCCCGACAACATCGAGCGTGCCCATCTGTACCAGGAGATGGGGCAGCTCGCGTTCCGCAGCGGCGACAATGACCGCGCAGTGCAATGGGCGGAGCGCGCGCTGGCGCATGCCGAGGGCCTCGCGGCTCATGTGTCGAGCACTGACGAACGCAGGGCCGCTGCTGCGGCAACCTCGCTCGCCCTGAACACGCTCGGTGTGGCGTTCGCTCGCCTCAATCGGCCGGATGATGCGGTAGCTCATCTCATGCGCAGCGTCGCGATCGCGCGAGAAGCCGAACTGCTCCAGATCGAATGCAAAGGTGTCGCCAACCTGGGCATTCTTTACAGCACGTTAGACCCCGCGCGTGCGATCGAGACGTGCGAGCGCGGGCTCGAGACGGCCAAGCGCATCGGCGACCTTGGCCTGCAATCGCGCCTCTACACCAACCTCGCCGTGGCTTACTGCGCTCTCACCAACCGCTGCGACGAAGACGGAATCGGGGCCGCGCACACGGCCATCGATCTGGATCGACGCATGGGCCAGCTCGACCATCTCGCGGTTCCGCTCGTGGTTCTGGGGCAGATCTACCAGTGCCATGGCGACCCCGCCCGCGCGATGGGCTATTATCGCGAGGCCATGGTGTTGGCGGAGAGTGTGGGTGAGCCCCAGCTCCTGTTCCCTTGTTACGATGGGCTGGCAACGCTGTTCTTGGATACCGGCGACGAGGCACAAGCCGAGCGCTATATGCGCAAGGCGCAGGAGGTCTGCCAGCGAGCCGGCTTGGAGCCCGATGCACTCACAGTGCTACCCTTTCTGGGTTGACTCTGCCTGTGCAAACTAAGGAGACGAAGACGTGACGACAGCAACGAACCGGCCGCTACAACCGGGAGACCCGGCTCCCAGTTTCGCCCTGCCGGCTGTTAATCGAGAGGGGCAAATCGGACTCGACGACTTCCGCGGGAAGGCCCCCGTCCTCGTCGCGCTGTTTCGCGGGCTGCACTGCCCGTTTTGCCGCCGGCACGTGGTGCAGATCGGCATCACGCGTGACAAGCTTCAGCGCGAGGGCGTCGAGACCCTCGTCATCGTGAACACGCCGGCGGAGCGCGCTCGGCAATACTTCCAATACCGCCCGACGCGCGTGCTGCTCGCGGCAGATCCCGATGTGCGGACGCATCAGGCCTTCGGATTGCCCAAGATGGGGATCGTGCCGGACGACACGGATCCGGCAACGCTGCAATGGCCCCAGCGGGCGACTCTGGCCCAGATCCTATCCGCCAAAGTTAATCCTGGCGGTGAGCTGCCCGAGCCGAAGAGCCTCCCCGAAGCTTCGGAGCTGCTCAATCGGAAGGATCGCTTCGAGTTGACCGACGTCGACCAGCAGATGCACGCGGCGCACGGGACCCAGGTCGAGGGCGAGTTCCTCATCGATGCGCAGGGTACGGTCCGATGGACGTTCGTCGAAGGCGCGGGCGGTCCCCTCGAGCTCGCCAACTTTCCGCCGAACGACGATCAGATTCTGGGCGCGGTGCAGGCGCTATCGCGCTGACGCTCTGCAGATTATTCCCTCCCCCGCTGGCGGGGAGGGTGAGGGAGGGGGACATGACCTCGCGAACTGTGGTGCTCCTCCCTACGTGGCGGACTTCAGCCCAAGCAGATTGAACGCAGGCGCGGGCTTGAGTAACCCTTTGAGCTGAAGCTCCCCGAGCGGCTCGACTTCCGCGAGATCTTCGACCGAAGCCAGCACCCGCTGCGAGATCAGGATCTGTCCGTGCTTCGCCTCGCCGCACAGGCGCGCAGCGAGGTTGGTTACCGTGCCGATGGCGCCGTAGTCCCAGCGTCCTTCGAAGCCTACCGCTCCGATCGTCGCGTAGCCCTGAGCGATGCCCGCGCCGAAGCCGAGGTCGAAACCTCGCTTGCTCCACTTCGCAGTGAGCGCGGTCAGACGCTCCCGCATGGCAACCACCATGCGCACGGCGCGTTCAGCCGGATCGGCGACTGGTACCGGGTCGTTGAAGAACACCATCATGCCGTCGCCCGCGAAGCGTTCGAGTGTTCCTTCATGCGCCATGATCACGTGTCCCATTTCGGCGTGGTACTCGCGCAGCACGCCCATGATCTCCTCGGGCTCGCTGGTTTCGGCAAAAGAGGTGAAACCGCGCAGGTCCAAGAACACGACGACCACCTCGCGGCGATGGCTCTTCAGCGGATCCTCGGCGCCTCCGGAGAGGATCAGCTCGGCGAGCTGGGGAGAGAAGAAGCGCTTGAGCTTTCCGAGCCGTTCGAGCTGAACGACCTGCTGTTCGACCCGCTGCTCCAGCGTGCGGTTCCAGTCCTGAAGCTGCGCGGCTTGCTCGCGCACCATGTCCTGCAGCGCCTTGATGCGGAGCATGGACTTGACGCGCGCTACGAGCGATGCCTGATCCACCGGCTTGGTCAGATACTCGTCTCCGCCGGCCTCGAGCGCCTGCACCACATCCTTCGAGTCGGACTTCGCGGTGACCAGAACGATCGGAATGAATGGCAGCGTCGCGTCGGCGCGCACCCGGCGGCAAACCTCGATGCCGTCCAGCTTGGGCATCATGACGTCGAGCAGGATCAGGTCGGGCTGCTGATCTCGTACCGCTACCAGCGCTTCCTCGCCGTCCGCGGCGGTTACGATATCGTAGCCGTGCGCCGCGAGCCGTGTGCGCAGGATGTCGACGTTGGACGGATTGTCGTCCACGACGAGGATGCGGGCAGGGGTGCGCATGCTCAGGCGCGTTCCCGCGCTTCTTCACGCTCAGCCTGCACCGGCACGCTGAAAAAGAAGGTCGATCCCTGACCGACGGTGGATTCGACCCAGATGCGTCCGCCGTGCATTTCGACGATGCGCTTGGCGATCGCGAGCCCGAGACCGGTGCCGCCTTTCCTCTTCGTAGGCGAGCTGTCGCTCTGCTGGAACTCCTCGAAGATCCGTTGCCGGTCCTCTTCTCGTATTCCGGGCCCCGTATCCCGGACGGCCACCAGAAACGCTCCACCCGAGGCGCTGACCCGGACCGCAACTTCGCCTCTCTCCGTGAACTTGATCGCGTTGCCCACCAGATTGAGCAGGACCTGCGTGATCCGACGTTCGTCGCCCCGGCCCACCGGCAAGTCGGCCGCCACGTCGACGCTCAGCGGAAGCTGTTTCTCGGCGGCCAACGACCCGACGGCGCTCATCACGGCCTGAGCGACGTCGTTGAAGGCGTACTCGTCTAGCTCCAGCGCGAGCTGCCCCGCTTCGATCTTGGCGAGGTCGAGCACCTCGTTGATCAGTCCGAGCAGATGCCGTCCGCTCTTCTGCACGCGCTCCAGCACCTCGCTGATCTTCTCCGGCACGTCGCCGTAGATCTTGTCCACGATCAGTTCGGTGTAGCCAAGGATCGCGTTTAGCGGCGTACGCAGCTCGTGGCTCATGTTGGCGAGGAACTGGGACTTGTGCTGGCTGGCGATCTGAAGCTCGTGGCTCTTGTGTTCGATTTCGCGGAACAGCCGAGCATTCTGGATCGCCAGAGTGGATTGGGCGGCTACTGTCTGCAGTAGCTGGACCACCTCGGGCGGATAGCTGCCTGTTGTCTTGCGCGATACCGACAAGGTGCCGACCACTCGTCCCTCGCGCAGCATCGGTACGACCAGCACCGCGCGCAGCTGGGACCTGTCCACGATCTCCCGGAGGACCCCAGAGTATGCGTTCGTCGTCTGTATGTCTGCGACCTGCACGGGCACGCGTTCTAGCGCCGCGCGTCCATTCACGCCTTCACCAAGCCGCAGCGACTTGGCAAGCATCGCCTCGACGACGTCCGCGGCGACCCCGTAGGTAGCGCGCAGGCGGAGCACCTGACTCTCTTCGTCGAATTCATAGACGGCGCCGGCGCTGCTCGAGGAAAGTTGCATCGCACGGGCTGCGATCGTCTCCAGGACCTTCTCCAGATCGAGCGTCGAGTTGACGGCCTCGCTGACCGCTGCCAGCGCCTGCAACTTCTCGACGGAATGGGCCAGCTCTTGCGTGCGCGCCTCGAGCTCCTTGAACAAGCGCACGTTTTCGATCGCGATCACCGCCTGGTCGGCGAAGGTATGAACCAGCTGGACCTGCTCTTCAGAGAATGGGTTAACCTCGACGCGCCGAATGACGATCACCCCGATGGCAGCACCTTCGCGCATCAACGGTGTGGCCAAGATGGTTCGGTAGCCAAAGCGGAGAGCGTATGGCTTCGCCTCCGCGAACCCATCGTCCGCCGCTGCGAGGACGTCAGGGAGGTGAATGCTTTGACGGTCGACTACAGCCCTGCCTGCGACGATACCTCGGATGATCGGCAAGGGCTCGATCGGGGCAACGATCGGCATTTCCCCATACCCAGCAACACGCCGCAGAGTCGCACCGTCCACCAACATCACTTGCGCGTCGAGCGCTGCGCAAAGCTTCGCGGCACGCTCTGCCACCGCATCCAGCACCGGCTGCAAATCCGTCGGCGAGCTGCTGATCACGCGTAGGATTTCGCTAGTCGCCGTCTGCTGCTCCAGCGCTTCCGTGAGAGCCTTGTTGCGCTCCTCGAGCTCCTTGAACAAGCGCACGTTCTCGATAGCGATCACCGCCTGGTCGGCGAAGATCTTGAGCAGCTCGACCTGCTTGTCGGTGAATGGCCGCACTTCCGTGCGCGGGATGGCGATAGCACCGATCGCAATACCTTCTCGAAGCATCGGTACGGCGAGCACAGTGCGATACCCGAAACGAGCCGCGTAAGCTTTGGCGCTGGCGTATTCGGCGTCGGGCTCCGCAAGCAAATCAAAAACATGAACCACGGAGCGGTCGATAATGGCTCGACCAATTACCATGTCGCGGACGAGCGGAAGGCGCTCTACGTTGGACGGAATCGACCCGTAGTGTCCAACCACCCGATACCCATCGCCGTCGACACGAAGGATGTTCCCATCGCTGGCCCCACACAGCTGCATGGCGCTCTTGGCGATCGCGTCCAGCACCGGCTGCAGATCCGTCGGCGAGCTGCTGATCACTCGCAGGATTTCGCTGGTCGCGGTCTGCTGCTCTAAAGCATCGGTGAGCGCCTTGTTGCGCTCCTGTAGCTCCCTGAACAGCCGAACGTTCTCGATCGCGATGACGGCCTGATCGGCGAAGGTCTTCACCAGCGCGATCTGCTTGTCGGAGAACGGAATCGGCTCTTTCCTGCTGACCCACAGCACACCGATGGGCGTGCCCTCGCGCACCATGGGTACGGCGAGCGCTGCTCGATAGCCAAATTGATGAGCGCGCTCGACCGCTGCTCCAAACTCCTCTTTCGACGCCTGCTGCAAGTCGGGCATGTGCAGGACTGTGTTGTCCAGGAAGGAGCGACCCACCATGAGGTCTCTGCGAATGGGTCGATGTGTGCCGAGCGGGCTGGGACTATGTGCAGACCTCGCCGCTATCACGAAGTGATCGCCCTCGACCAGATTGACCGCGCCGTCGGCGTCTCCGCACAGCCGCGCCACATTTTCCGCAATGGCCTGGATCACCGGCTGCAGATCTGTCGGGGAGCTGCTCATTACCCGCAGGATGTCGCCGGTCGCCGTCTGTTGCTCCAGCGCTTCAGTGAGCGCTTTGTTGCGCTCCTGCAGTTCATTGAAGAGGCGGACGTTCTCGATCGCAATGACAGCCTGGTCTGCAAACGTCTCTAGCAGCGCGACCTCCGAGTCGGAGAAGGGCCGCACCTCCGTGCGCCAGACTCCGAGAACACCTGCGGGTTCGCCTTGCCGCATCAATGGCGCCGCAACCACCGTGCGGTAACCCATCCGCTGCGCAAGCTCTCGGGCGCTCGCAAGCTCACTTTGCGGCTCCGCCAGGATGTCGGCAAAGTGCATCGTTCGCCGCTCGATGACCGCACGTCCGGCGACGAGATCGCGGCGAATGGGAAGGCGACCGTCCTCGGCGATCGGCGATAACGCCCCGTATTGCTTGACAGCCCGCAGAGAATCTCCTTCGACCTGAAAGATGATTGCATGCTTGGCGTGGCACAACCGTGCCGCGCTGCGGACCACGGCTTCGAGCACCGGCTTGATATCCGTGGGCGAATTGCTGAATACGCGCAGGACTTCGCTGGTCGCCGTTTGCTGCTCCAGCGCTTCGGTGAGCGCCCGGTTGCGTTCGCCGAGCTCGTTGAACAGCCGCACGTTCTCGATGGCGATTACAGCCTGGTCGGCAAAGGTCTTGACGAGCGCGATCTGTGTATCGGAGAACGGAGATGGTGCTCGACGCCAGAGGCAGAGTGCGCCAACGGGATTTGCATCCTTGAGCAGTGGCACCGCCAACACCGTGGTGTAGCCAGTCGTCCGCAGCGAATCGCTGATCTGGTACTCGGGATCCTCGTGAATATCGGGGATGTGAACTACGGCCCCGTCTACGATCGCCCGCCCGGCGGCATAGTCGCGTTGTGCCGGTCTGGGGAAGACCTTGAGCACCACATCGAGCTCCTGTCCGGTCAGGTTGTGATGGGCGTCGGCCGTAACCAGCTCGCCATCGTATCGATGCAGGACGGCGAACTCGGCGCCGCAGAGCCGCGTCGCGCTCTGCACGATCGTCTCGAACACCGGTCGTGCATCGGTCGGCGAGCGGCTTATGACGCGAAGGATCTCGCTGGTTGCCGTCTGCTGCTCGAGCGCTTCCGTGACCGCTTTGTTGCGGTTCTCGAGCTCCCCGAATAGACGGGCATTCTCGATCGCTATCACGGCCTGCCTGGCAAACGTCTTCAGGAGCTCGATCTGCGTTTCGGAGAACGGCGTGGGCTCGACTTTGTTGATCGCGATCACGCCGATGGGACGATCTTCCCGCACCATGGGCACGGCTAACGTGCCGCGTACGCCGATGGTGCTCGCCCATCGCAGATTGCGGTAGTCGAGATCCTTGGTGACATCGGGAATGTGGACGACATCGCCATCGAAGATCGCCCGAGCCACGGCGCTGTCGCGGTTGGGCCGCACGGGGAACAGACTCCGGGTAACTTCCAGCGCTTCTTGGGTGAAGTTGGCGTGGGCCTTGAAGTGGATCAGCTCGCCGTCGAACTGATAGACGTCGCCGTTCAGCGCATTGCACAAGCGTACGGAGCTCCTGCAAATTGCGTCGAACACGGCCTGCAGATCAGTCTGCGAGCTGCTGATGATCTGAAGAACCTCGCCGGTCGCCGCCTGGCGCTCGAGCGCTTCAGTGAGCGCTTTGTTGCGGGCCTCGAGATCTTCGAACAGGCGCGTATTCTCGATCGCGATTACGGCCTGGTCCGCAAAGGTCTCGAGAAGTCGGACCTGCTCGTCCGTAAAGGGACGGACGTCCGGGCGGTCGACGCCGATGGCGCCGATAGCCGCTCCTCTCTGAAGCAGCGGCGCGGCGAGCGAGGTACGGGAGCCCGATCGGGAGCGAATGGCTTTCGCAGCGGCATATTCCGTATCGGGCTCGGCCAGAATGTCTGGCACATGAACGGTCCGCGCCTCGAAAATGGCGCGTCCGATCACCAGATCCCGGCGCAGCGGGAGACGCTCACCAGTCAACAGATGGAGAGGCGACCCGTGCACCG
Source organism: uncultured beta proteobacterium (assembly GCA_963747025.1). GTDB lineage: Bacteria > Pseudomonadota > Gammaproteobacteria > Burkholderiales > SHXO01 > SHXO01. The sequence goes on from CAVVDJ010000001.1 coordinate 425,229, forward strand.
AAGTTACCGCCAGAGCGTCGTCATCGACTCGGACGAGGTACGCGTCCACGGCACCGCATAGCTTGGCTGCGTTGCGGGTGATCTCATCCAGCACGCGCTGAAGATTGGTCGGGGAGCTGCTGATCGCACGCAGGATCTCGGTGCTCGCCGTCTGCTGGTCCAGCGCTTCGGTCAGGGCTTGGTTTCGAGCGTGCAGCTCGTGGAACAGTCGCGTGTTCTCGATGGCGATCGCCGACTGATCGGCGAACGTCTTCAGCAGTTCGATCTGCGTGTCCGAGAACGGATTCATCTGCATGCGGCGGATGATGATCACGCCGATCGCGGTGCCTTGCCACACCAGCGGCGTGACGAGCATCGTGCGGTAACCCAGCCGCGACCGGATGAGCTTGGAGTCCGGGAACTCCTCCAGTTCGAGTGCGGCGTCGCGAATATGGACGCTCACGCGCTCCAGCACGGCCTTGCCGGCTACCAGACCCGGTCTGATCGGCACGGACTCCGCCTTGGTCACCGGCAGCGGGCCGAAACCGGCGATCCACTGCAAATCTGCGCCTGTCACGAGGTAGATCTGCGCATCGCTTGCCCCGCAGAGCTTGGCCGCGTGCTCTGCAACCGCGTCCAGCGCGGGCTGCAGATCGGCTGCGGAGCTTGTGATGATGCGCAGGATCGCGCTGGTCGCCGCCTGCTGCTCGAGCGCTTCGCGCAGCTCGCGGGAGCGCAGTTCAGCTTCGTGCTCCCAGTCGCTCTCGGGTACGCGGCCGCCCTCAGGCTTGTGCGGCTGTACTGACGCAAGACGGGTCACCAGGTGAGCGGCCCCGCCGCCGATGCCCGCGAGCAGGAGTGTGATCAGAATCCAAACCAGACGCTGCTGCTCAATCGCGGCATCAACGCGGGCGAGTGAGAGGCCGATCCTGGCGACCCCCGCCGGTCTCAGAGTCGTGTCGGAGGCGGCTTGCTGGGTTCCGGGCAGCTCGCCCGGTAGTGCCGGATCTGAGGCGGTGAAGTCGAGCCGTTTGCGCGCTACCGGGACCGAGACGTCGTAGAGCGATTCTCCGATCGGCTGCTCTGCCGGGGCCGACGAGGCTGCTCCGATCTCCGGCGCGGAGATTGCCCCCGCTTGTACCCGAAACCGGCCGCTGCTGTCGCTCACCGAGGCGTAAGCGACGTCGTGTTCCAGAGATGTCCGCTTTACCGTCTTGCCCAGCTCATCGGCATCCTGGCGCAGAACGGCGTCTTCGCTGTTGACGGCGAGGGCCCGAACCAGCGAGCGGCCATAAATCAGAAGGCTCTCGAGCTGGCTCTGTCTTTCGTGCCGAGCGAAATACCAGAACAGCGAGGCGGACGTGCACAGGATCAGAAGCACGACCAGAAGCGTGAGCTTCCACTGAGCGCCGGTCCGCAGGCTCGGGAGACGGCTCACGGCGTCAACTCCATGAGTGCATTACGGCAGGAACTCTCTGATCTTGGCGAGGAGCTGTCGCGGGCTGAACGGCTTCGTCACGTAGCCGTCGCATCCGGCCGCGTATGCTTTCTGGTCGTCACCGCTCAGCGCGTACGAGGTGACCGCGATGATGGGAATCTGGTTCAAGTCGAACTTCGACTTGATCCGGCGTGTCACCTCGTAGCCGTCCAGCCCCGGAAGCTGGATGTCCATCAAGATGAGATCCGGGACCTCCTTTTCGGCAAGCTCGAGTCCCTGCTCTCCATCTTTCGCCTCGATCAGCTCGTAGCCGCTCGCCGACAGCAGGTCGCGCATGATGCGGCGATTGTCTTCCTGGTCTTCGATGATCAGAATGCGCTTGCTCATACGTCACCTCGTTTAGATAGGTGGTGATACTCGACAGTCGCGCGTCGGTGACCGACGCCAATCGCCCGGGTCGCATCCCCAAGGGGCCCCTGCTCCTAGGCTCATGTCGTCCCCCTCCTTGAGGTCAGTGGCAATATTAAGCAGTCGGGTGTCGGGGACTGACGCCATTCGCCCGGGTCGCATCCCCGCTAGCGGGGCCCCTGCTCCTAGGCTCATGTCGTCACCTCTTCTATGGAGCTTTACAAAGTGCCTGACAATGTCGGCGTGCATTGCCCCCACCCTGGCCCTCCCCCGCAAGCGGGGGAGGGAAATGCTGTCGCTTTCCTTCCCTCGCTTGCGGGGGAAGGCTGGGATGGGGGCGGCCCGTGCTGTTAGGCTCATGCCGTTCCCTCCCTGAGGACAGTACGCACCGGAACGCTGAAGAAGAAAGTCGAACCCTTGCCCAGAGTCGACTCGACCCAGATACGCCCGCCGTGCATCTCCACGATGTGCTTCGCGATCGCGAGGCCAAGGCCGGTGCCACCCTTGGTGCGCGTGGACGAGCTGTCGACCTGCTGGAACTCCTCGAAGATTTTCAGGCGATCGGCTTCCGCTATGCCGGGGCCTGTGTCGGCGACCGACACCACAAACTCTCCTCCCGAGTTTGCCACGCGCACCGCCACCTCGCCTTTCTCCGTAAACTTGATCGCGTTGCCAACAAGATTCAGCAGCACCTGCGTGATCCGACGCTCGTCACCTTGGCCTACCGGTAGGTTTGCGGCCATATCGACGGTCATCCGCAGCTTCTTCTCGGCGGCCAGCGACTCGACGGCGCTGACCACTGCCTGCACGACGTCGCCGAACGAGTAGTCGTCCATGCCCAGCGTAAGCTGTCCAGCCTCGATCTTCGACAGGTCCAGCACGTCGTTGATGAGACCCAGAAGGTGCCGCCCGCTCTTCTGGACGCGCTCGAGTACCTCGCTGATCTTCTCCGGAACCTCGCCGTAGATCCGGTCCACGATCAGCTCGGTGTAGCCCAGGATGGCGTTGAGCGGCGTGCGCAGCTCGTGGCTCATGTTGGCGAGGAACTGCGACTTGTGGCGGCTGGCGACCTCGAGCTCGCGGCTCTTTTGCTCTATCTCGCGGAACAGGCGCGCGTTCTGGATGGCGAGGGTGGACTGGGCGGCGAAGGTCTGCAGTAGTTCGATCACTTCGGGTGAAAAGCTGCCAGTCCGCTTACGTCCCAACGCCAGGCCGCCGAGGATGCGACCTTCGCGTAAAAGCGGCAGCGCGAGTCCAGCGCGGAACCCTGCGCGTTCCATCGCTTCCTTGAACCGTCCGCTGTAAACCGACTGGATGGACATATCCGCGATCTCTACCGGCGCGCGCGCGACGGCGGCCCGGCCGACCAGGCTCTCGCCAAGGAGCAACGGCCTGGCGGTGAGTTCCTCGGTGAGTTCCTCGGGAAGCCCGTAGCTGGCGCGAGGGTGTAAAGTGCCCGAGAGTTCGTCCAGCTCATACACGATGCCGTTGTCCGACGAGGAGAGCTGCACCGCGCGCGTCACCAATGTGTTCAGGACTTGATCCAGGTCGAGTGTCGAGTTGACCGCCTGGCTGATCTCCGCAAGCGAACGCAACTGCTCGACCGATCGCGCCAGTTCCTGGGTCCGCGATTGCAGTTCCTGGAACAAGCGCACGTTCTCGATGGCGATGACCGCCTGGTCGGCGAAGGTCTTGAGCAGCTCGATTTGCTTCTCGGTGAACGGCTGGACATCCGCGCGACGGATCAAGATTGCGCCGATCGCTTCTCCCTTCCTGAGCATCGGCGCTGCGAGCGCCGTTCGAATGCCGGTCTTGGCGGCGTAGGCCTTGGCCGTCGCCCATTCCGCGTCGGACTCCGCAAGAAGGTCCGGTACATGCACCACGCGGCGCTCGACGATGGATCGCCCGCTGAGGAGGTCACGGCGTAGCGGGCGCAGCTCATCTATGACGTTGACCGAAGGCAGCGACCCGTGCCGCGCGACGAGTCTGGAGGCGTCGCCCTCCACCCGAAATATCATCGCTTCGCCAGCCCCGCAAACACGAGCGGCGTTCTCCGCCACTGAGTCGAGCACGGGCTTCAGGTCCGTCGGCGAACTGCTGATGACCCTCAGGATCTCGGCCGTCGCTGTCTGTTGCTCGAGCGCTTCGGTCAGGTCGCGCGTGCGTTCCTCGACCTTACGCTCCAGGGTCGCGTAGGACTCCTCAAGTCGCCCGGTCATGTGGTTGAACTCGTTCGCGAGCTCTTCCAGTTCGTCGCCGGTCTTGACTTCGATCCGCTGATCGAGAGCTCCCGCGCCAATCCGGGCCGCGCCGGCTTGCAGAGTGTGGATCGGCGAGACCATCCGCCGCACCAGCACCAGGCTCGCGATTCCAGAGACGATGACGCCGATCAGCAGCAGGACCGCGGTGCGTCCGATCGACGCATAAAGAGGCGCGAAGGCCTCCGTGATCGGTACGTCGACAAACACCAGCCAGCCGAGAGGTGCTATAGGGGCATAGGCGGAAAGGACCTCATGGCCACGGAGATCTTTACCGACCAGCGCCTCGGTCGGCACGTCCCCCGATCCGGGAGGCGCTGCAGCTTCCCTTGCGCACCTGCGGAAGCGCGGACAGATCTGTCTTCTGCAGCACCAGGCTGATGTCGGGGTGCGCGATCAGGCGGCCGTGCGAATCGACGACGTACGCGTAACCGCCTTTGCCAACCTTCAGGTTCGAGACCACGTCCCAAATGAATTTGAGGTTCGCCTCTGCCGCGATGACGCCCGCGTCGTCGCCCGTGCCCGCGAGCGCGATGGTCATGTAGGGCTCCGACTCTTTGCGGAAGTAAACCGGACTGAAGTACGTCTTGCGCGCCAAGGCCTCCTTGAACTTGGGATCATTCGAAAAGTCGGTGTTGCTGGCGGCGACGTCCATCGCGAGGCGTGACACGCGCAGCTGCTCATGTCCGCTCGGATCCAGCTGGCTCACCTCGGTCACCGTCGGGACATGTCGCAAGAGGCGCAGCGAATCGAGTCGCCGCTGATCGAGGGGCGCTCCGCGCGGTCCCCACGGCGTCTGCGCGATCCAGGCGAGCTGATGCTCGATCTCGCGCACGAACTGCTCGATCTTGGCGGCGGCAGCGATCGCCTTCTCGTGCTGAACCCCAGCCAGCGCGGCCTTGTTCTCTTGATACGAGAAGTAGATCTCGACCAGGCCGCTCACGATGACGGCGCCGCTGGACAGAAGTACCAGAGGCACAGCGTACTTGAGGAAGAGACCGCCGCGACGCATCGACTAGTTACTCCGGGTTTCGCGGTATCACGTCGTCGAGTCTAGTCCCGGCGCTCCTCCAACTGTGCGATGGAGCGTATTCGAGAGGAATTGATTCAGCTCTGGGGTGCCGGCACCAACCCGTTCGCGTAGCGCTTGTTCCACAACTCATGGCCACGGCTGAAATCGTTCTTGCCTGTCCGATCCGTGCCGCGCATCAACCAAAGCGGCTGATCGACGATGTTGAAGGGGCTGTTGTCGCGCCTCTGCTTGAACAGCGAGCGGTCGTAATGAGAGGTCGCGGGCATGTAGCGCATGATGAGTGCTGCGCGCCGCGCGCCCGATGTGTTGGCCAGCGAGCCATGAATCATGCGCACGTCGTGCAGCGATATCTGCCCGGCTTCGAGCTCGACATTCACTGCCTTGGACTCGTCGAACTGGTCCTGATCGAGCTCCAGGTTGAGCACCAGGTTTTCGCGAGTGGTCTGATGGTGACGATACAACTCCTGCCGCTTGTGCGACTCGGGAATGAAACGCATGCACCCGTTTTGCGTCGTGACCGGGTCGATCGCGATCCAGACCGAGCAGGTCGCGAGCGGCCGCATCAGCCAGTACTCGCCGTCCTGATGCCAAGGCACCTCGCGACCTGTGGCCGCCGGTTTGCACAGGATCCGCGTGATCCAAAGTATCAAATCGGGCCCGAGCGCCTGCTCGACCATGTTCAGGATCGCCGGGTGGCGGGCGGCGTCCATGAAGGGATTGACCTGTGGGCCGCTAGTGGGCGGGATCATGTGCGGGTTGGCAAGGTCCTCCTGCGCCACATCCGTGTACGTGGCGAGCACCTGATCGACACCGCGACGCAGCCGGTCCAACAGATCGTGTGGCAGGCGGTAGCGCGGGATGACGTATCCCTGCTCCTGATAGTGTTTGAGCTCGTCGCCGGCGAGCATTTGCGCCATGGGTTCGACTCCTAAAGCTTGATTTCTTTCCATGTTTCAATGCTAGCAGAACTGCGGGCCTACCGGATCACTTCGTTGGGGCGGACGCCAAGCCGAGAATCAGCGCGAGGGTGAGCAGAAGCAGGCGTAGCTTCACCGGATCACCTCGTCCGCCCGCAGGAGGATCGATTCCGGAATCGTGATTCGAAGCGCCTTGGCGGTCTTGAGATTGACCACCAACTTGATGTTTGCGGTCTGCTCGAAAGGGAGATCGCCTGCCTTGGCGCCTTTCAACAGCCGATCGATGAAGTACGCGCTGTGGTAGAAGCCGTCGATGACGTCCGTGCTGTAAGACATCAACCCTCCAGCGGCGGTGAGGTCACGAAACGGGGCGTCCGCCGCCAGCTTATCTTCGAGAACGAGCGCGCCGAGCTGGACCCGCCGGATATAGACCTGGGGAGAGCTCAACAACATCACCGCACCGGCCTTGTGTCGCTTAGCCGTCTGGAATGCGGCGCCAAAGTCGTAGGGCGGCTTCACTTCCACCAGTTGAAGTTGGATGCCGAGCAAAGGCGCCGCCGACTCGAGCGCCTTGACTTCGGCTTGGACGAACGGGTCCCAGATCACCGCCACGCGCGAGAGGCCCGGCAGCATTTCCTTGAGCAGCTCGAGGCGCTTGCCGGCGAGCAGGGTGTTGCGAACGGTAAGCCCGGTGATGTTCCCGCCGGGTCGGTTGAAACTTTCGATAAGCCCGGAAGCGACGGGATCGTGCTCGGGGAGGATCGCAACTATCGGTATAGTGCCAGTGGCTTGCTTCGCGGCGCGGGTTGAGGCCTCAGTGCCAGTGACAATCACATCCACCTTGAGTCGCACCAGCTCTTCAGCCGCCGCGGGGAGCCGTGCCATATTGCCTTCCGCACTGCGGTGCATCAGCCTGAAGTCGCGGCCCTCGACGTATCCCAGATCTCGAAGCCCTTTTCGAAGGGCCTGGTTCACCGGATCGTTCTCGCTGCCAGTCACCGCGAGCCGAGCCACGATGGCGATCCGGTTCGGCTCCTGCGCCCACGCCGGGGTAACCGCAACCGAGAGCTTCAAGGCGAGGATGAGGAGAAGAACGCTGCGCGTCACCGAATCACCTCATCAGCGCGCACCAACAGCTCCTGCGGGACCTTGATACCCAGCTCATGTGCAGCCCGCAGGTCGATGACGAGCTCGAACTTGGAGACCTGTTCGATCGGCAGGTCCGCGGGCTTGGCACCCTTGAGGATCTTGTCCACGTAGACGGCAGCGCGGTGTGCCCCCCAACTCAGGCTCGGCCCGTAAGACATCAAGACACCGTCCCCTTGGTACTCTTTGGTAGGAACCAACGTTGGCAGTTTGGCTTTGCGCACTGCGTTGCCAATCTTGTCTTTGCTCACACGAAAAAACGTATCCGAAGTGACGATGAACGCGTCGGCCCCGTTACGCCGAATTCCGCGCAACGCCGCGTCCAGCTCGTCCGCGTTGCGTGCGTTCAGCGGGACGATATCAATGTGTAGCGTGCGTGCGAGTTTCTGGGTCTCGCCCAGGACCGCGGCGTGCAGTGGGTTATCCGGATTCACCAGCAAGTTAGCGCGCCGGAGGCGGGGCACGATTTGCCGCAGCAGCTCCAGCCGCTTGGCCATCAGCTCCGTGGTCTGCGTTGATACGCCAGTGGCATTGGCGCCCGGGCGTGCCAGGCTTGCCGCCAGCCCGCTGGCGATGGGATCGCCGGATAGAAAGACAACGGGGATGGTGGATGTCGCGGACAGGGCAGCGCGCGCAGCCTGTGTTCCAACTGCCACGATTACATCGACTCCTGATCGCACCAGGTCTGCCGCAGCCGATTGCAAGGCGTCGGTCGATTGCGCATACGGGCGCGATTCGATGCTTAGGTTTTTCCCTTCGATGTAGCCTAGCTCGCTCAAACCTTCCCGCAACCCCGTCTCGGTGTTTGACCCCGTAGGCATCAGCACGCCGATGTGCACAGTGGTCGGCGGGCCGGCCGCTGGTGCGAGCGCAGCCAGTAGGCTCACGATCGCCGCGGCTGCAATAGGAAAGCGACGGATGCCACTCACCGTATCACCTCGTCCGCTCGGAGCAGAAGGTCCTGTGGCACCTTGATCCCCATCGCACGCGCTACGCGCAGGTCGATCACCAGCTCGTACTTGGACATCTGTTCAATGGGCAGCTCGGCAGGGTTGGCCCCTTTGAGTATCCGGTCGACGTAACCTGCCATCTGTCGCCCTGCCTCCCTGAGATTTGCCCCGTACGACATCAACACGCCCACGTCGTGATAGTCGCGCCAGGGAAATATCGCAGGCAACTTCGCTTTGGTAACCGCTTCCGCGATCTTGGCCCTGTTGGCGAGAAACAGAACTTCGGAGCTCGCCAGGAATGCGTCCGCCGTATCGTGCTGGACGCCGCGCATTGCGGTGTTTATCTCGTCCGCGTTGCTTGCATCCAGGGTCACGATGCGAAGCTGCAGCTTGCGGGCTGCATTCTGAGTTTCCCTGAGGACGCCCGCATGCAGCGGACTGGTCCGGTTCCCCAGCAAGATCACGCGCCGGATACGAGGCGCGTCCAATCTTCTGGACAGCGCGACGCCGGTGGCATTGGCGCCTGGCCGCGCCAGGCTTGCCGCCAAGCCGGTGCCGACCGGATCGCCCGATATGAAGACGATAGGGATCGTCGATGTCGCAGCCAGCGCAGCACGGGCCGAGGGCGTGCCAAACGCCACGATCACATCCACCTTCGAGCGGACCAGATCTGAGGCTCCGGACTGCAAAGCGTCGTTCGTTTCCCCAAGTCTGCGTTCGATGGTCAAGTTCGTGCCTTCGATGTAGCCCAGCTCCTTCAATCCTTGCCGCAGACCTTCTTCGGGCGATGTGAGCACGGGAGGGACCAGCGCTCCGACGCGCACGACGGTTGGCGAGCGGTCTCCTTGCGCGACTGCTGGTAGCAAGCTCATCGCTGTTGCCGCTGCTACGAGAAAGCGGCGGGTCGTGTCAGCCGTTCTCGCGCCTCGCAGCGGGAGAGCGCTAGGGAGCGGGCATCGTTGGGTCACCGGATCACCTCGTCCGCGCGCAGCAGGATCGACTCGGGGAGGGTCAAACCCAGAGCCTTCGCAGTCTTGAGGTTGACGACGAGCTTGAATTGAGTTGCTTGCTCGACGGGGAGGTCTGCGGGTTTGGCGCCTCTGAGTATCCTGTCCACGTAGTCTGCCGCTCGCCGGAACAAGATTGCCGGGTCGGCGGAGTACGCCATCAGGCCTCCTGACTCCGTAAATGAGAGAAGTGTGTATACCGTCGGGAGGCGATTGACGGCGGCCAGATCCGTTAATCTCACGCTGGTGAGTAATTGTGAGCGGATCGGACAGCACTATGGCAGCCTGAGCTTGGCGTCGGGCCTGCTGGAAGACGCCAGCGAGCGCGTTCGCCTCGCGCACGTCCATAACACGCAGCGCCACGCCTCTCGTTTTCGCGAGCGCCTCGAGATACTTGACGACCCGCCTTGGATAGGGACTGCTGTCCAGGTTCGAGATGACGGCGATAGTAGAAAGGCGTGGAACAGTTTCCTGGAGAAGCTCCAGATACTTGCCATAAAATTCCATCGTCCCTTGCAGGGAGAGCCCCGTGAGGTTCCCTCCGGGCCGTGCCAAGCTCGCCACTAGCCCGGTACCGACCGGATCGCCCATTGAAGGGACAACGATCGGAATCTCCGTCGTCGCATTCTTGGCAGCGATAGCGGCGGGAGTCCCGCGGGTCACGATGACGTCGACCTTGCTTCGCGACTACGTCGGCCATGAGCGCCGGCAGCCTATCGATTCGTCCCTCCGCCGAGCGCGTTTCGACGATCAGATTCTGGCCCTGTACCCAGCCCAACTCGTGCAGACGTGCCCAGAATTCGAGGGAGCCCGGCGCCACTGTGGCAGGCGAATATGGGTTGATGAACGCGACGCGCGCGACCCTCTGCGCAGGATCTGCGGCGTGAGCAAACAGCGGCGCGAGCGCGGCGGCTGCTGCGACGAGCGAGAAGAGGAGTGAATGACGGCTGCCCAGCCGACCCGCGCGCATGATGCCCCCTTGCGGTCGAACTCTGCGGGAGTAGAGGCTAAGCACTATGGGGACGCGCCTACGAAGCGTCAAGCACGCTGCTGCCGCAGCGAAGATGCACGTCGTCGTCATTCCGGCGAAGGCCGGAATCCCAGGTTCTCAGGTGAACGACTCCGGATTCCGGCTCGCGCCGCGCTTGGCCGGAATGACGGCACCAAAAAAGCTCTCTCAGGTGAAGCCGTACAGCTCCGCCGGGTTGTCCACCAGGATCTTTCTTCGCGGATGGCTTCGTCGGGCGCCCACTCGAGTAGCACATCGAGCAGGTCCGCGTCGTCCGGCATGGCGCCCTTCGCCGCGCCGGGATGCGGCCAGTTGCTGGCCCACAACATGCGCTCCGGCGCGTGCTTTACGAGCGCCTTCGCCAGCCGGCCGACGTCCTCGTACTTCGGCGCGCCGGTCTTCGACACCTCGTAAGGCGCGGAGAGCTTGACCCAGCAGCGGCCGGTATCGACGAGGCGCAGCAAGGCTTTGAACGATTCGTGCTCCGGCGCGACCGGCTCGAGAAATTTGCCGACGTGATCGATCACGAACTTGCCGGGCAGCCGCTTGATTTGCGCCTCGTACTTCGGTAGCTCGCGCCCGTCGAGCTGAAGATTCGCGTGCCAGCCGAAGGGGTGCACGCGTGCCATGATCTGATCCATCTTGTCGAAGCCGACGGCGCCGTTCGGCAACTGGAAGAAGCGTTGCGCGACGATGCCGCCTTTGCTCAGCCGTTCGATCTCCTGGTCCGAGACTTCGGGGTTGACGACGCCGACGCCCTTCGCGTCGGGGCCGATGGCCCGGATCGACTCGAGCGTGACGCGGTTGTCCGCGCGATACGCGTTGGGTTGGACTACGATCACGCGCCGCAGTCCCAGCCGCGCCTGAAGCTCGCGATACATCGGAACCGTGAAGTGTCCGGGCAGCGGCGGGCCTCCCGGTGCGGACGGCACGTTCTGGTCGTAGAAGTGCATGTGGGTGTCGCAGGCTGCCGGGCGGAGTTTTCAGCTTCGGCCTTCTGTCGGCCATCGGGTTTCCTCTCGGTTCTAACGCTCCTGGATTCCGCTCGCTTATCCAGGCCGCCGTGTCGCTCCATCCAAGCGGGTAGCCGGATGGAGCGAGCGTAATCCGGGGATACGCCAGTCCTGCATTCCGGCGCGCGTAGCTCGATGGATCCGCTACCCGGAGAGAACTGCTCACCGCTTCTTGCGCTTCAGCTTGGGTGTGACGCGGCTCGGGTCGCCGCCGATCTCGGCCACCACGAAGTTCCCGCCCTGGTACATCTCCGAGCGAGGATCGTTGCCTGGCTTCTCTTTCTGCCAGTACTTCTGCGGCGTAGATCTCGCTGTCGTCCTGTGGCTTGTAGCCGAGCCGCTGCGCGTTGGAGTTGTCGTACCAGCTGCGCTTGTTGCCCGAGACGCCGTACACGATCTCGAAGCGGATGTCGGGATGCTCGATGCCGATCTGGACCAGCTGCGCGAGATCGCGCGGAGACAGCCACAGCGACAGCCGCCGCTTGTCCGCCGGCATCGGGTTCAGGTTGCCGATGCGGATGCAGAACACTTCGATACCGTACTTGTCGGCGTAGAGGCTGCCGAGCTGCTCGCCGAACACCTTCGATACGCCGTAGCGGCTGTCGGGCTTCGGGTAGGCGCGATGGTCGATGGTCTGGTCGCGCCGGTAGAATCCCATCGCGTGGTTGCTGGTCGCGAACAGCAGCCGCTTCACGCCGTTGCGATGCGCGCGGCCTCGAAGACGTTGTAGAGCCCGACGATATTCGCGCGCAGGATCACGTCCCACGGACCTTCGACCGCAGAACCCGCCGAGGTGCATGATCGCATCGACGCCCTTCGTCACCCGCAGCATGTCGGTCAGACGTCCGATGTCTCCGCGCACGGATGTCTCGCCCGGCGCGAGTTTCTTGATCGGTCGAATGTCGGACAAGCGCAGCGCGTACTTGCCGGCGAGCTCGCGGCGCAGGTGGGTGCCGATGTCGCCGGCCGCGCCGGTGATGAGGATGGTCTTCATGTTCGATCTCTCGCTTGGCGTGGCAGGAATGGGAATGGCGCGCGATCATCCTACCGCTACATCTCCGGAGCCGCAGATCGCCTGGCCTCATCTTTGCATTGAAGTATACCCAGGCGACGGCGCGCGTGCGTCTCGCCGCCGTGCCCGCGAACTGGAGAATGGAATGAGCTTTCTCGCCGCGGGTCGATGCGCAGCCGTATTGGTGCTCACCCTGCGCTTTGAACCCTGCCGCCACATGCCGTGGCCCAGACCACCGGACCCTCGGCACGAAGCGTTGGCCCAGGCCGCCGAGGCGAAGCGCACGTCGCTCGTCGACGAGATCGATCGCTTGACCGCGGACATCGACTCCGGCCGCCTGCAGGGCAAGGAGCTGGCCGAGGTCTTCCGGTACCGCGGCATCGCCTTCAGCCGGTTGAGCCAGAATGAGCGGGCGGTCTGGAGGACTTTGACAAGGCCATCGAGTTGGAGCAGCTCAATCCGGAGTACTACGAGGATCGAGCGATCAGCTACCTCAAGCTGCGCGATTTCGCTCGCGCGCAGACGGATCTCGCGATGGCCCTCGGCCTGGACAGCAAGCGTCCAACCGCGCATCGGGAAGAAGGCCGCCTGGCCTCGTATCGAGGCGAGCACGCGCGGGCGGCACGCAGTTTCGCGCTGGCGATGGACTATGACCAGGGCATCGGCGTGGTGTACGCGGCGATCTGGCTGCACATCGCAGCCATGCGCGGCGGGCTCAATGCTTCGTCGCCGTTGCGGTCCTTTGCCGAGGGCCTGTCGACCGCCCAGTGGCCCGCGCCCGTGATCCGGATGTTCACCGGCGCCATTCAGCCGGAGGAGGCCATCGCGCTGGCCCAGTCGCCGGACGTCGATACCGACCAGGCTCAGAAGTGCGAGGCGTACTTCTATGCCGGCCAGCAGTATCTTCTCGATCGGAAGCCGGACGCGGCGAAAACGGCGTTCGAGGCAGCAGTGGCAACTGGCATGACCGAATTCCTCGAGTACGACTGGGCGCTGCGCGAGCTGGAGCTGATGAAGGCTCGCCAGTAGCTGGACTGTAACAGCCGATTCCGGAGCCACCCCTCACCCCGGCCCTCTCCCGCAAGGGGAGAGGGAGTGTGCAACGGATTCCGTTGTTACAGTCCGCTAGCTCGTCGACAAGACGGCTGTCCCCGCATACCGCGGATAGAAAACGAAATCAGGCCCACGACGACTGATAGGGCTAAAGCAATGGCGTGGAGTTCCGATGCTGGAACTGCGCTGTCAGATGGTAGACTCGTATGCCAGTTACCTTAAGACCCATGGAGAACCCGCCGAATGAGATCCGCCCCGGTTGCCGTACTGCTCGCGTTCCTTTCCATACTGTCGACGGCGGCGCTCGCCGACGAGGCCAAGGTGGTCTGGGTCGACCCAAGCTGCAACTATCTGATCGCTCAACTCGGGGATGAGTACGGGATCTTCGAGTGGCGCGCCGGTTCCGGTCCTGAGGAGGGCGACGTCTTGGACGGGCCGTTCAGAACGGAAGGGATCGTGACTGTCACCAATGCGACCAAGGGGGGTTCTAACAACGTTATATTGGTCGCAACCAGCCCAAGACTGAACTCGTTGATCCACTCGTCGCCCGTGAATTGCAAGAAGCGGTACAAATCCTAATTTTGACGACGCCGTATGGCAGGGAGGAAACCATGCTGTCGCCCCGTTATCTCCTGCTCGTTCTCGTGCTGCTCGCGTGGCTCCCGGGACGATCCTGGGCGGAGGAAGCCACGGTAACTTGGTACGACCCCACCTGTCGCTTCTTCGTGGCCCGGCTGCCCGAGGGTTTCGGCCTGTTCGAGTGGAAGTCCGGCCCCGAACCCAAGGTGGGCAATGTGGTGGAAGGGGCTCTCCAGGGTGGTCCCGAGCTGAATGCAAACGACAAGACTGCAGGCCAGCCCGTCTCTTTGGTTCACTGGGGCGATGCCCCGGACGCAGCAGTGTTGATCCGTCATGCACCCGGCTGGTGCAAGGGCAAGCGGAAACAGAACTAGCCGGTCGTCGGCATCGGGCCCAGCATCCCTACTGACCGCGCCGCTGGAGGATTCGGCGCCGCGGGTCGCGTCATCTGTACAGCGCTGTGGTCGCCCGCGCCACTCTTCCGCGACCGGCCACAATGTCAAACGCCGTTAGCGCAGTGAGCATATCGTGTTCGAAACCGTGAGGGCCTTGAACGGCGCGGCGTAGGGTGTATCCTATGTCGAGCCGCACGGCGCCTGCACTGCGCAAAAAAACCAACGCATCGGGCGGACCGCCGGTTTCACTCTAAGCATTCCTACACCATTGGGAGGTGGGGTGGGAGTCCTTAAGAATCGTCGGGGCACATGCCGCCGGCGGCCGCAAGCCGTCGGCACACCGATCCCACGCTTTTCGGCGCGGCGGGATTCGTCTGGTCGTTTCCACTGTGGTTTCCTTGTTCGCGCGCTCGCGTCGCACAAAGAGGCGTCACTCGGCTTCGCTACCGCTCAGCGCGTTCGATTTCCAGAGTCCCATCGCATCGGTTGGAGAGGAACCGATCGCTGCGCGGGCCCGTCCGCCGCCGGAACATTGCCGTGAGCCGCCCTAGGGTCGGTGCACGCGATGTTTCGGGGGTCCAGTTCGCCGCTCGCACGAGGTTTGAGACAAAGCCGACGGGACGGCGGAGAAACAGGAGTTAGAAGTCTAAAGAGGAGAAGAGAAGTGAAACGCACTCAGAATAGCCTCACACTAAAAAGTCTGGTCGCCGCCTTGGCGTTGGCCGGGTTCGCGGGATGGGCTGATGCGGGCCCAGTCACCGACAGCATGCTGGCCCAAGATGCCGGCGATTCCTGGCTGCACACCAATGGCAACTGGGCCGGCTGGCGCTACAGCACGCTGACCGAAGTTACGCCCAGCAACGCGTCACGTCTGCGCGTGGCGTGGGTCTTTTCGGCAGGGGGCAAGAACGACGCCCAGAACACGCCTTTGTACCATGATGGATTGGTCTTCTTCGCGCAGGACAACAAGGTGTTCGCGCTGGACGGCGGGACCGGCCGCGTAGTCTGGAAATACGAGCACAAGCTTGCCGGAGGACTGGGGCGGCTACAACGTGGGCTTCATCACCGGCAAGCACCGCGGCGTGGCGATCTACGGGGAGAACATCTACTTCTTGTCGAACGACGCCAAGCTGCACGCCATCAACTACAAGACCGGCGCGAAGGTGTTCGTGAAGGACTACCAGGCAGACGGCTTCCCCTATCCCAAGGATTTCGCGAAAGCCAAGGATGCAACCGGCTACGCGATCACCGTGGGTCCGATGGCCATCCCGGGACAGATCATCGTCCCGATGAACGGCACCGATTTCGGCGGCCTGCCAGGCTACGTACTCGGGGTGGATCCGGCGAGTGGCAATATCCAGTGGAAAGCCGCCATGATCCCTGGCGCGGGAGAACCGGGCGCCGACACGTGGCCCGAGGGCAGCACCAAGTACGGCGGCGCGGGTCCCTGGATCTCGGGTTCGTGGGATCCGGAGCTGAAGATGTACTACACGGGCACTGCCAACGCCTACGAGTGGAACCCCAGGAACCGCGGTGGCGGTGAGTTGGACAACCTCGGCGCGGCCAGCATCGTGGCGGTCGACACGACCAGCGGCAAGGTGCCATGGCGCTATGTTGCGGTGCCGGGCGACCCGTTCGACTACGACGTGCCGCAGACGCCGATGGTGATCACCATCGACGGCAAGAAGACGGTCGTGCAGCCGAACAAGACCGGGTATATCCACTACCTCGATGCGAAGACCGGCAAGTACCTCAGAGCCGTGCCGTTCGTCGAGAAGATCGACTGGGCCCAGGGGTATGACGCCAAAGGCCGACCGATCGACATGGCCCCGGTACCCAAAGAAGGCGGAGCTGCGGTGGAGCTATGGCCAAGTCTGCTGGGCGGCGTGAATATGTATCCGAACGCGTACAGCCCGAAGACCGGCGATATCTATCTCGCGGCTACCAACTCCGGCATGAAGTACGGCCTCGAGGAGATCAAGGTCATCAGCAATGTGCGGCACTTCGGCGCGTACCAGGAGTTCATCTTCGGTAACGAGATGGAGAAAGCCGTCAACGTGAAGACTGGCCAGCAAGCGTGGCGCAACGACGTGAAAGGGCCCGGATTATGCCGGCGGTATGCTGACGACGGCCGGGAACGTGACCGTCTACAGCACGCAGGGCGGCGAATTCACGGTAGCCGACGCAACCACTGGGAAGATCGTATACCAGGTCAATCTCGGCACGGCGGCGAAGGCTGGTCCGATCACCTTCAAGCACAACGGCAAGCAGATGTTCGTGCAGGCGCTCGGCGGCACGCCCGGGTTCGGGCGCGACGAAGCCTGGAGCGCGGAGTTCGGAAGCATGGTGGTCGGGTTCCGGCTGGAGTGAGACGTCGGTTTAGGTCTCTCTCCCGAAGCTTTGCGTGGGATCGAGGCGCACACCGCAGGGTGTGCGCCTCCTTTTGTTGTAAACAACGCTTACCGAACAAAAAGAGTAAGGCCCATGAGACTCAACGCTGTTATCTCAATCTTCGCTGTAGCCGGGCTGGGCGCATTCCTGCCGGGCAGCGTCGCGACTGTCGATCAGATCCCGGAGGTGAACCCACTGTCGGGCAATGACAAAGCGATAAGCTCGGGACGCACGTGGTTCCGCAGCGTGTGCGCAGTCTGTCACGGCGGGCGCGCGGACGGGGCAGGCGAACGGGGGAACGGAGCCGACTTGAGGAAGTTCAACAAAGGCTTCGAGCTCTTCGTCGAGACGGTCAAGAAAGGGCGGGAGGTTCCCGGCCGCATCCAGAGCATGCCGGCCTGGGGAGGCGTGCTCGATGACAAGACGATCTACGAGATCGGCGCGTATCTGGAGACGCTGGCAATGGACGGCGCCAACTGGAAAGAAGGCGCGAAGCAATAGTCGGCTGTAACGGGAGAAATCTGCCCGTTCGTGCTGAGCGTAGGGCTTCTCCGCGGAGTCGAAGCATGAACGGCATGACGCTCAGAGCCTGCCCCGGGGGCGAACGGGCTGTTGCTACGTATCCGAGTACAGTCCTACTGACTCTTGCGCGGATCGTCTGCCGGGTTCACGAAGGTCGTGCCGGTCGGGCCGATTGCAGTGCACTCCGCGATCACCGGTTCATCGCGCGTTTCCGCAAAGTGGTTCATTCCCGCGGCTCGGTGTAGTGGCTGCCGGCTGGCAGCGCTTTCAGTAGCGACTCGTCGCGCGAGTCGCCGTACGCGAAGTACCAGGTTCCCGACAGGACGAAGCAAGAGCGCACGTCGGGGTGCGAGTGGGGCGGGATCTTGGTGTTCGCCGGCAGCTTGACCATCATCGTGTACAGACCGTTGCCCTTCGCGTCCCCGCCACGACCAGAGTTTGTAGTCCCGCGCGCATCGCGGTGCCTTCCACGCGCGCGGAGCCGCCGGGCCATGGAATTTCCTCTGCGGAGACTCGCGCGGGCTGAAGCTCGCCCCCCGCCGTCGCGGCGAAGGCTGAGCAGCCACAGCCCAAGCGTCGCGAGCGCCGATGCAATAGCACCACGGATAGTCGTTGTCCATCTGGATCTCCTCCTCTTGATTGGTCGTTCTCAGTTACGTCACCGCTAGCGGCGAACTCGCATTGCGCCTTCGGGCACGGATATTGCGACGCAGCAGACTAAATGCTTGAACCTTCACGGCCGATGGTAACTCTAGGCCGATTGAAGGAACAAATAAGAGCATCGGATGCGCGTCGCAGGTGCGTCGATCGGTGATTATGCCCCACTGCGGGGCAAGACTCCGGGAGATCAAGGCGCGTCATCCGTGCCCGACGGGATGCAAAGGGATTTCCAGCCGTTCGGGCATTGTTGTTTCGGGAGGATATTCTCGACTTTAAGGAGAGTATCCATGTCAGGCAGGACCATCGTCCCCGCAGCGCTGCTGGCTGCTCTCTCCATGCCGGCTCTCGCGGTCGACAATATCGAGCTGTTCCAGGCCGCGCGCCCGAGCCTCGTGCAACTGGCGGGTGTCGGCGCTGGAGGACGTCTCTACCTCGGCTCCGGAGTGGCGTTGTCCAACGGCACCATCGTCACCAACTGCCATGTCACCCAGCGCGCGACGAAGGTCCAGTTCCTCGGCGGCGCCTATGGGCAACAGGCAAGGCGGCAGGCCTCGGATGTTTCACACGACCTGTGTGTGCTGTCCTTCCAGAGCATGGGTCTGCGGCCTGCGACAATCGGCAGCTCCCGGAATCTGAAGGTGGGCGACACGGTTTTCGCGATCGGCTTCAACCCAGGCGCCAGCTTGTCGTTCCAGCGCGGCCAGGTTGCCGAGCTGTATGAACACGACGGCGCGATGGTCATCCGCACCACTGCAGCGTTCACGCATGGTGCGTCGGGCGGCGGGCTGTTCGACCAGGACGGCAAGCTGGTCGGCATACTCACCTTCTACCGAGTCGCGCCCGGCGAAACGAGCTACTTCGCGGTGCCGGTCGAGTGGCTGGAAGCCGTGCAGCGCGTGCCCGGTCAAGACATCGAGCCGCTCGCTGGCGTGCCCTTCTGGGCCGACAGTCTCGAGCGCCAGCCGAGTTTCCTGCAGGCGGGCGCGCTGGAAGCCGACGGGCGCTGGGCCGAGCTGGCCGTCTTCGCCAAGCAGTGGACGGATGCTAACCCGGAGGATGGACAAGCCTGGATGGCGCTCGGCAAAGCTAAGCTCTATCTGGGCGACCGCGCGACCGCAGAGCAGGCGTTCAAGCGCGCGGTCGATCTCGGAATCACATACCCGGCCAACCTCTGGTCGCACGCGGCCGGCGAAGGCCAGTAGAGCGACCGAGCGCACTGCAAGTCGAAAAGGCCGCGATTCGCGGCCTTTTCGTTCCCGATCCCAAGTTCTGCTTCACTTGCTTGCCTGCGCGCGCGTGGTGTCGCGCCACTGTCCAGTGCCGGGGTCGTAGCCGAACCAGTGCACGCCGTCGGGCGCGGCAAAGTAGACGTCGCAAGTTCGCCCGCCCATCTGCTTCGAGAAGCGCCGGCACAGCGTTCCCTCGTCGCGCGCTGTCACGCTCCAGTTCCCGGTATCGGTCACTCCCTTGTCGTCGGCGTAGTCGAGCGTTCCATCCGGTCGAAGATCGAGATGGATCAGCTCGCCTCTGCTGGTCAGCATCACGCGTTTTCCCGCGTAGTCGCGGCTCAACTCCGCGGCCTCGACGCGACGCAGACCTAGTGCTTCAGCGGCGCTCTTGGTGGGCGGGGCGACCGGGAAGTCCTGCGCTTCGGCGCCAGCGACTGTGATGAGCAGGGTCAAGCCCGCTAACGACGCCAGGGCTTTGGTCACCGCTGCCATTCCTGGCCGACCGTGGACTACCCGAGGAACTCATCGACGACGCGATTGAGCTCGGCCGCAGCTTCCATCTGCACCATATGGCCTCGACCGGGAATGATCTCGACGCGTGCGTTGGTCGGCAAAGCCGCGCGCCTGCGACGAATCGATGATCCGGTCGTCCGATCCCCAGACGATCAGCAGCGGCATCGACAACTGGGCGAGTTTCTCCCGCAAAACCAAAGCTTGTTTCCCGCCGGGGAAAACGGCATCGGCGATCTTGCGCAGCGCCTCCTGGACACCGTCGAGCCGTTTGTACTTCAGGACATCGTCGATCAACTGGCGGGTGACCAGGTCTGCATCGGCGAACAGCTTGCCGCAGATGGGGTTTGAGCTCGTTGCGCGTTCTTGCCTCGACGAAGCCTTCGATGTACTCGGCATTGATCTCTATCGCCGAGACCGGCGCTGGCGATAAGCGTGAGCGATGCGACCCGCTCCGGGTGCGGAGATCGCAGTCGACGCCGCGATGGCGCCGCCCAACGAATGCCCGATGAGATGCGCCTTCGGGATCTGGACCGCATCCATGAACGCTGCAACGACTTCCGCGAACTCGCCGACATCGCCGCGTTCGATCTGCTTCGACGATTCGCCGTGCCCGGGCAGATCGAGCGCATAGACTTCGCGTTTGCCCGAGAGCGGCTCGTGATTGAACAGCCAGTTGTTGAGATCGCCGCCGAAGCCATGAATCAGGACGACCGGCGTGCCGCCTTCGCCGCGCTTGAGGTAACGCACGGATCGTCCCGCGATCTCGATCTTCTGCGGGGACGGTCCGCCGCTTTCGTCCTCCGGTGACGGCGGCACGAAGGTCGCCTGGAACTCCTTGATGTACGCTTCGATCTCCGCGTCCGACACCGTCGCATCGGCTACCACGCCCAGCAGCCCGGAAACGGACACGACGTCACCCTCCTGCGCAGCCTTGCGGCGCAGCGTGCCGCTCACGTTCGACTCGATGGCGTTGGCGATCTTCTCGGTTTCCACGTCGCAGACTTCCATCCCCGGCTCGATACGCGCGCCTTCCTCGACGAGCCAGCGCACGAGCGTGCCCTCGGTCATCGACAGACCCCACTTGGGCATGGTCAGCTTGAGGATGGCGCTCACCCTTTGTACCCCGTCGCCTTCACCACCGCGGCTTCGATCTTGGCGGCGTTGGGGATGTACAGATCTTCCAGATCGGGGCTGAAGGGAACGGGAGTGTGCGGCGCCGTCACCATCTCGATGGGCGCCTTGAGCGCACCGAACGCCTTCTGCGCCACGATCGCCGAGACGTCGGTGGCGATGTTGCAGCGAGGATGGGCTTCGTCCACCACGACGAGACGGCCGGTCTTCTCGACGCTCTCGAGCACCGTGTCCTGATCCATCGGCGAAGTGGTGCGCAGATCGATCACTTCGCACTGGATGTTGTTCTTCGCGAGATTCGAGGCAGCCTCCAGCGCAACGTGAACCATGCGCCCGAGCGTGACGATCGTGACGTGCTTGCCGTCGCGCACCACGTTCGCTTCGCCGAACGGGATGGTGTAGATCTCCTCGGGGACTTCGCCCTGCACCGTGTACAGCATCTTGTGCTCGCAGAAGATCACGGGATCGTTGTCGCGGATGGACTGGATCATCAACCCCTTGGCGTCGTAGGGTGTGGCGGGGATGACCACTTTCAGGCCCGGGATGTGGGTGAAGATCGAGTACAGCATCTGCGAGTGCTGTGCGGCCGCGCGGAAACCGGCGCCGACCATGGTGCGGATGACTACCGGCGTTTGCGCCTTGCCGCCGAACATGTAGCGGAACTTGGCGGCCTGGTTGAAGATCTGGTCGAAGCACACGCCCATGAAGTCGATGAACATCAGCTCGGCCACCGGGCGCATGCCGGCGGTCGCGGCTCCGATCGCCGCGCCGATGAACGCCGACTCCGAGATCGGCGTGTCCATCACGCGGTCGCCGAATTTCGGATACAGGCCCTTGGTGACGCCGAGCACGCCGCCCCAGGCATCCTTCTCGCCGTCGGCGCCCATGCCGCCCGACGTTGTCCTCGCCCATGACGATGACGCTCGGATCGCGCGCCATCTCCTGCGCAAGGGCTTCGCTGATCGCTTGCTGAAAAGTGATCGTTCTGGCCATGCTGTCTCCTCCTTGGCGGACTCGTACTGCCCCCTCCGGATCTCCTTGGAGCAGGGTGCCCGTGACGCGTCTCACCTCCCGCTGCGGGGAGGGTTGGGGTGGGAGCGCGTCCGTCTTGATCAATACGACGTGTACACGTCCGTCAGCAGATCCTTCGCGGAAGGCTTGGGCGCTGCCTTGGCTTTCGCCACCGCGTCCTCGATCATCGCCATGACCTCTTTGTCGATCGCATCCATCTCCGCTTGCTTGAGCATTCCCGCAGCGGTGACCCGCCGAGCGAAGCCTTTGATGCAGTCTTTGGTTTCGCGCAGCTTCTTCACCTCGTCCACGCCGCGATAGGTCTGCGCGTCGCCCTCGAAATGGCCGTAGTAGCGGTTGAGCTTGCACTCGATCAACGTCGGGCCGCCGCCTTCGCGTGCGCGTGCGATCGCTTCGCCGGCCGCTTCGTACACGGCGAAGAAGTCGTGCCCGTCCACCATCACGCCAGGCATGCCGAAGCCATGCGCGCGCTCGACGATGTCCTTGCAGGCCACCGACCACTTGCTCGCCGTCGATTCCGCGTAGCCGTTGTTCTCCATCACGAAGATGCACGGCAGGTTCCACACCGTCGCCAGGTTCAGGCTCTCCAGCGTCGTACCTTGATTGGAGCCGCCGTCGCCGACGAAGGCGATCGCCACGCCTTTGTTCTTCTTGAACTTCGCCGCCAGCGCCGCTCCGCAGATCAAGGGCGGACCGCCGCCGACGATGCCGTTCGCGCCCATCATCCCCATGTCGAGGTCGGCGATGTGCATCGAGCCGCCCTTGCCGCGGCAGGTGCCGGTTGCCCGGCCGTAGATCTCCGCCATCATGCCGTCCACGTCTACGCCCTTGGCGATGCAGTGGCCGTGGCCGCGATGCGTGCTGGCGATCTTGTCGTTGTCGTTGAGATGCATGCAGATGCCGGTGGCGGATGCTTCTTCGCCCGCGTACAGGTGCACGAAGCCGGGAATCTCCCCGGTCGCGAACTCGGTATGCACGCGCTCTTCGAACTCGCGGATGGTTTTCATCATCCGGTATGCCCGAAGCAGGTCTTCGCGACTCAGCGTTGCGGCCATGTCTCCTCCGTTGGTTTGAGCAGTTGTTTGTATCAGGCGGTTGGTGGCAATCGCCCCCTCCCCTGGATCGAGTCCGGGGCAGGCTCTCGCACCTCCCCTGCGAACGGGGGACGGTTGGGGTGGGGGCAGCGGTCGTGGTGCTCTCCGCAAACAGTCCCCGTTCCACCGCGAGCTGCATCACGCGCCCGATGTCCACTGTCAGCGGGCCATCCAGCTCGAGCGACACGCTCAAGCGATCGTCGGGGCCGAACTCGATCTCCCGCTCGCCGTCGAGAGCCAGCACGCCGCGTTGGGTGTGGAGCGCGTGCTCTTCACCGGCACGAATCGGGGACGCCTCGGCAATGCCTACCGGCGCGATCAAGCCGGGCGCTATCGGGACCCGCACCGTCATCATGCCGCGGCCTGCCGGGCAGAGCCTGAGCCGAACGCCGCGCGGCGCCGCGCGCTCGACCGGGAAGCTGAGGCCGGCGATCGCCGACAGTCCGATCGCATCTGCTCTCGCCGTCGTGACGAACAGCTCGGTCAGATCCTCCGCTTTCCACAGGGCCCTGGCGCCGGTCCAGTGATCGTTGCTGGCGCAGACGTCGACGAGCGCCAGATCGCGCGCCTTCCCATTCATTCTAACGCGCAGTAGTTTGTTGCGGATGGTTCCGAGCTCGCGCGGCACGGCACCGGTGGCGATCAGTCCTGCAGCGAGACCGGCGACCGTCGCCTCGCGAATCTCGGGAAAAGCGTTGTTGGTTCCGGTAGAGAGCGCGACGAGCGGGACGCTGCCGCAGCGGCTCGCGATCACCCGGTGAGTGCCGTCGCCGCCCAGGACCATGATGAGCGCGACGCCCAGCTCCAGCATCTGCTCCACTGCGCGCACGCTGTCCTGCGCCGAATCCTCGATCGGAAATTCGAGGAACGCAACATTCGGCCACGGCGCGGAGGCCTGGATGCGATGCGCTTCCAGCGCGCGCATGACCCCTGCTGCGATGCCGCCCAGATCCTTCGTCATCACCACCGAGCGCACGCCGCACGACGCCAGCGCGGTCAGGGCGCGCTGCACCATGTTGCACTTCTCCGCCGTGTGGAAATACCGAGGCTTTCGCAACCAGCCGGCGGACATCGCGGCCGGAGGCTGGATTGGCGATGATGCCGACGAGCGATTGGTCCATCGAAGCGGAGGATGCCATTCGGCAACCCTACACTTCTTCCCGGCGCCGCGCTCTCTTGCTGTCGTTCAGAGAACCGCGAGCCGGCTGTTGCGCAGGTCGGTGATGAGCATGCAGCCCGGTGCGTGAGTGATGCAGAACTTCGGGCGGGTCTCGGCGATGACGGCCTGGGGCGTCACGCCGCAGGCCCAGAACACGGGCAGCTCGTCCGCACCGACGGGCACGACATCGCCGTAGTCGGGTTGCGCGAGATCGCGGATGCCAATCGCCTCGGGCAGGCCGATATGCACCGGCGCTCCATGGACTGCGGGGAAACGGGTGGTGATCTGGATCGCGCGGATGGCGTTGGCCGGCTTGAACGAACGCATCGACACCACCAGCGGGCCCTGAAACGGACCAGCGGGTGTTGTGGGGATGCTCGTCCGGTACATGGGCACGCCGCAGCCGAGGGTGACGTTGCGCAGCTCCAGCCCGTCGGCCATCAGCGCCTCCTCGAAGGAAAACGAGCAGCCGAGCACGAAGGTGACGAGGTCGTCCTGCCACAGCCGAGCCGATGCTGGTCGGCTCGTCGACCAGCTCGCCGTCGCGAAACACGCGGTAACGCGGCACGTCGGTGCGGATATCGACGTCGGCACCGAGCGCGGGTAGGTTCGGATCGCCGGGCCGGGAGACCGCGAGCAGAGGGCAGGGCTTGGGGTTGCTCTGGCAGAAGCGCAGAAAATCGTCGGCGAGCGCGGCAGGCAGGATGACGACGTTGCCCTGCGCGAATCCCAACGCCATACCGGACGTGTGCCCGGTGTGCTCCCCCGACCGGACTCGCAGCCGCGCCGCGTAGCCCGTCGTGCGCTGCTCGGCATCAAGCATCAGGCCAGGCTTCCGGCGGACGCTCGAGCGGCGTCGCCTCGTTCGCGCTGACGCAGCGCGGCATCGAGCGATTCGCGGATCACACCATTCGATGCGGTCGCCTTTGCGAATCGCGCCTCCAATGACGATCCTGCAGTTCAGGCCCGAGCGGTTGAGCAGCGGCTTGAACACTTTCTTGCCGACCAGGTCTTCGAGGTAGCGGCAGGGCACGTTCAACCGTCCGCCGTACAGCACGCACGCGCCGAGACGGAAGTATTGCCCCACCAGGTGATTCAGCGGCACCCCGCGCGTGGTCAGGTTGCGCCGGTGCTCGTGAGGCGCCAGATCGACGCCGTGATCGCGAGCCAGCGCCTCCAGCGCCTCGACCTCGATCAGCGTCACCTGACGATCGATGTGGTGCTTCTTCGAGTAGGTGCCCAGCCGCGTGGCGTAGCGGTCGCCCTCGATGCCGGTGCCGGCGATCAGGCGCGTCTCGGGCAGCGGACGCATGAGCGACGACGCGATCGGCGCCATGTGGATGTGCAGCAGCTCGCCTCGCCAGTGCATCGCCACAGCGCTGCTGATGGTTTGACTCCTCTGTCCTCAACACGAATGGTGCCTCTCTATCGGTCTGTTAGATGACTCGCTCGTTGCCGCCGTCGACCGGCACTTGCGCGCCGGTGGTCTTGGCGAACAGCGGACCGCAGATCTCCGCCGCGAGCTCGGCGACATCGCGGCTCGTGACCTCGGTCTTGAGCACGTTGTTCTTCTTGTATTCGTCGACGCTCAGCCCGTAGTGTTCGGCGCGTGCCGTCAGCACGTCTTCGTTCCAGATCCCGGTGTCGAAGACCGCGTTGGGATGCAGCGTGTTGATGCGGATATTGTCGCCGCCCCATTCGAGCGCGGCGACGCGCGCGACCTGTGTGAGCGCCGCCTTGGAGGCGGAGTAGGCCGCCGCCCCCGGGCCGGGCGCGGGAACGTTCTTCGAACCGATCACGGCCACGCGGCCGCCGCGCGGCGCGAGCTTGAGCAACGGATAGCACTCGCGCAGCAGCATCAAGTTGGCGTCCAGGTTGATGCTCATCACCTTGCGCCACGCCTCGTTGTCGAGCGCGGCGATGGCCGCGCTGGCGGTGAAGATCCCGGCATTGAGCACGAGGATGTCGAGACCGCCGTAGGCGCGCGCCGTCTCTTCGAGCGCGGCCACGACCTCCTGCTGTGAGGTCACATCGCAGCGGATGCCCAGGAAATCCATGCGCCGGTGCAGCGCCGTGATGCTCTCGTTCACATCGAGGCCGACGACCGCGGCGCCCCGGGCGAGCAGGGCGTCGACGCACGCTTTGCCGATGCCCGACGCCGCGCCGGTGACGAGCGCCACTTCACCCGTGAACACGGGCGGCTTGCCGGCCTTGCGCAGCTTGGCCTGCTCGAGGTCCCAGTACTCGACGTCGAAAATGTCGCGCTGCGGCAGGGCCGCGTAGCCGCCGAGCATGCTCGCACGCTCGATGACGTCGATCGTGTGCGTATAGAGATCCGCGACGATCGCGGCATCCTTGGCCGAACGGCCCGCGGCGCACATGCCCAGCTCCGGGTCGAGGACCACGCGCGGCGCCGGATCGAGCATGGTCTTGGGTTCCTTGGCCTGTGGCGCGTGCCGGTCGAAGTATTCGCGGTACGCGCGTGCGAAGCCTTCCACGTCGCGCCCGATCAGCGGAACGCGCTTGGTGCGGATCACGTGATCCGGCGTCACGGGCCCTTGCTGGGACGCGGTCGCGACATCGGGGCGGCGCGCGAACGAGAGCGTCCGCGCGTCCCGATGAACGGCAACGACCAGCGGATTGCCGGCCACGCGCGAGATCTCCGCTCGCAGCGCGGCGATCTGCTCGACGCTGCGGCTTGTCGCCAGGGCTGATCGGCGGCGCGCTTGAGCTGCCAGGCGTTGCGCCGCTCGAGATAGCGCTCGGCGAGATCCACCAGCTCGATCATGCGCTCGTACGACTGTTTCGCGGTGGCCCCGAACGAAAAGATGCCGTGCTTCATCAGCACCATGCCGATCGTGTTCTTGCCGACCTGCTTCGGGAACCGCTCCGCGCACAGCCGCGCGAGATCGAACCCCGGCATGACGTAGGGGATGATGACCACCTTGTCGCCGTAGATCTCGGCGATGCGCTTCTCTCCGTCGGCGGTGTCGGTGACGGCCAGCACCGCATCGGAGTGGGTGTGATCGACGTACTTGTGCGGCAGCAGCGCATGCAGGATGGTCTCGACGGAAGGCGCGGGCGCGGTCGAGCGCGTCATGTGCGTCGCCAGCTCGTTCACCATTTGCGGATCGCTCAGCGCCTCGAGCTGGGCCAGCTTCAGAAGATGCGCCATGCGCACCGGCGAGAACCCGGCTTCCTCGATGAACTCCAGGTCCCAGCCGCTGCCCTTGACGTAGAGGATTTCCTCGTCGTCGCCGACGAGATTGGTCTGGCGCAGCTTGACCGAGGTGTTGCCGCCGCCGTGCAGCACCAGCGACTTGTCGCGCCCGAGCAGACGGGAGGTGTAGACGCGCTGAGCGAGGTCGCCCTTGAATCCGGCGGCTTCCGCGTCGTTCCACAGGCTTTGCATCGAGGTGAATCCCAGGTTGAGTCCGAGTCAGCGCAACATTATAGCGGACGGGCCTGAACGCCCTCTTGCTGTAGGATTCGCTTCGGCCGAGACATGTCCTGGATGGCTGTCTCTCGAACGCTGCGCGTTCCGTGCGCCGGAATGACGGGCGCGGGGTGACGCTCCCCTAACGGATCGCCGCCGGGTTCCGCTGCGCTTCATCCGCGGCTACGCGAGACATATCACGGAGGAGAGAGGATGACCAACGTCCGCAGGCGCAACGCGCTGAAGACGCTCGGTGCCGCGGCGCTCGCGGGGAGCGGCGGATGGCTGCTCGGCCCGAAGGCGCAGGCGGCTCCGGAGTTGCGCTATCAGCCGGAGAAGGGAGCGAAGCTGCAGTTCCTGCGCTGGAAGCGCTTCGTCCAGGGCGACGAGGATGTCTGGCTCGCGAACACGCTCAAGTTCACGCAACAAACCGGAGTCCCGGTTCAGGTCGAGAACGTAGGTTACGAGGAGCTCGCGCCGAAGGCCTCCATGGCCGCCACCGTGGGGGCGGGCCCGGATGTCCTCATGGGCAACTTCGGCAACGCGCAACTCTATCCGGACAAATGTCTGGACTTGACCGAGCTCGCGAACTATCTCGGCAGCAAGTACGGCGGCTGGTACGACGCGGTCAAGCCCTATTGCGAGTTCGATGGCCGCTGGATCGCAGTGGGCATGGGGTTCATCACGGAGTGCCTGGTTTATCGCGAAAGCATGATCAAAGCCACGGGCTTCAGCGCCATGCCGCGCGACCTCACCGGCTTCTTGCAGTTGTGTCAGGCGCTCAAGGCACGAGGAACGCCTCCTGGGTTGGCCTTGGGCAATGCGACGGGGGACGCCACCACCTGGTGCCACTGGGTGGTCTGGGCGCATGGCGGCCGACTCGTGGACGAGCGCAACCGCGTGGCGATCAACTCGAAAGAGACGATCGCGGCGCTGGAGTACGCCAAACGGCTCAGCGCGACCTTCGTCCCCGGAACGCTTTCGTGGCTCGATCCCAACAACAACAAAGCCTTCCTCGCCGGGCAGATCAGCCTCACCTACAACGGGATCTCGATCTACTACTCGGCGAAGACTTCCAATGACCCGGAGATGAAGGCGCTCGCAGCCGACATCCAGCATGCGCACCTGCCGATCGGTCCCGTTGGCCGTCCGACCGAGCTCGCCATCTTCACGCCCGCCTGGATCTTCAAATACACGAAATATCCCAATGCGGCGCGCGAGTACCTGCGCTTCATGCTGGAACGGGAGCAGTACGACACTTGGCAGACAGCGTCGCTCGGCTACTTCTCGCAGTCGTTGCGGGCCTACGAAGCGAACCGGATCTGGGTCGACGATCCCAAGCACACGCCCTTCCGCGACGGCCCAGGCTTGAGCCTGCATATCGGCTACGCCGGCAAAGTGGACGCGGCATCGGCTGCGAGCCTGGCCGATTTCATCATCGTCAACATGGTGGCTGAAGTCGCTTCGGGGCAGGCGACGCCCCAGGCCGCTGCTGCGCGCGCGGAGCAGCGCGCACGACGTTACTACAAAACGTAGGCAAGGAGTCTCCCTCCTCCGCTTGCGGGGGAGGGCTGCGGGTGAGGGGGCGCGAGGGAGACGCTTACAGCGCCGCGTCCCAAGACGACCAGGCGACCACCAGCTCGCTACCTCCCATCGCATAGCCCCGCGGGGGCTCGGTGCCTGCGTCGGATGGCGAGCGCTCACCCTGCTCGAGATACGATCGGCGCCGGGTTCCTGCTGTCCACGAGAGCTTGACTCACCAGCGCGGAAGTGGCGAACACAGTGGCGATCCAGATGATCTTTACGATAGCAACGGTCTTCATCGCTGCCTCCTCACTCTCTCGTCGATCACGAAACATCCGTGACAATCTCAACCTACTCGGACGAGTGTTCGAAGTCGCGTGAGAATTACCGCGCGGGAGCGTGAATATTCACAGCGGCCGCCCTTCGGGCCCGCAAGAATGCCAGTCGGGATTGATGCGGTCAAACGGCCGAGGATCTACCCCCCTTTGGCAAAGGGGGGCAGGGGGGATTTAGCCGCGGAAGATCAAATCCCCCTCGATCCCCCTTTTTCAAAGGGGGAAGTGAGTGCCCTACTGCATCTGAATGCTCAGAATCTCGAACCCCGGTGACACGCAGAGGGTCGGCGCTACCGGCGCGGTGCCACGGCCAGCATAGTCAGCCTTTTCATACGCGCTGGCGGAAGCACCTGACTCCACCTGAAAAGAGAGGACGCCCGATTGGGCGACACGCGCGGTCGAAGCCGTCACGCGGATCGGAGTGCCCGAACAATCCGCGGATTGATACGCCAGCACGACGCCGCCGGCAGCAGACGGTGTCGGTGTCGCGGACGCGGCGTAGCGCTGGCGTTGGTGTTGCCGCCGGCGCCGGCTCTGCGCACTTGCCGGAAGAGACATTCGTGAAGTTGCCGCACTCCAGGCTGCACTGACCGACAGCGACCGCCCGGTTGGACGCGTTGATGCTCTTGCCCGCCGTTTGCCCCTTGCACACGCAGCAATAGTCCCCGGCGTGCAGCAGTCCTGCGCTAGCGAGCAGCCCCACAGCAACCAGCAGACGAACCGTCGACCGGATGAGTCGCCCGTTCTGATTTCATATCTCCCCCTCGTTGTTGTTTGGCGCGATTGTCCCCGCTCGAAGAATGATAGGCGCCCACTCGGGGTGGCGCTAGGCCTGTGGCATTGCCCTGCACGGTCGTCACTCCCGGCGCTACCATCGCACAGCGGTCATCCCTGCGCTACCATCCCACATGTCATCCCGCCGCCGTCACCCCGGACTTGATCCGAGGCGGGTCCAGGATGTATTGCGCCGCAACGACGTCCCTAACAGACCGAGGTACCCATGACCAAAACCCTCCGCCTCACCATGGCGCAAGCGCTCATCAAGAAGCTTGCCTCCTACCGCGTCGAAGTAGACGGCCGGCAAGTGCCTTACTGCGCGGGAGTCTGGGCCATCTTCGGCCATGGCAACGTCGCCGCGATCGGCGAGGCGTTGTACACGCACCGCGAGTGGCTGCCCACCTACCGCGCGCACAACGAGCAGGCGATGGCGCTCACTGCCACCGCATACGCAAAGGCGAACTTCCGCCGCCGCATCATGGCCGTCACCACCTCGATCGGCCCAGGCGCAACCAACCTGGTCACCGCCGCCGCGGTCGCACACGTCAATCGACTGCCCGTGCTTCTGCTGCCGGGCGACATCTTCGTCTCGCGCGCACCGGACCCGGTGCTGCAGCAAGTGGAAGACTTCCACGACGGCGGCGTCTCGGCCAACGACTGCTTCAAACCGGTATCGCGCTACTTCGACCGCATCGTCACAGCGGAGCAGCTGCTCAGCACGCTGCCGCGCGCGATCGCGGTGCTGACCGATCCGGCACTGTGCGGCCCGGTGACGCTCGCACTCCCGCAGGACATTCAAGCCGCCGCCTACGACTATCCCGCCGACTTCTTCGACCCGGAAAAGCTGACCTTCCGCGCCCCGCCCCCGGATGCAGTCGAGCTCGAGCGCGCGGCGACGATGATCCGCGCGGCCAAGCGCCCGGTACTCATCGCAGGCGGTGGTGTGCTGTACGCACAAGCCACCGATGCGCTGCGCACGTTCGTCGAGCGTCACGGCGTGCCCGTAGCGGAATCGCAAGCCGGCAAGTCGTCGCTCCCGTGGGATCACCCACTGCAGATGGGTTCGATCGGGGTCACGGGCTCGCCGGCGGCGAACGCGCTTGCGCGCGAGGCCGATTTGATCCTCGCGGTCGGCACCCGCCTGCAGGATTTCACTACGGGATCGAATGCGCTGTTCGCCAAAACCAAAGTGGTCGGCATCAACGTCAACGCGCTGGATGCCGTGAGGCTGCGCGGCGTGTCGCTCATCGCCGATGCAGGCCAAGGCCTGCGCGCCTTGTCGGGAGCGGCCGCACAGTGGCGAGCGGAGGAAGCCTGGACGGCGCAGGCGAAACAACTCGGCGCCGCCTGGCGCACACGCCTCGCCGCGCTGACCTCGCGCAAGGACGGCGAGCGCGGCGGCAAGCTGCCCTACGAGGCCGACGTGATCGGTGCGGTGCAACGCTCGCACGAGAGTTCGCCGGGGACCGATATTGTCGTGGGTGCCTCCGGTACCTTGCCGGCCGAGCTGCACAAGCTGTGGCGCGCCGGCGCGCCCGGTGCCTATCACCTCGAATACGGCTACTCCACGATGGGCTACGAGATCGCCGGTGCGCTGGGCGTGAAGCTGGCGAAGCCGGAGCGCGAAGTGGTCGTGCTGGTAGGCGATGGCGCCTACCTGATGATGAACAGCGAGCTGGCCACCTCGGTGTCGCTCGGACAGAAGCTCGTCGTGGTCTTGCTCGACAACCGCGGCTACGCCTGCATCAATCGACTGCAGCAGGCCTGTGGTAGCGCACCGTTCAACAATCTCCTCAAAGACTCCCGCCATGGCCCGCAAGGCCTCGCGGAGATCGACTTCGCGATGCATGCGAAGAGTCTCGGCTGCCTCTCGGAGCATCCCCGGTCGGTGGCGGAGCTCGAGCAGGCGCTGAAGCGTGCTCGAGCGGCTGACCGCACCACCGTGATCGTCATCGATACCGATCCGAACCAGACCACCGAAGACGGCGGCGCCTGGTGGG
Organism: uncultured beta proteobacterium; assembly: GCA_963747025.1. Lineage (GTDB taxonomy): Bacteria > Pseudomonadota > Gammaproteobacteria > Burkholderiales > SHXO01 > SHXO01. Next base: position 457,229 of record CAVVDJ010000001.1, read on the forward strand.
AGGTCGGCGTGCCCGAAGTCTCCGAGCGCGAAACCGTGCGCACCGCCCGCGCGGCCTACGCGGAGGCGAAGCAAGCTCAGCGGGTGTGAAGATGGCAAACAAGATTCGACGTGCGCATCGGCATCAACCCGATCGGCTGGATGAACGACGATCTGCCCTCGCTCGGCGGCGATACCAAGCTGGAGACCGCGCTCTCGGAAGGCAAGGAGATCGGCTACGAAGGCTTCGAGCTCGGAAACAAGTTCCCGAAGGAGCCCGCGGCGCTGAAAGCGAAGCTCGGCGAGTTCGGCCTGGCGTGCGTGTCGGGTTGGTATTCCGGCCGGCTCGCGAAACGCTCGGTCGAAGAAGAGATCCGCGCCGTCGGACCGCACCTGGAATTGCTCGCCAAAAACGGCGCGAAGGTGATGGTCTATGGCGAGGTCCAGGACAGCATCCAGGGCGAGATCGATACGCCGCTGTTCAAGCGCCCGCAATTCGCCAGCGAGTCGGATTGGAAAGCCTACGGGGAGCGCCTCACCGCTTTCGGCCGTCATCTGCTCACGCGCGGCGTGCGGCTCGGCTACCACCACCACATGGGCGCCTACTGCGAAACGCCAGACAACGTCGACACCTTGATGCGCTTGACCGGCAACGAGGTCGGACTGCTGTTCGACACCGGACACATGGCATTCGCAGGTGCCGGAGCGGAAGGCGTCGTTGCAGTGCTCGAAAAGCACATCGCCCGCGTCTGCCACGTCCACTGCAAAGACATCCGCCCACAGGTCCTGAAGCTCGCCCGCGACAACGGTTGGAGCTTCCTGCAGTCGGTGTTGAAAGGCGCATTCACGGTTCCGGGGGACGGGGCAATCGACTTCAACTGCAGTCCTGCGCACGCTCGCCCGTACTGGTTACTCGGGCTGGCTGGTGGTCGAAGCCGAGCAAGACCCCGCTGTCGCACCCAGCTACGAGTACGCGCAGAAAGGCTATCGAACGTTGAAAGGCATCGTCGATACGATCAACGGTTGACTCCCTCGTCCCTCGCGGGAGAAGTAGTAAATAAACCCCCTCTCCCCTCGCGGGAGAGGGTTGGGGTGAGGGGGCGAGTGGGACTCGAAGCCTCGCCGACTATTCAGACGCCGTTCGCGCTAAGCATGGCCTCAAGGGCGGAGTCGAAGCGGCCGTCGAACCTCCAGATGCTGTTTGCGCGGAGCGAACGATCTCGATGTTCTGTTGCAAGTACAGTAATGCAGGATCATCCTACCGAGTCATGGCTAACCTCCCCTAAAGGGGCAGTTCAGAGACATGCCCTATTCGGGCAGGAGGACCTGATGTGCCTGGACAAATCTGTCGGAGACAATGGGGTCAACTCACGCGATGATGTTGTGATCGTCCAGGTTCTGCTCAACTTCAATAGACCCGTCCCGCTGCGCGCAGTCGAGGTCGACGGCTCGATCGGACGGGATACAAAAGACGCCATCCGCGAGTTCCAGTCGCGTGTATTGAAGTCAGCCTAAGCCAGATGGACGGATCGATATAGGCGGCCGCACGCTCGCAGCCTTGCGTGCTGGGCTTCCGACCTTCTCTCCGAATTCGCCTAATCTTGAGTTGATGCTGAGAGGGATTATGCCGCTTGCGACTTCGGCCAAGATCCGCCTCTATCTGCCGCATCTACAAGCCGGGATGGCAAAACGAGGCATTGGGTCGACGTTACGGCAGGCTCATTTTCTCGCGCAGCTAGGGCACGAGAGCATGGCTTTCGTCTATGCGGAGGAAGTCGCCAGCGGTGCAGCCTACGAAGGGCGGGCTGACCTCGGCAACACACAGCCTGGAGATGGCAAGCGCTTCAAGGGTCGTGGCTTGATCCAGCTTACTGGACGGAACAACTACGTGGCGTACGGCACGAACATTGGCAAGAATCTCACCGACGGCGACAACCCGACCCAAGTCGCTAGCGTCCCCTCTCTCGCCGTTGATGTCGCATGCTGGTTTTGGGACACCAAGAACCTTAACGCCCTCGCAGACGCCGATGACATCGTCGGGATCACCCAAGTGGTGAACGGTGGATTGAACGGGTTGCACGATCGCAAGGCGTACCTGCGGCGTGCCAAGTTCTTTTTCAAGCTTTGACCGGAGCTCGGAAATGTTGGCCAAACTGAATCCCATTTCGGCGCGCGCCACTTGCGCGTGGTTTGCGCTTGCGTTGGCGTCTTTTGCATGGATCGGCATTGCGGAGCCCTCGCAGAAGGCCGAAGAGATCAAGAGGATCCAGTTCGCGCGAGGGGCTTCGAGCGCAGAGGTGCGCGGTGCAGTGGTAAGAGGCGAAAGGGCGTTGTATTCAATAGAGGCGCGCGAGGGTCAACACATGTCGCTCCGCATCGTCAGCACTGAGAAGAATGCCGTCGTTCAAGTGTATGCCCCGGGCGCTAAGCAAGAGATGCGCGATTCGGTTTTGCACATGTCCGGAAACACGCTCCCCGGCGCAGGAGAAGGCGACGACGCGGCGCAGTGGGCCGGAGCGCTTCCGACATCGGGTGTCTATGTCGTTGTCGTAGGCTCGACGCGGGGCAATGCCACGTATCGACTGACCGTTACGATCCGTTGAACCGCACTTGCTCAACGTCGCCGGGCGTAAGCCGGTAGGGGCGGAGTCGAAGCGGGGCAAAGCACATAGTCCGTTCTGCTGAGCTTTCGATGCATGAGCCCGTCGAAGCATGAACGGCGGCCGAAAAAAGGAACCACCATGACCCTACTAGAGCAGGGAGCCAAATCCATGAAGACGATGAATTTCGCTTTGGCGGTCGCCCTTGCGTCCGCGCTCTCCACTTCGACACAGACGTGGGCCCAATCCAAGGCTCCTTTGCCGCGGGAGCAGCATAGAGGCGCTGTTACGTGGATCAGCGGCGGGATAGGCAAGGACGCGGCCGACGCTATGCGCGCGGTCGCCTCGCGCTACAACGTGAGGCTGGTCCTGGCTGTGGCACGGAAACCAAGTGCCGCGTTCCTGGGTGCTGTCCCGGTGAGAATATCCGATGCCAAGAAGCGCGTAGTGCTCGACATCAAGACCGATGGCCCGTTACTTTTTCTGAAGTTGCCTCCGGGACGCTATACCGTGCGCGCCGAAGTTGGCGGGCCATGTCCTGAGCAAGTCGTTGCGGGCCAAGAACAAAGGATCTCAAGAGATCACCCTGATCTGGCCCGAGTCTGCCAACTGAATGGCATCCCAGAAAGGAAAGATGTTGGCCCGTTCGTGTTGAGCGTAGCGTAGCGGAGTCGAAACATGAACGGCATCTGATCGAGATACCCCATGACCAATCGAGTCGCTCTAGTGACCGGATCTTCCCGCGGCATCGGCCGCGCCATCGCTCTTCGTCTTGCTCGCGATGGCGCCGCAGTCGCCGTCAATTACCGCGAGAGGCGAGACCAGGCGGAAGAAGTCGTCGAAGCAATCACGCGCGCTGGCGGCAGGGCAGTTGCCATCGCGGCCGACGTTGCTGTCGCCGCCGATTGCACCCGACTCGCGGAGACCGCGCGCCAAGCCCTCGGCCCCATCGATATCCTGGTCAACAATGCCGGCGTCTTCCGCAAGGGCGACCTCGCCGATTTCGATTTCTCGCAGATGGACGGCATGCGCAACGTCAACGTCGACGGCCTCGTTCGCGTGACTCGCGCAGTCGTCGCGGACATGAAAGCGCGCCGCTGGGGCCGCATCGTCAACGTCGCATCCGTCGCGGGCCTCGGCATGAGCACGCCGGGTACCACGTTCTACTCTGCCACCAAGGCCGCGGTCATCAGCCTCACCCGCCGCTTCGCCCTCGATCTCGGCCCCCACGGCATCACCGTGAACGCAATCGCCCCAGGGTTTATCGCTACCGACATGGCCAGTCAAAGCGGCGCCGACTTCGACGCGATTGCCGCGAAGGCCATGATGCGCCGCGTCGGCACCCCAGACGACATCGCCGCCGCTGCTTCCTTCCTCGTTTCCGAGCAAGCTGGTTTCATCACCGCGCAAGTTCTCACCGTCGATGGCGGCCGGACCGACTTCATCGCCCACCCATGAAGGGCCAGTCTTAGGGTGGGTTCGAGTCCTGCCGGGTGCGCCACATGATCAAGGGCTTGCACCACGTGCGAGCCCTTGATCATTTTGGGAGCTATGCGGGTGCTATGCCCGCGAAAAATGCTTCAGTATCGACTTTCCCCCAGACCTGATAACCAGCAACAGGGCCGGAGTGATTCTTCGGCTAGAAGTCATTTCGACGAAGGCGGAGGCTAAGTCATTCCTCGAACCTGGATATGCTGTCAATCGGTAATCGATCTGTAAGTGCCGCCGTCCTACACTGCACTTTTGACGCTGCTTATTGCCAGAGCGCGCGCGACACCGCGAGCCGCCTTCCGGCGGATAGGTCTAGCCCTACCCGTTTCGTGTCCGAAGCCTGATAGCCAAGGCGCTCCGAAGGCGCGCCCTTGGCAACACGGAGCGCTCGCAGGCGCACATCTGAGCCTGCAACATCCTGTCATACTGTTAGCGTCGTACATCCGCCTCTTGGCCGATGCAGCACGGGATGCTTAAGAGTTACCCAATGATGATGGCATTTGGGCTTTGTTTGACACGGAGCTTGTCATGATGGACTCTTTCCGTTGGATAAGCAGCCTGTTTGGCTGCGGCATTTTGGTCTGTCTATCGACTGATATCTGCGTCGCGGCCACGCTCAATGGTGTGGTGTTGCGCGACAAGCTGGGCGGGAGCGGGATTGAGAAGGCAAGCGTAGAGCCGGTGGGGCAGAGCGCCAACCGCACAGAAAGCAAAGTCGATGGCACCTTCATACTGGTGTTCCCCAAGAAGGACCCAGGGGACGTGGTGACGCTACAGATCAACAAGGTAGGACTGGTGGTGGTCAACGACATCAATCTGAAGGTGACTCTGCCCAAGGATTCGGACGCGCAGGTGCTGGTCATTCTGCTGAGCAAGGAGGCCGAACGCGAGCAATGGGCGCGCACGTTCTACCGGGTCAGAGGAGAGGAAGCCGCGGAGCAGACCTACCGACGCAAGGTGCAGGAGCTGGAAGCGCGGCAGCAGGCCGATGCCAAAGCGATGGCGCAGCTGCGCGAGGAGCGCGACCAGGCGCGCGCGGCAGCGGATCGGTTTGCGCAAGATGCTGCCGCGGTCAAGCCTGAGCAGCGTTCTGATCTGCATCAAGAGGCGTTGAGTGTATTTTTGCAGGGACGCATCGATGAGGCGCTAGCCCTGCTCAATGATGCCGAGCTGAAGCGCCGAGCCCAGGAGGCGCGCAAGAAGCAAGTTGAAGCGCAGCGCGAGTTGGAGGCTGTGGCGAGCAGTTACCGGCTCCGGGGGCAGCTGCTGGTGCTGAAGTTTCGCTTCGACGAGGCGGCCAATGCCTACGAAGAGGCGACGAAGATCGCCCCGGACAGCTTCGATGCGCAGTTTGACTATGCCTATTTTGCTCAGAATCTGAACCGATTTGGGCTGGCGCGACAGGCCTACGAGCGCGCGCTGGAGATTGCACGCCGGTCAAAGGACCCGGAGCGAGTCGCCAGGACGCTCAACAATCTTGGCATCCTGCACAACGATCAGAACCGCATGAACGAGGCGCGCGCGGCCTACGAGGAGGCGCTGCAGATCTATCGGGGCCTGGCCCAGACTAACCCGCAGACCTATCTGCCGGACGTGGCCGGTACGCTCAACAATCTCGGCGTCCTGCACGATGTTCAGAACCGCATGGACGAGGCGGGCGCGGCCTACGAGGAGGCGCTCCAGATCCGCCGGGGCCTGGCCCAGACCAACCCGCAGACCTATCTGCCGGACGTGGCCGGTACGCTCAACAATCTCGGCCTCCTGCACCGCCATCAGAGCCGCATGGACGAGGCGCGCGCAGCCTACGAGGAGGCGCTGCCGATCTATCGAGGCCTGGCCAAGACCCACCCGCAGGCCTATCTGCCGGACGTGGCCATGACGCTCAACAATCTCGGCAACCTGCACCACGCTCAGAACCGCATGGACGAGGCGCGCGCGGCCTACGAGGAGGCGCTGCGGATCCACCGGGGCCTGGCCCAGACCAACCCGCAGACCTATCTGTCGGACGTGGCCATGACGCTCAACAATCTCGGCATCCTGCACCGCGATCAGAACCGCATGGACGAGGCGCGCGCGGCCTACGAGGAGGCGTTGCAGATCTACCGGGGCCTGGCCAAGACCCACCCGGAGACCTATTTGCCGTACGTGGCGACGCTTCTCAACAATCTCGGAATCCTGCACAGCGATCAGAACCGCATGGACGAGGCGCGCACGGCCTTCGAGGGGGCGCTGCAGATCCGCCGGGGCCTGGCAAAGACCAACCCGGAGACTTATCTGCCGGACGTGGCCGCGACGCTCAACAATCTCGGCCTCCTGCACAGCGTTCAGAACCGCATGGACGAGGCGCGCGCGGCCTACGAGGAGGCGCTGCCGATCCGCCGGGGCCTGGCCAAGACCAACCCGGAGACTTATCTGCAGTACGTGGCCGAGACACTCAACAATCTCGGCCTCCTGCACCGCGCTCAGAACCGCATGGAAGAGGCGCGCGTAGCCTACGAGGAGGCGCTGCCGATCTATCGGGGCCTGGCCAAGACCAACCCGCAGACCTATCTGCCGGGCGTGGCCATGACGCTCAACAATCTTGGCGTCCTGTACAGCGCTCAGAACCGCATGGACGAGGCGCGCGCGGCCTACGAGGAGGCGCTGCGGATCCACCGGGGCCTGGCCCAGACCAACCCGCAGACCTATCTGCCGTACGTGGCGAAGCTCCTCAGCAATCTCGGCATCCTACTCAGCGCTCAGAACCGCATGGACGAGGCGCGCGCTGCGTTCCAGGAATCTCTCTCAATCTATGAGCGTTTTGCGACGACTGACCCCGCGCAATACGGGGCAGACGTGGCGAAATTGCGACAACTGCTTGGCTTCGTGCTGTAGTAACTCACCCTACAGCAGGAATTTGGCCAGAACAAACGCCATGCCGCGTTGATGATTCCGACATCATGCGGATTGCATACCTCTTTCGCACCGGAAGCGTATGACTGTAATGGTGCCAGCGCGTCGCGATCAAGGCAGCACTAGTTGGGGAGGAGCTGAACAATGGAAACAGGTGTGGACGGGTTTGCGTACGATGTGTTCCTGCTATATCACCCACAAAACAAGCCTGTCGCATCGCGTCTAGCGCAACGGTTGCGTGGCGCCGGCGTACGTGTTTGGTTCGACGACTGGGAAATTAACGCCGGTGACAACATTCGCGAGAGGATCGACCAAGGGTTACGATTGTCCCGAACGTTGATCCTTTGTCTCTCAAAGTCCGCGACAGACCCGAGTTGGAATGAGCTTGAGCGTGCGACGACGCTGTTCCGTAGCTTGAACGATGAGGGGCGCAGAATCGTGCCGGTACTGCTGCAGGCATGCGAGTTGCCCGACACACTCAGACAACTCCAGCCAATCGATTTTGAGGCAGACAGCCCAGCCTCCTTCGAAGCTCTCCTAGGCGCCTGTCGGGCCAACAGAAACCCCAGTGTCCCAGCCCAAGGAGACGCCTCGTCCGGTTCGATATGGACCTTCGCTCTGCTGGCATTTGTCTCCTTTCTGTGTGGCATAGCGGTACTGCTGCTGCTCGTATTCAAGGGCGACTGGGCGGTTAAGCTCGGACTGGAGGGCCGTTTGTTCTATGTCACCCTGTTGCCCTTGGGCTTGTCCGCCGCAGTGTTTCTATTCGGCGTGGTCCGTTCCTATGCTGCGTACACCGGACAAGTCTACGGTGGCACGCTTGAGCTAGGCGGGCCCATCGTAGCGTTTGTCCTGGTCGTCATTGGAGGGTTCGAGTTGGTACCCAATCCCTCGCCGTTTTCAGTGACTGCGTTTGTGCACGGTGAAGCAGGGTCTCACGATTTGGTGCTGCGCGACAGCGGCTGGGTGTCGATGGATTTGGGCCAAGACCGGAAGCGGGAAAGAATCGGTGACAAGGGTGAAGCCCGCTTTCAATCCATCCTGCCCTCTTTTCGTGGGCAGACCGTGCCCGTTGACGTAGACGCTCCAGGATACGAGCTGGTCGGAGAGAAAAGCCGAGAGCTGACCGAGGCCCCGATGTACCTCAAGGTGCGTCCGGCGCTAGTAAAGCTAGGTATACAGGTGAGAGATGCAAAGGGTCCGGTGGAAGGCGCGGTGGTCAGTCTCCCGGATCTGAACCAGTCGACGACAACTGGCCCCACAGGACGTGCGACTTTCAGCCTGCGCGGTCTCCCCGGCGACAAAGTGAATGTTACAGTCGGTGGCTTGCCCCGTTACGCTCCGGAAAGTGACATCGGGATTCTCGGGTCTGGAGATCTAGTAATGACACTCAGGAAGGCACGATGAATCAAAGTCCACGTGCTCCGGGTAGCCTGGCAGCGCTGGTGCTTGCCTTGCTAGCCTCTGACGTGAACGCCGCGGCCACGCTCAATGGTGTGGTGTTGCGCGACAAGCTGGGCGGGAGCGGGATTGAGAAGGCAAGCGTAGAGCCGGTGGGGCAGAGCGCCAACCGCACAGAAAGCAAAGTCGATGGCACCTTCATACTGGTGTTCCCCAAGAAGGACCCAGGGGACGTGGTGACGCTACAGATCAACAAGGTAGGACTGGTGGTGGTCAACGACATCAATCTGAAGGTGACTCTGCCCAAGGATTCGGACGCGCAGGTGCTGGTCATTCTGCTGAGCAAGGAGGCCGAACGCGAGCAATGGGCGCGCACGTTCTACCGGGTCAGAGGAGAGGAAGCCGCGGAGCAGACCTACCGACGCAAGGTGCAGGAGCTGGAAGCGCGGCAGCAGGCCGATGCCAAAGCGATGGCGCAGCTGCGCGAGGAGCGCGACCAGGCGCGCGCGGCAGCGGATCGGTTTGCGCAAGATGCTGCCGCGGTCAAGCCTGAGCAGCGTTCTGATCTGCATCAAGAGGCGTTGAGTGTATTTTTGCAGGGACGCATCGATGAGGCGCTAGCCCTGCTCAATGATGCCGAGCTGAAGCGCCGAGCCCAGGAGGCGCGCAAGAAGCAAGTTGAAGCGCAGCGCGAGTTGGAGGCTGTGGCGAGCAGTTACCGGCTCCGGGGGCAGCTGCTGGTGCTGAAGTTTCGCTTCGACGAGGCGGCCAATGCCTACGAAGAGGCGACGAAGATCGCCCCGGACAGCTTCGATGCGCAGTTTGACTATGCCTATTTTGCTCAGAATCTGAACCGATTTGGGCTGGCGCGACAGGCCTACGAGCGCGCGCTGGAGATTGCACGCCGGTCAAAGGACCCGGAGCGAGTCGCCAGGACGCTCAACAATCTTGGCATCCTGCACAACGATCAGAACCGTATGAACGAGGCGCGCGCGGCCTACGAGGAGGCGCTGCAGATCTATCGGGGCCTGGCCAAGACCAACCCGCAGACCTATCTGCCGTACGTGGCGACGCTCGTCAACAATCTCGGTAACGTGCACAACACTCAAAACCGCATGGACGAGGCGGGCGCGGCCTACGAGGAGGCGCTGCAGATCTCTCGGGGGTTGGCCAAGACCGATCCGCAGACCTATCTGTCGGACGTGGCCATGACGCTCAACAACCTTGCCCAGCTGCACAGAGCTCAGAATCGCATGGACGAGGCGGGCGCGGCCTACGAGGAGGCCCTGCAGATCTATCGGGGCCTGGCCAAGACGGACCCGCAGAGCTATCTGCCGTATGTGGCCACGCTACTCAACAATCTCGGCAACCTGCAGCGCGATCAAAACCGCATGGACCAGGCGCGCGCGGGCTACGAGGAGGCCCTGCAGATCCGCCGGGACCTGGCCAAGACCAACCCGGAGACCTATCTGCCGGACGTGGCCATGACGCTCAACAATCTCGGCATCCTGCACAGCGTTCAGAAGCGTATGGACGAAGCGGGCGCGGCCTACGAGGCGGCCCTGCAGATCTATCAAGGCCTGGCCAAGACCAACCCGCAGACCTATCTGTCGTACGTGGCCACGCTCCTCAACAATCTTGGCCTCTTGTACCGCGATCAGAACCGCATGGACGAGGCGCGCGCGGCCTACGAGGAGGCCCTGCAAATTCGCCGGCACCTGGCCCAGACTAACCCGCAGACATATCTACCGCGCGTAGCCAGGACGCTAAACAATCTTGGGAACCTGCACCGCGCGCAGAACCGCATGGACCAGGCGCGCGCGGCCTACGACGAGTCCCTGCAGATCCATCGAGGCCTGGCCAAGACCAACCCGCAGACCCATCTGCCGGACGTGGCCATGACGCTGAACAATCTCGGCCTCCTGAACCGCGATCAGAACCGCATGGACGAAGCGCGCGCGGCCTACGAGGAGGCGCTGCAGATCTATCGGGGGCTGGCCAAGACCAACCCGCAGACCTATCTGCCGTACGTGGCCACGCTCCTCAGAAATCTCGGCGTCCTGCACAGCGATCAACATCGCATGGACGAGGCACGCGCCGTATTCCAGGAATCCCTCTCGATTTATGAGCGTTTTGCGACGACTGATCCGGAGCAATACGGGACAGATGTGCTGAAGTTGAAGCACTTGATTAGCTCGCTAGAGCAATGACCGCTAGCCAGTCCCGGGAGGACTGTAGCTTGCGCAGGTCGCTCACTCTAAGATGCGCGTACTTCTTCTTCGCAGAGGTAGAGCGTGGCTTCCGATACGCCCATCTGCCAGCAGACATCGCTCACCGTGATGCCCGACTCCGCCTGGCGCAGGGCATAGATGATCTGCTCTTCGGTGTACCGCGACCGCTTCATGCGCTTCTCCTTTCTCCCAAGGAGCCTGCGCAGCTACCTTACTCCAGTTCCAAACTGTAGTGAAATTCTGGAGGAACGTCAGACCTACGCTGCCAGGACTGCGATACTCGCGATGATTGCGAGCGCTGAGCCAATCGCGTTTATTATGTCGACCGATGTCTGCAAGTTCGATAGATCATCCGTCAGCTTCCCAGTGGCTTTCTCAATGGAGGGGAGCTCTGCGTCAAATGCTGCCGAAATCGCGCCGAGCAGAGCATTGCGCACGGCACTAATTGCTAAGCTTACCTGGAAGATCTGGTCACTCCAGTCTTTGTGCTGTGCGTCATCCAGTGTGTCTGGGTCTATCTGCAAGAGCTTCCTTCGGGTCGCTTGAAGATTGTCCTGGAGCGTCTGCAGCGACGCAATTGTGTTGTCGTCGGCCTGCACACTTCTTGTTGCTGCTCCCCTGGTAGGCGCAGCCCGACGTTTAGTTACGGGGAGTTTCTTTGCCGGCTTCTTTGCCGGTTTACTTGCTTTTGCCATAGTTCGCTCCTGGTGTTCGCTATGGTGTTGCCGCCTTCGGTTTTTCCGCTGTCTTCAGCTTGACCACGGCTGCAAGTAGCTCGTCGGTCTCACGGAGCATGGCGTTGATCTCCGCAACGTTGTAGTCGCCGCTTAGGATCTTTCGCCAGGCGGCTTCCATTTGCTTCGAGGCTGCCTGCGCAGACTTTACAGTCTCGAGCGTCTGACCCAGGGCGGCGACCTTGATATACGTGCGCCGGTCGTCCACCCAGGCCGAGTCCATGGTTGCCGTCTGGTACGGCTTGAGTACCTTATCTAGATAGAATTTATCGTTTGCCAGCTTCATCCCCGCCGAGATGTCCGTTTCAGCCTGGACCAAAACGCGCTGCTGAAGCAGGATAGCCTTACCAATGATCGGAGCATCGCGCGCGAGGGCCTGCCCGACGACCGCGCCATGAACCTGCTTCGCGACTACATTGCTCAAGCCCGCCAGCGCGTTCTTTTGGTCATCGCTCAGCAGCGGTTTTGGCGTGTTGGGACCCCCGGCTTCCAGAGCGCCGTTCAGTGAATTGACGCGGTCGGCGAGGGTGGTGACCGCCGCTTGGGTGGCGTCGGCCTGGGAGCCGTCCGCGAGCGCCTGTAGAGCTTGAAAATAGGCTCCCAGCGTGCCAATCGAGCTTCTTAGCTTGTCGTAGTAAACAACACTGCGGATCAGCCCCTCGTCTGAATCCTTGAGTTGCTTCTTTCGCTCGTCGGCGCTGAACGTCTCAGTCGACCGTGGCTTGATTCGGACCTGGGTTTCGCTGTCCGTGTCGATGATCGAGTCGATGGCCACACCAACTACGTCAGAGGTCGTTTGCGCGTAGTGAATGCCCGCCGAAGACACGTCTTTCGCGCGATTGACGTTGGTACTGGCGCACCCTACGAACAGGACCGTCACGAGCACGAGCACGCCGGAACGTTCGATCATCGTCATCCCATCCCTCCAGCTGCCAATGGTTTTGGCTCGCAACACTGTGTCACGCATGCCACACGCAGCGACTAAAACAAGTCTCTCCGAATCAGACGGCGCGCGCGGCATTAGATAGCATACTCAGCATGAACTTACAGATCGCATACGGATTGTGCAGGCTTCCCGCCACTGCTGCCGCTGTTCTAGCGGTTACCCGCCTCCCATCTGTGTGTAGCATCGAGGTAATCCCCAAGCGACTACCACGATTGCTCATGCTTCACTGAGATCGTTGCCTGATCGGCTCTGGACGACCCGGCCCTCCGGCTTGCTCATCACTAACAACACGTGCCTTTCATTGAGTGTTAAGTCAGGGTCTGCTGTGGACCGAATGCCTGGGAATCCGCTGTCGACCCTGGTTCCCCCTGGATGAATGGTTGTGCGGCATCGCGAATGAACCTGAAACCGGCGTTGGTCGCACCTCCGCCAAAAGCCTTCGAGGCATCAAACAGCCCGTATGCGGCTGTGCCGAGTGCTGCCACCGCCCTCAGTGCGTTTGTGACCAAGGGAACCAGATCATCAGACATAGCGCATCCTCCCTCGGACGTGTCAGCATCTTCCGAAGGCTGAAGCTCAGAAGAACCGCCGCCGGAAAAGTATGAACGAATTCTAGGTTACTGGCCCCCCAGTTACAGATCGCTTACCGATGAGGCGATCCACTCAAAAATGGTGACGTCATCGCCTGGTATTGTGGCGGGATCGAATGCGCCGTAGAGGGGTACCTGGTCGTCGTATCCGAAAGCTGGGCCTCAGCGTTTGACATGAACGCGACATAGGACGGACAGTACCGTTTGATCCATATTCTCACCGGCATAGCCTCGCAAACCGCTCGAACCTTGGAGGCCCTCATGCGTGCGCGTCGGCTGGGCGGTACGTGCTCAGCCTTTCTCGTCCTGGTCGCCGCGGCGGCGATGCTCGGCTCCGCACACACGCGTGCTGCGGAGCCCGCGCCCGGAGTCGTTCGCGTCGGCTTCGTCCTTCCGCAGTCGCCTTCGCCCACCAACCGCGGCGTGATCGCATTCTGGGGACGTTTGCGCGAGTTGGGCTGGGTGGAAGGCCAGAACCTTGTCATCGAAGAGCGCTGGGCGAATGGCCGGATCGACCGGCTCCCCGCGCTGATAGCCGATGTGCTCGGTCGCAAGGTCGATGTGCTCGTCACCTCGGGTACGCCAGCCGCGGTCGCCGCTAAGAAGACCACCAGCACGGTCCCGATCGTCGCCACGTCGATTGGCGATCCGGTACGCAGCGGCCTCGCGCCCAGCTTAGGTCGTCCTGGAAGCAACCTGACTGGAATATCGCTGGGATGGACCGGTGAGATGGCCGGCAAATGGTTGGAGCTGTTACAGGATGCGGTTCCCCGGCTTTCTACCGTCGCTGTCATCGTGAATCCGGACAGCCCCCTGGTCCAAGGGCTGGCAAAAGACCTCGAAGCCGTTGCGCCAACGCGGGGCTTGAAGGTCCGGATCATTGAGGTGCGCGAGCCCGGAGCGCTCGATCGGGCCTTCGAGCAGGCGCGGCGAGAGGCCCAAGGGGTTCTGCTGCTTCCGGCCCCCGCCATCACGGCACACCCCGGGCAAGTCCCACCCCTTGCCGCAAAATACCGGCTCCCGACGATCTACTTCATGCGCGAGTTCGTCGATGCGGGCGGACTGATGTCGTACTCGCCCGATCTCGCTGTGATGTATCGTCGTGCGGCGGACTACGTGGACAAGATCCTCAAAGGCGCCAAGCCTGCCGACTTGCCGATCGAGCAACCCACCCAATATCAGCTCGTCGTGAACCTTATGACGGCGAAAGCCCTCGGCCTGACCATTCCCGAATCGATACTGCTACGCGCCGATGAAGTGATCCGGTGACGGGGCGTTGCTTGGCCGAACTGGTGTGCTGCTCTGCACGGGGGAGGCTGTTATTTCATTCGGTCTTCGACAAGCTCAGACCGAACGGAACTACACAAAGCTCACCACGAACGGCGAGTTATTTCGGGGACAGCACACTGGGATCGGCTGAAAGGGCTCATGAGCCCACATTCCCTGTTTCGTCGTCATCTTCGGTCCTCGTAGATTTCGGTCTGTCCCCGGTCTACAACCTCACCTCCTGCGCCGGCAGCTCCGCCATTTCCGCTAATACGTTTTCGGGCCAATATCGCATCTGCATCGCACGAAACATGTCCAGAGCGGCGGTCAAGTGCTTTCGTGCGCTCGCCGGATCGTCCGTTCGCATGTGCACTCTCCCCATGCCGAGGTGACAACGCGCCAGCAGAGGACGCAGCTCCAGATCCTCAGCAATGGCCATGGCGTGACGGTAAGACTCTGCCGCTCTCTCTAGTTCGCGGCCACCGCGCCATAGGGCGATATCGCCGAGGAGCCGGAGCGCGTCCGCCTCGTTTCCTCGCTCCTGCTGATCCCGGGCGAAAGCAAGCGCCTTTCCGGCGCAATCCGCCGCGTCGTCAATCCGGCCGGCGGACAGATACGCCTCGCCGAGCCAACCGATCACCAGCGAACGCCGTAGCAAGACACGCAGCGTCGTGAGGGTGTCGACTCCCTGCTCGAGGTAGGAAATACCCTCGGAGATACGCCCGGAATGCACATACGCCGAACCGAGATACGAGGCCACCCACGCGAAAATCAACCGAGCACCGGTGGTCTCGCAGAGCGTCAGGCCATGCTCCAGTAGACGGATCGCTTCCGGGAAATGACCTCGGTATACGTGGAGAAAGCCACTGGCCATATACATATAGAGTTGGCTGACCGGATGGCCGACGGCTTCGGCGATCTGGAATCCTTCCTCGGCTCGGGTGATTGCCTCGTCGAACTCCCCCAGAGGACCCAGCGACTTCAGCGCAAGGTGGCGGGAGTACACAGCAGGAAAGACCGGCATGCCGAAGCGCTCGCGGGCCAGCTCGCCTTGCAGGGCCTCGATGTTGCTATTGTTGAAATCCATAGACCGCCGAAAATCACCGCGCTGGAAATAGATGAGTCCCAACGCGCAATTGGCCGCGACCGCAAGATCACGCTCCCCCATCTGCTCCGCGATTTCCAGGGCGCGATGCCCCGCCGCCAGAGCGCGGTCGGGCACACCCGTAAACGCGAACGTGAGAGCGAGGTAGCTCAGACTCCGGGCCAGCCGCTGTCGGTCGCCTGCCAGCTCGGCCAACCGTTGCGCCTCTTGCAGGATCTCGAGAATCCGCTTGAACTCGCCTTGGGAATGCAGCGCGCCGCGCAGGTCGAAGCGCAGATCGATGCCGTGCGAAATCGAATCCGGGCCTTCGGGGCAATGCGAGAGCGCGTCCAACGCCTGCTCGAACCACGCCGCGGCCTCTCGGTTTGCCGAACGGCCGTAGGCCTTTTCACCGCTCTGGCGGAGATACGCCACCGCCTTGTCCCACGCGTCGGCGCGGAAGGCGTGATATCCGAGTCGCTCGAGTTGCTCCGCGAGCCGCTCAGCGTAGAGCCGTTCGATGGCCTCCATGATCCTGCGATGCAGGTCGCGACGCAGTTCTGGCAGCACACCGCCGTAGGCGACCTCGTGCGTCAGGGCGTGCTTGAAGGTGTACGCGAGGTCGGGAGACTGGGTGGCTTCGTAGATGAACTCTCCGCCCCTCAAGGCGGCAAGACCCTTGGAGAGTTCATCTTCCCGAAGCCCGGCGATGGCTTGCAGCAGCGAGTAGGGGACGTCCTTGCCGATGACCGCGCCCGCCTGCAGCAGACGCTTGTCTCCCGCTGAGAGCCGGTCGATGCGAACGGCCAGAATGGCTTGCACGGTTGCGGGTACGTCGAGATTGGCGGCGGGCGCGTTGAGCCGATAGGCCCCGCGGTTGCCCTGCAGAGTTCCCATCTCCGCCAGCGCCCGAACGCTCTCTTCGAGGAACAAGGGATTGCCCTCGGTCCGCTCGATGAGCAGCCGCTTGAGGGGTCGAAGCGAGGCATCTTCGCCCACGAGCAGCTGCAGCAGCGCATCGGCGCTTTCGCCCGTAAGCGGATCCATCCGGAGCTGGGTGTAGTAGGTCTTGGCGCCCCACCGGTGTTGGTACTCCGGCCGATATGTCACGAGCAATACGACGCACGCCGCCGGCAAGCTTTCAGCCAGGCTGTCCAGCAGCCCCTGGGTCTCGGTGTCGATCCAGTGCAGGTCCTCGAAGATTACCAGCAGCGGCTGCGCTTGGCTCTCCTGCAGCAATACCTGCTTGACCGCGTCGATAGCGCGTTGGCGGCGCTGCGGCGGCTCAAGGGCGCTCCACTGCGGATCCTCGCTTGAGACGTCGAGCAGCGCGAGCAGTGCCGGCAGATGGGACTCAAGTCGGGCACCTTGTCGGAGGATTTTCTGAGAAACCTTCTCGCGGATCTGCGACCCGGTGTCCGCATCATCGATTCGGAAGTGGGTCTTGAGAAGTTCGACGACGGGCAGTGACGGTGTGGTGAGTCCGTATGAGAATGCCCTGCAGCTCAAAATCTGCCACCCTAGGACGCGATCGGCGCGCGTCAGCTCGTAGACGAAACGCGACTTGCCGACACCGGCTTCCCCGACGACGGCGACGATCTGCCCGTGGCCCGATTCGGCCTGCGCGAGCTGGTCGCCGACGACCGCTAGTTCACGCTCGCGGCCGACGAACGGCGCCAGGGCGCGCCCGCCGAGCCCGAAGCCTGTGCGCTCCGGACGGGTGAGGCGGTAAAGCGGTCCCGAGCCGGCTTTGACGGAGCCGTCACGCGCGAGTTCGAAACGTCGTTCCAGAAACGGCGCGGCCGCGGCGCTGATGACGATGCCGTTGGCTTGACCAACCTCGCTGAGTCCCGCAAGGATGTTTTCTGTGGCGCGCTTGTCCTCGAGATTGATCTCCGCGCGGCCATCGACCTGACCCACCATCAACTGCGCGGCGTGGACTGCGATCTGGACGTCTGGAACACGTGAGTCGACCCGCCGAGCCCGCTCGGCAGCGTTCTGGATAGCAAGAGCTGCTAAGGCTGCGTTGCTGGGAGCGTTCTCGATCGGCTCGAGGCCGAAGGCGCCCACGACCGTCGTCGCGGTGATCTCTTGGACGCAGCCGCCGAAGCTGCGAATCTTCTCGGCGATCACGGTGAGGGCACGCGTCGGGTCCGGCGGTTGTTCTGCCATCGATGCCGACATGACCTCGGCTCGTAACAGGGCCAGGTGACGTCGCTCCGATATCAAACCTGCCGCTGCGGTGGTGGCCCGTGGGTCTGCGCCAGAGGTTGGCGCCGCCGCGTTGGTGGGCCGCGCCGGGCGTTGACCAGAACGAAGCAGGTCTCGACTGGCACGCAACCCGTGTTTTTCGATGCGGTAGCGCAACCGGTTGCGAGTGATTCCGATACGGATTGCGGCCAGACTGATGTTCCAGTTGGTATCCTGTAGCGCGCCTAAGAGCTGCTCGCGCTCCACGTTTGCGAGCCGTTGGTCGAACGAACTCGGGTCTTCTTCCGGACGTGACAGATCTAGGTTGGCCGGGGATTTCCGAGGGAGCCGCAGCATCGCGGCCGTGATTGTCGACTTCTCCGCCAACAGGACCGCGCTCTCGATAACGTTGCTTAACTCCCTGACGTTGCCTGGCCAGCGATACTCTTGGAGGGCAGAGCGGGCGTCCGGGGCGAGGTGCCTCTGCGACGCAAGGCCGTAGTCGGCGCACGCGCGGGACAAGAAATACTCCGCGAGAAGCAAGATGTCCTCTGGGCGTTCACGCAGCGGGGGGAGCGTGAGGGTCACCACGGCAAGCCGATGGTAGAGGTCTCTGCGGAAACGCCGGGCCTGAACTGCATCGGCCAGGTCTTCGTTGGACGCGCTGACGATCTGGACGTCGATGCTCTCGGGGCGCGTGCTGCCGAGACGACGGACGGCCTGCTCTTCGATTACTTTCAGAAGCTTTGCCTGGACGGTCTCGGGCAGCAACGCTACCTCGTCGAGAAAGACCGTTCCGTGATTCGCGGCGTGTAGGAGGCCTGGCTTCGCCACCCGTGCGTCGGTAAACGCACCGCGCTCGTAGCCGAACAGCTCGGCTTCGACCAGCGCCTCCGGAATCGCTGCGCAGTTCACGTCGATGAATGGGCGGTCGGCCCGGGGGCCGCCGCGGTGGATCAACCCAGCGAGCACCCCCTTGCCCGTGCCCGTTTCGCCTTGCAGCAGGATCGGCGGAAGGCGATGCGCGCGTTGCTCTCGGGCGAGCAGCTGCCGGGTCTGCTCGCGGACTGCTGCGATTGCGCGACTTACCCCAAGCAGCTCGTCCGTGGAGACCATAGCGTCCTATCGTACATCCCGCAGACCACCACCGGCTACTGGTGGATTTTCACCACCATTCGTATGGCCTATGACACTAAGCTATTGTTTTCTGGCCTGCAGGCTTCTGGCGCGGCGGTTGCAATGTAAGGCTTCGGGAGAGAGCCGCGATTTAGCGAGAAGCCGGCAATTCGAACACACCAGATCAAGCGCGGTGCTGCTCACTCCATGGACTGGGGAGTTCCTGATGAATAACCTGGGAGGTAACATCATGCGTCATAGAAAGTTCTTCGAGAGGCGGGGTCCGGTCATTCTGATTGCAACAGCAGCGTTGGCCTCGTGGAGCGTTTGCGCCTACGCTGCCGGCGATCCACTGCCCAAGAGCGGTTCCCCGAGTGCCCATAGCGGGTGGAGCGCAGCCGGACAGGCGAAGGATCTCGGGGACAAGCACGCTGTCTGGACCGGCGTGTATTCGGGCGCCAGTTTCAACGATGCTGGGAAGGGCATGTTTCATAAGACAGTGTGGAGCTGCCCCGGTGTGACCATCATCTACAATGGATCCTACCTCCACCACGGTTACTGCGTGCTCACAGATCCGGACGGAGACAAGATCTACGGCGCCTCTGAAGGTAAGGGGCCAGCGGAGGGAGTCGACCTGGTTGGAGTGGTGACCTACGAAGGTGGCACCGGCAAGTACCAAGGCATACAAGGAAGCCATACCTACAAGTGCAGCGGTGTCGGTGCAGATGGGCAGGCGTTCTGCCGCCAGGAAGCGAACTATCGGTTGCCTTAGTCCGGAGCGGGTCCTCACGCGGCCGACGCTTCATCGCGAGCCCTGGGAGTTCTGCCGCTTAATAGTGGGACTCCTTGAGTCCACCGCTCGGATGCGCGTCGCGCAGAAACTCACCAAATCGAACGGTCTCCGCAGCTGCGAACATCTCGGGCGGAACGCTGCGCCAGAAAGAGGACGCCCTTCTCATTTCGGGAACCTCTCAAAACGGGAGGTTCCGCGTGGTTCGACAAGCTCACCACGAACGGGGGGTGCTGGAACAGCACAGTACTTGACGCCAGCTCACGCCCGCCTTGAGCTCGCCGGCGTTGCCTGATACGGTTAGGGTTCCGTCGTGCCAAAGGAGGGGGCCATGGCCAGGACCGAGCTGTTCACGCGTGTGCAAAAACTTATCCAGGAACACCGTGCGGCACGCTCCCACCGTCTCTCTGTGGCACAGGTGCGGGAGTTGCGCGCCCGGCACACAGCGCAAGAACCTGAGGTGGATTCGAAACGGCGCGCGTTGCTGGCCTCGGCCGGTGCCGTCGCGGTGGCCGCACTGCTGCCCAAGCCTCTGCGCGCGGCGTTGCCCGAGGCGCGCATCGCGATCGTCGGCGCCGGCATTGCCGGCCTCAACTGCGCCCTCGAGCTCGCCGACCGTGGGATCCACGCCAAGCTGTACGAGGCGAGCAACCGTGCCGGGGGCCGCATGTTCAGCAATCGCAGCGGCTGGGACGATAGCCAGGTGAGCGAGTGGGGCGGAGAGTTCATCGACAGCGGCCATGCGACGATACGGCGCCTGGCACGACGCTTCGGCCTCAAGCTCGATGACGTGAACGCCGCTTCCCCAGACGGCGCAACCGACACGTTCTTCTTCAACGGCGGCTACTACACCCAGGCGGATCACGACTTTTCGCTCATCTTCGAAGCGGTGCAGAAGGACCTCGCGGCTGCGCCCTTTCCTACGACCTTCGACGCGTTCACGCCCGACGCGCAAGCGCTCGACCTTATGAGCGTGTACGAGTGGATCGAGACACGTGTCCCTGGCGGGCACGTGACACAGTTGGGACAGTTGCTCGATGTCGCCTATGCGATCGAGTACGCCGCCGACACAACCGATCAGTCGGCGCTCAATATTCTTTACCTGCTTGGATTCCAGCCGGATGAGAGCGGGCAGACGCTGTCGCTGTTCGGCGAGTCCGACGAACGCTTCCATATCCGCGGCGGCAACGATCGGCTGCCGCATGCGATTGCGACGCACCTGGGCGAGAGCGCGATCAAGTTCGGCATGCGGCTCGCGCGGATCAAGCGCGCATCAGACGGAGCCTACCATCTGGCGTTCCAGACCGACGGCGGCGTGCGCGAGGTCCAAGCCGACATCGTGGTGCTGGCGCTTCCGTTCGCCGTTCTGCGCGGGCTCGATTTCGCTGGCGCGGGATTCGATGCACTGAAGCAGCGCGCGATTCACGAGCTTGGGCGCGGTCACAGCGGCAAACTGCAACTGCAGTTCCGGTCTCGATTCTGGAACCAGCCCGGACCGTGGAACATCAGCAACGGCTCCAGCGATACCGACACCGGCTATCAGTCAGGCTGGGACGTCACGCGCGCACAGAACGGCGCCAGCGGCATCCTCAATTTTTTCTCCGGTGGCAAAGTCACCGATGCGATGCTCACCAAGAGCGCGTTCGCGACCGCATCGAACGCGCTCGTGGTGGCTGACGCGCGGCGCGCGTTGGGGCAAGCCGAGCCGGTTTTCCCCGGTGTGACGCGGCAATGGAACGGCAAGGCGACCCAATCCCTGTGGCACTTCAATGCGCTCGCCCAGCTTTCCTATTCCTACTACCGGGTGGGGCAATACACCACCTTCGGCGGCCACGAGAAGGCGCGCCAGGGCCGCGTGTACTTTTGCGGCGAGCACACCTCGACCGACTTCCAGGGCTTCATGGAAGGCGGCGCATCGGAAGGCAAGCGGGCAGCGCGACAGATCGCGACTCTGGTATTGGGTAAGGAGATCGCCGACAGCTAAGCGATACAGTCGCGTCAGATCGCAATCCAGAGCGACGCGGCTAGCCAGCGGCTGTGCAGCTTGGCAATGACGATGGGGCTGTGAAGATGTGGGTGTGCGCAAACACGACGCAGGCTAGGCGTTCTTCGCGGCGAGGAGCAATTCGGCCTCCTCGCGGTTTAGCGTCCAAAAATTGTCGGAGACGGCGAATGGCCGCCCTACGGAGTTCGCGAGCGCAGTGGAGAGCCACTCTCTGATGCCGCTTCGCACCCACACCGTGTAACTCGCAGAGCTTGGCTCGTACAGCATTTGGCATCTGACAGACCGTTCGGAGCTATCGCCATCGGTGGGGCGTAGAAGTGAAGCGATGGCGCGGTAGACGTTCTCGGTCGATGGAGGGTGAAGAGTCATGGTATGCCTGCCCCTGCGAGCGCTGCCCCGCTGTGCCTGCGCTGATTGCGCCGGGAGGTTTTCACGAAGTATCCCTCTTTCCACTTCGGCGCTCCGTGCGCTGGCGAACATTGCGACGCAAACTGGCGTTGCCAATACTGCGAGTATCGTTCAGGATAGGTGACACGATGCCCCTGGCGTAAGAGGTGTTACCGCATCTGCCGCGCCAGCGCTGATTCGGAGACCATGAGTTGACTTCAAAACCTGGGGATGACCTCGGCCTCGAAGGCAAGGTGGCCATAGTCACCGGCGGCGGCGCCGCGGGAGATGGCATCGGCAATGGTCGAGCGGCCGCAATCTTGCTCGCCCGCGCCGGGGTGCGTGTTCTGGTTGTGGACCGGCAACTCGATCTCGCCCGGCGGACGGTCGAGATGATCGCGGAGGAGGGTGGTGACGCTGCAGCCTGCGCCGCAGACGTGACCGAGGACGCTCAGTGCCGGGCGATGGTCGAAACCGCGCTCGCGCAATTCGGCCGGCTCGACTTGCTGGACAACAACGTGGGCATCGCCAGCAAGAGAAGCGTAGTCGATGAAGATCCGGAAGTCTGGCGGCGGGTCATGCAGGTCAACGTGGACAGCATGTTTCTCGCCTCCAAGCATGCGATTCCGGCCATGATCAAGACGGCGGGAGCCGGGGCGATCGTCAACGTCGCATCGATTGCGGCGCTGCGGCCGCGAGGGATGACGGCGTACTCCACTTCCAAAGGCGCGGTCATCGCGTTGACCAGGGCGATGGCGGTGGACCACGGTCCCCAAGGAATCCGGGTCAACTGCGTCGCGCCGGGCCCTGTTTACACGCCGATGGTGGCTGTCGAGGGCATGAGCCCGGAAGCACGCGAGCGGCGTCGCCAGGCCTCGGTGCTCGGCATGGAAGGAACCGGGTGGGATGTGGGCTACGCCGTTCGCTTTCTGCTGTCCGATCACGCCCGCTTCATCACGGGACACACTCTCGTCGTCGACGGCGGCGCAACCCTGGTCAGTCGACCGCGAGCCACCGATTCGCAGTGACTTGCTGCGCGATTTCCGAGTGTCCTGTCCCGGAAATAACTTACGTAATTCCGTTCGGTCTGAGCTCCTGAGCTTGTCGAAGGACGAAGACCGAATGAAATCAAAGCGTGGTTCGATGCTTCGTCAGGCTCAGCACAGGCGATGCTCACCACGAACGGTGAGTTATTTTGGGGACAGCGCACTAGTCCGTTGCGACATCCGTAATCGATCTGTAAGTGTCCGCGTCGTATAAGAGTATGCTGAAGTTCTACCGTTGCTTGCGCGCGTCTGCGGCGTAAGCGTTTTTCCTCGAACCCCTATGCCTATTCAGCTCAATTCACGCGACTGGCGTAAAGAACCGCCGACCACGACTCGGGGCGCCACTCGCGCGGCGAAGACCTCGGCGCTGCCCGACAAGTTCCTGACGTCCGAGTCGCGCGTTGACGACGAGGTCATCGTCACTCCCGCGGCTGCGACTCGGGCGGCTGGCGAAGCGCCCGGCCCACTCGATATCTCGTGCGACCTCGCCGCCGGGAGAGGCGGCTGTGCTCGTGCTCCGGCACCCGTCGGGCGCGCTGACGTTTCACGCGCCACAGGAATCCACGCGGCGCTCGCGAGGCGGTCCGGGCCAGGCTCGCTTCATCGTGCCTGTCCGCTCGGCGCGCGTCGTCGGCCACTCGCGGACTGGTCAGCACGGCGATCAAGGCGGTGCTGGTAAAGGTGGCGGAGGCGGTCGGCGACAAGGTCGTCAGTCTCGCGTTGCCCCGACTGGCTCGGGCCTTCGAAACGGCGGCCTGGAAGAAGAAGGGGCTCCAGGAGCAGCTGGCTGAAGGTGACCAAGGCAGACGCTGGCCGCCGGCAAACTCCTGCCGGTGTTCCCACATCGACCGACCGTTCGCTGCTGCTGATTCACGGGACGTTCTCGAACGCCGCGTCCGCGTACGGTGCGCTCGCCGTCGACGGACTTCTTCGATCAGGTCGCGAGCCTGTACGGAGATCGGATCTTTGCGTTCGACCACTTCACGGTCAGTCGCACGCCGGAAGAGAACGCGAAGATGCTGCTCGCGGGGCTGCCGGACAAGCGATTTCAGTTCGACGTCGTCACGCACTCGCGGGGAGGGCTGGTTCTCCGCAATCTGGTCGAGCGTACGGACGCGCTCGGATCCGCGTCGAATCGTTTCAATCTCGGGCGCGCGGTGCTGGTGGCGTCGCCGAACGAAGGCACGCCGCTGGCAACACCCGCCCGCTGGGAGGACACGATCGGCTGGATTGCCAACCTGCTCGAGTTGTTCCCCGACAATCCCTTCACCACGGGCGCGGAGTTCGTCGCGAACGGCCTGGTGTGGATCGCGCGACACGCGTCCGGCGATCTGCCCGGCATTCACTCGATGGACGGGGATGGCGACCTGATCGAGGACGCTGCAGTCGCCCGCCTGGGCCGCCGCCGGATAGTTACTCGGCCCTCGTGTCGAACTACAACCCGACCGGCGTCGGTGTTGAATGTGATGCTCGACGTGGGCGCCGATCAATTCTTCGGTTCGGCCAACGATCTCGTCGTGCCGTCAGAAGGCGGGTGGCGGATCGATCGCTCAGGATCCTCGTTCATTCCAGGCTCGCGGATTGGTTGCTTCGGTCCGGGCGGAAACCTGTCGCCGACATCGGTGACGCACGTCAATTTCTTCTCGCAGCCGGAAACCTCGCGGTTTCTCCTCAACGCACTGGCGGGCAAGGCGCAGCCGCTCGCGCCGGTCGATCCCGCGAAGGAACTGCCGGACAGACGGCTGCTGCGATCGGGAAGCGCCGGGGTCTCGGCGCCGGCCGCGCGGCCTGGGCGCCGCCCGCCTGCGCAGCCGAACGCGACGCATGTCACAGGGCCACCCGATAGCCGCGAGCTCGCGGCAGAAACGCCGTCCGACGCGCTCGTGGTCACCGTCGTCAATGGGGACCTCACGTTCGAGGCGCGGCCGTTGCTGCTGGGGCACTATCGCGCAACGCGATTGACGGGCACCGAGAAGATCATGAACACGTTGATCGGCGACGCTATGAATCGCTCGCTGGATCTCGGCGACTATGCCAGTGGGGCCGGGAACGCACCGCGTGTTCATGAATCGAAACGAGGTCAAGCACAAGCCGTGGTTGCCGCCCCGGCCAAAGGCGGTCATCGTCGCCGGGCTCGGCCCGGAAGGGTCGCTCAGGCCGGCCGACCTCGTGCATACGGTTCGCCAGGCCGTCATCGCCTGGGCCAGGCGAATCGTGGAGGAGTCCGAACCGGTCGGCGAGTCCTTCGAGTTGGCGACGACGCTCATCGCCAGTGGCGGCACCGGCGTCAGCGCCGGCACAGTCGGCGCAACTCGTCGTTCAAGGCGTCTGCGAGGCGAACGAGCTGCTGAAAGACCAGAAAAGAGGACGATCATCGGACCTGGCCGCGCGTCAGTCATCTGCGGTTGATCGAGCTCTACCTTGACCGCGCGAGTGAGGCGTGGCGCGCGCTCAAGATGCAGGCGGTCGCGACACCCGGTCGATACGTGCTGACGGACCAGATCGATGCAGGCACCGGACCGCTGCAGCGCCCGCTGGACTCCGGCTATCGGGGCGCCGACTACGACTTCATCACGGCCGAGACCCGCAAGCGCGTGAACGGCGAAACCGAGATCGCGTATGCGCTCGACACGAAACGCGCCCGCACTGAGGTGCGTTCGCAGACTACGCAGGGCCGCCTGGTGCGCGACCTGGTCAAGACCGCGTCGTGCGACGAGAACATCGATCCCAAGATCGGACAGGACGCTGTTCAAGCTGTTGGTGCCGGTCGAGCTCGAGCCGTTTCTGACCGGCAGCAATGACATGCAGATTGTGCTCGATGAAGGCACCGCCGGCATTCCGTGGGAGCTCCTCGACGACGGGGGAGAGGATGAGGCGAAGGATCCGAACTGGAAGCCCTGGGCGATTCGCACGAAGCTGCTGCGGAAACTGCGGACTGAGAAGTTTCGGGAACACGTGGTCGACGCTGACGCGGAGTCGCACGCGCTGGTTATCGGGGAGCCCGAATGCCCGCCCGAATACCCGCGCTTGTACGGAGCGCGCGAGGAAGCGCTTGACGGTCTGCGCTTCCCTCGACCGGAGGCAGCGCTTTGGGCGAGCTCAACGTCACGAAGACTCATCAGCGACGACGAAAACGAGGTCGGCAGCGATGCTCGGACGATTGTCAACACGCTGCTCGAACGCGATTGGCGCATCGTGCACATTGCCGGACACGGCGCGCCGACCGCCCCGATGGAGACGGCCGGGGGCGTCGTGTTGTCGAACAACACGTTCATCGGCGCCAGCCGAAATCAAGACGATGCGTGTGGTTCCAGAGCTGGTGTTCGTGAACTGCTGCCATCTTGGCGGGTTTGCGAATGAGAGCGTTCTGGCGGATGGACCGACAGCCAGGCGTCTACGATCGCGCGCTCTTTGCCTCGAACATCGCCCAGGAGCTCATCGGCATCGGGGTGCGGTGCGTCATCGCAGCGGGCTGGGCGGTCGACGATGGCGCGGCGAATGAGTTTGCCCAGTCGTTCTACAAGGCGCTCCTGTCGGGCAATCGTTTCATCGATGCGGTCGCGCAGGCACGCAGGCGGCGTACAAGTTCGAAGGGAACACCTGGGCGGCCTACCAGTGCTACGGCGACCCGGACTGGCAACTGCTGCCGCGACGACGGATGGACAGGGTTCGGACGAGCCTTCAGAGCACGAGTTCGACACGGTCGCGTTCGATGACCGGGCTCAAGCTGGCGCTCGAGACTCTGCAGGTGCAGACCAAGTTCCAGGACTATGAGCCGGCGTATCAATTGAAGCGTCTCGCCAATCTCGAAAAGCGGTGGAAGGACAGAAAGTGGCGAGCGTCGAACGGCGTGGCGGAGCTCTTCGCGCAGGCCTACGCGGCGGCGGGAGATCTGCAGAAGGCCATCGAATGGTACGACGCCGCCGATCGCGATGCGGATGGCTACGTGCCGTTCAAGGCACTCGAGCAGCGGGACAATCTGAGGGTACGGCAGGCGTGGCACGACGTCGAGGCCGCGAAGAAGACGTCCAGACCGAAGACGATCCGGAATTTCTTCGAGCACTCGATAAGGCGCGGCAGGAGATCCGCGATGCGCTGAAGACCTTCGACCGTCTCATCGACCGTGAAGGCGACCGCCGAACGCGAAAATCTCCGCGGCTCGGCGATGAAACGGCTGTCGATGATCGAGGCCGCAGCGGGCCGGACGACCGAGGCGCAAGCGGCAATCAAAGAAATGCAGCGCTACTATCGGCGCGCGCAGGACGCTGGTGGAAGAGAGCGGCTCGTCGGATTTGTTCTATCCGGCATCGAATTACATCGCGGCGGAACTGGCGCTCCATGCCGGCGAACGCGGGTGGCGAGGGATCGAGCCGACACTGATGACCAGGATCAGAGAAAACCTCGTTCAGCAGAACAGACAGAGCCCGGAGTTCTGGAGCATCGTCGGGGAGATCGAGCTGGATTTCTACGAAGCCGTGGGTGAAGGGAAGCTCGCAGCAGATGGGTCCGTCGCTCGAGAAGCGTTACGCCGATCTGTACAATCGGATGCACGGCGGGACCGAGTGGGGATCGGTGCTCGACACGGCCGAGTTTCGTGATCTCCAACTACCTCGTTCGCGCCTCCAAGGCGGAGGCAGCCGCGGCACGCGCGCTATTGAAGAAGCTGGAAGGGTTCGCGAGGAAAGGTCGACGGCAAGACCGAAGGCGCGAAGAAGACGCGCGGATCGAAGGCCCACAGGCCGCGCCCTCGAAAGAAGGCGTCCCGGCCTGGAGGCAAGAAGAAGTCGCGGCGTTAGGAAGTTTTGAATCGCTGCGCTTTATAAGCGGCGTGAAGGGCTTTTGCTTCCACCTGTGAAGGAGGGATAAATGGCAACTTCTACGACAAAAAAAGCATGGACCGTGATGGTCTATCTCGCGGGCGACAACAACCTCGACAGCGCCGGCCTCGTGGACCTGGGCGAGATGAAGAAAGTCGGCTCCAACGATCATCTGAACATCATTGCCCAGTTCGACCGATCGAAGGGAAGGGGCGAAACGCGGCGGTTCTATTTGCGCAAAGGCTCAAAGCTGGAGAAGGATGCCGTCGGCAACCTCGGCGAAACCAACATGGGCGACCCGAAAGTACTGCAGGATTTTCTGACCTGGGGTGCGAAGAACTATCCAGCCAACCACTATATGGTCGTGATCTGGAATCACGGCGCGGGCTGGGACGACGAGAACATCTATCGATCCATGGGCCGCGTGCTGAAGCGCGGAGTGGACTACAAAGGCGAAAGCGTCGGGCCTCGCACGCGGGGAGCGAGTCGCGGGGTTCCCCTTGGCCATGTCAGAGCGATCGCTCGGCGCCCGTTCAAGCGCGCGCTCTTCTCCTCGACGGTGCACTCGGCGGTGCGGACGCGGGCGATCGCGTTCGACGACGACGCACAAGACTTTCTCGACAACATCGAAATGAAGCGCGTGCTGGTCGCGGCGAAGAAGCCCTTCGGGGGCAAGATCGACGTATTGGGAATGGACGCTTGTCTGATGAGCATGTTGGAGGTTGCCTATCAGGTGCGCAGCGCGGCTTCGGTCATGGTGGGGTCGCAGGAGGTGGAGCCGGGCGAGGGCTGGCCATACGACACCATATTGAAAGCTATCGCGGCGAAGCCGGAGATGAAGCCGGCTGACATCGGCAAGATGGTGGTTGGACGCTACCTAGCCTCTTATAAGGAGAGCGATGGCGTCACGCAGGCCGCGCTGGACTTGTCCGTGTCTACCAACGTGGAGAAGGCGGTCGACAAGCTGGCGGATGTGCTTCTCAAGAGCCTGTCCGACTCTCAGAAACTATTCGCGATAACACGAGCGCGGAAGTCAGTGCAAACGTACGACACCGCCGCCTATATCGACCTGGTCCACTTTTGTAGACTACTCAAGAAGCTGATGACGGATAGCGCGCTCCAAGACGCCTGTGATGCCGTCGAACGAGAGGGGATCGCGCCGTTTGTCCTCGCGGCTGGATCCAAGGGCGCCGCGCTGGCCAATTCGAATGGCGTGTCGATCTATTTCCCGGAAGACAAGGTTTCGCCTTTGTACGGGGAATTGGATTTTGCACGCGACAACAAATGGAACGAGTTTCTTCAGGCGTACCTCAAAGCTCTCAAAGTGTAAGGCGGCGACGCCGGTCTGACGGCTACGAGGCGAACGCGGTGGCTTCCCGACCAGCAAAGCTTGGGGTTGTTGCCTCGGCAACATCCAGGCAGTCGATCCGGATTGCATCGGACTAGGGTTGCAATCGGAATGCGATAGTGAATAGAGCCGAGGCTGCGAGCGCCGCTATCGTTCGCACGTGATTCCAGGCGGTCCAACCAGAGAGGTAGGAGGCCCAAAGGGCGGCCGCTTCCGATGTATGCGGTGCGACAGCCGCGAGTGCATTGTTTCGCGGGACGTTGAACAGGATTGTCACCAGAACCGTGCCTACGAGATAGAGCACGCCGCCCGCGAGCGAATACGCAGTGCCTGGATCATGCCATCGCTGGAGGGAGACAATCATGACGGCCACGCACACCCCCGCTGTCCCGAAAAACGCCGTCATGAACCACCGATTGATGACGACCACGTTGATCGACTGCATGGCGGCGATGCCCTGTGGGGGCGGCAGATTCCCGAGAGCCTTCATGACGAAGGTCGAGAACGCGAAGAAGGTCCCCGCGACCAGCCCGCAGCCGAAGGCAGACACGAGTGTCGCAACGCCGAGCATGCTCATCTCTCTCACGTTGTCCTCTCGGGAGCTCAAGACCCAACGATGACCATCCAGGACACGCCGAAGCGGTCGGCGACCATGCCGAAGCGCGAGGAAAAGAAGGTCTTGGCCATCGGCATCTGCACCTGTCCCGCCGTCGCCCAGGGCAGCGAACAGCCGCTCGGCCTCCGCGTCGTCGGGCACCGTGATGCGATAGCGCGAAGCCCTGAAAGTTCGGCTTCCCGAGGCAGCGACCGTCGGACGCCATCAAGGTCGTATCGCCGATGCGAAAGCTCGCGTGCATCACCTTGTTCTCGGACCCCGGCGGGACCATGCCGGGCTGATGGGGCTCGGGGCTGTCCTTGAAGCGCATGAGCATCGTCACCTCGGCGCGAAGCGTGCGGCGATAGAATTCGAGCGCCTCGTCGCAGCGGCCGTCGAAGAACAAGTAGGGTTGGACCAGCATTTCGGCTCTCCTAAGCAGTTTTTGGAAAGATACGTACAAGTCCGTTCGTGTTGAGCCTAGTCGAAACATGAACGATCAATGGATCGTCTTTGACGCTTCGACTTCGTGGCTGAGGCCACTAGCTCAGCGCGAACGGCGTGTTGTGTGAACCTTCTCCATCTCTGAACGATGGTGCACCACGACTACTTCTTAGGGCTGAACTCGATGTCTTTGAAGCGCTCCACAGCCTCGCTGGGGCCGAAGTCCTCCAGCTCGAACAGCTGGCGCACCTCGATCTCGCAGTCCAATCCCTCGCCCCGGGGATTGGGAAAGCGCTTGGCCCATTCGATTGCCTCTTGCTTTGACTTCACCTGAATCAGCGTGTAGCCGGCGATCAGCTCCTTGGTCTCGGTAAAGGGTCCGTCGACCACGGTGCGCTTCGCTCCCGAGTATTTGACACGGAAACCCTTCGAGGTCGGCTGCAGTCCCGTGGCATCGAGCAGCACGCCGGCTTTCGCGAGCTCCTCGTGGTACGTCGCCATCGCGGCGATCAGCTTCTCTTCGGGCATCGCGCCCGCTTCCGATTCCTTGCTTGCCTTGACCAGGATCATGAATCGCATCGTCGTCTCCTTATGGTTTCGGGTTGAAGTAACTGTCTACCTTAGTCGAACGGCGGGCTGCGATATCGACACACCTACTATTTCGGGTCGTACGCTTCGATCGGCCGGACCTCGATGGCCCATCCCACTTGCTCGCCAAGGTTCGCCGCCGGATGCTTCGAGGCCACGCGGATGGCCTCGTTCAGGTCGCGCGCCTCGATGATGAAGAAGCTGCCGAGCTGCTCCTTCGTTTCGATGAATGGGCCGTCGGTGACCATCGGTTTGCCGTTCCTGGGCCGCACTGTGATGGTCGCCCGCGGAGACTCGAGAGACGCCAGGATGGTGAGGTGGCCGCTGTTGCGCAGTTCCTCATCAAAGGGCGGGCATCGGCTCACGATCGCATCCAACTCGGCCTTGGACAAAGCATCGAACGCCTTCTCGTTGTAGTAGGCGAGGCAAAGGTACTTCACGGATCTCTCCTGTCTATCGTGCGGGATGGCGCAAGAGCCTTCATGCGGTGCAGGCCGGCCCGAAATCGACACCCTCGGGAGCGCTCGTTGCCGATGGCATCCTCACACGTCCACGAAAATCTTGAACCCGCCCCAGAACATGCGCTTGCCGTCGAAGGGCAGCGCCTTCGGGTCCATCATGCTTGCGAGTCGCGGGTCCTTCATCACCTTGGCGTTGACGCGGTCGCGCTGCGCACGCGACTTGTACACGATGTACGAGAACACCACGGTCTCGCCCGGTTTCAGCTTGACGCTCTGCGGGAACGACGTGTGCTTGCCCGGCTTCACGTCGTCCGCCACACACTCGATGTATTCGAGCGCACCGTATTCGCGCCACACCTTGCCGGCCTTCTGTGACATGCGCCGGTAGGCTTGCAGATTCTTCTTCGGGACCGGGACTACAAATCCATCGACATATCGCATGGGAAGTCTCCTTGTGCTCGGTTGGTTGCCCCTTCCCGCCAGCGCCGTCACCCGCCGCTCAACGCCTGAACGATTATCACCTCGTCCGTCGGGCGCAGCGCCTGCGACAGGTCGCGCACCTGCTTGCCATTGACGAAGACGCGGATATGGGGCCGTATCCTGTCCTGCTCGTCGATCACGCGGAAACGAATTCCGGCGTATCGACCGTCCAGATCCGCGAGGACCGCGGCGAGCGTAGCGCCGCTGCCTTCAGTCTCGCTTTGCTCCGTGTACGAGCGCAGTGCGCTCGGTATGAGCACTCTCATGGGAGTCGTATCTAGCTACGCCATCTCCGCTGCTTCGACGGCGTAGATCTCCGGAAGGTGCTGCGCAATGCAGACCCACCGGCGACCTTCGTCGCGGCTGGCCCACAGCTCTCCGCTCGTTGTGCCGAGGTACAAGCCCACCGGATCCGAAGCGTCGGCCGTCATTGCCTGGCGCTTCACCGTCCACCACGCTTGCTTTGCCGGGCAGGCCGGTGTCGAAACGCTGCCATGTCTTTCCGCCGTTACGCGTCGCATAGACCGAGGGCTTTCCGTCCGGGCTCGTGCGCGGCCAGACGCTGGTGCCGTCCATCGGGAACACCCACGCGGTGTCTGCATCGCGTGGGTGCACCACCATCGGAAAGCCGATGTCGCCGACCTGCTTCGGCATGCTCCTGCCGACGCGTACCCATTCGTCCGACGGCCGGTCGAGCCGGTAGATACCGCAGTGATTCTGTTGGTACAGGCGGTCGGGATTGCTGGGACAGAGTCGGACGCAATGCGGATCGTGAAACGTGGCCTCCGCTCGGTCGAAACCCTCGACCACTTCGAGCCCCTTCAGGATCGGCGCCCAGGTCCGGCCGCCGTCGACCGACTCGTGTACGCCACCGCCCGACATACCGAAATACAGGTGCACGGGATCGCGCGGGTCGACGATGATCGAGTGGAGTTTCGGCCCGTCGGGCGTGCCGTCCTGCACCGTGCCCATCCATTTGCGGTACTGCGGATCGTCATTGATCGAGGAGAACGGCTCCCACGTGACGCCTCCGTCCGCGGAGCGGAACAGTCCCTGTGGCGAGGTCCCCGCGTACCAGACGTCTGGCTCGTCGGGGTGACCCGGCGTGAGCCAGAACGTGTGATCGACCGCGCGGCCCTCCTCGCCGTCCGCCGCTTTCGCGAACGCGGGCGGGCGCGCGGCTTCCTTCCAGGTGCGCCCGCGATCGGTGGAGCGAAACACGGTGGGGCCGAGGTGGCCGGTCTTCGCCGCCGCCAGCAGCGTCCGCCCGTCGCGCGGGTCGAGCACGAGATGGCTGACGATGTGGCCGAGAAAGTGCGGCCCGTCTGCCCGCCAGGTCTTTCGTGCCGCGTCGCCGAAATACAGCCACGCGCCTTTGCGCGTAGCGATCATCAACAGCACACGGGGCGCGCGCGCGCGAGTGATCGAGCTCCGTGCTCGAGCTGCGGGTTTTCTGCTATTGCCTGCCATTCATCGCTCCTCTACGAGACGCACTTCCGCTGCTGCGATTCGGCCCGGGCAGCCATCTGCCGGATCGACCGGATCCACGCGCCCCGGCCTACTGCTCCGCGTTTGCCTTCAGGTTGGCCAGCCCAGTCTCGAAGTCCTTGCCGACCATCTTGTCCATGTTGATGAACACGTGGATGATCTTCGCAAAGTAGGGCGTGTCGCCCTGCATCGCCCAGGTGACGTTGGTAGCGTCGCCTTTCGGCTCCAGCGTGAACTCGACGAGGTTGTGGGCTGCGAACGGTTTCACGAAATCCAGGTTGAGCGCGACCTTGGATGGCGGAACCGACTCCGCGATCTCCATGCGCCCCTGGCCGACATCCTTGTTGCCTTCCCACGCGTACACGGCCCCCTTGCCGCTGGTCGTGGCACCGAAGGTCCTTTTCATCGCGGGGTCCTTTTTCTCCCACGGCGACCAGGCGCCCCAACGATTGAAATCGTTGATCAGCGCGAAGATCTTCTCGGGCGGCGCCTTGATGCTCGCGGCGCGCTGGACACGGAATGTATCGGGTTTGGTCGCGGCAAGGATGAGAACACCCGCGATGAGCACGACGATGACGATACCGATGATCTTGAGCATGGATTCCTCCGGTGCGTTAATGAACGTGGCTCGAGCAGTCTGCGCCTCTCATCCGCTGACGATGCAGAGGATATTGCCGTCAGGATCCTTGAACCACGCGACCTTCATCTTTCCCGCGATATGGACATCGCCGTTTCGCGTCATGCCGGGCATGTCGTAATGCTCGAACGTCACGCCCTTCGCCTTGAGCCCGCGCGCGATGCTTTCCACGTCGTCGCCCACCGTCCAGGTCGCCGTCGTCGCCTTGTTGGTTCCCGCGTAGTCGGACCGATAGACGAGGAGCGTGGAGCCACCGCTGCGATACGCGATGAGCTCATTGCCTTCCGCGCCGACCTGTTTCAGGCCGAGCGTGCCCTCGTAGAATTTCCTGGCAGTTTCCAGGTTCCTGACCGCGATGTTCGCGGCCGTATCTTTGGTTCCAAGCATATTGGTCTCCTTGTCAGGGGTTGGTGATCGTGGCTCCAACGCCTTCTTCCTGCGCGCTCCCCAGCCGTCCAGCGCGAAGCAATGCGGCGCCGAGCAAAGCAGCCGTCCCCGCAAAGACCGCGCCGACGAGGAAGGCAAGATGATAGCCGCCGCTGAGCGCGGCGAGCGGGTCGGCCGCGGCAGCCAGCAGGCTCTGCGAGCGCGCGGCTGCAAGGCTCGCTAGCACTGCGAGGCCCAGCGCCCCGCCCATCATGAACGAAGTGTTGACGACTCCAGAAGCGAGCCCCGACTCGCTTGGGGCCACGTCGCTCATCGCGGCCAGCAGAACTGGGTTGAAGGCGATGCCCGCGCCCAACCCGAGCAGGATCATGCCGGGCAATACGTCGACTACGAAGTTGCCGTCCACCGGCGCCCGAGCGAACAGCACGAGGCCGGCCGCGGCGAGCAGCAGGCCCGCCGCCAGCGGCGTCCTGATGCCGAAGCGCATGACGATCCTGGCCGAAAGGCCGAGGGAGAACGCCGCCATGATCAGGTTCGCCGGCAGAAAGGCGAGGCCGACCTGCATCGCGCTGTAGCCGAGCACCAACTGCATGTAGAGCGCGGAGATGAAAAACCAGGCGAACATGGCGGCGGCCCACAGCATGCCGACGACGTTAGCGGTGGCGAGGTTGCGCAAGCGGAAGAGGCTGAGCGGCATGAGCGGCGCACGTACTCGCGCTTCGATGCCGAGGAAAAGCGCGAGCAGCACCGCCGCGGCGGCGAGCAACCCCATCGTTTGCGCTGAGGTCCAGCCGTTCTCATTGCCGTTCACGACCGCATAGACGGCGAGCATCAGCGACGTCGTCACCGTCACGGCGCCGGCGACATCGAGGCGCCCGGCGCTTCCTTGGCCGCGGCTGTCCGGCAGCAGCATGGTGGAGAGCGCATACACCGCGACGCCGATCGGCAGGTTGACGAGGAAGATCCAGTGCCAGCTTAATGCGCTCGTGAGCAGGCCACCGAGCAGCACGCCGATGCTGCCGCCGCCAGCGCACACGAAGCCGTAGATTCCCATCGCCTTCGCCCGATCGGAAGTTTCGGTGAACAAGCCCATGATCAAGGAGAGTGCGACCGCAGTGACGACTGCACCGCCGAGCCCTTGCACGGCCCGCGACGCGACGAGCAGCGTCTGCGAGTTCGAGAGTCCGCAGGCGACTGACGCCAAAGTGAAAAGCGAAAGGCCGATCAGGAACAACCTGCGGTGTCCGTAGAGATCCCCCAGGCGACCGCCGAGCAACAGGAAGCCGCCGAAGGTGAGCATGTACGCGTTCACGACCCAGACCAGCGAGGTCTCGGTGAAAGCGAGATCTTGGCGGATCGACGGCAGGGCGACGTTCACGATCGTCGTGTCGAGCACGATCATCAAGACCCCGGCGCACAGAACGTAAAGTGCCCACCAGCGCTTGCGCGCGTCGGTACTGCTTGTAGTCACCAGCCTCTCCTTTCTCTTCATTCGACGCAATTGATCACAGATCTCGGCTCGTCATTCCGAGACTGCGTAGCGGAACCCGGAATCCGGGAAGTCTCGATCTCAGATTTCGGGACACTCATAGTCGATCGTCGCGACGCGGAATCGACAATGCGCCCAAACGTGCGCCATCACTTCGCGTCTCCGGGTTTGGACCACGAATCGAGCGTGACACCAAGCCCGTAGAGGATGCCGGTCCAGCGCGCCTCGGTGTAGTCCGCGTAGTGCGACGGCACGTCTTCGTGGATTAACTTGAGCTCGCATCCAGTCTTCAGCGCGCTGATCTCGATCATCACGCGTGTGGTGACGTGCC
This sequence comes from uncultured beta proteobacterium, assembly GCA_963747025.1. Lineage (GTDB taxonomy): Bacteria > Pseudomonadota > Gammaproteobacteria > Burkholderiales > SHXO01 > SHXO01. Next base: position 493,041 of record CAVVDJ010000001.1, read on the forward strand.
AGTGGTCCTCCATGGACAGGGTGAACACTAGTCGCCGGTGCGGGACGATCTCGACGTATTCGCCGGTGTACTCGATGATCTCGCCGTCTCGTTGCTCCGCGAAGCAGAACGACCCCTCGACTCGCGCATCGATCTCGACGCGGGTCATCGGACGCGATGCCGTGGCAAACAGCCATCGGCCCGCGACCTCGGGATCGAGCCAGGCGTCGAACACGTGCTCCGGCGGCGCGCTGAACCGGCGAGTGATGCGTATCGCGGCGGGCCGCTGGGCTATCGACCGGGACCGGCTGTTCTTCCCGGGGCTCATCAGGGATGTCATGGCTTGCCTTGCGTCGCTTGGGGTTGAGAACCCTAGTCGATCAACCGGCCGTGAATTCGACAACCCGAAGGCAGCTCTTCAGCCCGCCACCTCGCCCGGGACAGACCCCGGGATGCCGACGGCCGCCGAGCTCATCCCACAGACAACTCCCTGACGGGACGAATCTCGATGCTCCCAACGCGCGCTGGCGGGATCCTCGAGGCCACCTGCACGGCGTCATTCAGATCCTTGGCGTCGATCAGGTAAAACCCGGCGAGCTGCTCCTTCGTTTCGGCGAAGGGGCCGTCGGTCATCGACACTTTGCCGTTGCGCACACGCACTGTCGTCGCCGTATGCACGGACTGCAGGGCCTCTGCGGCAATGTAGCGGCCGCTCTTGCGGAGCGATTCGCCGTAGGCCATACAGTCGCTGTCGGGCACGGAGTCGAGCGTCTTCTCATCCATATAGACCAGGCACAAGTACTTCATGGCATCCTCAAGCGTGGTGGAATGGCTGTCTACACTCTAATAGTCGAACAGCGGTACGCGAAAACGACATTACGGCACTACAACGTCGGATCCCGTATGCCGACCCTTACCCCTCACCCCGACCCTTACCCCTCACCCCGACCCTCTCCCGCAAGGGGAGAAGGGGATTGCGCAGCGAGAAATCCGAGCGCGCGGAGCGTTTGTTCATCCTCTGCGATCGGCCGCACCTCGACGCACCCGATCCAGGCCCCCGGAATCCTCGCGGCTACCTGGATCGCCTCGTCCAGATCCTTCGCCTCGATGATGTAGTAGCCGCCGAGCTGCTCCTTGGTCTCCACATAGGGGCCGTCGGTGGTCGAGACCTTACCTTGCCGCACGCGCACCGTGGTTGCGGTAGCAGGAGGCAGCAGCCGGTTGCATGCGACGAAGTGGCCGCTCTTCCTGATCGCTGCGGTGAACTCGCTGTAGTCATCGAAGTGCTGTTCGGCGTCGGGCTTCGGCATCTGCTCCATGCACTTTTCGGCGCAGATCAAGCACAGGAACTTCATCACATCCTCCTCGGAAAGGTTGCTCTGACCCTCATAGTCGAACTCGGACGTCCGAAATCGACAACCGGCGCCGCGGCGCCGCCTTAATTAAGGAAGCTCACGCAGCCGTCGCTCGAGAAACCGCCGCTCCGGCTCCTGCCGCGTGAGCGCCAGGGCCCGCTCGTAGGACGCTCGGGCTTGCGCGGTCTCCCCCAGCCGGCGGCACAGGTCGGCCCGCGCGGCATGCGCCAGACGGTAGTCCTGCAGGTCGCCGCGCGCGAGGATGGCATCGACGAGCTCGAGCCCGGCCGCCGGGCCGTCGCGCATCGCCACCGCGACTGCGCGGTTCAGCTCGACCACCGGCGACGGCTCGGCGCGCAGCAGCAGATCGTAGAGACCGACGATCTCGCGCCAGTCGGTGGCATCGGCGCTCGCCGCCTCTGCGTGTACCGCCGCGATCGCCGCCTGAAGCGCATACGGGCCGAAGCGCCGCGATGCGAGCGCTCGCTCCACCAGCGCCGATCCCTCCGCGATCTGCTCCCGGTTCCAGAGCGAGCGGTCCTGGTCGGCCAGCAGGATCAGCTCACCCGTGGGCGAGGCACGCGCGGCGCGCCGCGATTCCTGCAGCAGCATCAGCGCCAGCAGTCCGATCGCCTCGGGCTCCGGCAGCAGTTCGACCAGCAGCCGTCCCAGCCGGATCGCTTCGCTGCGAGAGATCGACCCGCGTCAGCGACTCGCCGGACGATGCCGAGTAGCCCTCGTTGAACACCAGGTAGACCACGCGCAGCACGCTGTCCAGCCGTTCCGGCAGCTCGGCCGGCGTCGGCACCTGATAGGGGATGCGGGCGTCGCGAATCTTCGCCTTGGCGCGCACGATGCGCTGCGCCAGCGTGGGCGCCGCGCTGAGGTACGCCTGCGCGATCTCTTCGGTCGTGAGGCCGCAGACTTCGCGCAGCGTGAGCGCCACCTGCGCGTCCGGCGACAGGGCCGGATGGCAGCAGGTGAATACGAGGCGCAGCCGGTCGTCTTCGATGCTTTCGTCGTCCCATGCCGGAGCGTCGTCGGCGATGGCCTCGACTTGCTCGGCGACATCGTCGATCGCGACGAAGCGCGCGCGCCGGCGTATGCCGTCGATCGCCTTGAAGCGACCCGCCGACACCAGCCAGGCGCGCGGGTTCGCAGGCACGCCATCGCGCGGCCATTGCTCGAGCGCCGCCCGGAAGGCATCGTGCAGCGCCTCCTCGGCGAGGTCGAAATCGCCGAGCAGGCGGATCAGCGTGGCGAAGACGCGTCGCGACTCGGCGCGGTAGATCGTCTCCGCCATCTCGCGCGCGCGGGCGCCCATGTCCTCGCTCATTGGCGCGCGTCCCTCGGCGGCTGTGGGTTGAAGTTCATGCCTTCTGCGAAGATACTGGGCGGGGTGGCGGACGGCCATTCCATGTCCCGCCGGGTTCTACTGCGTACGTTAGGCCTATCGACGTATTGAGGGGCGCATGGGCTAGCGCCGGCTCAAACGTGAGACAGCCCAACGCGGCAAGAATTCCGGCCCCGCGAGTTCCTCGCCTGATCAACCTGAGTTGGTCTAGCGGCGGGCGTTGAGTGCACTACCGATCTGGACGAGACTTCCTCAATCTACGATACCCACTCAGATGCGCGAGCGGCGCCACATGTCCTTGACACCGCGGACGTTCCGAATCGCCCATTGCACGCTAACCCATAGCAGCATCGCGAAGAAGGCAACCAGAATCACTGCCTCGAGCGGCTCCTCGGCGCCCTGGATGACACCACCGATCATGCCGAGGCCGAGTGTAAGCGATACCACCACGCCCACGACCACCAGTATCAGGAGCACTACCGCGCGTAACAGGAACAACAGGCGCCTCGAATCCAACACCGGCCCGATCAGCGAGTCGTGGCTCAACTCGTAGTAGGTCCCTTCAGCGCTCTGGTCCGCGCGCAGGAGCCTGCGGTCGACCAGAGTTCGCAGGGTATCCGAGTTGACACGTACGAGCCGTGTGATCTCGGACTCTTCCATCCTCAAGCGCCGGCCCTGAGGGCTGATGAGGAATTCGCTGCAGAGCCTTCGCACGCCCCGTCGTTGACGCCACGATGACACGGCGGCAACCTGCTTCTTGTAGAAGTCCTTGAGGATGCCGCGCAGGCGAGAGGTCCCTCCAATCTCCTCGAGTGTGACTTTTACGCTGCCCCGCACACCTTCGTGCTGCTTCCTCGCGGCGATCTCCTCCAGACGCTGGCAGATGAGCTGGAGCTGGAACGGTTCGACGTTGCCAGACGATCTTCTGATCGAAGAGCCCGCACGGTGCTCGAGGAAGTCGAGAACCGCATCTCTGCCCCGCGCATCCAGCTCGAACGGCTTCGTGGTCAGATGCGGGTCTTCGATGCTGGCGGGTTCCTCCAGAGCGCGGGACGCGGCTGGCCGTGCCAATGCGAGAAGACGGAAGCGCTGATCGAGGATCTCGGGAATCCGATCGGAGAGCTCTTCCAGTTCAGCCAGAAAGTCCTCGCGCAGACTCACCAGGATCTTGACGGAAGGCGGCGCATCGCTGATCTGCGTGCGCGAAGCGGTCGCGTCCATCGCATCTGTTGGGGACTCTGTCGGCCGCACACCGCGGACCAGGTACGAGAGCTGATCGATGAACGCGCTGCGCTGCTGTTCCGCCTGAAGCGTGAACAGCTCCTCGAACTGGTCGAGGATCAGCACCGGGGTGAGCAAGACATCCTTCTGCCAGAATTCCGAGGTCTTGAAGAAGTGCCAGAGGCTCGCCTTATCGCCCGCGATGAACTCGACGTCCTGTCGTGCACTGGCCGCGGCGACCCCGCGATAGATGGACTCGAGCGGCCCGAGGCTGCTGTCGTTCACCCGGACGCTCAATGGAAGAAACCCCTGTGCACGCAGGTTCTCCGCGACACCCGCATTGAGCAGGGAGGTCTTGCCCAGTCCCGAGCGCGCGAACAGCACCACCAATCGGTTGGCAAGGATCTGATGGGTCAGTGCAGTCGACTCGTGCTCTCTGCCACGGAACAGCCTTCGCGACAGCCCATCATCTGCGAACGGTTGCGCTCCGGGATACCTGGTCCTCGCTCCTGCGTCCATGTTTCACCGCATCCGAACCTGGAAGTCGCGGAACATCGTCTTCACGATCAAGCCCATGTCGTCGGGATAGGAAGCGGAGCGCAATGGCAGTTGTTGAAACGCCTGGAGGTCGCGCTGACCCTCTTCTGCGGCTATGCCCTCCACCTGAAGGGGGATGATGAACTTCGTTCCATGCTGCCGGTACTTCTGCATGTCGAGTGCGAGCGACAGCTCCTTGTTGACATAGCCCACTCTCTTTTCCGAGAGGTTCTTGCTGTTCAATACGAGGAAGTAGTCGCTCGACCTGATCTTATCTTCGAGCTCCTGGTTCCAATCCTCTCCGCCCTGGAGGAAGCTGGTGTCGAGCCAGGGCTCGAACTGGTCCTTCGGCAGGCCTTCGTACAGGCGTTTGGCGACGGCCTCATCCGAGCGCTCGTAGCTGATGAATACCTGGGCGCGCCGGATCCGTCTCTGCGCAAGACCGAGGTATCCGCCCGCGCGCTCGAACCGGTCCAGCAGCTGCTGCGTAAAGGTCGCGGCGTCCATGTCCACGACCTCGACACGGGTGCCGCGCTTGTAGAACAGCACGGTCTGTTCCTTCTCTCGGGCGTCGAGCTCGCCCAGGGATTCGAGAGCGACAGATCCGCCCGAAAGTTCGAGGGTCCGGATCAGGAGCTTGAGCAGGACGCGGATGTACCAGTATCGAATACCGAAACCGACAAACAGAAATGTGTTGTTCCGCAGCGAGCTTCGGAGGCTGTCCGGCAATTTGGGCCGACCGGAAATGAGGCTGATCGTGACATCGAGAAGGTCGTTCTCGGTGAGGACCAGAGAGTTCGGCTCGTCGAACGCGCCGAACAAGTGGTACAGCGCCGGAGAATCCGGAGATAGGGGTCCCGCCACCTCCCGGTTGTCGCGCGGCTCGCCTCTGTAGTGGTACCAATAGCGCGAGGGCGACTTGCGTTGGAGGCTGAGTGCTTTGGCAAAGAGATCATCGTGACAGGTCGTCAACACCAGACTGAACGGGCAGCGGGCGAGCTCCAGGTGCAGCGGCCCCGGATCATAGCCGGCATCCCTGAAGAAGCTCGCCGCGATGTTTTTCAAGTTCACCGTCGAGAATGCGGACGAGTCCTCGTACTGCTGGGCGATGGCGAACAACGCCAGCTCCCCGACCTTCTGGTTCTCCTCTTCGAGCTGCTCCGCCAGGTATTGGCAGAACGCGTCCCGAACGCTTTTGGGCTCCGTGGCCGCGCCCGCGTTGCCCCCTCGCCGAACCGCGGGAATATCAGGGCCCAACACCAACACGCATGTTCCCGATTGCAGACTTGCCACCAGGCTATTCCAGAGTACGTCCTTCATCGTCCCCTCGCCGGGTCGTACACCTATTGACCCTCATGACGTACAAGTCCCCAGGACATTATGCAGGAAATCGCTCAGAGGTCGTATCGGCCAAAGGGCATAGCGAAACATCGTCTGGCGCAGACAACACAGCGCGGAAGAAAAGCAATTGACGCGGCACTAGCCCTTGGGACGGACCTCCGGCGGCGAGCCGTAGCGGCTGTCGGGCACGAGGTCGTGCTTCGCACTGAACGCGCCCACGATGCGTGCGCCGTCGTTGCGGTTGTTGTAGTAGTCGTACCACCAAGTCGCCGCCTGCCAGATTGCCTCCGGGCAGCTGGAGCGGCTTTCCAGGCCTGGGGTGAGATCCAGTCCATTCGACGCAAAAACCGATTCGAGCATCGCCGACGAAGGCATACCGAAGCCGTCTGCCAGCGGACTCGCAGGTGCACCAACGCCCCAACCGTACTGCAGCCATTTCAAGACGAGCATCGGCAGGTCGAGGACGCTGCGCTGCAGCTTCAGGTCCTCGATGCTCTTTTCGATTTTGTCCGCAGCGATGGGCACTGCAATCAAGGCGATATTCGGGAAGAGATCGGCGGAGGCATATGTCGCGAGGTGTCCCGACTGGATGGCGTTCACGGGGGGCACGTAGCCGAATTTCGCGAAGCCGCCTGGCGGCGCGAGATCTATGCCAATGGTCTTGCACTTGGCGAACGGCGAAGCGAGCCCCGGGAGGTATAGGGCGAGTGACCACGCGCTCGGCGACAGATCATGGCGCACATGCGACTGCGCGACGCGCAGCCGGAACGACAACGGATCGTTTCCGCCGACCAGCAGAATCAGGCTGCGCTCGGCAAGCTGGCCTATCGGGCTTTCGGCGAGCGCTCGTTCCAGCCACGCCAGGTTATTTTCGCGTCCCTTGCGGACGAGCTCGACGACGTCAGGATTGCGGGACGTCGCCTTGGAACGCAGCGTTCTCACGCTCATGCATGCCCCCTTGTTTTTCCGTCGGCGCTATCGCACGGGCTTCAGCTGAAAATTCGTCGTCCACTGGTCGGCGGCGTTTACTCGGTCGTCGGAGTGGAGCGGGTAATACTGCACCTCTACGTCGAGCCCTTTGCCTGCGCGCTGAAAGCGCAGCATGACCGCCATGTTGCCGCGCATCGCAGTGGCTTTCCCGCGCAGTGCTGCGGGCTCGGAGACCTTGAGAACTTCAGGCGTGTACGCGCCCGTAGTGCCAAAGCGCCCGGGCGGCTGGTCAGGATCCGGGTGGCGCGGCCATTTGTCCCGCGAGCCGAACAAGCCTTTGATCTTGTCGAGAAGTTGTTTGACCTGATCCGCGCCGACGCTCGCCACAAGCGACGTCGGTGAGGAGATCACCTCGAAGACGTCGGCTTGGCCGAGCGCCGATCCCGCGCGCAGCAACCGCCCCCAGTGCACGTCGCCCGTGAGGCATAGCACGGGCAGGCCAGCCGCCGAGACGCGCTCGACCTGGCCCACGATGAACTGATAATCAGCGGGATAGTCTGGAAGCTCGAAATCAGCGACCTTGCCCTTCAGTTTTCCGGCCGGCTCGACGAAGAGCGACTGCCCGGTTACAAGCACGCCATAGCGGGGTGCTGTGCCGTCAGCCGACTGGACCAGAGCGTCTGCCCACCTCTGGAGCGCGGCGCGCCCCGCAGGTCCGAGGAGGTCGCTCGGGTCTTTGCGCATGGCGTTGGTGTCCGGAAAGGTTCCGGTGCCACGGTCGCGCTGACTGCGCGTGTCCAGCAGCAGGATCAATAGCGGATCGATCTCGATCGTCCGCGCCGCACCAAACACGGCTGCGCCGGACTGCTGGAACGACGTGTACGCGAGCTCGGCGGCGGCGCCCCAATTTCTGCGCCCCGCCTCGGTCCAGCTGTTCTGGATGAACGGGCTCACGAACGGTGCGTTGTTCCAGTACTCGTGATCGTCGGGTATCGGCGCAATCGGCGCGAGCGTCAGAACCTGCGGATAACCCGGCGGGATCTCGTGCTGGCCACGAGGGACGCGATTCCCGAACCAGTTGTCCAGGTAGTCGTTCTGGAACTTCGCTTCGAGCCACGCCTGCTTCCCGTCGAAGTCACGCAGCGTCGGCAGATCGAGGTACACCTGATCGCCGGCGAGAATGGTTAGATGCGGCCGAACCGGGAGCTGCGAGAGCACGCGCCCCGCGTTCCCCGTTTTGTCTTCGGCCAAATAGAAGCATGAGAGCAGCAGCAGGTTGAAACGGTCCTGCGGGCCAACAGGCACGCTTGCCATCGGCGTACGCAGCGTGCGCAAGATGGTCTCGCCCTTCACCGTGAGCTCGAGCTTGCATTCGGAGTCGGGAGTGAGTCCGCCGAGCTCATAGAAGCCCGTGAAGAAGGGTTTGCGCCCGGCGGTGCTCCAAGACCTGAACGGGCCCAACAGTTGCGGCGCTACTACGCCGCCGTCGAGCTTCCACACGAGGTCCTCTTTTGCGACCGCGTCGCGATCGGCGATACCCGCCCAGACGTTCAAACGCGTGGCGTCGGCGGCGATGTGCGGAACGAGGGCGAGGGTCATCTCGGCCCCTCTCAGGTCTCGGCTTTTGTCTTGCGTTTCCCGGGTTCAGACTGCCGCAGAACCGATTCGAGCAGAAATCGAAAATGCCGTATCGCCTCCGCTTCGGCCTCGTTCTTCGGCTTCGCGTGCTTGGAGATGGATTTGTATCCTTTCTCGCACAACAGCGTCAGCCCCATGCGCGCGAGCCCCATCCTGCGCAGATGGTCCTGTATGCGGAAGAACACGTACTCGCTTTGCGACATCGCTGCGAAGCCGACCGTGAACTCGAGCGCGATGGATTGTGGTGGTCCGAGATACCCCTTGGTCGGGTCTGGAACGATGAGCCGCAACACCAGGATTTCGTCGATCGGCGCATCTTTGGCAAGCTTGCGGATCAAATCGGCCTCGAAGAAGTTCAGCCAGCCTTGTTTCTCCTCTTCGGCGAGGAATGTCTCTAGCGATCCCGTCGGAACACGCTGCTCGAAGCGCATCTTGCCCGGGACGAGGTCGAGCCGCCGCTTGCAGAAATTCTGGAAGCGCGATCCGTAGGTAGCGCAGGTTATCCCATAGGTGACCCGAAGCATGGTCGACCAGGACCAGTGCTTGAACAGGTTGAGCCAGCCCCGATTGTCGGGATCGTCGTACTCCTCCTCCAGGTTCAGATCGAGGTAAGCGCTTTCCATCAGCTCGAGAAGGTTGGTGCAGAAGTAGAAGCCGGCGCGCACCTCTGTGGCTTTGGTAGGCAGCGACAGGACCGCAGGATCGGGATACGGCGTATCCCGTCCGGTCATAAGGCGACCCCATTCCGGATAGATCTGCGCATCGAGGAAGCGCAGGTTCTCGTCCTTGCGCAAGGCCGCTTGCAGGATCTTCAGTTGATCCGCTTGCTTCGAGAACCCGGCTCGCACGGCTGCGCTGGGCCGATACCACCGATCCTTAAGCTCGACGAACATGGTTTCTCTGTACTTCGGTTCGGTGATTCCTGCGCCCTGGAATACGGCCGTGGCGACGTGCTGCCCGAGCTTGCGGTAGCTCTCGAACTGCGATTCCGCAAACCACTGGTCGGCGGTCGTCTCGTGCGGAAACTCGCTGTGCGCCTTCGCATACTGCAGAACGTCCAGCGGTTCGTTGCCGGAAAGCGATGGCTTGATGTAGAGCAGATAACCCTCCGCGCTCTGCTCTCCGAGCCGCTCGTAGTGAATCGTGCCCACCGCGCAGTGAAACAGGGACCGTCGCGTCTCGGCGGCTGGGATGATGGCACGCGTGTCGATCTCGATCGACACGCCCAGATCGATGTTGCACTTGCGAATGGCATTGCCCAGGTCTTCGAACTGGAAGTTCCCATCGCAACCGGCGTCGCATGCGACGATGAAGCGGCAGCGGCGCTTGACCAGCTCGTAGATGCCGAGATTGTCGAAGTGTCCTCCGTCGCTCAGGTAGACGAACTTCGATGTCTCGTCGGTTGCGCCCATCAGCTCGGAGAGCAGGTACCCGACGCCCCATCTCGGGCCGGGCTCCTTCCAGGTCTTGCGCTGTGCGGGATTCTGCATCCACCAGCCGAGACGGACGTTGAAGACGGTGAGCAGGAACGCGATCGCGGGTGTCGAGTGGTAGCCCTGGTTGGGGCTCGCTGCCGCGCCGGAGATCGCGAACGCCGCGCCCAGCCCGATGCATCCCTTGCCGTTGGTGAAGTCCTCCGTAGGCTGATACGCGTGCAGGCGTCCATTGTCTTCGGATTCGATGTCGTAGCCGCAGTAGAGCGGGCTCATCAGGAATGACGCCGCTTTCCGTTCCTGCCAGGCCAGGCGGCCGCCCCGCGTGATGTTGAGCGCGGTGTTGATCAGGTGATAGGGTCGCTGGACGAGCTCCTTCAAGCACGGCGAATCATTCCCGTCGAACCCGGTGAACGGATGCGGCCGCCGCTTCGGGTTGCTCGCGCCGAGGTAACACCGGACCAGGCGGTTGCGGTAGAACATGTGGAAGGAAAACACGTTCACGTCGATGCGCCACGAGAAGAACAGCGCGCATACGATCGCAGCCGCCACCAGCACCCACATGGTCCCGCTGCCGAGCCTCAGTGTGATGTCGGCAGCGTACAGTTGCCACGGGCAACCATCGACCTGGCATAGCGGGGCGGCGCCGCTCCCAAGCTTCTCGAGAATGCTGTGGATCCCGTATGCGAGCAAAACCAGCATGCCGGCGATGAATACGGTGGGTGCGATCTTCGCGAGCAGGTCGCGCCAGGACTTGGCCTCGGGGTCTCCTGACTCTGCGCTGTTCGCGGCACGTACCCCAGCGATGCTCGTGATCAGCCACGCGACGCTCACCCCCTTGGCCAAGCCTGCGAACGTGATGACCGCCCAGGGACCGTAAATCGCCGCGGCCGCGACTGCTGTCCAGACGGCGGCTACGCCAAACAGAATCCCGCCGAGCCGGCTCCACCATTCCCGGCTGTCCTCTTCGAACTGCCGGCCACTGGTGCCGATCACGAACACCGCGCCCACTCCGAATACCGCGAGCAAGCCGGGTACGCCGAGCACTGTCGCGTGCCAGATCCCGCTGCGGAGATTGGCTCCGAGTTTATCGAGGATCAGCAACAGCAGCAGCAGCGCGCCCAGCCCGACGCCCAGCCCGACGACAAGCCCCAGCAGGCGCCAGCCCCAGGTCGGGCGATCGCCTGGATGGCGGATTACCTTCGCGATCCTGAGGGCGGCTACCCAGAACACCGCGACCAGCGCAGTCGCCGCCAGCAGAATGATCAACAGCTTCAGAGCGCCGCACCAGCCCGAGGAAAAGCTATTGCTGTAGAGTTGGCTGTCCTCGCTGACTGCCCAATACGAAAGAGACAGCCCCGCAAAGACGAGCGGTGCGACGATGCAGTTGACCACAGCGCTGCGCTCAGAGTACCAGGGCAGCTTGCGCTTGCCGTTCTGGTTCTCGTCGCGGTTGAACGCGCTCTTTGGCAGCTGGTTCGCGAGGTTGAGGTCGATGAAGAAGATTGCCACCGCCAGAGCGGCCAAGCCGATGATCAACGGTACAAGTGCATCGTGTTGCGCGAAGCTTCCGGCCCACGCCGCCACGCGCGGGACGAGCAGCACCAGGCTCAGCAGCGCGATCAGGATCGTAATGTTGAGGATGAAGTTCCGCAGATAGGTGGCAACGCCGGCGAGGGTGTCGGTGCTCAGCAGTCCGGTTTTGGGGGTCAGGTAGTTGCTGTAGCTGCGCAGCCAACGCAGCGCCTTGGGCTCGCCCACCCGGGCGCTCAGTAAATCCTGCACTCTTTCCACGCCGGCCTTGTGCCGCGGCTCCCCTCCCGACTCCTTGGTTTGTTCCTCAGAACTGTTATGGGTTTCTTCGTCCGCGCGCTTGATCCAAGCGGACAACCAGCTTCCGATGTAGCCGCCACCGGAGACCGTGGAAAGGTAGTCGAACTCCTTGAGGAGCTTCAACTCGGAGAGCGCCTGCAGCACGCCCAGGTTGAAGGTTGCGCTGCGGATGCCGCCGCCGGACAGCGCGAGGCCCATCAGTTGAGTGCGCGCGATCTTGCCGGTCTGGAGATCGGCGTTCGCGCTGAGACGCTCGAGCGCCTCGTACTCCGCATCACAGACTTGCTGCAGCGATGTGCGTGTCCCGTTCGTCATGGTCGAGACCGTCTCTTGATGACTTCATGTGCCGAGCCTATCGGCGTCACGACGCGCTTGGCGTCGGTCTAGTTCACTGCTTCTGCTTGGTATCAGCTTCGGCCTTAGGCTGTGTACCCTGAGCTTGGGCCTTAAGCTGTTTCAGCTCTATCTCCAACCTCATGCTCTTCTCCCTGAGCTCGAAGATCTTGTCAGCAGTTGTCCTGTCCTCGACAGCCATTATCTTTTGAAGCTCATAAAACGCCTTGACGATTTCGACGACCGCCTTCGCGTTCTCCTCAGAGACCTGGGCAGCGGCGGCTGCAGTGGTTGAAGTATCGACCTCGCCGCCAGACGCCTCGGTGTCTCCTCCTCCGGCTGCATCACCGCCAGCGGCCTGGGGCTTCTTCGCGCTGGCCTTCGGTCTGAGAACGGTGGGCGGAACATTCTGACCTCCGGTCAGGCCGTCTATGGCCACCAGCGTGACGGCGAAATCGTCTACCCGAGAGATGATGAGCTTGTATTCTTCTTCATTGATAGCCCCATTCAAGTACGCCTCGCAGGCGCGGTACAGGCCATCGCGCAATAGTTGGATGGTCTGCGAGCGCCGGCCAATGCTCTGAACTGCCTCGGCCATGCTGGCCGCCGCTTGCGCGCTGCCCTTTCCGGCGACGTCGAGTGCGCCGGAAACAGACGCAGCGATGCCAACCAGCGCGTCGGGACTCGGTTCCGCGCAGACTACGCGCTTGTTGCCGCTCACAGTCCCGAGATCGGTCACCAGCACAATTCGCTGCTTTCCGTCCAAGCTGAAGCTGGTGGTCGGCTTCGTATCGATCGACACCGGTTTGAAGATGGTCGATGAGCATCCGGCCAGGGCCAAGCACCCGAATGCGACTGCTGCGGCTATGGGTCTCATGTCCATTCCTATCATTTTGTTAGGTTTTGCACCGCGAAGCGGTGCGCTGGTTGCCATCGGGCGACGGGGCATCGATCATCCAACATTTGCGTGCCCTCCCGAGGTCGAGAGGCTAACATAATGCGCGGTGCATACTTACAAATGACTTACCGATTAGATCCCATCTAGGGAGTGTTTGACTTGGGCGCTTAGCCGAAGAGCGGAGGAGGGATGGGGGCTTCGAATCAGAACGCGGCCGAATGCGAGTACATCGTCGTGGGCTCTGGCGCGGGAGGCGGGACGGTCGCTGCGCGCCTGGCCGAAGCGGGCCACAAAGTGGTCGTGCTCGAGGCGGGGACAGACCCGCGTCGGCCGGCGGGCGACAGTCGTTCTGAAGTCCCTGAGCAGCGGCTGCCCGATGACTACGATGTTCCGCTGTTCCACCCGTTCGCGTCCGAAAACGATGCGGTCAAATGGGACTTTTACGTTCGCCACTACCAGAGCGACGCGCTGCAGCGGCGTGACTCGAAGTACGTTCCCGAACGCGACGGAGTGCTCTACCCGAGGGCCGCGACGCTCGGGGGCTGTACGGCCCACAACGCGATGATCATGCTGTACCCGCACAACGCCGATTGGGACGACTTGGCGCGGGTGACAGGTGATCGCTCCTGGAGTGCGGCAAACATGCGCACGTACTTCGAGCGTCTGGAGGACTGCCGCCACCGGCCCCCGTACAGATGGCTGCGTCGCCTGGGCATCAATCCGACCCGGCACGGCTGGAAGGGCTGGCTCCGAACAGAGAAGACGTTCGTCATGGAGGTGCTCGGTGACCCCGCTCTGGTGGATGTGGTCCTCGGCTCGGCGCGCGCTGCGCTCAACGACGTGGACGAGTCGTTTGCGCGTGTTAGATGGCTGTTTCAGAGCCAGGCCGATCCTAACGACTGGCGGCTTGTGAAGCAGGGCGCTTCCGGGGTCTGCTACACGCCACTCAACACGCGCAATCATCAGCGCATCGGTTCCCGGGAGCGTCTCCTGGAGACAGCGCGCAAATTCCCCGATGGACTGAGAATCGAGTTGAACGCGCTCGCGACTCGGGTGATCTTCGACGACGCCAACCGGGCCGTAGGCGTCGAGTATCTGAAGGGTGAGCGCCTCTATCGTGCGCACGCCGGTGCGCGACCCGAGAGCGGCGAGCGCCGGGCAATCCATGCATCGCGCGACGTGATCCTCGCCGGTGGAGCATTCAACACCCCGCAGCTGCTCATGCTGTCCGGTGTCGGGCCGCGCGACGTTCTGCAACGTCACGGCATCCCGGTGCGGGTGGAGCTTCCGGGCGTAGGCAGGAACCTCCAGGATCGCTATGAGGTCAGCGTGGTCAACCGCATGAACTTCGAGAACTGGAAAGTCCTGAAGGGCGCCCGTTTCGCACCCGGCGATCCGCAGTACCAGCAGTGGGCGAGCTCACGCGAGGGCGTGTATACCACCAACGGGAGCGCACTTGGAGTCATCACGCGCTCAGCGAAAACGCGTCCCGTGCCTGACCTGTTCTGCATGGCGCTGCTCGGGCGCTTCGCAGGATACTACCCCGGCTACTCCGAGGTGCTGCGCGAACGTCTCAACTACTTGAGCTGGTGCATCCTCAAGGCGCACACCAACAACCGGGCAGGGGTGGTAACACTGCGTTCCTCGGATCCGCGCGACACGCCGCACATCAATTTCAACTACCTGGAGGAAGGCAGCGACACGACCGGCGAGGATCTGGAGTCGGTCGTCGCCGGCATCCGCTTCGTGCGCGCGATGGCAGCGCCGCTCAAGAGGCAGCGGCTCATCGCCGAGGAAGAGCTGCCCGGGGAGGGCTGCAATTCGGACGACGACCTCAAGGATTTCGTGCGCGAGAACGCATGGGGTCACCACGCTTCCTGTACTTGTCAGATCGGTCCTGCGGACCAGGGCGGCGTGCTGAGCAGCGACTTCAAGGTGCACGGTACCGAGGGCTTGCGGGTGGTCGATGCGTCCGTGTTCCCGCGCATCCCCGGGTTCTTCATCGCCTGTGCGGTGTACATGATCGGGGAGAAGGCTGCCGATGCGATTTTGACGAGCGTCCCGAATGGAGGTCCCAGATGATTGCGCAGACACAGTATCAGGACACACCTTCGATCGTCGATCGGGAGATCACCACTGTCAGATCGGCTGAAAGACTGCGCTATTCGGATCTGACCGCGGTTGAGAAGCGCGACTACCTGTTCGACCAAGGGATTCGCCCAACCGCCTACGAGAACTATCCGGATCAGAAACGGCCCGACGTGTTCTTCGGGCTAGGTTCACCGGAAACGGCATGGCGCGCCGTGCAAAGCGAGTCGTTGAGCACCACGCTCACACGCGTCAACGATGAATTCGAGCAGCCCAAGGTAAAGCTGTTTCATACCTATGGAACCACGGCCAAGATCGTCTTCACTGCCGAGCCCGGCACGCCGTACACGGGGATCCTCAGGCAAACGGCGTATGGCCTCGCTCGCTTCTCCTACGCAGGACCGGTCGTAGCCATCGGCGTCGTGCCGGGGCTGGGGTTGAAATTTCCGCTCGATGGCGACCAGCCATCGCAGAATCTGGTGGTCATGCGAAAGCTGGACCCGCAGGGCGCGCCATTGCAGCCTCTGGGACCGCATGCGCACCAATCGGTGTTTCAGAACCCGTTTACCAATATTCTCCCGGCGCCCAGCCCGGCCAACCTGATCATGAGATTCGTGAAGGACAGATTTGAATCCGTAGTCGACGAGGGCAGGGGGCTGCATCAGACGGTGGACAATCTCGCGAGCGTGGATAGCCACGGCGTGCGGGTCGCGGCGGACAAGGTCAATGTCCCCTATCGCGTCATCTTCCGCCCGACGCCAGAGGCGACGGAAAATTCCGATCCCACCCTGGACTTCAGAGATGATCTGTCGCGAAATATCAGGAGCGGGACTCCGATCTACCACGTGTTCGCGCTCGCCGAACCGCAGGAAGCGGAGCTCAACAGGGCGGGCGTCTCCGAAGTGGAGGACTTGCTCGGACATGGGCACAAGATCGGGACGATCACGACGGAGTCCGAGTTCGTGGCTTCGAAGTATGGTGACTATCGGCTGTTCTTTCAGCACGCCGCCCGCTATATTCGGGATGCGTACCGCAAATGAGCCGGCTCGCGGGAAAAGGTCGGCGCCGCGCGCTCGTTGCGCCGCGGCTCCCGATCGGGTGTCGCTGCGAGGCGAACTCGATGTGTATGTGATCTGTAAGTTCTGCCGCGTTAAGCTGGCGGCGGAACGTCGAAACCTCTGCGTGGTTTCGCGACAAGGGTGACCCTGATGACAGAACATCGCTTTGATGCCGGCAAGGTGGCCGCGCTGCTCGTCCCGCTGCTGCTCCTGGGATGCGACCATGGGGCGGAGTCCGGCAAGGTCCAGGACGAGGCGCGCCGCGCGGGCCGGACTCCCGAGTCTTTTGCGGCAGCGGACGACCCGTACTTCCACGAAATGGACGGCGGCGCGGCGTTGACCCTCGACGAGGTCAAGGGACGCAACACGTGGATCGTCTGGACTGGGGGGAACGACCGGTTCTGGGACTCGATGACCAATACCACGTTCGGGGCCTTTGATCTTCTGAAGACGGTCTCCTCGCACCCAGCCCTGAAGGCAAATCGAGATAACCGCTGGACGTACCTGGGGCTGGTAAACGAGCCTTGCTTCGACAAGCCCACCGGCCCTGATCCAGAGCGGTTCGGCCTGTGGTTGGACAAGCGTCGGGCCGACTGCCCGCCCGATCCGTTTGCAGATGAGAAGAAATATCCCGGCGTCGCGATCGGTGCGCGCGGCAAGAACCTCCCGGCCGGCTCGTACTATGGCTACCCGACCGGCATAGTGGGCTTGCGCCTGTTTCCCAATCCGGACTTCGACGAGGCCGCGGCGCGCAAATGGGATGCCAAAAGATACTACGAGGACCGCGACTACTACGCGTCGAAAGACCTGATCAAGCCGTACCGCGTGGGCATGTCGTGCGGGTTCTGCCATGTCGGCCCGAGCCCGATCAAGCCCCCGGCCGATCCCGAGAACCCGAAATGGGAGAACCTGAACTCGACAGTGGGCGCGCAGTACTTCTGGATCGATCGCATTTTTGTCTGGGATGCGAACAAGAGCAATTTCATGTTCCAGTGGCTGCACACATCCCGCCCCGGCACATTGGACACTTCGCTCGTGTCGACCGACAACATCAACAATCCGCGCACCATGAACGCGGTCTACAGCGTTCTCCCGCGGCTCCAGCCAGCTAAGCGCTGGGGCAAGGAGCAGTTGGCCGGCGGAGGCCTCAACAACAAGCAGTTCAACGACTATTTCAAATCCGGGCCGCTGACGGAATTCTTCCAGGGGCCGAACACCGTATGGACGCCGCATGTACTCAAGGACGGATCCGATTCCGTGGGAGTGTTGGGGGCGCTCAACCGCGTCTACCTGAACATCGGACTGTTCAGCGAAGAGTGGACGCTGCACTTCAACACCCTCGTCGGCGGGAAGCCAATCACGCCGATCGAGATCGCTGTCGCCGAGAAGAACTCCAGCTATTGGCAGGCGACGGAAGCGCAGACGCCGGCCCTGGCTCTGTTCCTTCTCAAGGCGGGCCGGCCCGACCAGCTCAAGGACGCGCCGGAGGGCGGGCAGTATCTGACCAAGAGCGAGGCGGTTTTGACGCGCGGCAAGGTGGTCTTCGCAGAGCGCTGCGCCCGCTGCCATTCCAGCAAGATCCCAACCCCCGCCCCAGGCTTGGATCCGGTGGGATGCGCGGGCCCCGGTTATCTGGACTGCTGGAAGCACTATTGGAAATGGACCAAGACTGCGGAGTTCAAGCAGAAGATGCGCGGCATCGTGCTGGCCAAGGACTTCCTCGATGACAACTATCTGTCGACTGAGGTCCGTGTGCCGGTGACGCTGCTCCAGACCAACGCGTGCAGCCCGCTCGCCACCAACGCGATTGGCGGGAACATCTGGGACAACTTCTCTTCGCAGTCCTACAAGGATCTGCCGTCGGTCGGCACCATCACCGTCTACAACCCGTTCACCGGAGAAGAGAAGCCGTATCAGATGCCCGCAGGCGGGCGCGGCTACACGCGGCCGCCGTCGCTCATCAGCCTTTGGTCCACCGCGCCGTTTCTGTTGAACAACAGCGTCGGCCCCTTCGACCCCAGTCCCTCAATCGCTGCCCGGATGCGAAGCTTCAACGCTTCCATCGAGCAGATGCTTTGGCCCGAGAAGCGCGAAAAGGATTCTGTGCTGGGCGACAAAGTGCCCGGGGTGATCGACCGCACATCGGAGACGAGCTATCTCACAGTCCCGGCGGGTTATTTGCCTGATGGCTTGAGCCAGTTCCGGCGGCCGCTGAACCGGTTTTTCCCCTGGTTGTTCACCGACGCTGGAGATGCGCGCATCGGACCCATTCCCGCGGGTACGCCGGTTGGCCTGTTGGCCAATCTCAGGCTTCTTCCGGAGACCACCGATCCAGCGGAACGCATCGCACACGACGCAAAGCTGGTCGACGTCATCGTTCGCCTCAAGCACAGTTTCGAATCGCTCCCGCCCAATCCGACCGACGAGCAAGCGCGCAAGGTTTTCGCCGATGCCGACCTCGGGGAGCGGATGCTGGCGTTGAGCAAGTGTCCGGACCTGGTCGTGAACCGCGGGCACTATTTCGGCACCGATTACCTCAAGGAGGAGGTAGACAGCCCCGAGGAGCAGGAGAAGGGTCTAACCGATGAGCAGAAGCGGGATCTGATCGAATTTCTCAAGACCTTGTAGTCCGGGCGCCGCGCTCGGTACATCGCGATCACCGCGGCGGCCGCTCTTCGGCCGCCGCCCAAGCCAGGAGGGTTGCAAAAATGGCATACGACGTTCCGCAGTTGCTGAGCATGTCGCAGGCTCAGCTCGATCAGCTTTTCATCGACAGCGTGCCGGGTGAGATTCCGAATGGCGAAGGGAAGGGTACGGCAATCATCGCGCCCGGGACCACTTACAGCGCAGACACCGCCGAGATCATCAACCACTTCGGCTGGCAAGGCAAAGTATTCGATGCAAAAAATGGCGTGTTGAAGAACAAGATCCTCGTGTTCGGATTCAACGCCATCATCGCCAAGGTGTATAAGGGTCCGAGCTGGCTCGACGGCAAGGAGTGCATCGTCCTGGACTACTCTCAGACATCGCTTCTCGCGCAGAGGATCCGCGACGAGATCCGCAGCATCGGACCGGGTCTGTACCTGGGCAAGGTGTACTGGGACAAGAAACGGCTCATCGACTTCGCTTTGCAGTTCTGATCCGCCGCCGGTGCGCAGCAGCCGAACTGATCGTACTACCCTCTGGCTCGCGGGGAAGCATCGGTCGTCAGCGGCCGCTCCGGCCCACCACGCACCGTGACGCCACAAGCCAATTTCCTCGTGCTGGCACCGCTAGCTGACGGGCGTGAGGCGGACCTGAGGAAGCTTCTCGCGCGCATGAACCATCGACCAGGGTTGACGGATCCGCACAACCCGATCCTTCCGTTCGGCGAATTCGACCGCCTGCATGTAGCGCGCTTTGTCATCCTGGACGATCCGACGTTTGGGGACATCGCGGCGTACGGGCGCGCGCCGCCGGAGCCGCCGAAGTCGCTCGTGTTTCTCGGCGATTGCGACGGGCCCGCAGACGAATTCCTGGCGGACCTCGTCCAGCGTGCCGGCCAGGGGCTTCGGCAGATTTTTCTCACTGCGTGGGGTTCACAGCCGAAGTTGATCTCCTGAGCTGGATGAAGGAACGCGAGAAGCCTGCGGCTGCAGCGTACGTCAACTGGGTAGGGCGTACCGTCCGCCAGATCCGCGAGGAAAGCGCACTTCGCGACGCGCTGGTTGCATACCTGATGAGCAACGCGGTGGCGATCGCCGACGACGAGCCGCGCATCCTGCGCGCGAAGCTCATCGAATTCATCGACGCGAAGCGGCGCTCCGGGGAGATCGTGCTCACGGATGCCGCGCCGACTCCGCTCCGCTGGCAGCTGCGCAACCTGCTCCATTGCGTGGGCGTGCCTCTCGTATTGTTGCTCCTGTCGCCATTCTTGCTCCTTTATTTGCCTGTCTTTGCCTACCAGCTGCGTTCCCGCGAGATACGCGATCCGGAGATCGTGCCGCGGCCCGATGCCGGCCACGTGCGCAAGCTGGCCGAGCTCGAGGACCACGACGTCACCAATCAGTTCAGCGCCATCGGCAGCGTGAAACCCGGGCTGTTCCGCCGCTGGACAGTGAGCTTCCTGGCTTGGCTCCTGGACTATGGAGCGCGGCACGTCTACAGCCGGGGTTACCTCACTCGGGTCCAGACGATCCATTTCGCACGCTGGGTCTTCCTGGACGGAAAACAGCGTCTGCTCTTCGCGAGCAACTACGACGGCAGCCTGGAAAGCTACATGGACGATTTCATCAACAAGGTCGCCTGGGGTTTGAACCTCGTGTTCAGCAATGGCGTGGGCTACCCGCGCACGCGCTGGTTGATCCTGGACGGCGCCAAGGACGAGCAGAAGTTCAAGTTCTACATCCGCCGGCACGAGCTGCCCACGGAGGTTTGGTACAAGGCCTATCCTGGCTTGAGCGCCGTCGACCTCCAGCGCAACACGAAAATCCGGGAAGGCATTGAACGGCCGTCGATGACAGATGCCGAGATCCGCGCGTGGCTGAGCTTGCTCTAAGGGGGATGACGGCGTGACGCGCTCCGCGCCGGACTTCACCGATATCCAGGGCCTGGTTCGCTTCGGCTACGGCAGCCTGACCGAGGCTTGCTTCCTGCTGGTCACGATCGCCGATCCCAGCGCCGCACGAGCATGGTTGTCCAAAGCGCCCGTCGCTAACGCGGCGAAGGCCGATCGCCGGCCGCAAACGGTTCTGCAGGTGGCTTTCACGCGCGAAGGGTTTGAGGCTCTGGGCGTACCCGCGGATGTAGTCGGGAAGTTTTCTCCCGAGTTCCTTGCGGGAATGGCGGGCGAAGAAGCCCGCTCGCGCCGGCTGGGCGACGTGCAAGCCAGCGCTCCTTCGCGCTGGCGATGGGGCGGTCCGGGCAGGATGCCTCACCTTCTGTTATTGCTCTATGCGGTGGAGGGCCGGCTCGACGAATGGATGCAGGCCGTGAAGGGCGAATCGTGGGATACGGCGTTTCGGGTTCTAGACACGCTGCACACGTCCGACAACCAGGGTGTCGAGCCGTTTGGGTTTACCGATGGTATTAGCCAGCCCGAGCTCGACTGGAACCTCACGCGGGGAGCAAGCGCTGATACGCAGCCAGAGTACGGCAATCTTGTCGCACTGGGTGAGTTCGTGCTCGGGTATCCGAACGAGTACGCAAAGCACACGGATCGACCTTTGCTCGATGCGCAGCACGATCCGTCCAAGCAACTCCCCGCGGCAGAGGATGTCCCCGGCAAGATCGATCTGGGCCGCAACGGAACGTATCTGGTGCTTCGACATCTGCAGCAGAACGTCCGAGGGTTCTGGCAGTTCCTCGACCGCCAGGCGAAATCCCGAGGTGACGAACGCCGCAGGCTGGCCGAGGCGATGGTGGGCCGGACCATGTCGGGTGAGCCGCTTGTCCCGCTTGCCAGTCGACCGATCGAGGGCGTGGGTCCCGACCCGACAGACGTGAAGCTGAATCAGTTCACCTACCAAGCCGACGCTGCAGGCACGCGTTGTCCATTCGGCGCTCATATCCGCCGGGCCAACCCACGCAACGGCGATCTACCGTACGGCACGACGGGCTGGGTCTCGCGCCTTGTGCGCACGTTGGGCTTTGGCCGTCGGGGTCTACACGACGATCTCGTCGCTTCGACCCGCTTCCATCGGCTTCTGCGCCGCGGACGCAAGTACGGGGCCCCTCTGCCACCGGAGCAGGCGCTGGAGCCCGGCCGGCCGGACGAAGACATCGGGTTGTACTTCGTCTCTCTCAACGCGAACATCGCGCGGCAGTTCGAGTTCGTGCAAAACGCCTGGATCATGGGCACGAAGTTCGATGGTCTTTCCGGCGAGAGCGATCCGCTGCTGGGAGACCGCGACCCCGTTCTGGGCGGACACGACGCCGGCAGCTATTCCCTCCCCCGGGAAGACCGGGCGCGGCGCTGCATCGGCGGCCTGCCGCGGTTCGTGACGGTGCGAGGCGGAGCGTACTTCTTCCTGCCGGGAATACGGGCCCTGCGGTATCTGGCCCGTACGACTTCTTGAGGCGAGCGCGGCGGCTTGTGCGCGCAGCGTTTGCCGCTAGTCGAACACCTCTTCTCCGGTCGGTTCGCGGTGGGGGGTATCGTTCATCGCCTGACGCAGCCGCGACAATTCCTGATACAGCCTGCGCCGGGCGCGGTTCTGGTTCCCGAGCGGGCGGTGCTCGGGCAAGCAGTGCCAGGGATTGAAAGAAAGATTGCTCGCGAATGCAAGCTGCGCAGCAGAATCGAACTTCTGCCGCGGCAGCCGCAGCGTCGCTGCCGGCACCGGAGGCGAGAGCTTTTCGGGCCATCGCACCGAGGCGTTCTCGATCGGCAAGCGGTGTGGATCGGTCTGGATGTGCAGCAACAGATCGAACTCGACGTCCTGCCGTGCCAGCGTCGCGGCCATGGCTTCGCGCAAGTAGTTGTCCGGAGGCCGCAGCGGCAATCTCGGCACCCGGGTCACGGACTGCAGCCGCGGTCGCACCGAATACTGCATGGCCTGCCCTTCCCCGAGAAGATACGGAACGCAGCTCCAGTAACGGGTCTCCAGCGGGCTGCTCTGTGTCTTGGCCCACAGTCCTTGCATGACGCCGTCCAGGAGATGGGAATCGAAAGGGTTGATGAAATAGAACAGCGGCGTGCCCTTGAGGATCGCCGCCTGCAGCTTCGCATTCTCCTTCACGTTGGGCGTGGTGAATGTCGGTGTGCTGATGCCGGTGAAATCCTGCGTGAACTTCTCGTCGTCCAGCAGTTTCGGGCCGGGTACGCCCATCATCTTGATGCCGATGCTGAGCACGCCGACGTCCTCGATGTCGGGCGGACTGTCGGGGCCTGGGCCCGCAAACCGGACCCAGGCGCGGAAGGTGCGCGGCTCGGCGAACACCCCGCGGCGTAGTTGCGGTGGAATATCGTCTCGGACAATGACCTCTCCGCGCACGATACCGTGGGTCTTCGTATTGCCGGCGCGCTGGAACTCGCCGCGCTGGTAGTGCTCCCGCATGTACGCGGCCATGTCCGCGACGATCGACTCCAGAAACGCCTCTTCACCGGGCAAGAACTCTTCTTCACCGGGGCGCAGGCCGTCGTACGGATGTCCGAGCGTGATCAACAGCTGGGCCAGGTTGGCCAGCGGTTCTCGCAGCAGAGCGTCGAAGTAGGGGCGGAAAAAAGGATCGAACCGACGCTCCAGGTGCAGAACACGGAGCAGCGCGTCGTGCAGCAACCTGAGGAGCATCGCCGTCGTTGTCCTCAATCCGGCTTGCGGCGTGACCGAGTGAGGCCGATTCCGGTGCGCAGAAACAAAACGAAGAGCACGACGAAGCCGCCATCCACCGCCGCGGCCGCGAGAGCGGTGGTGTGAGCGATCCCTTCCACCCAGCGTACGGATATCGCCACGACGTCGAAGAGTTTGGCGAGGATACCTAGCCACACGATCCCGCGGTTCCTGGTGACGTCGCGAGAGACGATCCAGTATCCAACTCCAATGAGCAGCACCGCGAAGCCGAAGTCTCCCCAGAATCGCAGAATGCCCTCTGAGGCCTCGCCGACGTATGCGAGCCGGTAGCTCCAGGCCGGCGCGAAGAAGATCGGGCCCCCCATCGCAAAGTTGAACCCCGCGGCAGCGAGAAACATCAGCGACCAACGCTTTTCGTTGTCTTGCATGGCGGGCAACTCCTCCTCGAGCAACGATACATCGGCCCCGGGCGGCTGTCGAGCAGGGGGTGGAAAGCGTTTCCCGCGTTGAGCCCAAGGC
Organism: uncultured beta proteobacterium; assembly: GCA_963747025.1. Lineage (GTDB taxonomy): Bacteria > Pseudomonadota > Gammaproteobacteria > Burkholderiales > SHXO01 > SHXO01. The sequence goes on from CAVVDJ010000001.1 coordinate 516,829, forward strand.
GCCGATTGCGTGAGGGGCTAGTATGCTGTATGACTAGAAGTTGAGATTGCGTCCGCGGCCGCGGTCGCGCACGTGAGAACAGATCAGAACGGGAGGCACGATGCAAAAGCCATTGCCACCGAACGACATCCGTGAGCTCACTCCACCCAACCTCGAGTATCACTACTTCGAGGACTGGACCGAACACCGCTTTCAAGCAGTGGATCAGCTGACAGCGGTCAACACCTGGTGGTTGGCCGAAGCCTCTCTGCTGGCGTACGCCGATGAGAGCTTCATAGCCCACGTGTTCGATGCGGCGGGCCTCACGCAGGCGGGCTTTCGCACCGCGTTTGTCAACCGATCGAGCACCCAGTGTTTCATCGCCCATGGCCCAGCATTCGTGATGGTCGCGTTTCGCGGGACCGAGGTGAAAGATTTTTGGGCTGGGTTGCGCGACTGGATCACGAACCTGCAGGCAGCGCTGGTTCCGGATGGCTTCGGCGGCCGTGTGCATGCGGGATTCCAGCGGGGCCTGCAGGAGGTGTGGAGCGAGCTATGTGCGCTCCTGGGTCCGGTCCTGGCGCAAAACCCCGCCAGCTCCGGCGTCTGGCTGACGGGTCACAGCCTCGGCGCGGCGCTGGCTACGTTGGCGGCAGATCGCGCGTTGCAACAACACGCGTTTCCCGTTCGCGGCTTGTACACTTTCGGGTCGCCTCGGGTGGGCGACGCGGCGTTTGCGCGGCGCGTCGACACCGGCGCCCTGAAGTCGCGCGCCTTCCGCTTCGTCAATCATTTGGACATCGTGCCGAGGGTGCCGCCGCCCTGGGGTTACCGGCATAGCGGACAGCTATGCTACTTCGACGAGACGAGGCAGCAGCTGCCAGATCTACACGGTGGCGTGTGGCGTGCCGGGCGCGCGCTGGGCGACTTGGTATTTCGGCCCGAGCTCCCGATCGATCTCGCGCTGCCACTGCCGATCCAGGTTGCGGATCATGCTCCCGTGTATTACGCCGTGCACACGTGGAACCAATACGAACGTGGCCTGCACGGCACGCTCAGTTGAGCGCCGAAACAACTGCTATTTCTGAGTCGTGTCGAGCGCTGGTCGGTGTGGCAGCTGGTCGTCAGTATCGGAATGACTCATAGAGAGCGCACAATGGCGTTTCTCGGCAGTGTCCCTGACTGCCGAAATCTCCGCCTGCGTCGACGGCGGGATCGGCTGTCCAGGATGCAATTGCGCGACGAGCCGATCGGCTTTTTGGCGTAGCTCGGCGCACTCTGATCGCAGCGTCGCGAATACCCACTCCGGCGTCGCGCTGCCGAACCAGTCCCCGCTCCGGTGCTCGACGTCTGGCTGTGTACGCACCAGACGCCAGCTGTAGTGATAAGTAGCCTCTACCTTGGGCACGACGATGTGGAAGCTGAAGGTGTACGTCTGTCCGGGCGGCACGTCGCTTTGCACGACCAACGCATTCTTGCCCCCGCTTACGATCGCCGCGGCATCCGGAATCAACTGTGAGCTGAGATTGACGGCATCGGCCGCGCGCCAAGTTGCGGTGCCGGTATTCGTGGCCGCAATGGAGATCGCAACGGTACTGCCCGGCTCGACGCTAGCCGGTAGTGCAGCGGTCTGCAATGTTGCGCCATAGTCCGCGGCGAGCATCGCGGCGCGCGCGACTGACGCGGGCTGCTCGAGCCCATAGACGGCCAGCCGATTGGAGAAGGTGGCGACATAAACCTTACCCTCGGCGACGGTTGGCGGCACGTACTTTGCGAACAGCCCCACCTCGGTTTCTCCCGAGGGGGGAGCGTCTACGCAGGGAGCATCCACCACTGCGCCGTTGTCGCTGTTCCAGATCTCAACCAGTTCCGCTCCGTGGTCGGGATAAGCCTTGTAAGCGCGCAGAACGCCGGGAACGATGTGGTGGAAAGCGTCCTTGTCGCGGCGAGGCATCGTGGCCCAAACGATGCCCGACCCGGGTTCGCTCCCAAGCGCGGACACAGTCAGAAAACCGCCCGGCATCCCTTTGCGAGAGTTGGGACACTTGCTGTGAAAGGTGTCCACCGGGTCTTGCCCGGGCGGCGAGGCCGTGACGAATCCGTCATCGAACTCGTACGCGCGGAGGACGTCGCGCTCAGCGGAAAGGTAGAGCAACACACGATCACCCCGTACGTCGTGCACGCTCCACTGCACCGGGGAACCGTGGATATGATGGAAGCCCTGACTGAGGACGGTGGGCTCGATGCCACGAAGAATGTCCATGATGGCTTTGTCTTGCCACTTCGGAGCAGCTTGGATGCTCCAGTAACCCGGGCCGGAGGCATCCGGAACCGGTTCGTGAGCTTTGCAGGGTTCTTGAGCGCCCGCGGGTTTGCCGGTCCCGACGCGAGTCCCCTGCAGCGCTTCGGGCTTGATCGCATAGAGGAGGCCTTCCTTGCCGCCGCCAACGAGGACAGATGCGTCCGCCATGAACATGGGTCCGGCCGATCCCAAATCGGCGTCCGTGCGGTTTAGGCACTCGTAGGTTACAGGCGTCCACGATCCCAGCACGTTAAGTTCTTTATCGAGCTTGATGAAGCTCGTTCCGCGGTCGCCGGTCGCCTGGTCAAAGGTACCGTTCCCGGTCATGACGTATATGTTGCCGTCGCGATCCGATGCCGGGCCTCCCCCGGCGTGCCAGATGCCGCCCATGCAGGATGATGATTTGCACTTGTCGGGTTTGACGCGACCGCAGGTCGTGCAGTACGCGGCCACCTGCTTGAGGTTGTCCGCGTCGTAAGCGAGCAGCCATCCGTGGTACGGCAACGTGTCCTGATGTGCAGCGAACGCGACATAGATTCGATCATTGGCTTCAAGCAGGCTCGCGCGCTGAAGGTGGAACTTCGGATCGAAGGTCGTTTCCGAGCCGTCTGGACCGCGGTAGCGGGCGGTGATCTCGACGCTGTTCTTGACGTTGCCGGTCCACAGATCGATGGCGAAGAGGCGGTAGGAGGCATGCCGCCCGATGCCCAGGAAGCCGCCGCTTCCTGACTTGGCCGTCACGTAGACGGTCGCACGTTGCCGATCGATCACCGGGGTCGCCGCGATTCCGATGAGCGGCTCAATGTTGTGTCCGAGAATGCCCCATTCCATCGAAAAGTAGTTGTACGGAAGCGGCGCTCCTAGGGTCTTGTTGCCGACATACCAAAGAGGTGTTCGAGCGGGTTGGGCATCGGCATCGGGCGCGGGAGCCTCGAAGGCATACACGGTGTTGTTCATCGTCGCCACGATCACCATGCTGATGAGTCTGCCTTGATAGCGGACGCGCGACACGTAAAGGGGTTGCGCGTAGATCTGGCCGTCGACCTCCCAGTCGAACAGGCGCTGAAACCTTCCCGACCCGACCGTCTCGGGTGTGAGAATTGTCTCGGACAGGCTGGCGCCCGTTCGCTGCGAGTTGTTGTGCTGGGTCGGGATGTCGACTAGAGAACTCCCCTCTCCAATATCGGGCGTGAGTGTCCCTTTGACTGGCACCGACTTCGTCTGCGGTACCGCACAGGAAGGAAGCAAGAAGAGCAAACCGCTTAGAACCACGGCAAGCGTTGATCGACGGACTGTCATGGGTTTCATTGTCTGTGCTCTCTCGCATTAAACCCGAGCCCCGGCTATCGCGCGCGGCTGTTTCGTGCACTGTGGTGAAGGCTGACGATAGCAGCTGGATTCTTCGTAGACTATCGTCCCGCATATTACGGATCGCTTACCGATGGCCGTCTGTGGGATCTCACGACTCCGCCACATGATTCCGTGGCGCTCCGGATGGTGGCCTGAAGTGCAAGTCGCGGTGCAAAACCTCTCAAAACGTGAAGTTTGCCGCGCTTCTATTACTCACCGATATTACTTAGAGCAGATGGATGGCGGCTGAGCAGGCGCAGATGATCGATCTCCGCCGCAGTGTTCGAAGCAAGATTCGCGCGGCGTCAGTTAGGGCCAACACTTCGCATCGACAAAGGAGTAAATCATGGAAGAACTTCATGGCTTAGGGTATCTACCAGACGTTCCGAAAGTCGAGGATTACGACGAGCAGCACGCCAAAGTTGCTCCGCTGCTGAATCAGACGAGGCTCGCCCACCGCGTGGCCTCGACCGTCAAAGCGATGGGCGTCAGCGCTCCCGCGCGCAGTACCGAACCGGCCACAGCGCTTGGTCAGGTTGACCTTCGTACCTGGTTTTCCCCGATCGAAGACCAGGGCCAGATTGGGTCGTGCACCGCGAATGCCGCGGTGGGTCTTCTCGAGTACTTCGAACGCCGGGCGACCGGCAGACACCTCGACGCGTCGCGCCTGTTCGTCTACAAGACCGAGCGTGATCTCCTGGGTTGGACGGGCGACACCGGCGCGTTCTTGCGTACTGCGATGGAAGCTCTGGTCCTGTTTGGTGCGCCGCCAGAGCGTTACTGGCCGTACGACCCGCGTCCGGTTGGCACCAACACGCGGTTGGATTTAGAGCCATCTGCGTTCTGTTACGCCTTCGCAGCGAACTACCAGACCCTGAAGTATTTTCGGCTTGATCCAGGCCCGACATCGGCCACGCAGGCGTTGGCCAACGTGAAGGCCTATATCGCAGCGGGCTTCCCGAGCATGTTCGGATTCCCGGTCTATCCGGAGTACGATAATCCGTTACCGGGCGCCCTGATAGCCTATCCCGGTCCGGGCAGTCGGTCGCGAGGCGGCCATGCTAATGTTGCGGCTGGCTACGATGACAACATGATGATCGGTTCCGACAAGGGGGCGCTGCTGGTGCGCAACTCCTGGGGCACTGGTTGGGGTAACGGCGGTTATGCATGGATGTCGTACAAGTACGTCACGCAGGGGTTGGCCAACGATTGGTGGACTCTGATCTCCGCAGAATGGGTGAACACGGCGCAATTCGGGTAGGTCTTCGTTCGCGCGCGGCCCAACAAACTCAGCGCGACGCTTGAGCATGCGACCGCAGCGCCCTGCGCGCTGCGGGTTTTCTTCCGGCGCCGAAATACACACCGGCTGCCGCAAGCGCAAAGCCCACAACCGCGATCAGGCTCAGCGTTTCGTGAAATGCGGCGAACGCCATCGTGGCGGTGATCGGTGGCACCAGATAGAAAAGGGTCGCGACGCGGCTGGCTTCCCCTTGCCGGAGCAGGAAATAGAGCAGGCTGACTGCGCCGATGGAATTGATCAGCGCCAACCACGCCGACGACAAGATCAACGCCTCGCTCCATTCGACTCGCAACCCCTCAAAGCGGAGCGCGGGTATGAAAAGGGCGACGCCGGCGACGACGAACTGAACCAGATTCCCTGTGCGCAGGTCGATTGCGCTGCAGAACCTCTTCTGGTAAAGCGTCCCCGCGACGAAGGCGGCCAGCGCGAGAAAGGTGATCGCGTATCCTTCCCAACCGCCGCTCGCCAACGAGATCTTGTTCATGACCACCAGCGCGACGCCGAGCAAGCCGATCGTCAATCCCGCCCATCGTCTGGCGCCAATGCGCTCACCGAGCAGAGGGCCAGCGGCGAGCGCGGTGAACAGCGGGGTCAAGCCGGAGATCAGGGCGGACACGCCGGCGCTCACGCCGTCGTTGATGCCTATGTATAAGGCGGCCAGCGTCAGACCATTTACCAGCAGGCCCGCGACGGCCAGGTGACCGTATTCGACCCATCTGCGCGGCCAGGGCGCGCCGCTCAGCAACGCTACCAGCAGCATGACGAGCGCGGCTGTGGAGAACCTGATCTCAAGCAGGGTCAGCGGGCCTGCGAACTCCAAACCGATCTTGCCGGCAATCCAGGCGGTGCTCCACAACACGATGAACACGGCGCCCAGCGCTTGTAGGCCGAATAGCGGCGGACGTGTCACTGCGAATGTGCTCATAGCCGGTTACCCGATAGACCCGCCGCCGCGGTGCTAGACTTTGTCGGTGGCGGCGCATTGCTGTATTCAATGTGCGTGATTTTCTGTTGGAACAGCGTCACCATTCAAACGATCTTTTGTCATGAGGTGCATGAGCTATGCGCATGCAGCGCAAGCATCGCATGCTGCCGACGTTGGACTTCCTGAAGGGCTTCGAGGCCGCCGCGCGGCATTTGAGCTTTACCAAGGCGGCGAGTGAGCTCTTCGTCACCCAGTCGGCCGTAAGCCGTCAGATCCAGTCGCTCGAGGAGCAGCTAGGCGTCGTGCTGTTTCAGCGGCGACCCAAAGATCTGGTGCTGACGCAGGCGGGCGAGACGTTCTATCGCACGGCTTCGGAGGTCTTGCGCCAGGTGCGCGAGGCGATGGAGCGCCTCGATGCGGCTGGCCGGACCGAGGCGCTGACGGTCACTTGCACGGTCGCGTTCGCCTCTCTTTGGCTGATCCCGCGACTGACCGCATTTCGGGAAGAACGGCCGGGCGCGGATGTGCGCATCGCCGCCGACAACAACTTGCTCGACCTCGAGCGTCAGCGCATGGATGTGGCGATTCGCTTTTGCACGCCGAAGCTGGCCCCGGATCATGCGACGCGGTTGTTCGGAGAGGAGATCTTCCCGGTGTGCGCTCCGGCGCTTCTGCGCGATCGCTCGCGGCCCTTGAAGCGGCCGGAGGATCTCAGGCACCACGTGCTGTTGCACCTCGAGGACCCCGACGGCCCGCAACCTTGGGCCAACTGGGTCACATGGCTCGAACCGCTGCCCGGTCTCGAGGTCGAAACGGGCGGGGCTTTGCGCTTCAATCAGTTCGATCAGATGATTCAGGCAGCGGTCGATGGTCAAGGCATCGCGCTCGGACGCTCGCCTCTGGTGCGGCGCCTGATCAAGCAGGGCAAACTCGTTGCACCCTTCAGCCGAAGGACGATGTCGCCGCGCGCCTACTATGTGTTCACATCTCGGGACGCCGCAGAGCGTCCCGAGGTCAGCGACTTCGTATCATGGCTGCTGCGCGAGGCCAAACGAGACGAGCAGGCGAGCGGCCGCTGATCTGGTCTTGCTTTTGGGCCGGTGGCAATCGCGCCGCCTCACGATCCAAGGCCTTCGCCCGGTTTTGATCGTTGACGCACGCTTCGCACGCTGATCGGCAGGCCATGACCGCCCCGGTAGACGTCTTCAACGCTCACCGACACCGTCTCTTCGGTATCGGCTATCGGATGCTGGGATCGAGAGCGGAGGCGGAGGACGTCCTGCAGGACGCCTATGTTCGTTGGCACGACTCCAATGCGACCGAGCTGTACAACCCCGAGGCTTGGCTGGTCACGATCGTGACGCGCTTGTGCATCGACAGGCTCCGCGCCGTCAAGGCGGAGCGGGAAGCCTACGTTGGGCCGTGGCTACCGGAACCCCTCGCCTCAAGCGAGACTGCGTCTCCCGAGCAAGACGTTGAACTAGCGAGCGATGTGTCGATCGCGTTTCTCACCCTGCTGGAACGGCTCGCGCCCGAGGAGCGAGCCGCGTTTCTGCTCCGCGAGGTGTTCGACTTCGACTATCCGGAGATTGCTCAGATGCTGGGTAAGAGTCAGGTGGCCTGTCGCCAGATGGTGCACCGGGCGAAGGAACGCGTGCGCGAGGGACGGCCGCGGTTTGCCGTCAGCCGAGAAGCGCACACGCGATTGCTGCAGCGGTTTGCCGCCGCGGCGAGCTCGGGTGACCGCCAACAGCTCGCTGCCTTGTTCGCGGAAGATGCCACGCTCACTCTGGACGGTGGGGGAAAATTGTTGTCGGTGCGCAAAGTCTTGCGAGGCGCGGACCGCATCGTGCGCTTCTGTTTCGTTGTCGCGCGGCAGTTCGACGGGCGATTCACGTTCCGACCAGCTCAGATCAACGGCGAGGCCGGACTGCTGCGCTATCTCGATGGGAAGATCGATGCGGTGTTCTCGCTCGTCACCGACGGCGCTCGCATTCTCGACGTGTACACGGTGCGCAACCCCAACAAACTCAAGGACTTTTCAGACAACTGACCAGCCTGTCACAACGTCGATCTCCAGCCCGTCTTGGAGAGTAACCCGGTCGAAAGCGACCGCGGTTTTCGAGACACATTGCTCAAAGGAGATCGTCCATGGCCAGATCAAGCCCTCGGCAAACAGTTCGACGACAAAGAGATCGTCGAGCTCACCAGCGCCGCAGCACTGATCAATACCTAGAGTCGGCTGGCGACCGGCCTGCGCCAACCGGCCGGGAAGACGTCATTGGCGCGCAGAAACGACCTGACCCACGCCTGAGCTGGGAGGACAGGAAATGAGAGTCCTCGTTGCCGGAGCGACCGGCGCCATTGGCAAAAGACTGATACCGCTTCTCCTCAATGCCGGACACGAAGTGTTCGGGACGACGCGCTCCGCAGCGAAGGCCAATGCGCTGAATGCGGCGGCTGTCAGTCCCATCGTTGTGGATGTTTTCGATGCGCCTGCGCTGTGTCGAGCTGTGGCGTCGGCGCGCCCGGAAATTGTGATCCACGAGCTCACCGACCTACCGCGTGGTTTGGACCCGAGCCAGATGTCGGCGGCCACGCTCCGCAACGCGCGCATTCGCGGCGAGGGGACGAGGAACCTCGTCGCCGCGGCCCTCAAGGCGCGCGTTCGCCGCCTCATCGCTCAAAGCATCGCCTGGGCCTACGCGTCCGGGTCAGTGCCCTATTCGGAAGATCGCGCGCTGGACGTGCACGCGGGAGGGGCACGGGGTATCACGGTGGAAGGCGTGGTGAGGCTCGAGCGATTGACGCTGACTTCACCCCCACTGGAGGGAGTGGTGCTGCGGCACGGCCATCTCTACGGTCCCGGAACCGGAACCGACGCAGCCACCATCACGCCCTCTCTACATGTCGACGCGGCCGCGTTGGCGGCGTTGCTAGCAATCGAGCGCGCACAACCAGGCATCTACAACATCGCCGACCGCGGCAACATGGTCTCGATCGAAAAGTCGCGTGGTCAGCTCGGTTGGGATCCCGCCTTCCGCTTTGAAGACCTCCCTCTGACTCGCGAGCGCTGGGTATCCGCGATCAGTTCTCCCGTAGGAGAACCATGATGATCTACGACCAGCATATGAGGCGCGCCGAGTCGGCGCAGAACGTATCTTACTCGGTGATTGCGCGCCTGGCTGCGATCTTGTTATTCACCGCATGCTTGCGTGCCATTTTGACGATCGGCTCTGTCGCGACTCCGATTTCGCTTCCGTATGACCAGCCCGAGCCTCTGCACGGCGGATCCGCAGGCAGTGCGGCAACCCAGAGGCCGCGCACCACCATAAGGCCCGTTTCCTGTGAGAAGCTGGCGCACGTACCCGGCAAGACGCTGACGACCGTCGTTGTCGAGTTTCCGCCCAACGCCTATTCCCCGAAGCACACACATGGTGGATCTGTTTCGGCCTATGTGCTGTCAGGCACCGTTCGGTCTCAGTTGGCGGGGGGGCCGGTCGGTACCTTCAAGCGGGGAGACTCGTGGTTCGAACCGTTGGGCGCGACCCATCTGTTTGCGGAGAACGCCAGCGACACCGAACCGGCGGAGGTCCTGGCGCTATTCGTCGCAGACCACTGCGCCACTTTGACGACCTACGACGACTAGCGAGCACGCGCCCGGAATCCTGCCGCGCCGGATCTATTTGGCTCCGTTCAGGGCACCAGCGAAGACGCCCGGAGATTGGGCGCGATTCAAAATGGCCATCTCGGCCGCGAGCTCTCTCGGCGTAATGTAGGGGTGGGGGCGGGCGATGGCGAAGCCTTGCGCGTAGTCCACGCCGATCTCCTCGAGGATCGCGAGCGTCTGCGGAGTCTCCACGCACTCCGCGATGGTGGTGAGTCCCATCACGTGGCCGACTTTGTTTATGGCCTCGACCATGGCCCGGTCGATCGGGTCATGCGCGATGTCGCGCACGAACGCGCCGTCGATCTTCAGGTGATCGACCGGCAGGTGCTTGAGGTAAGCGAAGGACGACATGCCGCTGCCGAAATCATCGAGCGAGAAGCCGCAACCCAGTGCCTTGAGCTCGTGGATCAGATGCGTCGCCTTGGCCAGATTCGCGATGGCGGCTGTCTCCGTGATCTCGAAGCAGATCGACGCGTGAGGGACGCCATATATGTCGAACTGCTTGCGGACGAATGCCAGGAAATCGTCCTGGCTCAAGGACGCGCCCGACAGGTTGATCGCCCATCTGTGCTTTTCGCCCCGGCCCTCTCGCCCGACCATCCGCGCAAACTCCGCGAAGGCGGTGGAGATGACGAGCCGATCTACGGCCGGCATCAGGTTATAGCGTTCGGCGACCGGGAATGAACACGATCGGATCGATGACTTGCTGCTCGGCGTCGACCATGCGCAGCAACAGTTCCTGATGGCGCTCGCCCTTGCGCGCGCCGGAGACGCCGATCATCTCCTGCGCGTACAGGCAGAACCGGCCTTCGTCCAGGGCTCGGCGCAATCCGCCCGACCCAATCCAGCTCGCCTTGCCGCGCCGCCAGTTGACCGTCGGTCGGCCGGTAGACGTGGATGCGATTGCGACCCTCCTTCTTCGCGACGTAGCAGGCATCGTCCGCCGCGCGCATCAGCTCGAGCAGATCGACGCTGCTGTCGTGGAAGGAGACCAGCCCGATGCTGGCGCCGATCTTGAACATCTTGTCTTGCCACGTGAAGCTGAACGCCTGGATCGTTTGCAGCAACTCCTGCGCAATGCGCTCGGCGGGTTGCGGGGGACAGTTCTCCAGCAGCACGGAGAACTCGTCGCCGCCCAGGCGTGCCACGCTGTCGCGGTCGCGAATTGCGGTGCGCAGGATGCCGGTGATCTGGCGCAGGAGCTCATCGCCCGCCGCATGTCCGCACGTGTCGTTGACGACCTTGAAGTGATCGAGGTCCAGATATAGCAACGAGTACGGCATCGGCTGGGTGCGCGCCCTCACCAGCGCAGCGTCGAGCCGCCGCTCGAACTCGCGGCGCGTGATGAGCCCGGTCAGCGCGTCGTGACGCGCCTGGCGCAGTTCTTCGCGCGCCTGGTCCAGGCTCGCGGCGGCGCCTGCGATCTCCCGCTGCAGCGCGTTGACGCTTCGCGCCATCTCGCCGACCTCGTCCCCGGAATGGACCGTCACCGGAACGACGTCGACGCGCGCGTGGGCGGCGTCCAAGTCACCCCGTCCGAGCGCAAGCAGCGCATTCGAGAAGCTCGCCATTGCGCCTCTGGCCATGCCGGTCGCGGCGTCGGACACCTGCACCATGGCGTGGGCGAGGATGCCGGGCAGCACCAGGCCGACGCTGATGCTCAGAATGGCGACGGCGACGAAGATGTCTTCCAGCACGCTGACGAGCGCGCTGCTCTGATCGGGCAGGCTGGTAACGGCAAGGAGATAACCGGCGCCGTCGAATGCGAGGACCAGCAGCATCGCGCCGGTGAGCTTGATGTGCAGCGTGTTGGCCACACCGGGCAGACCCTGCCGCCGCCGATCGCTAAATCTGCGCCAGGCGTACAGGGCCGAACCCGAGTATGCGAACAGCACACCGATCAGGACGGTTTTCATCCCGAACTGCTGGAACCCAAGCACCGCGGAGCCGATCCAAATGATCGCGGCTACCAGCCCTAGAGCGATCAATCCGCGCGGAGCGCGGTACGGGCGATGGGCGTCCGGTTGATTCCTTCGCAACAGCCAAACCGCCACGTTGGGCAAGCAGATGCCGATGAGGTAGGTGAAATTGGCCGCCGCCACGAGCCAGATCGGATCGCCCAGCAGCAGGAAGAGAATGGCCATGCCGGCGGTCAGGGAGGTGGCCACCCAGGGCGTGTCGGTGCGCGATCTTTTCTCGAGGATCCGCGGCAGCAGTCCGTCCTCGGCCAGCTGCGACATGGTGCGCGCCGCGCCGGCAAGGGGCTGCAGCGTGCCGTGGAACATGTTGAACATCATGAACCAGATGGCGGCTGCCTTGGCGAAGCTGCCGAATACCGGCGCAAACGTAGGACCCAGGACCAGCATGAGGTCCTGACCTAACTTTTCCGGGCCCAGCACGCCCAGCCAGACGATCGGCAGTGCGATGAAATAAATCGACGCCATGACTGCGCTCGCAAACATGGCGCGCGGCACGTTCTTGTTGGGATTGACGGTTTCGCCGACGTGGCATGCGGCGGCCTCGAAAGCGGGCGCGGCAAACCCGATCAGATACAGACCCGCCATGATGGCGGTGAGCTGGCCAAACCAACCTTCGAACGGCACCGTCAGATGAAAGGTCGTCGCTTGCCGCCAATCCACATCCCCGGCCGCGATCGGAGCGAGCGCCGAGATCAGCGCGAGCGCCGCAGACGCCGTCGCAATCGGGATCGCCAGCCTGCCTGCCCATTTCACTCCGCAAAGATTGACCAGCGCGAACAACAGGACCAGTGCGCACGATAGGGCTGGTACAGGAATACTGGGCAGATACCATGCGTGGATTGCCGCGGCGGAGAAGATCGCAGTCAGACCGCAGGTCGGTACCCAGCCCCACCAGTAGCAGACGCCGGTGAGATTCGCCAATACCGGGTTATAGGGGCGAAACGCTTCCGCACAGGTCGCCGCAATGCCGCCGACGCGCTTGGGATACATGAGCACGAGCTCGGTCCACCCGGGTGCTGCAGCCCAGGCCAGAAGCAAACCAACAATCAGCAGGGGAACTGCCGCGCTGCCTTGCCCGGGGATATCCCCTTGGCCGGCGAACAGCGCCGCGATGAGGAACAAGCTCTGGTTGCTGCCGCCCATCGCGAGGGCGGTGGTCGCTACCCAGCCAAGCGTGCGAGGATGTTCTGCGGCTGCTGGATTCGCGTCAGCGCTCGAATGCTCGGGGTCCTGCAATGACTTCATACTGTGGTGACCCCGTCCGATCTGGAGCAAATGCGGTCTGACTATCATACTCGCGGGGCGCCTGAGGCAACACCGGCAACATGAGGTATAGCGTCTCGCTATGCGGAAACGTTAGGCCTATCGCGAGGGTGTCGGCGCGCGGCGCCAAAGTGCACGCACCAGGCTGAGGCGCCTAGCAAAATCGCCGGTGCCGGTCCTTGCAGGTCTTCAGGACCTCGTCCGGATCGCGCTGCCACCAGTCCAGCTCCGAGAAGATCTCTACTTCGTGGAAGCCTGCGTATCCGGCGTGCTGCATCCACGTGCGGATGCGCGGCAGGTCGATCACGCCGTCACCCATCATGCCGCGGTCGTTGAGTAGATCGCGAGTTTGCACCAGCCAGTCGCAGATGTGGAATGCAAGCAAGCGCGATTTGCCTGCGCGCCCGATCTGGCGCTCCAGGTGCGGATCCCACCATACGTGATACACGTCGACCGCCACACCCAGGCCGGCTTCGTTGCGCGGATCCAGTGCGTCGCAGAGATCGAGGGCCTCGCCCAGCGTGTTGATACACGCGCGGTCGGCTGCATACATCGGATGGAGTGGCTCGACGGCAAGCGCAATGCCGGCCTTGCGTGCCTGCGGAAGGATCGCAGCCAGACCGTCGCGTACCTGCTCGCGCGCGCCGGCTATGTCCTTCGATCCCGGCGGCAGGCCTCCGACCACGAGCACGAGGCATCGCGCGCCGATCGCGCACGCTTCATCCAGCGCGCGCAAGTTGTCGTCGATGGCCGCCTTGCGGCCGGAGACGTCGGCCGCCGGGAACATGCCGCCGCGACATAGCCCCGTGACGGTCAGGCCGTGGCCGCGGATCGCATGCGCGGCTGGCTCTACACCCATCTCATGCAACTGGTCGCGCCAAGGAGCGATGCCACGAATGCCGTGACGCGCGCAACCCGCGATGGCTTGCGCCAGGCTCCACTGTTTGCGTGTGGTTGCGGTATTGAGGGAGAGCAGAGCGGGGTCGGGCGTGCTCACCCCGCGCTCCGCAGGCCCAGGAAATCGGCGACGAGTCCGGCCTGCCCCTCGACCATGTCGGCGCCGGTGACGACGGTACAGCCGCGCGCCTGTGCCGCGGCGAGCAGTGGTGTGATCGCCGGCTTCGGAATTACGTCGCTGACAACAGTGGGGGCCGCGATGCGCGACGGATCGCAGGGCAGGGGATCGCCGTCGCGCAGCCCGAGCGGTGTCGCGTTGGCGAGGATGTCGACATCGTAGCGGTCTTCGAGCATCGCATCGGCTTTGACCTTGGGGAATGCCGCGGTCACGGCACGCGCCAGATCCGAGGCGCGGCTCGCGTCCAAGTCGCGAAGCGTCAAGTATGCAATGCCCTCCTTGGCCAGCGCCATTGCCATGGCGCGGGCTACGCCTCCTGCGCCGATCAGGTGCACGCGCTTTCCCGCCGGGTCGACGCCGCGCCCCCGCAGCGCTGCTACGTAACCTCTGCCGTCGAACATGTCGCCGACCCAGCGGCCGTCGTCCATGCGGCGAGCGACATTGATCGCACCGACCAGCCGGCCGTTATCGCGCAGCTCGTCCACGTGGGCGCACATCGCGTGCTTGTGCGGCATGGTGATGATCAGCCCGTCGCAGTTGCGCAGGCTCTTGAAGCCCGCGACGGCCGCGTCGAAGCCGGCGGCATCCACCTCGGCCGGCACCATGACCGCGTCGATGCTACGTTCGGCGAACAAGCTGTTGAAGCGCTCCGGTGAGCGGACGCGAGCGAGCGGGTCGCCGAGGATGGCGTAGAGGCGGGTGGTTCCGGTTATGGGCATGGGATCTTTATGTTCGGCACAGCCGGAATGGCAGCGTTCGAGGTACGGCCACTGCGTACGCGTTTCACGGCTATCCGGGTGTCGGACCCCGGTCATGGGCTGACGACAAGGTCTGGCCAGGCATTGCGCAATTCTCGCTACGCCGGGCGCCAGGATCATCAAGTCGTTCGTCCCTTCCTGCACCACTTCGCCGTTCTGGTTCTTCACCTTGAACGCCAGTGTCACGATGCCGCGATCGGCGCGCTTGGTTTCGCGCTTCGCCGCGATCTCGATCTCCGCTTGGATGCGGTCGCCGATGTAGATGGGCCGGCTGAACTTCCAGTTCCAGCCTAGCGATGCGATGGCGCGCATGCGTGGCGCGGCACGGTTCTTCAGGCCGTCGGTGAGCGCGAGACCGAGGATGCCGTGCGCGATCCGTCCCTTGAAACCCAGTTCTTTCGCGAATTGCTCGTCGACGTGCAGATCGAAGAAATCGCCGGTGAGCCCGGCGAAACCCGCGACGTGCGATTCGGTGACCATGATGCCGCCCGTGGTGAAGCGGTCGCCCACTGCAAGGTCCTCGTACCAGTTGTAGCCGTCGGCGATCACGGGGCGTCTTCACGCATTGAGCTTCGGAACATCGAGCCAGCGCCGCTCGCGCCAGCTCTTGTACGCTACATCGGCGAGCTGCACACCTTTGGCACCCTCGAGCAGGTTCCAGCGGAAGTCACCTTCTCCAGCCACGTGCTTGAGGAAGAGCTCCCACTGCGCCTTGAACGCATTGTCCCAGGCCGTGTTGTCGGGGACTTCTTGCCAGCCCTGGTAGAAGTCGACGGGTTGCGGGATGTCCGGGTTCCAAACCGGCTTGGGTGTGTTTACGCGCGATTGGGTCACGCAGCGCCGCAGGCCCGCGACCGCCGAGCCATGCGTGCCGTCGACTTGCAGGGTCAGCAGATCGTCGCGGCGCACGCGCACGCACCAGGAACTGTTGAAGTGTGCGATGACGCCGCCTTCCAGCTGCAGCGTCGCGTAGGCCGGAGTCGTCGGCCGTCGCCTGGTACTTGCGCCTCTCCTCATCCCAGCGGTCGGGAACGTGGGTTGCACCCAGACAGGATACGGCTTTCACTTCGCCGAACAGATTGTCGAGCACGTAACGCCAATGACACAGCATGTCGAGGATGATGCCGCCGCCTTCTTCCTTGCGGTAGTTCCAGGAGGGGCGCTGGGCGGGTTGCCAAGTCGCCCTCGAATACCCAATAACCGAACTCGCCGCGTACCGAGAGCATGCGCCCGAAAAAGCCGCTCTCGCGCAGCATCTTCAGCTTCAGCAACCCGGGCAGCCATAGCTTGTCCTGCACGACGCCGTGCTTGACGCCGGCCTTTTGCGCTGCTTGGTAAAGTTCCAGCGCCTCGGCGGTGGTGGTCGCGATCGGCTTCTCGCAATAAATGTGTTTGCCGGCGGCGATCGCGCGCATCACGAACCTGCGGCCTGAGCTGTGTCGACGCGGCGTCGAAGAACACGGTGTCATCCCGGTTCGCGAGGGCCTGGTCGAGATCGCTGGTCCAGCGCTCCAGGCCGTGAGCTTGCGCGAGCCTTTCGAGCTTGGCTGCGTCGCGGCCGACCAGAATCGGGTCCGGCATCAGCCGCGTGCCGTCCTTTAGGGCGACACCGCCCTGGCGGCGGATTTCGAGGATCGAGCGGACCAGATGCTGGTTGGTGCCCATCCGTCCAGTCACGCCGTGCATGATGATTCCGATGCGCTTACTCGTCATGCGAGTCCTATGGGCCATTGGGCCGCGATGATCGGATTGTGCGGCAGCGGGGCGACGGCGGCAAGGTCGAGGCGACTGGCCCAGGACTGCGCCGGATCGAGGCAGAGCCTGTACAGTTACGGAGCGAGACCAAGACGGAGGATGCGATGTCCAAGCTGATTCCCTTTCCCGACGGCGGTTACGCCTTTATCAAGGGCGGATTTCCCTACTGCCAGGGCGTGCGAGCGCAGGAAGGATTCGCGATCGAGCGCGTGCGCTTTGCGCGGCCGCTGCCGGTGGCGAAGGGGTTCGCCGCGATCGAGGCGCACCTGAAATCGATCGGGCGTCCCCGCACCGCTCTGTGTGCCGCGGAGCTGCGCTCACCCAAGCCTTTCAGCTTGACCGGCTTCGGCGCTTTCAACGAAGGGTATGTCGCGGTGCTGAAAGAATGGGGCCTGTACCGGGACGGGCTCAATCCGGTGGCGCGCTCGAATGTCGCACCGGAAATCGCCCCGCCCGCAGAGCCTTCGTTCTACGCGTTCTGCTACACAGTGCCTGCGCCTAAAGAGCTCTCCCAGCTTCGTCGTCGCGGGCAGCGGCGAATGGCCCAGCGGCGGGAAATTCCCCGACGACATCGTGGCGTACGGGGACGTATCGCCTACCGGGGTGCAAGCCAAGGCGCGCTGGGTGTTGGAGGCGATGGAGAACCGTCTCACCGAGCTCGGCGTGTCCTGGCCGGATGTCACGGCCTCACAGGTTTACACGGTGCACGATCTCCACGCCGTTCTGCGCGCCGACATCGTGCCGCGCGCCGGTAACGGCGCCGGCTTGACGTGGCACTATTGCCGTCCGCCGATCGAGGAGCTCGAGTTCGAGATGGACGTGCGGGGCGTGGCGGTCGAGCGGGTGCAGAAGGGCGCTCCATAATGGACGAGGATCTCAGCCATACATCGGCTGCTGATCTCTCGCTCTAATCCGGAACCGACAGCTCTCCCCCGTCGAGGTCGTGCGCAGTACCCTGACTCGCATCCAGCGGGCACAGCCGGTGCTCAACGCTTTCATCACGGTCTGTGCGGAGGAGGCGCTGGCCGCTTCGCGCGACGCAGAATCGGCAATCATCCGCGGCGACTTGCTGGGACCGCTGCACGGCGTTCCGTTTTCGGTGAAGGATCTGGTCAACACCAAGGGGGTGCGCACGACCTATGGATCGCTGATCTTCGATGACCACGTTCCGACCGTCGACGCCGTCTCGGTCGCCCGCCTCAAGGCGGCCGGTGCGATCCTGATCGGAAAGACGACTACACCCGAGTTCGGACAAAAGGGCCTCACAGACGCCCCGCTGTTCGGCCGAACGCGCAACGCGTGGCGCGCGGATCGAACGTGCGGGGGCTCCAGTGGCGGGGCGGCAGTCGCCGTCGCTGCCGGGCTCGGGCCGATCGGCGGTGGCGACCGACGGTGGCGGATCTACGCGCATTCCCGCGGCATGCAACGGCGTCGTCGGGTTCAAGCAGAGCCTGGGCGTCGTGCCGCACGACACCGCGGACGATGCTTTTGGCAACATCTCGTACATCACGCCCATGACGGGCACCGTCATGGACACCGCGCTGATGCTAGATGCAATGGCGGGTCCGCACCGGAACGATCCTCACACCATGAATCGGGTCCAGGGCGCCTACGCGCAAGCGGCCAAAGCAGAAGGCAATCTGGCGGGATTGAAGGTTGCCTGGCGTCCCTTCCTCGGCAATCGAGCCGCAGCGGCGGAGGTTCTGAGCGCGTGCACGAGTGCGGTCAAAGTCTTCGGCGAGCTCGGCGCTGACGTGTTCGAAATGCCGGATGACTTCGAGAATGCGGAAGAGCTGTGGCTCATCGTGAATGGATCATACCGACTGGCTCAGCACGGACATCATCTCGAGAAGCATCGGGATCGGATGGACCCCGCGCTGGTAGCGCAACTCGATCGAGCGGGCCGGTATTCGGCGCGGGAGCTGTATCGCGCGATCTTTCTGCGCACCAAGATGTACCGCCAGGTGCAGGGCTGGTTCGAGCGCGCCGACATCGTGGTGACGCCGACGCTGGCCCGCACGGCGCTGCCGATCGAGCACCAGTTCTTCGACCTGGTCGAGATCGACGGCGAGCCCGTAGATACGATGCGCCGCGCGTGGTACCCCTACACGCTGCCGTTCAACATGACGGGCAATCCAGCCATGAGCGTTCCGTGCGGCTGGGACACGGCGGGGTTGCCGATCGGGCTGCAGCTCGTCGGTGCCCTGGGCGCGGACGCCATGCTCTTGCGTGCAGCCGCGCTGTTCGAACAGGCTCGGCCCTGGAATCACCGGCGGCCTAGTTTGCCAGAGCTTTCCTAGGGAAGCCTTCAGGCACGTCTCGCCGAAGAGGAGCGCATGGTCTCGCGATCTGGGCGCTTCGTCATGCTCGGTCCTGGCTAGGCTGAGACCGGAGGGGTCTGCGGCGCGTCACCCGCTGTGTTCCGGTATCGCGACTGAAATCGCTTCGGCTTCCGCCCCAGGCAGCGCTGTCGCGCCCCACTCGATCAGCTCGAGGCGACCGTCGAAGTGCTCGACGATCGCCGTGCAACTGTCCACCCAGTCACCGCAGTTTACGTATAGCACGCCGTCGATACGTTTGATCGCGGCGGAGTGGATATGCCCGCAGATCACCCCGTCCAGCCTGCGGTCCTTCACGCTGCGCACCACGCATTCCTCGAAGTCGTAGATGAAGCTGACCGCCGTCTTCACCTTGCGCTTAGCGTAACTGGCCAGGGACCAGTACCCGGGGATGCCCAGGCTCCGCCGGGCCCAGGACAGCACCAGATTGAGGCGGACCAGGAACGCGTAGGTGTTATCTCCGAGCACGGCGAGCCATTTGTGGTACTTGGTCACGACATCGAACTCGTCGCCGTGAAGCAGGAGATACCGCCTGCCGTCGGCAGTGGTGTGGACATACTCCCGATGGACCGCGATGTCGCCGAACGTGCTACCCACATACTCGCGTAGTGCTTCGTCGTGGTTACCCGGAACGAAGATCACCTTCGTGCCATGCCGTGCACGCTTGAGCACCTTCTGCACGAAAGTGTTCATCTGCCCGGACCAGTAGATGCCCCGGTGGCTCATGGCCCAGAAGTCGATGATGTCTCCGAGCAGGAACAGCTGCTCGGAGTCGTACTCGCGCAGGAAGTCGAGCAGCTGGTACGCCTGGCAGCCGCGTGCCCCGAGGTGGATGTCCGACAGGAATATGGAGCGGACCTCGGCCATAGAGCCGTGCCTCAGCGCAGCTTGCGCCCCACGAGGATGTAGTAAGGCACGCGCAACCAGGGCAGGTAGGGCACCGGGCCGGCCCGTTCCAGACATACTTCGACGGCCAGATGGCTGCGTAGATACGGTAAATGCTCATGGGACAGGCGCACGCCATCGTGAGCAAACCAGGCACGCCAGAACCGGTTGGCTCGGGCGCGTCGCGACAGCCTGCCCTCATCGTCGTACGGTGCAGGTAAGTGGAAATCCACGACACCCAGCATGCCGCCGGGCCGCAGCATGGCCAGCGCATTGTCGACCGCGGCACGCCAATCCGGAATCATCGTGAGCGCGTACGAAAAGTACACCACATCTGCCGGGCGCAGTGGAACGTAGCACGTGGCGTCGGCCTCGACCACTTGTACATTGGGAAGTTGAGCCCATCGACGCCGGGCCACATCGAGGAGGGCGGGGCAGAGATCGACCGCTTCGATCCGCGCGAGCTGCTCCAGGCGAGGGCCGAAGAACTCCAAGTTGCGTCCCGTGCCTGCACCCAACTCCACCACGCGGTCTCGGGCCGCGGCGGGCAAAAGGTCCACGAGCTCCCGACGGCCATGCAGCAGCCGCTCGCGGAAGGCATCGTAAGTTTCCGCCTGGGGCGCATAGAAACGCTGCAGCTGCTCCGCGTGCGAGCCCGTACGCGATGCGCCCCGCGCTAAGGCGAAGAGAACGCGCGCTTCGGCGAGAGGGCTCATGCGGCCGCCGGCAGATCGGCGATGTGAAATCCGGCGTAGGTATGCACGCGGTCTTGCCTGGTCAATTCACGCGCCAGTTCGGGGTGGAACCGTACCACGTCCATCAGCCGCACTCCGTGGTCCGCACGCTGCACCCAGACATCCTCCAAGTAGGCAGGCCGAGCGTGGGCGCTGCGGAACAGGACGCGCGCGTTGGGCGTCGCGCAGTCGAGGATCGCACCCCACTCCTCGGCGAGAGCGTCGGGGTAGTAAGAGCTCATCCAGTCCATGTGGTCGAGCAGCACGTACCGGCTGATGCGCTCCCGAGTGGCGCGAAGGAACTTGGTCACGGTTGTCGTGTGCGGCGCGATCCGTTCCGCCAACCCGTTCTTCAGCGCTTGGAACCCTTGGGGCTTGAGGTACTCCGGGCAGCAGTCGGGAGTGTAAAACCCGCGAAAGTAGAGTTGCCAGAAGTAGTTGGTTCGCACCGGCACCTGACAGGCGACGTAGTCAACGGCCTCTCGCACGAAGCCTGGAATGCCATCTGCATGCTGACGCTCCACCTCCTTGCGCTGGGCTCGCGGCACGCCCAGCATGCTCATCGTCACCTGGCGCGATAGAGTCCAGTTGACGTGCCTTCCCCACAACAGCGGCACCACCTGCTTGCGATAGACGCCGCGCTGTGCTTCCAGCGATTCGCATTGAAGCAGCGCGCTCAGCGCTTCGCGCAGCTTCGGCCGCAGCCGCAGGTAGCCGCGAAAGCCGCGTGCCACCATTCCTGCGAGGCCGAAGAAGTAGAAGGTGTCGCGCGGGTCGCGCTGGGAGAACCATTCCCAGTTGCGATCCCAGTACTGCTTTGCGAATGGCGACAACTCAGCGCGCAGCCCATCGAGGTAGAGAGCGCGAAAGCCCGGGTGATGGCCTCGACCAAACGCGGCGAAGAAATCGTCGTAAGCCAGTCGCCGGATACCGGCAAGCTTCAGCTCGAGCAGCGCTGTCTGACGCGGGTTGGCGTCCACGGCATGGATGCGGCGGGGGCCAAGCAGCGCGTGGTCCAGCACGTTACAGCCGGCGCTGGTGATTACGAGGAGCGTGTCGTTTGAGGTGACGCCCAGGGCCTGACGATCCACGGCGGGGTCTTCCCAACAGGCGTTGTAGACGAGCGACCGGGAATAGATGGCGTCGAAAATCTTCTGATCGAAACTGTGCGCGAGTCTTGCGGCAGCGGTTTTCAGATCGACCCCTGATTGAGTGAGGGAAGTGACCTTGGCGCAACTGTTCATTGTCCCGGCACCGGCGCCGCGGACTCGATCCGGGTTTTCCGGCCTGCGCCGGAATGACGAGAACGCGAGCGCGCCCTGCGCTACGCAACTTGCGTTCCATCGGCGCGGCGCCGTGCAGAGTAAGTCAGCACCGTGACAATGGAGTGACACCAATGTGACGGAGTCGTTGCGGGAAGCGAAGCTTCGCGCTCAGAGTTCGCGGTCCGGGTGAAGCTGCCGGTAGACTTCGAAGCTCATGATGGCGAGCACTGCAAGGAGCCCCAGATATTGCGCCGCGTAACTCACGCGCGTCGCCGCAGGGGTTTGGTAGTAGGCCGCGTTGCTGTCGTGCTGCCCACGGATGACTTCCCATACTTTCGGCGCCGCAAGCAGTGCGACCAGCACGAGCAACGGGCTGGGGCGCCACAAGAACAGCGCAACCAGGATCGGGACGCCGACCAGCCAGAGCTTCGGGCTGATCACGCTGGTAATGCGACCGCCATCGAAGGGGTGCAGCGGGATGAGGTTGAACAGGTTGAGGAAGAAACCGGCATAGGAGAGCGCGAGCAGTAGCTGGCTTCCCGTATAGCGCGCTGCGAGGTAGACCAGCACAGCCGCGATCGAACCCGCGATCGGGCCGCTGATTCCAACGAAAGCCTCGGTCTCTGCATCGTGCGGCATATCCTTCAGCTGTATCCATGCACCGACGAACGGAATAAATGTCGGCGCCCCGACGTCGAGACCTCGACTGCGGGCCGCCACGAAGTGCCCCATCTCGTGCACGAGAATCAGCGCCACGAAGCCGACCGCGTAGGGCCAACCGAACACCCAGGAATAGACAAATACCGACAGCAACATCGTACCGCCGGTGAGAAACAGCTTTCCGAGTTTGGCGGCCTTGGCCAAACTGATGAGCACCACGATCAGACCCTTCACGCGTGCTCACCTCGCGCGCGGCGTGCCTCGTCGTAGGCCAGATTGATCTCCTTGCTCTTGCGCTCGGCGAGTTCCCGCAGTTCGGCGCCGAGCGCGGTGACCTTGTCGGGATGGTATTCGGCGATCCGCTGCTGGTAGGCTCGGTGGATCGCGTCCATGCTCGCATCCGCGCTCACCCCGAGAACTGCGGCCCACGTCGACGCGGATGCCTGCTGATGTTGCGGAGCCATCGCGTCTGCGCGTGGACCACGCTCTCTGTCCTTGCGACGGAACAGGAAGGAAACACCC
The DNA here is from genome assembly GCA_963747025.1 of uncultured beta proteobacterium. Taxonomy (GTDB): domain Bacteria; phylum Pseudomonadota; class Gammaproteobacteria; order Burkholderiales; family SHXO01; genus SHXO01. The sequence continues at coordinate 539,590 of CAVVDJ010000001.1, forward strand.
CAGTAGCCGCCGAACAGGCAAAGGGTGATGACCGCGATCTCCTCGAGGCTCACGTGGCGCTTTCCGTGAGGCGCGCGCGGTAGCGGTTCAGAGCGTTCCACTCGGCGCTGCCCGCCTCTGCAGATGCCAGGCTTTCGTCGACGCGGCCCACGATGTGCTCGGTAGCCCGGCGAAGCTCCGCTTCCGACAGGCGCGCGCGCGCGGCATCCAGCAGATCTTCGGCCATGCTCAGTCGGCTGGACAGCTTCCGGGGCAGGTTGAGTGCGCACGGCAGACACACGAGAGATTCGAAGGTGAGCCCTATCAGTGCGGAACGGCGGAGTCCCAGCCGGGCCCGCTGCCGCCATATCTCGACGAGCATGATGACGGCTCCCGTATACATGAGCGCGACCAAGCAGAGAAACGGTCCCCACCCGAGATTCAGGTAAAGGCACGCCGGCAGGCCGGCGAACAGTCCCGCGGCAATCGGCGGTAGCCCCCAGTACAGGCCTTGCAGCGCCGCCTGGGCAGACTCGGGTGTTAGGCTGCTTGCGATGGGGCGCTGGGGAGACAAAGCGTCGGCGTGCCACGCGAAGCGGAACAGAACCCGCCAGGGTGTGAGCGGATTGGGCATGAACGGATTACGCCCGGCCAGGTGGAAGCTGAGCGCGCCGAAGTGCACGCGGTATCCATGAGCGCCGCGGCGCTCGAGCACGCCTTCGTTGTCGTAGAGCAGGAGTAACGTGTCCTGCAGGTACAGGCCAACGATTAACACCATGGCCAGTACCTCGACCGATGGAAGCATCAACTCCTTTTTCGCCCGAACAGTGCCTTCACGCCGCCGACTGCGGCAATACCGACCGCCACCAGGACTTTCCAAAGCCACTTGGCGGCGCCGCTCTTGACCGCGACGGCCGCAGCCCCGCCGGCGACCAGGGCAGCGAGGCCATACTCGGCAACCTTGTCGCCCGGCTTGTACTCGGCGTAGCGCTCGCCATCCACATAGCTGAAGTTCTGGATCACAGTCTTGAAAGCGCTGACCGCCTGGTCCAGGTCCTGTGGATCGGCAACGACGGCGGCTGAGGTGACGCCGTGGCGGCCGAGAATACGCGTGTTGTAGTTGACCACTGACTTGCCTTCCGACTGGGCTTCAATCGCCCACTCCAAGCGCTTGCTCTGTTGGTCGTAGCGCGGTGGAAACCTCCAGCCGACGATGGTCAACGGAGCCCAGCCTCGCGCTTTGCGCTCCACGTTCCCGGCTTCCGTGCCCTTGCGCACCGAGTCTAGCAGAGCGTCCGGGTCGATCTTCTCGTCATCCTTGACGTATCCGGTTTCCTCGAACTCCAGCACGGCGAACCACGACATGCCGTCTGGCGCGATGAGGTATTCCTGCCCGTGGCTCGGGTTCCTCATCAGCTCCATGAGTTTCTTGGTGTCGCCGGGATTCAGGAACCCATAGCCCGCCGGTATGGCGAACTGCCCTTTGGACCCCACCGGGGCAGTGCCCGAATGGATCCAGCCGAGGCTTTCGAAAACCTGCTTGGCATGTTGCTGCTCGGCAGACAACTGCTCGTCTGCGAACGCGTGCGACGCAGCGCACGCCAGGGCCAGGCAGGCCCAAGCGACCGCTTTTCCCAGGAATGACATTTGGAACCCCTTTTCCAAAAGAGAGGGCGCCTTCCATTCCCCTCTTGGCGGGGGCTCTGTGCGACGTCGAAAACTATAGCAATTAGGCTACAGCGGCTAAATATGCCTTAGGTACTGGTGCTGTCCCCTGCCGCGAGCCTGGCCTGCTGCTATCAACGGCCCGCGGGGCTTTTCCTTAAGCCGTCGTGGCGCTGGGTGCGGCTCGATGGCGCTTCTGCCACAAAGCGAGCGCCGCGCCGAGAATGCCTTTGGGCATGAAGATGATGAAGAGCACGAGCAGTAGCCCGTAAACCGTCGTGTCGAGCCCGTGGATGTCGTGACCCAGGGCGAGGCGCAGTACTTCGGTGAGCAGCAGCGTGAAAACAGCGCCGACGGTGGGACCCAGGCGCAGGAACATGCCCCCGGCGATTGCTCCGAACACCATCTGCAGGCTGACGCCGATGCCGGAGACGGTTTCGGGGTTCAGGTAGAGCTGATACTGCGCGTAGAGCACGCCGCCGATGCAGGTCATCAGGGCCGAGATCATCGTCACGCCGAGCTTGAGCCGCGTGACGCCGATACCGATGGAGGCGGCCGCATCCTCTTCCTGACTGATCGCCTCGAGCGCGATCCGCGCCATCGAGCGGTCCACCAGCGTCCAGATCCACAGCCCGGCGAGCCAGATCGCGAGGATGATGTAGAACCAGACGACCTTCGACGAGAACTGCAGCGCCGCCAGCGACCAGGACGTGTCGGCGAGCGCAGTGTTGGGCGTGACGCCGAGCGATCCTCCGGTCTGATCGCGCAGCGCGACGATGATCATGCGCGCGATTTCCGACAGTGCCAGCGTTACCAGCGCGAAGTAGTGGCCGACGATCTTAAGGCGAAAACACGGATAGCTGATCACCAATGCGACCAGCGCCGTGAGCACCAGCGCAACCGGGATGCCCAACCAGGGCGACAGGCCGAAGTGGTTCCAGCCCATTACCACCACATAGGCGCCGATGCTGAGGAATGCTCCGTGCCCGAAGCTCGTCATGCCAAGCCGGCCCATCAGCGCCCAGCTGGTGTACACGTAGCCCCACAGCAAACACATGATCATCAGGTGCAGCGGATAGTTGCCGAATCCCGCAAGCGGCAGCAGCGCGAGTACACCGATGCCGATCCATCGCGGCGCCGTCACGATTTGGCTCCGAACAGTCCGCGCGGTCTCCAGAACATCGCCGCGATGAAGAACAGGAACGCGATCACGTAACCCCATTCGAGGTGGAAGAAGTATCCGCCCACCGAGATGAACTGCGCGAACAGGAAAGCCGCGGCGAACCCGCCGACCATGTTCCCCAATCCGCCGAGCACGCAGACCAGGAATACGACCGGACCGAATGACAATCCAATCGCAGGATGGATGTCGTACTGCAGAACGAGTAGGCAGGCGGCAAGGCCGGCCAGCGCTCCGCCTAGCGCGGACGTGAGCAGAAAAATGCGATGTGGATTAACGCCCATGAGCGGCATCACAGCGCGGTCCTGCGAGATCGCCCGAATCGCGGTGCCGAGATAAGTGCGTGTCAGGAACAGGTACATGGCGATCATACCGGCGAGCGCGATAGCGAACGCAACCAAGCGGGCCGAGCTGAGGTAGAGCTCGCCGACCCGCAGCGGCGGCAGCTGCACGCCCAGGTTCTTGAACTCGACTCCGAAGGCGAGCGTTGCGACGCCCTGGAGCAGGAACAGCACTCCGCCGGTTACGAGGAGCTGGTTGATCGGCTCGGCAGCCAGCACCGGACGGATCACGAACTGGTGCAGCGCCATTCCCAGCAGCGAGACCACAACGATACACGCGGGAAACGCCAGCCACAGCGGCCAGCCGTACACCGCGTGCAGGTAATACACAGCGTACATACCGATCATGATCAGCTCGGCATAGCAGATCCAAACGACGTCGATCACGCCGAAGATCAGATTCAATCCCAGCGCGAGCAGCGCGAGGATGCCACCGAACAGGACACCGTTGAGCACGGCCTCGAGCAGGAAAACGTCGAAGAACTCCATGCTAGAACCTATCTCATAGTCGTTCGCGCGATGCGTTGCGGTCAGAACGGGATGGCCGCAAGGCGCGAGGTGCAGTCAATACACGCGCTATTGACAAGCCGAGTAACGCAGCGGACGCCCGTTCTGGCCGCAACCCGGAGGGATGGGACGATTTTCGCGCCCGGCGTTGTTGCTCGCTCCTAATTTGGGCCGGCCAAATGTCCTCGCTCGCGCCTAGCCGGTCATCGAAAATCGTCTCCATCGCACGCGTGAACGATTATGAGATAGGTTCTACAATCCCAGGTACGCCTGTTTGATGTCGACGCTTGCCAGCAGCTCGGCCGAGGTTCCGCTCGACCTGATGCGTCCGGTCTCGAGCAAATATCCGCGGTGCGCGATGCCGAGCACCTGGCGGATGTTCTGCTCGACGATCAGCACGGTGTATCCTTCGCCGCTCATCCTCCTCACCACTTCGAAGATCGCCTGCACCATCACCGGGGCGAGGCCAGCGGAGGGTTCGTCGAGCAGCAGCAGTTTCGGTCCGGACATGAGCGCGCGGCCGATGGCGCACATCTGCTGCTCGCCTCCGGATAGCGTGCCCGCTGGTTGCCGACGCCGTTCCTGCATGCGCGGGAAGAGCTGATACACCTGTTCGAGGCGTTGGGCGAACTTGGCGCGCGCCGCTGGCAAGAAGGCGCCCATGCGCAGGTTCTCCTCGACGGTGAGGCGCGGAAAGAGACGTCGGTTCTCGGGCACGTGCGCGATGCCGCGGGCGACAAGATCGTGCGCCGGCACCTGGTTGAGCTGCTGACCTTCGAGGGTCAACTCGCCCGCACTGGGATCGATCAGCCGGGAAATGGCGCGCAGCAGCGTGGTCTTTCCTGCCCCGTTCGGGCCGATGACTGCGACCGTTTCGCCGGCTTTCACCTCGAGGCTGACGTCGAACAGCGCCCGGAAGCTGCCGTACCCCGCGGACAGGTTGTTGAGGACGAGCATCAAGCGCTCCTCGCTGCCACGGTTGCCTGTACTTCTAGCGCATCCGTCCCCAGATATACCTCGATCACTCTGGGGTCGTGTGCGACCTGCTCGGGCTTTCCCTCGGCGATGACCTCGCCGTGATCGAGTACCAGGCAGCGGTCCACCACCCGCATCAATACCCCCATGATGTGCTCGACCCAAATGATCGTGACGCCGCGTTGCGTACGGATCCGGGAGAGCATAGCGGCGGCCTGCTCCATCTCCGTTTCGTCGAGCCCGCCCAGCGATTCGTCGGCCAGTAGCAGCTTGGGCTGCGTCGCCAGTGCGCGCGCGAGCTCGAGCTTCTTCAGTGCCGCTGCACCCAGCCCGTCAACCCGCGCATCGGGATCGGAAGGCAGACCGACCAGATCCAGCGCGTCTTTCGCCTGCGCATAGGCCTTCTCGCGCGAGGGGGTTTGCGGTTGCCCGTAGTAGGCCGCGAGCGCTACATTCTCGAGCAGAGACAAGCGCCGGAACGGGCGGGGGATCTGAAACGTTCGCCCGATGCCATAGTGGGCGACGCGATACGCGGGCTGGCCCCCGATCTCCCGTCCCAGAAAGCGGATCGACCCGCGAGTCGGAGCGAATGCTCCGGCGAGGAGATTGAAAGTGGTGCTTTTACCGGAACCATTCGGGCCGATCAGGCCGAGGATCTCGCCCTGCTGCAGCTCGAAGGAAATCTGGCTGACGGCCGTAAAGCCGCCGAACACTTTCGTCAACCCCTGAACCGCCAGCACTGGTTGTCCTCGCCTCTACGCCCGCGCACGTGAGTAGCCCGGATGAAGCGAAGCGGAATCCGGGGACATGGATTCCTGGATGGCGCTTCGCTTCATCCAGGCTACGAACCCGTCAACCATCCGCATACCGCATCCCGTTCCTGAAAGCCCTCCTCCGCTAGCGGGGGAGGGCTGGAATGGGGGCGACATCGACGACTACTGGTTGGAATAGCTGTGGCTCTTGGGCCACGGCAGCACGGCATCAGCGGTACGCAATCGGGCTGGCCACACGACTTCGGTCTTGCCGCCGATGTACTGCATCACCACCGGCGAGCAGCGCTCATTCTGGCCCGCCATCTCGCTGCCTGGCGGGAAGAACTTCACACCGTAGCCCTGGATCGTGCCGCCGTCCGGGATATCGGTGTCGAGTGCGGCCTTGCGCAACGCCTCCGGATCGGTCCCACCGTACTTCTTGATGGCCCGCGGCAACACGTCGGTGAGAAAGATCCAGGTCTGGTTGAAGCCCATCGAGACGTGCGGCGGCACCTGATCGGCCTTGGTCTCGGCTTTGTAGCGCTTGACCATCTCCTGCGTCAGTTGGCTGATCCCCGGGGCCAGCGTCTTCGGGTCGAGCAGCTGCGCAGGTACGGGGTCCACCGTATAGATGAACTCCGAGTCCTTGCCGAATGCCTCGCGCAGCTTGTCGTATTGACTGTAACCCGCACCGTGCCCGATGAGCGCCGCCCACTTGAGCCCCTGCTCGCGCGCCTGGCGCCAGAACAGAGTGATGTCCGGGTTGTAGCCCGAATGCAGGATCACGTCGGCGCGTGCACGACGCAGCTTGGTCACCAGGCTCGATAGGTCGGGGGCGGTCGCGGTGTAACCCTCTTTGAGCACGATCTGCATGCCGTACTTCTTGCACGTCTCCTCGTTTGCAGTGGCGACTCCGGTCCCATACGGTCCGTCCTCATAGATGATCGCGATCTTGAGGTCTTTGGGCTCCTTGTTCAGCTTGGCTTTGGCGTTCTCGTTGAGGAACGAGCAGGAGGCGGCGCCGAACTGATCGGAATGCACTTGCGGCCGGAACACGTAGCGCAGATTCTTGCCTTTGAACACGCTCGACGAGGTGCACACGTTCGCCCACATGAATTCCTTCGCGGCGTCGACCTTCTGCGCCATCGGCACGCATTGGGCGCTCGAGTACACGCCCATCACAAGCTGCACTTTCTCCTGATCCAGCAGACGGATGGCCTCGTTGATCGCAACTTCGGCTTTGGACTGTGCATCGGCGTAGATCGGGACGATCTTGTAGCCGTCGACGCCACCTTTCTCGTTGATCATGTCGATGGCGATCTTGGTGCCAAGCGCAGCGGCTTGCGAGCCTCCGGCCGCGAAAGGACCGGTGTAGTCGTAGATGACGCCGATCTTGACTTCCTTGCGCTGCGCATACGCTTGCGGAAGCGAGGCAACCGCTGCGGCGGCGACTGCCACCGCAAGCGCCCGAGCTATGATCGATCGGGAATACATTATTCTCTCCTCCCCTCCGCCGGATTGGCCGCTGGCAAGCCTATCTTCCCGCGGTCATCAGGACAAGGGCTCCAGCCTATCATCTGTTCGGACGGGGTCCACGGTCGTTGTGGCAGAATCGCCGCAGGATCAAGGAAAACCATGCGAGTCGGAATCATCGGCGGCGGCGCCATCGCTCGATTGCTGCTCCAGCACATTGGAGCGGGCGATCTGGTCGGAGTCGAGGTCGTCGCTATCGTCGGTCGTACCGACGCCTCGCGCGGCAAGGGGCTCGCCGCCGAGTTCGCCGTTCCCTTCGTCACGGGTGTCGATGCGCTGCTTGCCCGTCGGCCCGAGGCGGTGATCGAGGCGGCCTCGCACGAGGCGGTGCACGCGTTTGGCGTGCCCGTGCTGAAAGCGGGCACGGCGCTGATCGTGCTCTCCGCGGGAGCCCTGGCGGATGACCCGCTGCGCGAAACGCTCGAACGCACCGCAGCGCAGCACAGGGCGCTGCTCTACGTTCCCTCTGGCGGGATCGGCGGGCTGGACGCTCTCAAAGCTGCCTGCATCGCCGGCGTGGACGAGGTCACGATCGCCGTGACCAAGCCAGCAGCGGCCTGGAAGGGGATTCCCTACGTAGAGCGGCTGGGCATCGACCTCGATCGGTTGAGCGCCCCCGTCACACTCTATGACGGGCCCGCGCGCGCCGGTGTACCTCACTTTCCAGCCAACGTGAATATCGCGGCGGTGCTGTCCCTGGCCGGAATCGGCCTGGATCGCACGCGGCTGAAAGCGGTTGCCGATCCGAAGCTGGTGCACAACACCCACTACATCGACATCCGCGGCAAGACCGGCAATATCAGCATCAAGCTCGAGAACGTGCCGTCGGCGGAGAATCCTAAGACTGCATTGCTCGCGTGCTACAGCGCTCTGGCCGCCGTCAAGGCGATGAAGGCCAGCGCGCGCTACGGCACGTAGCCAGGAAGGCTCGCTCAGGTCATCCCTGGTGGGCTCCGAGCGTCGTCGAAGGGCGCGACACGAACGGGCTCAGGGGTGTGTTTCGACCGCCGGCTAGAGCGGCGGGCGCGCCTGCGCCCAAGGGCGAGCCCGCTCGAATGCGCGCGACGCCTGGAGCACACGCAGATCCCGGAAGCGGCCGGCCACGATCTGGAGTCCGACTGGCAGGCCATTGGGCGTGAAGCCGCAGGGACAAGTGGCCGCGGGCAACCCCGTGAGATTGAACGGATAGCTGAACCCCGCCCATCGCAGCCAATCCCAGGGGTGCTGCTCCCAGTGTGATGGGATCAGCAGCTCGGCCGGGAACGCGGCGACCGAAAGCGACGGGGTGAGCAGCAGATCGTAGCGCTCGAAGAAGGCGCGGACTTTGTCGTAGTAGACCAGCCGCTGCCCCTGCGCCGTGCAGTAGTCGCCTGCGCTGTACGTCATGCCGTGTCGGGTCAGCGCGACGAGCCCGGGGTCAATCTTGTCTGCCCACTTGTCCAGCAGCGGCCCGACAGAGGCGGCGAAGTTGGAAGCGAAGTGGCAGTGCTCCATCCCGATCGGGTCGCCCCACCCTGGATTCACTTCGTCGACGATACAGCCGAGTTGCTCGAACGCAGCCGCAGCGTCTCTCACCGGCGTGGCGACCTCGGGATCGACCCGCAAGTAGCCGAGATTCGCGCTGTACGCGACTCTAAGCCCCGCAATACCTGCGTCCAGCCGGCCGCTGAAATCCTCCGGCTTCGCCTCAAGGCTCGACATATCGCGGTCATCGGGGCCGGCGAGGGCCGCCAACATCAGCGCCGCGTCGGCTACGGTTCGGGTCAATGGGCCTACGTGTGAGATCAGACCATTGTTGGGCTGCGGCCAGTAGGGGATGCGTCCGTACGATGGCTTGAGCCCGTAGACCCCGCAGAACGCGGCCGGCATACGCACCGAGCCCGCGCCGTCTGACCCCTGATGGATCGGGCCGATCCCGGCGGCTGCGCATACCGCGGCCCCGGCACTCGACGCCCCTGCGTTCATGCCGTGCTTCCACGGATTGTGTGTGATCCCGGTGAGCGGACTATTGCTGTTGCCCTTCCATCCGAACTCGGAGACTGTCGTTTTGCCGATAGAGATAGCACCCGCCGCGCGCATGCGCTCGACGTGCAGGTGATCGAAATCCGGAACGCGGTCCCGGAACACGTGCGACCCCGCCATGGTCCGCACGCCCTTGGTAAAGGCGAGATCCTTGATCGTGGTCGGCACGCCGTGCAGGACGCCCAGCCGGTCGCCGCGCATTACCGCAGCCTCAGCCGCACGAGCGGCTTGCATCGCAGTTTCGTATGTCGGCGTGCAGATCGCGTTCAGCCGCGGGTTGAGCACCTGCGCTCGCTCCAGCGTCGCTTCCATGATCTCGACCGGCGACATGGTCTTGTCGCGGATCATACGCGCGAGCTCAGTGGCGGAAGTGAAGCAAAGTTCCTCCAGATTCATCTTCGCGGCTCCAATCCAGGATGTCGGACAATTGTTCGGTGCTGGGGCGATGCAGGTTGGGTCTTACAGCAACGCGTACAGCGATGGCGTGTCATGCTACGTCGATTCGTCGCACATGAGCCAAGACGCTACTCGGCGGGTGTTTTCGTCTTGTCGAAGCGGCGGGTTTGGGCCTGCTCCTTGCTCCCCCGAAGGCATGGACAATCAACAGCGCCGCAGCTGGCAAGTCAAGGACACAGTTCTTTCACCTTGGCAGGATCTGCCGGGCCTCTATACAGCCGCTGAGATTTCGGGCATGCGCCGCCAGGGTTGCTTCGCGGCCGCAAAGCCCGCCGATGCTGCAGATCATCTGGCCCGGAACGACGATCCCCGCTCGCCCCAGCTGTCGCCGCGCTGAACGCCCGTCGAGGCTTCACCGTCGCGTTTTTCAGCGACTCGACTCCGCAGATCGGAGCGACCGACATCTTCTGCACGACGCGGCGTAGCCCCCATTGCGTCCGTATCATGCTCCCTGCTCGAACCGCCGCTCTGGCCGCATCAGCGGTGCGCAGGCCACGCCGATCGACAACAGAAGCATGGATCCGACAAACGGCAGCGTCCAGTTGCCGGTAGTGTCGATCAACCATCCCGCAACCACGGGCGAGATGATGGCGGCAAGCGCCGACCCCACGTTCATCAAACCGCTCGCTGTGCCTGAGTAGCGCGGCGCGATATCCATCGGAATCGCCCACATCGGGCCGATGGTCAGCTCGGCGAAGAAGAAGCCCAGGCTCAGGCAGATCGCGGCCACGGCGATCTCGCGGGTGAGCAACAGCGGTACGAGGGACAGCAGCGCGCCAACCAGACCAACGATCACCAGATTGCGCCGCGCCAGCTTGAGGTCGGACGTGCGTTGAGCGAGCCAATCACTAATCAATCCGCCCGCCGTGTCCCCTACGACACCGGCGAAAAACACACCCGACGCGAACAGCGCCGAGTGCTTGAGATCCAGGTGATGGTCGTGCAAAAAGTACGACGGGATCCAACTCAGAAACAGCCATAGCGTCCACCCGTAGCAGAAGTAAACCAGCGTAACGGGCCACATGCGACGCACCAGGGCTCCCCAGGGAATTTCCGCAGCCCGGCGTCCGTCGATATGTGCTGGCAGGCGGTCGAGCTCGTTTTGCGTGATCCCGGGGTGGTCGCGGGGATTGTCGCGGAAGTACAGCGTCCAGACCACGACCCAGGCAAAGCTGGCCACGCCAAGGATCACGAAGGAGCCGCGCCAGGACAATGCGATGATCAACCAGGCGACCAGAGGCGGTGTGATCGCGTTTCCGATCCGTGCACAGGAGTGCGTCAAGCCCTGTGCGAAGCCGCGACGGGAGGGCGCGGTCCAGTTCGACATTGCGCGGGTTGCGGCGGGGAAGGTCGCGCCCTCGCCGAAGCCGAGCATCACGCGCGCCAGCACGAGGGTCAGGAATCCTTGCGCGAACCCGGTCAGGACGGTGGCGCTCGCCCAGATGAGGCCGCACACCAAAAGTGTGCGGCGAGCTCCAAACCGGTCTCCCAACCATCCCCCGATGATCTGGAACACGAGGTACGGGTACGCGAAGGCGGAGAAGACGAACCCGAGCTGAGTATTCGAGAGGCCGAACTCCTGCTGGAGCGTGCCCGCTGCTGTGCTGACGTTGACGCGGTCCACATACGTTACGAAGTACATCAGGCACAGCAGTGCGAGAACGGTGCGGGTAGCGCTCGGCGGTCGGATCGACATCGTTGAGGCCAGCACCGTACCACAGGGCGTGAAGGCAAGGGCAGCCGCAGTGGTTCGCCCCAGTAACTCCGCCGCGCTCTTTGCGTCCGGCATCGCCTTTGCTTAGACTTGGGCAGGCGGTTGGCGCAGGAGCTTCAGCGATGTACGTCGATACGCTCAGGTTGGTCTCTAGTCTTGGTGCACGGCGCCCGGCCGTGGCGCTCCCGTCCCGTCTTGACCAGCTGTTCCAGAGCCTTGCTGCGCCCGGCTGCGATGCCGAGGAGGTCGAGGAGCAAATCTGGCGGCTGTGGATGCACCATCCTCACCGCCGCGCCGCTATCGCTCTGGAGCGCACCGCCACCGAAATTGCGACCCAGCTCTACGACATCGCCGAGACCAGGCTCAACAATCTGCTGCGCGCTTGTCCCGACTTCGCCGAGGCCTGGAACAAGCGCGCGACGCTCTACTATCTCCAGGAGCGAGACGCGGAAAGCGTGCGCGACATCCATCGCACGCTGGAGCTCGAGCCGCGCCATTTCGGTGCGCTGTGCGGGCTGGCGGAGATCCTTCGCAGCTCCGGCGACAGCGAATCGGCGCTGTTCGTATTTCAAGCCGCTCTCCGCGTCAATCCTCATCTCACCGCCGCCAGAAGCGCGATCGAGGAACTGCTCCGCGCGTCGCGCAGCTTGCAGTAGTCTTCGCCCTCGGCTGACCGGTTGGAGGTGGCCGCTATAATCTCGGCAGGATGTCTGAGGCTGAGGAGGGAGGCATGGCAGCACGAATCGCCGTGGTGACGGGCGCGAGCAAGGGCATCGGCTTCGAGATCTGCCGGCAGCTCGCGCAGACAGGGCGTCAACGTCGTGCTGACCGCGCGTGACCCTGGCCGCGGGCAAAAGGCCGTCTCGTCGCTGCAGCGAGAGGGCCTGAATGTCATCTTCCACGCCCTGGACGTCACCGATCCACAGCAGATCCGCACACTGGCCGACTACATGGAGCGATCGCACGGCCGCTGCGACATTCTCGTGAACAATGCCGGCATATTGGTGGACAAGCGCGGCGCGAGCGTGCTCGACGTTTCGGTAGAGACTATGCGCGCGACGTTTGGAGACCAATTTCTACGCCCCGCTGCAGATCTCCCAAGCACTTGTACCGCTGATGCGCGAGCGCGGCTACGGCCGGATCGTGAACGTGTCCAGCGGCTTGGGCCAGCTCGAAGGCATGGGCGATGGTACGCCCGCTTATCGCGTCATCGAAGGCGGCCCTCAACGTCGCTGACGCTCATGTTCGCGGCCGCCACGCAAGGGCTCGGGCATCCTCGTGAACTCGATGTGCCCGGGCTGGGTGCGCACCGATATGGGTGGAGCCAACGCGACGCGCAGCGTGGAGAAGGGTGCCGAAACTGCCGTGTGGCTTGCTACGCTGCCCGACGACGGGCCGACCGGTGGCTTCTTCCGCGACCGCAAGGCCATTGCGTGGTAGGCCTGCGCTCGACGCTTGAGGTCGATAGGCGGGCAGCGACGGTGATGGGAGGAGCGTAGAATGAGCGCTCCCGTTTGCGCCGCTCCCCTGTGCGTCTCACATCTTCTCCAGGTCTGACCCGCGACTGGATCCTCGATCGTCTGCGCGTCGCGGCGCAGATTGCCGACGATCCGGCGTTCCAGCGCTACGTGCATCCGCCCGGCGGCGAGGTGGTTCCGGCGGCGGTGCTTGTCCCGCTCGTCAACCAGCCTCAAGGGGTAACCGTGCTGTTGACGCAGCGTACGGGACATCTGCACGATCACGCCGGGCAGATCAGCTTCCCGGGCGGGCGCGTGGACGAGACAGACGCCGATCGGGTAGCCACCGCGCTGCGAGAGGCCGCTGAGGAGATCGGTATCGCACCGAGCGCGGTGGAAATCATTGGCTCGCTGCCGGAGTGGGACATACCGACTGGCTTCCGCGTTACGCCCGTGGTCGGTTGGATCGAGCCACCGCTTCAGCTTTCACTGGATTCCTTCGAAGTTGCCGAGGTGTTCGAAGTGCCGCTCGCCTTCTTCCTGGATCCGGCCAACCATGAGCGCCACTGCGACGAGATCAATGGCCGCACGCGCAACTACTACGCCATGCCCTACCAAGGGCGCAACATCTGGGGAGCCACGGCTGGGATGCTGCATACCCTTTACCGTGTCCTCCGCACGGGGGAATAGCAGGGCCATCTCTGCGGACCCCGGCAAACGTGGATACCCGGTAGGCACGAGTCCTGCTGTGCTGACGGCGCTGCTCATCCCGATACCGGTCGGCGTGGGCCTCCACGAGGTCTGCGGCCGCGAGGCCTGCCGTAACCGGTGCCGTTTACGGGTGCCATCGATACCACACAGGGAGGCAGGGTGACGGAGAACGAGAGAAGAGCGACCTCACACGGCAGGAGGCAGGCCGATTTCCAGCGCGAGCAGGAGCTCGCGATGCTCCGTGCGGAGATCGAGACTGCTCATGGTCGAGCGGGACAATCTCCTGCGCTCGACGGGGGCGGCCGCGATGTTCGTGGCCAAGCTGGATAGCCAGGTGCTTCCGGAATCCGCGTATGAGGCCGCGGATATCCTGGCGAATACCATCAACGGGCTGCCCGAGGAGACGCTCCGAGACGCCATCGAGCTGGTGCGCGAGCAGCTCGGCGAGACCCTCGGCGGAGGCGAGGAGCAGTAAAGGCTGTTCTTCGGAGCTGCGCGCGCTGATCATGCGGCGCGCATAATGGCGGGTGCAGGCTCAATGCAGCCGGGGAGCACACCGTGCCGGACTCCGAAACCAGCCAGGAAGTGGCCGTCCTGCGCGCCGAAGTCGAGACGCTGCTGACCGAGCGCCAGACGCTGCTGCGCGCGACGGGCGCCGCAGCGGTGTTCGTCGCCAGGCTCGACAGCCATGCTCTCCCAGAATCCACCTACGACGCGGCTGACATCCTCGCCGGCGCGCTCAACGCGCTGCCCGAGGAAACTCTGCGCGCTGCGATCGAGCTTCATCCGCAAAGAAGCCGGCCGAAGTCTCTCTGACGGCGACGACGAGGAGAACTGACGACCCCGTCGCACGCATGCTCCTGCCATAGGCTGGCGCGCGAGTTGTAGTCGAATCGCGGCGCGATATCCAGACGTGTCCCACGCTGGGGCTGGGGGCCACGCCGACGCACAAGCATGGGGCACCACGACCGGCCGCAGCGCTCCGATTTGGTCCCAGTCTCACACCTTGCGCTCTGCCCCGCGAACCGCCGCGAACTCCAGTCTCATCAAGCGTTTCGCGCGTTCCATCGAACGGAAATGCCGCCCGCCTTAGCGTGCGCCTGCCGAGCAGGTCTCGATCTTGCGATGCGCAGACTGCGAGACGATCTGCTCGCCGGAACGGCACGACCAGAAGGCCATCCCCGGTGTCATGGGCGCGAGCAGGCGTCTGCAGGTTCAGGGAGGGATCACGATGGCTGGACTGCTCACGCGTCCGCTGTACCGAGCCGCGGCAAATCCACGCCGGCGCGCGCGCACACATTTCGGGGCAGCTCGGGTCGGCATTGGTGGCCCGGTCGGCTCCGGCAAGACCGCGTTGCTCGAGCAGATCATTCCGCGCCTTATTCGACAAGGGGCCGAGATCGGCGTCATCACCAACGACCTCGCGACCCAGGAGGACGCGGAGCGCGTGAAGCGCAGCGGACTCATCGACCCCGCGCGCGTCATGGCCGTGGAGACAGGACCCAGTCCGCACGCGGCGATCGGCGAGGACGTTATCTTGAACATGCGTGCGGTGGCCGAGCTCCAGACGCGGTTCGCGTCCCTCGATTTGATCTTGATCGAGAGCAGCGGCGACAGTCTCGCGTCCACGTTTTCTTCCAACCTCGTGGACTACTGGTTGTTTGTCATCGACGTGGCCGGCGGCAACGACATCCCGCGCAAGAAGGGACTCGGCGTGCTTCAAGTCCGACCTGCTGGTCATCAACAAAGCCGATCTTGCCCCCTATGTGCGCGTGGACCTGGCGCACCTGATCCGCGAAGCCAGCCAGGTCCGCGCCGAGCGACCGGTGCTGGTGACCAACTGTCAGACGGGTAGTGGGGTCGACGCGGTGGTGGACAAGAATTGCTGCGGAAACCCTGCTCGGTTAGCACGTGCGTAAACGAGCGCTGCCGATCCGCCTTTGAACGTTCGCATTCCTAACGCCGCGCCCTGACAGCGCGCCGTCAGCTCGTACCGGAGCAGCTACGCGCCAGACCACGGCGGGTCTCCTCTGCGTTCGCTCTCGAAGTGCGAGATGTGTTCGGCACCTGCATGTGACGCTCCCACGGCGCAACACTGCGCGACGATCTGATTGGCCAGTAACTGACGGCATCGCGTTATGCCTTGTCTGGCGTGTATTAGAATACCGGCGGCGGCCGTTGTGCATCGGCGCGGCGCACCGCCCCCACTCCTCCCATTGCGGCGATGTCTCTACTCTGCGTTGTGGCGGCGTTGTTCCTGGAGCAGCTCCGTCCTCTGTCGCACCCTACGCTCTTCGAGCTTGCCTTTGACCGCTACGCCAGCCGGCTGGCGCGCCATTTCAACGCTGGCGAAGCGTTCCACGGCGCTATCGGCTGGGTGCTCGGAGTGCTGCCGTGGGTGCTCGTGGCGCTCGTCGTCCATGATGGGCTGAGAGCGTTGAACCCGCTGCTGGGGTGGGCGTTTGCCGCCAGCGTGCTCTATGCTTGCATCAACTTCAAACCGACAACGCAGGCGTATACCGCAATCGCGGATGCTCTACGGACGGGGGAACTCGACCGGGCGCGCGAGCTTCTCGCCCGCTGGCGCGGCGAGGCTCCAGCGCCCTGGAGCGAGGCCGAGATCGCGCGCGCCGCCATCGAGACGATGCTCGTGCGTGCACACCGCGACCTGCTCGCGGTGATCGCCTGGTTTGTGGTGTTGCCTGCGCCGGTCGGTGCGGTGCTTTACAAGCTGTCCGCGCTCTTGGCGGACAAATGGGGGCGACACGGTGACGAGGAGTTGGGGGCGTTCGGACATTTCGCGTCCCGGGCGTTCTGGTTGCTGGACTGGGTGCCGCTGCGGTTGACTGCGATCGGATTCGCTGTCGCCGGAGACTTGGAGGACGCTTTGCAGTGCTGGCGCACGCAGGCGCGCTCCTGGCTGGACCCCGAAGCCGGTGTGATCCTGGCGAGTGGGGCCGGGGCGCTCGGCGCCAGGCTTGGCGGGCCGCTGGCGAACGAAGGCGGAGTCAGCTACCGGCCGGAGCTGGGCACGGGAGACGAACCCGACGCCAATTACATGCAGAGCGCTGTCGGGCTTATCTGGCGCACGCTGGTCATATGGCTCATCGTGCTGTTGCTCGTCACGCTCGCTCGGTGGGTCGGGACTTAAGAGGCTTGACCCGCTTGAGATCGGCCACGATCCGGCGGTAAGCAGCGAGGCGCCGGGCGCTGACTCTTCGCGTCGGACGCCGCCGCTTCGACGGCGCAGTCGGGCTCGCCCGTGTGGCGGCAATCGTTGAATCGGCACGCCGCCAAGTACGGATGGAATTCCTGGAAGGCATCGGCCAGCTCGCGTTGTGTCAGATGCAGCAGGCCGAACTCCTGCATCCCGGGTGAGTCGATCAAGCCGCTGCTGCTCGTCGAGGCGGTGCAGGCTGGCATGGGTCGTTGTGTGGCGACCCGAGTCGAGCGCAATGGAGATATCGCCCACGGCAGCTGCCGCCCCGGGCACCAGGCCGTTGATGATGGTGGACTTGCCCATGCCCGACTGCCCGACCAGCAGCGACAAGTGCCCCAGCGAGGTGAGCGCGCAGCGGACTCACATCATGCTTGGCGACCAGGGGCAGCACGGTGTAGCCGAGCTGCGCGTACAGCGCAAGCGATGCGAGGGCCGGTGCACTCTCCGACGAGAGGTCGAACTTGTTGAGCACGATCAACGCGGGAATCCGCTGATGCGCAGCCGCGGCAAGGCAACGGTTCAGCAGTTCCTCGTAGAAGGAAGGCACGACGGCCAGAACGATGACCATCTGGGTCACGTTTGCGGCGATGAGCTTTTGACGGTGCTGATCGGAGCGATACAGCAATGCGCGCCGCGGATCGACCGCCTCGATCACGCCCTGGCCGGTTGCGGTGCGCATTACCTGGACCAGATCTCCGCACGCCGACAAGGCTGCGCTTGCCGCGCGGGAAGCAGGTCAGGATCTCGCCCCCGGAGACCTCGACCAGATAGTGCCTGCCATGGGTCGACACGACCTGGCCGCGCAAGTGCGGGTGCCGTGAATCGCTAACCGTTCGGAGAAGCCTTTGCCACCGGCAGCATTCTACGTGACCGGTGAAAGGCGCTTGCGGCCGGTCTCTGCGTCACCGGCTGGAACTGTCGGACGTTCACGGCCGGAGGCGACGGATCCGCGCTCGCTCAGAATGAAGTGCTTGGCGCTCTGAATGCTCGCTGCGGTCGGCCGCCGTCGCCGCTAGCGCTTTTAGTGCACGTTCTTCTTGAGTACGCCGACGAGGCCGCTCATGGCACGGTCCAGCAGCGGGACGGCTTCGAGCAGCACCGCACGTCCAGTGCGAAACTCGCGGGCAAGCTGGTACAGAGAGTACTCGCCGACCTTTGCGCCCTGGCGGTTCACGAACAGGTACGTGCCCTTGAGTGGGCTGACGTAGGACAACTTGGCCTGGGTGCGGCCGTCGTCCTCGTCGCGGAATTCGAGCCAGTCGCCTTCCCGAAGGTCGGTCACGGATTGGCTATGCTGGTCGACCGGTTCGGTCGGGGAAGTGCGCTTTGGCGAAGCGGCGGACAGTTCTGGTAGTCCGGGCAGATCGGACAGACTGATCTCCTCGATCTGGATGTCGCCGTCTCCGAAAGGATTCTTGATCGTGACGTTCGAGAACTCCGGCGCTTGCGTCGCGGGTTCGGCGTCCTCGTCTACCTCGGGCGTCACCGCTTTTGCTGTTTCGGTTGACAAGGGCGCAGATGCCGTCGGGTTCTGCGGCGTCGATGGTCCATAGTTCCGCGGCTTCGCTGCGCGGAGGTACAGCCCGCGCAGAAGGCTGCTCGGCATTCGACGTCTCGGGCAAGGGCCCCGCGTCCGCCGCTGGGAAATGGAATCGGTGAGGGTGGGTACGACGCCTTGTTGTGCGGCCCGTCTTGCTGGTGCGTTGCCGCTGATGACCTTGGTGTGCAGGCGCATCAGCCTCGAAAAGAACCGCTTGCGCCTGTCGGGATCGGTTCCGACGCCTTGCAGACCCGGCCTGAAGGCGCTTGAGCAATCCGGGGAGCATCGCGGCCAATTTGCGTCGCTCATCGACGGACTGCTTGTGGTTGACGCTCCAGATCAGCAGATCCATCGTCTCGAGCGCGCTCTTCCACGCGTCGCTATCGTTACCGTGGCGTGCGTAGGCCAGCAACAGCAGTTTGACCCATTCGTCGGCAAGGAAATTGAGAACCAGTTGCGAGATGCGGTTGGCTTCAGCGCGCCGTTTGATCTCGAATTGTGCGACTGCCTTGCCGACTTCCAGACGTTCCATGTAGGCGATTTTGCGCGCTGCGTCCTTGGCGGCGTTCTCCGCGCGTTGATTCTCTTCGCGGACCAGCGCCAGCAAATCTTCGTTCAGTGTTTCGAAGATCTGGATGTCGTCCTCGAAGCCGTCGAGCAGGCGCTGAACGATGCCTTCGAGCTTTTTGTACACGGGCGAGCTCTGGTCGAAGGTCTCGTCCAGCCCGAACGCGAATTCGCCAAGCGTGTCCAGCAATCGGCGCGCGGGATGCGACTTCTTGGAGAAGAACTTCTTGTCCAGCACCGCGACTTTGACCACCGGGATCTGCAGCCGGCCGATCAACACCTTGAGCGCGTAAGGAACGCGCTTGTCGCCAAAGATCTGATCGAACAGCATGGCGACGATGTCCATCGTCATGGCGTCGGACTGGTCTACGCTGCTCCCGATCTGAGTGGACTTCAGCTCGCGTACCACATTGGTGGTTCCGGCGGTCAGCGCGGAAGCATCCAGCGTTGCCGGAGCACCGGCGATGACACCGAGGTCGCCCTGCTGCAGACGCGTGAGCGAGCCGATCAGCTCTGCACCTTGCAACAGTCGCTCGGGCACGCGCATCGCGCCCATCGGCACACCGCCGCCAGGCAGCCCGCTCGCACCGCCTGCGCTGACCGGTCCGCTCATGATCGGGGGAAAGCCAGGTACCTGAACCATGCCTCCGACTGACGCCGGGCTCGCGCCCAACACACCGCCGGCGAGGCCACCCGGGCATCGCCTGGCGCAGCTGCGCCACCAAACTGCGGGCCATGGGCATTCATGGCGATCAACCCTTGCAGCACGGCGTAGAAGTCCTGCTCGCCGCCACCGACCGGCTCGGGGCCGTAGCCGATATTGCTGGCCATTGCGCCAGCGGCTGCATCCATCCCGGGATCGGAGTTCCCGGGCATTCCCCCTGCCGGCAGGCCGGCGCGTACCGCGGCGGCGCCGGGCTGACGACGTATGCCATAGCGGATCTTGGGCAGGATCGACCGCTCAATCAGCAGAGCGTTGAGATCCTTGTAGATGGAACGGACGTCGTCCAACACATGATCGTCGAACAATCTGTGGAAGATCATTCGAACCTTGAGATTTGCATCGATCTGCCGGCAGGTCTGTTTGTACGCGATGCAAATCGCTTGCGGGCTGAATGGATTCCCTTCGCCCTGCAGGTTGGCGTCGCCGATCAGGACGCCGACGCGCTGGTCGAGTGCATTGAGCTCCTCCTCGCAATAGCGGCGGAGCTTCGCCGCCATCTCGTTCACTTTGAGTGTTTCGTCGAGATCCTCGTCGTTCACCAGCCCAAGCTCGAGGGAGGAGAGGTCGAACCGGCTGAAGTCCTGGCTCTGCTTGCGGTCGGCGCGCACGCGGTTTCCGAATTCAGCGAGGTAATTCTTGCGAAATTGCTCTTCGATGAACTTGCGCTGCTCCAGCGCCTTGTCCTTGGCGGTGATGTACAGGTCGCGTACTTCTCGGTCTTGGGTGTGGTCGGCCAAACCCCATAACACCTCCTCGACCCTGTCCAACATCGCAGCGATGGAAGCGGGACAAGCGGTCCACAGCGAGGCCCTGGCATTCCTTGAGGAGGCGCTCGAACTGCGCCTCCTGCGGACTGGTGGCCGGACGATCGAGCTCGCGCATGGGGATGACGTTGGACGCGGCGCTGTTGCTCATTTCCCTATCCTCCCGCAATGAAGGCTGTGCTGCAAGTCCCTTACTGCCGTGCACGCAGCTAGTCGAGCGATCCGGACGACAGGCCTTACGGTCGCAGGGGGCGGGAGGAAAACGCATCGTGGATGCCACCATGCGCGCTGCGGAAGAGAACAGCCAGCGTCCGGCGACGGCCGTGGCCGAATGTACCTGGCGGTCCCGCTGTCATGGAGCCTCTCGCTCGTTAGACCGGTGACTTTGCGCCCCAACCTTTCGGTGGGTTTGCCTTTTGACAGTTACTTGGCGGGGTTGTCCGCCATCGGCGTTGCTGGCCTGCGACAGCCGCGACCGCGGCGCGCAGGAGCGGAGCAGTCGCCGAGGAGCCTCGCCCGCAATTGTCTATCAGCACTGGCGTCGGAAAACTTTAGTGGCCTCTGCGAATGATTCCGCGCGTGCGACGAGCCGGCATCAAGCTCAGACGAAGTGTCTACTAACCCGTCGCAACGACCCTATACCGTCGCGAAGCTCAATTTAACGATCGGATAAGGTCGCCAGAGCTTCCACCGGCGCTCTCAGCCTTCCGTGGAGATGGACGGCGGGGCCGGGCGCCAGAGCGTCGGAGACATCCGCAGCTGCTGCCTGCGTTTGGCGATGATAAAAAAGGGGTCGCCTCCCATCCATTTCGCGTTCTCGACCTGCCGAACATGCTCGAGTTGCTGGTCGAGCATTCTCTTGGTCGAGGACATAGCCGTGGGTCGTCATGCAGTCGGAGTAGGCATCAGCCTGGCGCCTGAGGAGGTTGATGCCGGTGTCGAACTTGGACTCTGTGATCGCCGCCGCAGCCTGACGGCACTCGGGGACCTCTGGCAACCCCCTTCGGCGCCTTGCTCCCGCACCCTTGGGAAAGAACAAGGGCGAGGCAGGCGATGCCGAGTGCCGCAATGAACCGAAGCCTGCGATTCATGCCTCGGACGAGCGCGCACGAATTGGCGTTACCCGAATGGCCGCGTCAACGGCAGGCGCCCCAGGCTCTGGAGACGCGCGATGCGCGCGCTGGCCGGTGGATGTGAGTCGTAGAACGCCGAGTGCAGCGGGTCTGGCGTCAGCGTGGCGGCATTGTCCTTGTATAGCTTGACCAGCGCGTTGACCAGCTCGCGAGGGGAGCTGTAACGAGCAGCGTAAGCATCGGCCTCGAACTCGTGCTTGCGGGAATACATCGCCACAAGAGGCTGCAGCAGGAAGGTAAAGACCGGCACGACCAGCACGAACAGGAGTAACGCCATCGCGTTCGTGGCCGGATAAGCCACGCCCAGGCCCTCGTAGAACCAGGCCTTGTCCTTCAGGTACCCGAGCATGCCCAGCAACACCAGGCTCACACCGAAGGTCCAGAGCATGCGCCGGATCACGTGATGCAGCTTGAAGTGGCCCAGCTCGTGTGCCAGCACCGCCTCGATCTCTCCTTCGGTCAGGCGCGAGATGAGGGTATCAAAGAAAACGATGCGCTTGGTCTTGCCGAAGCCGGTGAAGTAGGCGTTCCCGTGGCTGCTGCGTTTGGAGCCGTCCATCACGAACAGCCCGCTGGAGCGGAAGCCGCACTTGGCCAGCAGATTCTCGATGCGCATCTTGAGCGAGCTGTCCGGCATCGGTGCGAACTTGTTGAACAGCGGCGCGATGTACGCCGGATAGATGGCCATCATGAACAGGCTGAACGCTACCCAAACCAACCAGACGTAGAGCCACCACATCTGCCCCATCTTGCCCATGAGCCACAGCACGGCCAACACCAGTGGCAGCCCAAAGGCAGCGCTTAGCGCGGCAGTCTTGGCGAGGTCCGCGATCCACATGCCCGGCGTCATCCGGTTGAAGCCGAATCGACCTTCGATGTTGAAAGTGCGATACCAGCTGAACGGCAAATCGACGACAGATGTGACGACTGCAAACAGCGCGATGAGCGCTGTTCCGCGCAGGATCTCGGATGCAAACCAGCTCCCGGCCCAGCTGTCGAGCAACTGCAATAGACCGCCGAAGGTCAGGACCAGGAGGACGCCGCTATCCACGACGGTGTGGATCATCGCCAGGCGCGCCTTCGCACCGTTGTAGTCGGCCGCTTTCTGGTGCGCATCGAGGGCGATATCGTTGGCGAACGCTGACGGCACTGCGGCGCGATGGGCCTGGATATGCTGTACGTGACGGTAGCTGAGCCACAACCGCGTGAGCGTTGCTACAACCAGAGCGAGAAGAAAGACGATGCTGAAAAGGTTCATACGACGCTACGAAAAACGGGTCTCCGACGACGGACTCACGCGGGATTGGCGCGTATGACACAATGTCGAGCCGATCAAACCGGGGATCTGACGCAAAAGTATGGCACAGGACGCGAACCGGCTCATCTGGATCGACATGGAGATGACCGGACTCAAGCCGGATGCGGACCGCATCATAGAGGTCGCGCTGGTCATCACGGACCAGCAGCTAAACGTGGTGGCAGAGGGCCCGGTGCGCGTGGTGCATCAGAGCGATGACGTTCTCGACGCGATGGACAGCTGGAACAAGGGCACTCACGGGCGTTCGGGTTTGATCGATAAGGTCAAGGCCGCAACGACTTCCGAGGCCGAGGTCGAGGTCGATCTGCTTCGATTCGTCGCCGCATTCGTTCCTCCCAACACGTCTCCGATGTGCGGTAACTCGGTGTGTCAGGATCGGCGCTTTCTCGCGCGCTACATGCCCAGGCTGGAAGCCCATTTCCATTACCGCAATCTCGACGTAAGCACGCTGAAGGAACTGGCCCGGCGCTGGAAACCGGAGATCATGCCTGGCCTTTCGAAACAGAGCAAACACGAGGCGCTGGCGGATATCTACGAATCGATCGAGGAATTGAAGTACTACCGGACGCATTTCCTCAAAATCTAGCTGCGCTCGAGCGCCAAAAAACGAAGCCCCCGCTATTGCGGGGGCCCGCAGCTAGAGACTGATCTGCTCGAGGTCTATGCGGCCGTTTACGCCGCCTTCTTGCGCGGCGCGCCGGGGGCGGTGTTGATGGTGGCCTCGGTCACCTCAGCGACCTGCTTGCCGACCTTGGTGAGAGCATCATAGGCTTGGTTGGCCGCGCTCATAGCAGACTTGACCGCCGCGAAGGCAAACTCCGATCCCGAAGGGAGCAGCCTTGGCTGCCTTGTCCAGGGCGGCGGCCATGTTCTTGTTGACCTCCGCGATCTGGGCTTCCACCAGCTTGCTGATTTCACCCTGCGCTTCGGCGCTCCAGCCATACACCGCACGGCTGTAGCCGAACAGCTTCTCGGCGTTGGCTTGAGCGAACGACGTCTGCAGGGAAGCCAGTTCCTGCACATCTTTCGCGGTGGCCAGGGCCTTGAGCTGCTTCAGGGCGTCGGCGCTGGCAGCGCGCGCTGTCTTGAGGTTCAGTTCGAACAATTCTTCCGCTGCGTCAGCGGTGGTCTCAGCGAACTTCAGGGCCTGTTCGATGTTGTTCTTGGCCTGTGCGCTGACGTCTTCCGGAACGGCAAAAATCATGGCTCGGATCTCCTGAGGGTGACGGCTCGACAACGGCGGGAAATGCTGCACTGCAAAAGCTACGCCATTGTATTGATTTTGCGACATCTGTCAACCCATTTCGGAGGATTCCTCAGACTCGTTTCTGGTGGCGCACAACGAAGGCGCTCAGCAGGTCAATGACCAGGACGGGAGTAAGGGCTAACGGCGGTTATCCCCGTCCGGCGCACTGAAGGGATAACCGTCAGGCCGAAAGCCGCGCAGTGCAGCTGAGAGCTGACGACGAAATCCTAGGAATGAAGGGATGCGGGCAGCTTGCCCTCTTCGCTACAGGCGCTCGAATACGGCCGCTATTCCCTGACCGCCACCGATACACATCGTCACTAGCCCGTAGCGGCCGCCGGTCCGCTGCAATTCGTAGATCGCCTTGACCATCAGAATCGCGCCCGTGGCCCCGATCGGGTGGCCCAAAGCGATGGCACCCCCATTGGGGTTGACCTTCTTGAGATCGAACCCGAGGTCTTTCGCCACGGCGCAGGCCTGGGCGGCGAACGCCTCGTTCGATTCGATGACGTCCATGTCCGCGACCTTGAGCCCAGCGCGTTCCATCACCTTCCTTACCGCCGGCACAGGCCCGATACCCATGTACTTTGGATCCACGCCCGCGTGTGCGTAGGCCACCAAGCGCGCTAACGGCTTGAACCCTTTCTTCTCGGCCGCCTTCCGCTCCATGAGCACGGATGCAGCTGCGCCGTCGTTGATACCCGAGGCGTTGCCTGCGGTTACCGAGCCGTCAGGCTTGAACACGGTCTTGAGCTTGGCAAACCCCTCCAGGCTTGCGTCTGCTCGCGGATGCTCGTCGGTGTCGACGACGACCGTGCCCTTGCGGGTCTTGATCTCGATCGGCAGGACCTGATCCTTGAAGTAGCCCTTCTGAATTGCGTTCACAGCGCGACGATTACTTTCCAGCGCCATCTCGTCCTGCTGCTGCCGCGTAATTCCCCATTTGGTCGCAACGTTTTCGGCCGTGATGCCCATATGCACGGTGTCGAACGGGTCGGTCAGCGCGCCGACCATCATGTCGATGATCTGATGGTCGCCCATGCGTGCGCCCCAACGCGCACTCGGGTCCGCGTAAATACCGCGACTCATCGACTCGGCGCCGCCTGCTACCGCGATTTCGGCGTCGCCCAGCTTGATCGCCTGGGCAGCCGACACGATCGCCTGCAGGCCGCTGCCGCATAGACGGTTCAGCGTAAGCGCTGGTGTCTCTTTAGGCAGCCCGCCGTTAATGCAGGCCACGCGCGAGAGATACATGTCCTTGGCCTCGGTGTGGATGACATTGCCGAAGACCACGTGGCCCACATCCTCAGGAGCGATCTTGGCGCGGCTCACCGCCTCGCGCACCACCCTCGCAGCCAGCTCGGTTGGCGGGATGTCCTTTAGCCCGCCACCGTAGTCTCCGATAGCGGTGCGCACGCCGCTCAACACAACCACTTCGCGTCCGTTGTCCATGATGCTGCCTCCTTAAAGCTAAGATGAGCCTGCCCGAGAGTCCGCGAAGCGCGGAGCCATTGGCGTACCGAGCATTTTACCGGATTCGCCCGCTGCAGCAGCCACGCATCGGGCGAGAGCCTCCAGAGCTCGCCTACAAAGGCTCGCCGCGCAACTTGTGAATCATGCGGCGTACGCGTTTGGTAGGGCCGTCCCTTGGTGTAGGCGTCGGGATGCGAGTCTGCGCGAGACAGCTTGGCTTCGTCGCGACGACGCCGGCTGTCCTCGGTCTCGGTGAACAGCGTCGCCGCATTCGCGGCCGAGCCGCGGCGAGCGCTGAGTTGCTGTACAAGCACGACAAACTCGGCAGCTCGGCGTGCGGACGCGCAACTCGTCGCCGACTTTGAGCGCGCGGGCGGGCTTGACTCTCGCGCCGTTGACAAGCACCTTGCCGCTGTCGACCGCATCGGCGGCGATCGAGCGCGTCTTGAAGAAGCGGGCCGCCCATAGCCACTTGTCGACCCGGTTCGATCGTCGTCCGCGCTCATGGTTGCTTCTCGCATGACGGCCCGCTGCGCCGCTGCCCGCACCGGCCCGCTCCGCGGTCACCGGGTCCGGGGCGCCCGCCCACGACCACTTCCCGGCCCAGGCAAGACCATCGTCCGCCCTCATCGCTGTGCTAGTGTCGAGTGCTGCCGGCGCCGGTAACGACCTCGGCCGCAAATACCTGCTCGGCGTCCACCGGATCAAAGATGTAGCGCCGGTTGCAGAACTCACAATTCACCTCCACAGCGCCGCGCTCGTCCAAGATCGACTTGATTTCCTGGTGGCCCAACATGCGTAACATGTTGATCACGCGCTCGCGCGAACACGAGCAGCGGAAACTGACGACACGCGCTTCGAACACGCGGATGTCCTCGGCGTGGTACAAGCGGTGGATGACTTCGTGCGCGGGCAGCTTGAGCAGTTCTCCCGAGGTGACGGTCTCCCCAAGCTTCACTGCCCGGTTCCAGGCATCTGGATCCGCGTCGGCTTTTCCGGGTACCCGCTGCAGAAGCATGCCCGCAGCTCGTTGGGTGTCCGCGGCCAGCCACAGGCGCGTCTCCAACTGCTCCGAGGTCGTCATGTAGTGTTCTAGCATGGCCGCGACACTGCTGCCTTCGAGTTCCACGACACCCTGATAGGTCTGGCTGGCGTCGGCAGGTGCGATCGTGATCACGAAGCGGCCATCTCCAACCAATTCGCGGAATCCACCCGCCGGCAGTTGCCCCTCCCATTTGGCGGTCGCGCGCATGGTTTGCTCGCTGGTGCATTCCACCACGATGAGCTTTACCGGGCCCGTGCCTTGCACCTGCATGATCAGCGACCCGGTGAATTTGAGGGTCGCCGACAACAATGCCGCTGCGGCCATGAGCTCGCCCAGCGCAGCGCGCAATGGTTCGGGGTATTCATGACGTTCGAGTACGGCCCGCCAGGTCGCGTCGAGGTGCACGATCTCGCCGCGCACCAGTACGCCTTCGAACAAGAAGCGCTGCAGGGAATCCGTCACGGTAGCGAAATCCAACCTGGTTTGAGGGTGAAGCTTTGTCCGCACTTTCTGCAACCGCGAACGATGTACGAAACTGAGATGGGGTCGGTCGGACAGGATTAAAGCCCCGCCCGGATCTCCACTCGCGTGGCGTCCGCAGCAGTCCCAGCCGAGATTGAAGCGGATCGGCACCTGCCAACGAAATCCGGCCGACAGCTCTTGCCGGCTGCGCGCTTGGCTCATGGTATCGAGCGTGAAAAGCGACATAGCCCCCGACTCAGACTGACGGCCTCTTTCGGTACAGCCGATACAGTTCGTTGTCGTCGCCAGGGCGTGCGCCGTGCCAAATCAGCTCCCAGCTCTGGTCCGGGGTGCGAATCGCCTTGCGGAAGCCTTGCACGAGCAACACGTCGCAATCGCGCTTGCGCTCGGGTTCGCTGTCTCGGTAAGTGACGATCCCGGCAAAGTACTCCAGCATCGCGCGCTGCGGTTCCCCCAAGCTGTAGCTCGAGATACAGCGGTAGTGTGTGGGCAGGTTCTCGCGTATTGCCAGCGTCATGCTGCGGTAGCTGTTCGCGCTGTCCACCCACGGTACGAAGAACACGGCAGCCAGACCCCACAGCAGGGCCACGGAGCCGGACCACGCGATGATGGGGCGGTACGGGCTGCGCGGTAGCCAAGGGATGAGCCAGAACCACATCACCGTCAGGCCTGCACCGAGCACGAACTTGAATAGTTGCCAACTCGGCTCGTATGCCGGCCGCAGGCGCAGCAGGTGTGCGTGGAGGCGTGCCGGGAAGCTCAAGTCCAACGCGATCCAATAGAACCAGCCGATCAAAGCGAAGAAACAAAACACCATGAGAGAAAACCACCAGAGTGCGCTGGAAGCGCCCCGCCGCAGCAGCGGCAGACCCGGTACCGCCAGCAGACAGAGGCTGGGGAGCAAGGGCAAGGCATACAACTCGCGCGCGTCGGGCAACACCGACAGCGCCAGAAAGCACACCAAGAATACGGTGAGCGGCAGATGCAGGCCGACAGAGGTCCGGATCTCCCGACGTCGGACCCACAGCGCCCACAGCGACACCGGCCAGACCGGGAATGCAAACCAGGGTAGGACTCCAAGGTAGTAACCGAACTTGCCAGGCACTTCGAGCCTAGTCAGGTCGAGCGAGCGGCCTATGCTGTTCACCCAGAGCCATTCCTGAAACAGCTCGGGCGAACGGTGATAAAGGGCGGCGGGCCATACGATGAGCCAGGGTGACGCTGTCAGGAGGGCGACAGCCAGCGTCAACAGGTAACGCCGAGTGCGCCATTGTGGAAACAGTGCCGGGAGCAGCAGGCAGACGACGCCGAACACGGATGGCGCAAGCAGGGCCTTGGACATAAAGGCGACGCCTACGCCTATGCCAAGCGCTGCGCCGGCCACGGCCGGTCGCCGAGGGGCAAGAGCCAAGCCATACAGGGCGATCACCCAGCCGCACAGCATGGCGACGTCGGTGATCATCAGGTGCCCCGACTCCACCATTCCGACGCATCCGAGCAGCGCCAACGCGCTGACCCAGCTGCTCCATCCCGCCTCGGCCTTCTCGCCGCCGTACAACTCCCTGCCGGCCAATCCGATGAACAGAAACGCGAGGCTCAGGTAGAAGACATTGGCCAAGCGTGCGGCGTCGTGAATCGGCATCAGCCAACCGAAGGCGCGTGCGAACAGCGCTGCGGTGATGTAAAAAAGCGGTGGCTTCTCCACGAAGGGTTCCTGAGCCAGCGTGGGTACGACCCAGTCGCCGGTCTGGAACACGTGGTGAACGAGCCCGAAGCTATACGCCTCGTCCGGCTTCCAGGGATCGCGGCCGATCAGGCCGGGTAGCATCCAGACGATGCACAGCAAGCAGGTCAACGCAAGCGCGTGGCGGGTTACAAAGTCGCGCGCGGACTGGCCCATGTCTGTGGCAGGAGGCATTTCCTCAGGCTGAGGATTGTTGTGCTCGGCGGTTCGGCAAGTGTAGCGGTGCGGTTCCAACGGCGGAAGCCGAAAAGCCGAGGAGAAGCCCATAGCAACGCTGGGGCAACGCAAAAGAGACCGCCCGACGCAAAAAAAACGCCGCAGCGCGGCGTTTCTTTCATCTGGATTCCGCGTTCGCGGAACGTGTTGCATTCAGGCCAGTGCTATCAGCCGTACTATGCCAACTACGGCGACGCGCTCAGGCGGTTTTCCCGGCGGTCCCTTCGCCGCATCCTTCGCCGCGCCGGTCTTGCTGTAGCGCTGACGAAACTTCTCGACGCGGCCGGCCGTATCCATCACCTTCTGTTTACCAGTGTAGAAAGGATGGCAGTTTGAGCAGACCTCTACGTGCAACTCACGGCCGAGCACGGATCTAGTCGTGAACTTGTTTCCGCAGCTGCAGATCACGGCGATCTCTTTGTATTCCGGGTGGATCTTCGGTTTCATAGCAGTTTCCTTACATTTTGTCCCAAGCCCTAGACCCGGGAAAAGGCGCGAATGATACGCGCAGGCGGCGCCGGGGACAAGTGGCGTACCGGAGTGCCTGCAGCCCCTCATATGTGGCCGCGCGGGCACGCATTCAACCGCCCATAATCCCACGTTTGCTCTTGGCTGCCATGATCTCGGGAACGAGCGGCGACCTCGAGGCAGCTTCCTCAGCCCCGGCGCATCGAGTCGAAGAACTCGGCGTTGCTCTTGGTGGCTTTGATCTTGTCGAGCAAGAATTCCATGGCTTCGAGGTCGTCCATCGGATACAACAGTTTTCGCAGAATCCAGACCTTTTGAAGAATGTCCTGCTTG
Organism: uncultured beta proteobacterium; assembly: GCA_963747025.1. GTDB lineage: Bacteria > Pseudomonadota > Gammaproteobacteria > Burkholderiales > SHXO01 > SHXO01. The sequence goes on from CAVVDJ010000001.1 coordinate 569,156, forward strand.
AGCAAGAGCTCCTCTCGGCGTGTGCCAGAACGGTTCACGTTGATCGCCGGATAGATGCGTTTCTCGGCCATGCGTCGGTCGAGGTGAATCTCCATGTTGCCGGTGCCCTTGAATTCCTCGTAGATCACGTCGTCCATGCGCGAGCCGGTGTCTATCAACGCGGTGGCGAGTATCGTCAACGATCCGCCCTCTTCGATGTTGCGGGCCGCGCCGAAGAAACGCTTGGGCCTCTGCAGCGCGTTGGAGTCGACGCCGCCGGTGAGTACCTTGCCTGAGGCCGGCACCACTGTGTTGTACGCGCGCGCCAGCCGTGTGATCGAGTCGAGCAGGATCACGACGTCCTTCTTGTGTTCGATCAGTCGCTTCGCTTTTTCCAAGACCATCTCGGCAACCTGCACGTGGCGTGTGGCTGGCTCGTCGAAGGTGCTGGAGACGACTTCGCCCCGCACGGAGCGCTGCATTTCCGTCACTTCCTCGGGGCGCTCGTCGATGAGCAGCACGATCAAGATCACCTCAGGATGGTTCGAGGTGATAGCGTGCGCGATGTGCTGCAGGATGACGGTCTTCCCGGCCTTGGGAGGCGACACAATGAGGCCGCGCTGTCCCTTGCCGATCGGCGCGACGATATCGATGATCCGGCCGGTCAGATTCTCTTCGGATTTGATGTCGCGCTCGAGGGTGAAGGGGACTGTCGGGTGCAGCGGGGTGAGGTTTTCGAACAGGATCTTGTTCTTGGCGTTCTCGGGCGGCTCGGAGTTGACCTTGTCGACCTTGACCAACGCGAAGTAGCGTTCCCCGTCTTTCGGCGTTCGGATCTCCCCCTCGATGGAGTCACCGGTGTGGAGGTTGAAGCGACGGATCTGGGACGGACTGACGTATATGTCGTCCGGGCCGGCAAGGTACGAGGTGTCCGGCGAGCGTAGGAAGCCGAAGCCGTCAGGCAGTACCTCCAGCGTTCCCTCTCCGTAGATGCTTTCTCCTTTTTTCGCCTGATTCTTGAGCAGCGCAAAGATCAGGTCCTGCTTGCGCATGCGGTTGGCGTTTTCGATCTCGTTGGTGTTGGCCATCTCCACGAGCTCGGTGACGTGGAGGTTTTTCAGGTCGGAGAGATGCATAGACGGGGGGCTGGGAAAACGGAAAAGAACGACACAAAAGGGGAAGGTGAAAACGGGGAAAGAGCTGCGCCGGTATCGGCTTGGCCCGCGCCCGAAACGACTCGGACGCTGCTGGATCCGCTTCGCTCGAGACTCTGCCCGCTGGCGGGACAGGCCCCGGTTGTCAAGCGATATCGGTTGATGAAGCCTAAAGACTTTAGATTGTGCTGTCAATAAAGGCGGTTAGTTGGGATTTGGATAGCGCGCCCACCTTCGTGGCTTCGACATTGCCGTTCTTGAAGATCATCAGGGTGGGGATGCCGCGGATGCCGAACTTGGGCGGCGTGGCTTGATTCTCGTCGATGTTGAGTTTGGCCACCTTGAGGCGGCCCGCATATTCCTGTGCGACTTCGTCCAGTATCGGGGCGATCATCTTGCAGGGGCCACACCACTCGGCCCAGTAGTCGACCAGCACGGGCACGGAGCACTGCAGGACCTCGGGATCGAAGGTATCGTCGGTTACGTAATGTATGTGTTCACTCATGAGGCTGGATGACCTCGATCGATGGAATGACGGGGAGGGGTAGGTAGCGTTTTAGCGGCCGTCGGCAGCCGGTGGCCGCGACGAGATTGTGGCTATGTTACCAAAAACAAGCCCCTGTGGAAGGCGTCTGGCGCGGGTAGCCGCCTGGGCCACGTATGTCGTTCTGTTAAACTACCCGGGCTAGACCGGAAGGGCGGCAGGACTTGAGTTCTGCCGTCCGCCGGGCGTTCGGAGGGAAATCCCAGCATGACCTATGTCGTCACTGAATCTTGTATCAAGTGCAAATATACGGACTGCGTAGATGTGTGTCCCGTGGACTGTTTCCGCGAGGGTCCGAACATCCTGGTCATCGACCCGGACGAATGCATTGATTGCACGCTGTGTGTCGCCGAGTGTCCGGTGGAAGCCATATTTGCCGAGGACGACGTGCCTCCCGAGCAACGCCCGTATGTCGCGCTCAACGCTGAGCTGGCCAAGGTCTGGCCTTCGATTACCGAGAAGAAAGACGCGCCCGCGGACGCAGACGAGTGGGCCAAGGTCAAGGAAAAGACACACCTACTCGATCGCTGAGAGCGTCGCATGCGTCCGTTTCGTCCTCTACACGGTCGCATCCCCAGAAGGGAATCCCTGCTCCGCGTTTCGCGGCTGGACGCCTCCGAGTGGGCCAAGGTCAAGGAAAAGACCCACTTGTTCGGCCGCTGACAGCGTCGGGCGCGTCCGTTCCGTTCGCTTCACGGTACGGCCGCTCCCGGTGGAAGCAAGCCTGGGGCGGAGCGGTCGTATGTCGACCCGGGCTGGCTCCATCTGGTGCGGCCCTCCGCGCCCCTGGCCGCACCACTTTTCGAGAGACCGAGTCCGGGGTGCATCCCCACAAGGGGACCGCTGCTGCGCGTTGCGCCGCCGGTTGCCTCCGGTAGGCCAGGGTCAAGGAAAAGGCGACTCTGCTCGACTGCTGAGACCTGAAGAGGCTGAACGTCCAGAGAAGAGCGTCCGACTCTCGGCGTCCTACCCCCTCCGCAACAAGCACCGGGCCTGCATTCCTTCGGCCTTCCCGTGTTCGCTGAGCTGATCGAGCAGCTCGCTCGCGGCGCAACCGTGGTGACACCCAATCAGCGCTTGTCAGCCGCTGTTCGCCGCGGTTTCGACCAGGGCGCCCGTGCGCACAGGGACAGGCGGCCTGGGCGGCCGCCGACGTCTTGCCCTGGAACGCGTGGCTGGAGCGAGTTTTCCGCGACGCCTCTTGCGCGGCAACGCCAATCGGCTGCTGATGAGTCGTTCGCAGGCGCGCGCGCTATGGCAAAGGGTCATCGTCGACGCGCCCGAGGCGCAAGGTCTGTTGCAGGTCGACACGCATGGCCGATGCCGCCCTGCAGGCGTGGGAGCTGGCGCATGCCTGGCGCTTGCTGCCTGCGCTCCAGACCATTTCCCTTAGCGACGAGGCAGCGCGCCTTTTTGCGATGGGCGCACGCTTACGAGACGATCTGTGCGCGTGAGGACCTCACCGACCACGCGCGCCTGCCGGACCTCGTTTGCGACCTTTTGCTCGCCGGGTCGCTCGCCGCACCTAGCCGCCTGGTCGCATTCGGCTTCGACGCTCTGACCCCGCAACAGGAGGCCGTGCTGGAGGCGCTCCGCTCCCGTGGCGTCGAGGTCGAGGCTGCTCGCGCAGTCCGGGAACGAGGGCCAGGCCGCCGTAATGCGCCATCCCGATGTACTGCATGAGATTCGCGCGCGGCGCTTTGGGCGCGCGGTTGCATTGCCGCGAACCCGCAAGCACGAGTAGGTGTGGTCGTGCCGGAGCTCAACCGTCTGCGCGCGACGATCATCCGGGTCTTCGACGAGGTCCTGCAACCGGATGCCGTGCTGCATCCGGGCCGGATTCCCGTCGCGACCCTGGAATGTTTCGTTAGGCGTACCGCTTTCGGATTGGCCTCTGGCCCACGCCGCGCTGCTGTTGTTGGAGCTCGCGTGCGGGCCCCTTTCGATTCACCGCGTAGGCTTGCTGTTGCGTTCTCCTTTCGTGGGCGGCGCTGAGAGTGAGCGCAACGCCCGAGCGCTCCTGGACGCGAAGCTGCGCCGACTCGGAGACCCGCACATCACGCTAGATGGGCTCATCCGTCACGCCGGGGCAGAAGGGCATGCCTACAGCTGCGGCATGCTGGCGGACCGGCTCGCCGCTTTGCGCGCTCGCTTGCGGGAGCTGCCAGCCTCAGCGCAGCGCGTGAGCTATTGGGGACCAGCGCTACAGTCCTTGCTGTCGGCGATGCAATGGCCAGGCGAACGCGAACTGAACAGCGAGGAATACCAGACTTTCAAGAAATGGAAGGAGATCATCGCTGGCCTGGCGCAGCTGGATGTAGTCTCAGCTCCGGTGAGACTGAGCGTCGGCCGTGGGAATGCTGCGGGGTCTTGCAGTCGAAGAGCTGTTTCAGCCCGAGACGCCCGACGTGCCGATCCAGGTTCTGGGTGTGTTGGAGTCCTCTCAGCTCGAGTTCGACCAGCTCTTCGTACTCGGGCTCAGCGACGAAACATGGCCGCGTCCGCCGCGCCCCAATCCCCTCTTGCCCCTGGACCTGCAGCGAAGCCGTGGTGTGCCGCGCGCTTCGGCCGAATGGGAGCTGGCGTTTGCCCGGCGCGCGCAAGCCGACTGGCTTCGAGCTGCTCCACGCGTCATCTTCAGCTACCACTGCATGCAGGGCGACCAGATGTTGGGTCCAAGCCCTTTGCTCGCGGGTCTGCCTGAAACCACACTCGCCCAGCTCTTCATTGAGGAAGTGCCCGACTGGCGGGTGACCGCGCAGGCCGCGGCTGACCAGGAGCAGTTCGCCGACTGGCGGGGCCTTCCGCTGCCCGAGGGCGTCGGCTTTCCGGGGCGGCGCTCGTCTTCTCCAGAATCAGTCGGCCTGTCCGTTCCGGGCCTTCGCCGTTCATCGCTTGGGCGCGGTGTCGCTGGACCATCCCCACGAGGGGCTGGACGCACGCGATCGCGGAATCTTGCTCCATGCCGCATTGGCGCAGTTATGGTCGGAGCTAGCCACGCGGCAACGACTCGGACTCGATGCCGCACGACGAGCTGGTGTCGGTGATCGCGCGCGCTGTCGACCGCGCGCTGGCTCGGCTGCACCGAACGCGGCCTTCGAGTTTCCAGACACGCTTCCTGGAGCTCGAGCGCGTGCGTCTCGTCGAGCTTCTGGAAGAGTGGTTACAGGTCGAACGGCTGCGTGGTGAGTTTCGCGTTGCGGCGTACGAGGAGCAGGCCGTGGTCGACATCGCTGGCCTGGTTCTGAGTCTTCGACTGGATCGCGTGGACAGTCTGGCCCAGGGCGCAGAGCTGCTCATCGATTACAAGACTGGAGACAGTTCTATCGCCATGTGGATGGGAGAACGCCCGGACGAGCCTCAGCTGCCCTTGTATCACCTCGCTCGCCCGGTGCTTCCTGAAGCAGTGGCGTTTGCGCAAGTGCGCCGCGGTGAGTGTGGTTGGTCCGGCTCTGTCCGCACATCCCGGAGTCGCTGAAGGCATCATCCAACTGACGCGCAGCCGGTTCGCGAACGAGTTTCGCGACTGGCCCGCCTTGCTTGCCCACTGGCGCGTGACCCTGGAGGCGCTTGCCACCGGTTCAGGTCCGGTGCCGCTCCAGTCGATCCGAAGAAGCGGTCGTTGACCTGTCGTAACTGCGATCTGTCCAGTCTGTGCCGCGTCGGCGAGGTCGTTGACAGAGGCTCGCCGACACCAGGCGAGGAGGACGCGGGTGAGTGAAGAACTGCCCGGACGCGACGCGGCGACGCGCGCACTTGCGCTCGATGTCGAGCGTTCTTTCATCGTGCAAGCGCCGGCTGGCTCGGGCAAGACGGAGCTGCTGATCCAGCGCTTCCTCGCTCTGCTCGGACGCAGTCACATGGCCAGAGGAGGTTGTCGCCATCACCTTCACGCGCAAGGCTGCCGCAGAAATGCGCGCTCGCGTGCTGAACGCGTTAGCCGCCGCCCGCGAGGGCGTAGGGGCGGAATCAGCAGCACGAGCGCACGACCTTGGAGCTCGCGCGCGAAGCGCTTAGCGCGGACGCGCAGCGTCGCTGGGGTCTCACCGACAATCCCGCACGCCTGCGCATCCAGACCATCGATTCCCTGTGCTATTCATTGGCTGCGCAGATGCCTTTGCTGTCGCGGTTGGGCGCGATGCCGAAGGCCGAAGAGGACGCGACCGAGCTGTACCGCGAGGCCGCGCGCGAGACTCTCGCGCAGCTGGAGGAGCCCGAGTGGTCGCGCCAGGTTGGCGCTCTGCTTCGGCATCTGGATAACGACACGCAGCGGGCGGAGGCCCTGCTCTCCCGGCTTGCTGGAACGCCGCGATCAATGGCTGCGGCATCACGAGAATCTCGATCGCGGCGAGTTGAGTCGGGCCCTGGCCGACCTCGTGCGCGACCGACTACTGCAGGCGCACGATGCCGTTCCGGCAGAGACCATTTCCGAACTGCTGTTCTGCGTCCGCTATGCTGCCGCCCATCTTGCGGAGACAGGCGAGGCACGATTGTCCCAGCGGTCCAGCCGGTCGCCCTGCCCGGCATCGAGCCCGAAGACCTCGCCATGTGGCGGGAGATCGCGTCGCTGCTGCTTACCGACAGACGCGAGGTACGACGCAAAGCGGACAGCCGGATCGGTTTCCCGCCGCCGACCGAAAAAGGAATCGCACCTGCCGAAAAGCAGAGCCGCACACAGGCCAAGCAGCGCGTCGAAGCGCTATTCGAGCGGCTCGCGGCTTTGCCCGTTCTGGTTTCCACGCTAGTGGAAGTGAAGCGGCTCCCGGCGCCCGAATACAGTGACGCGCAATGGCTCCTCATCGAAGCGCTTGAGGCGCTGCTGCCGCTGGCGCTCGCCCAGCTCGAGCTCGCATTCCGCAGTCGAACGTGATCGACTTCGCGCAGCTGCTGCTGGCGGCGAACCGCGCATTGGGTGATCCCCAGGCGCCCACGGACTTGGCGTTGGCACTCGACTATCGCGTGCGGCATCTGCTCGATCGACGAGTTTCAAGACACTTCGCTGAGTCAATACGAGTTAGTGCTGCGCCTAACAGCGGGTTGGCAACAGGGCGATGGGCGAACGCTCTTCGTGGTTGGCGACCCGATGCAGTCGATCTATCGCTTTCGCGAGGCCGAGGTTGGTCTGTTCCTGCGGGCGCAGCGAGAGGGCATCGGTGAGGTTCGGCTTCGAGCCCCTCACGCTCATGCGCAACTTCCGCTCGCACTCGGGCGTCGTCGATTGGGTGAATCGCGTGTTTGAGAAGGTGCTGCCGCCGCGTGAAGATCCGGCCAGCGGAGCCGTGCCGTTTTCACCTTCGGTCGCTACTCGTCCGTGCGCTCTCCGGCGAGGCGGTTGTCGATCCACGCCCTGAACGATGACGGCCAGGCCGAGGCGCAACGCGTGGTGGAGCTGGTGGCGGCGGCGCTTGCGCGAAGATCCGAAACAGACTATCGCGATACTGGTGCGCAGTCGCACCCACCTCGGCCACATCGTGCCGGCACTCAAGGAAGCGGGCCTGCGTTTCCGGGCCATCGATATCGAGGCGCTGGCTCACCGACCCGCGGTCGAGGACCTGCACGCGCTCACGCGAGCCTTGCTGCACCCGGCCGACCGAGCTGCGTGGCTGTCCGTGCTGCGCGCGCCGTGGTGCGGCTTGACTCTCCGTCGACTTGGAAATGCTCGTGGGCGAAGCGCGTGAGGGAGTGCTGTGGGTGCGGATGACGGATCCCGATGTGATCGCCGGCCTGAGCGCCGACGGTCAGGCGCGAGCGGCGCGACTGGTCGAAGCAATCGCGCCCAGCGCGCGAGCACCGCGGACGGGGCACTCTGCGGCGTCGGGTCGAAGGCGCGTGGCTGCGAGTTGGTGGGCCGGCGAGCGTGCAGGAACGCACCGATCTGGACGACATCCGGGTATACCTGGATCTGCTCGAAAAGCTGGAGCGGGGCGGGGATCTGGAGGACCTCGCTGCGCTCGAGGATGAGCTCGCCAAGCTCTACGCGCTGCCGGATGTCAACGCGCCGGAAACGCTGCAGGTGATGACGATCCACAAGGCGAAGGGGCTGGAGTTCGACACCGTCATCGTCCCCGGTCTGGGCTTCGGCGTCCGGCAGGACGATCCCGAGCTGCTGCGCTGGATCGAGCGCCCGCGCGGGCATGAAGGTAGCGACCTGTTGCTCGCAGCCATCGGCGCGAGCGGCGGATGAGGACGACCCCGTGTATGCCTGCGTGACCCGATTGCTGCGGCAGCACCAGGAGCACGAGGACGGACGTCTGCTGTACGTGGCGGCAACCCGCGCGCGCAGGCGGCTGCACCTTCTGGCTCAGCTCAGAGTCGACCGAACGGAGTCGGACCGCGTCGCCGTGAGAGCACCGCCGCGCAGCGCTTTGCTGTCGAAGCTGTGGCCGGCGCTGCGGACCGAGTTCGAGCGAGCTGCCCTGCAGTCCTCTGCGCCGACGCCCAGCGCGGCAGCGCAGGCTGTGCCCGACCCGATGTCTTATCCTTTGCGCCGAATCTCGATGGGTTGGAATGCGCCTGAACTCTCCCCGCCGGTGCTGTGGCGGACTCCGCAGCAAGAAGAGGAAGTGCGCGACGCCGCCGTGGAGTTCTCTTGGGCGGGCGAGTCCGCACGTCATGTCGGCACCGTCGTACACCGCTTCTTGCAGCGCATGGCCGATGAGGGGCTCGATACCTGGGATGTGCGCAGGTTGGACGGAGTCGACCCTGTTCTCAGCCTCGCGTTGAAGCAGGAGGGCGTCCCAGCCGTTGAGCAGGACGCTGCGCTTGCGCGCGTACGGCAGGCACTGATGGGGGTCCTGGCCGATCCGCGCGGCCGCTGGCTCTTGAGCCGCGACCATGAGGACGCGCGTTCCGAGCACCGGCTCGCCGGAGAGTTGAACGGAGCGTTCGTCAACGTCGTCCTGGACCGCACCTTCGTGGACCGGCATGGCGTACGCTGGATCGTGGACTACAAGACCGGCGTGCACGAGGGCGGGGATCTCGACGCATTCCTCGACCGGGAGCGCGAGCGATACCAGGGTCAGCTCGAACGCTACGCAGCATTATTGGCGCGGATCGAGTCGCGGCCGATTCGACTTGGGCTGTACTTTCCGCTGCTCAAAGGTTGGCGCGAGTGGGAGGCAGCGCGTGCCGATTCCCGCGCTCGGGCCATAGACACCTACCGGCGCGCACGCCCTTGCGCCTGTAGAACCGCCGCTTACAATGATTCAGCGATTTCGCGCGCAGGTGGCGACCGTGTGTCGCCACCAACCACGTGCCGGACGTGGTCGGACGTATGATCACCAGTAACCGTCGTCATCGATTTGGAGAGCATCGGCCGTGATCTGGGAACCGGGACAGCTGCTGAAGGCGATTGAGACGGCGATCTGGAGAAACGCTCCAGAACCTGTCCCGGCGTGGAAGGCACGCATGCTGCGGGCAGTGCGTATCACCGTGGTCCTGATCCGGGATATCTGGCAGGGCCAGCTGACCCTGCGGGCCATGAGCCTGGTCTACACCACCCTGCTATCGATCGTCCCCTTGCTGGCGTTGAGCTTCTCGGTGCTGAAGGCTTTCGGAGTCCACAACCAGACCGAACCCATGCTGCTGAGGTTTCTCGCCCCGCTCGGCCCGAAGGGAGAGGAAGTCAGCCACCAGATCATACAGTTCATCCAGAACATGAACGTCGGCGTGCTCGGGTCTCTGGGCCTCGCGCTGCTCCTCTATACCGCGGTTTCGCTCATGCAGAAGATCGAGGAGTCGTTCAACTACATCTGGCATATCTCGCAGCCCCGCAGTCTGGGCGAGCGGTTCAGCCGCTACTTGAGTGTGTTGCTGGTGGGCCCGATCCTGTTGTTCGCTGCCCTCGGGATGACGGCCACCGCGATGAACATCGGGATCGTGCGCGATGTGCTGGCACTCGAGCCCTTTGGCCAGCTGGTCTACGAGCTGGGCCGGGTGATGCCTTATCTGCTGGTGATCGGCGCCTTCACGTTTGTCTACATGTTCATCCCCAATACAAGGGTCGAGTTGGGACCGGCGCTGATAGGAGGGATAGTGGGCGGCGTGCTGTGGCAATCCGCTGGAATGGCTTTCGCGGTGTTTGTCGCATCCTCGACCCAGTATTCGGCGATCTATTCCGGCTTCGCGATCCTGATCTTGTTTCTGATCTGGCTGTACTTGAGCTGGCTGATCCTTTTGTTCGGGGCCAGCGTTGCGTTCTACCAGCAGCACCCGGAGTACTTGATCGCGGAAGGCGGCGAGCCGCGGCTGAGCAACCGCATGCGCGAACGCCTCGCGCTGGTGATAGCAAGCTTGATCGGCGCGCACTACGTGGCCGGTCGCCCGGCGTGGACCCTGCGCCAGTTGACTCAGGCGCTGAGCGTGCCGATGCACGCCGTCGACGTCGTTCTTGCCGCTCTGGAGCAGGCGAAGCTGCTCGTCGAGAGCAACGACGATCCCCCGGCCTACCTGCCGGCGCGCGATCTCAGTGCGATATCGGTACGCCAGCTGCTCGAAGCGGTCCGCTCCGCGGGAGAGGACCGATTTCTGAACCCGGCCGGGTTGCCCGTGTCTGCGCCCGTGGCGCAGGTCTTGGCCGCGCCTGGACCAAGCGCTCAGCGCGGCGACGCGCCGGAGTGACCCTCAGGGACCTCGCTGCCGATTCCCGAGTTAGCTTGGCGGAAGAGTCTGCTTCCGCAGCCGCGGTCGGCGCAAAAGCAGTCGAAAAGCCGGCTGCGTAGGAGCGGCTTGCCGACGGAGAGATCGGGCAGACGCCGACCGCTGCGATCAGCGCCGCGCCGTGTATTCGGAGAACACCTGGATCTCGACGTGCCGGCGTACGGCGGTGAAGCCTGCGCGTTCCAGTGCTTCCGAGACCTGCGCCGGCGGCGCACAGGCTTCGATGGTGTCCCAGAAGTAGCGCAGCAGCAGTGGCGTGTCGTCGTGGCGCGCCAGCGTACGAGATAACACTGGCACGACCCCGCCCAGGTAGAACTTGAGCAGCCGCCGCGCCCAGGCGGCGCGCGGCGGCGTGATCTCGAGCACGCAGACGATCCCTCCCGGCCGCAGCACGCGGTAGAACTCGCGAAACACGCCATGCAAGTCCGACACGTGGCGCAAGGCGAACCCCAAGCTTACGAAATCGAACTGGGCATCGGCAAGCGGCAGCCGCTCGGCGCTGCCTTGGATAAGTGGCAGGACCGTGGTCCCGAGGCCGCTGCGCATCATGGCTCGCTCGGGTCAAGTCCGATCACGGCGCCCGCGTGGCCGACAAGCGAAAGCGCTTCACGGGCAACCAGGCCTGTCCCGGTGGCCACGTCCAGGACGCGCATGCCCGGCCGGAGCCCCGCGCGCACCAAAGCCTCGCGCCGGTACCGAGATCCGCGGCCGAAGCCGACCAGCCGCTCGACGCTGTCGTAGTCGCCCGCGGTCCGATCGAAAATCTGACGCACGAAGCCAGGGCGCTCCTCCGCCCGTGCCGTAATACTTGGGGCAGAACCGGGTGAGGGGCTAGCGGCTGCAGCATCGGGTGCGCGGTCGCGTTGCTCCATGAGGGGCGGCGGGCGGGAAGGAACTCTACGGAAGCTGGATCTTGCCGCCTCCCCCAAGGCCACCAGGGGGTAGACCGCCGGCCCCCCCTTTCGGAATCACGATCGACGAGGCCGCTTGCCGGCGCATGTCTTCCAACTCCCGAACGGCTTGCTCGACGGCTTGCTTGGCCGCCGGGGCGTACTTCGTCACGGCGTCCGACAGGGAGTCGGCATCGAGTTCGAAGCTGAGGGGCAGCGCCCCCATGGTGGTGTAGATCTGCGCTTCGCCCAGGTACAGGGTCTTGCGGCCCGCGTCCGTGGAGCCGTCGCTCCGGATTGGGGTGAGCACGCGGATGGTGCCGACCTTGCGGTCGGTGATGACTTCTTCGCGGAAAAGCGCTGCCGGATCCATTTTGGGTTCCGGCAGACGCTGGTCTTGTCTCTCGGCCATGGTCGCCTCGTCAATACGAAAGTGGGTCTAGTCGACAGCGTACCAAAGAAAGAGTAGGACTTGGCCCGCGCGGTGCCGTTGCAGCCCCTGGCAGCCGAAGCTACGGCCAGGTCTGCGGCCGAGGTCGACTGAATCGTGTTTTTCGCCTATTGTCAGGCTGGCAGGCGTCGATCGGGCCCACGCGATCCCGCAGGTACGGTCGCCGGTTCGGCGGCTGTCACTGCATCGTTCGAGCAACCGGAGATGCAAGCGTGGAGCTTGCTGATTTTCGCGACTCTTTGTCGAAGAGCACGTCCTCCCGACGGTCTTGGGAGCCTGTTGCGCGCGCTGTGGCACGACGCGAAGGGCGACTGGAGCCGCGCCCATGAGATCGTGCAGGACGAGGAGGGTCGCGATGCCGCCTGGGTGCACGCCTACCTGCACCGCAAGGAAGGGGACCTGGCTAACGCCGGCTACTGGTACCGGCGCGCAGGCAAATCCGCGTGCAAGACATCGCTCGAAGATGAATGGGAGGCGATCGCAGCGGCGCTGGGCAACACAGTCGGGCGTCCCCGAACCACCCCGGACCCCGGCCGCGCCAATCGCGCGTCCCGCAGCAGCGGCAATACGACCTCTCGGTAGAAGTGGGCAACTTGGCCCCCCTGCTTGTGGCGCACGACGCCACTTCGGTCGATTACAAACGCGGTAGGCGTGGGATAGCGCCGGCCGAAGCCATTCGCCTGCAGCTCGTCGACCATCGTTCCGGCAGGTGTGATATCGAGCGCGCTACCCGGGTGCGCCGAGCGCTCACCAGGGCCTCAAACCTTGTTGCGCGCTTCATAGAACGCCTCGAGATTGCCGATCTCGTAGGCGCAGAACTTACAGTAGCTGGAATAGAAGTTCACCAGCACAACCTTGCCGCGCATTTGCTCGAGGTCGAACGCCGCTCCCGACAATAGCGTGCCTCTCGCGGCGGTGCCAGCTCACCTGGCGATGGGCGCGGACTAGACGAGAATGACGAGCGGGCGCAGCTGTGCATGCTAGTGCTCGGGATCGAAGGCTTCTGCCGGTCCACACTCTCACAGCTGCCAATGGCGCTCCAAGTCGCGCGGTCGCTGGCCCCTAGTCCTCCGGATGCACCTTGTGCTGCGCGGCAAGCTGCTGCTGGATCGGCGGCGGCACTGCCTCGTAGTGAGACCTCCATGTTGAACGAACCCTGACCTCCGGTGAGCGACTTGAGGCGCGACTGGTAGCCGTTCAGCTCGGACAACGGCACTTGGCCCGCGATGTTGACCAGCCCTCCGCCGAGAGGTTGCGTTCCGCTCACCTGCCCGCGCTTGGAAGACGTCGCCGGTGATGTCGCCGATGCAGTTCTCCGGCACGCTCACGTGTATGTTGACGACGGCTTTGACGTCCTGCAGCGGATAGCCGGCGATCGCACCGTGCTCCAGCACCATCAGCACCCCTTCTCCACAGCGGGAATGTATTGGCCCGGAATGGCGCCGCCGCGGACTTCGTCCACGAACTGAAAACCGGTTCCGCGCGGCAGCGGCTCGATGCGAAGGAACACTTCGCCAAACTGCCCGGCGCCCCCAGTCTGCTTCTTATGCCGGCTGTGGCCTTCCGCGGGCGCGGTGATCGTCTCGCGGTATGCGATCCGTGGCGGATGGGTGGTGACTTCGAGCTTGTACTGATTGCCCATGCGCTCCAGCATGCAGCGCACCTGTTGCTCTCCCAACCCGCGCACGACCGTCTCGTTGGTGGTGGCGACACGCTCGACCTGCAGACAAGGATCCTCCGAGGCGAGCTTCTGCAGTATTTCCCAAAGCGCTGCTCGTCGCCGCGTTTGGTCGCCTCGATGGCGATGCCGTAGATGGGCGCCGGTAGCTCCAGCGGCCGGATGTGGATGTGGTCCTCGTCGTGGGAGTCGTGCAGCACGCCGTCGAACGCGATCTCTTCGATCTTGGCTAGCGCGCCGATGTCGCCCGGCACACACGCGTCCACCGGGATGTGCTCCTTGCCGCGCAGCAGGTAGAGCTGGTTGACCTTGAACGGCTTGCGTCCGTCACCGACGAACAGCTGCTGATCGCGCTTGACCGTGCCCTGGTGCACCTTGAACACACCGAGCTTGCCCACGAACGGGTCGACGGTGATCTTGAACACATGCGCAATGACGTGTTTGGCAGGGTCCGGCTCGGCGTGAAACTCCTGCGCTTGCGGCGCCCTCGCCTCTGAGGAAAGGCCGTGGATTGCCTTCCAGCGGATTGGGCAGGAGCTTCGCGCAAATGTCCAGCAGCTCCGCGACACCCAGCGCCCGTGCGCGCGGACGTGAAGCAGATCGGTACCAAGTGTCCTTCGCGCAGCGCCTTCTCGAACGGAGCGTGCAACTCGTCGGGCGCCACCTCACCTTTCTCCAGGTAGACCGCCATCAGGTCCTCGTCCACCTCCACCACCTGGTCGATGATGGCGCTGTGCGCCTCGGCTACGGAGGAGAAATCGGAGTCGCCCGCCGGGTTGAAGAAGCAGTCCACGACACGGGCCCCGCGGCCCGCCGGCAGATTGATCGGCAGGCATTCTCTTCCGAACGCGTCCTGGATCTGGCTCACCAGCCTCGCCAGATCCACGTCCGGCGCATCGATCTTGTTCACCACGATCATGCGACACAGATCGCGCTTTGCCGCCCAGTTCATCATGCGCGTGGTGGCTAGCTCGATGCCGGTCTGGGCGTTGATGACCACGATGACCGTGTCCGCCGCCTGCAGGCTGCTCATGGCCTGTCCCAGGAAATCGGGCAGCCCGGGCGTGTCGATCAGATGAATGCGCGCGCCGCTGTGCTCAAAGTAGACGGGCGTCGCGTACAGCGAGTGCTGGTGCTGTTTCTCCAACGCGTCGAAGTCGCACACGGTGGTGCCGCGCTCGATGGTGCCCGGAGCGGTGATTGCCCCGGCCTTATGCAGCAGCGTCTCCGTGAGCAGTGTCTTGCCGCAGCCTGCATGCCCGACCAGGGCAGCGGCCCGAATGGATTCGGTCGCAATCCCGCCCATCGGTCTTCCTCCTCTTGTGCGTTATATTGGAGCTTCGTGCCTCTCGCTCACGAGTATAGAAAGGGCAGGGGACTGCGACAAGCCACCAAGCCGACGCGGTCGGCGCGTTGCAGCGCGCAAAGACTGGTCTGGCTCGATCCGGCGCTACTCGACCCTGCTGGAGTCGCTATCGATCAAGGCAGTACTTTGATCTCCTTCACAAACTGAAGTGTATAGGCCTTGCGATAGTCCACGTCAGATTTCGTCAGACCGGCGCTGACCATGAAGTCGAATGTCTGCTTCCAGCGGCTGTCGGTCATGGTCAGGATGCCGAGCGTCTTGGCGTCGCCGCCGGTCACCAGCCCATAGTCCCTCATCTTGGCGACGCCGAATGCCATCAGCTCCTCGGTCATCTCCGGGTTCGCCTTCTTGATCAGCGCGTTGCCTGGCGCGGGGTCCTTCAGATAGCTCTTCCAGCCCTCCGCGGACGCGCGCACGAAGCGCGCGATCATGTCCGGCTTGTCCTTGAGGGTCTTGGTGGTGACGACGATGGTCTCCGCGTAGGGCGGGTAGCCGCTGTCCGCAAGCAGGAACACCACCGGCTTGATGCCGGCTTTCTCGATGGTGTAGGGCTCCGAGGTGAGATACCCCTGCTGCGCGACGTTCTGATCGACCAGAAACTGCTGCACGCTGAATGCGTATGGCCGCTTCTGCGCATCGGTGAAGCCGTACTTGGCCTTCAACCAGGGCCAGAACGTGGTCTCGCTCGCCTGGCCGATGAGCAGGGTCGGTTCTTGAGATCCGGCAGCGCCGCTACCCCGGGGTGCGCGATCAGCACAGCTGGATCCTTCTGGAAGGTGGCCGCAACGGTGGTCACCGGCAGCCCCTGCTCGATCGCCTTGATGGTCTGGAGGTCGTAGCCCATGACCAGGTCCGCCTGGCCCGGCGAGCAGCAGTTGCAGCACGTTGATCTGCGGGCCTCCCATCCTGACCTCGACGTCGAGGCCGTTGCCGCGTGTAGATGCCCTCGGCTACGGCTTGGTAGAAGCCGCCGTGCTCGGCTTCCGCATACCAGTTGGTGTAGAACACCACCTTGGTGGGCTGCTGCGCCGAGACGAAGCCCGGTCGTCAGCGCCAACGCGCAATGCTGCCATCCAACTTCCACCCTTCCTGATCATGCTTACCTCCCGAGACAACCCGATCAACTGCGAAGACGCCAAGAGTACTTCGAATTCAACATATCAACGCTCCAGCGCAAGCTCGCTCTCGTGCCAATGCCGGAGCGTGAGTTGGGCTGCCAGCGACACCAGCAGAAAAATGGCCACGCCGGCCAGCGTGATCAGCAGCAGAGCCGCGAACAGCCGCGGGATGTTGAGCTGCAAACCCGCCTGCAGGATCTGGTAGGCCAGCCCCGAAGCGGTCCCGCCGGTGCCGGCGACGAATTCCGCCACCACCGCGCCGATCAGCGCCAGCCCTCCCGATACTCTAAGCCCGGCGAAGAAGTAAGGCAAAGCGCTGGGGATGCGCAGCCTCACCAGCGTCTGCCAGCGGCGCGCGCCGTACAAGCGGAACAGGTCGGCCAGCCCCGGGTCGACGCTGCGAAGGCCCAGCGTCGTGTTGGAGATCACCGGGAAGATCGCCACGATGGTCGCGCAAATGACCAGCGCCGCCAGCGGGTCCTTGACCCAGATGATGATGAGCGGCGCGATGGCCACGATGGGCGTGACCTGGAGCAGAACAACATAGGGAAACAGACTCCTCTCCAGCACGCGGTTCTGCACGAACAGGAAGGCGATGCCCACGCCGAGCACTACCGCCAGCAGCAGAGCCAGCGCGGTGATCTTCAGCGTGACCAGCAGCGAGCTGAGCAGCAGTGGTGCGTCGTGCGCGAGGGTGCTCAGAACGAGGAGCGGCGAGGGCACGAGGTAGAACGGCACGTCGAACACCTCTCACCAAGCCCTCCCACAGCAACAGGAAGGCAACCCCGACCAGCCGCGGGAGCGACGAAGCGCGCTGCGCGGCCGCTCATGTCCGATGGCGGCCGAACGCCGCCCCCTTCTTCGCTGCCGGCGGCGAGCATCTCGGACAGCTGCTTGCACCAGCGCGCGTAGCGCTCGGATACGCGAAACGCATCGGTGCGCGGGTGCGGCTCGTCGATCGCGAGCTCGCCGACGATCCGTCCGGGCCGCGCCGACATGACCAGCACGCGGGTGGACAGGTACACCGCTTCGTAAATGCTGTGCGTGACGAAAACCACGGTGAGCGAGCGCCGCGCCCACAGGTCGCGGATTTCGCGATCGAGGCGGTAGCGGGTGATCTCGTCGAGCGCGCCGAACGGCTCGTCCATCAACAGCAAGCGCGGCTCGGTCACCAGCGCCCGCGCGATGGACGTGCGCATCTGCATCCCGCCGGACAGCTCGCGCGGGTAGACGCGCGGCGAAATCGTTCAGGCCGACCAGCCGCAGAACTGCGTCGACCCTGGGCGCGCTGCCGTCTGCTTCGCCCGCGAGATCGAGCGGCAGGCGCACGTTGCGCTCGACGCTCGCCCATGGCATCAGTGTAGGGCTCTGAAATACGAATGCGAGTCGCGGTTTCCGATCTGTCGGACTGCGCTGCGCGTTCGCCGGCGCTCCGCTGCGCCGGAAGCACCGAGCGCTAGCGGCTTCCTCTGCCGAGCCCGATCCGAGGACCACGCTGCCGGTTGTCGGCGCGCTCAACCCTCCGATCATGCGCAAGCAGCGTGCTCTTGCCGCAACCGGACGGGCCGAGCAGCGTGGCGAAGTCGCCTTCACGCACTTCGAGATCGATCGAATCGAGCGCGCGCAATCCATTGGGATAGGTCTTGCTTGCGCCACGCACTGCAACGGCCAGCCCGCCTCGCGCGCTCTGGTGCTGTTTCCGCAGTCCGCGCAGGACGGCGGCTGGTCCCTGCTCAGCGCGCTGGTCCGACATTGAGATGCTCGATCCGTGACTCGTGACCCGTGACTGCATCCTGCCAAAGAACGTTTAGACGCGTACCGCGAAAACACGAATCACGAGCGACGAATCACGAGCCCCGGTCGCTCAACAGCGCTCCGTCCTTCATGACCGCCATCAGGCGTCGTTTGTCCTGCAGGATTCGGATGTCTTCGAGCGGATCACCGCGCACGAGCAAGCAGGTCCGCGAGATACCCGGTTCGCACTTGACCGAGCTCCCCGCCCATCATCATCATTTCGCCGCCGAACCTGGTCGCTGCCACGATCGCGTCCATGGGCGAGAAGCCCAGCAGCTTCACAAAGTGCTCCAGGTCGCGCGCGTTGCTTCCGTTCGGGTTCCAGGCAAAGCCGTAGTCGCCGCCCGGCAGCACGCGCACGCCGCGCCGCTTGAGCTCGCGCATGGTCTCGATCGTGGCCTCGAGCTCGCTCTCGAGAATCGCCCGTTCTCCGGGCTCACGCGCGCGGCCGAATTGGGGACCGCGTTCGAGCATTGCAACAGTCCAGCCTATGGTCGGAGCGACGAACACCTCGTCCTTGCGCGCCTCCAGCAGGTCGCTCGCTTCTTCGTCCGCGAGGTTGGCGTGATAGATGATCTGCACGCCGTGCCGCAGACACAGCTTCACCGACTCGGCGCTGCGCGCGTGGGCCGCGACGCGCCGCCCGTGCGCGCTGCCCACGGAACACACCGCCGCGACCTCTGCTTCCGTCATCACGGTTTGTCTGGAACGCGCTCGCGGCAGCAGCGTGTCGCCCGAGGGGTTGATCTTGAGCGTGTCGACACCCTCGCGACACATCTCGCGCGCGTAGCGGCGGAACCCCTCCGGCCCGTCTGAACAACCGCGAACGACTCCTGATAGATATGGCTCAGCCGCGCATCGCCCAGGCCGCTGGTCACGGTCAGCTCCGGGCTCGCCGTCAGCAGCCGCGGGCCAGGAATGTCGCCGACGTCGATCGCCGCTCGCACCGCAACGTCCAGTCGCGGCTTGGCGGATGCCGCGCTCACGCAGCTGGTGAAGCCGTGCTCCAGCAGGGTGCGGGCGTAGGCGGCGGTGCGCAGCGTATGCTCTTCGGGCGGGGTGTCGCCAAGATCGGTACCAACCCTGATGTCGGTGAAGGACAGATGCGCGTGCGACTCGACCAGGCCCGGCATGAGCGTCCCACCGTGGCCGTCCACTACCCGCGCGCCGTCCGCGGCCAGGGCGACGCCGTCCGGCACGACGGCCGCGATGCGATTGCCCTCCACCAGCACCTGCGCGGCAAACGGCGGTGCACCGGTGCCGTCGAGGACCTCGACGTTCTTGAACACGACCTTGGGCATTCCTAGAGCGACTGCTCGCCAGCATTCAGCGGAGCACGCCGTTGAAGTTGTACCATGGCGCGCGCGCGACCCGACCCAGGTACAGCAGCGGCGTCTTGTCCGGCGTCAGCTCGCCGCCAGTTCGCCTTGACCGTTTCGGCCTCCTGACGGTACTCGACGCAGACCAGATATTCGCTGTACGCGATGTCCCCGACACGCAGACGGTCCTCGGACTGGGTGCGCGCACAGGGGCCGACGCGGCCGACCTGATCGAGGTCGGCGCGTAGCTTGGCGTCGTCAAGATTCAAGGTTTCGGTCTTCTTGCCGGTGTTGGCTGCGGTCTTGCGCGCTTCGGCGACCAGCGACTTGCGGAAGGCATCCGCCTCCTTCTTGTCGAAGCGTGTCTGGATCGTGCCGCCGCGGTAATCTCGACGGCTGCCGGGAAACGGTGATCTGCAGGATCAGCGCGTCGGCGCGCACGCGCACTTGACGCGGCTGCTTGCTCTTCGGGTCAACGTAGACGAAACCGGAAAGGCTCGTCGAAGGTGAGCGGCTCGGCCTTGAGCTGATCGTTCGCGGTCGGCCGCAGCCGCACGATGGTGTTGCCGGGCGCGAGCCCTTTGCCGGTGTCCTCGATCTGCTCCCCGTCGCGCTGCATGACGCTGATGGACTCGGAGCCCCACTTCACGCTCACCACATCGTCGAGCCAGATCAGCCCGTGATTGGGCGTCTTCAGCGCGTAGAAGTCCGGTCCCGACAGGCGTCCGAACCGCATCACGTCGAAACTCTCGCCCGAGGACAGCAGCACGTCGCCGCCGATGCCGTTGCCGGACAGGGTGTCGATGACGCGCCGGTAGTCGGCGACGCTGCGCTTCGTTCAGGCGCGACATCCAGGCCGCCGATTCGCCGGTGAACTGCAGCGTCCCTGGCTGCTCCGGCGACGAGTGGAATACCTGCACCGAGAGACGCGCGATGACCTTTCCGTCCGGCGCGACACACGTCAAGCGCCGCCGGGTCCTGGACGATCTTGCCGCCGTTCTGGGTGCAGAACGCCTCGTTGCCGGAGATCAACTTTTCGGCAGCGAGGTCGGCCGTCTTGTCGCCGGCAGAGAACGCGTAGCGCACGATGTCGACGGAGTCGATCTCCGGCACCGCGCCCTGAAACCAGCTCTTGAGGAAGGCGATGTAGTCGTTGGCATTGGACTCCAGCGCAGGCCCGTAAGTCGGGCACCAGCGCGGCGGCCTCTGCAGCGGAATCGTCGGGCAGAGCCTTCCTGCTTGGTGCGTCCCGACAGGCGGCCAGCGTCGCCAGAACAATGATTGTCGCCAGTGATGGAAGCAGATATGACCGATGCATGATTTCCTCTGAGCGCTGGACTGCTCTAGGCGCGGCGAGTATAGACCACGCATGCCAAGGGTTGCACCGGGCGCGCGATTCGTCGGCGTGGCTGCGAGAAGCCAATGGCGCGGATCGATCCGATTTACGCAACGCCGTCGGGCTTGATCAGCCCTTTCGCAAGCAGCGTCTGGAACGCCTCATAGGTGCTCCTGATTCCAGTCTCGAGCGGAACCGATCCGTAGTCGCCGAGATATGCGCGCACCGGCTCGTCCGACAGGTCCATCGGAAAGGGCAGGGCGTCGCCGGACCAGCTCACTTGCATGGTCGGCGCGACCTTCTTGAGCACCTCCAGCGAGCGCTCGACTGTCGTGGTGACTCCGTTGATGTCGAATACCGGCGCGCCGCTGCGCTCCTTCGCGACGGCGCGGATGAACGCGCTTGCCACCTCACCGGCGTGCAGCCACGAGATCGGTCCCCGGAACGGTATGGTGTAGGGCTTGTTGGCGGCCGCGGCCAGAATCGCGACCGTGGTCTTGGAGGTGAGCCCCTGGTCGCGGCCGACGCCGTATACCACGCCGGGGCGCAGGCCCACGCTGTGCACCCCCCAGTCTTGGGAGTAGACCTTCGCGGTCTGCTCGTTGCAGTGCTTGTACGCGCCGTACAGCGTGGGCAAAGTGTCATGGCTTTGGCCCGTGCCGTGAGGGATGGCTTTCGATCGCTCCGTGCGCGGCGATCGAGCTGGCGTATGCGATACGCTTGATTCCGAGCTTGCGCGCCGCTTCGAACACGTTGACGGTCCCGACCACGTTGACCTTGGCGCCGGCCACGGGATCGGCCTTGCAGAACGGCACCTGCAGCGCGGCGAGATGGATGATGGCGCGCGCAGCGCTGGTTTGCGCCGCCTTGACCACCGCCTCCGCATCGGTGATGTCGCCGCTCAGCCATTGGATTTTGGACAGCTCGGCGTCGGACATTAGCAGCGTCGGTCGCCGCCTGTCCTCGCTCAGATCGAACGCGGACACGGGCACGCCGGCGCGCGTGAGCAGAGTCAGCGCCCAGCTGCCGATGCAGCCGCCGGCGCCGGTTACGAGCACGCTGCCGTCAAAATCGGATCTGCTGATCGGGAAAAAGTCAAACATTGTTCCCCTCGCGAAATAAGCGATAGGCCAGTCCGATTTTCGCTTCCGGCCGGCACTGCGAGCGCAGTGGGGCGGATGGTAACACTTCGCTGCTGCCGCAGTGGTTCAGCCAGCTCGTGGAGAGCTGAGCAAACCGCTCTAACGCTTCGGCGACCGGCACTTTTTTCCCCGCAGCGGAGATCGGCACACCACCGCAACCCAGTGGCACGAATACTGCAGACCAATGGACGATCGAGGGGCCGAAAAGTGCCCGGATTAAGTCGGTATCGACGAGCACCGGGCAGGCGCCCGGCTATCGGCCGGGGGCACGTAGATCGCCTCCGTGCGCTGGACTTCAAGAGGGGAATCCGAGATGAACAAACTCGCGTTCGTGGCCGTGCCGGTAGCGATTCTCGCCGCCGCGGCCTGCGCGTTGCCCTGGTATCTGGGCATGCAGACGGAGCAAGCGATGCGCGCCGAGGTGAGCAAGATGGCGACCAGCGCGCAGTTCCCGCTGAACGTGACCTTCATGCGCTACGACCGCGGATGGCTTTCGTCTACCGCGGTGACGAGGCTAACGCTGAAAGTAGAGCCGAGCGTCTACTTGGACGTGCGGCACGAGATCTCGCAACTGCCACAGCCGGGAGCTGGTTGGGTACACGTACGCTCGGTGCCGCAATGGAATGGGGAGATCAAGACTACCCTCGATCATTACTTCGCCGGCCAGCCCGCATTGACCGTCGACAGCGTGGTCGGATTCGACGGCAGCCGCAAGACTACGTTCCGCTCGCCGGCTTTCAGCCAGCCACTGCATCAAGCGCCCGGCGCGAAGCTCACCTGGGGCGGCATGGAAGGAACGATTTCGGTGGGTCCCGACAAGCGACTGGTGGCTAACGCCACTGCTCCACACCTGACGCTGCAAGGGGGCGACACTCAGACCGGTCTCAAAAGCCTGAAGTTCGACGCGAGCTGGGAAATGCACGGACCCGCTGCGGACTGGCAAGGGGAGACCCGGGTTGCGCTTGCCGAACTCCGATTTTCCGGGCCGCGCGATCAAGTCGCGATGAAGGATTTGTCGGGTGCGGCCTATCAGCGCAGCAAAGGTGACAGCGTCTTGCTAGGCTATGTGCTGCGCGTAGGGGCCGGCAGCTCGGCCAAGGCCGGCGAAGCGGAGAACAGCTTTTCCAACGCGGTGCTGGACCTGGAATTCGATCAAATCAGCAAGAAAGCGCTGGCCAAGTACCTCGATGAAGGTCGGGGCGGGCGAACAGCTCGCCGCTGCGCCGCAGAGCACCTTTGTCACCCAGACCATGATGGATCTCGCCGCCGAGTTGCTGCGCGGCTCGCCGGTGATCCGGCTCAAGAAACTAGGCGTAGAGACGCCTTCCGGTGCGGTGTCGGCGCAGGCGACCGTGAGCTTCGATGGCAGCAACCTCGCAGAGATCCGTTTCTCGCCAGAGTTGCTGAGCCGGTTGCAGGCCAAGGGTAACGTGGAGATTGCAGCCAGCCTGCTGCGGTCCCAACTGCAGCGCAAAGTGCGTCCGCAGGTCGAGGTCGCGTTAGTGCAGCAGGGGGCGCAGAGTACGGAGGAAAATATCAAGGCCGTGTCGGAGAAGCTCACCGACGCGCAACTCAAGAGTCTGACCGACACCGGCGTCTTGCGGCCAAGCGGAACCAACTTCACCGTCGAGGCGGAGTTCGCCGCCGGGCAGGTGCTAGTCAACGGCCAACCGGCCAGCCAGCTGTTCGGCGTGATCCTGGCGCCTCCGCCGGCGGTGGAGAGGCCAGCGCGGCCCATGCGTCCGGAACTGCAAACCCGAGTCGTGCCATCGCGACCGGTATCGCTGGTTCAACGCGGCACCCCTTCGCCCCTGGTGCCGTAGGCTCGTTGATCTCGCCGCTCTCCTAAAGGTTTAGACACGCTGCTCTGACAGCATCGTCCGCGCGCGCAAATGATGCGCGCGGCACGTAGCTCGAAGCCGTCGGCGCGCTGTATGTGCGCGACAAAACCTGCCGTGTGCGCCAGCGGCAGCCTGACTTTCTCACGAAACGCCTCTGATAGACTCACGGCGCCGGATCGACGGCCAGCATGTCGCGTGTCGACCGGAAAACCGGCAGATCCTGGAGAACAAAACCGTGAACAATGATGCCGCTTACTACGAATCCGCCTACAACCCGCGCCTCGTCGTTCCTCAGTACGCTGATCACTTTGAGCGCTGGCGCAAGAAATCAGCGACCGCGCGCGCGGCTCTGTCTGGATATCTGGACGTGCCCTACGGCTCTCATTCGATGGAGAAGCTGGACATCTTTCGCGCCAGGGGCCAGAGTCGGGCGCTGCTGGTCTTCATCCACGGCGGCTACTGGCGCGGGTTGGACAAGAGTGATCACTCGTTTATCGCTGCGCCGTTCGTCGAGCGTGGCGTGACCGTGGCGCTGCTCAACTACGCGCTAGCCCCGTCCGTACACGTCCAGGACATCGTGCTGCAGGTGCTGCAGGGCTGCGCGTGGCTGTTTCGCAACGGCGTCAACTTCGGCGCGCCGGCAGGCAAGGTGTTCGTGGCGGGCCACTCCGCGGGTGGGCATCTGACCGCCATGACCTTGGCGGCTCTGTGGCCAAAGTTTTGTCGGGACCTTCCGAGAAAAGTAGTGCAGGCCGGTCTGTCCGTCAGTGGCGTGTACGACGTTGTCCCTATCATGCACACGCCTTCGATCAACGTGGACGTCCGGCTGACCCCGGTCGAAGCCAGTCGTGTCAGTCCGGCGCTCATGCCGCCAGCCACGGATGCGCCGCTGTATACCGCCGTGGGCGGAAAAGAGCAGGAAGGGTTTCATCACCAGAACAAGTTGATCCGGGAAAAATGGAAGTCCGTCGCCAAGGATGACTTCGCCTGCCCGGACGACGATCACTTCACCATCCTGGAGCGGTTCGCCACCCCCGGTTCGGTTCTGTTTCAGGGAGCGAGCAGGATGCTGGGACTGTAAGCCGAGCGCCGCCTGGGCGCTATGGACAAGGCATCGAATACTGGATATATTAACAGTATGCCACTCAAGACCGTCAATGGGGATCACGGCGCCGCCCACAAGGGGCGCGGTGCCACGCTCAATCTCGAGGGCCGCTTCGAGTCGCTGCAACGAGAGTCCTTCGATGATGGCTGGGACGCAACCCCAGAGCAGGAGCCGGGTCGACCGGTGACGACCGTCACCCCGGAGCGAGCCAAGAGCATCATCACCCGCAACGATTCGCCCGACATACCCTTCACACACTCCATCAATCCGTATCGCGGGTGCGAGCATGGCTGTATCTACTGCTACGCGCGCCCGAGCCACGCCTATTTGGAACTGTCGCCGGGCTTGGACTTCGAGACTCGGCTGTTCGCCAAAGTCAACGCCGCGGAGCTGCTGCGCGAAGCGCTTGCCAAGCCCGGCTATCGCTGCGAGAGCGTCACGGTGGGCGCCAATACCGACCCCTACCAGCCGGTCGAGCGCGAATGGCGGATCACGCGCCAGGTCCTCGAGGTGCTGGCCGAGTGCGAACATCCGGTCGCTATCATCACCAAGAACGCCCTAGTCGAGCGCGACCTGGATCTGCTGGCGCCCATGGCGGAAAAGCGGCTTGCGCAGGTCTATGTCTCGGTTACCACGCTTGAGCGCGACCTCGCGCGCCGCATGGAGCCCAGGGCTTCCGCGCCGCAGCGACGAATCGAGACAATCCGTGCGCTGTCAAGAGCTGGAGTTCCGACTGGCGTGATGGTGGCACCGATCGTGCCCTTTCTAACCGACCACGGAATCGAATCGGTGCTGGAGGCGGCCGCCGAGGCTGGCGCCATCCGTGCTGGCTACACAATCATGCGCCTGCCGTGGGAGCTGAAGGACCTGTTCAAGGACTGGCTCGAGCATCACTATCCGCTCAAGGCTGCACACGTCATGAGTCGGGTCCGACAACTGCGGGGCGGTAAGGAAAACGATCCGAACTTCGGCACGCGCCAGACCGGTACCGGGCTTCTGGCCGATTTGCTGCACAAGCGATTCGAGAATGCCTGTCATCGGCTACGGCTCAATGTTGCGCGCCGAGGTACCGATGTGGACACATCGCTTTTTAGACGGCCCGGGGCGCTCAGACAGCTCGATCTGTTTTAGAGAGAGTCACGCGGTACCGGTCTTGGGGCGTGCGCTCGGAAGGATTCTAAGTGCGCACGCACGGCCCTCGGCGGTAAGATGGTCGTAACATTGCCCATAGCCTGCCGGTGAAAAAACTCTATCGCGCCGCCAATCTGCCCGATGCGCACATCCTGCGGGGACTGCTGACTCAGGCCGGTATCCAGGCGCATGTCTTCAACGAGAACGCGCAAGGCGGTCTCGGTCAGCTGCCCTTTACCGAAGCCTGGCCCGAAGTCTGGGTGTCGGAAGATCGCGATCTCCTTCGCGCCCGGGAGATCGTGCAAGCGTTCGAGTGCTCGCCGGCCGTGATGGAAAGCGTTCGGTGTCCCGCCTGCGCGGAGGAGAACCCGGGCAGCTTCCAGTTGTGCTGGAGCTGTGGTAAATCGCTCGGTTGACACAGCGGATGCAACATACCCGCGGCGGCGCTTTCTGCGTGAGATTCTTTGCGCAGCCGCCGCGGCGAAATGGGCCGCGACGAGCGCCGCCGAGCTGAGGCCAGGACCGGGAGGGAGCGTGAGCGGGCGAGTCTGCCTGTACAGCAGCGAGACGCTGGGCCGCTACGGGTTTCCCGACGGTCATCCCTTGGGCGAGGACCGACAGGGCGCGTTCCTCAGAGAGGCCAATGCGCGTGGTTTGGACAAAGACGTGTCGGTCATGGCAGCGCCGCGAGCCGGTCGCGCCGAGATCGAGCGCTTCCACACCCGTAGTTACGTCGATCGCGTATTCCACGCCGAGGCGCGCGGTACCGAGTTCCTCGACAACGGCGACACACCGGTGTTCCCGGGAGTGTACGAAGCGGCCGCGAGCGTGGTGGGCGCCGGTCTCGACGGATTGTCTCGCGTCATGACAGGCGAATGTCGACGCACCTTCCAGCCTATCGGTGGCCTGCACCATGCACGGCGCGACGGTGCTGCAGGCTTTTGCGTGTTCAACGACCTAGGCGTGGTGATCGAAACGCTTCGCACGGTGTATGCAGTGCGGCGCGTGGCCTACGTCGACATTGACGTCCACCATGGCGACGGCGTGTTCTACGCTTACGAGGACGATCCGGACTTGATCTTCGCGGACATCCACGAGGACGGGCGGTTCCTGTACCCGGGCACCGGTGACGCGCACGAGTCTGGAAGAGGCAAGGCCAAAGGTACCAAGCTCAACATCCCGCTTGCACCTGGCGCAGGCGATCAGGCGTTCGCGCAGGCGTGGGAGCGGGTAGTGGCACACCTCCGGGCATTCCAGCCTCAGTTCTTCGTGTTCCAGTGCGGCGCCGACGGGTTGGAGGGGGACCCGCTCGCCCATCTGCGTTATTCCTCACAGGTACACACCCAGGCCGCTCGCAGCCTGTGCCACCTGGCCAACGACTACGCAGCCGGGCGTCTCATGGCTTTTGGTGGTGGAGGCTATAACCGCGACAACTTGGCTAAGGCCTGGTGCGGCGTCTTGCGCGAGCTGGTGAGTGGCTGACCCGCCTGCGCTGACATGAGCGCGTTGGGTTAGCCGGTACCGGCGGCGTGTTGTTCGTGCTGCGGCACCGCGACGCCGCAGCTGCGCGGCACCGTGACGTAAAACACCGCTCCCGAGCCAGGCTGCGACTCGAAACCAATTTCGCCAGCCATGCGCTCGATCAGCGCCTTGGAGATGGAAAGCCCCAGACCGCTGCCGCTGCGGCGGCGCTGGTCCAGGCTGTCGGCCTGGGCGAAGCGCTGGAAGATCCGGTTGCGGAACTCGGGCGAGATCCCTGGTCCCCTATCTTTGACCAGGATGCGCACGTGGCTCTCGCTCGCCTCCGCCGCGACCACCACCGACTCTCCGGGCGGCGAGAACTTCGCCGCATTGGACAGCAGATTAGTCACCACCTGTAGCAGGCGGTCCCCATCCACCCACATATAAACCTCGTGCGGCGCACTCTCAAGCACCAGTTTGATCCCGTATTTAAGCGCGTAGCCGCTGTTCAAATCGACGGCGCGCTCGAGGAACTCGTGCACCGCGACGGCCGCGTGACGGAACCCGTGCAACCCCTTTTCGACGCGTTCCAAGTCCAGGATGCTGTCGACCAACCCCGACAGACGCGCCGCGTTTCGGTAGGCGATGTCGAGGAACCTGCGCGCCTCGGGCGGGATGGCCGCGGCGTGCTCGTCCAGGACCACGTCCAGTGCGCCCAGGATCGACGTGAGCGGCGTGCGCAGCTCATGGCTAACGGTGGTGACGAACTCGGCTTGGCGGCGTTCTACGTCCTTGCGATCCGTGACATCGGAACTCGTGCCGGTTACGCGCAGAGGCGATCCGTCTTCCGCGCGCTCCACGACGCGGGCGTGTGTTTCGATCCACTTCCAATTGCCCGAGGGAGTGCGGGTGCGGTACTCGATCCG
This sequence comes from uncultured beta proteobacterium, assembly GCA_963747025.1. GTDB lineage: Bacteria > Pseudomonadota > Gammaproteobacteria > Burkholderiales > SHXO01 > SHXO01. The sequence goes on from CAVVDJ010000001.1 coordinate 597,049, forward strand.
CAGAAATGGTCGGGCGCCAGACAGCGTTTCCTCCAATGCCGAGTCGAGCGCGTCGAGGTCATCGGCGTGCACCAGCATACGCAGCTGTTCGATCGTGGTCACGGCCTGCGCTGCAGGACCGCCGATGATGCGGCCCCATTGCTCGCTGACGTAGATCTCGCCGGTGGGCACGTCCCAGTCGACCAGCGCATCGCCGGATCCTTCCAGCGCCAGCTCCAAGCGTTCACGGCTGCGTCGTAGGGCGGCTTCGGCCAGACGCTCGGTGGTGACGTCCTCGACCACCTGCACATACCCCAGCAGGTGACTCCCGTCCAGGATTGGCGCCGCATGCAGGCGGCTCCAGATGACTGTGCCGTCCGCGTGCTCGTAACGATGCTCGGAATTGAATGGGGCATGCGCACGCGCTGCTGCGTTCCAGGCGTCGATGACGCGCTCGCGATCCTCTGGATGCAGCGCCTGGCTCCAGCCGGTGCCGATCAACTGATCGGGGGCGAGCCCAGCAAGCTTGAAAAAGTTGGCGTTGCTGAAGATGCAGTTACCCTTGGCGTCGACAACAAACAGGCCAAGTGGCGAGGCCTCGCTGATCGCGCGCAGCCGCGCCTCGCTTTCGCGCAGCGCACGCATGCCCTTGCGCCGGTCGGTCACATCGCTCAGGGTGCCGGTGATGCCGTCGATCCGGCCCAGCGCATCCAGGGTTGGATACGCGAAGATTTCTACCCAGCAAGACAACCCGTCGCTGCGGAGCAGACGCGCCGGGTGACGCGAGGAGTAAATTTCGCCGCGGAGCAGGGACTGGAAAGCTTCAAGATGGCGTTCCCGGTCCTCGGGATGGATGAAGTCAGCGATCGCCCGCGTGAGCGACGCCTCGATCGCATGTCCAGTCAGTCCGCTCCACTCGGGATCGAGGCGGACCCAGTTGCCGTAGGGGTCCGCCCAGTAGGCGATTTCGAGTTCGTCGACCTGTAACCCGGAACGGGGTAGCGGTTGCAGTATGGGGTTGTTATCGTTCATGCGCCGTAGATCGGCGTTGCCTCGATGCCGCAGCGGTGCCCTCGCCCAGTTTCACATGCGTGCAACTTGCCGGATATAGCGGGGGGGCCTGTCAATAGTATAGGCCGATGCAGTGGACGCATGCTGGCGGCCGAATGTCAGGAGAGGTTCATCCACCGCCACAAAAGATTGAGGGAAGTTCGAATCCCGGCCATCTGCGTGCACGACAGGGAACCAGCCGCGAACCACGCGGCAGACTCAGAACCGCAGGCGCAGGCCTACCCGAATCTCCGGTTTTAGACCCTCAACCCCTCGATCTTCGAGCAAGGCGTTGTAGTTGATGGCCCAGGACGGACTGAACCAGTGCTCGCCGACGACTCCGACGTTGCTGCTCTCCACGGGCGTCATGCCGTACAGGGGAACCGTAGTGTCGAAATAGCGGCCGATGGTATAGGACAGACCCACCGAGCTGCGCCCCGAGTAGAAATAGCTGAACTGCAGCCGGTGGCTCGTGGCGATAGCCCCACCCTCCGCTCGCCCCGACGACACCGTATAGGCGCCGCGATAGCGGTCCCAGAAGCGCTCGAAGGTCAGCATCCCGAGGTCGGCGGCGGTGCTCTGTCCCAGGCTCATCGGTGGCAGAGCGGTGAGGCCGAGGCCGCCTTGTCCTCCCATGGTGTCGGGAAGCGGCACACCGATCTCGCTGTGCCGGATTCCGGCTTGTAGACCCCACCCGTTACCGAATTGGGTGCCGAGCTGTCCGAGCACGGAGCGCTCGGCTCCGCCCAGATTGCCCGGCACGACGCTGGTCTCTACCAGGGACGAGAGGCGTTGCGAGAGCGGATGCCAATAGCCGCCCACCGTTTCTGGCCCATTTAGGCCCAAGGGGTCGCCTGGCAGAGTGTAAGCATAGGCAGCACCTGCGTCCGTGGGGCGAGCCCCGCCTTCGAGACCGAGCCTGCGCCAATCCGGGAAGCTGCTGTCCGGACGGAGTGTCTCGAAACGGGTGTCACGCGCCGTTGCGCGCCGCGCGCTACTGTCCGACGTCTGGGCTTGCAGGGGGGTGAGGCAGAGGAGAAGTGCGACCGCCGCGGCGAGAGACACACAGCATTTCATGAGCACCTCCTTCCGGGGTTTGATCCCGGGCTTCGGGCCGGCGAAACGGCGCACCACTCAGCAATGCCGCCGCGAGGTCCAAAGCAATGGTTCATGGTAGCGGAATTCCTCTCGATGCGGACAGCGTTGACGAAAATTTTGCGGCGCGCGCAAATTGTGCACCGGAATGATGCGCGGTGCTCACTCGGTGCACCTGCTTCTGGCGCCAAGTCGCTATCTCGATCCCATCGACTATCCCTAACCATGTGATCCAGAAATGAAAAATTGATGGCACGGCGGTTGCTGACCGCAACTGCCGTCAAGACAGGTCGGGCCTTGTGCCGACCATTGGGCATTGGAGGGGGCGTGCCACACTCGCGGCGCGGGGCAAGGTGAACTTTGGCCAGATCATAAGGCAATTGGCGCGGGGCCAACCGGCCGCAGCGGACTTGTCCGAGGAGGATTCGCATGCCCTATTTGCAGCCATGCTCGACGGCGGCGTGTCTGACCTAGAGCTCGGGGCCGTTCTCACTGCGCTGCGCCTGAAGGGCGAATCGGCAGTGGAGTTGCTCGGGTTTCATCGTGCTGTGACCCAGCGGCTATATCCTCTACAGGCTCCGGCGAGCCGACTTCGTCCGCTCGCTATTCCAGCCTATGGCGGTGCCCGCAGCGAACACAATCTCCTTCCTCTGCTTGGGCTGCTGCTGCGCCGGCTCGGGGTGCCGGTGCTGTTCCACGGCACTCTGGAGGGAAGTGGCCGAGTCGCCTGCGTCTACATTCTGCGCGAGCTGGGCATCATGCCGAGCGCCACGCTGGCGCAAGCGCAGAAGGCCTTGGACGAAGAGTTGCTGACCTACGTCCCAATCGCTGCCCTGTGTCCTGGGCTCGCCAGGTTGCTGGCATTGCGTCATCGTTTGGGCGTGCGCAACACGGCACACACGGTGGTCAAGCTGATCGAGCCCTTCGAGGGGCAGGGAGTGCGCATGGCGAGCGCGAGCGCAAACGAGCAACTGGAGCGACTTGCTGCGTTCCTTGCGGCTGCTGGCTTGCGGGGTCTGCTGCTTCGCAGCACCGAGGGTGAGCCCTTCGCCGACCCCCGGCGACGGCCAAAGATCGAGTGGTTTGACCAGGGCGACCGTTGCGTCCTGTTCGATGAGGAGGCCGGCCCGGTGAAGCCGGTGGCGGGGCTTCCCGCCAGCATCGACGCGCATTCCACCGCTGCATGGACCCGCCAGGCGCTCGATGGAGGGGCGCCCATCCCACATCCTCTTGTCAACCAACTCGCGTCCTGTCTCTACGTGTGCGGATACACCGCCGATATGAACCAGGCAAAAGCGATTGCCGCGGTGGAGACCGGGAGTCTTGGACCAGGTGGGCGCCGCCGCCCGCAGCACCACCGCTCTGCTCGCGCGGCGCCGCGCTGAGTGCAGAAGCGCTGACGCGCACCAGCACGAAATGGCTTTCGTTGCGGCATGACCAGAGTCGACACGCGCCACGCTGACCGGCTCGCGATTCCGCTAGGCGGTTCATCGGCGTCAGCCCGACGCCTCGAGTTGCGGCTGGGAGCCGCGAGCCTTGGAGCGCCTGGGAAAGGCTAACGAGGATTTCTATGCCGTGGCGGCGCCGTCCGCTGCAGACGGCGCCGACCGGGGTGTCGTGCTGGCAGTGGCCGACGGTGTGAGTGCGAGTGGCTCGGGACGCGCGACTGCCCAGTCTGCAGTGCGCGGCCTGACCATCGACTACTATGCCACGCCGGGACACTGGAGCGTGGGGCAGTCATTGGATCGGCTTCTGCGCGCCGCGAACGAGTGGCTCTGGGCTCAACACGGGCGCTGGCCTGATCACGACAGCGTCGTAGCCGCGGTCAGCTTGCTCGTATTGCGCGATCAGCGCTACTACCTGGCACACGTGGGGGACACGCGTGTCTATCGCTTACGCGGGAGCCTTTTCCAGCAACTCACGACCGACCATACCTGGCAGCGACGCGACATGCGTCACGTACTGAGGCGGGCGGTTGGGCTGGACAGTCACCTCGTCGTGGACTTCGCAGACGGTGATCTCGAGGATGGCGATACCTTTCTCATGGCTACGGATGGCGTGTGGGAGGTGTTGGGTGACGCAGCCATGATCGAGATCCTCCGCCATCGGCTGGACGAGCCCGAGGCCGCGGCGGGCGCCCTCGTCGACGCCGCGCAGCGGCATCAGGCCGCATACATGGGTCGCAACGATGCCACAGCGCTCGTGTTCTGCGTCCGTCTTACAAGTTGATTGCGCGCACACCTGGGCGGAGCTCGCGCGCGTATATTTCAGTTTGCGCTGCGCTCGATTCGCTCCCGGGGCAGAGGATCTTCCGGCGTGGTCCTGTCCTGCTCTAGCCCGGTGGCATAGTTGATTGCGGCTGTCAACAACTTGCCATTCGAGGCCGGTCTAGTATCCTGCACGGGGGAGTCCACCCCTCAACCAAGGAGGAGCACGTGAAGAACCCACTCGATTCGCTTTGGGGCACCGTCATTTCGGGTCTGGTGTTGACCTTGATCCTGTACTGGATCGTCAAACTCGCTCTGGGGAGCTAGCCATGGACTGGGGCGCATTCATTCACTACGGGCTGGTACGTTGGCTGCACATCCTGGCGGGCGTGATGTGGATTGGCCTGCTCTATTACTTCAACTTCGTGCAGGTTGCGGCGCTCAAAGCCGCGCAAGGGGACAACACGGCAGCTGGCATTACCCGCCACGTTGCGCCGCGCGCCCTCTTGTTCTTTCGCTGGGCGGCGGTGGTGACATGGCTGGCAGGCGCGACGATACTGAGCAGTCACTTCCTCGATGCCTTCCTGTTCCAGCAGAAGGTCTATGTCCCGATTGGCGTCGGGGCCTGGATTGGCACCATCATGCTATTCAACGTATGGGTACTGATCTGGCCGAACCAGAAAAAGATTCTGGGACTGGTCCAAGCCACGGACGAAGAGAAGAACAAGGCGCGCCGCACCGCGTTCCTCGCCTCGCGCGCGAATACCGCATTGTCCATGCCCATGCTGTTTTTCATGATCGCAAGCGGCGGGGTGTTCCGCACCGCGTTCTTCGGGATGTAGAAGCGATCCCTCGCACAGACGACGACAACATCAAAAAAATCTGCTTCGGCTTATTCCTGTGAGGGCGGCACGCGTTCCAGACCCTGGACGCGGTCGCCCGCTTTGATTGCGCGTTTCTTGAACCAGCCCTGATTCGTCTCCAGGGAGAACGCTGCGTCAGCGCGCGCGCCGTGCGCGTCCTCGGTCTGCGGCTGCATGTCCTCGATGTTGATGATGCGACCGCTGCGGTCGATAAATGCGACCGACAGCGGGATCAATGTGTTCTTCATCCACATCGCATGCCTGCCTTGCGTTTCGTACACGAACAGCATGCCTTGGTTCTCGCCCAGAGCGTCCCGGAACATCAGCCCGATGCGCCGTGTGTCCTCGGTATTCGCCACCTCGACTCGTATCACGTGCCCCTTGATCTTGAGCGGGTAGGTGAGCAGCGGATCGGCCCAGGCCGTCTCCGGTGCTTGAAGCGCGAGCGCGCAGATCACTGCGGCGGCTGCCAGTCGCAACTGATCGTCTCCATCCTGTGTCGCGGCCTGCGACGACGCTCGCAAGTATCCCAGCGCCGGGCCGAGAAATCCACCGGCGGTTGGATTGGCGCGCGCCTGAAGAAATGCGCGGTGCGCCTCGATGAGCGCCCCAGCGCCCGCCTTGACAATGTCGCACCTTTTCGCCTACCGTGACCATACGCCAAAACATCGCCCCAACACACGTGTCCCGAAGCGGCTCATGTCTTTGAGGCGAGCTTGTGGTGAGATGTGAGAACACTAGAGTCAGCCATGATGCTGAGGCTGCCCTTGGCACCGCTGCTACAACTTCTCGGACAGCAAACTCCTGTTGCGAGACAGGAACCCGGCATACGCTGGCCGACTCCACTCTTTCTAATTCTCACCCGTCGCGACTCGAGGCTTACCCCCTGTCGGGGTGAGTTTGCGCGCGGCCCGCGAACGCGGAGGACGTAGGGCCGACAGTCTAAAGGACGGTCGAGTGCCGGTCGCAAGCGGCTCTCAGGTGGAGGAGAACCATGGATAAAGACAAGAAGATGTTCGAAGGTAGCAATACCACGTGCGACGACTGCCAACGCCAGGTGACCCAGCGCCGCAACCTGTTGAAGACCGTTCTCGGTTTGGGCGTGAGTCTGCCCTTTTTCGATGCGGTCAATGCCGCGTCCAAGGATCCCGCAGCCGCGCCGCCAACGCCGGGCGACCAGTTCGTGTTCGTGCTCGGGGACAAGAAAGGGGAGGTCATCAAGGTTGAGGATCTGCCCCTTGGCGGGCCCCAGCAGCTGGCCTTTCCCATGGAACCCGCAGGCGGTCTCGTGCGGGACGGCTCCCGTTTGAACCAAGTATTGCTGATCCGCCTCGACCCTGCCCTGCTCACTCCGGAGGCTAAGGCCAACTCGGCTGAAGGCGTCGTGGCCTATTCTGCGATCTGCACCCACCAGGGCTGCGATGTATCGCAATGGAAGACGGACACGAACACGCTGTTGTGCGTTTGCCATGGTTCGGAATTCGACCCGAAGGATCGGGCTAAGGTCACTTTCGGCCCGGCGCCGCGGCGACTGGCCATGCTGCCGGTCAAAGTCGAAAACGGTGTCGTGATGGTCGCGAGCGCGTTCAAGGGCAAACCAGGTTTTATGGACTTGTGAGGCGGTTGTTGCTTCAGACATGCCTCACATGTGGTGTAGTAGCAAAGCAGTTCAACTATCGACGGAGGAGATTCCTGATGAAAACAATGAAAGGGCTTCCGATTTGCGTAGCTCTTTTGGGCGGCTTACTGCCCATAGCAGCCGCGTACGGCGCCGGCTATACGGCGGTGACCGCAGCACGGCTTACCAATCCAGAACCAGAAAACTGGCTGATGACCCGCGGCAATTACCAAGGCTGGAGCTACAGCCCGCTGGAACAGATCAACGCCGGGAACGTCAAGAAACTGGTACCGGTGTGGGCCTATTCGACTGGGGTGAACTCGGGCCACCAGTCGCCGCCGATCGTCAACAACGGCATCATGTTTGTCAGCACGCCCAGTGCCCAGGTCATCGCGCTCGACGCGAAGACCGGCAGTCCTCTCTGGCGCTACAGGCGCGAACTGCCTGACGATTTCAGCGCGCTCCACAACACGAATCGCGGTGTCGCTCTGTACGGCGACAAGGTCTATGTTACGGGCCTGGAGCCGGTGCTGGTCGCGCTCGACGCCAAGACCGGCAAAGTGGTCTGGGAAGCGACGCTGGAGGATTACCATCAAGGCTACTACAGCACGATGGCGCCTCTGATCGTCAAGGGCAAGGTCATGGCCGGCGTTTCGGGCGGTGAGTTCGGCGTGCGCGGCTTTGTCGCGGCGTTCGATGCTGAGACCGGCAAACCCGTCTGGAAAACCTACACGGTGCCAGCTCCTGGCGAGCCGGGAAGCGAGACGTGGCAGACGGCTGACACCTGGAAGCGAGGTGGCGCATCGACCTGGATGACCGGCAACTACGACCCGGACACCAACCTGACGTTCTGGGGCACGGGCAATGCATCGCCATGGTTCGGCGATCAGCGTCCGGGCGACAACCTCTACACCTCGTCTACGGTGGCGATCGATCCTGACACCGGTGCCATCAAGGGTCACTTCCAGTACCACTGGAACGACTCCTGGGACTGGGACGAGATGAACGCGCCGATGGTGGTCGACTACAAGAAGGATGGCAAGACGATCAAAGGCCTGCTGAAGCCCGCACGTAACGGCTATCTGTACTGGCTGTCGCGCAGCTCCGACGGTATCGGCTTCGTGGGTGCTACGAACTACGTCAAGCAGGACGTGTTCAAGAGCATCGACGCGAAGACGGGACGTCCGTCCTATAACGCGGACAAGGTGCCTGGGACCGGCAAGAAGGCGAGCTTCTGCCCGTCGCTGTGGGGAGGCAAGGACTGGCCGTTCGAGGCGTACAACCCGAAGACCGGCATGGTCTACATCCCGGCTAACGAAAATCACTGCGGCTTCCTGGAAGGCAAGGTGCAGGAATACGTCGCCGGAAAGTGGTGGACCGGGGTGGACATTCCCGATATCGGCTTCACCGTGGCCAAGGACGCGAAGTTCTTCGGCGACATCCAAGCCTGGGACATCTCGGGCGGCAAGAAGGTCTGGGACTATAAGTTCGAGAAATCGATGGCTTGGGGCCCGATCCTGACGACGGGTGGTGGACTGGTGTTCACGGGCGGGACCAACGACCGCAAGTTCCGCGCGTTCGACGCCAAGACTGGCCAGCTGTTGTGGCAGGTCGGCACCAACTCCGGGATTACCGCTCCCCCATCCTCCTATTCGGTGGACGGGAAGCAATACATCGCGGTGGTATCCGGATGGGGTGTTGACCCTGCGTTCCAACAGGGGTTGCTCCACAACCTGATTCCAAGCTGGGACGCGTCCGTACCAGAGGGTGGCGTGATCTGGGTGTTCGCGTTGTCGGAATGATCCTGCAATGAGGTGCGGGCAGAGCGATTCGGCCCTGCCTATTCGACTTCGGGTCGGCCGCTCGCAGAGCGGCCGGCCCGCTTTGTATCCTTCGGGACAAATTCGGATGCAGTGGGTCAAATGCAGGAGCGCTATTCATTACTGGATTGTCGGCTTGGCGGTTTTGTCTCTCGCGCTGCTCAGCGGCCCCGCCATCGCGGCAGACACCGAGGACGCCGTAGTCGTCAGCGTCGAGGATGTTTCGGCTAAGGTCGGTGACAAGGTGACGATCATCGCCAAGATCACCGCCCGTGAGGGCTATCGGCTCGCTGAGGACTATCGCAACCGCGTCAGCGCGCTGTCCGCGGCGGATAACGAAGTCGAATTCGAAAACAAAATGGTCCGCGGCTCGATGCAGGACGGGAGCTTGGTGTTCAAAATCCGCGTGACGCCAAAGACGCCCGGAGCGCACGCCGTAAATGGAGTTCTGAGGTTTGGCTTCGTCAACAGCCTCGACGGCGACTATCACCTCGACATCAAATGGGTGCCGCTGATCGCAACCGTGACCGGCACGGAATAGCGGAAAGCTGTGTGCCAGAGCGAACGGCTACCAACCTGTATCGAGGACGAATAACTCGGGCGCCAGCACCAAGAGAAGGTAATGCCACCCGCACCAGTGCGGACTGGTGCAGCATCTCGGCGGCAGGTTTCAGCCCGCGCCCCCCGCAGCTTCGACGTTCTCAGATCCAGGATGGCGCCGTGACACCTGCGACAGGATTCTCGAGCCGCGGCTCGGCCAACTTTGGTCGAGGAAGCTGTTGGTGTTGTGCAACGCAATAGGCATCGCGTGCGCTCTCGGCGGGCACAACCAAAACATGTTGACAACCCCAAGCCCTTTCTCTATTTTCAATCCGCTGCATCGCACGTGCAGCGCAGTTGAGTCCGGTCTTTTCGACCGCTTCAAGTGCCTAAGAAATACGAACCGCGCAGAGCCTCCAGACCAAAGGAGGCGATGCGTATAACTACGGGAGGTGATTCAATGGTCAAGCAACGGTCGCTCAAATTGGCGGCGTTGTCCCTGGCTGCGGCAGCAGCACTCGCTATCTCGGGATATGTCTCCGCGCAGGGTGTGGACACACTCGGCTCGAAGCTGTACCCGAACTATGTGACGGACGACATGCTCCTTAACGCCGACAAGGATGCCAGCAACTGGCTCCACTACGGTCGTGATTATCAAACCACACGCTACAGCCCGCTGAGGGAGGTCAATAAAGACAACGTTAAGAAGCTACGCGCCGTGTGGAATCTGTCCTTCGGTGTCTTGGAAGGCCAGGACAGCCAGGCGGTGGCGGTAAACGGTACGATCTACGTCACCACGTCGTTCAACCGGGTGATTTCCGTTGACGCCACGACCGGTGAGGTGAACTGGAAGTACGAGCGTGAACTGCCCGGCGACGTGTTTCCGAAGCTGTGCTGCGACGTCGTGAACCGCGGCGTCGCCGTCTACGGGAACAAGGTGTATCTCGCCACGCTCGATGCTCATATCGTCGCGCTGGACAACCAGACCGGCAAAGTGGTCTGGGACAAGAAGATGGGCGACTACACCTATGCCGAGACCTTCACCATCATGCCGATGGCGCTACGCGGCAAGATCATCTTCGGTACTGCCGGCGCCGAGTATGGGGTGCGTGGCTGGATCAAGGCGATCAGCGCCGAGACGGGCGAGTGCGCGGCCGTGCGGATTCGTCTCGCGTTCCTGAGTTGCGTCGTCATCGCCGCCGTCGTTGCGTCCGGCGCTCGGCGTTCGGGATCGACCTTCGAGAACCCGCCGACACCCGGCGTCGTGGGCATGCCCTACAAGTACGTCTTCATCGCGAAGAAGGGCGCACCGCCGTACGCCTTCTGGCTGGACGCCGGAGAGCTTCCGCCCGGCCTCAAGATCGACCCCGACGGGACGATGAGCGGGTGACCCGACCCGACCCGGCTACTGGAGTTCACCGGTCGGCGCGTCGCAGTCCGACGGCTCCGAGACGCAATGGGGCACCTCGGTCACCATCCGCGACCGGCTCGAACCTCACGACGCCGTCGCTCAGGGAGCTGACCCTCGGCGTGCCCTACTCTGCCACGCTCACGGTCGTCGGAACCGGAGGCAAGGGCAAGGGCTGGAAGGTGCGTCTCCGGGTCACTCCCGCCAGGTCTCACGCTGGTAGACGGACTGCCAGGCGGCACGCCTACCGGGGAGACGACCATCTCGGGCACTGCCACCGCTGTCGGCACGTACACGTTCCAGATCAAGGTCGGCCGGCACGGACGGCTTCGCTCCGGATCGCTCCGTCACGAAGCAGTTCACCATTACCGTCGCGGCCCAGCTGACGGCGACGGGTGCAGCGACGCCTGCCCGCGGGAGTCCAGGGGAAGGCGTACAGCGCCACGCCTGCCACGCATCCGGTGGCCTCGCCCCGCTCACGTGGTCGGTGTCCGGCGGCGGTACTCCGGCCGGCGTCGCGCTCGACCCGGCCACCGGCGCCCTGCGCGGCATTCCCACCTCATTCGGGACGTTCCCCTTCGCTCTCAGCGTCAGCGATGCGAGCGGCCAGACCGCCACGGTAAACGCAACGATCACCGTCATCCGGGCGCTCGACGTGCGCACGACGAGGCTTCGCCCGGCAAAGGTGGGTGCGGCCTACTCCGCGACGCTCCGCACCGTGGGCGGCCAGGCGCCCGTCCGCTTCGCGCTCACGGGCGGCAAGCTGCCGGCAGGCCTGAAGCTCAACGCCAAGACCGGAGTCGTCAGCGGCAAGGCGAAGAAGGAACGGCGCCTTCCGCTTCCGCGTCACCGCCACGGACGCGCTCGGCCAGCGCTCATCCGAGCGCATCACGCTTCTCGTTCGCCCCTAGATAGCAGCGCTGAGTTCGGTGCAGGGCGCCGCGTCGGGCGTGCTTCCGCGCGCTGGTGGGAATGCAGACCTGATGGACTGGCCCTACCGCTCGACTTCCGGCCGCGGTCGAAGCGCGGTGATCCGGGCGACGTGGGGAACGACGCGATGGCCAACGTGACCGTGCGAGGGCGCGTCGAGACGTCTCTGCTGGCGAGAGCCGCTGCGAACGGCTGTGTCGGCATCGGTCGCACTGTCGTCGTTCGACGGCAAGCGCATCAGGACGATCAGCATTCGACCGCGCTGGTCGAGGTGGCGGCCGTCAGCGGTTCGGGCGCTGACCCGACGAGTACGGCGGCCACGAGAAGGCCACCGTCCGTTCCGAGGACGACCCTGCGGGCGGTGCTGCCGCTCGCGCAGGCCAAGCCGTGCTATCTCGCCGGCTACAGCAAGCTCATCCGAACGTAGAGGAGACGACGTGACAGAGGTGCTCAGGGACGACCTCGGCCAGGCGGTTGCGCTCGCGGACGCGGCTGGCCGACAACGTCGAGACCGGTCGTGCACGGCAAGAGCGAACGAGATCCGGCTCGTGCTCTCAGCGCTCGTCTGCGACGGGCACGTGCTCCTCGAGGACGTCCCCGGCACTGCGAAGACTGTGCTCGCGCGGGCGATCGCGGGCAGCGTCGAGGGCGCGTCGTTTTCCTGCATCCAGTGCACGCCGGACCTCCAGCCGACGGACTCACCGGGCCTCTCGGTCTTCAATCAGCGGGATCGCGACTTCGAGTTCCGGGTGGGGCCGGCTTCGCGAACGTCCTGCTCGTCGACGAGATCAACCGCGCGATGCCGAAGACGAAGTCGGCGCTGCTCGAGGCGATGGCCGAACAGCAGGTGACGATCGACGGCGTCACGCATCCGCTGCCCGCGCCGTTCCTCGTGCTCGCGACCGAGAACCCGATCGAGCAGGAAGGGACATTCCCGCTGCCCGAGGCGCAGCTCGACCGCTTCCTCCTGCGCACGGCGCTCGGCTACCCGGGGGAGGACGACGAGGTGCGCATCGTCGAGGAGCAGGCGAGCGCCATCCGCTGCGGCAGCTCCAGGCGAAGCTCACCCTCGGCGACATCAACGAGATCCGCGAGGCGGCTCACCGCGTGTACATCGACCCGCTGTTGCGACGCTGGGCGATACGCCTCGGTGCCGCGCGACGCGCGAGGCCGACGGTGCTCGCCATCGGCGCCTCCGTGCGCGGCAGCCTCGCGCTCGAGCGCTCCGCCCGGGCCTGGGCGCTCCTGTCCGGCCGCGAGTACGTGACGCCGGTCGACATCGAGCGCCTCTTCCTTCCCGTCGTCATGCATCGGATCGTCTTCACGCCGAGCTTCGTCGCGACGGCGCGCGAGATCGGCTGGGACGCAGCCGCGGCGCAGCTCCAGGCGCAATGCGTGGAAGCCGCGCCACCGCCGGGCGCGGCGCTCGAGGCCGAGGTGGCGGCGTCCGTCGAATGAGGCGATTCGCCCTCCTCTCGCCCTGGTCATGGCCGGGGTCGTCGTGGGCACGAGCGGCGGGGCAATCTCGGCCGACGCGGTGACGATGTCCGTGCGGCAGTACATCAACCCGAACAAGGTGCGCACGCTTGCTTTCAGCGGGCAGATCTCGAGCGGCGCGGCCGGCGAGCTCGTGACCCTCCTCGGAGGGACTGTGTCGGCCCAGGCCTGCGCCAGATCGCAGCGGCGCAGACGGGCGGCGGCGGCATCTGGCAGGTCGAAACGCCATCGCCGCAGCAGGCATACGTCGAGATCTTCTCCGGGACGACGATTCGCGCCCACTGGAAGAACGCCGAGAGTGTGCCGTTCCTCTACCGCGTCGGGCTCGTCCCCTATCCGCTCCAGCTCAAGCGCGGCGTCGTGACGGTGAACGTGAACCCGTCGCCGCTGAACCTCAAGCTCGCCGGCAAGCAGGTGGCCCTCCAGCGCTTCCGCGCGAACATGCTGGCAGCCGTATCTTCAGGCGCGCCTGAAGTACAAGCCGACCCTCGAAACAGGCGCCTACAACCACGAGGCGACGTTCAAGGTCAAGCGCGGCCTGAAGCTGCGCGCGCTCGTGCCGACCGCGAGCGCACGACCCTGTTACCTCGCCGGAGCGTCGAAGCCGTTCACGTCGTGACCTTGCAGCGGCCGCGTTGACGACGACGTTCCCCCTGATCCCGCGACGGCGGGTGCTCGGCCTCCCGTTCGGGGCCCTGCACAGCGTGCGCCGTGGGCTTGGCTCCGACGTCGCCGGCACGCGTCCGTACCAGCCGGGAGACGACGTGGACCGGATCGACTGGTACGCCTCTGGCGCGGCTCTCGCTCGCGCGGGGCTCGGACGAGTTCATCGTGCGCAGAGCACTTCGCCGAGGAGGCGCCGCGCGTCGTCTGCCTCTGCGACCGCCGGCCGTCGATGGGCCTCGTCCCATCCGAGCTGGCCCTGGCTTCAGAAGCCGGTGGCGATCGCCCACGCGGTGCGCCTCATCGCCGACAGTGCCATCGCAGCCCGCGGTCTTCTCGGGTACTACGACGAGGCGGGAGGCGAGCCGTGTGGCACCCGCCGAGAAGCCAGCACGTGCTCGCCGAGCTCTCCGACGATCCGCGCTTCGAGGCACCCGCGGACACGCTCGTTCGCGGCCTCACGCATCTCGCGCGACAACGGCGCGACCTGCCTGGAGGCACGTTCGTCTTCGTCGTCTCTGACTTCCTCGAATGCCCCACGCGTGACGAATGGCTCCAGGCGCTCGAGCGGCGGTTCGAAGTCGTCCCGGTCATCGTCCAGGATCCGGTCTGGGAGCAGAGCTTTCCCGACGTGAGCGGCGTCACCGTCCCGTTCTTCGACCCGGTCGAAGGCAAGGCTCGTCTCGTCGCCTTCTCGGAGGACGAGGTGGCGGCTAGGCGGGCGGCTAACGAGCAGCGCTTCGCAGGCCTCGTCAAGGAGTTCCACGCGTTCGACCTGGACCCGGTTGTGGTGGCGTCGCACGAGCACCGGGACATCGTCTTCTCGTTCCTCGCCTGGGCCGACGAGCGGGTGCTGACGCGGGGTCGGCGATGAGGAGTCTCCTCGCGGTCGTCTGTGGGTCACTCGCCGCCCTCGCGCTGACATCGTGCGGGAGCAGCGGAGAGCCGGTCGCTGCGCTCCCACCCGGGAACTTCGCGGCGGCGGCAGGAACGCTCTCGCCGCCGATCCACCTGTTCGGGGACACAGTGACGGCCGAGGCGACCGTCGTCGTCGACCGCAATCGCCTCGACCCTGACGGTCTCTCGTTCAAGGCGACGTTCGACCCCTACGAGCAGGTCGGCGACACCGAGGTCGTGCGCCGTGACGCGGGTGACATCTCCGAGATCACGTACCGCATGAGGCTCCGCTGCCTCGCGTTCGAGTGTCTCCAGAAGGAGCTCAACACGCTCGAGGATCCGAGCGGCAGCGGCGGCCCACCGCCCGCGGGCGCGCCCCGCATCTTCCGGTTCGAGCCTGGAAGGGTGCTCTACGCCGATCCGGCCCAGAAGAAGCCGCGCCTGCTGCGGTCGATCCGCTGGGGGCTGCTCGAGTCCGCGAGCCGGATCAACGCGCAGGACCCGACGCAGGTATTCGGCTTCCCGTTTCGCTCGACGCTCGTGCCGCTGCCGACGCTCACGTATCGCATCTCGCCGACGGCACTCGCGCTGACGCTCCTCGTCCTGGCCGGTCTGCTGCTCGTGCTCCCCGTGACGTTGGTCGCGCGCAGACTGCGCCGGCGCCGCCCGCCGCCGCTCGAGGAGCCCGAGCCCGAGCTGACGCCGCTCGAGCGCGCGCTGCAGCTCGTCGAGTGGTCGCTCGAGCGCCCTGACCCGGCCGACCGGCGCGCCGCGCTCGATGCCCTCGCCACCGAGCTCGACGTCGTCGGCGACCCGACCCTTGCGATTGAGGCGCGCGCCGCCGGCTGGTCGAGACCCACGCCCCAACCCGACGACGCGCGACGCATGGTCGCTGCTGTGAAGGAGGCGCATGGACCAGCCTCTTGAGCAGTCGGGTGGATTGGGTCGCGGCATTCCGACGAGCGAGCCGGGCGCACTGCGCTCGATCGTCCGACGGACGACGATCGTGCGACTCGCCCTGGCTGTGGCCCTGGTCTTGGCGCTCGCGCTCTCGGTCGTGGCCGCGCGCCGGTACGACACGAGCAGCGCGCCGCTCATCCCATCGGGAACGACCGGCATGGTCGTGCTCGACCTGTCGGCGTCCGTCTACGAGAGCGCATTCGGATCGACGCTGGCGAAGATGGCCCGCTCGGGGGAGAAGGCAGGGCTCGTCGTCTTCTCGGACGCCGCGTACGAGGTGCTGCCGCCCGGAACACCGGGGCACGAGCTGCTTCCGTTCCTGCGCCTGTTTCGCCCGGCCGCGAACAGCACGACGGGCTCGTTCCCACCGAACCCATGGCAGGACTTTCGGGCTGGCACGCGCATCTCGCAGGGCGTCAAGGTCGCGCACGCCGCGCTCGAGCGCGAAGGCGCGTCGCGCGGCTCGATCCTCCTCATCTCCGACCTCGAGATCCTCCCGGACGAGGTGCTCACCCTCGGCGACGAGGTTGCCTCTCTGCGCGCCGACGGCATCGACATCCGGATCCTGCCCGTGAACGTCACGGACGAGAAGCGTCAGCTCGTCTCCCAGATCGTCGGCTCGTCGGCATTCCTCAAGGAGAAAGCCGAGCTGGCACCCAAACAGGCGCCGAACGAGGGAAGCCTCGAGCTGGCCGCGCCGTGGTGGTTCCTTCTCGCGGCGGGCCTCGTCGTCGCGCTCATCACGGTCAACGAGCACCGGCTCCACCGTCTGGAGGCGAAGAGCCGATGAGGTGGCGGTCGTGGATCGTCCCGGTGCTTGCGGTGCTCTCGGTCGCCGTCTCGGCCGCGCTGATCGCGCTCGCCGATCGACGTGCTGCGCGTCGACTCGGCCGTCGAGCGGGACGACCTGCGCTTCCAGGTCACGACCGACGCTTCCCGATGGCCTATGGGACGACATCGGCTTCCTGCCGGGAGGGATCGCCCGCAAGGCAACCGGGATCGATGACGACCTCCGATTCCGGGACTCGACCTGGCTCTTCGGCCGGGTGCAGCCCGGGAAGGTGGTCGTGACCGGGCCTGATCTCGAGGGCCTTCGCGGAAGCGCCCAGGCGAGGCTCACCGAGGCGAGCCGCGACGAGACGAGCACGAAACGGCGCGCGCGGCTGCTCAACCTTCTGGGCCTCCTCGCGATGGATCGCTACACCGCCGATCCGGCGAACCGCACGACGATCATCCGCAACGCCGTCGACACGTTCCAGAGCGCGATCGAGGCCGACCCCGACCTTGCCGACGCGAAGTTCAACCTCGAGCTCGTCCTGCGGGACTTCTTCGCCGCCATCGCCTCCGGCGAGGAGACCGATCGGGGCGCCGCGCAGGGTCGTCAGGGTGCGGCGGGTCGCGCGGGGAGCGGGTACTAGGCGCCGTGGACGTCACCTTTCTCACGCCGGTCGCAGGCCTCTTCGCGCTCACCGTGCTCCTCCCCCTGGGGATCTGGGCCCGCCGTTCGCGGCGCGCGCAGGCAATCCGTGCGTCGATCGGCCTCGAAGCGCCGACGCGGAGGCAGGTCGTGCCGGTGGTCGCGGCGGTCGCCGCCGTGCCGCTGCTTCTCGGCGTCGCGTCGGCCCAGCCGGTGATCGGCACGACGCGGGACGTGCCCGAGCGCGTCGACGCCCAGGTGTTCTTCTTGCTCGACACGTCGCGGTCGATGCTCGCCTCGGAGACGGCCGGCTCGGCCACGAGGTTCGACCGGGCGCGCGACATCGCCGA
Organism: uncultured beta proteobacterium; assembly: GCA_963747025.1. GTDB lineage: Bacteria > Pseudomonadota > Gammaproteobacteria > Burkholderiales > SHXO01 > SHXO01. The sequence goes on from CAVVDJ010000001.1 coordinate 614,343, forward strand.
GAGCCTCCGCGGACGGATCCCGCAGGTGCCGGCGGGCCTGCTCTCGATGACGGACCGCATCCTCCCCCACGCGTTCCCGACAACCGACGAGCGCGTGTTCACGGCCACGCTCCGCAACGCACTCGACGTCGAGCGACCGCCGCCGACGTTCACGTACTCGACGAGCGCCACGTCGTACGACCTGCTTGCCGGCATCCCGGAACGCGCCTTCTACCCGAAGACGACGACGAAGCGGCTGCTCGTCGTCCTCACGGACGGCGAGTCTCGTCCATTCGGGGGCGACCTGACGCGTGCGTTCCAACGCAAGCCGCGTGTCGAGACGGTGTTCGTGCGCATCTGGGGCGAGAACGAGCGGATCTACGAGACCGGTGTCGCCGAGGGTGGGTACACGCCCGACCCGGCGCAGCGCCGATGCGATCCAGCGGGTTGCCGGGCTGGTCGGCGGCCAGGCATTCGACGAGTCCGAGGCCGATGCGGCCGGCGACGCGCTCGTGAAGCTCGCGGGCCAGGGCGAGACGCGCGGGCGGGCGATCGCCGGCGCGCGGCTCGCACTGATGCCATACGTCACGCTCCTCGCCCTGCTGCCGCTCCTGTTCGTGCTCTGGCGACGGAACGTCGCGTTCACACGCGGCTAGGCTCTGCGCCATGCGGATTCTCGTCGTCGGCACCGGGGGCGTCGGGTCGGCCTTCGCCGGCATCGCGCGCCGGCGCACGTTCTTCGAGCACTGTGCGCTCGCCGACTACGACGCCGCTCGGCCGGCCTCGCTCGTCGCCGATCTCGACGACGGCCGCTTCTCGGCTCATGGGATCGATGCGCGCAGCGCGGAAGACGTCGGTCGCCTCATCGCCGAGACACGCGCCGACGCGGTCCTCAACGCCGTCGATCCCGTGTTCAACGTGCCGATCTTCGATGCGTGTCTTGCGGCGGGCGTGACGTATCTCGACATGGCGATGACGCTCTCCGAGCCGCATCCGGCGCGGCCGTACGAGGAGGTCGGCGTGAAGCTCGGCGACTACCAGTTCGAGCGCGCGAGCCAGTGGGAGGAGCGTGGTCTTCTCGCCCTCGTCGGGATCGGCATCGAGCCCGGCGCGGCGGACGTCTTCGCGCGCTATGCCGCTGACGAGCTGTTCTCGTCAGTCGACGAGATCGGCATCCGCGACGGGGCGAACCTCGTCGTCGAGGGCTACGACTTCGCGCCGACATTCTCGATCTGGACGACGATCGAGGAATGCCTCAACCCGCCGGTGATCTGGGAGCGCGATCGCGGGTGGTTCACGACGGCGCCGTTCTCCGAGCCGGAGGTGTTCGACTTCCCCGAGGGCATCGGACCTGTCGAATGCGTCAACGTCGAGCACGAGGAGGTGCTGCTCGTGCCGCGCTGGATCGACTGTGAGCGCGTGACGTTCAAGTACGGCCTCGGCGACGAGTTCATCGACGTGCTGAAGACGCTGCACAAGCTCGGCCTGGACGGGAAGGAGCCGATTCGGGTGAAGGGCGTCGAGGTCGCGCCACGCGACGTCGTCGCGGCGGCGCTCCCGGACCCGATGACGCTCGGCGACCGCATGCACGGCAAGACCTGCGCAGGCACGCTCGTCACCGGGCTGTCGAAGGACGGCGCGCCGCGGAAGACGTACCTCTACCACGTCGTCGACAATGCCTGGTCGATGGCCGAGTACGGCTCGCAGGCGGTCGTCTGGCAGACGGCCCTCAATCCGGCCGTCGCGCTCGAGCTCCTCGCCGAGGGAACGTGGCAGGGCACCGGCGTCCTCGGCCCCGAGGCATTCCCGCCACAGCCGTTCCTCGAGAAGCTGGCCGCGTACGGCTCGCCGCACGGCGTGCTCGAGCTTCCGCCCGAGGGATAGCGACGCGACGCGGGTGCCTCCCGTCGGAGGCCCCCGCATCAGCGCTGCCTATCTACGTCGTCGGCTTGTCGTCGCCGTCGGCTGCGTCGGCAGGGGCGTCCTGCGTCGAGCTCGGCGCTGAGCTGCCGGAGCCAGAGTCACCGCCGCCGCTCGACCCGGCGGTTGCGGACGATGCCATCGACGCCATCTTGTCCTTCATGTCGCCGAGGCTCTCGCCGGCGAGCTTCATGTTGGCCCACGCGCCTGCGACGATGACGATCGCGAGCACAACACCGATCCACGCCCAGATGGTCCGGTCGGTCGGCCCAGGCGTCGACAGGAAGCGGATGAGCGCGAACACGAACAGCAGGATCGCGAGAACGGCGGTGATCATCGCGGGCGTGACGCCCATCTCGAGCTTGATGTTCGCCAGCCGAACGGCCTGCCAGGCGATGATCGCGATCGCGAGCAGCCCCGCGAGGATGCCGCTGAAGCCGTGCCACATGGTCCACACACCGACGTCGAGGTACTCGAACCAGTTGAAGAACGAGACGATCAGAAAGGCGATCGCCGCGCCGAGAACGACCTTCGCGCCGTGGTTGAGCTCCGCGAGTTTGTCCACTATTGAGTTCCTCTCCTCCGTAGGACGGGGTACCGGCGCATTCTCTCAGGTCGGGGACGATTTCTCCACTTTGCGTCTGAGCCACGGCCGTCCGGCCGACTGCAAAACTCCACCCGTGTCCGCGAGCACGACGCATCCGGAAGCGCCCGACGGACGCCTGCGCGTCCTCATCAGCTCGAGCGCGGGTGAGCTCCCGGCCGAGCGCGACGCCGCACGCGCTGCCGTCGGAACGCTCCGCCTGACGCCGGTGTTGCACGAGCCGGGTGCGTCCGCCGAGGTCACGCGCCCCCTGGCCGCGGCGCGGTGATCTTCGAGTTCGGCGCACAGCAGGAGCTGCAGCTCCTCGCGCTCCTCGCCACGGGCGCAGCCCTGTTGATCCTGGCAGGCCCGCTGCGGATCCCGTACCCGATCCTGCTCGTTCTCGGCGGCCTGCTCCTCGGCTTCGGACCGGGCGTCCCGGTGGTGACGATGCCGCCGGAGGTCGTCCTGATCGGGATCCTGCCGCCGCTCCTCTACGTGTCGGCGTACTTCACGGGCCTCCGCGAGCTGCGACAGAACCTCCGGCCGATCTCGCTGCTCGCCGTCGGGCTCGTTGCCATGACGACAATCGGCGTGGCCGTCGTCGCGCACGCGATCACCGACCTTCCCTGGGCGGCAGCGTTCGTTCTCGGCGCCGTCGTATCGCCCACCGATCCGATCGCGGCGACGGCGATCGGCAGGCGGCTCGGCGTGCCGCGACGGCTGATCGACATCATCGACGGCGAGAGCCTCGTCAACGACGGGATGGCTCTCGTCCTCCTGCGGACGGCGATCGTCGCCGCCGTCGCGGGCTCGTTCTCGGCGTGGGAGGCCGGCGGGCTGCTCGTGCTCAACATCGTCGGCGGGATCGCCGTCGGGCTCGTGGTCGGCTACGTCATCCGCCGCGTGCGACGCGTGCTCGACAACCCGCCGCTCGAGGTGACGATCGCCTTCCTCACGGGGTACTTCGCGTTCCTGCCGGCAGCCGCGCTCGGCGTCTCCGGCGTGCTTGCGGTCGTCACGGCGGGCGTCTACATGGGCTGGTACACGCCGGAGCTGACGACCGTTCAGACGCGCCTGCAGGGACGCGGCTTCTGGGAGGTGCTGACGTTCCTCCTCAACGTGCTGCTGTTCGGGCTGATCGGGCTGCAGCTGCGCCCGACGCTCGATGGGCTGTCAGGCCGCGGCGGCTGGGCGCTCGTGGCGGACGCGGCCGTGATCGCGCTCGCGGTGATCGTCATTCGGATCCTCTGGGTCTTCCCCGCCACGTACGTGCCGCGCTGGTTGATCCCGCGCATACGGGTGCGCGATCCGTCGCCGCCGTGGCGCTATCCGGCATTCATCGCCTGGAACGGCATGCGCGGAGCCGTGACGATCGCGGCAGCCCTTCTCATCCCGCTGCACACCGACACGGGCGCGCCGTTTCCGGGCCGCGAGCTGATCATCTTCTTCGCGTTCTGCGTCGTGCTCGCGACACTCGTCGTGCAGGGCCTGTCGCTGCCGCTCGTGATCGGCGCGCTCGGGCTCGAGGCAGACGACAGCGACGCCGACGACGAGGAGGCGCACGCCCGGGTCCGCGCCGCCGAGGCTGCGCTGGAGCGCCTCGACGAGCTCGTCGACGAGGCGTGGGTGCTCGATGACACGGCCGAGCGGCTGCGCGGCCTCTACCGGTTCCGGATCGACCGCTTCTCCGCGCGCATCGACCCCGACGGAGACGGCAAGATCGAGAAGCGGTCGCTGAAGTACCAGCGCCTGCGCCGCGAGCTACTCGATGCGGAGCGGCATGCGGTGGTCGAGCTGCGCAACACGGGCGAGATCAGCGACGAGGTGATGCGCCGCATCGAGCTCGACCTCGATCTCGAGGTCTCGCGGCTCGACAGCTAGCTAGGCGATCTCGGCCGCCGGTGTCGGCGTCCTCGGGCTTCGCTCCGCGCCCTCCGAGGTCCACTTCCCCGGGATCCATGTCGGCGGCGGCCCTTCGCGCTCCAGGGCGGCGGCCATCTTCTTCGCTTCCTGCTTCTCCAGCTTTCGCTGGCGCTTTTCGCGCACCGACCGTTCGCGCTCCATCTTTGCCATCGTCTGCCGCCGCTTCGCGCTCGAACCCATCGATCACGTCCTCTCGGTAGGAGTGCCGCGTTGGTCGGCGGCGTATGAGAAAGACGGCCCCGCCTGAGCGGAGTCCTTGCGACAGGGTAACAGCGCGCTCGGCGGATGTACGCTCGTCCCTCCATGGCCTACGTCCCAGCCGCTGACCGTTACGAGCGCATGCTCTACAGGCGCTGTGGTCGCAGCGGCCTGAAGCTCCCGGCAATCTCGCTCGGGCTCTGGTGGAACTTCGGGCACGATCACCCGCTCGAGACGAGCCGCGCGATCGTGCGGCGCGCGTTCGATCTCGGGATCACGCACTTCGATCTCGCCAACAACTACGGGCCTCCGTATGGCTCGGCAGAGGAGCGCTTCGGGTCGCTGTTGCGAGACGACCTGGCCGCGCACCGCGATGAGCTCGTCATCTCGACGAAGGCCGGCTACGACATGTGGCCCGGCCCGTACGGTGAGTGGGGCTCGCGCAAGTACCTCCTGGCGAGCCTCGACCAGAGCCTGGCGCGCATGGGGCTCGAGTACGTCGACATCTTCTACTCGCACCGTGTCGACCCCGACACACCGCTCGAGGAGACGATGGGCGCGCTCGACACGGCAGTGCGTCAGGGCAAGGCGCTCTACGTCGGTATCTCCTCCTACTCGGCCGAGCGAACGGAGGAAGCCGCCGCGATCCTGCGCGCGCTGGGCACGCCGCTGCTCATCCACCAGCCGTCCTATTCGATGCTGAACCGCTGGATCGAGGACGGCCTCCTCGACACGCTCGGCGAGCTCGGGGTCGGCTGCATCGGCTTCTCCCCCCTGGCCCAGGGCATGCTCACCGATCGGTACCTCGAAGGGGTTCCCGAGGGCTCGCGGGCGAGCCGTCCGACGTCGCTTTCGCCCGACCTCCTGACGGAAGATGCGCTCGACAAGATCCGGTCGCTTCGCGAGATCGCAGCCGCGCGCGGCCAGACGCTCGCCCAGATGGCGCTCGCCTGGACGCTCCGCGACGCACGCGTCACCTCGACGCTTATCGGCGCAAGCAGCGTCGAGCAACTCGAGATGAACGTCGCCGCTCTCGATCGCCTCGACTTCACCCCCGACGAGCTGGCCGAGATCGACCGGTACGCGACCGACAGCGACATCAACATCTGGTCCGCCTCGAGCAATTCCTGAGCGCCGCGGCCGGAAACCCGATGACCTACAAGCGGAGCGCGGCCTCCGCGATGCGTTGGTGATCGTACGCCGTCGCATTTCCCATCACGACGACGCCGAGACCGTCGCTCGGGAAGATGCGCATCATGTTGAAGAACCCTCCGCCGCCACCTAGGTGCTCGAGATACGGCACCCCGAGTTCGCGGTCAGAGTGCCGGCGAAACCAACCGAGCGCGACGTCCATCTTTCGACCGCGAGCGGTGATCGTCTGCATCGACTCGAGACTCGCGGCGGAAAGCACCCTTCCGTCGCCGACTGCGCCGTGGCTTGTGTGGAGAGCGAGGAAGCGGCCGGCGTCCCTCAGGGAACCAATCAAGCCGCCGTACCCGGGTCCATCGACGCAGAAGCGATTGAAGGCGACAAAGCGTCCGCAGCGCGCGCCGACAATTCCCTTCGGCAGCATCAGTCGGTAGAGCGGAGTGAGCGGGCTCCGTCGCAGCTGATAGGGAGTCGCAGCCTCGAAGGCGAGTCTGTCGCTGTAGAAGAAGTCAGTCTCGGTCATTCCGAGAGGCGCGAGCAGGTTCTCGCGTACGTAGTCCTCGAAGGGCATACCGGTTGCTGCTGAGACCACCTCACCGAGGACGATGTAGCCGAGGTTGGAGTACCGAGCCTGCTCGCCCGGGACACTCTTCAGGCGTCGGTGTTTCGCAAGCAAGCGCAGCATGAACTGGCGTGAGTCCGGTGCTGGTGCTCCGGCCGGGTGGATCCAGCGCACCGGAATCGGGTTCGGCAGACCAGCGCTGTGGCTGAGCAGGTGACGGATCGTCGCTGGGGTTCCCCGTGCCGAGTGCGGAAACTCGGGGACATAGGTCGCGACGGGCTCGTCGAGCCCCAGCTTTCCGCGCTCTGCGAGTTGGACGACAGCGGTCGCCGTGACGATCTTCGTCATCGAGAACCAGAGGTAGACGGTGGCCTCGGTTGCCGGCCTTCGCTGCTCGATGTCTGCGAGCCCGGCGGCGCCGATCCAGCTCGCACGGTCGTCGCGGACGACTGCCGCCGAGAGGCCGGGCACGTCTCCGGCTCGGATGAGCTCCTCCAGGGTCGGCTGCAGGCCGTGTTCTTGGCTCATCGCACCGGTCTCAGAGGTTCGTGTGAATGAGTTCGGTCAGGGCACTGCAGCTTGCTTGGCGTGGGTGCGGGAGAGATTCCTGGGTCCTGCGACAGCCACGACGACAGACGCCGCGAGAATCATCAGCGCGACATAGATCAGGAAGGGTCGAGCGACCTCGTCTTCGAAGGGATCCACCAGAAAGACCGTCAAGAACACGTTCGATGCCGCGTGAAACAGGACCACGAGCAACAGGCTCCCGCCGGTGCCGTTGTAGATCCAGGTGTAGATGATCGAAGCAGCGATGGCGACGGCGACCCACGGGGCGAAGAGGCTGATCGGGCGGAAGTCCGCGCCGGTCAGGTACAGCGGCAAGTGCCACACTCCCCAAGCCACGCCAAGCACGACGCTCGCACCGAGGGCGCTCCGGACAGCCTGTAGCTGTGGCAGAGCAAATCCACGCCAGCCGATCTCCTCGCCCCCCGCACTGCCGGGGACGATGGAGAAGATCAGCAGGAACACGGCCCCAGGGATCGTCGCGGTGACATCGGGAGAGTCGCCTCCGAGCAGGACGCTCGCGCCGACGGCACCAACCGAGAGAGCCGCGAGCAGCACGACAGCCACCCACCAGCCGACACCGACTCGCCAGAGAAGGAGTCGGCCGAGCAGCTTCCGTACCCCGGCTTTGCCGTGTATCGCTGCGACGAGCAGGATCGCTACCGTCGAAGGCACCAGGGATCCGAGGAGCAACAAGACCAAACCCAAGCCTGAAGGAGAGCCGTCTCCAGAGACCACGAGCGGGATCCACAGAATCCACGACACCCCGTACGTCAGGACGAAGAAGCTCGCGAGCGGGTGGTGTCGGATCACGTTCGACAGGCGGGACGTCGCTTCGGCTTGCGGTCGATCCGGCAAGACGCGCCTTAGGTCGCTGACACCTGTGCGGCGTGCTCTCCGTGAAGGACGGTGTACGTCCAGATCGCCTTGACGATGGCCCACACGAGCGCAACCAACGCGCTGGCAACCAGCAGGTAGACGAGGTCGGGGAACCCATCGTCAAGGACCCAGAGCGGCAAAGCCAGCTGCTTCGGCACGAGCACGAAGACGAACAGCGCCCAGACCAGGCTTACGACGAACGAGAGGCCGATGCGCCACCAGGGGCCGATCCGGCCGCGTCGAATACTCCCGCGGCGCAGCGCAGCGACCGACTTGACGATTCCGCGGGTCTGGAGCACGAGCAGCGCGAACAGCGCCGCGTAGACGATGAAGGTCGGGGTGTTCGAAGGGCGAGACGGGGGCTTCTGCCCCTGGAGGAGGCTGGTAACGCCGTCTGCGATCGTCCCCATACGACCGCTGGTAAAGAGATCGAGGGAGTTTTCGGCATTCATCAACACGACGACTCCCCGTCGGCTCTGCGGGATCAGGACGACATTCGTCTGGAAGTTGAACGTCTCGCCCGGATGGTGGATCGCCGGAATGTCGTTGCGGGGGCCAACGAACCAGCCCATGCCGTACGACGTACCTTCCTCCGGCGTCGGCACGGCCGGCCGATGGAGCTCGCTGATCCCGCCGGACGAGAGAACGGGTGTGCCGCGATACCGACCGCCGTTGAGCTGAGAGATCAGGTAATGGGTCATGTCCTCAGCACTGGAGATGAGGAAGCCCGCCGGCATGAGGCTCCGGTTGTACGCCTCGTGCGCCGCCCGAGGTCGGCCGAACCAGTAGTTGTGACCGGTCGCGAGGCCTTGTGGCTGCGCGGCCACCTCCGACGTGTACGAGCTCCGCATCTGGAGCGGATCGAAGATCCGCGTCTGGACATAGCTCTCGTACGACTGTCCGGCGACCGTCTGCACGATGAGGCCCAGGACCGAGTAGTTGATGGTGCTGTACTGGTACTTCGAGCCAACGGGTGCTATCAACCCAGCGCTCTTCAACTTGCGAACTGCCCGCTCCAAGGCGGTGGCGCTCGTATCGCCATTACCCTGGTACGACCTTCCCGTCTTGGTGGAGATACCGCTCGTGTGGTTGAGCAGGTGGCGCACGGTGATCTCGGCTGACGCCTGCTCGTCGGCCACCCGGAACCACGGCAGGTACCGCTGAACCGGCGCGTCGAGCTCGACCTTGTTCGCCTCGACGAGCTGCATGATCGCCAGCGCGGTGATCGACTTGGCCACCGAGCCGATGATGAACGGCGTCTGCGCCGTCACTTTCGCCCCTGAGTCGTCAGCCGTTCCGAAGCCGCGCACGTAGGCGATGCGATTCCCCTCGACGATTCCGAGAGCGAGGCCAGGGATCCGCTGAGCGGCCATCTCCTTCTGTACGAAGCTCTCGATCTCCGCGAAGTT
>CAVVDJ010000002.1:0-532443 GCA_963747025.1 uncultured beta proteobacterium
TATGTATCGCTTAACCGCGGCCTGAGCTCAGCGTGGTACCGAGGGTACACTTCGTCACCTTTGATCTTTCTCCAATTAACAATAAACCGATCGCGCTGTACTTGAATCAAATCTGTGGGCGCTTTTCCGATAAACCAGGTCCGCGTTTCCGGCTCGCGCGTCATCATTCGAAACTGCAGCTGAGGCGGTTGCGAGAATTCGGCACCGAACTTCTCTACCTGCGGCATGAGAGCCGGTTGGGCCTCGGTGTTGGGATAGTTGTCAGAAATGCGGCTCCAATACAGACCCGCGTGAGGCCCCGCCAGTTCTCTAGAGGCACAAACTGTACCGATACAGCTACTTCGGAGACCGGCGGCTTCTGGAACTCGGGCTCCTTTGTTTGCTGAACGGCCATAGACTCGTCATCTGGCCCAACCGAACGGTGGGCTCGCGGATGTTCATGATAGCGGGAAACCTATCCCATCGAACAGTCGAGCCTCTCAAAAGGCCAGACTGTGCCAATAATGTGACAAACCAAGACCATGCCAAGCGGGGCGCCCGACGCGTTACCGCTGCAAGCAACAAGGGCAAGCGCTGCAAGTGCCTCAGAACATGGCCCACCAAGAGCGTTGACTCTTAATCGGTTGGTTCGTGGTTCCGAGTTCGAGTCTCGGGTGGGCTACCAAAACGCACACTATCTTCGCGGTCGGGGCAACGCAGGCGATTTGCTATCCGACAGAAAGTCGCGGCGGCGATGCACGCGGTGTCCAAGGGTGCGGCGTAAAATCCGCCTATCATGGACCCAGCCACCCTTGCAGCATTCATCGCGACGTTCCTGCTTCAGCACCCCGTGGGGAGCGGCGAGGTACCCGAGACAGTGCCCGTTGATGTGGCCATCACTCGACAAGCGCAGTTCGCTGATCTTTCTAAAGCGATTGCTCTCTGCTACCACGAGACCGCTCGCGACCCCCGCGCTGAAGTCTTGCAGCGGCCTTGGAAACGCCAGGACCAGCATCGCGCGGATGACTCTGCGCTGATCCTCATTACGTTCTTGGGCGTAATAACAGGTCGACAGTACGAGATGAGGGTAGCTCTTTTGGCCCGGAATCAGCCGAAGCAGGTCCGAACAGTCGTCGAAGCCGATAGCGCGCCCTTTAATCCCAACCGACACTGTGCGCTGGACAGTTGGACTGGCCTCTAGCGAATTTTGCGATACTGCCCCTCCGTTCCTCGCTCGCTTGAGCACAGCTGTGCCCACGCGGTTGCGGCAACGGAGAAAATCAGCGCGGCGACGACCAGACAGAGCGGTCGTATCACTTCGTCGCCCCGTCTTCAGACCGGCTCGATCGCGCGCAGGATGCGGAGCGCGGCGCAGGCTGCGCCGTAGCCGTTGTCGATGTTCATCACGACGAGCCCGGGCGCGCAGCTCGCCAGCATCGCACGCAGCGCCACCTCGCCGCCGCTGGCCACGCCATAGCCAACCGAGGTCGGAACGCCGATGATCACGCTCGGAACCAGGCCGCCGAGCACCGTCGGCAATGCCGCGTCCATTCCTGCAACCGCGATCACCACCGGCATCCGGCGGATTTCTTCGATGCGCTCGAGCAATCGCCACAGCCCGGCGACGCCCACGTCGGTAATCTCGACGTTGGGTTGCCCGTAGTAGCGCAGCGTGCGCGCGGCTTCGCGGCTCACGTACACGTCGGAGGTTCCCGCCGCGATTACCGCAACACGGGGTGCACCGGCCAGGTCGTGTGGCGGACCGTAGTAACCCGTGCGCGAGATCAGGTTCGTGGTCGATGCGGGCTCGATGCGCCTCGGGCAGCTCGCGGAGTTGCTCGGTCGAAAGCCGGGTCAGCAGCAGGCGCAGGTTGTTCTCCGCGGCCTGATCCAGGATGTGGGTCGAGGTGCGGGAGCTGTCTTTCCCGCGCAGAAAATGGCCTCGTCGAACCCCAGACGCTCGTGCCGCTGGAGGTCGAGCTTGATGTCCTGCTTCACCTAATGAGAATTCCCTATACGCATAACAACCGATGCTTGCAGGCTGTCATGCCGGCCAAGCGCTGCGCGAGCCGGAAAGAACTCTGGATCCCGGCTTGCGCCGGGATGACGGCGGAGGAATCACCGTTAGTTGCCGAGTCGCTTGAAATGCAGGAACGCGCTGCCGACGCGGTAGGGCGCGAACTTTACCTCGAAGGCGAAGCCGGCCCGCTCGAACAGGGCGGCGATCTGGCTCGTCAGCGATCTGTCGCCGCTCGTCGGACAGCGATTCGAGGCTCGCGTCGTCCAGCTCGATGACGACACCACCAGCGCGCACCCGGCAGCGGACGGTCTTCGGCGTCAGTTCACGGCCGACCAGGCGCTCGCTCTCGTGCACGCACCCGAGCATGACCGGATCGATGGCGATGCCGGTCTCGATACGGCTGGACAGGCAGGGCGAAGCCGGAAGCTCCGCAACATCGCCCAGCCCAAGGTGCCGCGAGATCGCCCGGACCCCCTGCTTGTCGATCTGCGCCTCGACGAACGGATGGCGCACCCCGTGTTCCTTGGCGGCGATCAGCCCGGGCCGGTACTCTCCGAGATCATCGAGGTTGGTGCCCGAGACCATCAGCGCCGCGGTCTGCGGGCGGATCGCGCCGTACAGGCTGGTCTTGCAGTAGAAGCAGCGATTCACCGGGTTGCGCATGTAGTCGGCTGCTGCCGAACTCGCCGGCATCCAGCACGGTCAACGCCCAGCCCTCGCGATCGGCAATCTCCCGCGTGCGCTCCGTCGCTTCGGTGGGCACCGCGGATGAGACGGCATGAAACATCGACACCTGTTTGCCCAGAACGCGATGCGCGACCGCCGCCAGAGTCAGGCTGTCCACGCCGCCGCTGACGGCCACCGCCACCTCGCCCATGCTGCGCAGCACGGATTCCAATGCTGCAAGCTGGGCGGGCGCGGATTCGGGTGGCCGGTAGGGCGCGTTCATTTGCTTCTCCTTGGTCAGACGCCGCATTTTCGGCGGCCTGCCGCACGTTTTCGCGCTCCCTGCGGCCGCCCATTACGCGACAGCAGATCGTCGCTCTCGGCCTTGGCGGTGAGCGCGCCGGGTCGCTCCGCGACTTTGACTCTGACGCTGCGCCCATCCACGTCCACGGTGGACTGACTGCGCTGCAGGATCCGCCGCTGCTCCAACGTGCCAGCGCAAGCCAAGCGTGGTCGGTTTCCCTGAAGCAGCCTCGAACACGCCGTCGAGGTCCTCGGGCTCGGCCAGAATCTGAATGTGCGCGGTCATGCGGCCTTTCTTGCCGAAGGCCGGCATCTGCAGCACGTCCAGGACCGATGGATGGGCGCGAATCCGATCCAGCGCGATGGCGAGGTCCTCGGGGGTCTGGTCGTCGACTTCGAACGCGATCTGCGCGACTCGGTCGGACCCCGTCCGGTCGGCTCGTCTCTTCGAGCGCCAGCACCCGCAGCACATTGCTCAACCCCGGCAAGGTGCGTGTGCCAAAGCCGCTGCCGGTGCGCAACAGCCGCCGCGGCTGACGGCTATGCTGCGCAGCATTTTTTTGCGCAGCATTGAGATGCTTGAGGATGGCGGCGCCGGTCGGCGTCACGCGCTCGCCAGGCAGGCCGTCGTCGACCAGTTCGAATCCCTGCAGCAAAAGCGCGGTCGCGGGCGTGGGAATGGGCAGCCAGCCGTGATCGGTCTTCACTCTCCCCGAACCTTGCGGCAGCGCGCCTACGCTCCAGGTCGGTCAGTCCAGCGCGTCGATCAGGAACGCTGCGCCGACCATGTCCGCGATCGAATCCCACCCGCCAAGCTCATGAAAGCTCACGGCTTCGGCCGGCATGCCGTGGACCTTGCCTTCGACTTCGGCGAGCAACGTGAAGATGTGGATAGCGCGCTGCTTGACGCCCGGCGCCAGGCTGGAGCGCTCGAGCCGGGCGCGAATCTCGCGGAACGGCGTGTGGCGGTGCCGTTCCTCGGGCAGACGCGAGCCCCCGGTCGCGCGGGCGATAGGCCGGTCCCTCGACCAGAAAGCGCAGGCCGGTCAGAACATCGTCCCGGTGCTCGACGGTACGGCAGGTGATGTCCTCCGGCAGTCCGCCGGCGCGGATCGCCTGCAGCATTCCATCCCGCAGATGGGGAAAGGCGTCCAGCACGGCGGCGATGAACATGTCGCCGGCCACGCCGCCGATGGCGTCGAGGTGGAGATGCACTGATGCCTTGCGCTGTCTACGTGCTGTGGCCGGCCTGGAACACGCCGCCTTCAGGTCGTGGGCCTAGGCGGCGTGCGCGGACTCCAGGTGCTTGCCCAGCATCGGATTCAAATTCCCCTTGGCGTCGAACTTCAGCGCCTCGGGCTCGCCGACCACTTCGAACTCGGCCGGATTGGCGCGCACGTGCTTCATGAGCGGCTCGGACACCTGGATGTCCACCAGCTCGAGCGTGTTGCGGATGCGCACGATCTTGCAGTCCAGCGGCTTCACCCGTACCACGGTCTTGACCGCCAGCCGGATCGCTTCCTCGTCGGTGTTCATGATCATGGGGATCACGGCGCCGTCCAGATAGGTGCTGGCGATGACGTTGGCGTAGGTAAAGGCGATGTCCATTTCCTTGTACAGGCGCATCGTGGTCACGTCGGCGTAGCCCATGCCGCAGGCGTTGCCGTGCGTCTCCGGCGTCAGGCCGAGCACGGCGATCTTCTTCACCAGCGGCTTGGCTTCCCACTCGATGAATCGGTTGTTGCGCCCGGTGATGTTGGGGTCCATGCCGGCGCCGCTGATGTTCTTGCCGATGCGCTCGACGATCAGCACGTCGACCTCGTCGAATCGGATGCGGGCCATCATGTCCTTGGACATCTGCTGCAGCACGGGCTCGCGAGTGAACACCTGCTCCGCGGGCACGGCTTCGATGAACGCGGTCTCGTCGGCGGCGTTCTCGACCATCCCGACGCCGATCAAGAAGTTCTTCTTCGACATGATGAACTTCGCCACCTTGGGCAGCAGCTCGCCGAACATGTCCATGCCGTTGGTGTGCAGCTCGGTGGCGCCGATGATCTTGCCCATGCCGATGGTCATCATCTTGACGATGCCGCTCTCGATCGGGGCACGGAAGTTCGTATGCGGCTTGATCCGGCAGATGAGCACGATGCCGTCCGCTGCCGCCGCGAGCTTGTCCATGTAGACCGGCATCCCATCGACTTTGCCCAGCTCGACCACGTCCATCTGGGAGTGGATGGGACAACCGACGAAGCTCTCGGTGATGCCGTAGCCCTCCAGCACGTCGCGCTGGCCCTTCGGGCGTGGCGCCGCCGTGGCTTCCCATGGCAGGGAAGATGAATGGCTTCGCGCCCAGCGCCTTCAGCTCGGCGATCACCTGCTTGGCGCAGTCGGCGACGTTGGCAATCCCACGGCTCCCGCAGCCCACGGCGATGGTCATGCCGGGCTTGATCTTGGCGCGGACCTCGGGACGCTTGAATTGCTCGGCAACGGTCTGGGCGACGTTGTCGACCTTGACCGTTTTGAACTTCTGACGGATGTGGACCATGCGGGGCAGGGGAATATCGAGGCCGCCTGCGATGTTGACTTCGATGCGATCGCCGATCATCTTTTTTGTCCTCCGTCCAGTGTAAGCGCTCTTATTTTACCCGCAAAACCAGAAATGAGCCGCCTCGAGCAGCTCAGGCCGCGATCAGGGACTGATACAGCAGGACGTAGCGTTGCGCGCTTGCGTCCCAGCTGAAGTCGCGCGCCATCCCGTTCTTCTGCAGCTGGCGCCAGATCTTCTTGTCGTGGTACGCGGCCACGGCGCGCTCCACGGCCACCGTAAATCCGTCCGCGGTCATCGGCTCGAACATGAAACCGGTCGCGGTCTTGTCCGCCAGCGTCACGGGCTGGCAGTCCACCACCGAGTCGTGCAGGCCGCCGGTGTCATGCACCACGGGCGGGGTGCCGTAGCGCTGGCTGTACATCTGGTTCAGGCCGCAGGGCTCGAAGCGCGACGGCATGAGGAAGATGTCGGCCCCCGCCTCGATCTGGTGGGCCAACCCCTCGTCGTAACCCACGTGCACGGCGACGCGCCCCGCATTCGCCCGGGCGAGCGCCAGAAAGGCCTCCTGCAAAGACGCATCGCCCGCGCCCGAGCACCGCGAGTTGCGCAGGCAGGCGGAGCAGATCCGGCGCGATCTCGAGCAACAGATCCAGTCCCTTCTGCGGCGTGAAGCGCCCGATCGTCGCCAGCAGCGGAATCCTGTCGTCTAGAGCCAGCCCGAGGCGCTGCTGCAGGGCATGCTTGTTCTCCTGCTTGGCCGGCAAGCGCACCGCGTTGTAGTAGCGCTGAATGTAGGGATCGGTCTCGGGATCCCAGGCGTCGGTGTCGATGCCATTGAGGATGCCGGTGAGCGCGCCCGCGCGGTGCGCCAGCAAACCCTGCATCCCCATGCCGAGCGGTTCGAGCTGGATCTCGCGCGCGTAGTTGGGGCTGACGGTGGTGATGTGATCCGCGTAGTACAACCCGGCCTTGAGGAACGACATGTTGCCGTAGTACTCGACTCCCTCCGGAGCGAACGACGAAGGCGGCAGCCCGAGCCGGCTCACGGTGGTGGGCGGGAACACGCCCTGATAGGCGAGGTTGTGGATGGTCATCACCGTGCGCGCTTTGTCGCCGGGCATGAAGTGCAGATAGGCCGGCGCCAGCCCGGTCTGCCAGTCGTTGCAATGGAGGATGCGAGGGCGCCAGCTGATCGGCGACGCGGGACCGCCGAGCACCGCGGCCAAGATACGACAGGAGGCCGAAGCGCACAGCGTTGTCCGGCCAGTCGCTGCCCGACGCGTCCTGGTACGGACCACCCGGGCGGTCGTAGAGCCGCGGGGAGTCCACGATCATCAGGGGCACGCCGCTCGGCAGCTTGCCGGCGAGGAGTTGGCTGGCGGGCATCTCGCCCAGGGCGGGAAAGGAGGTGAGGCGGCCCTTGGACTTCACTGCTTCCATCACCTGCTTGTACCCGGGCACCAGCACGCGCACGTCGACCCCCGCGTGCATCAGCGCGGCAGGCAGAGACCCCGCGACATCGGCCAGCCCGCCGGTCTTGATCAGCGGCGCGACCTCGGAGGTGACGAAGAGGACCGTGAGCCTGGGCGCGGCGCTCATCCGCGCGCGGGTTCCAGGATGATGCCGGCCAGGGGTGGCAACGTGACTGCGGCGGAGTACGGGAAACCCATCCAGGGCAGCGCATCGGCTTCCACCGCGAGGTTCCCGACGTTGGACCCGCTGTAGTACGCGGAATCGCTGTTGAAGATCTCGCTCCAGCCGCCCACCGGAAGGAAGTCCGATGCGGTAGTTGTAGCGCGGTACCGGTGTGAAGTTGAGGACCACGACCACCGATGATCCGTCGCGCGCGCGGCGGATGAAGCTCAACGTCGACTGGTCGGCGTCGTGGCAGTCGATCCAGTCGAACCCCTCGGACACGAAGTCCTGTTCGTGCAGCGCAAGAACCTCCCGGTGCAGCCGGTTCAGGTCCCGCAGCATGTGCTGCACGCCGTTGTGCCAGTGCACGGCGAGCAGGCCCCACTCCAGTTCGAAGCCCGACTTCCATTCGCGCCCCTGGGCCAGCTCGTTACCCATGAAGTTGAGCTTCTTGCCCGGCGAGGTGTATTGGTAGGTGAACAGCAGGCGCAGGTTGGCGAACTCCTGCCAGGTGTCGCCCGGCATCTTGTCCAGCAGCGCGCCTTTGCCGTGCACGACCTCGTCGTGCGACAGCGGCAGCAGGAAGTTCTCGGTGTAGGCGTAGAGCTGACCGAAGGTGAGCTGGTTGTGGTTGAAGCGGCGGTAGACCGGATCCAGCCGGATGTAGGACAGCGTGTCGTTCATCCAGCCCATGTTCCACTTCATGGAGAAGCCCAGCCCGCCGACGTAGGTCGGGCGCGACACCATGGGCCAGGAGGTCGATTCCTCGGCGCAGGTGAGCGCTCCGGGGAACTCTTCGTGCACCATCACGTTCAGCTCGCGCAGGAACTCGATGGCCTCGATGTTCTCGCGGCCGCCGTACTTGTTGGGCAGCCATTCGCCGGCCTTGCGCGAGTAGTCGAGGTAGAGCATGGAAGCCACTGCATCCACGCGCAGCCCGTCGGCATGGAATTCCTCCAGCCAATAGTGCGCGCTGGAAAGCAGAAAGCTGCGGACCTCGTTGCGCCCGTAGTTGAAAATGTGCGTGCCCCAGTCCTGGTGCATGCCGCGGCGCGGGTCCGCGTGCTCGTAGAGCGCGGTGCCGTCGAAACGCGCCAGGGCGAATGCGTCGGTGGGGAAGTGCGCCGGCACCCAGTCGAGAATCACGCCGATGCCCGCGCGATGGAACGCATCGATCAGCGCGCGCAGACCGTCCGGCTCGCCGAAGCGGGTCGTGGCGGCGAAATAGCCGGTGGTCTGATAGCCCCACGACTCGTCCAGCGGATGCTCGGTCACCGGCAGCAGCTCGACGTGGGTGAATCCCATGTCCTTCACGTAGGGCACCAGATGCTCTGCCAGCTCGTGGTAGCTGTAGAAGCGCCCGTCGGGGTGCCGCTTCCAGGAGCCCAGGTGCACCTCGTAGGTGCTCATCGGCGCGTGCAGCCAATCCCAGCTCGCGCGCGCGTTCATCCAGGCCTGATCGCCCCATTGATATCCCGCTTCGCGCGGCACCCGCGCAGCGGTGCTGGGCCGGCGCTCGAACTCGCGCCCATAAGGATCCGTCTTGACCAGGACTTCACCGGTGTCGCGGTTGCGGATCTCGTACTTGTACAGCTCGCCGCCGGACAATCCGGGATGAACAGCTCCCACACGCCGCTCGACCCGTGCACACCCATCGGATGCACGCGCCCGTCCCAGCGGTTGAAATCGCCCACGACGCTGACGCGCTCCGCATTCGGCGCCCAGACGCCGAAGCGCACCCCGTTCACGCCGTTGCGCTGCTCCAGGTGCACACCCAGCGTGCGCCACGCCTGACGCAGCCGGCCTTCGTTGAACAAGTAGAGGTCGTGACCGCTCAGGGCCGGGACGAAGGCGTATGGGTCGTGGACATCGCGCACGCGTCCGCCTTCGCTGACCCCAAGAACGTAAGGCGCGGGCGGCGCCGCGGCGCCGCGCCATTCGAACAGCCCCGCCGGATGCACGCTTTCGAGCGGGCTCAAGCCCGACGGCAACCGCAGCCATACCGCATCGGCGTGCGGATGGAATACCCGCAGGACCCAGCCGGCGGCTTCCCGCTGCAGCCCGAGGTAGCGGAAGGGGTCGTGCAAGCGCCCCTGCAGCAGCGCGTCGAACTCCGATGCCGTTACACTGGGCGCAGGTTCGCTCATGACACGCGAACGGGGAGCGGAGGATGCAAAACGGCCAGGGTGGGCATGATCATTATTGTGTGGACGGTGGCGGACAGTCCAAGGTGGTCCTATTATAAGAACGGGTCGGGTCGAAAAGCCAAATGCATCTGACCGCGGGCTGCCAGAGGCCGCCAACGGACCCGATGCGGGGCAGCCCGTGCAAGAGCTTGACGCACGCTAACGATGACTGAAAACCAGCAGCAAGTGCATGCCGTGCCGGGCGAGACCGACCTGCGCTTCGTCAGCGTCATCACCCGGAACACCTACGGGCTGATCCTGGCCGGGGGCCGCGGCAGCCGTCTCAAGCAGCTCACCGACTGGCGCGCCAAGCCCGCCGTTCCGTTCGGCGGCAAGTTCCGCATCATCGACTTCCCGCTTTCCAACTGCGTCAACTCCGGCATCCGCCGGCTCGGGGTCGCTACCCAGTACAAGTCGCACAGCCTGATCCGCCATATCCAGCGCGGCTGGAGCTTCCTGGACGGGCGCATGAAGGAGTTCATCGACCTGCTGCCGGCGCAGCAGCGCGTGCAGGAGCAGTGGTACCAGGGCACTGCCGACGCCGTGTTCCAGAACCTGGACATTCTCAAGGCCAACGATCCGGACTACGTGCTGATCCTGGCCGGGGACCACGTGTACAAGATGGACTACGGCCGCATGCTGGCCTATCACGTCTCGCGGCAGGCGGACATGACGGTGGCCTGCATCGAGGTGCCGATCGCCGAGGCTACCGCCTTCGGCGTGATGGGCGTGGACGAGGACTGGCGCGTGCGCAGCTTCCTGGAGAAACCGTCCAACCCGCCCCCGATTCCGGGACAACCCGGTCAGGCGCTGGCCAGCATGGGGATCTACGTCTTCAACGCCAAGTTTCTGTACGAGCAGGTGGCCCGGGACAACGGCGACCCCCGCTCGTCCCACGACTTCGGCAAGGACATCATCCCGCACCTCGTGCCGCGTTACCGCGTGTTCGCGCACCGCTTTCAGGATAGCTGCGTGGGCATGAACGACGACCGCCCGTACTGGCGCGACGTTGGTACGGTGGACGCGTACTGGGAGGCGAACATCGATCTGGTGCACGTCACACCCGAGCTGAACCTGTACGAGCAGGACTGGCCGATCTGGACTTTCCAGGAACAGCTGCCGCCGGCCAAGTTCGTCTTCGACGACGAGGGACGGCGCGGCATGGCGGTGGATTCGCTGGTCTCGGGCGGCTGCATCATCAGCGGCTGCAGCGTAAAGGGGTCGCTCGTGTTCTCCAACGTGCGCCTGCACAGCTTCTCCAGCATCGAGGACTCGGTCATACTCCCGGACGTGGAGGTCAATCGGCACGTGAAACTGCGCCGCTGCGTCGTCGACAAACGCTGCGTTCTGCCCGAGGGCTTCTCGGCCGGCTTCGATGCGAAGCAGGACAGCAAGCGCTTCCATGTCACCGAGCGCGGCATCACGCTGATCACGCCCGAGATGCTCGGGCAGAAGGTCTACATCACGCGCTGATGCCCGCGATCCAGCAATTGCGCCTGGTGCTGTTGTGGCACATGCACCAGCCGGACTTCCGCGACTTCAACACCGGCGAGTTCACCCAGCCCTGGGTCTATCTGCACGCCATCAAGGACTACACCGACATGGCGGCGCACCTGGAGAATCACCCGGGCGTGCACGCGGTGGTCAACCTCGTCCCGATCCTGCTCGACCAGCTGGAGGACTACGCCGACCAGTTCGCGACCGGCAAGATACGCGACCCGCTGCTGCGGCTGCTGGCGCGGGAGAACCTGGACGACATCGACTTCCGCGGAGCGGGAGCTGGTGCTGAATCAGTGCTTCCGCGCCAACCACACCAAGATGATCGAGCCGTTCACGCCTTACAAGCGGCTGCGCGATCTGTTTCAGTACATCGTATCGATCGAGGGCGATCCCGCGCGCTATCTCTCCGGTCAATACCTGGGCGATCTGCTGACCTGGTACCACCTGTCCTGGACCGGGGAGACGGTCCGCCGCAAGGAAGAGACGGTGGTGCGGCTGATGACCCGGGGCGAGAACTTCAGCCACGCCGACCGGATCGCGCTGTTCGAGCTGATCGGCGCGCTGATCACCGACATCATTCCCCGCTACCGCAAACTCGCCGATTCGGCGCGCGTCGAAATCTCGACCACGCCGCACTACCATCCGATCGGCCCGCTCGCTGCTCGATTTCGGCTGCGCGCGCGAAGCCACGCCGGAGGCGCCCTTGCCGGCGGCCGACCACTATTCCGGTGGACGCTCGCGCCTGACCTGGCATCTCGAATCGGCGCAGCGCAGTCATCGACGCCGCTTCGACGCGGCGGCGCCGGGTGTGTGGCCGGCGGAAGGCGCCCTGTCCACCCCGTTTCTCAAGCTGCTGGCGGAGCACCAAATCGCCTGGACCGCGAGCGGCCAGCGCGTGCTGACCAACACGCTGCACAAAGCGGGGCTTGCGGCCGAGGATCCGCAGTGAGTTCTTGTACCGCCCGTATCACGTCGAGCTCGAAGGGCATCGGCTGCACTGCTTCTTCCGCGACGACGTGCTGTCCGACCTGATCGGCTTCGAGTACAAGGGTTGGAACGGCAAGGATGCGACGGTTCATTTCATCGCGCAGCTGGAGCAAATCCGCGCGCGGGCGCCGGCGGGCGAGCCGCCCGTCGTCAGCGTGATCCTGGACGGCGAGAACGCGTGGGAGTACTACCCCTACAACGCGTTCTATTTTCTCGATGAGCTGTACCGCGCATTGGAGTCGCATCCCTCGATCCGCACCGCCACGTTCAGCGAGGTCCTCGCCGATCTCGGGGGCGCATCCGCGACCGACAGCCTCGCCCGCCCGTTGCCGCCGCTGGTGGCTGGAAGCTGGGTATACGGCAACCTCACGACCTGGATCGGTTCGGAGCAGAAGAACCGTGCCTGGGACCTGCTGGCCACCGCCAAGCAGTGCTACAACCTGGTGATGGCCAGCGGGCGCTTGAACGACGCGGCAATGCAAGCGGCTGCGCGGCAGCTCGCGATCTGCGAAGGCTCGGACTGGTTCTGGTGGTTCGGGGACTACAACCCGGCGGAGTCGGTGGCGATATTCGATCGCCTGTTCCGCGCCAACCTCGCCAACCTGTATCAACTGCTGCAGCTTGCGGCCCCGGCGCAGTTGTCCGAGCCGATCAGCCGCGGCGGCGGCCATCCCGACCTGGGCGGCGCCATGCGGCGCGCGGCCTGACAGCAGATTCAACCCCGCCGACAGTTCGAACCGAAGTTCGTAAATGAACGGCAGAGTCTCGTTGCTCCTCGGCGTCCATGCGCACCAGCCGGTCGGCAATTTTTCTGAGGTGCTCGACGACGCCCACGCCCGCTGTTACCGCCCATTTCTGCAGACGCTCTACCGCTACCCGGAGTTCCGCTTCGCGGTCCACTTCAGCGGCTGGCTGTTGGAGTACTTGTTCGGCAAGTACCCCGAAGACATGGGCCTGCTGCGCGAAATGGTGGAGCGCGGCCAGGTAGAGATGTTCGGTGGCGGGGACATGGAGCCGGTGTTGGCGGTCGTGCCAAGCCGCGACCGGATCGGACAGGTCACCGCGCTGTCGGACCGACTGGCACGGCTGACCCACCGGCGCCCGTCCGGGGCCTGGCTCACCGAGCGCGTCTGGGAAGCAACCGTGGTTCCGGCGCTGGCCGACGCGGGAATCCAGTACGCCACCGTCGACGACTATCACTTCCTGTGCGCAGGCAAGGACCACTCTGAACTGGCCGGTTACTACACGACCGAGGAGGACGGCCGCCAGATCGACCTGTTCCCCATTTCCGAGGGCCTGCGCTACCGCATCCCCTTCGCCCCGGCGCAGGAGACGGTGTCCTATATCGAACGGATGGCCGACTCGCGCAATCCAGCGGCCGCGATCTACTTCGACGACATCGAGAAGCTAGGCATCTGGCCAGACACCTACGCCTGGGTGTACGAGAAGAAATGGCTGGAACAGTTCATCGAAGGCGTGCTCGCTTCTCCTGCCATCAAGACCGAACACTTCGCCGCTTTCCGCAACGCGGTCCCCACGCGCGGCGTGATCTATCTACCCACCACTTCGTACATCGAGATGAACGAGTGGACGCTGCCCGCAGGGCGCGCCCATGCCTACGCCAACCTGATAAAGCAGGAAAAGGATCATGCGCGCTATGAGCGGGACAAAGCCTTCATCCGCGGCGGGATCTGGAAGAACTTCCTGTCCCGCTATGCGGAGTCCAACTGGATGCACAAGCGCATGCTCGCGCTGTCGAGCCGCCTGCATGCTTTGCCGGCATCCCTGCGCAGCGCCGAGCTGACCGCCCTGCTGTATCAGGCGCAGGCCAACGACGCTTACTGGCACGGCCTGTTCGGCGGGTTGTACCTCCCGCATCTCAGGCGCGCCGTCTACAACGCCATCGTGTCCCTCGAAGGCAAGCTGGACGAGCTTGCGCCGCGCCTGGCGGTACAGCGGCACGACGCGGATCTAGACGGCGTACAGGAGGTCTTCCTGCACAACGACGTCCTGCAAGCAGTGGTGCGCGAGGACGGTGATGCCGCGGTCATCGAGCTCGACTCCTACTCGCTGCATCACAACTTCGGCGACGCGCTGGCCAGACGCGAGGAGCACTACTACCGCAAACTTTCACTGGGCGAGCACGCGCAGGCACAGTCGGGCGGCATCGCGTCGGCTCACGATCGGGTCCGGCTCAAGCACGCGATCTCGCCGTCGGATGTGGAGCCCGACACGCGCCTGCGCGCTCTATTCCTGGACAGCTGGGCCGCCGACCCCGCCGGACCAGGGGAAGCGCCTCGCTACGAGCGTGCTCCGGCGTCAGAGGGCATCGCCGCAGTCTTTCGGGCAACTCTGCCGCAGGGTACGTTGCAGAAGCGGATCTCGCTGAGCGACAACCGGGTAACGATACGCTACAGCTTCGGGGCAGCGCTCACGGGACGCTTCGACACGCAGCTCAACCTGGCCATGCCCAGCGCCGATGGATTCCTCGGTCGCTACGTGCATGAGGGCAGCATCCCGGGCGGATTTGGCCAACCCATCGAGCTTGCATCGGTAACCACGTTGGCGCTGGAGGACGGCGTGCTGGGAGGCACACTGGAGGTACTTTGCAGTCCACCGGCGCGCCTCACAGGGCGGCCGCATCACACCGTCTCGCAGTCGGAGGACGGGTTCGAGAAGATCATGCAAGCGGTCACGCTGGATCTGTCCTGGGCGGTCGGCGACGACACGACCGAGCTGGTCGTGGCGCTCGAGATCCGCCGCGAGTGGCAGGAGCGCTAGTTCAGGTCAACGACAGTGGCGCGCGCTGCGCGTTGGGGGCGCGGTAAGTCATGCAAGCCTACGCCGCTTGGTCAGGGGAGGCTGGCGCCTCATGCTATGATCAAATGATCAGCGAAGAGCCAGAGAACGTTTCTGCGATGGAAGCCCTGCACACCGGCGATCCCGGTGCGAGCGCCCTGCTCACCGACCTGTACCAGCTCACCATGCTCCAGACTTATTACGAGCGTGGCATGACCGACAGTGCCGTGTTCGAGCTGTTCTTCCGCCGGTTGCCGCCCAAGCAACGCAATTTTTTCCTTGCCGCCGGCCTGCAACAAGTAGTCGAGTATCTCGAAGGTCTGCGCTGCACAGCCGATGAGCTGGAGTGGCTCGCGCGCCAGAACCGTTTTACGCCCAAGTTCATCGACCAGCTCGCGCGGCTGCGCTTCACCGGCGACGTCGACGCAGTGCCGGAGGGCACAGTGCTGTTCGCGAACGAGCCCATCGTCCGTATCGTTGCGCCACTGCCCGAAGCGCAGCTGGTCGAGACGCGGCTGATGAATCTGTTCCACTTTCAAACCATGATCGCGAGCAAGGCGGCGCGGGCCGTGATTCAGGCGCCGGACAAGCTGCTGGTGGATTTCGGACTGCGCCGCGCGCACGGCGCGGAGGCCGGGCTGCTCGCGGCGCGCGCCGTCTATCTGGCTGGCATGTCGGGCACGGCCACGGTCCTGGCCGGGAAGCTGTACGGGGTCCCGCTGTTCGGGACGATGGCGCATTCCTTCATCCAGGCGCACGACACCGAGATGGAGGCGTTCGAGAGCTACGCTCGCAGCCATCCCGACAACATCACCTTCCTGATCGACACCTACGACACCGAGGCGGCGGCGAAGAAAGTGGTACAGCTGGCCCCTAAGCTCGCGCGCGATGGGATCAAGATTCGCGCGGTGCGCCTGGACAGCGGCGACCTCGCCGAGCACGCGCGGGCAGTGCGCCGAATCTTCGATGACGGCGGGCTCAACGAGGTCAAGATCTTCGCCAGCGGAGGCATCGACGAGTTTGCGCTGCGCGACCTGCTCTCGACGAAACGGGCGCCAATCGACGGTTTCGGCATCGGCAGCGGAATGGACGCGTCTTACGACGTCCCCACCTTCGACTGCGCCTACAAACTGCAGGAGTACGCCGGCCGCGCGCGACGCAAGCGCTCGGAAGGCAAGGCAACCTGGCCGGGTCGTAAGCAGGTGTATCGCAGCTATGGCGGCGATGACCGCATGTCCGGCGATCTGCTCACGCTGGACGGCGACGTGCAGCCGGGCGAACCGCTGCTCACTCCGGTCATGCGCGGCGGACGCCGTCTGCCCGGTCTGGAAACTCTGGAGCAGGCGCGCAACCGCGCGCGCGGCCAGCTGAAGCGCCTGCCTGAAGCACTGCGCTCGCTCGAACCCGCGCCCGCTTACTCGGTCACGGTATCCAACACACTCAAAGCGCTCGCCGCAGAAGTCGACCGCGAACAGGCGGCAGCCGCGCTGGGGTGAGTCTCGCGGCGGCGGAGTAAAGCCATCCCCGTCCACAACGCTACCATCGAGGCGATCTTCGACGAGATCGCCGATCTGCTCGACATCCAGGGCGCGAACGCGTTCCGGGTGCGCGCCTACCGGAACGCGGCGCGGTCCATCGGAGAGCTGGGCAGCGACGTCGCAACGCTCATGCAGCGCGGCACGACGCTTACCGACATCCCCGGCATCGGCGAGGACCTCGCGAAGAAGATCCAGGAGATCATCGATACCGGCAAATGCGAGTTCCTGGAACGGCTGCACGAGGAGATCCCGCCGGCGATCAGGGAGTTGCTCAAGATTCCCGGGCTGGGGCCTAAGCGAGTCAAGCTGCTCTGGCATGCGCTCCATATTCATACCCTGGAGCAACTCCTGCAGGCGGCGCAGGAAGGCCAGATACGGCAGCTTCGCGGCTTCGGAGAAAAAATCGAGCAGAAGATCATCGAGACGGCGCAGGCCCGGCTGAACCGGGCGCGCCGCTTCAAGCACGCGGTCGCCGCCCCGTACGCCGAAGCGCTGACCCTCTCGTTGCGCAAGGTGGCCGGTGTGGATCAGGTTACGGTAGCGGGCAGCTTCCGCCGCATGCGCGAGACGGTCGGCGACCTCGATATCGTGGTGACCGCCGAGTCCGCAGACGCGGTGATGGAACGCTTCGTCACCGACAAAGAAGTCAAAGAGGTGCTCGCCCACGGGCCCACGCGCAGCAGCGTGCTGCTCAAGATCGGCCTGCAGGTAGATCTTCGCGTGGTCCCAAACGAGAGCTACGGCGCGGCGCTGGTGTACTTCACCGGTTCCAAGGCGCACAACATCGCGATCCGCCGCATCGCCCAGAACAAGGGACTGAAGCTCAACGAGTACGGGGTGTTCAAGGACGACAAGCGCATCGCTGGCGAAACCGAAGAAGCGGTCTATCACGCGATCGGGCTGCCCTGGATTCCGCCAGAGCTGCGCGAGGACAACGGGGAAATCCAAGCTGCGCTTGCGGGTGAAGTGCCGAAGCCCGCTCCATCGGCTCGCGGCCGGAAATGATAAGGTAGCCACAGCCACCCCGCGTTTTCAGTAGACATCCCATGCCACGAAAAAAAATCGAGGAACTCCGCAGCGCGCGCTGGTACGGCCCCAAGGATCTGCGCGCCTTCGGTCATCGCTCGCGCACTCTGCAGATGGGCTACTCGCGCCAGGACTACGAGGGTAAGCCTGTCGTCGCGGTGATCAACACCTGGAGCGAGATCAACCCCTGCCACAGCCACTTCCGCGAACGCGCGGAAGAGGTCAAGCGCGGTATCTGGCAAGCCGGCGGCTTCCCGGTCGAGATGCCGGCCATCTCGTTGTCCGAACCGTTCCAGAAGCCCACCACGATGCTGTATCGCAACTTCCTGGCGATGGAGACGGAGGAGCTGCTGCGCTCGTATCCGGCGGACGGCTGCGTGCTGATGGGCGGATGCGACAAGACCACACCGGCGCTGATCATGGGCGCCGTGTCCATGAATCTGCCCGCGGTCTTCATGCCGGGCGGTCCCATGCTGCGCGGCAACTGGCGCGGCAATACGCTGGGCAGCGGCAGCGATTCGTGGAAGTACTGGGCGGAGCTGCGGGCCGGCAACATCGACGAGCAAGCGTGGGAGGAAATCGAAGAGGGCATCGCCCGCTCCGCCGGTCACTGCATGACGATGGGCACCGCCTCGACCATGACCAGCCTGGTGGAGACGCTAGGCTTGACGCTGCCCGGTGCAGCGTCCATTCCGGCAGCCGACGCCGGACACTCGCGCATGGCCGAAGGTTGTGGCCGGCGTATCGTCGAGATGGTCTGGGAGGATCTCAAGCCACGCGATGTGCTCACCTCGGCGTCGTTCGACAACGCGATCATGGCGCTCATGGCTCTCGGGGGTTCGACCAACGCCATCGTTCACCTGATAGCGATGGCGGGTCGCGCGGGCATCAAGTTGAATCTGGATCGCTTCGACGCGATGTCGCGGAAGATTCCTTTGCTCGCCAACGTGCGTCCGTCCGGCAAATGGCTGATGGAGGATTTTTACTATGCGGGTGGCCTACGCGCGCTGTTGGCGGAACTGCGGGACTATTTGAACCTGGGAGAAAGGACGGTCAACGGCAAGACACTCGGTGAGAACATCGCCGGCGCCAGGAGCTATGAACGACAGGTCATTGCGTCGGTGGAGCAACCGGTGCAGGCGGTCGGCGGGCTGGCGGTCCTGCGCGGCAACCTCGCCCCTGACGGGGCGGTGATCAAACCGACTGCCGCCGACCCCAAGCTGCTGAAGCATACGGGCAAAGCGGTGGTGTTCGAGGACTACAACGACATGGCCGCGCGCATCGACGCCGAGACCCTCGAGGTCGATGCCGGCTCGGTTCTGGTGCTGCGCAACGCGGGACCCCTGGGCGGGCCGGGCATGCCCGAGTGGGGCATGCTGCCCATCCCCAAGAAACTGCTCAAACAGGGCGTCCGCGACATGGTCCGCATCTCCGACGCGCGCATGAGCGGCACCAGCTACGGATGCTGTGTTCTCCACGTGGCGCCGGAGTCGTTTGCCGGCGGGGCGCTCGCCCTGGTCCGCTCCGGGGACCTGATCGAGTTGGATGTGTCCGCGCGCAGGCTCGATCTCAAGGTAAGCGAGGACGAACTCTCACGGCGCCGTGCCGCCTGGCGCCGGCCTGCCCCGAAATATCAGCGCGGCTTCGGCGCCTTGTTCCAGGACAACATTTCCCAGGCCAACGAGGGGTGCGACTTCCGGTTTCTCGAAGGAACTGCGCCCACACCCGAGCCCGACATCCACTGAGGAAGATTGCAGGCTTCGACCTGCCAACCGGAGGCACTTGCGCCGCGCCACAGCCAAGGCATACTGGCGTTGAGACCATTCACCATAAGAATACGTTATGCTGGGCTACCGCCGTCCGTGTCTGTTCACGGCTATTTGCTTGGCCGTCGCGGTGGCAGGTTGCGGCAGCAGCGGCCTCAATGCCCCGCATCCGACTGCCGGCGCGAGCCTCGCGGCGCCGTCGGAGCGACGCGTCGAGCTGCGCATCGAAGGCGGCAAGCTGGCGGGCGCCGATGCGATACCCGAGGTGCGCACCTGGATCGACCAGGCAACTCAGGCGATCGATGCCTACTACGGACGCTTCCCTGTGCGGCACGCGCGTCTGCTGGTCGAGCGCGTGGACGGCAGCGGGGTGCGTTGGGCGCGCACGTTCGCGCATTCCGGCGCGTCCATCCGCGTCGGCGTGGGTGGTCAGACCACTGCAACCGAGTTTGCGTCCGATTGGATTCTCACGCACGAATTCGTGCACTTGGCCTTGCCGCAACTGGCTGACGAGCACGACTGGCTCCAGGAAGGCGCCGCCACCTACGTTGAACCGATCGCGCGCGCTCAAGCCGGACAACTGTCTCCCGAGCGGGTGTGGGCGGAGTTCGCGCTCGACATGCCGAACGGTCTGCCCGCCGAAGGCGACCGCGGGCTCGATTTCACTGCAACCTGGGCGCGCACCTATTGGGGCGGCGCATTGTTCTGCCTCGTGGCGGACGTGAAGATCCGTAGCCGTACCGGTAACCGCGTGGGCCTCCAGCAGGCGCTGCGTGCGATCCTCGAAGGCGGCGGGACGCTCGAGCACCGCTGGTCCATTCGCGAAGCGCTCAAGGCCGGAGACGCGGCAACGGGCGTGGATGTGCTGATGCAAATGTATGAGGAGTGGCGTGCGGCTCCGGTGCAGGTCGATCTTACACGCCTGTGGCGCGAGCTCGGAGTTGAGCACCAAGGCCGGCGAGCAACGCTGCGGGACGATGCGCCCCTGGCCGACATCCGCCGCGCCATCACCGCCCGCGCACCCGTCGCGCAACCGCAGGGTTACGCCGGCAACTGAGCCGACGGTTCCAGCGAGCAGAGCGGAGTGAAGCTGCCCACCATTGTGTTGCTGGTTCTGCTGGCCGTCTTGACGCTGTTCACGGCATTTAACTGGACCGCATTCACGACGCCCACCCAGCTCAGTCTGATCGTGACTACGGTCCAGGCGCCGCTCGGCGTGCTGATGTTGATCCTGACAGGCGCCATCATCACAGCGTTCTTGATCTTCTTCGTCTATCTGCAGACCACGACCGCGCTCGAAGCGCGGCGCCTCGCAAAAGAACTCAAGAGCCAGCGCGAACTGGCGGACCGCGCGGAGGCTTCGCGTTTCACCGAGCTGCGGACCTTTCTCGCTCAAGAGCTGGCGTCATTGCGCACCCTCAGCGGTGAATCCGACACCAAGCTTGCTTCCCGTGTGGACGCCGCGGAACAAGCGCTTCGCACCGACATTGAGCACGCCGGCAACACGCTGGCTGCTTATATTGGAGAGCTCGAGCACCGCCTGGAATCACCCGAAGGCGCGGATCGCGTGGTCAGCGATCGCCGCTGAGCGCGTGTCAGCGCTTGGGCTTTGGGGCGGCCGTCGGATCAGGGTGGATGTCGTCCACCCAGTGCACCTGCTCCGGCTTCTCGACTGCAGGAAGATCCAGGTTCACCACGACGGGGTCTTGCCCGCTGCGCACCAGCACGCATGACAGCGGCTGCATCGTCGCTCGCGTTGATCTCTTGGTGCGGCACGTACGGCGGAACGTAGATGAAGTCTCCCGGCCCCGCCTCGGCTACAAATTCGAGGCTCTCCCCCCAGCGCATGCGCGCTTTGCCGCTGACGACGTAAATCACGCTTTCCAGCGGGCCGTGGTGATGCGCACCGGTCTTCGCCTTGGGATGGATGACCACCGTGCCGGCCCACAGCTTCTCCGCGCCGGCGCGCGCTTTCGTGATCGCGGCCGCGCGGTTCATGCCCGGTGTCTGCGCTGTGTTGGTGTCGAGCTCGGTGCCTTTGACCACGCGGACACCGTGGAACTTCCATTTCGACTCGGACGTCATCGGCCCTCTCCTACCGCAGCCATATCAAAGCCAGCATAAGCAGACTCGGCACGGTCGTGTTGATCAGCGCAAGCGTCAGCCAGCGCCTGCGGGCCGCGAAGTCGTGAGCCGGAGGCTGATCAGTGGCCAGAAGCAGGAACGCGGCTGCGCAAGACAGCACGATGGCAAATCCGCCGATTGCATAGAAGGCCACGAAGGCACGGAAGCTCAGGCTCCGCCCATAGGCCGGGCCCGTCAAGAGGTGAAACGCTAGCCACGCAGCCATGCCGACGTTGCACAGACTCGGCAAGACGAAACCGAGGAAGGTCTTGGCTGCCCGGCTCATCCAAGCTGCCTGGACGACGCGCGCGGCAACGCGGCCCGCAGCACCCGGGCTACGTGCACCGCCTCGCGCCCCGCCCCGTCCAGGATCTGATGCCGACAGCTGGTGCCGTCCGCGACGATCAGGGTATCGGGCTGTGCCGCAGCGCACGCTCGGCAGGAGGCTCGCCTCGGCCATGCGCATCGACATTTCGAAGTGTTCCGCTTCGTAGCCGAACGCGCCGGCCATGCCGCAGCAGCTCGACACGACGGTCTCGACCGCGAGACCGGGGATCAGGCGCAGCGCCTGCTCTACCGATGGCATGGCGCCAAAGGCCTTCTGATGGCAATGCCCATGCAGCAGCGCGCGCTTGCCCGCCTGCGCTTCGAGCGGCAGCCTCAGACGACCTGCGGCAAGCTCGCGCGCCAGGAACTCCTCGAACAACAGTGCCTGGCGCGAAACCGTCTCCACCGCCTGGCGCGGAAACAAGCATAGCAACTCGTCCCTGAGCGTAAGCAGGCAAGAGGGCTCGAGGCCTACGATCGGCACGCCGCGTGCGGCAAAAGGTTCGACGGCCTCGATCAGCCGGCGTGCCTCCGCTCGAGCTTCTTCCACCAGCCCCGCCGCAAGGAAGGTGCGTCCGCAGCACAGCGGGCGCGCGCCATCTCGCGCGGCTGCGACGTGGACGGCGTAGCCCGCTGCAATCAGTACATCCTGCGCAGCCTGCAGGTTCTCCGGCTCAAAGTAGTTGTTGAAAGTGTCCGCGAGCAGGACGACTTCGGATGTGGAATTCGCGGTGCCAGCGCGTCCGGAAGGGCGAGCGGCAAGGCGCGCAGAAGTTCCCGTAAAAACATCCCGGCGCCATTTCGGCAGCTTCCGCTTGGACGAGATCCCGAGGCACCTTTCGCTGATCGCTGCCAAGCCCGGGATCGTGTCGCGCGCATTCAGCAACGGCGCCAAGCGCGAAGCCCACGGCGCGTAGCGCGGCAGGAAGGCGATGAGTTTTTGGCGCGCCGTCAGGCCGTGACGGCGCGTGTAGTGGTACAACACTTCCACCTTCATCCTGGCCATGTCCACACCGGTCGGACATTCCCGCCGGCAACCCTTGCAGCTCACGCAAAGCTGTAGCGTGTCGTACATCGCAGGGGAAGTCAGCGCGTCGGGTCCGAGTTGGCCCGTCAGCGCGAGCCGCAAGGTATTGGCGCGCCCACGGGTAAGGTGCTGCTCATCGCCAGTAGCGCGAAAAGAAGGACACATGGTTCCCGCGTCGAATTTTCGGCAATGACCATTGTTGTTGCACATCTCCGCGGCGCGATCGAAGCCGCCCCATTCGCTCCAGTCCAGCACGGTGTCGAGCTCGGGCGCTGCGTAGCCCGGTTTGAAACGGAACAGCGAGCGATCGTCCATCCGGCTCGGGTGAACGATCTTGCCCGGGGTTCATCAGGCCTCTTGGGATCGAACAGTTCCTTGACCTCGGCCAGGGCCCGCGCCAGACGTTCGCCCAGGATCGGCTCGATCCATTCGGATCGCACCAGCCCATCGCCATGCTCGCCCGAATACGCGCCCTTGTACTGCTTGACCAGAGCGCAGGCTTCCTCGGCAATCGCCCGCATCTTCTGGGCGCCGTCGGTTTTCATATTCAGCACCGGGCGCACGTGCAGCGTGCCGACCGAGGCATGCGCGTACCACGTACCCTTGGTGCCATGCTTTTCGAATACGCGCGTGAGCTTGTCGGTGTACTCGGCCAGGTGCTCGAGCGGGACCGCGCAATCCTCGATGAAGGACACCGGCTTGCCGTCGCCCTTCATCGACATCATGATGTTGAGCCCGGCTTTGCGTACTTCCCAGATGTCGCGCTGGAGCGCCACGTCGGTAACTTCGACGACCGAGCCCGGCAAACCGAGATCTCCCATCATGGAGACGAGCTGCGTGAGCTTGCGCGCCTGGTCCGCGTACTGCTCCCCCGCGAACTCAACCAACAGGATTGCGTCGGGCTCCCCCTTCAGGAACCGCTCCACGATCGAGCGGTAAGCAGGGTTGCCGCGCGCCAGGTCGATCATCGTGCGGTCGACCAGCTCCACCGCGTCCGGGTCGAGCTTCACGATGTGCTGGGACGCGTCCATCGCCTGGTAGAAGGTGGGAAAGTGGCACACGCCCAACACCCTGTGCTTCGGGATCGGCGCCAGCTTCAGACGCAAGCGCTGCGAGTACGCGAGCGTTCCTTCGGAGCCCACCAGGAGGTGCGAAAGATTGTGGGACGGTGCGCGGTAAAACCATATCCAGGTTGTAGCCCTGCACCCGGCGCAGCACCTTCGGCCAGCGCGCATCGATCTCCGCTGCTTCACGGCTGGCGATGGCGTGAACCTTCTCGATCAAAGCGCGATAGGCGCTCGAGCCGCGCGCCACATCCTCGACCGGGCCGAAGCTGAGCTCGTCGCCGCTCGGAAGCCATGCCTCGATGCCGAGAACGTTGTGCACCATGTTGCCGTAGCGGATCGAGCGCGACCCGCAGGAGTTGTTGCCGGCCATGCCGCCGATGGTCGCCTGGGCCGAAGTCGACACGTCCACCGGGAACCACAAGCCCGTGTGGTCTGAGGAA
This sequence comes from uncultured beta proteobacterium, assembly GCA_963747025.1. Classification (GTDB taxonomy): domain Bacteria; phylum Pseudomonadota; class Gammaproteobacteria; order Burkholderiales; family SHXO01; genus SHXO01. Next base: position 23,939 of record CAVVDJ010000002.1, read on the forward strand.
AGCGTTGAGACGGTCGAGCACGACGCCGGGCTGCACCGTGACCTCGCGCGCCTGCGGCGTCGAACGCGATGACCTGGTTGAGGTACTTGGAGTTGTCGATGACCAGCGCCGCGCCCACAGTCTGGCCACACTGGGAGGTGCCGGCGCCGCGCGGCAGGATCGGCACGCCTTCCGCGACAGCGATCTGCAGCGCAATGCGTGCCGCCTCCGGACTGCGAGGCACGACCACGCCCACCGGCTCCACCTGGTAAATGGAAGCGTCGGTGCTGTAGCGCCCGCGCGAGAAGGCATCGAACAGCACTTCGCCGTCGACTTCCTTGAGCAGGCGCTTCTCGAGGGCGGAGGTGGCGCGCGCTGCGGCGCGGGGATGGAACTGAACAGCTACAGCAGGGGCGTTCATGGTCTCGATTTGCGGACATTCTTCTCAATGCCCTGGATCATCTTACCCTAGGTGTCGGTTATGCGGAGCTTCCCCAGGCTCGGGTTGAGCGCGGGGGAGAGTTTCGGTAGGCTGAGCGGTTCCTCCACCGCCGAGCCTGCCCCCATGCCCCTCCACACCGGCCGCCATTTTCTCCAGATTCCCGGCCCTACCAACGTGCCGGACCGAGTCCTGCGCGCCATCGACAACCCGACGCTCGACCACCGCAGCGCGGAGTTTGCCGCACTGGGCATGCAGGTTCTCGAGGGCATCAAGCGCGTTTTCCAGACCCGCCATCCGGTCGTCATCTACCCGGCTTCGGGCACCGGCGCTTGGGAGGCCGCGCTGGTCAATACCTTGTCCCCGGGTGACCGTGTGCTGATGTACGAGACCGGCCACTTCGCGACGCTGTGGCGGCGGATGGCCAGCCGGCTCGGACTCGAGGTCGACTTCATTCCCGGCGACTGGCGCCGTGGAGCCGATCCTCTGGCGATCGAGGCGCGGCTGGAAGAAGACCGCGCACACGAGATCAAGGCGGTATGCGTAGTGCACAACGAGACCTCCACCGGCGCAGTGACGCGCGTACCGGAGGTGCGCCAAGCGCTCGACCGCAACGGACATCCCGCGCTGCTGATGGTGGACACCATTTCGTCGCTCGCTTCCATCGACTACCGCATGGACGAATGGGGCGTGGACGTGACGGTAGGCGGTTCGCAGAAGGGCCTGATGCTGCCGCCGGGCCTGAGCTTCAACGCCGTGAACGAGAAGGCGCTGCAGGCGGCAAAGTCGGCACGCCTTCCGCGCGCGTACTGGAACTGGGAGGAGATGCTGGCTTCGAACCAGACCGGCTTCTTCCCCTATACGCCCGCCACGAATCTGCTCTACGGTTTGCGCGAGGCGCTCGCCATGCTGCAGGAGGAAGGCCTGGACAACGTCTTTGCGCGTCATGCGCGGCACGCGGAGGCCACCCGTCGCGCGGTCCGCGCCTGGGGGCTGGAAATCCTGTGCCTGGATCCCGGCGAATACAGCAGTTCACTGACCGCCCTGGTGATGCCTGAAGGTCACGACGCCGACCACGTGCGCAAGGTGATCCTGGAGCGGTTCGACATGTCGCTCGGCGCCGGGCTGGGCAAGCTCAAAGGTAAGGTTTTCCGCATCGGCCACCTGGGCCATTTCAACGATCTCATGTTGGCCGGCACGCTGTGTGGAGTGGAGATGGGCCTGGGCCTGGCCGGGGTGCCGATTCGCAAGGGAGGCGTGCAAGCCGCGCTGGACTACCTTGCGACACCCATGACCCCAGGCGTGCGGACGGCGCGCGCAGTGGCCTGATCAGCGGACGCTTCAAGGGGCCCGCGATGGCACTCGCCTTCTTGCACCCGGATCCTTCCGATACGCCTCACGTCCGCCGTGTCGCGGCCACCGCTCCATTCCTATGGCTGGCAAAGGGATGGGACGATATGTGGCGGACGACGTCCATCAGCCTCGTGTACGGCGTGCTTGCAACGCTCGCCGGCGGCATTCTGCTCTGGCTCTCGCGAGACTACACACACCTCGCTCCGGCTCTGGCATCCGGGTTCTTGCTCGTCGCGCCGGTTCTCGCGATCAATCTCTACGCGCTATCGCGCCGGTTGGAGCGCGGCGAGCCGATCGACTGGCTGCATCTGTTCGATGATTGGCGCCAGAATCGCGGCTCGATTGCGTTATACGGGCTCGGGCTGGCGTTCGTGCTGATGACGTGGGAGCGGATCTCGGCAATCCTGTTTGCGCTGTTCTATCGTGGTGATGTGCCCGGGCTCGCGCACTTCGCTGCGGAAGTGTGGCTTTCAGGCGCCTATCTGGAACTCGTCACGGCATATTTGTTCGTGGGCGGAGTGCTGGCGGTCGTCGTGTTTTGCTTCAGCGTGGTCTCGCTGCCGATGATGCTCGACCGCGACGTCGACGCGTTAACTGCAGTGTCCACCAGCCTTGACGCCATCCGCACCAACCCGAGCACCATGTTGCTATGGGCAGCACTGATCGCGGTCTTAACCGGCATCGGATTTGCCGCTCTGATGATCCCCCTGGTCATCATCTTCCCACTGCTGGCGCACGCCAGCTGGCACTGCTACCGCGACGTGGTAGGCCGGGCTCATTAGCGTTCGCCCACACCGGTCAGGCCCCGTCAGGGCCGATGCCGCTGCCTGCGGCAGCCCGGGTGAGACGATCGCGAACAGCGTCCCACGCTACGCCGCGTGGTGGTGCTTCGACAACGATCAAGGCACACCCTGAGCGCTCGAAAAACCGCAACAGCGCATAGAGGTCATGCGCGTAAGCCCGGGGCTCGCCGGCGGCGATCTGCCATGTTGCGGCAGTAGAGTCGGGGCGGACGGTCGCGGCGCGCCAGTACGGCTACTGGGCCCACGGCGGCGTGCTCCCGCACGATCCGCTCGAGACTCCTGGGGGTAGCGAGCCTAAGAGGGATCGTCGGCGCATAGTGCGCAGCAAGAGTACCCGATGCGCGTGGCGACGCGGATGTGGCGGACAAGACCGGTTGTCCTGTCACCTGTTCAATCGCCGTGGCACTGATCCGGCCGGGACGCAGCAGAATCGCTGCGCCGGTCGACAGATCCACGATGGTCGATTCGATTCCGACTTCGCATGCGCCGCCGTCGAGAATTAGGTCTACGGCGCCGCCGAGTTCATCGCGCACGTGCTGTGCGGTGGTTGGACTGACGCGGCCGAAACGATTTGCCGACGGCGCCGCGATCCCGCCGCCGAAAGCCTGCAACAGACGTCGAGCCATCGGGTGCGCCGGCACGCGCAGCCCCACCGTCTCCTGCCCTCCGGTGACCGCGTCCAATACGCCGGCTGCGCGCTGGAGCACGAGCGTGAGCGGCCCAGGCCAGAACCGATCGGCCAGCCGCTGCGCGATCGCCGGCATCTCACGCGACCAACGCGTGAGCTCCTCCGCTGCCTGCAAGTGCACGATCACCGGATGGTCTGACGGGCGTCCCTTGGCGGCGAACATCCGGCGCAGAGCACTGGCATTGGACGCATCGGCGCCCAGACCGTAGACCGTCTCGGTCGGAAACGCCACCAGCCCGCCTGCGCGCAGGATCGCGGCCGCACGGGCAATTTCGGAATCGGAAACGAGGCTCATCTACCGCGCAACCCGCGGGGCGCAACTGCGTCCCTCGGGCCTCAGGTGGGTTGGCTCGGTATCAGCAATCGCAGCGCTTCGCGATACTTCTGTGCTGTCTTGACCAGCACGTCGAGGGGAAGCGCGGGAGCCGGCGGCTTCTTGTCCCAGCCGTGCGCTTCCAGCCAGTCGCGCACGAACTGCTTGTCGAAACTGGGCGGGCTGCTGCCGACGACGTACTGCGAAGCCGGCCAGAAACGCGAGGAGTCGGGCGTCAGCGCCTCGTCGATCAGATAGAGTTGGCCGGCCGCGTCGGTGCCGAACTCGAATTTGGTATCCGCGATGATGATACCGCGCGTGCGCGCATACTCTGCGGCTTCGGTGTAGAGCTGGACGGCCTTGTCGCGGACCTGTGCAGCGACGGCGGAACCGAGCAGCTGTTCCGCTTGCGCGAAGGGAATGTTCTCGTCGTGGGTGCCGGCGGGCGCCTTGGTGGATGGCGTGAAGATCGCGTGCGGCAGCTTGTCGGCCTCCTGCAATCCCGCAGGCAGCGCGATGCCGCAGATTGCGCCGCAGTTCCGGTACTCCTTCCAGCCCGACCCGGCTAGATAGCCGCGCACGATGGCTTCGATCGGCAGCGGTTGCAGACGGCGAACCACGAAGGCACGGCCTGCGACTTGATCGCGCTCGTCGGCTCGACACCACCGATTCGGGTGCGACGTCGAGCAGATGGTTCGGGAATGATGTGCGCGAGCCGACGAAACCAGAAATTGGACAGCGCCGTGAGCACTTCGCCCTTGCCCGGAACAGGACTGGCCAGGACCACGTCGAAGGCGGACAGCCGATCGGTCTGGATGATCAGCAAGCGCTCGTCATCCACGCGCGTAGATGTCGCGCACTTTGCCGCGATGAAGCAGCCGGACAGAGCGAAGGGTCGATTCGAACAGGCTCTTGGTCATCGGGTAGAGTCGGCGGCGGATTCGGGCGGACCACTCTGGCTTGCCATGCGTTGCCGCCGGTTTTGGCTTCACGCGCTCTTGAGTCTGCCCGCCTGCGCCTCGGACAGCAACAGCGACTTCGCTTGCAGGGCGATTGCCAGCGCCGCGTCGCCGCTCTCCGCAAGCACGGTGAAGTGACCCATCTTGCGGCCGGGCCGTGCCTCGGCCTTGCCGTACAGATGCAGCTTGGCGCCGGGGTGGCGCAGCACATGCTCCCACCGCGGCTCGCCGTCGGCCCATAGCTCCCCCAGCAGGTTGACCATGGCCGCAGGGCAATGCAGATCCGTCGCGCCCAGCGGCACGCCGCAGAGGACGCGGGCCTGCTGTTCGAACTGGGAGGTGACGCAGGCGTCGATGGTGTAGTGCCCGCTGTTGTGCGGCCGCGGCGCGATCTCGTTCGCCAGCATCCGGCCATCGCGCAGCACGAAGAACTCCACGCATAGCACCCCGTGGTAGCTCAGGCGCGAGGCGACGGTCACCGCTGCGGCGCGCGCCTGTTCAGCCAGCGCCTTCGATATCCGCGCTGGCACGACGCTGATGTCGAGGATGCCGTGCGCATGCTGGTTCTCGGCTACGGGCCAGCTCACGACGGAGCCGTCGAAGCCGCGTGCGACAACGACCGAGAGCTCGAGCTCCAAGCGGCAGCAGCCGCTCCAGCACGCAGGGCTGAGCGCCCAGCTTCACGAACGCCGCGCGCGCCTCCTCCAATGTCGTCACCCGCGCCTGCCCCTTACCGTCGTACCCCAGCCGGCTGCGCTTGAGGATGCCGGGCAGCAACGGGGCCAGCGCTCTCGTCCAGATCCTGCTCCCGAAGCACTGCGCGATACGGGGCGACTTCGATGCCTGCCGCCGGCGAGAAACTCTTTCTCGGCGATGCGGTCCTGCGCCACGGCGACGCTGTCCGCGGAAGGGCTCACGACGCAGTGGCGCGCCAGGAAGCGCAAGGCGGCCGCCGGAACGTTCTCGAACTCCGTGGTGGCCGCAGCGCAACGCGATGCGAGCTCCTGCAGAGCACCTGGATCGAGATAATCGGCGGCGATGTGATCGTCCGCAACGCTGCCGGCCGGGCTGTGGCTGCCGGGATCGAGGACGACCACTTTGTAGCCCATGCTCTGAGCCGCCATGGTGAACATGCGGCCGAGCTGGCCGCCACCAAGCAGCCCAAGCCAGGCGCCGGGAGCGATCATGCGGGCGGGATCATTTCAGCGGCGGCAGCTGCATCGCTCTCACCGCCGCTTCTTGTGAACTGCGGAACTGGCGTAGCTTCTGCGCCAGCGCCGCATCGGTGACGGCCAGCAACGCGACCGCGAACAACGCTGCGTTGATGGCGCCCGGCTTCGCCGATGGCGAAGGTGGCGACCGGCACACCCTTCGGCATCTGCACGATCGACAGCAGCGAATCGAGACCCTGCAGGTGGCGGCCGGGTACCGGCACGCCGAGGACGGGAAGTGTGGTCTTCGCGGCCAGCATGCCGGGAAGGTGTGCGGCGCCGCCGGCACCGGCGATGATGCATCTCAGCCCGCGCTGCGCGGCCGCCTCGGCGTAGCGGAACATGTCGTCCGGGGTACGGTGCGCAGACACCACGCGGGCTTCGTACGCGACCGCGAACTGATCCAGCTGACGCGCAGCGTGCTGCATGACCTCCCAGTCGCTGTCGCTGCCCATGACGATTCCCACCAGCGTCGCGCTCATTGCGGCCCCGCCATCAGCCCCAGTGCTCGCCGACCTTGATGATCTTGAGCGTGTTGGTGCCGCCGGGCTGGCCGATGGGATCGCCAACCGTGAGCACGATGAGGTCTCCCGCTCGCACCGCGCCCGCCTCGACCAGCTTTTCCTCGGCCAAGCGCAGCAGCGTCTCGCGGTTGTCTCCCACGTACTGAAGCATGAGCGGGTAGACGTCGCGGAACAGGGACAGGCGGTAACGGGTGGACACCTCGGGCGTCAGCGCGTAGATCGGCACGCCGCAGTTGAGCCGCGACATCCACAGGGCGGTGGAGCCGGACTGGGTGAGCGCCGCGATCGCCTTCACCTTCAGGTGGTAGGCGGTGAACAGCGCGCCCATGGCGATGGACTGGTCCACGCGCGTGAACACGCGATCCAGGAATTCGCGGTCCAGCGTCACCTCGCTGGATTTCTCCGCCTCGAGGCAGATACGGGCCATGGCCTCGACCGTCTCCACCGGATACTTCCCGCTCGCCGTTTCGGCCGAGAGCATCACCGCATCGGTGCCGTCCAGCACGGCGTTGGCCACGTCCGACACCTCCGCGCGCGTAGGCACGGGACTGGTGATCATGGACTCCATCATCTGCGTAGCGGTGATGGTGAGCTTGTTGCGCTCGCGCGCCAGCCGGATCATGCGCTTCTGCATCGCGGGGACCGCCGCATCGCCCACCTCCACCGCGAGATCGCCGCGCGCCACCATGATGCCATCGGAAGCATCGATGATCTCCGCCAGCGCCGTGATCGCCTCGGCGCGCTCGATCTTGGCGATGAGCAGCGCCTGGCCGCCGGCCGCACGCATCAGCTCGCGCGCCATGTACATGTCGGCGCCACTCTTGGGGAAGGAAACCGCGAGAAAGTCCGCCTTCAGCTGCGTGGCGGTCTTGATGTCCTCCATGTCCTTGGCGGTCAGCGCCGGGGCGGTCAGCCCACCGCCCTGGCGATTGATCCCCTTGTTGTTGGACAGGTCGCCGCCGTGGCGCACCACGGTGCGAATCTGGCTCCCCTGCACCTCGCGCACATCCAGCACGATGCGGCCATCGTCCAGCAGCAGCACATCTCCTGTCCTGACGTCGCGCGGGAGCTCTTTGTAATCCAGGCCAACGCGCTCCTGGTTTCCAATCCCGGAGTCGGCGTCGAGCACGAATGGGGCGCCCTTTTCCAACCGGATACGGCCGCTCTCGAACTGGCCGATGCGTATCTTCGGGCCTTGCAGGTCGACCATGACCCCCACGGTGCGTTCGAGCTCGCGCGATACCTCGCGCAGCAGCTCCGCGCGTTGGATGTGATCCTCGCGCTGTCCGTGCGAGAAATTCATCCGCACGACGTCCACGCCGGCCGCAATCATCCGCTTGAGCACGTCGCGCTCGCTGCTTGCCGGACCGAGGGTGGCTACGATCTTTGTGCTTCGTTGCATTCGTTCAAACGGCTTTGCCTGCGCCGCGCTGTTCGAGGATTTCCACCGCGGGGAGCTTCTTGCCCTCGAGGAACTCGAGGAAGGCGCCGCCCGCAGTGGATACGTAGCCGATCTTGTCGGTCACTCCGAACTTGGCCAAGGCGGCGACGGTCTCGCCCCCACCGGCCAACGAGAAGGCAGGCGAGGAGGCAATGGCCTGGGCGATGGCGCGCGTGCCCGCCGCGAACTGATCGTGCTCGAACACGCCCAGCGGTCCGTTCCAGACGATGGTGCCGGCTTGCTTCAGCAGTTCGCTCAGGCGCGCGGCGGTCTTCGGCCCAATGTCCAGGATCAGATCGTCCGCGGCGATCTGCGATGCTTCCTTGGTCGTCGCGGCTGCCGTCGCGGACAACTCTTTCGCGACCACGACATCGGACCGGCAAGGGAACGTCACCGCCCTGTGCTTTGATCTGCGCCATGACTTTCTTCGCTTCGGCCACCAGGTCGGGCTCCGAGAGCGACTTGCCGATCGGCATTCCGGCGGCCAGCATGAAGGTGTTGGCGATCCCGCCGCCCACGATGAGCTGATCCACTTTGCGCGCGAGCTCCGCGAGAATGGTGAGCTTGGTGGAAACCTTGGCGCCACCGACGATCGCCACCAACGGCCGTTTCGGCGTCTGCAGCGCTTTGCCGAGCGCTTCCAGCTCGCGGACAGCAGCGGGCCGGCACAGGCCACCGGCGCATACTTGGCTATGCCGTGGGTGGTGGCCTCGGCGCGATGGGCCGTGGCAAAGGCATCGTTCACGTAGATATCGCACAACGCCGCCATCTTGCGCGCGAGACCATCGTCATTCTTCTTCTCGCCCTTGTTGAAGCGGCAATTCTCCAACAAAACCGCCTTGCCCGGTTCTACACTCACCCCATCGAGCCAATCGCGCTTGAGCGGGACCTCGCTCCCCAGCAGCTCGGACAAACGCTTCGCGACCGGCGCCAGCGATTCCTTCTCGTCGAACTGGCCTTCGGTCGGGCGACCCAGGTGCGACACCAGCAGCAGCCGTGCGCCCTTGGACAGCGCGTACTTGATCCCCGGAAGCGAAGCCCGAATGCGCGTGTCGTCGCTGATAACGCCGTCTTGCAATGGAACGTTGAAGTCCTCGCGGATCAGCACGCGCTTGCCCGCGAGGTCGAGGTCGGTCATTTTGAGGATTGCCATGGAAGTACCGTGATTCGTGGTTCGTGATTCATGGTTCGTGATTCGTCATTCGAGGCTTGACTACGAGCTACGAACCACGAGCCACGTGTACGCAGTGCGTGGCTCATTGTGGCTCCGGCCGGGCGCCGAAGGCGCCCTTAACATCGCGAGCGATGTTAGCCTCGCCGCAACGAATGGGGTGCCTTCGTTACCGTCTACTTGGCATTCATCAACGCCACTGTCGTATCCAGCATCCTGTTGAACGCTTGCGCGTTGTGGCTCCGGCCGGGCGCCAGAGGCGCCCTTAACATCGCAAGCGATGTTAGCCTTCGCCGCAACGAGTGGGGCCAAGCTGCTGTCGTCACTTTGCGTTCATCAGAGCGACTGTTGTATCCAGCATACGGTTCGAGAAGCCCCATTCGTTGTCATACCAGGCTGAGACTTTGACCAAGGTCGCCTCGGATACTTTGGTCAGCGTCGCGTCGAAGGTGCTCGAGTGCGGGTCATGGTTGAAATCCATCGACACCAGCGGCGCCGTATTGTAGGCGAGGATACCTTTCAGCTCGCCTTCAGAGGCGGCTTTCAAGACCGCGTTCACCTCATCGACGGACGTTGGACGCTTGGCGATGAAGCTCAAATCCACCAGCGACACGTTGATGGTCGGCACCCGGATGGCATAGCCGTCCAGCTTGCCCGCGAGCTCGGGCAACACGAGGCCGACCGCTGCCGCGGCTCCGGTCTTGGTCGGGATCTGCGACTGGGTGGCAGACCGCGCCCGGCGCAGATCCTCGTGGTACACGTCGATCAGGACCTGGTCGTTGGTATAGGCGTGGATGGTGGTCATCAGTCCGCACACCACGCCGATCTTGTCGTGCAGCGGCTTGACCAGCGGGGCGAGGCAGTTGGTGGTGCAAGAGGCGTTGGAGATGACGGTGTGGGTGCTCTTGAGCACGTTGTGGTTCACGCCGTACACGATCGTGGCATCGACATCTTTGCCGCCGGGCGCGGAGATGATGACTTTCTTGGCGCCGCCTTTCAGGTGTGCCGAGGCCCTCTCTTTGCTGGTGAACAAGCCTGTGCACTCGAGGACGACGTCCACGCCCAGGTCCTTCCACGGCAACTGGGACGGATCGCGCTGGGCCAGCACCTTGATGCGATCACCGTTGACGACCATGGCATCGCCTTCGACCACCACGGTCCCCTTGAACTTCCCATGCACCGTATCGTAGCGCGTGAGATGCGCATTAGTCTCTGGACTGCCCAAATCGTTCACAGCCACGATCTGGATGTCCTTGTTGCGCCCGGATTCGTAAAGGGCGCGCAGTATGTTGCGGCCAATACGGCCATAGCCGTTGATGGCGACGCGGATCGTCATGGAAGCTGCTCCGGAAGAGTTGAGGAAAGCGAGGGCGTAAGCGCGATTCTACTCCAGGCGCAAGCGCCCGCGCGTCATTGCCTGGGAAGCTCGCTAGAGCCCCTAAGCCTTGGCTTCGTATAGTAGGCCTCGCGCCCGCGTCGGAGCCGACGCGAGACGAAATCAAACAGCATCAAAACTACCCTCCTGGAGGAGAACTCATGAAACGATCCCTGGTCGCGATCGCCCTAGGCGCGATCGCTATGGCGCCATGCGCGCCCGTGTATGCCGGCGAAGTCGAGGTTCTGCACTGGTGGACTTCGGGCGGCGAAGCCAAATCGGTGGCCGAGCTCAAAAAGGAGCTCGAAGCCAAGGGCGACACCTGGAAGGACTTCGCCGTGGCCGGCGGCGGCGGTGAGACCGCCATGACCGTGCTCAAGTCGCGCGTGGTGTCCGGCCAACCGCCCACCGCCGCGCAGGTGAAAGGGCCTGGAATCCAGGAGTGGGCTGCTGAGGGCGTGTTCGCCAACCTGGACGACGTCGCCAAGGCCGGCAACTGGAATTCTCTGCTTCCGCCGGTGGTCAGCGATGTAATGAAGTACCAGGGCCACTACGTCGCCGTGCCGGTGAACGTGCACCGCGTGAACTGGATGTGGGCCAATCCCGAGGTATTCAAGAAGGCGGGCGCCAAGATCCCGACCAACTGGGACGAGTTCGCGGTAGCTGCGGACAAGATCCAGAAGGCCGGCTTAATCGCGGTGGCACACGGTGGACAACCGTGGCAGGACGCCACTTTGTTCGAGTCGATCTCGCTAGGCGTGGGCGGGGCCGAGTGGTACCACAAGGCGTTTGTGGCACTGGATCCCAAGGCGCTGAACAGCCCGACGATGGAGAAATCCTTCGCTACGCTGCGCATGGTCCAGAAGTACATCGACAAGGACGCCGCCAACCGCGATTGGAACCTGGCCACCGCCATGGTGATCAACGGCAAGGCCGGCATGCAATTCATGGGCGACTGGGCTAAGGGCGAGTTCACGGCGGCCGGCAAGGTCGCGGGCAAGGACTACATCTGCGCACCCGCCCCGGGTAACAAGGGCGCCTACACCTTCAACATCGACAGCTTCATCATGTTCCAGCAGAAGGATGCGAGCAAACAAAAAGCGCAGAAAGACCTTGCCTCCGCCATCATGGACGTCCATTTCCAAGAGGTCTTCAACTTGAACAAGGGATCGATTCCGGTGCGCCTGGGCATGAACCTGGACAAGTTCGACCAGTGCGCCAAGGACTCGGCCGCGGAGTTCGTCGCCTCATCCAAGACCGGTGCGCTGGTTCCGAGCTGGGCACATGAAATGGCCATGCCGCCCGCCAACAAGGGCGCCATGTTCGACGTCGTCACGGCGTTCATGAACACCCCGAGCATGACCCCGAAGCAGGCGGCCGAGAAAATGGCTGTCGCCGGCAAGAAGAGCTAGAACAAGAGACCGGCAGGGCCACGCGGGCCCTGCCGGGCTGTGCGATTCACCAAGACGGGAGGCGCGTGAATCCCCCTCCGGTGGCGGCCGGCGCGGCGCTCGTGCGGCCGCGCAAGGGCTTCGCCGATTACTTCGAGACCGCGTTGCCGAAGATCGTGCTCGGCCCGACGCTGTTGTGCGCGCTCATCTTCGTCTACGGCTTCATCCTCTGGACCGCCTGGCTGTCCTTCACCGAATCGCGCCTGCTGCCGCGCTACGAGTTCGCAGGGCTGGTGCAATACGTCACGCTGTTCGCGAACGAACGCTGGTGGACGGCGCTCAGGAACCTGGGCATCTTCGGCAGTCTGTTCATCGTGCTGTGCCTCGCTACCGGCCTGCTGCTGGCCATCCTGCTGGATCAGCGCATCCGGGCGGAAGGCTTCCTGCGCGCTGTCTACCTCTACCCGATGGCGTTGTCTTTCATCGTCACCGGGACGGCCTGGCGCTGGATCCTCAATCCCGGGCTCGGCTTCGAGCATCTGGTCCGGCAGCTCGGCTTCGAGCACTTCACTTTCGACTGGATCGTGACCCCTGGAATGTCCATCTACACGGTGGTGATCGCGGGCGCGTGGCAGTCGACGGGCTTCGTGATGGCGCTGTTCCTGGCGGGATTGCGCGGCATCGACGATTCCATCATCAAGGCCGCCCAGGTGGACGGAGCCGGTCCGGTTCGGATTTACACCAGCATCATCATCCCGTCGCTGCGGCCGGTCTTCTTCAGCGCGCTGATCATTCTCGGCCACATCGCGATCAAGAGCTTCGACCTGGTCATGGCGCTGACCGGAGGCGGACCGGGCTTTTCGTCCGATCTCCCGGCCACCTTCATGTATACCTTCGCATTCAACCGCAACCAGATCGGACTGGGGGCGGCCAGCGCGATGATGATGCTGGTGACCATCGTCGCGGTCATCGTGCCCATGATGTATTCGGAGACGCGCAGGCAGCGCCATGGCTGAACCCTATCGCACCCAGACCGCCGGCTCTCAGCTCATCGGGCGGACTGTGATCTATGCGCTGCTCATACTGTTCGCGCTGTACTACCTCATGCCGCTGTTCGTGATGGTGACGACCTCGCTCAAGACACTGGACGACATCCGCGGCGGCAATCTGGTGGCGCTTCCGCGTGAGATCAGTTTCGACGCGTGGGCGAAAGCCTGGGGAGCCGCCTGCACCGGTGTCTTCTGCGGAGGGCTCAAGGGCAACTTCATGAACTCGGTGAACTTCGTCGTTCCCGCCGTGATCATCTCGACCCTGGTGGGCGCGTTCAACGGCTATGTGCTCACCATGTGGCGGTTCAAGGGCAGCGATGTGTTGTTCACGTTGCTCCTCATCGGTTGCTTCATTCCATTTCAAGTGGTGCTGCTGCCGATGGCGCAGACTCTGGGCTGGTTAGGAATCGCCAACTCCATCCCCGGGCTGATCTTCGTGCATGTGGTGTACGGTCTGGCCTTCACCACGCTGTTCTTCCGCAACTTCTACGTGACCGTGCCCGCCGAGCTCACCAAGGCCGCACGCATCGATGGCGCCGGTTTCTTCACCATCTTCTGGCGCATCATCCTGCCGTTGTCGCCTCCCATCATCGTGGTATGCGTGATCTGGCAGTTCACCCAGATCTGGAACGATTTTCTGTTCGGAGTCGTGTTTTCCTCCGGGCAGCGGCAGCCGATCACGGTGGCGCTGAACAACCTCGTGAACACGAGCACCGGCGTCAAGGAGTACAACGTCGACATGGCGGCAGCGATCATCGCTGCGCTGCCGACGCTGTTCGTATACGTGGTGGCGGGCAAGTATTTCCTGCGCGGCCTCACGGCAGGCGCGGTCAAGGGTTGAGGACATCAGCCATGGGCTCGCTCTCCATTCGTAACGTCGTCAAGCGCTTCGGCCCGGTGCAGGTCTTGAAAGGGATCAACATCGAGGCGCAGGACGGCGAGTTTCTGATTCTCGTGGGCCCCTCGGGCTGCGGCAAATCGACCCTGCTCAACATGATCGCCGGACTCGACACGATCACCAGCGGGGAAATCGCCATCGGCGGGCGGATCGTCAACGACCTCTCGCCCAAGGATCGCGATATCGCGATGGTGTTCCAGTCCTACGCGCTGTATCCGAACATGTCCGTGCGCAACAACATTTCCTTCGGGCTGAAGATTCGCAAGGTGCCCAAGGAGAAGCAGGACGAAATCGTCGCCGGCGTCGCGAAGACGCTGCAGATGGAACCTCTGCTCGAGCGCATGCCCTCGCAGCTGTCCGGAGGACAAAGGCAGCGCGTGGCGATGGGGCGGGCACTGGCGCGCGACCCGATGCTGTTCCTGTTCGATGAGCCGTTGTCCAACCTGGACGCCAAGCTGCGCGTCGAAATGCGCACCGAGATCAAACTGCTGCACGAGCGACTCAAGGCGACGATCGTCTACGTCACGCACGACCAGATCGAGGCCATGACGCTGGGCGACCGCATCGCGGTGATGAAGGACGGCGAGGTGCGCCAGCTTGCCAGCCCGCAGGAGGTCTATGACAATCCGGCGGATCTGTTCGTGGCCAGCTTCATCGGCTCGCCTTCGATGAATTTCATCCGCTGCCCGGTCGTGGCCGCAGAGCGGTACGGTTGGCGTGCAGCTGCACGAGGGCGCCGAGACGTTTGTCATGCCGGCGCCCGGGCGCAGGGCAGCAGGCCTTGCGCGGTTGGGTCGGCAAAGACGTGATCATGGGCATCCGGCCGGAGCAGATCACGGACAGATCGCCGTGGAGCGGCGAGAACCCGCACGTGGTGTCGCGCTCGGCCAAGATCGGGGTCGTCCAGCCGACCGGCCCCGACACGCTGGTGCTCATCCACCTGAACGGGACGCCGGTGACGTGTCGCGTGCATCCCGAGGCAGCGCCGCATCCCGGCCAAAGCATGAGCCTGATGTTCGACCTGTCGAAGCTGGTCTTCTTCGACCCGAAGAGCGAGAAGCGGATCTCCTGAGTCAGGCGTACGCCCGCCTCAGGCGGTCGTGAACCCCGACTCGAGCGCAGACGCTAATCCGCGCAGAGCAGGGTTCTCCGCCAGGATGATCCAGACCGGAACCTGGGAGACGTAGCTGGAGAAGCGCCCTTTCTGCTCGAAGCGCGCGCGGAACGAGCGAGTGCAGGAAGTAGTCTCCCAGACGCGGCACGATGCCGCCGCCGATGTACACCCCGCCGCGCGCGCCTAGCGTAACCACCAGGTTGGCTGCCGCGGTACCGAGCACGCCGCAGAACATGCGCAGCGCCTCGGCGCACTGCGGATCGGATGCGTTCAATCCGGCGTCGGCCACCTGCTCCGGTTTGAGCGCTTTGACCGGCCTGCATGGTCCAGCACGCATAGCGCCTCGTAGGTCGCCACCAGCCCGGGCCCGCTCGCCAGCCGCTCGGTGGAGACGTGCCCGAAGCGCCCGCGCAATACTCCGAGCACGCCATCCTCGCGCTCGTCCATGGGACTGAACGCGGTGTGGCCGCCTTCGCCCTGGATCGGTACCCAGTGCTCGCCGCACGGAATCAGAGCCGAAACGCCGAGGCCGGTGCCGGCGCCGATCAGTGCAATGGGCGCGCCTTTCAAGGCCGTTGCCGCCACCCACGGGACGTAACTCGTCGGGCTGCAGCAGCGGCAACGAGAGCGCCAATGCGGTGAAGTCATTGATCACCAGCAGGCGCGTCAAACCCAGCGCGCGACGCGTCTGCTCGATCGAGAAGACCCAGGGACTATTGGTGAGCTTCACGACATCGCCGGTGACTGCGGTGGCAACGTCGACAGCCGCTTCGCTCAACGTACGCAGTCCTTCAGCGTCAAGGTAGTGCCGCGCGGCCTGTTCCAGACCGGGAAAGTCGCTGCACAACAGGCTTTTCTCTCGTTGCGGACGTTTGGAGCCTGCCGGCACCAGAGCGAAACGCACGTTGGTGCCGCCGATGTCGGCGATCAGCCGCATGGCGGTCTTGGCTTGCGGGTCGTCGCTCATGGCCGCACCCTACGCGTGAAGTACCCGTTTGACCGTGGCAACGACATTTTCGGGCGTGAAGCCAAAGAATTTGAACAGGTCGCCGGCCGGTGCGGACTCCCCGAAGCGGTCGATGCCCGACAACACCACCTTCCAGCCCCACATACTTGCGCCAGAAGTCGCTGACGCCGGCTTCTACCGCGACGCGTCTGACTCCGGGGAGCAGCACCGAGTCCCGATAACCCTGCTGTTCCCGGTCAAAGCGCGTGGTGGAAGGCATGGAAACGACCCGCACCGCGATACCCTCTTCCTGCAAGCGCTTCTGGGCCTCGATCGCAAGACCCACTTCGGAACCGGTGGCGATCAGGATCACGCGCGGGCCTCCCGCCAGCCTCGGACAGGACATAGCCACCGCGTTCGATCAGCGCGAGCTGAGCGGCGCTGCGCGCTCTGAAACGGCAGGTTTTGGCGCGAGAGCAGCAACGAGGTCGGTCCGTCCCGACGCTCGATTGCGGCGATCCATGCGACCGTAGTCTCGACTGTGTCGCACGGGCGCCAGACTTCCATACCGGGGATCTAACGCAGCGTCGCGGCGTGTTCGATCGGCTGGTGCGTCGGTCCGTCTTCGCCCAGGCCGATGGAGTCGTGGGTATAGACGAAAATGCTACCAGCATGCTCGAGCGCGGCCATGCGCAGCGCATTGCGCGCGTAGTCGGAAAAGGTCAGGAAGGTCCCTCCGAAGGGGATCATTCCGCCGTGCAGCGCAAGCCCATTGAGCGCTGCCGACATGCCAAATTCCCGCACTCCGTAGAACACGTAGTTGCCGCCGCCGCCCCCGCGAGTCATCGGTTTCGCACCCGACCAAAGCGTGAGGTTCGAGGCAGCGAGGTCAGCGGAGCCGCCGATCAGCTCAGGCAAGCTCGGCGCTAGTCCCTTCGATGGCGTTCTGGGAAGCTTTGCGGGTGGCGATGCTTTCACCCTTGCCGTTCACTGCTTCCAGGAAAGCCTTGCAGTGCGTGCGCCAGCTTGCTGGTAACTCACCGGCCATCCGACGCCGGAACTCGCGGCCAACTCCGGGTACTGCTGGGCGTAGCGCTCGAGCTTGGCTTGCCAGGCCGATTCCAGCTGCTCGCCCCGCGACCTGCGCATCCCAGCCCGCATAAACGTCGGCTGGAATCTCGAACGGCGGGTATTTCCAGCCGAGACGCTTCTCGTGCCGCTGCCACTTCCTTTTCACCCAGCGCCGCGCCATGCGCCGCGCCGGTGTTGGCCTTGTTGGGCGCACCCTTGCCGATGATGGTCTTGCAGCAGATGAGGGAGGGTCGATCGGTCACCGTCTGAGCGGCACGCACAGCCCGGTCGACCGCCTCGAAGTCGTGACCATCGACTGCGCGGATTACGTTCCAGCCGTAAGCCTCGAAGCGCTTGGGTGTGTCGTCCGTGAACCAGTGCTCCATGGTCGATTTCTCGGAGTCGATGGAGATCCCGTTGTCATCGTAGATGGCGATGAGCTTGCCCGAGGCCGAGCGTTCCGGCAAGGCTGGCCGCCTCGTGCGAGATGCCTTCCATCATGCAGCCGTCACCCATGAATACGTAGGTGCGGTGATCGACGACTTCGATGCCGGGTCGGTTGAACTCGGCGGCGAGCGAGCGCTCGGCAAGCGCGAATCCGACCGCGTTGGCAAACCCCTGGCCCAGCGGACCGGTGGTGGTCTCCACGCCCGGCGTAAGCCCGCGCTCGGGATGCCCGGGTGTCTTGGAGTGGAGTTGGCGAAAGCGTTCGATCTCACCCATCGGCAGATCGAACCCCGTCAGATGCAGTAGTGCATACAACAGCATGGAGCCATGCCCGTTGGACAGCACGAATCGATCGCGGTCGGCCCAGGCGGGATTGCGCGGGTTGAAGCGCAGATGATGGTTCCAAATCACCTCAGCGATGTCGGCCATACCCATCGGCATCCCGGGATGGCCCGAGTTCGCCTTCTGCACCGCGTCCATGGCCAGTGCGCGCAACGCGTTGGCCAGTTCTTGTCTGGTCGACATCCGATCACTCCCTGCGCGGCAGCTTGATGCCGAGCTGCTTGAGTTTGCGGTACAGGTGGGTGCGTTCCAATCCGACGCGCTCGGCCACCCGGCTCATGTTCGCGGCCTCTCGGCTGATGTGGTACTCGAAATACACGCGCTCGAAAGCGTCGCGTGCTTCGCGCAGGGCCAGGTCCAGCGGCAACGCGCCCAGCGCGCGGCCCAATGGGGCGTCCAGGCGCGAAACGGCGTTGTTCACTTCGGCCACCCCAATCTCGCTCGACGCTGCAAGCAGCGCGGTCGACTTCACAACGTTTTCCAGCTCGGCCAAATTGCCGGGCCAGTCGTACACGCGCAGGGCATTGAGGGCGCCGGTGCTGAACTGCCGCGGCGGCACTTCCTTGGCTTCGACGCAACGCTCCAGGACCAGTTTCGCCAACTCGGGAACATCCTCAGGGTGCTCGCGCAGGCTCGGTACACGCAGCTGGATCGGTGCAATGGCCGAGTACAACCGGGCATCGAAGCTGCCTTCGGCGACCATGCGCGGCAGAGGCTTGGACGCCGAGCAAATCAGTCGGGTGTGGTAACGATCGAGCTTGGCCGTCTGCGCTAGCAGGCTTTGTTGCTGGTCGGGCGTGAGCTCGCTCACTGCGTGCAGGTAGAGAGTGCCCTCGGCCGCCTGGCCCACCACGTTGGTTGCCAGGTCGTCGAACACGGCGAAGGTGGCGGGCGCAACCCAGGGAGTGTTCGGAAGATGCAGGAAGCGCGCGCAGAGCGTTTTTCCGCAGCCGGGCTCGCCGGTCAGCAACACCGGGGTTTTCAGGTTCTTGATGGTCTCCAGGCGCTGCCGCAGTTCCGCGATGAGCGGCGCCTTGCCCAGATAGGCCATATCGAGCGCCGGCTGCGAGGCGGGAGCCGGGGTGCGCAGCGCCTGGCCCACCGTCGTCAACAGCTTCTGCAACGCAATCGGTTTTTCCAGGAAACCAAACGCCCCGATGCGGGTGGCTTCTACCGCCGTGTCGATAGTGCCATGGCCAGACATCATCACCACGGGCATGGTCAACTGACCGCCCGTAGCCCACTCCTTGAGCAGGGAGATCCCGTCCGTATCCGGCATCCAGATATCCAGCAGCACGAGGTCGGGGCGCACCCGGTTACGAATCAGAGCGCGCCTCGCCGGCATTCTCGGCCAGGCGCACTTGGTGCCCCTCTTCTCGCAGGATCTCCGACAGCAGCTCTCGGATCCCGACCTCGTCGTCGACCACCAGTATCTGACTCATGTTCTCATCCGGCATTGACGTTCGCTGGCTGCGACTGCGCACGCCAGCTTCTCCTTCGCTACGGGCAGCGAAATAGCAACCTCTGCTCCGGCGGGCTTCAGGTTGCGGATCTCGATGCTTCCGCTGTGCTCCTCGACGATCTTCTTCACGATGGCCAGCCCCAGCCCGGTTCCCCTGCGGCTTGGTTGTCACGTACGGCTCGAAAGCGCGCGCCAGGATGTCCGGTGGAAACCCCGTCCCATTGTCTTGCACCGTCAGACGAGCGTTGCCCAGGTCGCGCTGCGTATAGATCACAATGCGGGGCCGTTTGACCTCCGCCACCGCCTGCTCCGCGTTCTGCAGCAGGTTGTGAATGACTTGCCGCAGACGCGCCTGGTCACCCTCGACCCGCGGCAACGCTTCGTCGAGCTCCAGAATGATGCCGCGACCGTGCGACTCGTACAGGGCGAGGACCTCGCGCACGAGGCGGTTGAGGTCGAGAGGCTCGAGGCGGATCTCGGGAATGCGGGCGTACTGACTGAAGGCGTCGACCATGCCCTTGAGCTGCCCCACCTGCGCCACGATCGTCTCGGTGGCGCGCATGAGCATTTCGGCGTCGTCTGGCGAGAGCTTGTTTGCGAGCCGACGGGTAAGGCGCTCGGCGGAGAGTTGGATCGGGGTCAGCGGGTTTTTGATCTCGTGCGCAAGGCGACGCGCTACTTCGCCCCAGGCGGCGATGCGCTGCGCCTGGAGCAGTCGCGTGATGTCGTCAAACACCAGCACGAAACCGCTTTCGACACCGACTTGCAGCGCGGACCCGCGCAGCAGGAGGACCTTCTTTCCCGACCGGCTGCCGAACTCGATCTGGGCCTCCCAGACCTCGCTACCGCCCTGATCGATGGCCCGCAAGATTGCGCCGATCCGATCTCTGCCAACCGCGCGTCTCGCTCGCCCCAATCGCTTACGCCTACGCCGATCAGCGGAGCCAACTCGACACCCAGAATTTGCTCGGCGCTGGGGTTGGCGGAGCGCAGGCAGTGCGCGCCGTCGAATGACAGGACACCAGCCGACAGTTTGGCCAGGATACTTTCGAGATAGGCCTTGGCGCCTTCGAGCTGACCTTGGTTGCGCAGCAGCTCTCCGCGCGCCTCCGCCAGCTGCGTGGTCATCGTATTAAACGACTCGGTGAGGATGCCGAGCTCGTCGTGGCTGCGCACCGGATGACGCTGGCTGAAGTCGCCCTGCGCCACCGCGCGCGTACCGGCAGCCAGAACCGACAGCGGCGCGGACAGCCGCTCGCTAAAGACAATGGCGAGCGCGAGCGCTGAGAGCAGCGCCAGCAGCAGCGCGAGCGTGAGAGAAAGACCATACAAGCGTTTGAGTCCCTGCCGCGAAAGGGATAGCTCTTGATACTCTTGATACATGGTCTGGACGGTCTCGGCGTCGCGGGCGAGCTCCGGCGGTACTTTCTGCACCAGCTGCAGCAGCCCGGTCTCACCTGACAGCTTGTTTACCGGGACCACGACGCGCAGCCGCAGCCCCTTGTCGGGCACCGATTCAACCGCTCTGTATGGCTGCTGCAGCAGTACCTTGCGCGCCACCGCACGCGGGATCAACTGCGGAACGAGACCCGAACCCTCGCTGACGGAGAAAGCGATGATCCTTCCGTCTGGGTGGAACAGCGCGGCCTCATCCACCGCCGTTTGCTCGCGCAGGGCGTTGAGCACGGCGATCTGCTGAGAGGCAGAGGCATCGGCCAGTGCTTGCCCCATCCCTCCGGCTTTCAACGTTAGGTCCCTGAGCAGGTTCTCCAAGGTCGTCCGGCCGAGGCTCAAACCGCCCTCCAGTGCTTTGTCCACACGCACGTCGAACCAGGACTCTATGCTCTTGTTCAAGAACTGCACGGAGACCGCGTAGACCAGTGCGCCCGGCAACACTGCCACCAGCGAAAACAAGAGCACCAGGCGCAGCGTGAGCTTGGAGCCGAACAGTCCCGCTGCGAGCCGCCGCCGCAACGCCAGCAGCTGATAGCCCACCAGCACCATCAGGCCCACGACCAGCGCGATGCCGAAAAACAGCGGCAGCTGCAGATCGCGAGCGAAGGTAGGTGTGTTCGAGCTGGCGCTCGACAGCAAATACAACATGATCGCGCCGAGCAGCAGGATCAACGCGACTAAGTACTTCATGCCGCGCGACAGCAGCGACTTGCGCATCCTGTGTATCGTCCTGCTCATCGGGCGGCGGGAGGCGGTCATGGCCGAAAGGTCCAGCGGTACCAGTCGGAGGACAGGTTCCAATCGCGTGAGGCGAGCGCATTGATCTGCAACGGCTTGGGCAGTTGGGTCGTATCCAGCCGCAGCCGCAGCTCGGCGAGATACACGTTGTCAGGGTCAAGGTCCTGACGGCCGAAGACCACGCGTTCGCGCACGCGGCTGAGAACTCCGAGGGCTTCCTCGAGCGTGTCGAAATTCTGGTGCAAGTTGCCGAATGACAACCGGTACTGACGCGTCAGCGCGTTGTACGAAAGTCGGTGTTGCTGCCGAAACTCTGCGATGGTGCGATTCCACAGGCCCAGCGTCCACCAGCGCGGATACGTGAGCTCAAAATCGATCACGAAGGGCAGCGCAAGGCCGCGCAGAAGCGCTTCCTCGAGTGTGTGCGAAAGGGTGATCTCATAGTTGGCCTCGAGCGAATACCCGGCGTCCGACGCAATCAGCTCGGCGGACTTGATGTGGATACCCTCGGCCCACGCCACGGTTGCATGAAACAACACTGCCAACGCGAGAAGGGGGCCGCGGAGGAGTTGCAGCATGCGCCCGTCAGGCCCTCTGCAGCAGCGAGTAAAAGAAACCATCATGCCGGGAGTCAGGCAGGATCTGGCCCTTGATATTCCCGATCTCCGGGCCGTCCGGGATGTCGGACAGCGGTAGCAGCCTCGCCTCCGGGTGAGATTGCAGGAACGCGGCAATCTGCAGTTGATTTTCGTCCGGAAAAACCGAGCAAGTCGCGTAGAGCAATTTACCACCTGCAGCAAGCATATGCCATAACACCTCCAGGAGCCGGCGCTGCTGCACCGCCAAGGCCGTAGCCGTCCTGCGGGCGACGCAGCCACTTGATGTCGGGATGACGACGGACGATACCTGACGCGGTGCAAGGCGCATCGAGCAATATCCGCTGGAACCGTGTTCCGTCCCACCAGCTGGAGGGTTCGGCCGCATCCGCACACACCAGTCGTGCCCGCAAGTGCAATCGCTCGAGCGTCTCGCGCACGCGCGTCAGACGAGCAGCATCACGGTCGATGGCGGTGAGCTCCACGTCGGCGGTTTCGAGCACATGCGCACTCTTGCCTCCGGGCGCTGCACACGCGTCGAGCACCCTTTGACCGTCCGCGAGATCGAGCAGTCCCGCCGCGTACTGGGCAGAGAGATCCTGCACCGACACCAGTCCCTGACCAAAGCCCGGCAGTTGCTCCACGCTCACGGGTTTGGGCAGCAGGAGCGCCGCTCGACCGACCTGCTCCGCGCTGATGCCCGCACCGTGCAGCAGTGCAAGATAGGCCTCGCAGCGGATCAGGCGCAAGTTGACGCGTAGCGTCATCGGCGGGCGGGCGTTTCCCGCCTCCAGTATCGCGCCATAGCACGTCGGATAGGCGCGCCTGCCCTCGTCGATCCACCACTGCGGGTAAGACCAGCGCCCCTCTTCGGTCCGCCGCGCTTGCGACAGCACTGCCTCGGGCTGACGCAGGAAACTGCGCAGCAACGCATTGACCAGGCCTTTGGCCGAGCTTTTTCGCAATCGCGCGCAGGCGCTCACGGCATGGTCTACCACCGCGTAGGGCGCGGCTCGCGTGAATTGGAGCTGATACAGCGCGACTAACAGCAGCGCCTCTACCTCGCGATCCGTCAGCGCTCGTGTCGCCAGCGCTGCTAGCAGACCCCGCAACAGGCCGAGGTGGCGGAATACACCAAAGCAGATATCTTGTAACGCCCCCCCGGAGGTGTCCTGCACAGCGTCCCGCGTTCTGGGGAGCTCCGATGCGAGGCTGCGCCCCGCCAATACCTGGAGGACCACCCGCACAGCCCGTAGCTGGGTATCGATCACTTACCAAGGAACTCCCCGCGCGCCAGCGCAACCCCGCGCAAGAATTCCGCGGCCAACATGGGCTTGCCGCCCGCGCGCTGCAGCTGCTGGATCAGCAGCGCACCGCTGACCGCAGCCGACCAAGATCCCGCCATCGGTGCCCTCGATACGACCTGGAGCACCGTGCTCCTGAATGGCACGCGCTCGCCACACCCGCAGCAGCTCGCCGCGCCAGCTGGTGCTGGCGACAGGAAATGGATTGAACGCACGGACCTGACGCTCGATCGCGATCGCCGCATGCGACCAGTCGATCATCGCCTCGTGCTTTTCGATCTTGTTTGCGTAGGTGACGCCCTGATCGGACTGAGGGTTGGCGCGAATCTGCCCGGCTTCAAGCGCGGACAGCACTCGCACCATGCAAGAGCCCCCCAGCATCGCAAGCTTGTCGTGCAACGAGCCAGCGGTATCGTCCGGCTCGAGTTGCACACTCTGCCTCAGATAAACGGGCCCGGTGTCCAGTCCGGCTTCCATGCGCATGATGCTGATGCCCGTTTCGCTGTCACCTGCCAGGATAGCGCGCTGAATCGGCGCCGCGCCACGCCAGCGCGGCAGCAGCGACGCGTGAATGTTGATGCAGCCAAAGTCGAATAACTCCAGCAGCGACGGCGGCAGGATCAAGCCATACGCAGCTACCACCATGACCTGAGCCTGCGCCGCCCGCACAACTTCCAGCGCCTCATCCGATTTGAGCGTGGCGGGCTGGGCCAATGGTAGTGCGTGCGCCAGAGCCAGCGCTTTCACCTCGCTCGGACGCGGCCTCAGGCCACGTCCGGCTGGCCTGTCTGGCTGGGTCAAAACGAGTGCCACGTCGTGCCTGGCCTCCAGCAGGGCGCACAACGCAGACTCGGCAAACCCGGGTGTGCCGGCGAACACCAGACGCATCACAACGCCCGCCGCTGTTGCTTCTCCTGCTTCTTGATGCGGGCCAGGATCCGGCTCTGCTTGAGCCGAGACAGGTACTCCACGAAGACCTTGCCCTGCAAATGGTCCATTTCGTGCTGGATGCACACCGACATGAGCCCGCTCGCTTCAAGCTCGAACGGTTGCCCGACCTTATCCAGCGCGCGCACTCTGATCCATTCGGCGCGCTCGATCTTTTCAAAGATCCCTGGAACAGACAAGCAGCCCTCCTCGAAATCCGATATCCCACGGGTTTCCAGGATCATCGGATTGATGAGTACGAGCAATTGATCGCGGGCCTCGGAGATGTCGATCACGATGACCTGCTTGTGCACGTCAACTTGCGTGGCAGCCAGTCCAACGCCGGGCGCGGCATACATTGTCTGCGCCATGTCCTCAACTAGGCGGCGGATTTCGCCGTTAACCGATTCCACTGGTGCAGCCACCGTGTGCAGACGCTCATCAGGGTAGCGCAGGATCGAGAGCAAGGCCATAATTTTCTTGCCAATTGAGGCTACTACGTGCAGAATTTAAACAAGATTGTTACGATGAACCGAAGTTTCAAGGTCGCCGCGGTCGAAGGAGCGACACGTCTGCAAGACGTCCGAAACACAGTGGGGGCGTAAATGGCCAGAATTATATCGGTTCTCCCTTTGCTGCTCGTCTGCGCGCTTGGCCCCACCCAGGCTGTCGCCGAGGACGAGCCCGCGAAAGACGCAGCGGTGATCCCGGCCGTTCCGGATGCCGCGACGCCACCCCTGACCGGCCTGGCTGAACCTGCTGCACCTGCCGAATCTACCGAACCCGCCTCGGATGTCAAGCTGCAGGACAATCCGCCTGCGCGTTATACGGTAAAGCGCGGCGACACGTTGTGGGGAATCTCCAGCCGATTTCTCAAGAACCCTTGGAAGTGGCCCGCGGTCTGGGGCATGAATAAGGATGAGATCAAGAATCCGCACCTCATCTACCCTGGCGAAGTCATCATTCTCGATCTCTCCGGGGCCACGCCGAGACTGCGCCTCGAGGGCGTACCGGACGGAGGGCTGTCGCGCTGGACCGGCTACGAGCTGCAGGTAACCAAGCTCGAGCCGCGGGTGAGATCGAGTGCTCTGGCGGCGGCCATCCCGACCATCTCTGCCAAGGATCTCGCGCCGTTTCTAAGTCGCTCACTGGTGGTGGACCCTGAATCCGTGGCGCTTGCTCCCAAGATCGTCGCAGGGATGGAAAGCCGGGTGGCGCTGAGCGCGAACGATACCGCCTTTGCTGTCGGCGTCGAGAAAAGCAAGGGCAGCTTCTGGAACGTCTATCACCCGGGCCGGATGTTTTTCGATCCAGACACCAAGGAACACCTCGGCAGAGAGGCGGTGTATCTCGGCGACGTCGAGGTACAGTCGTTCGGCCAGGTTTCGGCCCTACGCATAGTGCGCGCCAACCAGGAGGTCGTCAGCGGCGATCGATTGGCCGTCATGGCTGAGTTGCCAACGCTCCCTTACGTGCCGCGCGCGCCGGACCGGAAAATCGTCGGCAAGGTCATCGCCGGAAACAGCGAGACGTTGTCCGAGATCGGGCCCATGTCGATGGTGATCCTGAACCGCGGCACCCGCGACGGGCTTGAGCCCGGGCAAGTGCTTTCGTTGTTTCGCAACCAGGGCAGTGTTACGGTCGACGGCAAGGTAATGCCGCTACCCCAGGAGGAATACGGATTGGTAATGGTGTACCGCGTGTTCGGTAAGGTATCCTTTGGTCTGGTGATGACTGCCCGCCACCCCGTCCATATCAACGACGTCGTCAGAAATCCCTCGTGACCCAGCGCCGATGCCCGGCGCGGACGCACATCAGCCAGCCGAAGATACCGAAGCGTGGCTGCGCCTCGCTCTGACGCCCAAGCTCGGGCCTTCCACCCAGCGTAAGTTGTTGCGGGCTCTTGGCGGCCCGCGCGAAGTTTTCGAAGCCTCGCCCGGCGAACTCGTCAGGGCTGCCGGCGAATCCGTTGCTTCCGCTCTTCACGCCGGTGCCGGACCCGGCACTTGTGCAACAGAGTCTCGCCTGGCTGCAGGAGCCGGGGAACCATTTGCTGACCCTGGCCGACGAGCGTTATCCACGCGTCCTCCTGCAGACCGCCGATCCTCCCTTGCTGCTGTTCGTCAAAGGCCGTGTAGAACTACTCGATCACGCGGCCCTGGCCGTCGTGGGTAGCCGCACGGCGACGCCAAGCGGTACAAGAGATGCTGAGGCCTTCGCGCAAGTCCTGAGCGATGCAGGCTTGACCATCGTCAGCGGGCTTGCGCTCGGAATCGACAGCGCGGCGCACCGCGGTGGGTTGAGCGGCGCCTCTTCAAGCGTAGCGGTTGTCGGTACCGGGTTGGACAAGGTATACCCGGCGCGCAACCGCGAGCTTGCGCACCGTCTGGCGATCGAGGGTGCGCTCGTCTCGGAGTTCCCCCTCGGAACTCCGCCGTTGGCGGCAAACTTTCCGCGTCGCAACCGGGTCATCAGCGGGCTGTCGCGCGGTTGTCTGGTTGTGGAGGCCGCGCTCCGCAGCGGATCGTTGATCACGGCGCGTCAAGCTTCGGAGCAAGGCCGCGAAGTATTCGCTGTTCCGGGTTCGATCCACTCGCCTTTGTCCAAGGGCTGCCACTGGCTCATCAAGCAGGGTGCCAAACTGGTGGAAACGGCGCAGGACGTGCTGGAAGAACTGGGGATGGTCGCGGCGGCCACAGCGCGCACCGAGGACGGGGCTCCGCCGCTGCAAGCTCACGAGTCTGCGTTGCTCACGGCAATGGGATTCGAGCCCGTCGACCCTGACACCATTTGCCAGCGCGCCCATCTGGCTGCCCGACGCCGCGGCGGCCATACTGTTGAAGCTGGAGCTCGATGGCTACCTGAGCCGCCTCCCCGGCGGCCTGTTGCAACGCATGCGCTGACGGATGCTCGACCACGGTGCGCAAGCTTTGCGCTTGCGCTGGTGGGTTCGAGTGCCTATCATCTGCCGCTCCTCTTTTGTGCACCCGCAGCATGGGCCGCAGCCTACTCATTGTTGAATCGCCGTCGAAGGCGAAGACGCTCAAGAAGTACCTGGGACGCAACTTCGACGTGCTGGCGTCCTATGGTCACGTACGCGACCTGGAGGCCAAGGAAGGTGCCGTCGACCCGGCCCATGGGTTTCGCATGCGCTACGCGCTGGTGGAGAAAAACACCAAACATGTAGACGCAATCGCGAAAGCCGCGGGGGACGCCGATCAGATCCTGCTCGCCACCGATCCGGATCGCGAGGGCGAAGCCATCGCCTGGCACCTGTCCGAGATTCTGAAGGGCAAGAAGTCGTTGAAGAACCGGCCGGTAAAGCGCGTCGTGTTCTACGAAATCACGGAATCTGCAGTCAAGGACGGGGTGGCGCACCCCCGCGCGATCTCGATGCCCCTGGTGAATGCCCAGCAGGCGCGCCGCGCGCTCGATCACCTGGTCGGGTTCAATCTTTCGCCACTGTTGTGGAAAAAGATCGGCCCGAGCCTCTCCGCTGGCCGCGTCCAGAGTCCTGCCCTGCGCCTGATCGTCGAGCGTGAGCAGGAGATCGAGAACTTCAAGACCCGCGAGTACTGGACAGTCCACCTCGAGAGCCACAAAGGGACCGAGAAGTTCAGCGCGCGGCTGAGCCAATACAAAGGCGAGAAGGTCGAGCAGTTCACGATCACGACTGATAGCCAGCAACAGGCGGTAGTCAGCGACATACTCAAGCACGCAAAAGGCAGCGGGACGGTAGTCAAGGTCGAGCGCAAGCCGAAGCTGCGCTATCCGTCGCCGCCGTTCATCACGTCGACTCTGCAACAGGAAGCGGTGCGTAAGCTCGGCATGAGCGCCGACCGCGCGATGCGCACTGCGCAGCAGTTGTACGAAGGGGTGGAGATCGGCGGCGGGACGGTAGGGCTTATCACCTACATGCGCACGGATTCGACCAACCTCGCAGCCGAAGCACTGCACGAGATACGCGAATACATCGCCAAGCACTTCAAGCCGGACTATCTGCCCAAGAGCGCGGTTCACTACCGCAGCAAGTCCAAGAACGCGCAGGAAGCACACGAAGGGATTCGGCCCACGTCCATCGCTCGGACGCCGGATCAGGTACGCGCGCACCTGACTCCAGACCAGGCTCGCCTCTACGAGATGATCTGGAAACGGACACTGGCGTGTCAGATGTCGCCTGCGCGCTTTGATACAACCGGGGTGGACCTGCGTGTGGGACACCCGGATACGCTGTTTCGGGCGAGCGGACAAACCTTGGTATTCCCTGGCTTTATTGCGGTCTACAAAGAGGACTTAGACGACGCCACCGAGGAAGGCGAAGAACGGCTGCCGCAGCTCGAGGAGGGCCAGTCTATCCCGGTCGATCGACTCTTCGGCGAGCAGCACTTTACTCAGCCTCCCCCGCGCTATACCGAGGCCAGCCTGGTGAAAACCCTCGAGGAGTACGGGATTGGCCGCCCTTCGACCTACGCCAGCATCATCTCGACGTTGCAGGACCGGGGCTACGCCTACCTCGACAAGAAGCGCTTTATGCCTACCGACTTGGGACGCTTGGTAAGCGGCTTTCTGAGCGCGCACTTCAACCCCTACATCGATTATGACTTCACCGCCCGGATGGAGGATCAGCTCGACTTCATCTCCGACGGCAAACGCGATTGGGTGCCGGTGCTGAAGGAGTTTTGGCAGGCGTTCTCGACCACGCTGGCGGAAAAACAGGATGTTGCGCGCGGCAGTCCGCTAGGAGAGAAATGTCCCAAATGTAAGAAGGGCGAGCTCTATCTGCAGAACAGCCGGCGCGGACTCTTCGTGGGCTGCAGTCGCTACCCCGACTGCGACTACACGCGTCCCTGGGGTGCGCTGGCTGACGGTCCGATGAAACTGGGGAAAGACCCGGAAAGCGGCCTTGACGTGCTGCTCATGCGCGGGCCCTACGGCTACTACGTCCAGCTTGGCCCCACCGATCCGAAGGCCAAGAGCAAGCCCAAGCGCGCTGCCTGGCCCAAGAAAGCTCCGATCGCGACCGCCGACCTGGACACAGCGCTGAAGCTCTCTGGCGCTGCCAAGGCAGCTGGGAGAACATCCGCAAACGGGTATGCCCGTCCTCGCCAACATCGGACCTTTTGGCCCGTACGTCAAACACGACGGCGCCTACAAATCGATCCCGAAAAGCGACAGCGTCTACGATATCGCGCTGGACCGCGCCGTGGAGTTGTTGTCCGCACCGAAGACCGCGCGCGGTCCAGGAGGCAAGAATTTAGGGCCGCATCCGCAAGACCAGCAACCGGTCGCGCTGCTGAGCGGCCGCTACGGGCCTTACATCAAGCACGGGCGCGTCAACGCGACCGTGCCCCAAGACTATGATCCAGCCGCACTCACGCTCGAGCAGGCGTTGGCGATCCTGGAGGCGAAAAAACAAGCCGGCAGCGGAAAGGACACGAAGGCCAAAGGCAAGTCGACGCAGAGCTACCCAGCCGGACGAGCCGGAAAGAAATCCTCGGCGCGCGGCGGTCCCCGTGCAAACAGTCGGCAAGAGCGGAAAGTCGTCCACGCGCGCCACAGCCGCGCGGAGTGCAACGAGAACAACCAGCGCGCCGCAAGAGCCGCTAAGACGCGGCAGCCAACTTCAAACGTCGAGGTTGCGAACCCCTAGAGCGTTGGCTTCGATGAAGGCGCGCCGCGGTTCGACGACATCTCCCATCAGCGTCGTGAAGATTTCGTCCGCAGCAATGGCGTCCTCGATCTGCGCGCGCAGTAGACGACGCGACTTCGGATCCATCGTCGTCTCCCACAGCTGGGTCGGATTCATTTCGCCCAGACCCTTGTAGCGCTGAATGGTAAGACCGCTGCGGGCTTGATCCAGGAGCCACTCTACCGCCTGGCGAAAATCGCTCACCGGCCGCTTGTGGTCACCGCGCTGGACCCAGGCGTCCGGTCCCAACAAGCCCTCGAGCATCTTCGCCGTCTTGCGGATCTGAGCGTAGTCGCCACTCTCGACGAAATCGCGATCGACATAGGTGATGCGAAGGTTCCCGTGCTGCATTTTCCTGACGACCAGCACATGCGACTCTGTCTTCTCATCGAAGCGCGGTGCAATCGTTACGTGCTGACTCTCCAGAGCGTCTCGCTAGGACGGTAGCGGTAGCCGCGGCGGCCTCAGCGCTGGAGAGGTTCAATTCCGGTCCACGCATCAGCGCATGCAGCACTCCCGCGTCGATCCGTGGCGAGAGCCGTTCGATCACGGCCTCGGCCAGGATGTACTCGCGCGCGACTTCAGCGAGGGCCTCCTTGGTGAGCGGCGGAAGCCGATCGCCCCGATGCAGCTCGGCGTCCTTCAGCGCCAATCTCAGCAGGTAGTCCTTCAACTCGTGATCGTCCTTGAGGTAACGCTCGTCGCGGCCGTGCTTGACTTTGTACAGCGGTGGCTGGGCAATGTAGATATGGCCTCGCTCCACCAGCTCCGGCATCTGCCGGTAGAAAAAAGTCAGCAGCAACGTCCGGATGTGAGAACCATCCACATCCGCGTCCGTCATGATGATAATCCGGTGGTAACGCAGCTTCTCCGGCCGGTATTCTTCCTTGCCGATGCCCGTGCCCAGCGCGATGATCAAAGTGGCGATTTCCTGGGAAGACAGAAGCTTGTCGAAGCGAGCCCGCTCCACGTTGAGGATCTTGCCCTTGAGCGGCAAGATCGCCTGGAACTTGCGATCCCGCCCCTGCTTGGCGGAACCGCCAGCAGAGTCTCCTTCGACCAGATACAGCTCTGACAGAGCCGGGTCCTTCTCTTGGCAGTCGGCCAGCTTCCCGGGCAGCCCGAACCCGTCCAACACGCCCTTACGGCGAGTCATCTCCCGGGCCTTGCGTGCCGCTTCCCGCGCTCGAGCTGCTTCGATGATCTTGCCGACGATGATCTTGGCATCGCTGGGGTGTTCGAGCAGAAAATCCATCAGGGCCGCAGACACGAACTCCTCGACCACCGGACGCACCTCCGAGGACACCAGCTTGTCCTTGGTCTGGGACGAGAACTTCGGGTCCGGCAACTTGATCGACAAGATGCAGGTCAGGCCCTCGCGCATGTCGTCGCCGGTGGTTTCGATCTTGGCTCGCTTGGCGTACTCGTTTTGCTCGATGAACTGGTTCAGCGTCCGCGTCATCGCACCGCGCAACGCCGTCAGGTGGGTTCCACCATCGCGCTGTGGAATGTTGTTGGTGAAGCACAGCACCGACTCCTGGTATGAGTCGTTCCACTGCATCGCAACTTCGACGCCGATACCATCACGCTCCCGCAGCGAGTGAAAGATATGCGGATGCAAAACATTCTTCGTGCGGTTGATGAATTCCACGAAGCCGCGGATGCCGCCCGCGAATCGAAAGACCTCTTCCTTGTTATTGCGCTGATCGACCAACTCGATGCGCACACCGTTGTTAAGAAAGGACAACTCGCGCAAACGTTTGGCCAGAATGTCGTAGTGGAACTCGACGTTCCCGAAGACCTCGCTGCTGGGCTGGAAGTGCACCTCGGTGCCGCGACGCTCAGTGGCGCCAACCTCCTTCAGCGGCGCGACCGGCTCGCCGTTGTGAAACTCCATTTGATAGACGTGACCCTCCCGCTTGATGGTCAGTCGCAACGACTCGGACAGTGCGTTGACCACGGATACACCGACCCCGTGCAGGCCGCCGGAGATCTTGTAGGAGTTGCTGTCGAATTTTCCGCCGGCGTGCAACACGGTCATCACAATTTCAGCGGTAGAACGGCCAAGTTCGTCGTCGGGGTGGATCTCGGTGGGGATACCTCGCCCGTTGTCTACCACGGTGATCGAGTTGTCCGAGTGGATCGTCACCTTGATGTCATCGCAGTAGCCTGCCAGCGCTTCATCGATCGCGTTGTCGACGACCTCGAACACCATGTGGTGCAGGCCAGTGCCATCGCTGGTGTCTCCGATGTACATGCCCGGGCGCTTGCGCACCGCCTCCAGGCCTTTCAGGACCTTGATGCTGCCAGCCGTATAGTCGGACATGCCGTTGTTTGGAAGTGGCTCCATCGCTGTTTACTTGGGGTTAGATCCGCATCGGCATGACAACGTACTTGAAGTCCGCGTTGCCCGGGATGGTCATAAGCATGCTGCTATTGGAGTCGCCCAGAGCGCACTCCACCTCCGGCGATTGCACGTTTGCCAGGACCTCGAGCAGGTAGCTCACGTTGAAGCCGACATCCAGTGCATCGCCAGCGTAGCTGATTTCCAGTTCTTCCTCCGCCTCCTCTTGGTCGCTATTGGTACAGATGATCCGCAAGCTGTTGCTGGTCAGCACCCAGCGCACGCCTCTGAATTTCTCGTTGGACAGAATCGCCGCACGTTGCAACGCCTGCTGCAGGGTTAACCGGTCGAGCACGAAGCGCTTCTTGTATCCGCTGGGAACGACCTTTTGAAAATCCGGAAACTTGCCATCCACTACTTTGGTGATGAAGCTGATGCGACCAAAACCAAAGCTAACCTGATTCTCCAGAACCCTCAGTGAAACCGGCTCGTCGGTATCCCCCAGCAGCTTGGCCAGCTCCAAGATAGCCTTGCGGGGCAAAATAACCTCAGCCCGCGTGCTACCCAAGTTGACCGCCAAACTGGCTAACGCCAAACGGTGACCGTCGGTAGCAACTACTACGAGCGCATCCTCACGCAACGAGAACAGCAGGCCGTTGAGATAGTAACGTATATCCTGCTGAGCCATGGCGTACTGGACCAGAGCCAGCAGCCGTTTCAATTCCTTTTGCGGCAGCTGCACTTCTGCTCCTGCCGCTCCGGCGCTCGCGATTTTCGGGAAATCCTGGGCAGGTAATGTCTGTAAGCTGAACTTGCTCTTTCCAGCACGTAGTTGCAGGCGCTTGTCCTGGAGTTGCAGCGATACCACCGTAGGATCTGGCAGCGAGCGCAAGATGTCCTGCAGCTTCCGCGCTGACACCGTAGTTGCCTGCGCTTCGCTGGCATCTGGGGATTCCGCATCAGATGCAACCTGAATCTCCAGATCGGTAGCTGTGACAGAAAGTTTTCCAGCGCCAATCTCCAACAACACATTTGAGAGAATCGGAAGCGTGTGGCGACGCTCCACCACACCACTCACCGCCTGTAGTGGAGCAAGCAAGAGATTTCGGTCTACTTGTAACAAGTTCATTGTTTATTGTTCCTAATAATTACTAATAAGAACGCAGCGCAACTGTGGAAAAGTCTGCCTCAGGCCGCGGCCAAGCAGAGTGAGCTGACTACAAACTACGGGACAACCCTGGTTTGTGCTGTGGACAGATTGTGGATCATTACAGCGCGCCCCGACGTAATGAAATCGACCCACATGTTATTCGGCCACCATCAACTTCTTAGAACCTGAAGCAGCGCCTCGAAGTCGCGGTTGATATCCGGACTCTCCGACTTCAGCGATGCTATTTTGCGACAGGCGTGCAGTACCGTGGTGTGATCGCGTCCACCGAATGCATCACCGATATCGGGCAAACTCAACTGGGTGAGTTCCTTCGCCAGAGCCATGGCGACCTGGCGCGGGCGGGCAACGTTGCGAGAGCGCTTCTTAGAGTACATCTCGGACACTTTGATCTTGTAGTAGTCAGCAACTGTCTTTTGGATGTTCTCTATAGAGACCTGGCGAAATTGAATGGCGAGCACATCCTTGAGAGCTTCACGGGCCAGCTCGACTGACAATGGCTGGCCAGCAAAGTTGGAGTACGCCAGTACTCGCTTCAGAGCACCCTCTAGTTCGCGTACGTTGGATTGGATGTGCTTGGCGATGAAGAAAGCAACGTCCTCGGGCAAGCGCACGCCTTCAGCTTCTGCTTTCTTGATCAGGATCGCGACTCGCATCTCGAGCTCGGGTGGTTCTATGGCAACGGTCAGTCCCCACCCAAAGCGCGAGATCAACCGGTCCTCCATTCCAGCAATCTCCTTCGGATACGTATCACATGTGATGATTACCTGCTTGTGTGTGTCAATAAGTGCGTTGAACGCGTAGAAGAACTCTTCCTGCGTGCGGTTCTTTCCGCTGAAAAACTGAATATCGTCGATCAGCAGAAGGTCCAGGGAATGGTAGTAGCGTTTGAATCCGTCGAATGCCTTGTGCTGATAAGCCCTCACCACATCGGAGACGTACTGCTCTGCATGGATGTAGCGAATCTTGGCTTGGGGATTCTGGTCATGGACGAGATTGCCGATCGCTTGGATGAGATGCGTCTTGCCCAGGCCCACACCCCCATAGATGAAGAGCGGGTTGTAGGCGGTGCCAGGGTGCTCTGATACTTGCAGCGCCGCGGCGCGCGCGAGCTGATTTGCCTTGCCGGTAACGAACGAGTCGAAGCTGAAAGAAGAGTTCAGCCGCGTGTGCTCTCGTACCTTGGGCTTGACTGGTTCGGTCGTAGGGGGATTTGGCAGCGCTCCAGAGGCACCGGAAGCACCGCCCACAGGATTGTCGGCCAATTGCAGCACAACGGCGACGCGATGTGGAGCCGCCTCGCGGGTGAGTTGTTCGATAACGGGAAGGAACCGGTCTTTGACCCACTGCAAGACAAATCGATTTGGCGCGGTGATGGTCAGTACGCGATCCCGCGACAAAGCTTGAAGTGGCTGTATCCAGGTTCGGAATTGCTGGGGCGGCAACTCCTTCTCGAAATGCCTTAGGCAATGGTCCCAGAGGCCGTCCATGTTCACTCGGTTGGGTAATTGGACTGAGCTCTCCGTCTCAGCGGAACCGGGCATTGTACCCACCCGGCTCCAAGTTATCCACAGCTCGCTGTGCCCCTGGACCGATTGACAAGCATGGTCGCTCCGCCATCTAATACCACGCTTTTTCCCCGCATCCTTTCTCGATCAAGATGAAACGCACATATCAGCCGTCCAAAATCCGCCGCGCGCGCACGCATGGGTTCCGGGCACGTATGAAGACCCTGGGTGGCCGCAAGGTTCTCAATAATCGTCGCGCCAAAGGCCGCAAGCGGCTTGCGGTCTGAGGCCTTCCGCCGCCGTGCTCGTTTGCAAGGGGGGTCGGCGTTTAGCGTCCTCTTGCGCTCTCGGCGCGCGGCGAGGAGTGAGCGCTTCCTTGTACAGGCAGCGCTCAACGGCGAGGGGTTTGCGCGGCTTGGCATCGTAGTAGGCAAACGGGTAGCAAAGCGGGCGGTGGATCGCAGCCTGCTGAAACGTCTAGTCCGGGAGACCTTCCGGCGCCAACAGCACGAACTGGGGGGCTTTGATTTGCTAGTGCGTCCGCGACGCGTTCTATCGGGTAATGAAGTCGTCGCAGCGCGTGAGGAATTGCGCGCATTGCTGGCAACCGCAATCGCATGAAGCGCGTTGCCGCAGGCTTGATCCGCGTCTACCAAATAAGCGTTAGTCCGCTTCTAGGGCCGAGTTGCAGGTTCCATCCAACCTGCTCGCGCTATGCGGAGGAGTCTATTCTGCGCCATGGGTTAGCACGCGGGGCGTGGCTCGGGGTGAGACGTCTGTTGCGCTGTCACCCTTGGAGTCCCGGCGGCTACGACCCAGTGCCCGGCAGTCACGACCGAAGCTGACCCATGGATAGTTTTAGGATATTCGCGGGGATGGTGTTTGCGATCTCCGCGTTTCTGCTGGTCGAGGCGTGGGTCCGCGACCACCAGAAAGTCGCACCACCGGCAACGCCCGCAGCCGCTACGCAGCGGGACACGGCGCCGCCAACTCCCACTTCCGGACTGGGTCAAGTGGCACCACCGCCGGCGCACCCGACGGATCCAAAGCTGACCCGAGGCGAGCGTATTCACGTGGTGACTGACGTCGTTGTCGCGGAAATCGACACGATAGGCGGAGACCTGCGCCGCCTGGAGTTGACCAAATATCGGGATACGTTCGATCAGAAGTTGAACTTCGTTTTGCTGCAGGAGAATGAGCAGAACGTGTACGTGGCGCAGAGCGGACTGATCGGGGAGAACCTTCCCAATCACACTACGTTGTTTAAAGCCGGTCAGACCTCCTATGAGTTGGCGCCAGGCGCCGACACGGTAACAGTGCGACTGCAGACGGCCGGGGGGAATGGTATTCAGCTCGTCAAGACCTATGGCTTCCATCGTGGGAGCTATGTCGTCGACGTGGGGTTCGAAGCCACCAACGCCAGCGCCGCCGCCGTGGAACCGTTCGCGTATTTTCAGCTCGTCCGCGACACCAAGTCGCCGGCGGGTGATTCAAAGATGGTTCCGGTGTTCAATGGAGTGGAGGTGTACACAGAGAAGGACAAGCTGCACAAGGCCGCTTTCGATGACATCGTCAAGAACAAGCTCAGCTATCCCCAGTCAGCCTCGGATGGATGGATCGCTATCGTCCAGCATTACTTTCTCGGCGCCTGGTTACCAAAACCCGAGGAGTCGCGAGAATATTTTGTTCGCCCCCTCGAGAGCGGACTATTCGCGGCTGGAGTGATTTTGCCGGTTGGTCGACTCGAACCCGGTCAGACCAACGTCGTTCTATCTCGGCTGTACGCAGGCCCCCAGGAGCAGGCGCTGCTCAAGACACTTGCGCCAGGTCTTGAGTTGACGGTGGATTACGGGTGGTTGCGCCCGCTTGCCGTCCCGCTGTTCTGGGTCTTGAACGAGATTCACAAACTGGTCGGGAACTGGGGCGTAGCCATCATTCTTCTCACTGTGATTATCAAGCTGATTTTTTATCCACTCTCTGCTGCGAGCTATAAATCGATGGCCAAGATGAAGGTTCTTGCGCCGAAACTGCAGCGTTTGAAAGAGCGGTATGGCGACGACCGTCAGCGCATGCATCAAGCTATGGTCGAGCTATACAAAACGGAAAAGATCAATCCTCTGGGTGGTTGCCTGCCGATCGTTGTGCAGATCCCCGTGTTTATCGCGCTCTACTGGACGCTGCTCTTGAGTGTGGAACTGCGTCAAGCGCCCTTCGTTTTCTGGATTCACGATCTCTCCCGGCCCGACCCTTATTACATCCTTCCGGTCCTGATGGGCGCTACGATGTTCATTCAGACATGGCTGAATCCGACGCCTCCAGATCCGATGCAGGCCAAGCTGATGAAGATCATGCCTATCGCGTTCAGCGTGTTCTTCTTCTTCTTTCCGTCGGGGCTTGTGTTGTATTGGCTCGTGAATAATATTCTGTCCATCGCCCAGCAGTGGCGGATCACCCACGTGCTTGAGCGGGCGAAGACCGCTCATGACGGAAGCTGACGTCATTGCGGCGATCGCCACGGCGAGCGGCCGAGCTGCGATAGGGATCGTCCGCCTCTCGGGCCCTCGGCTGTCCAGGTTCATGCAGCCGCTGTTCGGCCGGGGCATAGCGCCACGAAGCGCAGTTCTTACTGATTTCTTGGATTCCAGCGGTCGGGCTCTCGATACGGGAATCGCGTTGTTCTTCCCTGGTCCCGGGTCCTACACGGGAGAAGACGTCCTCGAGCTGCAAGGGCATGGGGGCCCCGCTGTGCTGCAGCTATTGTTGCGCCGGTGCCTGGCACTAGGTGCGCGTGTCGCGCACCCGGGGGAATTTAGCAAACGCGCTTTTCTCAATGACAAGCTGGACCTGACCCAGGCAGAGGGTATCGCTGACCTGATCGAAGCCAACTCCGAGGCGGCCGCTCGCGCCGCCATGCGCTCGCTGAAGGGTGAGTTCTCTCAGGAAATCAGCGCGCTTGTTTCCGAGCTCACGGCCTTGCGTGTGCAGATTGAAGCTTGTATCGACTTCCCAGAGGAAGATACCGGGACCCATCACGATCGCGGAACGGCGCGGGATCTTCGGCATCTTCGGGACAAACTGGAGGCAATACAAGAGCGCTCCGCGTCCGGGAGCCTGCTGCGCGAAGCTGTCCAGATCGTCCTGATCGGCCCACCTAATGTGGGGAAATCCAGTCTGCTCAATCGGTTGGCGGGCGACGAGGTGGCGATTGTGACTGAGGTTCCGGGCACAACGAGGGATATCGTTCGCAGCGAGGTCTTATTCGATGGGGTGGCAATGCAGCTTGTCGATACCGCCGGCTTACGGGAGACCCAGGACACGGTTGAACGGCTGGGTATCGACCGGACACGGAAAGCGGTAAAGGACGCAGATCTGTTGTTGCTGGTTGACGACGCTGACCTCGAGAAGCGTATCGGTCAGGAGTGGACCCTGGCTGAAATTCCATCCAAGGCCAAGCGAATCAAGGTGTTGAACAAAATCGACCTGCTTCATCGCCAACCGATCAAACGTGAGTTAAGCGGTGAAACAGAGGTCGAGGTGTCCGCGAAGACAGGAGCTGGACTGAGCCTCTTGCGTTCAGCGATACTCGAAGCGGCAGGGCGGCTGCCTGAAGTCGAAGGGGTATTCCTCGCCCGCGAGCGGCACCTCGATGGCCTAGCACGAGCGGCCGCCCATCTGCAGAACGCAGAGGGTTCCTTGAATCAACTGGACCTGGCCGCAGAGGACCTTCGCCTCGCGCAGCTTGCACTATCCGAGATCACGGGGGAGTTCACGGCCGATGATTTGCTGGGCGAAATCTTCTCCAAGTTCTGCATAGGCAAGTAATAACATTGTTCCACGTGGAACAGATTCCCGTGGCTGTTCCACGTGGAACATCGTGGGACGTTCGCCAGCCATGGCAGGTTGCGGTATGATTTGCGCCCTTTTGAGCTCTGCCTGTCCCATGCCTCTTCCCCAAGAAGTAGATGTGGTCGTTGTTGGTGGTGGCCACGCTGGTACCGAAGCCGCACTGGCCTCCTCGCGCATGGGGCAGCGGACTCTCCTGCTGACCCAAAGCATCGAAACCCTCGGGCAGATGTCCTGCAACCCTTCCATCGGCGGGATCGGGAAGGGTCACTTGGTCAAAGAAATCGACGCGCTGGATGGGGCCATGGCCTGCGCCGCTGATGAAGCTGGCATCCAGTTTCGCATCCTTAACGCCAGCAAAGGTCCCGCAGTTCGGGCAACCCGTGCACAGGCCGACCGGCTCCTATACAAGCAGGCTATTCGCAGCCGACTGGAAGGCAGGGAAAACCTTTGGATTTTTCAGCAAAGCGTAGAGGATCTCCTGGTCGAAAGTGACCGCGTGATTGGTGTCCTGACCCAACTTGGAATCGAATTTCGCGCCCGTGCCGTCGTGTTGACGACCGGAACATTTCTGTCGGGGGTGATGCACGTTGGGCTCAAACAGCATCAAGGTGGCCGCGCCGGCGAACCCCCCTCGTTGGGGCTTGCGAGAAGATTGCGAGAACTCGCTCTACCGGTAGGCCGTTTGAAGACCGGAACCCCCCCGCGCATAGACGGCCGAACCATCGAGTATGGTCGGCTGACCGAGCAGCCCGGGGATAAGCCAACGCCTGTCTTCTCCTTTCGGGGCAGCCGTGACCAGCATCCGCCTCAAGTCTCTTGCTGGGTCACTCATACCAACCCTCGGACCCATGCCATCATTCGAGGCGGTCTAGACCGCTCTCCCATGTATACCGGGGTAATTGAGGGTGTGGGGCCTCGCTACTGCCCGTCCGTTGAAGACAAGGTAGTGCGGTTCGCAGCGCAAGGACAGTCACCAGATCTTTCTGGAGCCAGAGGGCTTGACTACACGTGAGGTCTACCCCAACGGCATCTCGACCAGCCTGCCGTTTGATGTTCAACTGGAGTTAGTGCGTTCGATCGACGGCTTAGAGCATGCCCATATCACGCGGCCCGGATATGCCATCGAATACGATTACTTCGACCCGAGGGGTCTGAAGTCGTCGCTTGAGACCAAGGCCATAGCTGGGCTGTTTTTCGCCGGGCAGATCAATGGCACAACCGGATATGAAGAGGCGGCCGCCCAGGGACTCCTCGCCGGCATCAACGCCGCGCTGCAAACGCGAGGGCGCGAGGTCTGGTGCCCACGCCGGGACGAAGCCTATCTGGGTGTGCTCGTCGACGACCTGATTACGCGTGGTGTCAGCGAACCCTATCGCATGTTCACCAGCCGCGCCGAATATCGCCTCAGCCTCCGCGAGGATAATGCGGACCTGCGTCTGACCGAAGTTGGGCGCCGCCTCGGCGTGGTCGACGAAGCGCGGTGGGTGGCATTCCAGGAGAAACGCGAGCAGATTGCACGAGAGACGCGAGAGACTACGCGCGACATGGGTCAATCCGAAGGTACTGACGCGAATCCAGATGGAAAGTGTCTTCGGTGGCGTGCTCGAAAGGGAATACACAGCGCAGGATCTGCTTCGGCGGCCGGGTGTTGATTACGACACGCTCATGACATTGCCCGGAGTGGGGCCTGGGTTGAGCGATGCTCAGGCTTCGGACCAGGTCCAAATACAAACCAAGTATGAGGGCTATGTAGATCGCCAGCGCGAGGAGGTTACACGTCGCCAAGGGCATGAAATGACTCGACTTCCCCTTGATCTTGACTACGGGATTGTGCGCGGGCTGTCGGTGGAAGTTCAACAGAAGCTGAATCAGCATCGGCCCGAGACTGTGGGGCAGGCGACACGCATCTCGGGAGTGACGCCGGCCGCCATTTCCCTCTTGCTTGTGCATCTCAAGCGTGGGCTGAAACGTTCGGAGCTGGAGGTTCAACCCGAGGATACGCTCCAGCTCTCCGGGGGCCAAGGCAGAGCGCCGGGCAGGAATGAAGGCCGAGGCCCAGCTTGACCATGGCCTTGCCGGCCTTGGTCTGACGCTGCCAGCGGAAGCCAGAAGTCGCCTTCTGCAATACCTTGGTCTGCTATCTAAGTGGAATCGCATCTACAATCTGACGGCGATTCGAGAGCCGGCCAAATTAGTGAGCCATCACATACTGGATAGCCTCGCTGTACTGCCTTACCTCGAAGGAACTTCGGTGGTGGATGTGGGTAGTGGAGCGGGTTTGCCAGGGATACCTCTGGCCATCGCCAAGCCAGAATGGGGATTTACGCTTCTCGACAGCAACCACAAGAAGGCGGCGTTCCAGCGACAAGCCGTACTGGAGTTGAACCTTGAAAACATCCAGGTTGTGACGGAACGTGCGGAGCGTTGGCGTCCTGTCCGTCGTTTCGACATCGCTATTTCGCGGGCCTTCTCGGATCTGCCCAGCTTCGTGGAGACCGCACAGCACCTATGTCGTTCAGGGGGCGTCTTGGCGGCGATGAAGGGGATTTACCCAGACGAGGAGCTGGCCCAACTTGGCCGAGAGGTACGCGTCCAAAAGGTTGTGGCTCTGGATGTTCCCGGGTTGCGCGCCAGCCGGCACCTCGTGCTCCTGCAACCTGTAGACACCGGTTAGGCGGGATGGCGCGGATCCTAGCGGTTACCAACCAAAAGGGTGGAGTCGGAAAAACCACCACCAGCATCAATTTGGCTGCCAGCCTGGTGCTCGCCGGGCGGCGTATTCTGTTGATCGACCTGGACCCACAGGGCAACGCGACCATGGGCAGCGGCGTGGACAAGCGTGGAGTACGCGCCAGTGTCTATGACGTCCTGCTCGGAGCGCAGCCGCTGCGCGGGGTAAAGCTGAAAGTCAGCGCTAACTACGATCTCGTGCCAGCGAACCGCGACTTGGCCGGGGCAGAGGTAGAGCTGGTCAACATGCCGGAAAGAGAAACGCGCCTGAAGGAAGCCATCAAGGAGATTGAGGAGCACTATGACTTCATCCTGATCGACTGCCCGCCTGCGCTCAACCTCTTGACCGTCAACGGTCTTTGCGCTGCTCATGCCGTCATGATTCCGATGCAGTGCGAGTACTACGCGCTCGAGGGACTGTCCGACCTGGTGCAGACAATCAAGAAGGTACGTGTTCACCTCAACCCGAGCTTGGAGATCGAAGGCCTGCTGCGCACCATGTACGATCCACGCAACACGCTAGCCCAACAGGTATCCGATCAGTTGCAGCAGCACTTTGGTGACAAGGTTTATCGGACTGTGATCCCGCGTAACGTGCGACTCGCCGAGGCTCCGAGTCATGGAGTCCCGGTCATTGCTCTCGATCGGCAGTCGAAGGGCGCGCTCGCGTACCTGGCTCTCGCGGGGGAGATGTTGTCCAAACCAGTGCGCGATGTCCATGGCTAAGCTCAAGGGGCTCGGACGCGGTTTGGATGCACTGCTTGGCGGGGACGAGGCGCAACCTCAAGAGCAGCTGTTGAACGTGGCACTCACTCAACTGCACCCCGGTAAGTATCAGCCTCGGACGCAAATGGATCCGGGCGCGATCGCCGAGTTGGCGGAGTCGATCAAGGTCCAGGGGGTGATCCAACCCATCCTCGCGCGTCCGCTCAGCGATGGGCACTTCGAGATCATCGCCGGCGAGCGCCGCTGGCGAGCAGCCAAGCTCGCCGGTCTGGACTCCATTCCGGTGTTGGTGCGGGAAGTCCGTGATGACTTGGCTCTGGCCATGGCGTTGATTGAGAACATTCAACGCGAGGACCTCAATCCGATCGAAGAGGCGGCCGGCATCCAGCGCTTGATCGACGAGTTCGGCATGACCCACGAGGCGGCGGCAGAGGCCGTCGGTCGTTCGCGCAGCGGCGTTACCAACCTTCTTCGTCTGCTGTCTCTCGCCAAGCCGGTGCAAGACCTGGTTCTGCACGGCCGGCTGGATATGGGCCACGGGCGCGCGCTTCTGGCGCTGTCCGGCGCCAAGCAAATCGAGCTGGCCAATCTAGTGGTAGCGAAGGATCTCTCGGTGCGGCAGGCCGAACATCTCGTCGCGCCAGGCCCTGTCTGCGCCCAAATCCCGCAAGAGTCCGTCGCGCGACCGCGATCTGGTTGCGCTCGAGGAGGAGCTCTCCGAGCATCTGGGGACAAAAGTATCGATCGTAGCGCGAAAAAAGGGTGCGGGCCGACTGATAGTCGAGTACGGGAGCCTCGATCAGCTCGATGTTGTCCTGAGCCGTCTTCGTAAATGACGCAAATCCGACGGTCTGTTGCGCCGCGAGATTGCGTTGACGGGTGTGGAGCAAGCTGATTAAAATCGCGAACTTTGCGCTGGGGCGGGCTAAGGTCGGAACATGGTTCTCGTGCAGAGCAAGGCGATCCGAACCGTCCTACGCTGGCAGATAATTGCGACCGGCGCCATGACGCTGGTCTTGGGTCTGCTGACAAGCGTTCACGGCGCGGTCTCTGCCATGCTGGGCGGCTTGGTCAGCATCTGTGCGGGAATATCGTTCTCGGTCGTTGTCTCCCTGAGCAAATCGAACTCGCTTGCGGGGACTCTAGTCACGGCTTTTCGGGCCGAGGCGGCTAAGGTCTTCGTCGCCGTGGTCTTGTTGTGGCTCGTGTTTGCGACGTACAAGGATGTCGTCGCAATTGGCTTTATCGGATCGTTCGCCATTTCGATCCTGATTTTCGGGATGGCGTTTTTTGTGCGCGAAGCGTAATCTCCTTCCGCTACATCGCAGCTTGAATCTAGCGTCGATAGAATGGCCGCCGAAGAGCAGCTCACAGCAACCAGCTACATCAAGCACCATCTGACCAATCTGACTCACCCGATCGGCCAGGGCTCGTTCTGGACTTTGAATGTCGACACAGTGGTGGTCTCCGTGCTGCTGGGCATAGTCGGGTTCGGCACCCTTTGGTGGATCGTGCGAGGCGTGACCTCCGGTGTACCGAACAAGCGTCAGGCCTTCGTCGAGCTCGCGTTCAGTTTCGTCGATGACCAAGTGAAAGGCATTTTCCATGGCGACCGGCATGTTTTCATCGCGCCGCTTGCGCTCACGGTGTTCGTCTGGGTTCTGCTTCTGAATGCGATGGATTTTCTCCCGGTTGACATCACCGGTCTGTTCTACGAGCACGTGCTTCATCTGCCTTATTGGCGGCAGGTCGCTACCGCCGACGTCAACACGACCTTCGCCCTGTCCCTTTCGGTGCTTTCGCTGATGATCTTTTTCAGCATCAAGGTGAAGGGCCTGGGCGGTTGGATGCATGAGCTCTTCTGCACGCCGTTCGGCTCGAATCCCCTGCTCTGGCCCGCCAATCTGCTCTTCAACCTGGTCGAGTATCTCTCCAAGCCGTTGTCGCTCTCGTTGCGCTTGTACGGAAACATGTATGCCGGCGAGATTATTTTCTTGCTCATGGGCTTGTGGGCGGCGACCGGTCTCGCGGGGACAATCTTCG
This sequence comes from uncultured beta proteobacterium, assembly GCA_963747025.1. GTDB lineage: Bacteria > Pseudomonadota > Gammaproteobacteria > Burkholderiales > SHXO01 > SHXO01. The sequence continues at coordinate 67,989 of CAVVDJ010000002.1, forward strand.
GCTCGCTTCTTGGTGCTGGCTGGGCGATCTTCCACATCCTGATCGTCGTGCTGCAAGCCTATATCTTCATGATGCTGACCATTGTTTACGTGTCGATGGCGTACGAAACTCACTAGATTTGTTTCGATCACTTCTAACCTCAGATCCAGAAAGGACGCAAACGTGGACAAACTGCAACTGTTGGCGATGATCCAGGCATACACCGGGATTGGTATCGGCCTCATGATCGGGCTGGGCGCCGCCGGCGCTTGTATCGGCGTAGGCATCATGTGCAGCCGGTTTCTCGAGGGCGCGGCGCGTCAGCCCGAGCTCATGCCACAGCTGCAGGCCAAGGTGTTCCTCCTGCTTGGTCTGATCGACGCGTCGTTCATCATCGGCGTCGGCTTGGCCATGCTGTTCGCGTTCGGAAACCCACTGCTTGCCGTCATCACACAGTAACGTTTGTCGGTCGCCGAGACCTCGCCAGCCAGAGACCAGTCATGAACATCAATCTCACCCTGCTCGCTCAAGCCGCCGCCTTCGGGATCTTCATCTGGTTTACAGCCAAGTTCGTGTGGCCGCCGCTGCTCCGGGCGATCGAGGCGCGGCAGAAGCAGATCGCCGATGGGCTAGCCGCGGCCGAGCGCGGAAGGAAGGACTTGGAGCTTGCCTCCAAGCGCGCCGAGGATATCGTGGGCCAAGCACGCGAGCGGTCGCAGGAGATCCTGACCCAAGCCGACAAGCGCGCTACCCAGATCGTCGAGGAGGCGAAAGGCCATGCCAAGACTGAGGGCGACAGGATCATTGCCGGTGCCAAGGCCGAGATCGACCGGGAAGTCTTTCGTGCCAAGGAAGCATTGCGGACGCAGGTTGCCGTACTGGCGGTGCAGGGGGCCGAGAAGATACTGCGGCGGGAAGTGGACGCCAAGGCACACGCTGATCTGCTCAATGCAGTGGCGGCGGAACTCTAAGTTATCGAACATCATGGCCGAACTCGTCACCATCGCTCGTCCCTACGCACAGGCTGTATTCGAGCCTGGCGAAGGACAAAGGGCAACTGGCGCAATGGTCGGAGATGCTGCGCTTCATGGCGGAGGTCTGGAGCAACGACCGGGTGCAATTAGCGTTGGCCAACCCGAAGTTCACGAAAGACGATGTCGAGCGCTTCCTTCTTGGTATTTGCGGAGAGCGACTGGACGGCGTCGCCCGCAATCTGCTCGTGATTCTAGTGCGCAATGATCGCTTACCGGCCCTGCCGCATATCGTCGAACTGTACGAGCAGTTGCGCGAACAATACGAGAACATCGTCGAGGCTTCGGTCGACTCCGCTTTTCCACTGTCCGACCAGCAGCTCGCGAGCCTGGTTGCGAACCTCGAGCGACACACAGGGCGCAAGGTACAGGCAACGGTGGCCGTCGCGCCGGAGCTTATCGGTGGGGTCACAGTGAAAATTGGAGACGACGTTTGGGACGCCTCTGTACGTGGCCAGCTCGATAACATGGCCACGGCGCTCACCAACTAGGGATAAGGGTAGGAGCAAAGAATGCAGCTGAACGCTTCCGAGATCAGCGAACTGATCAAGAGCAAGATCCAAAATCTCGCTGTCGGCGCGGAGATGCGTACGCAGGGAACTGTAGTTTCCGTGACCGATGGCATTGTCCGCATCCACGGGCTGGCCGACGTCATGCAGGGCGAGATGCTGGAGTTCCCGAACAATACGTTCGGTCTCGCCTTGAACCTGGAGCGCGACTCCGTGGGTTCCGTGGTCCTCGGAGACTATGAGCACATTACCGAGGGGGATACGGTCAAGACCACCGGCCGTATCCTGGAGGTGCCGGTGGGGCCGGAACTGCTCGGGCGCGTCGTCAACGCGTTGGGCCAGCCGATCGACGGCAAGGGCCCGATCAACGCCAAGCTCACCGACGTGATCGAGAAGGTGGCGCCAGGCGTGATCTGGCGCAAGTCCGTTTCGCAGCCGGTGCAGACCGGGCTCAAAGCCATTGACTCGATGGTCCCTATCGGGCGCGGTCAGCGCGAGCTGATCATCGGCGATCGGCAGACCGGCAAGACCGCGGTCGCCATCGACACGATCATCAACCAGAAGGGCAAGGATCTCTTCTGCGTGTACGTTGCGATCGGGCAGAAGGCATCCACGATTGCGAACGTAGTCCGCAAACTGGAAGAACACGGGGCCATGGCAGTACACCGTGGTCATTGCCGCCTCTGCTTCCGAGTCCGCCGCGATGCAGTACATCGCCCCCTACTCCGGCTGCACCATGGGCGAGTACTTTCGCGACCGTGGACAGGACGCGTTGATCATCTTCGACGATCTGACCAAACAGGCGTGGGCCTATCGCCAGATCTCGCTGTTGCTACGCCGTCCGCCTGGCCGCGAGGCTTATCCAGGCGACGTGTTCTACTTGCATTCCCGCCTGCTGGAGCGCGGCGCGCGCGTGAACGAGCAGTGGGTCGAGCGCTTCACCAAAGGCGCAGTGAAGGGCAAGACCGGTTCGCTCACCGCTATTCCGATCATCGAGACGCAAGCCGGTGACGTCACCGCGTTCGTGCCTACCAACGTCATCTCGATCACCGACGGGCAGATCTTCCTCGAAACGGATCTGTTCAACGCCGGTATCCGTCCTGCGATTAACGCGGGAATCTCGGTGTCGCGGGTGGGCGGCGCGGCCCAGACCAAGATCATGAAGCGGCGTGACACCGGCGGGGGCGTGCGGCTGGCGCTGGCCCAGTACCGTGAGCTCGCCGCCTTTGCGCAGTTCGCATCGGATCTCGACCAGGCCACGCGCAAACAGCTCGAACGCGGCCGTCTGGTGACCGAACTCATGAAGCAGCCGCAGTACTCTCCGCTGCAGGTGTGGGAGATGGCGCTGACTCTGTTCGCCGTTAACAACGGCTACTTCGACGACGTCGACGTGAAGAAGGCGTTAGCTGCGGAGCGTTCGATGCGCGATTACATCAAGAGCAAGTACGCTGAGCTGGTGGCTCGCATGGAAGAGAAGAAGGACCTCTCCAAGGAGGACGAGGCGCTGCTCCACGAGGCGATCAAGGACTGGAAGAAGAACGGAAGTTATTGATTGTGCGCTGCGCGCAAACTAAACAAAGCGCTGTCGCGCGAATCTTCCGCCCACGCTGACGCGGGGCGAATGTAGGGGAATATGCCAGGCACCAAAGAAATCAGGATGAAGATCCGGAGTGTGCAGAACACCCGGAAGATCACCAAAGCGATGGAGATGGTCGCGGCCTCCAAGATGCGCAAGGTGCAGGAGCGGATGCGCGCCGCGCGGCCCTACGCCGACAAGATCCGCAACGTCGCGGCGCACATCAGCCATGCCAACCCCGAGTACCGCCACCCCTTTTTGGTGGAGCGCGACACGGTCAAGCGCGTCGGCATCATCGTCATCAGCACGGACAAGGGTCTGTGCGGCGCCCTGAACACCAATGTGCTGCGCATGGTGCTGAACCAGTACAAGGAATGGCGGGGCCAGGGTGAGGAGGTTGACGTCTGCTGCATCGGCAACAGAGGGCTCGGTTTCATGCAGCGACTGGGTGCAAACATTCTCTCGTACGTCACCAACCTCGGTGACAGGCCGCATCTCGAAAACTTCATTGGTCCGGTCAAAGTGATGCTGGACGGCTACGGCAGCGACCGCTTCGACCGTCTCATGATCTTCTATACGCGCTTCATCAACACCATGCGGCAGGAGCCGGTGATGGAGCAGCTCCTGCCGCTAACCGGCGAGCGTCTCGGAGCACCCGAGGGTGCCTGGGACTATATCTACGAACCCGAAGCCAAGGGTGTGCTGGACTACGTGCTGACGCGTTATGTCGAAGCGCTGATCTATCAAGCCGTCGCGGAGAACATGGCATCTGAACAATCCGCCCGTATGGTGGCCATGAAGGCCGCCTCAGACAACGCCGCGACGCTCATCGACGAGCTGACTCTGATCTACAACAAGAACCGTCAGGCCGCAATCACCAAAGAGATCGCCGAGATCGTCGGCGGCGCAGCCGCGGTCTAGTCCACCCAGATTCGATTGCGCAGGAGCAGTCATGGCAATAGAGCGAACTGAAGGAACGATCGTCCAGTGCATCGGCGCAGTGGTCGATATCGAGTTTCCGCGCGAGGCGATGCCCAAGGTCTACGACGCATTGGTGCTGGAGGATGCGGGCGACAGCAGTTTCGCGGAGCGAGGCCTTACCTTCGAAGTGGAGCAGCAACTCGGCGACGGGATCGTGCGCTGCATCGCGCTGGGCTCCTCCGACGGCCTGCGCCGCGGCATGAAGATCAGGAATACTGGCGCACCCATCTCCGTGCCGGTCGGCAATGGCACGTTGGGACGCATCATGGACGTGCTGGGACGGCCCATCGACGAAGTCGGGCCGATCCAGTCCGATGAGCGGCGCGCTATCCACCAGCCGGCACCGAAGTTCGACGAGCTGTCTCCGTCGGTCGAGTTGCTCGAAACCGGGATCAAGGTGATCGATCTGATCTGTCCTTTCGCCAAGGGCGGCAAGATTGGCCTGTTCGGCGGCGCAGGCGTGGGCAAGACGGTCACCATGCTGGAGCTGATCAACAACATCGCAACACAGCACAGCGGGTTGTCGGTGTTCGCCGGTGTTGGCGAGCGTACCCGCGAGGGCAATGACTTCTACCACGAGATGTCGGAAGCGGGTGTGATCAAGCTGGACAACCTGTCCGAATCCAAAGTGGCGATGGTGTTCGGCCAGATGAACGAGCCACCGGGCAACCGGCTGCGTGTGGGATTGACTGGACTGACCATGGCCGAACGCTTCCGCGACGATGGCCGCGACATCCTGTTGTTCATCGACAATATCTATCGCTACACGCTGGCCGGAGTCGAGGTGTCAGCGTTGCTGGGCCGCATGCCGTCGGCAGTGGGTTACCAGCCGACGCTGGCGGAAGAGATGGGCAGGCTGCAGGAACGGATCGTTTCCACCAAGGTCGGGTCGATCACGTCGGTTCAGGCGATTTACGTTCCTGCGGATGACCTGACGGACCCGTCGCCCGCAACTACGTTCGCGCACTTGGATGCTACCGTCGTTCTATCGCGCGACATCGCGGCGCTGGGGATCTACCCGTCTGTCGACCCCCTCGATTCGACATCGCGTCAGGTCGATCCAAACGTCGTCGGCGAGGAGCACTACGGTACCACCCGCCAGGTGCAGGCGACCCTTCAGCGCTACAAGGAATTGCGCGACATCATCGCCATCCTGGGGATGGACGAGCTGTCACCCGAAGACAAGCTAACCGTTGCGCGTGCGCGTAAGGTCCAGCGCTTTCTGTCGCAGCCGTTCCACGTGGCCGAGGTGTTCACCGGCTCGCCGGGCAAGTTCGTGCCGCTCAAGGAGACGATCAAGGGCTTCAAGATGATCGTCAACGGCGAGTGCGACCAGCTGCCCGAGCAGGCTTTCTACATGGTTGGACCGATCGAGGAAGCCTTCGAGAAGGCTAAGACGCTCCAGTAGCCAGCGTGGAGGAATCCGCAACCTCTGAAGAGATGGAATGGCCAATACCATACATGTAGACGTAGTCAGCGCCGAGGAGTCGATCTTCTCCGGCGAGGCGGAGTTCGTCGTGTTGCCCGGGGAGGCCGGTGAGCTGGGCATCTACCCGCGGCACACGCCGTTGATCACCCGCATCCGGCCCGGGTCGGTGCGCATTAGGGTGCCGGGCGAGCCTGACGAGCAATTGATCTTCGTTGCGGGCGGGATCCTTGAAGTCCAACCGAATGTGATCACGGTACTAGCGGACACGGCCATCCGGGGTCGGGATTTGGACGAAGCCAAAGCGCGCGAGGCGCTACAGCGTGCTGAGGAAGCGCGGCGCAACGCCAAGGATAAGGAAGAAATCGCAGCGGTGGAAGGTGAACTTGCCACGCTGGCGGCGCAGCTCGCTGCGATCCGCCGACTGCGCAAGAGATAACAACACAAGAAGAGCAACAAGAAAAAGCCAGCCCGGCTTCGCGCCGGGGACTGACAAAAGCAGCTTCGGCTGCTTTTTTTGTTCTCGCCGCGGCACGCAGGGCTCTCGGGGCGACGGCTGCAGCGCACGTTGACAAGAGCGGCGCGAGCCCATAGCCTCGAAGTCGTTGCTGTCCCCAAAGTCGACACGAGGAACTCGTCGTGGTGAAAGCGCAGGACGCGATCCAGCTCACCAAAGAGTTGGTTCGGATGAACACCATCAACCCACCCGGGCGCGAGGAACCTTGCGCACGGCACCTTGGTGCGCGGCTCGAAGGTGCGGGTTTCCAAATCGAAGTACTACAGTTTTGGTGAGGGACGCGTAAGTCTAGTCGCCACCATCGGTGGCAGTGGCTCGAAACTTCCGGTTTGCTTCACAGGCCACATCGATACCGTACCGCTGGGCGCAGCACCTTGGCGGATGGACCCGTTCGCGGCTGATACCGACTCCGGCATGTTGTACGGTCGCGGCACCAGCGACATGAAATGCGGGGTCGCGGCGTTCACGGTCGCCGCGCTTGGCATGGCGAAACATCTCGCGAGCACGTGCGGGGTGAGCCTGGTTATCACTGCGGGAGAGGAGACGGGCTGCGAGGGTGCATTTCATCTGTACCGCGATGGCGTGCTCGGCAGGGCCGGCGCACTGGTTGTGGCCGAGCCAACCTCTAACTATCCGTTCGTCGGGCACAAGGGTGTGCTGTGGCTCAGAGCGAAGACGCGCGGCGTCACCGCGCACGGATCGATGCCTGAGAAAGGCGTGAACGCCGTCTACAAGGCAGCGCATGCTGCCAGCAGATTGGAACAGTTCCGCTTCTCCAATCCACCGCACGCGCTGATGGGCCAAGCTACGCTCAACGTCGGTACGTTCCACGGCGGACTCAACATCAACTCGGTGCCAGACCAGGCAGAGATCGGCGTCGACATCCGCACGGTGCCTACGGTCGACCATAAGCAGCTGATCCGCGTGCTGGCGGAGCAACTGGGCTCTGAAGTGGAGCTGGAGACGTTGATGGATCTGGAAGCCGTGTACACGGAGCCGCGAAATCCCTGGATCCAGAGCGTCTTCGAGATCATGACACCGATTCTCGGCGAGGCGCCGAAGCCGCGCGTGGCGACCTACTTCACCGATGCCGCAGCGCTGAATCGGGCCTACAGCAATCCCACCCACTGTTATCGTCGGCCCCGGCGAACCGCAGATGGCGCATCAGACCGACGAGTATTGCGTACTCGAGCGCGTGGAAAAATCTGTGGCCGGCTACGAAGAGATCATTCGCCACTGGTGCCTTACTTGAATGGAACGCTTCAGCACTGCAGCGCATGCAGCGCGTGTGAATGGGGTGTTGGACCCGGGAAGCTTCACGCCGCTGGGCGGCATCGAGCCACGAACCACACTGCTAGCCGGAGGCGGACGTCTCGAGGGTGAGCCGGTGTGGATTGCTGCCATGGATCCGAGCCGCGCCCGCGGGGCGCTCGGCGTGGCAGAGGCGCGAAGTCCTGTGCGCGCTGTTTCAAATTGCACGGCATGAGCCGCGCCCAATCTTGCTACTTATCGATTCGGCGGGCGCGAAGGTCGATGAAGGCCTGGCCGCACTTGGCGCTTTCCGTCGGCTGTTCCGTGAAGCCCTCTTGACCCGCTTCGCGCGCGTGCCCATGCTCGCCTTGCTGGGAAGGTCGTGCTTCGGCGGGGCCAGCATGCTCGCGTGCGTCTGCGGCCTGCGGATATATTCGAGTCAGACTCTGCTTGCGGCTTCCGGCCCAGGGGTGATCGAAGCGTTGCGCGGCAAGGGTGAGTTGGATGCGGCCGATCCAGACCAGGTTCGGGCGCTGATGGGCGGCGACGCGCGCGTCCGCCTCGGGCCGGGCGAGCATCTCGCGAAAGACAGTATCGTCGCGTTCCGCGACAGTGCAGCCCGGTTGCTGCGCGAGGGCGTTCTTGGGGACGGCGTTGTCGACTTGACCGACGAACACTCCGCACTCGGCGAGCGCCTGACGCGACGCGCGGGCCACCTCGAGGTAGCGACTGCCCAACAAGACGTTTCCATCAGGCGCCTGGAACGGCTCATACCCCCTGGTTATGCACCTATGATGTGCGGGCCTGTCTGCTTGGCGTTGCCCCGACCAGCGTCGGAGCGGCCGGCGTTCTTGGGCCTCTTGAGCGGAGGCGCGGTGGGTGCGGACGCTTGCTGGCAGTTGGCCGAAGCCCTACTTGATTTGCACCGTTCCAATCCCAGGAGCCCGGTCTTGCTGTTGCTGGACGCGATCGGGCACGCTGCGACGCGACAGGACGAAGCATCGATGCTGTCCGCTTATCTAACGCATCTGAGTCTAGTCGCCGGATGGTTGGCGCAGTGCGGGCATCAAGTGGCGTTGTGGATCCCTGGGGCTGCGGCAGGGGCAGTTTACGTAGCATTCGCTGCCCCTGCGAAACATGTGTCAGCCCTGCACAGCGCGCGCATTCGGATCCTGCCTGAAATCGCGGTGCGCCAGATCCTCGGTGCGATCGTAGACCAGTCGGTTGACTCGGATGCGCTGGTGCGTACCGGTGTCATCGATGCTTTCTTGGACCGCCGGCTTGAAGGCTACGCTGCGGTCGCAAACGCGAACTGATCATGACTAACGCCAACGTCTACGCTGCGTTCGAGCGGAGCTTTGCGATCAATGCCGCGCGACCGGCCCTGGAGATCGACCTCAATCGTAGTTGCACCTATGCCCAGATCGATCAGGAGACAGCTCGTTGTGCCGCAGCCTTGAGCAGTTTCGGATTGCAGCGCGGAGATCGCGTGGCCGTGCAAGTCGAGAAATCGCCGCAATCACTCTTTCTGTATCTGGCGTGCTTGCGGGCAGGTCTCGTGTATCTGCCCCTAAACACGGCGTATCGGTTGGCGGAGCTTGGCGTACTTTCTGTCCGACGCGGAGCCGGCCCTGGTAGTGTGCACGCCGTCCGCTGAGGCAGGTGTCCGACAGCTGCTTCGAACCTCGGTGTCCGCGGAGGACTCGCTACGCTCGACGCCGACGGAGGAGGTTCGTTGCCGCGGCCGTGCAGGAGGCGTCTGCTGAGTTCGAAACTGTAACGACGGCACCGGACGATCTCGCGGTGATCATCTATACCTCGGGCACCACGGGCCGCTCCAAGGGCGCAATGCTGACCCATCGAATCTTGATTTCGAATGCCAGGGTGCTGGTCGACAGTTGGGGGTTCAGCAACCAGGACGTACTGTTGCACGTATTGCCCATCTTCCATGTGCATGGCCTGTTCGTGGCCAACCATTGCGCGCTCCTGTCTGGCGCGAAGCTGATCTGGAGGCCCAGGTTCGAGCCAAGGACGACCCTGGCCGACCTGCGGCAGGCGACGGTGATGATGGGCGTGCCAACGTATTACACGAGGCTGTTGAACGAGCCCGGTTTGACGCCCGAGGCATGCGCCAACGTGCGTCTTTTCATATCGGGTTCGGCACCCTTGTCACTGGATGCGTTCCGACAGCTTTCCGCGCGCGCACCGGCCATACGATTCTGGAACGCTACGGGATGTCGGAAGCTGGCATGATCACCTCCAACCCTCTCGAAGGCGAGCGCCGTGGTGGCACCGTGGGCCTTCCGCTGCCTGGTGTCTCTGTGCGTGTCGCGGACCACCAAGACCAGCCGATGCCGCCAGGAGATCCAGGTGCGATCCAGATTCAAGGGCGACAACGTGTTCGCCGGCTACTGGCGCAATCCATCGAAGACGCGAGAAGAATTTACCGCGGACGGCTGGTTTCGCACGGGCGACCTCGGCGTGTTCGAGCGCGACGGCTATCTGTCCATCGTCGGTCGTGCCAAGGACCTGATCATCACCGGCGGCTACAACGTGTACCCGAAAGAAGTCGAACTGGTGATCGACACCATACCCGGTGTCGCTGAATCCGCGGTCGTCGGCGTGCCGCATCCCGACTTCGGTGAAGCGGTCACGGCAGCGGTCGTGTTGGATCGGGATGCTGAGGCACCTAGTGAGTCTGCGATGATTGCACACCTGAAGACCCAACTGGCAAATTACAAAGTGCCAAAACGGATACATTTTCTTTCCGATCTTCCGCGCAACGCCATGGGCAAGGTGCAGAAGAACCTGCTGCGCGAGCAGCTGGCCGAGCGCCCGGCGCATCAAGACAGCAGCAAGTCGGCAGCGTGACTGCTACGCGATCAGAACCGTTTCCCCGCGGCTCCCGGATTGCCGCGTTGGTTGGCATGTTTGGTGTGCTGGTGTTGGTTGCTTCCGCCGCTTTAGTGGTTTGGCTGGTGGCGGTGGCAAGGGCCCCGGGTCTGGACCGATTGGAGCAGGTGACCGGTCACGTCAAAAGCGCAACCACAAGCGGCGTACAGGGACACGGGGCGAATGTTGACACTCGTCGTTACGGCCGATGGCGCCGACTACGAGTTGACGCTGCCGCAAGCCGAACAGCTACCGGCGCGGGACTGGCCCCTGGAGTCCATCAACCCGGGAGCGCCGGTGGTCGCGTGGTATATCCCAGTCCGAGGCACCAAGTCCGGGGCACCCTTTGGCAGCTTCACCGCGGACGGCAACGCGTGGTGGCGTTAGAGGACACGGGCGCACTGTATCGGGAGTGGGTTCGCAACACGCTGTCGTGGTGTGCCCTGGGGTCTGCTGTCCGGGGCGGCGTTGATCGCAGCCGGCTTCGGCGGGCGCAACCGGGCCACGGCAGCCGGATAGGCTAGACCAACGACAGGAGCATCTTCGTGGCCAGGGCAAACAGGACGACCGCAAAGATGCGTCTGAGAACGATTATCCGGGTACGGTGCGCAACGTGTGCCCCGAAGGGCACGGTGACAAAACTGCCGACCACTAACGCCCACCAGCGCAGGGACGTATACGTAGCCCACGCTCAGCGGCGGGAGCTGGGTCTGACCCAACCCAGTGATGACATAGCCGAGAGCGCCGCCGATCGAGATGGGAAGGCCAAGCGCCGCAGACGTCCCGATGGCATTGATCATCGGGACGTTGCAGATGGTCATCAACGGGATCACGAGGATCCCGCCGCCGACGCCGACCAGGCTGCAAAGCGCTCCCACCGCAAAGCCGGCGATTGACAGACCGAGCCTGCCTGGGAGAGTGCGCGTCGCGGCGGGCTTGTTGTCTACCCACATCTGCAGCGACGAAAAGAACACGAACACGGTGAAGATGATGGCGAGATAGCGCGAGAGCAGGTGGTCGGCGAAGCAGGGTCCCGATGAAGGTGCCGGCTACGATTGCCGGAGTGGCTGCGCGTACGATGTCCCAGCGCACCCCGCCGCGAAGGTGATGGGCGCGTACGCTGGACAGATTAGTGAAGACGATGCTGGCGAGTGAGGTGCCGAGGGCGAGATGGAGGACGCGTTCAGCCGGGAAGTGCTGGGCGGTGAACAGAAACACCAGCAGCGGTACGATGATCACGCCACCGCCGATGCCGAGCATTCCGGCGAAAAAGCCGACGACCAGTCCGAGCGCCAGGTAGGCAAGCCACCACCACTCGGGCGACCAAGCGTGCAACGCCGATCACTCCGCTTCAGGCCGATCGAGCAGCTTCAGGATGAACTGCCACTCGTCGCGCTCCACGGGTGTGATCGACAGTCTATTGCCCCGCTGCAGCACGCGCATGTGCGCCAACTTGGCGTGACGGCGCAGCTCGCGGATCGCGAGCAGACGGGTCTTGCGCATCAGCTTGACGTCGACGTTGAACCAGCGTGGCTTCTCGGGCGTGGCGGCGGAGTCGTAGTATTCGCTGCGGGGATCGAACTGCGTGGCGTCGGGATACGCCAGCCGGGATACCTCAACGACGCCGGCAATGCCAGGTTGCGGGCAGCTGGAGTGATAGAAGAAAGCCTGGTCGCCGAGCTGCATCTGATCGCGCATGAAGTTGCGCGCCTGATAGTTGCGCACTCCCCACCACGCCGCTGTCCTGCCCCGGGCGCGGGCCAGGTCATCGATGCCGAACACGTCGGGCTCGGATTTCATCAGCCAGTAGCGCACGGGAAATGGGGCTCCGACGCGCCGGCACCCTGTCCGCGACGAACGGAGAACGGCAAGGTATAGAGCCGGGAAAAGAGAAAGAGCGGCTAAGCCGCTCCTCCGAATAAGGCCCCCCGCAAATGCCGTCAGGCCGGCTTCTTGAACCTGAGGTTCAAGGTGGTCGCTTTCCGAGCACATCAGGCGCTTCCGGGTCGGACGCGCACAACAGCGCTACTTTGGGCCGCAACCAGGCTTACGACATTGGTTCACAGAATTTACAGCCTGGACAAACACCGCAGGGGGTAACTCTGATTTCTGGCGGCGACGAGACATAACCTACACGCTGCCGCGCGCCGCCCACCAAGCAAGACCTAGAACAGATCTTCTTGCGCGGACATGGCCTCGTCGATCACTGCCGCCATGCCGCGCATTCTACGCTTGAACTCCGACATGTCAAACCCGCTGCCAGCTCTCGTCGACAGCAGCTCGTGCGCGATGTTGAGGGCAGCAAGAATGGCGATGCGCTCCCCTCCGATCACCTTGCCGCTGTCGCGGATCTCGCGCATCTTGGCGTCCAGATACTGTACTGCCTTCAGGAGATCGTCCCGCTCCTCTTCCTTGCACGCGATGCGGAGCTTTCGATCTAGGACGGTGACTTCGATGCCTCGTCCATCCGATTTCACCCCCCGTCTTCGGGTAGCCGGCTCAGAAGACTCTCCAGGCGTGCCCGTGCGGTCTCGATCTTCTCCGTCAGCTGTTTGCTTTCGTTCTGTGCCGCGGCCAGCTGTTGACGTAACTCGTGGTTGTCTTTGCGAAGACGATGGCATAGCTGTACGAGCTGGTTGAGTTTTGCGTCGAGGGAATCGAGCTCCGCTTCCATCGCCACACTATAGTTACAAAAAACTTGATAAGTCAACTGTTAACAGTTTTTTTTGAATGTTCTTTGGTACATCGTTTGCTCGCCATCACGACCCCCTTTTCGGTTGCCCGCCGGAGCCCGCAATCTCGGCGCACAAGATGATCGGCTATCCGGTCAAGCGCTTTAGGCAAAAGACGAACCAGGAACTGCTCCGCTGCAGCCGGGCGACGGCGCGCGGGGCGGTTTGCATCGCCTCGGCAAGCTCCAGGTGTGACCGGCTTCGTTCGTGGGAAGGCAAGCAAGCGTCTGGTCCGGCCCTTCTCGCCTGCGACTTTGAAGCCTGAGCGACGCCCTGGGGATGTTCAGGGTGTCGATCAATTGCCGTTACAACCCGAGAGGCCGTTCATGGTTCAGGCCGCTCAAGACTTCTTCGACAGGAAGTGCATTTGCCTCCGCTGTGGGCAGTGTGGCGATGCGGCACTCGACAGATTTGAGGCTACTTGTCGGCACTCAACTGCCGGCGTGCGGATCATGTGCCGTAACTGGGAGCGCGCGGCTTGCTACAATCCGTCCGCTTCGTCCGTGTTGCCTGCATTGGAGCGGGTTCCGTGGCAACGCGGTGGCTGGTGGGTGTACGTCCGCCGGTTAGCCGAGATGTCGTCCCAACCGCCGTCACCAGAGGGTAAAGTTCGCCCTGGTGGTGGAAGCACCGCAGTCATGTCGTCATAACGCTGAGCAGACTAAGGGTGAGATCCAACTCGTTGCCCAACGCATTGGGCGCATTGATCGTGGGCTTTGCAGTCGTCCTGGCTGCCCAGCCGCCCGCGTTAGCTCGGATCGAGAAGATTGGAAAGAGCGAAGGCGTGGTCGACATCCTCGCATGGCCCAGCTATTTGGAACGCGGGGAGACCGACAAGAATTACGACTGGGTCACGGATTTCGAGACGAAGACCGGGTGCAAGGTCAACGTCAGGACGGCTACCACCTCGGAAGAGATGCTGGCGCTGATGAGCGAGGGCGGCTTCGATCTCGTGACTGCCTCAGGAGACGTGAGCCTACGCCTGATTGCGGCTGGATATGTGCAGGACATCAACACCAGCCTCATACCCAGCTACGCGAACATCGACCCGCGTTTGCAAAAGGCGCCCTGGCACTTCGTCAACGGAAAGAACTTCGGAGTGCCATACCAGTGGGGTTCGAACCTGCTTGCCTATAGCAGCAGCGTGTTCAAGACCCCGCCGAAGAGCTGGGAAGTGGTGTTTGTCCCCATGCAACTGCCGGATGGCAAGTCTAACCAAGGTCGGGTCCAGGCGTTCGACGGTGCAATCTATATCGCTGACGCCGCGTTGTACCTGATGTCCAGCAAACCGGAGCTGGGCATCAAGGATCCGTACGCGTTGGACGAGAAACAGTACCAGGCGGTGCTCGAATTGCTGCGCGAGCAGCGCAAGCTGGTAGGACGCTACTGGCACGATGCCCGCGTGCAGATCGACGATTTCCGCAACGCAACGGTAGCCGCTTCATCCTCCTGGGCGTTCCAGGTCAACTTTCTGCGCTCCGAAGGTAAGCCAATCAGCAGCGTAGTGCCGAAGGAGGGTGCAACCGGATGGGCTGACACCACGATGATGCATGTGAACGCCAAGCATCCCAATTGTGCCTACTTGTGGCTGGAACACTCCCTCGACCCCAAGGTGCAAGGGGATCTCGCAGCTCGATTCGGGTCGGTGCCCGTGGTGCCATCGGCGTGCAAGGGTAACAAGTTGCTTGGCGACAAGGGTTGCGAAACCAACGGAATGAAGGAGTTCGACCGCCTGTGGTTCTGGCGCACCCCCACGGTGGAGTGTGGCGGCGGGCGGAACTGCGTTGGCTACTCGCGTTGGGTTGCCGACTACGCCGCCGTCGTTGCAGGGCGTTGACACGCCCCGCCCTGGCGTCAAGGGGTCAATGTCCTCTCGGCGCCCCCGGGACATGGTCGGATTCCTAGTCGTAGTTTGCCTAATCCGAGCGCCTCTCCCTTGAAATTCCCGTGTTGAGTGCTATGGTGCGGCCATGAGTGGCACCCGGCTTTACCTCCGCCTGCTGAGCTATGTGCGTCCCTACTGGCGCGTGTTCGCCGTGTCCATTGTCGGGATGCTCATTGTCGCGGCCACCGAAGTGGCGCTGCCGGCGGCGGCGCAGCCATTTTTGGACGGCACCTTCTTGCACAAGGACCCGGTGCTGATGCGCTGGGCGCCCTGGCTTATCGTCCTTCTGTTCGCCGTGCGGGGCACCGGCGCTTTCCTCGGGCAGTACGCCAGCAACTGGGTGTCGCTGCGGGTGATTATGGACTTGCGCCAGCAGATGTTCGGCCGGTTATTGACGCTGCCGCTCGGCTATTTCGCGGACAACTTGAGCGGAAAGCTGATCTCCAAGTTCACCTTCGACGTCATCCAGATCGCCGTCGCGGTGACTTACGTCGTGACGGTGCTGGTCCGCGATTCGGTCACCATCGCTGCGTTGCTGGCGTATCTGTTGTGGCTGAACTGGCAGCTGACACTGATCACGTTTGTCATGATTCCGCCGATCGCAATCGTGGTGCGCCTGTTCAACCGCCGTCTGCGCGGGCTCACGCGGCAGACGCAGCAAGCCATGGGCGATGTCAATCACGTTCTCCAAGAGAGCATGGAGAACCAGAAGGTGGTCAAGATCTTCGGCGGCCAGGCCTACGAGGTCCAGCGCTTCGGCGCGGCGGTCAATCGCGTGCGACGGCTGCTGGTGAAGGAGCAGGCGGCAGCAGCGGCCAACGTGCCGATCGTGCAGTTGCTCGCGGCCATCGCGGTAGCGGTGGTGATCGCCCAGGTTACGCTCGAGGTGCAGGCGGACAAGACGACCGTAGGGGGGTTCGTGTCCTTCATCGCGGCGATGCTGCTGATTACCGCGCCGCTCAAGCGCCTTACCGGAATTGCGGAGCATCTGCAGCGCGGATTGTCCGCGGCCGAGAGCGTGTTCGCGCTGGTGGATCAGCAACCCGAGGACGATCGCGGCACGGTCGAACTCTCGCGCGCGCGAGGCGAGATCCGTTTCGACCGGCTGACATTCAGCTATCCAGGAACGGAGCGTCCCGCGCTGAAGGACATCAGCCTGGAGATACGGTCGGGCGAGACGGTCGCGTTGGTTGGCCAGTCCGGGAGCGGCAAGACGACGCTGGCGAACCTGGTGCCGCGCTTCTTCCACCCGAGCTCCGGCCGCATCCTGGTCGATGGTCACGACATCGAGCGCATCCGGCTCGCCAGCCTGCGTGCCAATATCGGTCTGGTCAGCCAGGATGTGACGCTGTTCAACGATACGGTCGCAGCCAACATCGCCTACGGGGGCAAGGCCGGAGCGAGCGAGGCCGAGATCGTTGCAGCCGCCAAGGCGGCGCATGCATGGGAGTTCATACAGGCTGTTGCCGAACGGCTTGACCACGCTGGTGGGTGAAAACGGCATCAAGCTGTCGGGCGGGCAGCGGCAGCGCTTGGCCATCGCGCGCACTCTGCTGAAAAATGCGCCGATCCTGGTACTGGATGAAGCGACGTCAGCTTTGGATTCTGAATCGGAACGGCAGGTGCAGGCAGGCTTGGAAGCCCTGATGCGAGGTCGAACCACCATCGTCATTGCGCACCGCCTCTCGACCATCGAGAACGCCGACCGCATCGTCGTGCTGGATCAGGGCGCCATCGTGGAGATCGGCACGCACCAGGAGCTGCTGGCGCGCCACGGCGTCTATGCGCGCCTGCACCGAATCCAGTTTACCCTCGGCGCGCCGCTGCTGGCGTCGGAACTGCAAATCAGATAACGTGGTGTTGGCGTGCCAGCCTTCGGCAGCTAGTGCGCCTGGTCCCAGTTGGAGCCGACGCCGATATCCACCAGTAGGGGTACGTCGAGTTTGGCTACGCCGCTCATCAGTGCCGGCAACTCCTTGGTCACCAATGCGAGCTCGGCCTCGGGCACCTCCAGCACCAGCTCGTCGTGCACCTGCATGATGAGCGCTGTTGACAGCCTGTGGTCGGCCAGCCAGTCGCTGAACGGCGATCATCGCGAGCTTGATGAGATCCGCAGCGGTGCCCTGCATCGGAGCGTTGATGGCGGCTCGCTCCGCTGCCTGTCGGCGTTGGCCGTTCGAGGCGTTGATGTCGATCATGAATAGGCGGCGGCCAAACACGGTCTCCACATAGCCGTTGGCGCGGGCGAATTCTCGGGTGCGCTGCATGTACTGCGCGACGCCAGGATAGCGCGCGAAGTAGCGTTCCATGTATTGTTGGGCGGCAGCGCGCTCGACGCCGAGCTGAGAGGCAAGCCCAAATGCCGACATCCCGTAGATCAACCCGAAGTTGATGACTTTGGCATAGCGGCGCTGCTCGCTGGTCACCTGCTCGGGTGTCAGCGAGAATATCTCCGAGGCGGTGCGCCGGTGCACGTCCTCGCCGGAGGAAAACGCAGCCAACAGATTCGCATCGCGCGACAGGTGGGCCATGATGCGCAGCTCGATCTGGGAGTAGTCGGCGGAAACGATGCGGTGACCCGCGGGCGCGATAAAGGCCTCGCGAATGCGACGCCCCTCGGGCGTGCGTATGGGAATGTTCTGCAGGTTTGGTTCATTGCTCGACAGCCGGCCGGTGACGGCAACGGCCTGCGCGTAGTTCGTGTGCACCCGGCCGGTGCGCGGATTGACCATGCGCGGAAGCTTGTCGGTATATGTGCTTTTCAGCTTCGCCAAACTCCGATAGTCGAGAATCAGCTTCGGCAGTGGATAGTTCAAGGCTAACTCTTGCAGGACGTCTTCGTCCGTCGACGGTTGACCACCGGGGGTCTTCTTCAGGACTGGCAGCTTGTGTTTGTCGAACAGTAATTCTTGAATCTGTTTCGGGGAGCTCAGGTTGAACGGCTGCCCAGCTTGCTCCTGCGCCTGCCGCTCGATCTCCAACATTCGCGTGCCCAGCTCGCGGCTCTGAGTCTCCAGCAGGCCGGTATCCAACAGCACGCCGTGGCGTTCCATTTCGAACAGGACTTCCGTGACCGGCATCTCGATCTGGCGATAGATGAAGAGCAGTTGCTGGTCGCGCTCGATGTCGGGGTAAAGCGCCCGGTGCAGCTGCAGCGTGATGTCTGCATCCTCGCTCGAATACTCCGTGGCGCGCTCCAGCGAGACCTGATCAAAGCCGATCTGCGCGGCGCCTTTTCCGGCAATCTCCTCGTAGGCGATGGTCTTCATCCCAAGGTGACGCTGCGCCAGGCTGTCCATGTCGTGCGGCTTGTGACTCTCCAGCACGTAGGACTCGAGCAGAGTGTCGTGGCTGACACCGCGCAGGCCAATTCCATGATTGGCAAGTACGTGCATGTCGTACTTGGCGTTCTGCCCGACCTTGGCCTTGGACGCGTCCTCGAGCCAGGCCTTGAGGCGCGCCAGGGTGGCGGTCAAGCGGAAGTTGCTCTGGCGCGCCGGCGTAGCGGTGAGCAAGGGGCAGATAGGCGGCGCTGCCCGGTTCGACCGATAGCGAAACACCGACCAGCTTGGCCGACAGCGGATCGAGGCTGGTTGTCTCGGCATCGACCGAGACCAGCTCGGCGCCGTCGATGCGCGCCAGCCATGCCGCGAGCTGATCTTCGCAGAGAATGGTCTCGTATTCACGTGGCCTGGGATTGGGCGGTGGTCGGGCCGAATCGGCTGCACCTGATTCGCTCAGTTCCCGTTGCCAGGTTCGGAACTCGAAGCGATCGAATAGCTCGGCGAGTTTGGCGTTGTCTTGCGGTGCATGCCGGAGGTCATCGAGGGTGATCGGCAGCTGCACGTCGCGCCTGAGCATCACCAGACGCTTTGCTTGGGGCAGCCAGTCCTTCGCCTTGCGCAGGTTCTCGCCGACCACGCCGCCAATCTCGTCGGCATGAGCCAGCAGGTTGTCGAGCGTTTGATACTGGCTGAGCCACTTGACCGCGGTCTTCGGTCCGACCTTGTCCACCCCGGGAATATTGTCGACGCTGTCGCCGACCAGTGTGAGGTAGTCGACGATCTGCTCTGGTTTGACGCCGAACTTGACCGAAACCCCCGCTTCGTCGAAGGTCTCGTTGGACATCGTGTTGACCATCGTGACCAGCGGGTCCACGAGCTGGGTGAGATCCTTGTCCCCCGACGAGATGACCGTACGGATACCCCTGTCGCTCGGCCTCGAGTGCCAGGGTGCCGATGACATCATCGGCCTCGACGCCCTCGACTTCGAGCAGCGGCCAGCCCATGGCGCGAATCGACTCGCGCAGCGGGCGCGATCTGCGCGCTCAGATCGTCGGGCATCGGCGGGCGGCCGGCCTTGTACTCCGGGTACCAGTCGTCGCGGAAGGTCTTGCCTTTTGCGTCGAATACGCAGGCGCTATAATCCGCCGGCACGTCTTTGTGCAGGCGGCGGAGCATGTTGAGCACGCCGTAGATGGCGCCGGTCGGCTCCCCCGCCTTGGTCCGCAGATCGGGCAGCGCATGGAATGCCCGATAAAGATAGGACGAAGCGTCAACCAGCAGAAGCGTTTTCATTCCGGCACCGGCGCAGTTCTCCGTAGCGCCCGCGTGAGCGCAGACCCACAGCGCGCGCCTCCGCTCTCATCGCCGCCGCATCCGGCGCCGACAGGCGCGCCGCCTCGAGACAACCGACGAACGATGAACCCCGCAGACAAGATCCCAAGACCCCTGGCGCCCGAGCTGATCGAGAAGTCCTGGTCAGGGAGAGAGGCGTGGCGCGTGTTCGAGATTATCGCAGAATTCACGGAGGCGACCGAGCGTTTGATCGGCATCCGGCCCGCGGTCAGCATCTTCGGCAGTGCGCGCATCTTGCCCGGTCATCCATACTACGAGCTGACGGAGCAGATCGCGCGACAGCTCTCGGACGCGGGCTTTACCGTGATCTCGGGAGGTGGCCCGGGGCTCATGGAAGCAGCCAACAAGGGGGCCTTCCACGGCAGCTCCCCTTCGGTGGGGCTCAATATCCAACTGCCGCACGAGCAGCTCAGCAACCCTTACCAGGACATCAGCCAGTCGTTCCGGCACTTCTTTGCACGCAAAGTGATGTTCGCGAAGTTCGCTTCGGCGTACGTGGTGATGCCCGGCGGCTTCGGTACCTTGGACGAGCTGATGGAAGCGCTCACGCTGGTGCAGACGCACAAGATCCGGCGGATGCCGGTCATCCTGGTGCACGAGCCGTTTTGGCGCGGGATGATGGACTGGATACGCGGGACCTTGGTCGAGGAGAAGATGATCGACCCCGACGACGTGAATCTGATTCAAGTCATCGACCGCCCCGGTGATGTGGTCAAGGCTATCTTCGACCATTACGACAAACGCGGTTTCGAGCCGTCGGCTGCAGAGCGCGAGGCCCAGCTCAACCTCTGACCGCGTGCAGCGCCGCCATGTCCGTCTTCACCACCGTTACTCCGGAGCAGCTCGTCGTCTGGCTCAAGCGCTATTCGATCGGGGCATTGTTGGATTTGCGCGGTATCGCTTCCGGGATCGAGAACACCAACTACTATGTCACCACCACCCATGGTCGCTTCGTCCTGACGCTGTTCGAGAAGCTCAAGCCGCACGAGCTGCCGTTCTATCTGCATCTGATGGCGCACCTGTCGAGTCACGGCATTCCGGCGCCGAAGCCGATCGCCAATCTGAACAACGGCCTTCTGGATGAACTGAACGGCAAGCCGGCGACCATCGTGACTTGCCTCGAGGGGCAACCCGTGATGGACCCGCGACCTGAGCACTGCGCGCAGGTCGGAGAAGTGCTGGCACAGCTGCACCTGGCCGGCCGGTCCTATGACGGGCATCTGGACAACCTGCGAGGGCCGAAGTGGTGGAGCGCCGTCGCGCCGGAGATCTATCCGTTCCTCCGCGCCGAAGACGCAGACCTGCTCAAAGCGGAGATCGAGTTCCAGGCTGGCCACCGCCATGATGACCTGCCGCGCGGCGTGATCCACGCCGATCTGTTTCGCGATAACGTGCTGTTTCACGACATCGGGCAGCAGCATGAACCCCGCGTCGGTGGCTTCATCGATTTCTATTTTGCCTGCGTTGACGTTTTGATCTACGACGTTGCCATCGCGGTGAACGACTGGTGCATGAACGCCGACTGCACGCTGAACCACGCGCGCGCGACGGCGCTGTTGACAGGATACAAGCAGGTGCGCCCGTTCACCGCGGCCGAAAGGAATGCCTGGCCGGTGATGATGCGCGCCGGCGCGCTGCGCTTCTGGGTGTCGCGCCTGCACGACTTCCACCTGCCGCGCGCCGGGGAGCTGACCCACGCGCATGATCCCGAGCGCTTCCGACGCATCCTGCGGCGCCACATCGAGGACGCGACTTCCCCGCCGCCTTTGGAAACCTAGGGCCTAGGCTGGAACCAGCTTGGCGTACTCCAATGCCAGTTCCTTCATGCCGTCGCGGCGAAAATTCACCATCACCCGCGCATCCGAGCCCCGGCCCCTTACGCTCACGATCACGCCCGGACCGAACTTTGGATGAACCACGTCTTGGCCGATGCGCCACGGCGACGCAGTGGAAGGTATGCCGAAGGCGGCAACAGTGTGGGCGACGTTGGTCGTCTTCGCGACATTGATGAGCCGTATGAGATGCTGTGGGATCTCGCGTAGAAAGCGCGAGGCGATGTTGTAACGCGTCTGGCCGTGCAGCATCCGCGTCTGCGCGTGGCTCAGATAGAGTCGACGCCGCGCGCGCGTGAGCGCCACGTACATCAGCCGCCGCTCCTCTTCCACGCCGTCCGCTGCGTTCAGGCTGTTGTCGTGTGGGAACAGGCCCTCCTCCAGCCCGCTGATAAAGACGGCGTCGAATTCGAGGCCTTTGGCTGAATGCACCGTCATCAGCTGCAGCGCCTGCTGCCCGGGGGCGGCCTGATGTTCGCCCGCTTCCAGTGCCGCATGCGCGAGGAAGTCGCTCAGCGCACGCAACCGTGGATCGCCCGCGGGCGCTTCCTGCTCTTCCGGGCCGCTTACCGCATCGTCTTCCGCGCGGACGAGAGCACTGCCTTCGGCGTCGAATGAGGCCGCTGCGTTGACCAGCTCCTCCAGGTTCTCGATGCGATCCTTGCCGTCGCGCTCAGCTTGGTAGTGAACCTTCAAACCGCTGCGCTCGATCACCAGCGCCACCATCTCGGGCAGCGACAGCCCGAAGCAGTCCTCGCGCAGTCCTTCGATCAACCGGATGAACCCAACTCACCCCTTGTCCCGCCTTGCCGGCAGGGGGATTGGCGCAGGCTGCCTGCCACAGGCTGACCCCTCGCTGCTTGGAGCTGTCCTGGACCTGTTCGAGACTCCTATTTCCCACACCCCGCGCGGGCAGGTTCAGCACCCGCGTGAACGCGCCATCGTCGTCGGGGTTCGCAACCAGCCTGAGGTACGCGAGGGCGTGCTTGATCTCCTGCCGCTCGAAAAAACGCAGACCGCCGTAGACCCGGTAAGGCAAGCCGGCGTTGAACAGCGCATGCTCCAGTACGCGCGACTGGGCATTCGAGCGGTAGAGCAGCGCCATCTCGGACAAAGAGGTCCCTTCCGAACGAAGACTCTGCACCTCCTCCAGAATAAACGCCGCTTCGTCAATGTCCGTGACCGCCTCGTACACTCGCAGCGGCTCGCCCTCCCCGGCATCGGTCCATAGCTCCTTGCCCAGACGTTTGCTGTTGTGGGTGATCAGGGCGTTGGCGGCCTCCAGGATGTGCCCCTGACTGCGGTAGTTTTGCTCCAGCTTGATGAGGTTCCCATTGGCGAACTCGCGCTCGAACTGGAAGATGTTCTGTGCCGAGGCACCGCGGAACGCGTAGATCGCCTGATCGTCGTCCCCGACCGCAAAGACGGCGTTGTCGCTTCCGGCCAGGAGCTGGAGCCAAAGGTACTGCAGACGGCTGGTGTCCTGGAATTCGTCGACCAGGATGTGCGAGAAGCGTCGCTGGTAGTGGCTGCGCAGGATTTCATTGCGCGTAAGCAGCTCGAAGCAGCGCAGCAGCAACTCGGCGAAGTCCACCACGCCCTCACGGTTGCACTGGCGGTCGTACTCTGCGTACAACTCGGTCAACCGCTTCGAGCGCTCGTCGTACGCTTCAACGGCCGCCGAACGCAAACCTGCCTCCTTGTTGGCACTGATGAAGTACTGTAGTTCGCGCGGGGGAAAGCGCTCGTCGTCCACGTTCATCGCCTTCAACAGGCGTTTGATCAACGCCAGCTGGTCCTGGCTGTCGAGGATCTGGAACGTCTGCGGCAGGCCGGCGTCGCGGTAGTGTGCACGCAGCATGCGGTTGCACAAGCCGTGGAAGGTGCCGACCCACATGCCGCGCGTGTTGATCGTGAGCATCGCCGAGATGCGAGTGAGCATCTCGCGCGCCGCTTTATTGGTGAAAGTAACCGCCAAAATGCCGTGCGGGCCGACTTGGCCGGTTTGGATGAGCCAGGCCACGCGAGTAGTCAGGACGCGGGTCTTTCCGCTGCCCGCGCCGGCCAAAATAAGGGCGGACACGTGCGGCAACGTCACAGCCTTGAGCTGTTGCGGATTGAGACGGGTGAGAGTTTCGCTGGAGATCACGTAGCGATCGATTTAAGGCTGAGCGATTATACCCTGCGGTGTCAGCCGGTCGTGCGGCGTGCGCAGATGCTCGGAGTCTGGCTGCAGGTATAATTTCGCACTTTGGAAACCAAGGCATTGACCATGACGCAGCCGCAGCACCGCGCTAGCGAGCTCAAGAAGAGCAGCCCCGGCGAGCCCGACAGGTACAAGCCCGGCGAGCTCGAGAAGCAAGTGCAAGCGGACTGGGACCAGGCCAAAGCCGCCCGCGCGATCGAGCGCCAGGACCGCCCCAAGTACTATTGTCTGTGCATGTTCCCGTATCCCTCGGGCAAGCTGCACATGGGGCACGTGCGCAACTACACGATCGGCGATGTCCTCACCCGCTATCACCGCATGAAGGGCTACAACGTGCTCCAGCCGATGGGTTGGGATGCGTTCGGTCTGCCGGCGGAGAACGCGGCGATGGCCAACGGCGTGCCGCCGGCCAAATGGACGAATGACAACATCGCCTACATGAAGAAACAGCTCAAGTCGTTGGGCTTCGCCATCGACTGGGAGCGCGAACTGGCGACCTGCCAGCCCGACTATTATCGGTGGAACCAGTGGCTGTTTCTGCGCATGCTGGAGAAAGGGTTGGTCTACAAGACTACGGGCCTGGTCAACTGGGATCCCGTAGATCAGACGGTGCTCGCTAACGAGCAGGTGATAGACGGTCGCGGCTGGAGGACCGGCGCTGTGGTCGAAAAGCGCGAGATCCCGATGTTCTATATGCGGATCACCGCATATGCCGACGAGCTGCTCGCGGCACTCGACCACCTGCCTGGTTGGCCCGAACGCGTGAAAGTGATGCAAGCCAACTGGATCGGGCGCAGCGAGGGCGTGGAGGTGGGCTTCCCTTACGAGGACGGAGGCGGAGCGCTGAAGGTGTTCACGACGCGCGCAGACACACTCATGGGCGCGACCTATTGCGCGGTTGCGGCTGAGCATCCGCTCGCGGCCAGGGCCGCCGCGACTAACCCTCAGCTCGCGGCCTTTGTGGAGGAGTGCAAACGCGGGCCGGTGATGGAGGCCGAACTTGCCCTCCAGGAAAAGAAAGGTATGCCCACCGGGCTATATGTGATCCATCCGCTGTCCGGCGACAAGTTGCCGGTCTGGGTAGCGAACTACGTGCTCATGGGATACGGTGAAGGCGCAGTGATGGCGGTGCCGGCGCACGATCAGCGCGACTTTGAGTTCGCAATCCGATACGGCCTGCCGATCAAGTGCGTGATTCAATCCAAGACCAGCGCATATGAGGACACGGTCGCACCGTGGAACGACGCTTACGTCGAGCACGGCATCACGATCAACTCCGGCCCGTGGGATGGGCTGGAGTTTCAAGCGGCGGTGGATGCAATTGCCGCGGCTTTGGAGCAGAAAGGCCTGGGGCGCAAACGCACCCAATATCGTCTGCGCGACTGGGGGATATCGCGACAGCGTTATTGGGGGACGCCCATCCCGATCATCCACTGCGACAACTGCGGGGACGTTCCGGTCCCCGATGATCAGTTGCCAGTGGTTCTACCCGAAGACCTAGTGCCGGACGGTACCGGCAATCCGCTCGCGAGGACACCCGGTTTCGTGGATGTTCAGTGCCCAACGTGCGGCGGACACGCACGCCGGGAAACCGACACCATGGATACCTTCGTGGATTCGTCTTGGTACTACCTGCGCTTTGCCTGCCCGGACAACGCGCGGGCTATGGTGGATCAACGTGTCTCCTACTGGATGCCGGTAGACCAGTATATCGGTGGCATCGAACACGCGATCTTGCATTTGCTCTACTCGCGATTCTGGACCAAGGTGATGCGGGACCTCGGTCTGGTGAAGGTGGACGAGCCGTTCACCAATCTGCTGACGCAGGGGATGGTGCTGAACGAGATCTTTTTCCGTAAAGCCGACGGCGGTCGAGTGGTCTACTACAACCCGGCTGATGTAGAGCTGGCGATGGACGAACGCGGGCAGCGTATCGGCGCCAAGCTCAAGGCCGATGGCCATCCGGTCGAATCGGCTGGCGTGGGGACTATGTCCAAATCCAAGAACAACGGGATCGACCCGCAAGCCCTGATAGATGAATACGGCGCGGACACGGCGCGGCTGTTCACGATGTTCGCTTCGCCGCCCGAACAGACCTTGGAGTGGTCGGATGCAGGTGTCGAGGGTGCGTTCCGGTTCTTGAAACGACTGTGGACGTTCATCTACGACTCCCGCGCGATTCTCGAGCAAGAATCGGTACGGCGTGATGGGCAATCGGGCTATGTCTATCCACAGGACTGGCACAGGATTGACCCAGACGCCGCCTCGAAACGGCGCGAAGTCCATGCGACCTTGCGGCAGATCAACTTCGACTTTCAGAAGTTCCAGTTCAACACGTGCGTCTCGGGCGCAATGAAGATACTGAACGCGATGCAGAATCCGCTTGGCCATGACGCCGGTCGGTAGCGGCGACACTGCGTCAGCTGATCGCGCCGTTTATCGGCAGCAACTGCTGTATGAGACGGTGCATGATTCTTCTGCGAGTCTTGGCCCCGATTACTCCACACGTGACGTTCTATCTCTGGCGTGAGTTGGGTTACGGGGATGACATATTCACGGCGCCGTGGCCGGAGGTCGATCCAGCCGCATTGGTTCAGGACGAGATCGAACTGGTGTTGCAAATCAACGGGAAGACACGCGGAGGCGTGCGTGTGCCAAGTGACGCGTCGCGCACGATGATTGAAGATCTCGCCAGGACCAGCCCGGTGGCGCTGAAATACATCGCAGGACAGACCGTGAAAAAGGGTGATCGTGGTGCCGGGACGGTTGGTCAACGTGGTGGTGTGAGGCGAGTAGCGTGAGGTATCACAACGCACGCATCGTGCATCAGTGCCGCGACGGCACGACAGTGCTGCTGTTGGTACTCTCGGTTACTTTGGTAGGCTGCGGTTTCCACCTGAGCGCGGCGCCCCCCTTGCCGTTTCAGACCATGTATATCGACGCGCCCAGATACGCGTCCTTTGCTGGGGAGCTGAAACGCTATATCGCCAGCGGTGATCAGCCAAAACTTGTGGCGCGCCCGGAAGAGGCGCAAGTCGTGCTCCAGGTGCTGAGCGAAACTCAGGAGGTGCAGATCCTTTCGCTGACCTCGGCCGGACAGGTCGCGGAATACCTATTGCGTTACCGCGTGACCTACCGTCTGCACGATAACGCCAACAAAGACTGGATACCGGCCAACGAGATCTCGCTTAGGCGCGATCTCACCTACGATAATCAGGCGGTGCTGGCAAAGGAGAACGAGCAGGCGTTGCTGTATCAGTCCATGCGCGAGGATGCGGTGCGCCAGATGATGCGCCGCATGTCCCAGGCGCGTGCGCCGACCTGATTCCCGCGCCTGAATCGGCTGAAACATGAATGCTCCCGCGTCGATCGGCGTCGTCATCCCACGTAAGGCGCAATTCGATCAGCCGATCCGGTTGCGTAGCGGCGCGCAGATCGAGAGCTACGAGCTCGCGTATGAAACCTATGGACGACTGAACGCCCGGCGCGACAACGCCGTTCTCGTCTGTCATGCGCTCAACGCGTCACACCACGTCGCCGGCATCTATAGTGATGACGCTAGCAATATCGGCTGGTGGGACAACCTCATCGGTCCCGGTAAGCCGGTGGACACAAATCGTTTCTTTGTCGTGGGTGTCAACAACCTGGGCGGCTGCCACGGGTCGACCGGGCCCGCTAGCATCAATCCAGCCAGCGGCCGACCATGGGGCGCAGACTTTCCCGTGGTGACGGTGGAGGACTGGGTACAGACTCAGGCGCGGCTCGCCGATCAGTTGGGGATCGAGCGCTTCGCGGTCGTTATGGGTGGTAGCCTCGGTGCCATGCAAGCGCTGCAATGGACCATGAGCTTCCCGGATCGTATTCGTCATGCTCTGGTCATCGCAGCAGCACCCCGACTTTCGGCGCAGAACATCGCGTTCAATGAGGTTGCGCGCCAGGCGATCATGACCGATCCCGATTTTCATGGCGGCAATTTCTACGCGCACAATGTGGTTCCACGACGCGGGTTACGCCTTGCGCGCATGCTTGGACACATTACCTATCTTTCCGATGATGCCATGGCCGAGAAATTCGGTCGGGCATTGCGCGACGGCGCACTCAAGTTCAACTTCGACGTGGAGTTCGAGATCGAATCCTACCTGCGTTACCAGGGAGACAAATTCTCCGAGTACTTCGACGCCAACACCTATCTGCGCATTACGAAAGCGCTGGATTATTTTGATCCGGCTGCGGAGTACGGTGATGATCTGACCAAAGCGCTGGGGCGCGCGCGGGCCGCATTCCTCTTAGTTTCGTTCACCTCCGATTGGCGATTTTCTCCGGCGCGCTCACGCCAGATTCTCAAGGCATTGGTCGACAATCGGCTCGACGTGTCCTACGCGGAAATCGATGCGCCCCACGGCCACGATGCGTTTCTCATGGACGACCAGCGCTACCACGATTTGATACGCGCGTACTTGAATAACATCGACACCGCATGACACAAACCCCTGTCCAGACCTTGGGGTCCGCTCGAGCAGATCAAGGACTCCCCAGTCGACCCGAGTTCGATGCTATCGCCGCGTGGATCGAACCCGGTGCGCAGGTGCTTGATTTGGGTTGCGGCGACGGCTCGCTGTTGCGATACCTGAAGGAGATGCGCCGGGCGATGGGATACGGCATCGACATCGACGATGCGAATGTGCTGGCCAGCGTACGCAACCACGTGAACGTCCTGCAGAGTGATCTGGAATCCGGATTGGCAGGCTTCGAGTCCGGCTCCTTCGATTACGTGATCCTGTCTCAAACTTTGCAGGCCGTGCGGCATACAGAGCAGATCATCGGCGAGATGCTGCGCGTGGGCCGGCAAGCCATAGTTACATTTCCGAACTTCGGTTACTGGGGGCACAGATTGCAGGTGCTCGCTGGTCGTATGCCGGTGTCTCCGACTCTGCCGTACCAATGGTATGACACGCCTAATGTGCACCTTTTCACCTTGCGCGATTTCGAGAGCTTCTGCGCTGATCACGGGATCCGCATTCTGGAGCGCTTGGTGATGGACCGGGGTCGGGTTGTGTCGGTTCTTCCCAACCTGCTCGGTTCACTGGCCGTGTACCGCTTCGACCGGGGCGTGCAACCATAGCCACTGATCCCGGCGCGCCGGGGACGCGCCCGCACGACATGATACCGCCCGACAGGACGCCGTCCGTGCGCGAAGTCCTGTTTACCCGGCGCATGCTGATCTGCGTTTTTGCCGGGTTCACCTCCGGGTTGCCGCTCTATGTCCTCCTAACCCTTGTTCCCGGTTGGCTCCGCTCCGAGCACGTGGATCTGAAGGCCATCGGGCTGTTCACGCTGATCCAATTTCCCTACACCTGGAAGTTCCTCTGGTCGCCCTTGCTGGATCGCTTTGCCTTCCCTTGGCTTGGCCGCCGGCGCGGTTGGATGCTGATCACTCAATGCGCACTGCTGCTGGCCATTGCACTGCTCGGGGGCATGGTGCCGGCGACGGAGATGCGCTCGATCGCCACATTGGCGGTGCTCACGGCATTTCTGAGTGCGAGTCAAGACATCGTGCTCGATGCCTATCGGCGCGAGATTCTGAGCGATGTCGAGCTGGGTCTGGGCACTGCCGTTTATGTCAATGCCTATAAGATCGCTGGATTGATCCCCGGCTCGCTGTCGCTCGTGCTGGCCGACCACTATCCGTGGCCGATCGTCTTCATCATTACTGCGTTGTTCATGCTCGCCGGTATCGGTATGACGTTTGCTCGTCTCCGAGCCAGCCATCCCCTCCGGCGCTCCACGTACTCTGCGCGCTGCCGTAGTCGAACCCTTCGTTGAGTTTGTTAGCCGCACCGGTTGGCACCAGGCCGTGCTCGTGTTGGCGTTCATCTTCTTGTACAAGCTCGGTGACAGCATGGCGACGGCTCTCGCGACGCCGTTCTACCTCGACATGGGGTTCACGCAAGTCGCAGATCGGTCTGATCGCGAAGAATGCGGGGCTATGGCCAAGCGTGATTGGAGGGCTGTTGGGCGGGTTGTGGATGGTCAAGCTGGGAATCAACCGAGCACTATGGGTGTTCGGCGCGGCGCAGGCGTTGTCAATACTGGGCTTCGCGCTGTTGTCCCAGCTCCCGGGAGACCGCGCGGCGCTGGCGAGCGCGATCGGTTTCGAGGCGCTCGGCGTGGGGCTGGGGACGGCGGCGTTTACGGCGTTCATCGCTCGCACCACGAATCCTCGTTACACCGCCACCCAATTTGCCTTGTTTACCAGCCTGGCAGCCGTGCCGCGCACGCTGATCAATGCCACGACCGGTTGGATCGTCGAGCAGACTGGTTGGTTGCACTTCTTTTTGCTTTGTACACTGCTGGCGGTGCCGGGGATGGTGCTGCTGTGGTGGGTAGCGCCGTGGAACGAGAAAGACCGTGGCTCGTGATTGATGATGCTTGACTCGTGTTGACTGCAGGTTCGCGTGGGGAGGCTTGTAAGCGGAGACAAAATCGTCTCTCACGAGTCGCGAAGCACGAGCCACGAATCATGGCATCTCATAGTCATAGTCGATGACCAGCGGCGCGTGATCCGAGAAACGCTTCGCCGTGTAGATCGATGCCTTGACCGCCTTGGCGGCAATGCCGGGCGTGGCGATCTGGTAATCGATGCGCCAACCCACGTTATTGGCCCAAGCCTGACCCCGGTTGGACCACCAGGTGTACTGTTCAGGGCGTGGATCGACTCGGCGAAACACGTCCACATAGCCCAGTGTTTCGAACACTCCCGACAGCCACGCACGCTCTTGCGGAAGAAATCCCGAATTTTTCTGGTTCGCGCGCCAGTTCTTCAGATCGATTTCCCGGTGTGCGATGTTCCAGTCGCCGCAGATGATGACGTCTCGCCCGCTGGTCGCTAACGCGTGCAAGACGAGGGATGACGCGCTCGAGGAAGCTGAACTTGATCGCCAACCGCTCCTCCGAGCTGGAGCCGGATGGTACGTACAGCGACACCAGGCTGAGCGTTCCAAACCGGGCTTCGATGTAGCGTCCTTCGGCGTCGATGTCGGGGATTCCGAAGCCCTCTATGACCTGATCCGGCTCGCGTGTGCAGTAAAGGCCGACGCCGCTATAGCCTTTCTTGTCGGCGAAGTGGAAGTAGCCGTACAGCGACTTCGGGTTACGCATGACATCACTCAGGTCCGCGTGCCTGTGCCTTGACCTCTTGAACGCACACGACATCTGCCCTCTGGCGCGGCAGCCAGCGCAGCAGGCCCTTGTTGACGGCCGATCGTATGCCGTTTAGATTCAGCGTGATGATTCGCAAGGGGAACCGAAGTCTGAATTTCCGGGAAGAGTTCATCGCGTTCGCGTTGGAGCGTAACGTTCTGCGTTTCGGATCGTTCACTACCAAGGCGGGCCGTCTGTCGCCCTATTTTTTCAACGCCGGTCTATTCAACGATGGAGACTCGTTGCGGCGCGTCGGGCAATTCTACGCGCAAGCCATCCTGGAGTCGGGGATCGCGTACGACCAGCTGTTCGGCCCCGCTTATAAAGGGATCCCGCTGGTTACGGCGGCCGCCATAGCGCTTGCCCAAAATGGTCGCAATGTGCCGATCTCCTTTAACCGCAAAGAGGTCAAGGATCATGGCGAAGGCGGAGTGATCATCGGGGCGCCGCTGGCGGGCCGTGTCCTGATCTTAGACGACGTCATCTCGGCTGGAACCTCAGTACGCGAGTCGGTCGACATCATACGCGCGGAGGGGGGAATCCCTTGCGGGGTTGTGATCGCGCTGGACCGCATGGAACGCGGGCAAGGCGAGCTGTCGGCGGTGCAGGAGGTGCAGCAGGATTTTCATCTGCCGGTGGCTAGTATCGCCACGCTGGATGACTTGATCGGCTACCTCGAGGCGCGAGGAGAAATGGCACGCGAGTTGCAGTGGGTCATGGGTTATCGCCTTCGGTACGGAGTCAAGAAGGATGCAGGCTAACCCTGTGATCGTTGTGGCTGGACTGGCGCTCGCGCTGGCCTTCACTGATGCCACCGCCGCCAAAATCTTCAAATGGACGGATGAAAAGGGTGTAACTCACTACGGCGAGATCATTCCCCCTGAATATAAGGATCAGGCCGCTCTGGAGATGAGTTCGCACGGCATCACGATCCGCAAATGGGACCAGGCAAGCACTTCGACTATCACACCGGAGCAGCGCAAAGCCACCGAGGATAAGGCGGTGCGCGAGCGCGAAGAAAAGCAACGCGCGTTCGAGCAGCGCCGGCGCGATCTCGCGTTGGTGAATACGTATACCAGCACCCAAGAGATCGACGCGGCGCGCGAGCGTACCCTGCAGCTTCCCAGCCAGGCGATACGAGGATTGGAACCCCGCCTCAAGAAAGCGCAAGACAGACTGACTGGCCTGGAGCAGCAAGCAGCCGGTTTGGTCAAAGCCGGAAAGCGGGTACCCGACGCCGTGGAGTCGGATATCGCCGACCAGAAGATCGAGGTCGACACCATCCGCGCCGAGATCGAACGTCACAAGGCCCAGATCGAGATCATCAAAACCAAGTACGAGCAAGACAAGAAGCGATATCTCGAAGTGACGCAACGCTGAACACACGTTTATTTATGCTTCGCGCGCTAACGCCCCACGCATCATCCCGAAAGCTTCCGACGTAGTAGCTCGTTGACCTGGGCAGGGTTTGCCTTGCCTCGGGTGGCCTTCATGACCTGGCCCACGAAGAAATTGAAGGCCTTCTCTTTCCCGGCAGCGAAACTCCGCCACCTGAGAAGGGTTGGCCGCGACGATCGCCTCCACGATCCTCTCGATTTCTGTGACGTCCGAAATCTGTTTTAGCCCGCGGCTTTCGATGATGACATCTGCCTCCATTGAGCCGCGCCACATCTCGTCGAATACCTCGCCCGCGCTCCTGCGGGTGATCCGGTTCTCTTCGATGTTCTTCAGCAGGCCCGCCAGACGATCGCTGCTTACCGGGGATCCCGACACATCGATCCCCGAACGGTTGAGTGCCGCACTGAACTCCCCGAGGACCCAGCTGGCAGCGAGCTTCTGTCCTCCACCCAGCGCATGCGTCAATGCCTCGTAGAAATCTGCAAGTTCGCGGTTCGCCGTGAGCGCGGACGCCTCGTAGGTGGAAAGCGAAAACTGATTTTGGAAGCGCGCGCGTTTCGCACCAGGCAACTCGGGGAGCGTCCGCCGGACCTGCTCGACCCAAGCCTCGCTCACCTCGAGAGGCAGCAGGTCGGGATCCGGGAAATAGCGGTAGTCGTGAGCGTCTTCTTTCGATCGCATCGAGCGCGTCTGGTCGCGGTCTGGATCGTACAGCCGGGTTTCCTGCGGCGATCTTTCCACCCTCCTCCAGGATCTCGATTTGACGCCGCACCTCGTATTCGATGGCGCGCTCAAGAAAGCGAAACGAGTTCAGGTTCTTGATCTCGCAGCGGGTTCCGAGCTTGTCGCTGCCGGCTGGACGCACGGAAACGTTGGCATCGCAGCGGAAGGATCCTTCCTGCATGTTGCCGTCGCTGATCTCGATCCAACGCACCAGCGCGTGGAGCGTCTTGGCGTACGCCACCGCCTCCTCAGCGCTACGCATGTCGGGCTCCGATACGATTTCCAACAGTGGGGTGCCGGCCCGGTTGAGGTCGATGCCACTCAGGTCGTGGAATTGCTCATGCAGCAACTTGCCGGCGTCCTCTTCCAGGTGGGCGCGGGTGAGGCGGACGACCTTCTCGATTTCGCCCATCGGTACCGAGATCCTGCCGCCTTGCACGATCGGCAGCTCGTACTGACTGATCTGGTAGCCTTTGGGGAGATCCGGATAGAAATAGTTCTTGCGCGCAATAATCGAACGACGATTGATGGTTCCACCAACCGCGAGTCCAAAACGGATCGCCCGCTCGACTGCCCCTTTGTTTGCTACCGGCAGCACACCCGGGAGCGCGATATCCACCGCGCAGGCTTGCGTGTTGGGTGCGGCGCCGAACGCCGTCGAAGCACCCGAGAACATCTTGGATGCCGTCGACAGTTGAGCGTGCGTCTCCAGGCCGATCACGACTTCCCACTGCATGATGGAACCTATGCCCCCAAGGACAGGATTCCCGGATACTTCTTGCGTTTTCACGCGCATCCGGCTGGCGTGCGCAGATGCCAATCAGTGGTGCGCTGATACTGATGTGCGACGCCAAGCATGCGCGCCTCTTCAAAATAGTTGCCCATGATTTGCAGCCCTACGGGCAGGTCGGCGTCCCCGAAACCGCAGGGGATGGAGAGCGCCGGGATCCCGGCGAGGGGCGCGGGAACCGTGTAGATGTCGTTCAGATACATCTGCACTGGGTCTGCGGTCTTGGCGCCGAGCTGGAATGCCGTGGTCGGCGCCGTCGGGCCCATGATCAAGTCACAGCGCTTGAAGGCCTCGGCAAATTCCTGGGCAATCAGACGGCGAACCTTCTGCGCCTGCAGGTAATAGGCGTCGTAGTAGCCATGCGATAAGACATAGGTGCCGATCAGGATCCGGCGCTTGACCTCGGCTCCGAAGCCCTGCGCCCTGGTTTTCATGTACATGTCGCGTAGGTCGGTATATTCAGGCGCGCGGTAGCCATAACGGACCCCATCGAAGCGGGCGAGGTTGCTGGACGCTTCGGCCGGCGCCAGCACGTAGTAGGCCGGGATGGACAACCGGCTCTGCGGCAGCCTCACCTCGGTTACCTGGCAGCCCAGCCTCTGAAACTCGGCGACAGCCGCCTCTACCGCTCGACCAACGTCTGGAGCGAGGCCTTCCCCGAAGAATTCTCTCGGTAGACCGATGCGCAAGCCCGTGATCGAGCGCTCCAGATCGCGCGCGTAGTCCTCCTGCGGTCGCTCGAGGCTGGTGGAATCGCGGGAGTCGAAGCCGGCTACTGCCGTGAGGAGCAGCGCCAAGTCGGCGGCGGACTTCGCCATCGGCCCGCATTGATCCAGGCTGGACGCGAAGGCGACCATCCCGTAACGGGATACCACACCGTAGGTTGGCTTCAGTCCGGAGATGCCGCACAGAGCTGCCGGCTGACGGATAGAGCCACCCGTATCCGTGCCGAGCGCAGCGGGTACGAGACGGGCGGCAACGGCCGCCGCCGAGCCACCCGAGCTTCCCCCGGGGACGGCGTTGCGATCCCAGGGGTTTCTGACCGGACCGTAGTAGGAGGTCTCGCTGGACGAGCCCATGGCAAACTCGTCCATGTTGGTCTTCCCAAGACTGACTGCTCCGGCGCCATGCAGCTTCTCGACCACGTGCGCATCGTAGGGTGCGACGAAGTTGGAGAGAATCTTCGAGCCGCAGGTGGTGAGCCAACCCTTGGTGCAGAAGATGTCTTTGAGCGCGACCGGAATGCCGGTCAGCGATTGCACCTGGCCCTCGGAGATGCGCTCGTCCGCCGCCCGGGCCTGAGCCAGGCTCGCCTCCGGATTCAGGGTGACGAAAGCGTTGAGACCTGGGTTTAGTCTTTGCGCGCGCTCAAGAAACAGTTGGGTCAGCTCGACGCTGGAGATCTGCTTTTCGGCAAGCGCCTGACCGAGTTCGCTGAGGCTAGCGTTGATCATTCCTTGGCGGATGAGTAAGCAGATGAGAGCGCAAGAATGGAGCCAGGTGTTCCCTCGCACCTCGCCCCATGCTCCTTCACTCTATGACCTTCGGGACCAAGTAGAGGCCCGCCTCAACCTGCGGTGCAATGCTCTGGAACAGCTCGCGCTGATTCCCTTCCGTCACGCGATCGTCGCGCAATCGCAGGCTGACGTCTTGGGCGTGCGACATCGGTTCTATGTCGCGGGTGTCGACGGCCTGCAGCTCTTCGATCAACTCGAAGATGGCCTGCAACTGAGCCAAGACTTGCTGTGCTTCGGTGTCGGTGACCTCAAGGCGCGCGAGCTGCGCGATGCGCTTGACGTCATTCAGAGACAGGGCCATTCGGGTTTGGGCGAGAGGTGGCTGGCGTGCGCGCCAGGCCAGCCCGGCGCTTCCAACGTGTTCTTCAAGTAGAGTATTATAACTTTTTCCCCGCAAGCATTATTGACTCCACGAGAACAGGAGCTTCATGTTCGGATTCCTTGGCGGTTACTTCTCCAACGATCTCGCCATCGACCTCGGCACGGCCAACACGCTGATCTACGTGCGCGGCAAGGGTATCGTGCTGAACGAACCCTCGGTCGTTGCCATCCGTCAGGAAGGCGGTCCCAACGGGAAGAAGGTGATCCAAGAGGTCGGGCCTGGCGGCAAAGCAGATGCTCGGTCGCACGCCGGGGAACATCATCGCTATCCGTCCGATGAAGGACGGCGTGATCGCCGACTTCACCGTGACCGAGCAGATGCTCAAGCAGTTCATCAAGAAGGTGCATGACAACCGCCTGTTCTCCCCCAGTCCACGCATCGTAATCTGCGTGCCGTGCGGTTCGACGCAAGTGGAACGCCGCGCGATCCGCGAATCGGCCTACGGCGCCGGCGCTCGCAAGGTCGAGCTGATCGAAGAGCCGATGGCGGCGGCGATCGGAGCCGGATTGCCGGTGGAGGAGGCGACCGGCTCAATGGTGGTGGACATCGGCGGTGGGACCACCGAGGTCGGCGTGATTTCCCTGGGCGGGATCGTCTATTCCGGCTCGGTGCGAGTGGGCGGCGACAAGTTCGACGAGGCGATCATCAACTACATCCGGCGCAATTACGGAATGCTGATCGGCGAGACCACGGCCGAGGAGATCAAGAAGGAGATCGGCTCGGCGTTCCCGGGCAGCGAGGTGAAGGAAAAGGAGGTCAAGGGCCGCAACCTGGCCGAAGGCATTCCGCGCAGCTTTACCATCTCCAGCAATGAAATCCTCGAGGCGCTTACCGAGCCGCTCAATGCGATCGTCAGCGCGGTGAAGTCGGCACTCGAGCAGACGCCGCCGGAGCTCGGTGCCGATATTGCGGAGAAGGGCATGGTGCTCACGGGGGGCGGGGCGTTGCTGCGCGATATAGATCGCCTGCTGATGGAAGAGACTGGACTGCCCGTCATCGTGGCCGATGACCCTCTGACCTGCGTCGTGCGCGGCTCGGGGAAGGCCCTGGACAAGATGGACAAGCTCGGCAGTATCTTTACCAGCGACTGAGGAGCCAAGCCTCTCCGCACGTAGCCGTGATCAGCGCTCTGCGGTGCCGCACGCTTCTTGCTTGAAGGCAGGCCCTCTGCCATTCGCCCGTCAACCGTAGTCATAACATGGAATACTCGCCGCCACCGTTCTTCAAGCGCGGTCCGAGCCTCCTCACCCGATTCACGTTCTTCTCGATTCTCTCAGTCGTCTTGCTGGTCGCCGATGCGCGGTTCAACTATCTCCAGGTCCTGCGCCAGAGCATAGCGGCCGTGGTCTACCCCCTGCAGCGGCTGTCCTCGGTGCCGGGCAGCTTGATCGTCCGCGTCGGCGAGTTCTTCGTA
Organism: uncultured beta proteobacterium; assembly: GCA_963747025.1. Lineage (GTDB taxonomy): Bacteria > Pseudomonadota > Gammaproteobacteria > Burkholderiales > SHXO01 > SHXO01. The sequence goes on from CAVVDJ010000002.1 coordinate 104,867, forward strand.
ACCCAGTCCCAGCTGCAGCGGGAAAACGAGCAGCTTCGGCGCCAGGAACTGCTCAATACCGGTGCCATGCAGGTGGGGAAATCCCTGGAGAGCGAGAACCAGCATCTGCGCCAGCTGCTCGGCTTGCGGGAGCGGTTACCGCGTGAGTTCATTGCCGCCGAGATTCTGTACTCGCATCGCGACCCCTTTACGCGACGGGTGGTGGTTGACAAGGGTTTTCAGCATGGCGTGAAAGCGGGTCAGGCGGTGGTTGACGAAGCTGGCGTGGTGGGTCAGGTGACGCGCGTGTTCGCCTGGGTGTCGGAGGTCACGTTGGTGACGGACAAGGAACAAGCGGTGCCGATTCAATCGGTCCGGAGCGGCTTGCGCGGGGTCACGTTCGGCATCGGCTACGACGGGACCCTGGAACTGCGCTTCATGCCCGTCAACGCCGATATTCAGAACGGCGACCTGCTGGTCACCTCGGGCATCGACGGCACCTACCCGCCGGGGCTGCCGGTGGCGGTCGTGTCGAACATCGAACGCAATGCCGCTTACGCGTTTGCCCGCATCACGTGCACGCCGACGGCTGGCGTAACGAGCTTTAGTCAGGTGCTGGTCGTGTCGACAGCGGACCAGGTCCCGGAAGACCGATGACAGATGACGAGCCTGGACCCAAGGGCAGGAAGGCGAAGAAGTGAACTTCGATTGGCTGCGACCGCTGCCCGGTGGCAGGACGCCACCCCAGGAGATTCTGTTGCCGGTGAAGGCGCGCTACATCGCGTTGACCCTGGTCAGCGCCTTAGTGCTGGATCTGTTCGCCCTGCCGGGCGTGCTGCAGCAGATCCGTCCGGACTTCATCGCGCTCACCCTGATCTACTGGGTGGTTTACCATCCCCGGCGGGTCGGATTCCTGCCCGCGTGGTTCCTCGGTTTGATCATGGATGTGGCGGACGGCAGCCTATTCGGCCAGCACGCACTGGCGTACGCCGTATTGATGTATCTGGCTATCTTGCTCCATCGTCGGATCGTGATGTTCGGCATGCGGCACCAGATCGTGCATGTGGCTGCGATCCTCATCGCCTCCCAGCTGATCATGCTCGGCGTGCGCCTGATGGCTGGCGCCGATTTTCCGGGCGTGCTGTACTTTGCGCCCAGCCTGGTGGGAGCCGCGATCTGGCCTCTCTTGTTCAACGTGATACGCGTGCCCCTGCGCCCGAGGTCCCACCCGGATGCTGTCTAGATTGCGCATGTTCCGTCGGCTGAGTGCGCGTGAGGAGCGCGACCCGATCGTCCTGGGCGGGGGTCGACGCGCCGAACTTGCGCGACCACCAGAAGGAACTGCACAACTTCCAGATGCGGCTGGTGGTGTGCGCCGGCGTCGTGCTGGTCGTCTTCTTTCTGTTGCTGATCCGATTTTTCTACCTGCAGGTGCTGCAACACGACTACTACCATACGCTGGCCGAGAACAACCGCATTTCGATCGTCCCCATCATCCCCAACCGCGGCTTGATGCTAGATCGTAACGGGGCGGTGATCGCGCACAACTACGCCGCGTATACACTGGAAATCACGCCCTCGAAAGCAGGCGATCTGGAGTCGCTGATCAACGACCTGGCCACCGTAGTCGAAGTAGCGCCCAAGGATCGCAAGCGCTTTCGCAAGCTACTTAGAGGAGGGCCACGACTTCGCGAGCCTGCCTATTCGCACCCGGCTCAACGACGTCGAGGTGGCCAGGTTCGCGGCCAACAAGTTCCGCTTCCCCGGTATAGACATCCGCGCACGGCTGTTCCGGCACTACCCCAACGGCGAGGTGGCTTCGCACGTGATCGGCTACATCGGACGCCTCACGCAGAGCGATCTGGATAAGCTCGAAGACGATGGCTTGGCCGCGAACTACACCGGCTCGGATTTCATCGGCAAGGTGGGACTGGAAGGGCGTTACGAGGCCAACCTGCACGGCACGACCGGCTTTGAGGAGGTGGAGACCGACGCCAACGGGCGCGCGGTGCGGACATTGCGCAGCACGCTGCCGGTGTCGGGCAACAATCTGCTGTTGTCGCTGGATGCCCGTCTGCAGGAGGTCGCCGAACGCGCCTTCGGCGAGCGTCGTGGCGCGTTGGTGGCGATCGAGCCTGCCACAGGCGGCGTGCTGGCGCTGGTCAGCAAGCCTGGCTATGACCCCAATCTGTTCGTCGACGGCATCGACCCCCAGAGCTGGGAGGCGCTGAACAGTTCGCCCGATCATCCGCTCAACAACCGCGCGCTGCAGGGCGTGTATCCGCCGGGCTCTACGTTCAAGCCGTTCATGGCTCTGGCCGCTCTGGAACTCGGCAAGCGCAACCCGCACCATGCCATCTACGATCCCGGCTACTTCTTCCTCGGCGGCGGCGGCGGCCATCGCTATCGCGACTGGAAGACTGGCGGCCACGGTATGGTTGACATGCACAAGTCGATCGTGATTTCGTGCGACACGTACTACTACGGAGTCGCACAGGAGCTCGGAATCGACAACATTCACGAGTTCATCGGGCAAGTTCGGATTTGGCCGACGCACCGGCATCGACATCGACGGTGAGGCTGGCGGTGCTGCTGCCATCGCAGGAATGGAAGATGAGGCGCTTCCAGCAGAAGTGGTTCGCGGGCGATACGATTTCGGTGGGCATCGGGCAAGGCTACAATCTAGCCACGCCGGTGCAGCTGGCGCAGGCCGTTTCTGTCATCGCGAACAAGGGCACGGTGTTCCGGCCGCACATCGTGCGCCATATTCAGGACGGTCAGACCAACAAGCTCACCAGCATCGAGGTCGAGCCGCTCGAAACGATCGCTTTGCATCCGCAGAACCTGGACCTGGTGCGCGACGCTATGGTCGACGTTACCCGCCCGGGCGGCACCGCCGCGGTCGCTGGCGCAGGTGCGCAGTACCGCTTTGCCGGCAAGACCGGTACGGCCCAGGTTGTCGCTATGAAGCAGAACGAGAAGTACGACGAACGCCGGGTCCAGGAGCGCCACCGGGACCACGCCCTGTTTATCGCTTACGCGCCCGCAGACGCTCCGACCATCGCGCTGGCGGTGCTGGTGGAGAATGGCGGTCACGGTGCTTCGGCCGCAGCGCCGATCGCGCGTGCGGTGATGGACTTCTACTTGCTGGGCAAGGAGCCTCCCGCCAAACCCGGTGCGCGCGAGGAGGACGAGAATGATTAGTCGCCTGCTCGCCTTCCTGGGCCGCCACATCGATCGCCATTTGCTGGCGGCAATTGGTGCGCTGCTGCTGGTCGGACTAATCACCTTGTACAGCGCGTCGGGAGAGAGCGTAGGCCGGATCGGTGCTCAGCTGGCGAACATCGTGGTCGCGCTGCTCTTCATGTGGGTCGCCGCCAACATCCCGCCGCACTATTTGCAGCGGCTGGCTCTGCCGGTGTATCTGTTCGGTCTGCTGTTGCTGATCGCTGTCTGGCGCTACGGGGAGAGTGTCAACGGCGCGCGCCGCTGGCTGCACGTGGGCGTTACCCGCATTCAGCCGTCGGAGCTGATGAAGGTTGCGGTGCCGCTGGCGTTGGCTTGGTACTTCGACCGCTACGAAGCGGTGCTGAAACTGCGCGATTTCGCGGTGGCGGCGGTGATGCTGCTGGTTCCGGTGGCACTGATCGCCAAGCAACCCGACCTGGGCACTGCGCTGATCATCACCGCCGCCGGCTTCTACGTGATATTCCTGGCCGGCTTGAGCTGGAAGATCCTGATCGGTCTGACTGCGGCTGGAGCGGTGGGCGTGCCGCTGCTGGTATGGCCGCTGATGCATGACTATCAGCGGCAGCGGATCCTGACGCTGCTCGATCCCAGCCAGGATCCGTTGGGCGCCAGGCTATCACACGATCCAGGCTACGATCGCGCTGGGATCCGGCGGGTTTTTCGGCAAGGGTTGGCTCAACGGCACACAGGCGCACCTGGATCTTCTTGCCCGAGCGCAGCACCGACTTCATCTTTGCGGTGTTCTCGGAAGAGTTCGGATTGTTCGGCAACCTGGTGCTCGTGACGCTGTTTCTGTTCGTGATCGGACGCGGGTTGTTCATCACCTTCAACGCGTCGACGTTGTTTACGCGCCTCGTGGCTGGGGCGATAACGCTCACGCTTTTCACTTACGTATTCGTGAACATGGGGATGGTGAGCGGGGTGCTGCCGGTCGTCGGGGTACCCTTGCCGATGATCAGCTACGGGGGCACCTCGCTGGTGAGCATCTTGTTCGCCTTGGGCATACTGATGAGCATTCACACCCACAAGCGGCTGGTGAAGAGCTAGTCGAAAACGAAGGGTCACAGGTGAAGGGTGAAGGGTAAGGCCTGGCTGTTCTTGTATCGCGTTACCTGCGCGCCCGTTGTATCGCTGGGCTCGTAGCTCCGGAGGAGTCTCAAACGGTTCCCAAAGTTTTCCCTTACGCGTACGGCACGCGCCGCATAGTTGTCGCTGGCGCTGCTTGCGCTCGCCGCGTGCTCGTCCTCTGCCGCCTCGCCCGGAAACCAGCGAGCCGCCGCGCAAAGCCGGCGGGCTACTATCTCGACGACGGTCCCGGCGCCAATACGCCCGCCAATCTGGACCAGATACCGAATCCCGAGCCCAGGGTTGAGCCGATCAAGGCATCGACTTCACGGCCCTACACCGTATTCGGTCGCACCTACACTCCCATGACCCGGCTCGGCCCGTACCAGGCACGCGGGACTGCGAGCTGGTACGGCAAGCGCTATCACGGCCAGGCCACCGCCTCCGGTGAAACCTACGACATGTATGCCATGACCGCGGCGCACCCGACGCTTCCCATCCCAAGCTATGCACGCGTAACCAACTTGCGGACCGGCAAATCCGTTGTGGTCCGCATCAACGATCGCGGCCCGTTCCATGGCGATCGCGTGATCGACCTGTCGTATACGGCTGCTTACAAGCTCGGGATGATCGGCTCCGGCAGCGACCTGGTGGAAGTGCAGAGCATCGTCCCCGACGAAGCGCCGGCTGCGAGCATCGCCGCGCGGGCACCGGCGCCCGCCGAAGGAGCCTCGAGTCAAAGACCCGTCGAGGAGGCCGCCGTGGCGCAGGAACCTGCCGGCGTGTACGTGCAGCTTGGCGCCTTCACCTTGCGCCAGAACGCCGAGAGCTTCCTAGCTCATATGCGAATCGAAATGAGCTGGCTCGCCGGTGCTATCGGAATGTACGCGCGAGACGGAGTGTACCGGGTTCACGCCGGCCCTTACGCGGACCGGACTCAGGCCGACGAGGTGGCTCGCCGCATCGAGCAGTCGATGGACCTCAAACCTATCCTGATCATCGCGCTAGCCGGGGGACCCTCACACATGGATTATCTGCTCTGTGGCTCGATCGCTTACGACACGATCATGGTGTTCCGAGACCGGTTCCGGAACCATATCCTGCCCGATCAGATCCACATTCTAAATGTCGCATTTCTGGTTCCCGATATGCGCCGCGAATTTGGCGGATGCGCCGGCAACATCGCCTACAACCTGCGTCTGCTGGGCGAGCGGCCGCTGATCATGGCCACTGTGGGCGACGACTACCAACCTTACGCCTACCGTCTGGAGCGGCTGAAGCTACCCCAGACCCACATCCGACAGGTGAAGGACGCCTTCACTGCTCAAGCCTTCATCACCACAGACTTGGACGACAACCAGATTACGGCGTTCCATCCCGGCGCGATGAGTTACTCGCACCTCAACCAGGTGAGCGACGCCAAAGACGTGAGCCTGGGGATCGTCGCGCCCGATGGCCGCCAGGGCATGCTCGACCACGCCAGCCAGTTCCATCAGGCGGGCATCCCGTTCATCTTTGATCCCGGACAGGGCATACCCATGTTCAGCGGTGAAGAGTTGCTCGAGTTCGTCCGCCTCGCCGACTACGTGGCCGTCAACGACTATGAGGCGCGCCTGCTTCAGGAGAAGACCGGTCAATCGGTTACGGGTCTGGCCAACATGGTGCAGGCGTTCATCGTTACGCAGGGGGCGGAGGGCTCGCTGATCTACTCCAACGGCAAGACTCTGCATATCCCGAGCGCGAAGCCGCAGGCTGTGGTCGATCCGACTGGCTGTGGCGACGCCTATCGCGCTGGCCTCTTGTACGGTATCGCCCATGGCTGGGACTGGCTCACCACCGGGCGGCTCGCCTCGCTCATGGGCGCTATCAAGATCGCCAGCCGAGGTGGCCAGAACCACCAGGTTACGCGGGAGGAAGTCGGGGCCCGGTTCAAGGAAGCATTTGGAACCTCTATCTGGTAAGCTAGCGGCCGATAATTGCCTTCAGTGTAGGTAGAAAGGCCCGAGACCGGGGTCGTGAAGCGGCTGAACGGTCTGTCCACACCCTCACCAGCCACGAGGAGAGCCAGTCAGAACAGTGCGGTATTCTGGCCGGTCGCTAAGCAGCGATGCGGCCCCGCATCTCCACCCGCGAAGCGGCGGGAGCGGCCCCTTCTGCCCATTGCGACCTCCCGGCCTGGCGCTGTCGCAGCGCGGTTCCGGCGGCCGTCGCAAAAGCGTCACTTGTGCGTCACCCATCCGTCATAGCGGAAACTTAGTGTTCCCTGGATCCTCGTTAATGGAGCGGAAACATGCTGGAACCACGGGGCGACCCCCGCCTTGAACCCAAACGCAGATTAGCCGTGCATGTGGCGCGCGGGGAGGCCGAGATTCTCGAGGCCCAGCGGTTGCGTTACCGCGTGTTCGCAGAGGAGATGGGCGCGCGGCTGCCGACGCGCGGACGAGGGCATCGACCGCGACCCGTTCGACGCCTGGTGTGAACACATGCTGGTCACCGAAGAGGACACGGGCGAGGTGGTCGGCACCTATCGGATCCTGACGGGGGAGACAGCCAAACGCGTCGGCGGATTCTATTCCGACCAGGAGTTCGATCTGACGCGGTTGAACCATCTGCGCGATCAAACGGTCGAGATCGGGCGCTCCTGCGTGCATCCGGATCATCGCAGGGGAGGGGTGATCGCGCTGTTGTGGTCGGGTGTGCTCGAATACATCCAGAGGACCGGCTACGAATACATTCTAGGCTGCGCCAGCCTAAGCATGGTCGACGGCGGACACAGCGCTGCGGCGGCTTTCAAGCAGTTGCGCGAGTCGCACCTGAGCTCGGTCGAATACCGGGTGTTCCCGCGCTGCCCGCTGCCGCTGCATGAGCTCGACCAGAACGCGACGCCGTCGATTGCACCGCTGATCAAAGCTTATCTGAGAGTCGGGGCTCATGTCTGCGGGGAGCCGGCGTGGGACCCGGACTTCAATACGGCCGACCTGTTGATGCTGCTGCCGCTGTCCCGGATGACCGCGCGCTACGCAAGGCATTTTCTGAGGCATGCCGCGTAGCCGTAGTGCGCCGCGGCCCCACGACGCTGCCGCCGACAAGTCGACCTCAAGCTTCACTCGCTTTACCGGCTCACCCGACTGCTGCTACAAATCGTCTATGGGTGTGTTGGCGTCGCAATCTTGTTTCCCTTTTTCTCCCACAAGCGCCGCCGGTGGGCGATCAAGTTCTGGTCGGGCCAAGTTCTGGGCATCCTCCACTTGCAGCTGACGGTGCGTGGCTCGTTGCCGTCCGGTCACATACCGACCTTGATCGTCAGCAACCACGTCTCCTGGCTCGACATTTGTATCCTCAACACGGTGTTGCCGCTACGCTTCGTCGCCAAGTCTGACGTCCGCCGCTGGCCTCTAGTCGGGTTCCTGGTGTCGCGCGTAGGAACCATCTTTATCGAGCGCAGAAATCCGCTGGACACACGTGCGGACCAACCGTGCGATCGAGGAAGCGTTGACCCGCGGTGAACACGTCGCGATATTTCCCGAAGGGACCAGTACCGATGGCACCGAGGTCAAGCCGTTCCATGCATCGCTGTTCCAGCCTGGGTTGGGCGCGGTCGCGCGCGTGGTCGCCGTAGCGTTGCGCTACGTCAACTTGGACGGCAGCGTCAATCGGAACGCGTCTTACGCGGGCGAACGTTCGCTGTGGGAGTCGTTTCGGCTGGTCGTCGCACGTCGATCCCTGCATGCCGAGCTGATCTTCGCCGGCAGCATCGATGTCAGCGGCAAGACGCGCGGGGACATTGCGCGCGCGGCCGAGTGCGCTACCGCCGACGCTCTGCAGTTGCCTCGTCCCGGCAGGAAAACCGGAATCAGCGCGGATCTTCCAGGTGAGGTGCCGACAGCTTTGTCGTCCATGGACACCCGCGTATCCGGTCCGATTGCGTTCGGTTTCGGCGCCAGGCCTAGGTGCGACGCGTGACTGCGACGAGAGGAGTGGTGCTGCGGGTCGGGACCGCGAACCAGGCCAGGACCTGCTCGGGTAACTCCTTGGGGCGCGAGGTGATGCGGAAGAGGTCCACCTCAAGCTTCATCCGGCTGTACCGGCTGATTCGGCTCCTGCTTCACTTGCTCTATGGCTGCTATTGCGTGGGTCTCCTGTTTCCCTTTTTCTCCTGGCCGCGTCGGGTTGTGGCCATCAGGCGCTGGTCGCGCCAACTTCTACGCATATTGCATGTGCGGCTGAAGGTAACCGGCTCGCCACCTTCTGGTCACGCGCCGACGTTGATTGTCAGCAATCACGTATCCTGGCTCGACATCTGGGTTCTGGACTCCGTGGTGCCTGTGCGTTTTGTGGCCAAGTCCGACATCCGCCGCTGGCCGTTGGTGGGGTTCCTGGTGTCGAGGGCGGGCACCATTTTCATCGAACGCGGGAGGCCGCAGCACACAGCCCACGCCAACCTAGCCATCGTGCAAGCGCTCACCCGCGGCGAATACGTCGCGATGTTTCCCGAGGGCGCGACCACCGATGGCACTGCCGTCAAGGCGTTCCATGCCTCCCTGTTTCAGCCTGCTTTGGGCGCGGGAGCGCGCGTTGTGGTGGTAGCGTTGCGCTACGTCAACTCCGACGGCAACGTCAATCTGGATGCCTCTTACGTGGGCGAGCGCTCGTTGTGGCAATCGATTCGGCTCATCCTCGCGCATCGTTTCCTGCGCGCAGAGCTGACGTTCGCCGCCACCATCGGTGTCAGTGGCAAGACCCGGCGCGATATCGCGCGGGCGGCCGAATCTGCTATCGCCGACGTTTTGCGGCTGCCGCGTCCCGGCACGAAAATTGGACCAGCTGCCGGTCCTCGAGGCGTAACGCCGACAGCTTTCTTCCCCACAGACAACCCGTATCTAGCCCGATCACGTTTGGCTCCAGAACCAGACCCAGCGCTGACCAATGCCCGAAGATAATGGGGGTGGTGCTGCTAGCGCGGCCTGGCACCGAGAACCAAGGCATGACGCCGGCGGGTAGCTCGACGCTGTCGCCCTTGTACCGCAGCTGCATGACGCCCTCACGTGTACACACGCGCATCCGGGTCATGGCGTTGACGATCACCCGCAACCGCGCGTAGCCCTTGAGCCGATTGTTCCAGCGATCGGGCTCGTTGCCGTACATGCGTGCCAACACTGAAGCATAGCGCGGTGCACGCAGCGCGCTCTCTACTTCGCGGGCCAGTTCCTGCGCCTGCGTTATGGTCCAGGACGGCAGCAGCCCGGCGTGAACCATCGCGCAACCGCCCTCCGCGTACATCAGCGGACGCTGCCGCAGCCACGCAACGAGCTCAGCGCAATCCGGCGCGTTCAGCGTCTCATCCAGCGTGTCGTCCCGACGCAGGACCGCGTGCCCTTCCGCTACCGCTATCAAATGCAGATCGTGATTGCCGAGGACGCTAACCGCGCTGTTGCCCAGACCCTTGACGAAGCGCAGAGTCGCCAAGGTATCCGGCCCGCGGTTGACGAGGTCACCGACAAACCACAGACGGTCGCGCCTGGGATCGAAGGCGATCCTCTCGAGCAGACCCTGGAGCGCCTGAAAGCAGCCCTGCACATCGCCGATCGCGTAGGTGGACATGACGTGAGGCGATAAGAAAATGCAGCGCGAGCCTAGCGGCTACGAAAAAAAGGCGCGGGCAACCGCGCCTTCGGTTTGAGGATCTCGCACTACTTCGATTGCTTCACCATGTAGTCCACCGCCGCACTGACCTCGGCGTCGGACAAAGACGGATTGCCTCCCTTCGGCGGCATCGCTCGGATGCCCTTGATGGCGTGCTCGTGTAGCGTCTTCACGCCCTGGGCAAGCCGTGGTTGCCACGCCGCCTTGTCGCCGAGCTTGGGCGCACCGACCAAACCCGCGCCGTGACAGGTCTGACAGACCGCGCTTACAACCTGTTCGCCACTGCGGGCCCCTGTCGTCGAATCTGCTTCCGCCAGCACGACCTCACCCACTGGCTTGAGACGTTGCGCCACAGCGTCCTCGGACATCCCACACCACCGGTTCCTACCTTCAGCCCACCCGTAACCATCTGCGTGATCATGACGATCAATAGGATCGGGATCAGGAAGGCCAAAACGACGACTACGATGAGCTGCTTCGGCGTTTGGATCGGAGTGGAGTGGTCTTCGACGTGCACGTCGGTCATGAAAAATCCTCGTCTTCAGTCTCATATCAACACGCGCAGTATAGAAGATCGGGGCGCGACCTCCTAGGCTGAGCCATGGACGCCTGTGGCGATTGCGGCTATCCTTAAACTTCGTATTTCGCCCTCCGCGCGCCCATAGCTCAGTGGATAGAGTATTGGCCTCCGAAGCCAAGGGTCGTGGGTTCGAATCCCGCTGGGCGCGCCAGCTTGCAATGGTCCTCTCCGGATGCGGTGGACGCCGGGTCCTGTGCAGTGCGAATCGTGTAGGAAGTACGGGTAGCGGTCCGGGCGATGCATCACGATCCTTATCTGCACGGCCCTCTGCTCCCGGTCCGCGCCTCGGACGTCTTCGAGCGCTCGCGTGGGGGCGCGCGAAGGAGGAGGACATGGGATGCGTGTTCTGCGAAGGAGCCGGCGGCGAGATCCTCTGGGAAGACGACTACTGTCGCGCTGTATGGGCCTACGAGGCAGACTATCCAGGCCTGTGCCGAGTGATTTGGGACAGACACGTCAAGGAGATGACGGACCTGGACGCCGACCGGCAGGAACTCAGATCATGCGCGTGGTGTTCGCGCTTGAGCAGACGCTCATCCAGGTCCTGGAGCCGGATAAGCTCAATCTCGCCAGCCTGGGCAACCAGGTGCCGCACTTGCATTGGCATGTGGTCCCGCGCTTCAAGGACGACCCGCACTGGCCCTTTGCCATCTGGGGGCGGCAGGTGCGGGAGGGAGGGCACCCGCTGCCGCCCGACTTCGCCATGAACATGCGGCACACGCTCGACCAACTGCTCAGCGTCAAACGCGAGACTGTTGTAGGAAGGACACGTTACCGCTGACGCGCAGACAGCTGGTGCGTGAGATTGGGCAGATGGCTATTCGGAATCGGCGGATTCTGCTGCCGGTTCGCGCACCGGCTGCGGAGGGCGGATCAGCGAACGGGTCGACGGGAAAACGACAGTGAACGTGCTGCCTTTGCCGGGCTCACTTTCGATCTCGAGGCGGGCCTGGTGACGGGAAAGGACGTGCTTTACGATGGCCAAACCGAGCCCGGTTCCACCTGAAGCACGCGACCGACTGCGGTCGACTCGGTAGAAGCGCTCAGTCAACCGCGGAATGTGGTGAGGCTCTATGCCGATGCCAGTGTCGCGAACAGCGAACACCGGTTCGCTGTCGTGCTTCGACCAGCTGACCTCGATCTCGCCGTTTTCGGGGGTATAGCGCACCGCGTTGCTGATCAGGTTGAACAAGGCACTGCGCAGTTCCTCAGCGCTGCCTTGCAAACCCGCGTCACTCTCGACTCGCAGGATGAGTCGGTGCCTGCCGTTGCTCAGAGCCTGCGCATCGCGGACCAGCGCACGTACCATCTCCGGCAAGTCGACGAAATCTTCGCGCAACGGATTTTGCGCGCTTTCCAATTTGGACAGAGTCAGCAAATCCTCTACCAGACGCTGCATCCGAGTGGCTTGCTCGCTCATCAGCTGCAACGAACGTCGCAGCATCTCGGGATCCGGCTCGCGCATATCCGACAATGTCTCGAGGAATCCCGCCGAGGACAGTGAGCGGCGTACGCAGCTCATGTGAGACGTTGGCGACGAAGTCCCGGCGCGTGGTCTCCATCCGCTCCCAACGCGTGATGTCCCGAGACAGCAATAGCTTCTCGTGGTCTCCATAGGGAACCAGTTGAACCGACAGCGTCAGCTCTTGTTCGTTGCGCGACAGCCGCAACAGCAGTGGTTCGCGGTAGTTACGGGTCTCGAGATACTCTTGGAATTGAGGCATGCGCACCAGGTAAGTGATCTGCTGGCCACGGTCACGCTGGCTGGACAGGCCGAAGTATGCCTCAGCCCTCGGGTTGCACCACTCGATCCGGTCGTTGTCGTCCAGGACGATCACACCCTCGGGAAGAGCGGCCCCGGCCTGCTGAAAGCGCTCAAGGGCTGCCGACAGGCGCGATTCGATTTGTGTCTGCCGACGAAGGAGACGTGCGAGCAGAGGCAAAGATCTCCTGCCATGCACCGCCGCCCTCGGGCAAGAGTGGCCGAATTCGGGTTTCCCAGCCAGCGGTACAATCGCGAAAGGTTGACGACGTGGTGGAGAAGAATTGGGGCGAGTCCAACGGCCCACGCTGCCGCGGCTCTGATCGCGCCTAGGATCGGCCACAGGATCAGCGCTGCGACGCTTACCACTGCAATCGCGACCAGAGGCCGCCCCCAGAGCTTGAGCACTTCCGCTAACTCCCTGATGAGCCGGAATGGCCCGCGTAAAGACGCCGCGGAAATTATCCCAGAATTTAGCTTGTAGTTGCGCTCAGAAGGACTGCAGCCGGCACCCGTGACGAAAGCGTCGCGATGACGCTCCTACGCGCCGTCACGAAGGCTCAGGTTGCGCGCTCAAGCCGCGGTCAACTGGCCGACAAGCGATAACCTGCGCCACGGACCGTCTGGATCAGGCGATCGTGCTCCGAGGGTTCCAAAGCCTTGCGCAGCCGTCGGATGTGAACGTCCACCGTGCGTTCTTCCACGAACACGTGATCGCCCCATACCTGGTCCAGCAGCTGAGTGCGCGAATGCACGCGCTCGGGGTGTGTCATCAGGAAGTGCAGCAAGCGAAATTCCGTGGGACCAAGGTGCACCTGCTCGCCGTCGGCGGTCACCCTATGCGTCGAAGGATCGAGCCTCAGGGAGCCCACTTGCGCCATGTCATCGGTCATTTGCGGCGAGCGCCTCCGCAACAACGCCTTGACTCGAGCGTTCAACTCGCGCGGCGAGAAGGGCTTGGTGATGTAATCATCAGCACCCGTGTCGAGTCCGGTCAACTTATCCTGCTCGTCGGCACGGGCCGTGAGCATGATGATGGGAATGGACCTGGTGCGCTTGTCGGCACGCAGCCGTCGCGCCAGTTCGATGCCCGACAGCCCAGGCAGCATCCAATCCAGCAGGACCAGGTCCGGCAGGGCGTCCTGCACCAGTCGGATGGCCTGTTCTGCGTTGTCGGCGCGCAGAGCCTGGTGGCCAGCCTGCTTTAGATTGTAGGCGATCAGCTCCTGGATTGCGGGCTCGTCCTCTATCACCAGCACTGTCGCCGGCATTCACTTCTCCAAGGAAAGGGATGGCGCGGGTGCAAGCATATGAAAGCATTGTTACAGTGCCGTTACGGACCGCGAACTCTCCGCGTACGACTGGGGTCGGTTATCATCCGTCGTCCCCGGCTCCCCGCGCCGAGCCAGCCTGCAGCCCGCTTGAAAGAATGAGCATACCCCAGCCGACCGAGATCGCGCTGCACCAAGCATCCCGGTGGGTCGAAATCGCTTTCTCGGACGGAGCAGTGTTTCGCCTGCCCTGCGAATTTCTGCGCGTTTACTCCCCATCCGCAGAGGTTCGCGGCCACGGGTCCGGTCAGGAAGTGCTCCAGGTGGGAAAGCGCGCGGTTCAAATCACGGCGATCGAACCCGTTGGGAGCTACGCTGTTCGTCTGGTGTTCTCGGATGGTCACGACACTGGGCTGTACTCCTGGGAGTACTTGTATCACCTCGGCAAGGATCAGGATCGGCTATGGCGGGAGTATCTCGATCGCCTCGCACAGGCAGGAGCCAGCCGGGAGACGGACAGCGACGGGACCGAGGCCCTCGTGCGCCAAGTTCGGCCCTGCTGCGGGTTGGAAGAAACTGTAATCAGTGCCGTGAAATCGAGGATGAACGGTGACAAGCCCGCGCGATAAGACGATTGACTTCGGGTTTGAGACCGTATCCGAGGAAGAGAAGGCACGGCGCGTTGCAGGGGTCTTCCACTCCGTGGCCGCACGCTACGATCTCATGAACGACCTCATGTCCGGCGGTCTGCATCGACTGTGGAAACAGTTTGCCGTTGCGCGCAGCGGAGTGCGACCCGGTCAACGGGTGCTGGACGTGGCGGCGGGCACCGGCGATCTAGCGCGCCTGTTTGCACACCGCGTTGGCATCTCCGGCCAGGTCGTGCTTACCGACATCAACGCCAGCATGCTCTGGCGCGGGCGCGATCGGTTGGTCGACGCCGGCATCGTGATGCCGGCGGTCCAGTGTGACGCCGAACGGCTGCCCTTCGTGGGTGGATATTTCGATTGCGCCTGTATTGGCTTCGGGCTCCGCAACGTGACGCGCAAGGCATATGCGCTCCAGGAGATGGCGCGTGTGTTGCGGCCGGGTGGCTGTGTCTTGGTCCTGGAGTTCTCCCATGTATGGGCCCCGTTTCAGTCCCTTTACGATGCCTATTCTCTTCGCGTTTTGCCTGCGCTTGGCGGCTTGGTCGCTGGAGATGAGGCCAGCTATCGCTACCTGGCCGAATCGATCCGCGTGCACCCGTCCCAGGAGCAGTTGAAAGACAATGATGGAGTCGGCGGGACTGGAGCGGGTAGAGTACTGGAACCTCAGCGCCGGGGTAGCCGCGCTCCACCGGGGCTTTCGTCTCTAGGGCGTGAGCAGGCATGCTCTCTGGCCCGGCCGTAGCAGCTGCCAACCATCTTCTGCGTAACGCGGACTGGGCGCGCGCGCGCCTAGAACCGTTCGCCGGTTGTGGTGTTCGCTTCGAGATCCCGCCACTGTCCGCCTCCTTTACTGTGGGAGCCGACGGCCAATTGCTGCCGTTGGGATCGAAGACCGACGCCGCCACCGTCGTGCGACTTACCGCGTCCGCTCTGGTTCGTCTGCTCTGGTTGCATGACGATTCTGCACGCCAGGAGGTGCAAGTCGAAGGTGACGCGGTGTTCGCCTCTGCACTCATCAGCGTCTTGAGCGGCTTGCGCTGGGACGTGGAGGAGGACCTCAGCCAGATCGTCGGTGATGTCGTTGCGCACCGATTGGTCCAGGCCGGCTCCGCCCTGCTCGCCTGGCAGTCGAATGCAGCGTCCAACCTCACCCACGCGCTGGCCGAGTACTGGACGGAAGAGCAGCCGCTCCTCGTTGGCCGCGGGACTTTGCGCGAGTTCCTTCAGGCGGTCGACGCGTTGCGAGACGATGCGGAGCGCTTGGAGAAGCGCATCGACCGCATCCTGCACTCAGCCAAGCCGCGCACGGGCGGCTGAAACAAGTCTCTGTTCCCTGCGATGCGCCTGTTTCGCCTCCTCCTCATCGTGTCGGTGGCTTTCCGCTTCGGGCTGGATGAGTTCCTCCTCGGTCACGAGCGAGTCCGCCTGCTGCGGGTGCTGGTGCGCAGGGTCTCGTTCTGGCGCCGCCTCGAACAACCGCGCGCGGTGCGCCTACGCCTTGCGCTGGAAAACCTCGGCCCGATCTTCGTGAAGTTCGGCCAGGTGCTATCGACACGTCGCGACCTGCTGCCAGCCGACATCGCGGATGAGCTCGCCAAGCTGCAAGACCGGGTGCCGCCGTTCGACTCCGAGCTCGTGGTCGCGACCCTGGAGCGTGTCTACGGCAAGCCCCTGACCGAGGTGTTCGCGACCTTCGACGTGACACCGGTGGCGAGCGCTTCGGTCGCGCAAGTCCACCTCGCGCGGTTGCCTGACGGAACCGAGGCCGCAGTCAAGATCCTTCGGCCGGGGGTGGGTCGCGTGATCGGTCACGATGTAGCGTTGATGTACAGCGCGGCCGCCCTGATGGAACTGCTTTGGAAGGAAGGTAAGCGTCTCAAGCCGCGAGAGGTGGTGGCCGAGTTCGAACGCCACTTGCGTGACGAGCTAGATCTGATGCTGGAAGCGGCCAACGCCAGTCAGCTGCGGCGCAACTTTGCCGGCTCCGCTCTGCTGCGCGTGCCTGAAGTTTACTGGGACTGGTGTTCGAGCGAAGTGATGGTGATGGAGAGCATGACGGGGACGCCCGTCAGCCAGGTCGAGACGCTGCGCGCGCAGGGCGTCGAGATTCCCCAGCTGGCGCGCAATGGCGTGGAGATCTTCTTCATGCAGGTGTTCCGGGACGGCTTTTTCCACGCCGACATGCACCCCGGGAACATCTTGGTTGATAAGCAAGGGAGCTATATCGCGCTCGACTTCGGCATCATGGGCACTCTTGCCGATTCGGACCAGAGCTACCTGGCGCAAAATTTTCTTGCCTTTTTCCGGCGCGACTACCGCCGCGTCGCGCAAGCCCACGTAGAGGCGGGATGGGTTCCGAAAGACACGCGGGTCGACGAGTTCGAGAACGCGATCCGCGCCGCGTGCGAGCCCGTCTTTGACAAGCCGCTAAAAGAAATCTCCTTCGGGCGCGTGCTGCTGCGGTTGTTCCAGACCTCGCGCCGGTTCAATGTTCAGATCCAGCCGCAGCTCGTGCTATTGCAGAAGACGCTCCTCAACATCGAAGGCCTGGGGCGGGATCTCGATCCCGACCTCGACCTATGGAAGACGGCCAAGCCATACCTTGAGCGCTGGATGTCCGAGCAGGCAGGCTGGCGAGCCTTTGCGCGCCATGTTCGCGAAGAGGCGCCCCACTGGGGTGCCATGCTGCCTCAGCTCCCGCGCCTGCTGCATCGGCGCCTCGGGGATGACCGGTCCGATGCGCTGGCGAATCAGATCGCGGACATTGGCGCCCAACAGAGGCGGCAGACGCGCTGGGTCATCAGCCTGTCCCTTCTACTCGCTGCATTGCTCGCCGCCGAACTCCTGCGCTTCTTGAGCTGACCCCAGTAGCCGGGTTGGCCAGAACCGCGGGGTCGGGCGCCTCTGGATCACCTGGCTGTCATCTCTCTCGTAGGTCCAGGCAGTCGGGGCAGCCGGCGCCCGCTAGTGCCGTGGTCCATTCGAACTATCTCAAAGCCCGTTTTCCCAACGGGACGAGCAGCTTCCTTACGCTGGGCTGTCCCGCCCGATCCCGTTGCGCCGGCTTGTTCATCAAATTGTCACAGTGGTTCCGCAGAATCCCCACGCCGATGCAGAAAAACAATCGCCACGCATTGCGGTGGGCGATGTGTACGAGCGGCCGTACGCAGCAGTGCTGCCGTCGCCGCCGCCCTCACTGATCAGGAGAGAACTCAATGGCGTTCCGACGCAGATTCGCCCGCTGGAGCAGTGTCGCTGCGACGCTTGGTGCGATGGCAGCGCTTAGTCTGTCCGCGGGGCCGGTTAGTGCCCAGCAGAGCGATCCAATGGACGATCTGCTGGAAAAGCTCAAGAACAAAGGCGTGCTGTCTGAGGACGAGTACCAAGCGCTGAAGAAAGCACGCGAAGAAGAGCAGATCGAACTGCGCAACGAGCGGCGGCGCCAAGCACAGAAAGCAGCCCAGGACGCGGTTAAGGAAGAGGAGGTGGCAAAGAAGACCAAGTTCGACGTCAGCCCGGGAATTAGAAGCATCCAGCTGTTCGGGGACGTGCGCTTGCGCTACGAAAGTAGGGCCGCGACTTCCACTTTTCCAATCACCGGTGGGGGGGGTGCTCCCGCGAACGGAGCCGACGCGGAGACCCTGGATCGCTGGCGCTACGCCGTACGTGTTGGTATTCGGGGCGATCTTGTGGAGGACTGGTTCTACGGGCTGCGACTGGATACCGGCGTAAATCCGCGCTCCGCCTGGGTCACATTCGGAAATAACGTCACTGCCAACAACACTGGTGGGACGGCCCCGTACGGCAAGACTGGCGATGGCGTCTTTATCGGTCAAGCCTATATGGGGTGGCGAGCGACGCCGTGGCTGACGGTGCAGGCGGGCAGGATGCCGAACCCCGTGTTCACCACGCCGATGGTCTGGGATCCGGACATCAACCCGGACGGGATCGCCGAGCGGATCAATTTCGCTCTCAACGACCAGCTGACCCTGTTCGGGAACTTCGGGCAGTACGTCTACGCGCAGTTCACGCCAAATGGTGATAGCGGGAACCTCGGCTTCGGCAGCCATGAAGGGTACCAATTTGCGTGGCAGGGCGGGGTGAACTACAAGTTCGCGGAAAAGACAACGGCCAGGGTCGCCGTGAGCTTCTACAATTACTCGGGGTTTAGCCATGGCGCCGGCTTTTATGGAACCGGTAACAACCCCAGTTCCAACGGGTTCAATGGCCCCTTCGCCTTTAGCCCGACCGGGGCGCAAAACGTGACCCCGACCACCCTGGCTGGATTGCAGTACGCCAACGGTTTAAACGGCCTGCGCTACTTTGAGGTGCCCTGGGAGGTCAACTTCCCGATTGGAAGTCTCAGTGCGCGCGCCTTCGGCGATATCGCCTATAACATCCAGGCTAATCAGCGCGCCGCACAGGGCAGCTTCGCCTCCCTGGGGAGCCAGGGTCTGGCTTGGCAGGTGGGCTTGGGCGTGGGTACCAACCTGGGCCTGACTATGAACCAGGTGGCGGCCAAGAAAAATACTTGGGAGGCGCGGGCTTACTGGCAGCAAATCGATCTCAACGCCCTCGATCCCAATCTGATTGACTCCGACTTCTTCGAGGGGCGCACCAACCTGCAGGGGCTGTTCATGGCCTTTGCATATGCCCCGACCGATGCGATCATCACCACCATACGCTTTGGGGAAGCGCATCGATTGAACGCGAACGGTCCCACCCCAGGGAGCAACCCGGACATCCCGTTGGTTCAGCCTATCACCAACTATCGTCTGCTGCAGCTGGACCTTACCTGGAAGTTCTAGGTCCATCACGGGCCGGGCGTCGCCTTGCTACCTCAGCGACCTCGGCCCGCATGCCTGCCATCACGTTTCCTTCCCGCGCGGATCTTCCGAGTTAGAATGCCGGCTTTGTCTCGAGCCCGGCGATGGCGCTTCTTGAGATCCGCGACGTCACTCGACGTTTCGGCGACTTCGTCGCCGTAGATCACGTAACTCTCAGCATCCAAGCAGGCGAATTCTTCTGCCTCTTGGGCCCTTCGGGTTGCGGGAAAACTACCTTACTGCGGCTGGTCGCTGGGTTTGATGTCCCCAACGGGGGTGGCATTTGGCTGGATGGCGTGGACATGTCTCGCGTCCCGCCGGAGAAGCGCAACGTCCACACCGTGTTCCAGAGCTACGCCCTGTTTCCGCACATGACGGTAGCGGACAACATCGGATTTCCACTCAAGATGGCGCGGAACACTCCGTCGGAAATCGAACAACGGGTAGCTGAAGCCCTCGAGGATGTCTCGCTCGCCGGTTTTGCCGGACGTTACCCGAACGAGCTCTCCGGCGGCCAGCGCCAACGCGTCGCCGTCGCCCGCGCGCTGATCAACCGACCTAAACTACTGTTGTTGGACGAGCCGCTCGCAGCGTTGGACGCTAAGCTCAAGGAGCGCATGCAGCTGGAGCTGATCACGCTGCAGAAGGAGGTCGGCATCACGTTCATCTATGTCACGCACGATCAGCAAGAGGCGTTGGCGCTGGCCCATCGGATTGCCGTAATGAACCATGGTCGCGTCGAGCAGACGGACGAACCATCCAAGATCTACGGTTTTCCCAAGAACCGTTTTGTTGCCGATTTCATCGGCACCTGCAACATTCTCGACGCTCAAGTCGCGCGCGTGGAAGACGGGCGCCTGCAATTGCACATCGACGGCCTGGGCGAAGTGGCTGCGCTTCAGACCGACGGCGTCGCCACGGGTACCAAAGGTGTGTTGGCTTTGCGCCCCGAACAGGTCGCGATTGCGGAGCGCCTCACGCCCGAGGCCGACGAGAACCACTTCGCCGGCAAGGTGTTCGACTTTCTGTATCTCGGTGACGTGACGGTGTATGTCGTAGAACTGCCTAACGGCAGCCGGGTGGAGGCCATGCTGCCGAACTCGGCGCCCGGACGCGCGAAGTTCTTCGAAGCCGGCGATCAAGTTCAGATCAGCTGGCGTGTCGATGCCGGCCGTTTCCTCAGCGACTGACCGGGGCAACGTGAGCAGCCGACGCGTCAACATGTGGTTGATCAGCGGACCGCCGCTGCTCTACCTGGTCGTTTTTTTTGCGATCCCGACGCTGATCATGGTGCTGGCCTCGTTCCGCTATCCGGGCGAGTTCGGCGGATTGGCGCCGCTCGTGCAGCGGAGGTGAAGATGGACAGCGTATCGTCAATCTCACGCTCGAGAACTACCAGCGCTTCTTCTCCGACGCACTGTACGCGGAGCTATTCCTCAAGTCGTTCTGGTACGCGGTAATCACAACCATCCTTTGCCTGGCGATCGCCTATCCGCTCGCTCTGCTCATCGCACGCAGCCCAAGGAGCCACCGCGACCTGCTGGTGCTGCTGGTGATCCTGCCGTTTCTGGAGCAATTTTCTGATACGGGTGTACGCCTGGATGATCATTCTCGGGCCGCAGTCGGTGTTCGCCGGTACCCTCAACGCGTTTCTGCACCTGTTCGGGATCGGCCCGGTGCGGCTCCTGTTCACGCCCTTCGCCGTCGTCGTTGGGCTGGTGTACGTGCACCTGCCCTTCATGGTGCTCCCGCTGTACGCCAACCTCGAGAAGCATGACCCGACTCTGCTCGATGCCGCGCAGGATTTGGGCGCCAGCGGCTGGCAGCGGTTCTGGCGCGTGACCTTCCCGCTCTCGCTGCCGGGCGTGTTTGCCGGCGCCGCCCTCGTCTTCATCCCGGCCTTCGGAATCTTCGCCATCCCCGACCTCCTGGGCGGCACCAGCGGGATCATGATCGGAAACGTGATCAAGCAACAATTCCTGGACACGCGCGATTGGCCGTTCGGGAGCGTGCTGTCCATGGTTCTCACGGTCGTCGCGGTCGGGCTGGCCGGGCTGGCCGCCTGGTACGCGCGGCGGGCGAGGGCGATGGCATGAGTCGGCGCTCGAAGTGGCTGTGGCTGGTTGCGATTTTCGGCTACCTCTTCTTGTACGCACCGCTGGCGATCGTGGTGGTGTACTCGTTCAATGACTCCCGTCTCAACGCCCAGTGGGTGGGCTTCACGCTGGACTGGTATCGCAAGCTGTTCCACAACGAAGAGATGCTCGGCGCAGCCTGGAACTCTCTGCTGATCGGGTTGACTGCGAGTGCCGTCTCCACCGTACTCGGCACCATGGCGGGATATGCGATGTACCGCTTCAAGCTACGTTTGCTGCCGGTCCTGGTCGTGGCACCCATCGCTATCCCCGAGATCCTGATGGGCGTGAGCCTGCTGATATTCTTCGTGGCTATCGATCTGACTTTGGGGCTCACCTCGATCATCCTCGCGCATATCGCCTTCTGCGTCGGCTTCGTCGCGATCGTGGTGCGAGCGCGGCTGGCGGGTATGGATGAGAGCCTCGTGGAAGCAGCGCGGGACCTGGGCGCCACACCGTTCCAGGCGTTCCGGCTGGTCACGCTTCCGCTCATCATGCCGGGAGTCGTCGCTGGGGCGCTGATGGCGTTCACGCTTTCGATCGACGATTTCGTCATCACCTATTTCACGGCCGGCGCCGGGGCGCTCACGCTGCCGCTGGAGATCTACACCATGGTGAAGATCTCTGTCACCCCGGAGGTGAACGCCGTCTCTACGCTGTTGATGCTGCTGACCCTTGCACTGATCGTCGTCGCATCCAGGCTTTCACCGGGAGCGCTGCGTGCCGGTGGGTGAGGTGTGGCCAACGTCGTCGTGAACTCTCGCGCTGCCCGGTGGGCTTGGGCTGCAACCGGGCAGTAGCGAGCCCATGAGTTTTGTCCTAGTCTTGTAAAGTGTTCGTTCCCGGACTGGAGAATGATCGATGAAGAGGCTGCTGTGCCTTCTGCTGCTGGCCGCTATCCCGGCGCTGGCCAAGGAAGACGTGCTGAACGTCTACAACTGGAACGACTACATCGCGCCGGAGACGGTCGAGCGGTTCGAGAAGTTGTGCCATTGCAAGGTCAAGCAAAGCTACTTCTCGGACAACGAGGAGTTGCTGGCGAAGCTCGCCGCTGGAGCCAAAGGCTATGATGTGTACGTCCCTACCTCCAACTACGTAGCCGGAATGGCGAAGGCGGGGTGGTTGCAGCCGCTCGATCCGTCCAAAGTCCCGAACCTCAAGAACGTAATGCCGCAGTACCTGAACACCGAGTTCGATCCGGGTAACAAGTACTCGGCGCCTTACGCAATGTCGATCACGCTCATCGGGTACAACGAGCAGAAGATCCGAGAGCTGGGCGTCCCGCTCGGGTCGTGGGCGACGATTTTCGATCCCAAGATCCTGGAGAAGATCAAAGGGCGGGTGACCGTCCTCGACAGTCAGAGCGAATTGATGGCTGCAGCACTGAAGTATCTTGGCTATTCCGTGAATGACCGCGACCCTAAGCACTGGCAACAGGCCAAGGACGTGATCCTCAAGGCAAAGCCCTACTGGGCCGCGTTCAACGCTTCGAGCTACATCAAGGAGCTATCGTCGGGCAACATCTGGCTGGTGCACGGTTACTCGAACGACATCTACCAGGCCGACCGGGATGCGCAGAAGGCTGGCCAGAAGTTTCGCATCCGGCATAGTTTGCCCAGGGAAGGCGCCGTCCTCGCACTCGATTGCATGGTCATCGCAAAGAGTGCCACCCGGCCGGACCTGGCCCACATGTTCATCAACTTCATGCTCGAAGGCCGCAACTCGGCCGACCTGACCAACATGATCGGCTCGGGCAATCCGAACGCAGACGCGCAGCAGTACATCAAGCCGGAGATCAAGCAGATCAGCGCTATCTTTCCGGATCCGCAGGCCGCAAAGACGCTGGAGATGCTGAAGGATATGACACCTCAGCAGCGGCGTCTCATGAACCGGATCTGGACGGAGATCAAAGCCCAGTAGCCGATGGCGCAAAGGCCGACTCGAAGGCGCGCTGGAAGTTGGAAAACTCGGCTACAGGTAGAGCATTGATTCCCGCTGCCCCCGATCGGCCTCCGCCCGAAGCGAAAAGGTTGCACAGCTCTCGGGCTCCCACCGGTCGCTCCGCCGGAGCCCGGACGCTGACGCGATACGTTGTGCCACGACGTATCAGCACGGCGTGAGCGCGGCCGGGGTAGAAGGCGGCGAGGCGGTTCGCGAGTACCCCGTGCACGCGGCGGGCCCAGGGCGTATCGGGTAAGACCACCAGGTAGTGCGCCGGGGTATCGAGTGCACTTGCAACCTCGCTTGCCTGAGCGAGATCTATGCGGTAACCCTCCCGCAGTATCCCGAACGCGGTGTCTCGCGCGGCGAACTCGCGCGGGTCGGGGTAGGGTCGCAGCCGCCGATACAACTCGGCGGGGTGGAAATGCAAGTCCTCGAGGGAATCCCCATAGGCGTTGTAGTTGATGCACTCCCCCAGCTCACGCAACAGGGTTAGTTCGTCGGGGGTCAGGCCTAGCGGTGCCGCCGTCTGCACCGCCTGCCCTGGCAGATTGTCACCGAAGGCGGCCACAGCTGCCCAGCCTGGAAACGGGGCGCCCAGATAGGCGTTGACGATCAGGCTGGTGCATAGACCCGACGCAGGCTCGATATGTGTCTCAAGACGCGAATGGACGGGAATGTCGGGGGCGAAGTGGTGATCGAAATACAGACAGCGTGCACCGGCCTCGAGCGCTTCCATCAGCGCTGTGCGGTTGACTTCTAGCGCGATATCCAGGATCGTCAGCTCGTCGCCAGGTTGCGCACGCACACGCCCCACGAGCGCTATGTCGCGCTTGACGCCGGTGATGAGCACGCTGTCGCGCGGCTGAACTAGCCGCAACTGATGCAGCGCGCAGATGCCGTCCGCGTCGCCGTTGAAGATGTCGTAGAAAGCCATGAGCCGCGCCCGGTAGCTAGCCTAGTTCCTCGCAGCTTTGCTCGCCGCTCTTCGGCTGGTCAAGAGCTCGTCTGCAGCCTATACCGTGCCGATAGGCTACGCCAGGCCATATCCGTTCCGCCTTGGCCCCCGGGCCAGCAGCGCGCCTTGCGGGTCGAATCGTGGCTAGGCCGCACCTAGCCCCGGCGTAGTCATCGAACATGTTCGGCTGTGTTCCCCTGGGCTTGCTCATTGTCATCGCTGCCATGGCAACCTGTTCTGGCGGGGGCCAGGGGAAGCTTGCCATGGGCCTTTTTTCACGTCGCGGTACCTGCCGACGCCTCTGCGCTGCCGTGGTGGCCTTTTGTCAAGGCACTGTCAAAGAATTCTTCGTGCCGGCCAGGCGCCTAGTGTGACAATCCCGCGCACCCCTTGGCGTTTTGATGCGCTCGCTTACGTGCGCAACGTGCGGAACTGTGTGTTCCGTCAGCTGTAATCAGGCTCCAACGCGTGGCATGGCTCTTGCAAACCACCCTCCCAGACGCTTATGCGTACTGCGGCGCGCCCCTGCGCCGTATGCGCTGCAGCCTGTCATGGAGAGTCCGGCAGGATGGTTTCATCATCGCCCTCAGTCCTTGTCGCAGAAGACAACGAGGACATCCGCGAGCTGGTTTCGCACCAGCTACGCCGGATGGGCATTCTCGTGCTTCTCGCCGAAGACGGACGGAGTGCGCTCGACCTCGCACTCGCCGAGCACCCGACTCTGGTGCTGATGGATATGGACATGCCCATCATGAGCGGTTTCGACGCAGTCGCCGCCTTGCGCGCAAGGGGCTATCGCGGCGAGATCTTCGCGCTGACTGCTTATCAAGACGGTCCCGAAGCGGAGCGCGCGCTTTCAAGTGGGTGCGATGCATTGCTCGGCAAACCAATCACCAGCGAGCGGCTACGCAGTCACGTCGCGCAGGCACTGGCTCGGGTTGCAGGCGCCAGTGTGCAATGAGAGGCTTGATCGGTGCTGGCGCAGATCAGGCAGCGCGCGAGAGCGCGCTACCTGCGCTCACAGTTTCAATCGAAAAGGACCTTGAGGTCCTGGTACAGCGATTCCTGGCGCGTAAGCGCGAGGACCTCGACAGCGCGCGCATCGCGCTCGCGGCCGGGGATTACGAGACCATCCGGCGCATCGGCCACGATCTCAAGGGCGCCGGGGAGGGATTCGGTTTTCCTGAGCTGTCCGCCTTCGGCGCGGCGCTCGAGGGTGCCGCGATCGCCCGTAACGAACGCGCGTTGGGAGAGCAGCTCACGGCCGTTGAGCAGTTCCTTTCGCGCCTGCGCGTAACATTTCGATAAATGACCTCGGCCACCCTTAAAGATCCGGAAGTGAAGACCGCAACCCCCCTTCAACCCACAGCGGCGACGCCTGGATCCACACTCCGCGTAGCCGTCGTCGAGGACGATCTGTCCCAGGCGGAGCTGCTCAGCCACTGGCTCGAATTAGCGGGACATCACTGCCATCACTACGACCGCGGCGAGGGGCTGTTGCGCGCTCTCGACCAAGAGAGCTTCGATGTCCTCGTGCTGGACTGGAACCTTCCGGATATCAGCGGCGTGGACGTCCTGAAGCGCATCCGGGCCAGTCAGCAGGCCTCGCTACCCATTCTGTTCGTCACCGCGCGCAACCGCGAGGATGACGTCGTGATGGCATTGCGACAGGGGGCCGATGACTATATGGTCAAGCCTGTGCGCCGGCTGGAGCTGATTGCCCGGTTGGAAGCCATCGCTCGTCGCGGAAAGCACCAGAATGAGCAACCTGAAGTACTCGAGCTGGACGTGTACCGGGTCGACTGTCAGACGCGCACTGTGACACGCGAACAGCGACCGGTGGAGCTGACTGCCAAAGACTTCGACCTCTCGGTGCTGTTCCTGCGCAATGTCGGGCGGCTGCTATCGCGCGGCCACATCCGCGAGAGTGTGTGGGGACCCAACGCTGTCGTGACATCGCGCACTCTAGACACGCACGTCAGTCGCATCCGCAACAAACTCGGGCTCACACCCGAGAACGGATGGCGGCTCGCAGCGGTGTATCGCTACGGTTATCGGCTCGAACAGCTCGATACGGCGATTCCGCGAACGCCGCGTAACAGCGATCTCTGATCCCGGCGTAGTCGCTGTAGTTTGAGCACGGCCCGGTTTTGCCGGGCCGTTTGCTTTGTGGACCAAACCACGGGCACACTTGGATGACAGGCTATAATGTCTGAGCTCCTCTCCTATCGCGACTCCCATGAGCTACTACCAGCGTCACGTCTTCTTCTGCTGCAATCAGCGTGACAACGGCGAAGCCTGTTGCAACAACCACGGTTCTCAGAAGATGCGCGACTATGCCAAGGGACAGGTCAAGCAGCTGGGCCTGGCCGGAGTAGGTAAGGTGCGCGTCAATCAAGCCGGCTGCCTGGACCGCTGCGAGGAAGGCCCGGTTATCGTCGTGTATCCGGAAGAGGTCTGGTACACATATGTAGACAAGGAAGACGTCGACGAGATCATCCACGAACACCTCCTCAACGGCCGCGTGGTAGAGCGGCTGCGGATTTGAAAGCGGCCAGCCAGCAACGCTTTCTTATCGATGGACCAGCGGGCACGCTGGAGATCGTCGTCAACGACCCCGGCGCTGAGGCCGGTACCGAGCCGGCGCGGGGCCGTCGAGGGCTCGCACTTATCGCTCATCCTCACCCGCTGTTCGGCGGGACAGTCGACAACAAGGTAGTTCAAACTCTCGCCAAGACATTCCACGCGCAGGGTTATGTAGTCGTCCGTATGAACTTCCGCGGTGTGGGTGCAAGCGGTGGCGTATACGATGAGGGCAACGGCGAGACGGAGGATTGGTTGGTAGTCGTGGACGAGATGCGGTCGCGCTACGGCCCACTTCCGTTGTTGTTGGCAGGTTTCTCGTTCGGCGCGTATGTGCAAACGCGAGTAGCGAAGCGGGTACTGGAGATTGGCGCGCCAGCGGCGCGGCTGGTGCTGGTAGCCCCGGCCGTCGGACGTTTCCACGTCGAGCCTGTGACGGAGGAGACCTTGGTGATCCATGGCGAGATTGATGACGTGGTGCCGTTGTCCGAGGTGTTCGCTTGGGCGCGTCCGCAGCGGTTGCCGGTGGTGGTGTTGCCGGGTGCAGGTCACTTCTTTCACGGCAATCTGGTCGAGCTCCAGCGCATCATTCAGCATTCCTGTTCTTGTTTGGGAGCGGAGTGAGCACCGCGCTGTTGTGCTTGCGCGGGGTGCGCAAGTCCTACGGCAGCAACGAGGTGGTTTGGGGTGTCGATCTCGAGTTGACCGCCGGCGAGTGCTTCGGGCTGCTCGGACCGAACGGCGCCGGCAAGACAACCACGCTGCGTCTGGCGTTGGGGCTGACTGATCCGGACGCGGGCGAGATCTTCCTGCTCGGGCACGCAGTCCCACGCGGAGCGCGCGAAGCGCGGGTCCGCGTAGGCGTCGTTCCGCAGACGGATAACCTCGACCCTGACTTCACCGTCTTCGAGAACCTGCTGGTCTACGGTCGCTACTTCGGCTTGCGCGATGCCGATATCGCAGCGCGCATCCCCCCGCTGTTGGAATTTGCCGGCCTGGAGGCGCGTGCGGGCGCGCGCATTCAGACCCTATCTGGTGGCATGAAGCGCCGGTTGTCGTTGGCGCGTGCGTTAGTTAACGATCCCGACCTGATTTTCCTGGATGAGCCAACCACCGGCCTTGATCCACAGGCGCGGCATTTGATCTGGGAGCGGCTCAAGCGGCTGGTGGCGGAGGGTAAAACCATACTCTTGACCACGCACTTCATGGACGAGGCGGAACGCTTGTGCCAACGGGTGGCCGTGATGGACCGCGGACACATCATCGCAGAAGGCTCCCCCCAGCAGCTTATCCTGCGCTACATCGAGCCGCAGGTCGTGGAGGTTTACGGCGACGGCGCCCAGTCCTGGGCGCAGGAGCACGGGCGGGCGCTTTGTGAGCGTTGCGAACAAGCCGGCGAAACGGTGTTCTGCTACACGCGCGACGGCGATCGCGTGCTGGCCACGCTCGACGGCCGAGAAGAACTGCGTTATCTCCATCGACGCGCCAACCTCGAGGACGTTTTCCTCAAGTTGACCGGACGCGATCTTAGAGACTAGGAGATCTCGCCAACCGCAGACATGCGTGCCCAGCACTTCGCCCTGCCCCATGTGAGCCCTCGCTTTGTTCAGGTCTGGAAACGCAATTTCCTGGTCTGGCGCAAGCTTGCCGTCACTTCCATGCTGGGCAATCTGGCTGACCCGATGCTGTACATGCTCGGTCTGGGTTTCGGTCTAGGCAGCCTGCTGCCCGAAGTCAACGGCATACCCTATATCACATTCCTGGCAGCGGGGACGGTATGCTACAGCACCATGAACAGCGCGACTTTCGAAGCGTTGTACTCGGCGTTCTCTCGACTACACGTACAGAAGACTTGGGATGCGATCCTGAACACGCCCATGAGCCTGGATGACATCGTCCTCGCGGAGGCACTGTGGGCTGCGAGTAAGAGCCTGTTATCCGGCATCGCAATCCTGATGATCATCTGGGTGCTGGGTTTGTCGCGTTCACCGCTGACGCTGTGGATCATCCCGCTAACGGTCCTGATCGGGCTCACGTTCGGATCGCTGGGTCTGGTGATGACGGCGCTAGCGCCGAGCTATGATTTTTTCCTTTACTATTTCACGCTCGTGATCACGCCCATGGTACTGCTGTGTGGTGTGTTCTTCCCTGTGGCGCAGCTTCCGCCGCTGCTGCAGAACGTGTCCGCTGCGCTGCCCCTCACGCATGCGATCGACCTGGTGCGTCCGCTTGTCACCGGTCGAACGCCCCCATGGCCCTGGCTGCATGTCGCTGTCTTGGCCGCGTATAGCGCCGTCGGATTTTATCTCGCGCTGGTACTCACGCGCAGGCGGCTACTCACCTGATCTCACGCTCGTGCTTCAACTCGGGGTAAAAGCGCTTCATATCATTTTCATGGTCACATGGTTCGCGGGGCTGTTTTATCTGCCGCGCCTGTTTGTCTATCACGCCCAAGCTGCCGACCAGCTTGGGATCGAGCGCTTCAAGCTCATGGAGCGCAAGCTCTACTATGGCATCATGACGCCGAGCGCGGTGCTGACGATCGCGTTCGGCGGTTGGCTTTGGCTGGGGTACGGACCGTGGGGCGGGTGGCTGCACGCCAAGCTGGGGTTGGCGGGGATTCTGCTAGGCTATCACGTGTATTGCGGCAAACTGCTACACGACTTCAAACACGATCGTAACCGTCGAGGGCACGTCTGGTACCGGTGGTTCAACGAGTTGCCCATGGTGATCCTGATTGGCGCGGTCCTGCTGGTCGTGTTCAAGCCGTTCTGAGCTAATGTTACGGCGACCCCGGGCGCTGGGACCCGTGATGATCGCGGCGCTGTTGGTCTGGGCGACAGCATCGGCGCAGGGGCGGAGTTCGAGCGAAATCGTCGTGCAAGTTTCTATGACCGCTGGCTTGCGCTACCACGATGCCAAGGCGGTTTGGGATCAGATGAAGGTAGGCGATACACTCACTCTGGTGCGCGAGCCGGGAAACCCGTATGACGGCAACGCCGTGCGGGTGGAGTGGAACGGGCACCAGCTGGGGTACATCCCCCGCGCCGAGAATGCGGCGGTCGCCCGTCAGATCGACCGCGGCAACAAACTGGCGGCGCGTATCACGAAACTAACCACCTACCGCAACCATCGCAGGAAGCTCGAAGTCGAGGTGTTTCTGCCGCTGTGAATGCGGAGGCGAGCCGTACCACCTGCACCGAGCATATGCAGGATAATCGCGTATGCCCTCACCTGTTTCACGGCGCACCCTCGCCGCACCGGCATTCGATCAACACTGCCGCACATCCTCGCTAAACTTTTTTGCGCCCTGCCCGCGTGGGCTGGAGTCCGTTCTTGTCGCCGAGCTGACCGGCTTTGGGGCGCAGGAACTGAAGCCGGTAGACGCAGGCGTCGGGTTCGTTGGGGATTGGCGCGCCTGCTACCGTGCCAACCTGGAAAGCCGTATTGCGAGCCGCATCCTGTGGCGGCTCGGCGAATGGGATTATCAGCGCGAGCAAGACATCTATCAGCGCGCCGCTGCCGTGTCCTGGCGTGACCTGTTCGACCCGCAACGGACCATCCGCGTCAAGGTGTCGGCCATCGGGAGTCCACTGCGCAGCCTCGACTTCGTCACGCTGCGCATCAAAGACGCAGTCTGTGACCGGTTTCGGGCGGACATCGGGGTTCGGCCCAACGTGGACACCGCTGAGCCGGACGTTCGTATTCACGCTTTCCTCGAGGCCACTCGCTTTGCCCTCTACCTGGACACGTCGGGCGAGGCCCTGTTCAAACGCGGATGGCGGCAAACTCAGGGGGAGGCGCCGCTGCGGGAGAATCTCGCTGCCGGCATCCTCGCGCTCACCGGCTGGCGGCCGGGCGTGCCGTTGCTCGATCCGATGTGCGGCAGCGGCACCGTGCTGGTGGAGGCAGCAATGATGGCACTGAGCATCGCCGCCGGGCGCCTCGCGTTCGTTTGGATTGCAGAAGCTGCGCAGCTTCGATGCGCAACTGTGGGAGTCCGTGCGAGCCCAGGCACGCAGCCAACAGCGTTCCTGCGCATTCACTGCCGATTTTCGGTGCCGATCTGTATGGGGAGCAGCTCAAGCTGGCGCGCGCCAACTTCGCTGACGTCGGGGTGCAAGAAGCAGTGTCGCTCAAACAGGCCAACGTGCTCGAGCTGCCCGCCCCGGCAAAGTCTGGCGTCATCGTGACCAACCCGCCCTACGGCGTTCGCGTTGGCGACCAGCAGGAACTCGCTGCGTTCTATCCGAAGCTGGGCGATGCGCTGAAGGCGAAGTACGCCGGCTGGAGCGCTTGGATCTTCACCGGCGACCTGCGTCTACCGAAGCTCATCGGACTGAAGCCCGCGCGGCGCATCCCACTCTACAACGGGGCGCTCGAGTGCCGGCTCTACGGGTTCGAGCTCGTCGCCGGTAGCATGCGACGCGGTCCAGGGACGACTGCAAGACTGAGCAGCGAGAGGTAGCGTGGAGTGGGACGGGCTGGCCGCCCCTTACGCGGTCATACGATGTTGAGATGATCCAGGCCGGACATGACGTCCCGCTCTTTGGCCTCGTGTCCGTGCAGCTTGATTGCCAGCCGCAGCTCGTTCATGGAGTCGGCGTTGCGCATCGCGTCCTCGTAGCTGATCATGCCGGCTTCGTACAGGTCGAACAGGGCCTGATCGAAGGTCTGCATGCCGAGCTCGCGCGACTTGCGCATGATCTCCTTCAGCTCGTGTACCTCGCCCTTGAAGATCAGG
The DNA here is from genome assembly GCA_963747025.1 of uncultured beta proteobacterium. GTDB lineage: Bacteria > Pseudomonadota > Gammaproteobacteria > Burkholderiales > SHXO01 > SHXO01. Next base: position 136,253 of record CAVVDJ010000002.1, read on the forward strand.
TCGGAGATGAGCGGCGTGTTGAGCATGATCTCGATCGCGGCGACGCGTCCCGGGCCGTCCCGCTTCGGAATCAGACGCTGCGAGATCATAGCCTTCAGGTTCAGCGACAGGTCCATCAGCAGCTGAGCGCGGCGCTCCTCGGGGAAGAAGTTGATGATACGGTCCAGCGCCTGATTGGAGCTGTTTGCGTGCAGCGTGCCCAAGCAAAGGTGCCCGGTCTCGGCGAAAGCGATGGCGTGGTCCATCGTGCTGCGTTCGCGGATCTCACCGATCAGAATACAGTCCGGGGCCTGCCGCAGCGTGTTCTTCAGCGCCATCTCCCAGGACTCCGTATCGACGCCCACTTCGCGTTGGGTGATGAGGCAGTTCTTGTGCTCGTGCACGTACTCGATCGGGTCCTCGATGGTGATGATGTGACCGTAGCTGTTCTCGTTGCGGTAGCCCAGCATGGCGGCCAGCGACGTGGACTTGCCCGAGCCGGTCGCGCCGACCACGATCACCAGACCACGCTTGGTCATCACGACATCCTTCAAACTCTCGGGCAGCCCCAGGTCTTCGATGCGGGGAATGGTGGTTGTGATGGTGCGCAACACGATTCCGACGCGCGCCTGCTGCACGAAGGCGTTGACGCGGAAGCGACCGATACCTGGCGGGCTGATGGCGAAGTTGCACTCCTTGCTCGCTTCAAACTCCTGCGCCTGCTTGTCGTTCATGATGGCGCGGGCGAGTTCCATCGTATGGGTAGGCGTGAGGCTCTGGTTGGAGACAGGTGTCATCTTGCCGTCCACCTTGAAGGCGGGAGGAAAGCCGGCGGTGATGAACAGGTCGGACGCTTTCTTGCTGACCATCACGCGCAGGAGCTCGTGCACGAACTTGATTGCCTGGTCTCTTTCCATGTCCCCTTCCTCTCAAGCGTCCCGTCGATCGGCGGTGTAGCGGCCTGTCAGCCGGGAAATAGGTCCTTGTTCGCCGCTTTCACGCGAGCCTCGGACGATGCGACCGCGTTGCGGCGGACCAGCTCCTGCAGGTTCTGGTCCAGCGTCTGCATACCGTATTGCTGGCCGGTTTGGATGGCGGAGTACATCTGCGCCACCTTGTTCTCGCGGATCAAGTTGCGGATGGCGGGCGTGCCAATCATGATCTCATGGGCCGCGAGTCGACCGGTTCCATCTTTGGTCTTGAGCAAGGTCTGAGAGATCACCGCGCGCAGCGACTCCGACAGCATGGCGCGTGTCATTTCCTTCTCCGCCGCCGGGAACACGTCGATGATACGGTCGATGGTCTTGGCCGCGGAACTGGTATGCAAAGTGCCAAACACCAAGTGGCCTGTCTCGGCCGCGGTCAGCGCAAGCCGGATCGTCTCCAGGTCGCGCATCTCACCCACGAGAATGATGTCCGGGTCTTCGCGCAGCGCGGACCTCAGAGCGTTCGCGAAACTGAGCGTGTGCGGTCCCACCTCGCGCTGGTTGATCAGGCACTTCTTGCTCTCGTGCACGAACTCGATCGGATCCTCGACGGTAAGGATGTGCCCGAACTCGTTCTCGTTGAGGTGGTTGATCATCGCCGCCAGCGTGGTGGACTTGCCCGAGCCGGTCGGCCCGGTCACCAGCACGATCCCGCGCGGCTGGTCGGCAATCTCCTTGAAGATGTTAGGCGCCTTGAGCTCCTCGAGGTTGATCACCTTGGAGGGGATGGTCCGCATCACAGCGCCAGCGCCCCGGTTTTGCACGAAGGCGTTGACGCGGAAGCGCGCCAGGTTCGGGATGGCGAAAGAGAAATCGCACTCGAGGTTCTCCTCGTAGTGCTTGCGCTGCGCATCGCTCATAATGTCGTAGACCATGGCGTGCACGTCCTTGTGCTCCATGGGGGGCAGATTGATGCGTCGGACGTCGCCGTTGACGCGGATCATGGGCGGCAGACCCGAGGACAGATGCAGGTCGGAGGCCTTGTTCTTGACGACGAAGGCAAGCAGCTCGGAGATGTCCATATATGATTCCCGACGGTGACGGGCGACAGCGCCGCGGGTGCGGCGGACCCAAGTGACAGGCAAATCTTATGCCCATTTCCCGATACGCACAGGGCTGGAGACGGTCCGCTCGCGTATCGCGGCCGCCGCCGAAGCCGCCGGTCGCGATGCCGAAGACGTCCGCCTGATCGCGGTCAGCAAGGCGTTTCCGCCACAGGCGATCCGTGCTGCCGCGATCTGTGGCCAGCGTGCCTTCGGCGAGAACTATGCCCAGGAAGCGGTGGAAAAGATCGACTGCACTCGGGTCTGGTTGAGCGAAGCGAGAAGCGAGCCGGTGACCCAGGGTGGAACTTCAGGCGCCGACCCCTAGGTTGTCCCTTTGGAACAGCGTCAGCGTGCTTGATTTGGAGTGGCACTTCATCGGGCCGATCCAAAGCAATAAGACAAAGCTTCTCGCCGAACATTTCCACTGGGTGCAGAGCGTGGACCGGGTCAGGAGTGGCTCAGCGACTTTCGGATCAACGCCCGCCGCAGCTTCCCCCTCTGCAGGTCTGTATCCAAGTAAACGTGAGCGGGGAGAGCTCCAAGAGCGGTGTGGACCCGTCCGCCTTGGTCGAGTTGGCGCGGCAGGTTGAAGTCTTGCCGCGCCTGCAGTTGCGCGGCCTGATGACTGTCCCCGAGCCCAACCCCGACGCCGACGTGGTGCGTCGCCAGTTTCGTCTGCTGCGCGAGTTGCGGAACGATCTCGCTGCCCGCGGTTTTGCGCTCGACACCTTGTCGATGGGAATGTCGGACGATCTCGACCTGGCGATTGCGGAAGGGCGCAACCATGGTCCGCGTTGGTCGCGCGATCTTCGGGGATCGTCCTGGCAAGGGCCTTGCGTAGCTGCAGGCCCAACGCGCGTCTGCGATGCAGTCGTCCTGCGCTTCGGGTCTACGCTCCGCGTTATACTCCGATTTCTCGCTGATCGAGCGCCTGCCGCAGACCGCGGCATTGCCAACAACTGGAGGAGAACGAAGCATGAACAAGATCCTGGCTCTGTGCTTGGCGGTCGTGTTGGCGTCGCCTTTCGTCGCGCGCGCAGACAAGCAACTCATCGCGCAGCAATCGATCGAGATTAAGGGCAGCCCGAAAGCAGTGTGGGACTTCGTCAAGAACTTCGACGGGTTGGCCAAATGGCACCCCGCGTTCAAGGATGATGTGATCAAATCGGGCAAGAACAACACCAAGGGTGCCGTACGTACGCTCACGCTAGGCAGCGGCGAAAGCTTCGATGAGCAGCTGCTCAAGTTCGATGACAGCAAGATGTTCTTCCGCTACCGCATCATCGGCGACTCGCCGTTCCCGATCACACACTACGTTTCCACGATGAGCGTCAAGAGGAGCAAGGGCGGCAATGACGAAGGTGATCTGGCAGGGCAAGTTCAACAACAAGGCGGACAGCGGGAAGACCGACGATGAAGTGGTCGAGATGATCAACGGTGTCTACAAAGCCGGGCTCGAGAATCTCAAGCAGCTGATTGAGTCGGGGCATACTTGAGGTGTTGCGCGCTGTACGGCGTTCCGGTATGAATCCCTCGATGCCAAGCTTCCAGTGTCCGTGAAGATCGCGTTTATCGGTGGTGGGAACATGGCCAGCGCACTGATCGGCGGGCTGCTGCAGAAGGGCTATGCGGCGGAGAATATCAGCGTGGTGGAAGTCGACGGTGAAGCCCGCGAACGATTGACCGCCCGATTCGGCGTGTCGAGCCATGCCGCCCCGGGTGCGGAGACGGCCGGCAGCGACGTGGTGTTGATGGCGGTAAAGCCGCAACAGCTACGCGCGGCTGCGGAGTCTCTGCGGCCGCTGTTGAAATCGCAATTGGTGGTGACCATTGCCGCGGGTATCCGTAGCGCCGACCTGTCGCGCTGGCTCGGCGCCTATCGCCGTATCGTGCGGGCCATGCCGAACACGCCGGCGCTGGTGTTGGCCGGAGTGTCGGTGTTGTATCCCATGCCCTCGGTCACGCCCGAGGAGCGCCATACGGCGGAAAGCATTCTCGGCGCGGTCGGGTCAACGCTGTGGATCGAGCGCGAGGAGTTGATGGACGCGGTCACTGCGGTGTCCGGCAGCGGGCCAGCCTACGTGTTCTACTTTATCGAGGCGCTCGAACAGGCAGGGCGCGATCTCGGCCTCACCCCGGAAGATGCGCGCCGGCTCAGCCTGGAAACCTTTTTGGGAGCCGTTCAGCTTGCCCGCGACAGCGGCGAGCAGCCGGCTGTCCTGCGCGCGCGCGTGACCTCGAAAGGGGGCACCACCGAGCGCGCGCTGCGCAGCATGGAGGCGGGCAGGGTGAAGTCGCTTATCGTCGAGGCTGTCCGTCAGGCTGCCGACCGCTCTCGAGAACTCGGCGACGAGCTGGGACAGGACTGATTCCTCGGTATGTTCGGCCAAGCGCTGCAGTTCCTTCTGGAGACCTTTCTCGGGCTGTTCGCGCTCGCCCTGCTGTTGCGATTCTTCCTGCAGTGGCTGCGGGCGCCGGCGCGCAATCCACTCGCGTATTTCCTGGCTGCCCTGACCGATTGGATCGTGGTCCCTGCCCGCCGCGTGATTCCGGGGCTCTGGGGACTGGATCTCGCCACGTTGCTACTGGCCTGGGTCACGGAGGTGGTACTGATCCTGGCGACCTACTGGTTGAAGGGGTCCGGTCTGGAGCCGGCGGCAGGGGTCAGCTTGGTGTTGATCGGGTTCCTGGCGGCGGTGCAGCTGGTGAAGCTATCCCTGTGGATTCTAATGATCGCCGTCATCGTCCAGGCGCTCCTGAGTTGGCTCAGCCCTTTCAGCCCAGCCATGCCGCTGCTCAACAGCCTCGCACGTCCCTTTCTACGCGTATTTCAGAAGCGCATCCCGCCTGTGGGCAACGTCGACCTGTCCCCCTTGTTCGTCGTGGTCGTGTGCCAGCTGCTCTTGATGGCCGTCGCTTGGCTGGAAGCGGTGGCGGTCCGTGCCAGCACTTGACGCTTGGTCGCCGTGCCAGGCTGGTACCGTTTCGACGCCAATAGGAACGTTCTTTGCATCACGCTCCACGTTCTACCTAACGCCCGCAGCACCGAGATCGCGGGTCGACATGGCGAGAGCCTCAAAGTGCGTGTCGCCGCGCCGGCTCTCGAGGGCCGAGCAAACGCGCTTCTTATTGAATTCTTGAGAAAAAAGATGGACGTCGCGGCCCACCAGGTCACCATCACGCGGGGAACGCATGGGCGGAGGAAAACCGTCGAGATCATTGCACCGGGGGTCACGGCTCTGCGCGTCATCGAGGATTGGGACAGGACATGAGCAACCAGCTGGAAAGTCAGATCGCCGGCTATCAGCGCTGGCGGGAGGACATCCGGGGCGGCATCGAGGCTTATCAGCAGTGGCTCGACCAGCATGGCCACGTCGACATCCAGCGCAGCCTTCGCATCTATGACTTGCTGGAGGGACTGCGCAACGACCGCCTGGTGCTCGCGTTTCTTGGCCGAGTACTCGCGTGGCAAGACCGAACTTATCAACGCGATGTTCTTCGCGGACTTCAAGCAGCGCTTGTTGCCGTCGGATGTAGGGCGCACCACCATGTGCCCGACCGAGATCTTCTACGACGCGGCGGACGAGCCCTACGTGCGCTTGCTGCCGATCGAGACGCGGAAACGCGAGGAGAGCATCGCCTCGCTCAAGCAGCACCCCATCGAGTGGGTCAAGATCAAACTCAACCTGCACTCCCAGGATGAGATGGCTAAGGCCATGGCTAGTCTCGCCGAGACCAAGACGGTGCGGGTGGAAGAAGCATCCGCCCTCGGGCTGCTCGACCAGCAGGATTTTGTCACGACCACGGTCGTGACCAAGGGCAGCAAGGTCGAAATACCGGCCTGGCGCCATGCGATGATCAACTACCCGCACCCGCTGTTGCGCAGCGGACTGGTGATTCTGGACACGCCCGGCCTAAACGCGCTGGGCACCGAGCCGGAGCTGACGCTCAAGATGATTCCGAGCGCTCACGCCATCTTGTTCCTGCTCGCCACCGACACCGGGGTGACCAAATCGGACCTGGAGATCTGGCAGCGTTACGTGCAAACCTACCAGACCCGACGCATCGCGGTGCTGAACAAGATCGATCTGCTGTGGGACGACCTCAAGAGCCTGAGCGACATCGACGTCTCTATCGGTCGTCAGATCGACGAGACCTGTAGATTGTTGGAGCTGCCACGCGACCACGTGATCGCGCTGTCTGCGCAGAAAGCGCTATTGGCGCGCATCCGTTCTGATCAGAGCATGCTCGACCGCAGCGGCATACGCGAGCTCGAGGGGCTTCTGGCCAACGAGATTGTGCCGGCCAAGCAGGAGATCTTGCGCACCGCAGTGGTCAAGGAAATGGGCGCGATGGTGGAGGGTTCGCTGCAAAGCGTGATGGCGCAGTTGACTTCTACCCAGGCCGAGCTCCAGGAACTATCCAAGCTGTCGGGAAAGAACAGGGAGCTGGCGAAGACCATGCTGGCGCGGCTTGAGCGGGACCGCGCGATTTATCTCCAGCACATGGAGAGCTTCAAGAATTCCTACGGCACCGTGCTCAAGCAGGGGCACGCTCTCATGGCCAACCTGGACGAGGAGCACATCGACGAGATCTTCGCCAAGAGCGCGAAGGACATCGAGGGCAGCTGGACTACGGCTGGCCTGTGGCGCAGCATGAACTCACTGTTCGATTCCTTCACGCGCCAGGCCGACAAGATCTTGAGCTTCGCCTCCGAGACGCGCAGCTTCGTCGACAAGGTCTACCAACAGTTTCAAGAGCAGTACGGCTTCGTCAACCTGACGCCGCCCGCGCTCAACCTCGAAAAGCACATTCTCACCATGAAGGGCCTCAAGACCAACACCGAGCGCTTCTGCCGCGACCCGGTGAACGTGATGACCGAGAAACACTTCCTGGTGAAGAAGTTCTACAACGGTCTGGTGACTGAGGCGCGCGTACTGTTTCAGGCCCTGCGCAAGGACCTGGACAACTGGCTGAAGATCGCACTTACACCGATCTCCAACCAGCTCAAGGAGCACCAGATCCTGCTCGAGCGGCGCGTGGAAAATCTCAAGAAACTGTCCGGCGACCTGTCCAGCCTGCAGGAGCGCCTGCATCAGCTCGAAACGCAGAAGATGGCACTCGGCAAGCAGGTCGAGGACCTGCTGCGGATCAAGTACAAAGTGCTCGGGACCGCGGAGCGCCAGCGCGCCGCGCGCGCCAAAGCGGCGTGAGCCGCCCAACCGAAGCAAGGGCTTGAGCTGCCGCACCGAGCAACGTGGTGCAAGCCGCTCGGCCACGCCGATCTACATCAGTACGATGTCGTACTGTTCCTGGTTGTAGATGTTCTCCACCTGCAGCGAGATGGGCTTGCCGATGAAGTCGCCGAGCATGGCCAGCGATTGCGATTCCTCGTCGAGGAACAAGTCGATTACGGCCTGCGACGCGAGGATGCGGAACTCACGCGCGTCGAACTGGCGCGCCTCGCGCACGATCTCACGCAGGATCTCGTAGCACACGGTCTGAGCCGTCTTCACCTCGCCGCGCCCCTGGCACATGGGGCAGGGTTCGCACAGGGTATGGGCAAGGCTTTCCCGCGTGCGCTTGCGTGTCATTTCCACTAGGCCGAGCGACGAGAACCCGCTCACGGTGACGCGGGTACGATCGAACGATAGAGCCTTCTTGAATTCGGTCAGCACAGACTCGCGGTGGGTTTCGTTCTCCATGTCGATGAAGTCGACGATGATGATGCCGCCGAGGTTGCGCAGCTGCAGCTGGCGGGCGATCACGTGGGCCGCTTCGAGGTTGGTCTTGAAGATCGTGTCATCGAAGCTGCGCCCGCCAACGAAGCCGCCGGTGTTCACGTCGATTGTGGTGAGCGCTTCAGTTTGGTCGATGATGACGTAGCCTCCCGACTTCAGGGGAACCCTGCGGGCGAGCGCCCGTTCGATCTCCTCTTCGATGCCGTACAGATCGAACAGCGGGCGCTCGCCCGGATACAACTGAAGGCGTTCTAGAAAGTTGCGCGTGTAGTCCTGGGCGAAGGCATGCAGCTTGTGGAAGGTCTCACGGGAGTCGACCAGAATGCGGTCGGTGTCGTCGTTGGCGATATCGCGCAGCACCCGCAGACTCAGATTCAGATCCTGGTACAGCAGTGCCGGAGCGGTCACCATCTTCGCTTTCTCTTGGATGCCACCCCAGATCCGCCGCAGATACTCGATGTCGGACAGCATCTCCTTGTCGGTTGCGGTCTCCGCCATGGTGCGGATGATGAAGCCACCGGTAGCATCGGCAGGCAGCAGTTGTTGCAAGCGCTCGCGCAGGTGGGCGCGTTCGGCCTCGTCTTCGATGCGCTGAGAAATGCCGATATGGAACTCCTGTGGAAGGTAGACCAGCAGGCGCCCCGCAATGCTGATCTGAGTGGACAGCCGCGCGCCTTTGGTCCCGATCGGGTCCTTGATCACCTGCACCAGCAGCTTCTCGCCCTCGTGCAACAGCCTCTCGATCGGCTTAGCCGGCTCCGCGTTCTGGCGCTGCTCCCAGATATCGGCTACGTGCAGGAACGCGGCACGATCCAGTCCGATCTGGATAAATGCGGACTGCATGCCTGGCAGCACGCGACTGACCACACCCAGATAGATGTTGCCCACCAGGCCGCGCCCGGTGGTGCGCTCTACGTGTAGCTCCTGCGCCACACCCTGCTGGATGACGGCGACCCGCGTCTCCTGCGGGGTGACGTTGATTAGGATCTCCTCGTTCATCGCCGAGCCGACTAGTCATACGGCAGGGTAGCCGAACTTCGCCAGCAGCCGGCTGGTTTCGTACAGTGGCAGTCCCATGACCCCGGAGTAACTACCCGCGATAGCACGCACGAACACGGCCGCTCGCCCCTGGATAGCGTAGCCGCCGGCCTTGTCCTGAGGCTCGCCGCTGGTCACGTATTGCCGGATCTCCTGCTCCTCGAGGTCACGGAACTGGACCTCGGTAGTCGACAGGGAAACTTCCATCTGATTGTCGAACTTGACGGCTACGGCGCTGTGCACCTGATGGGTCTGGCCGGACAGCTGCCGTAGAAAGGCCATCGCCTGTTCCCTGTCCGCCGGCTTGCCCAGGATCTGCGTGTCGAGTGCGACGGTGGTGTCTGCGGAGAGCACGGGAAACCGCATCAGCCGGCGCTGCCCGAGCCGCGCCCAGCCCGCCTCGGCTTTGGCCTGCGCGATGCGTACCACGTAGTCGCCAGGAAGCTCGTCGGGAACTGGCGTTTCGTCGAAATCGGCCGCGCGTTGCGGGCCCTCGCGCAGCAGTAGCACCTCGAAGCTCACGCCGATCTGTTTGAGCAACTCGCGCCGGCGTGAGCTGCGAGAAGCGAGGTAGATGTGACGAGCGACCGAGTGCACGGCTATTCTCTATGGTAAGGATGATGGTGCAGAAGCGAAACGCCGCGATACAGCTGCTCGACAAGCAACACACGCACCAGCTGGTGCGGAAGTGTCAATGCGGACAGCGACACGAGCAGCGCAGCGCTTTGCTTGAGACCTTGGTCCAGGCCATCGGCGCCGCCAATCACGAAAGCCACATCGTGCCCCTCCCGTCTGAAGGCCTCGAGGCGATGGGCGAACTGGCCCGTGGTGAAGGACCTCCCCGCCTCGTCCAGCGCCACCACCGTACACCCCTTTGGCAGGGCCGCGCGGATGCGGCTAGCCTCAGCCGCCACAATCCTCACGAGCGAGGAGGGGCTGGGTGCCTTGGCGGGACGCCGCTCAGGGCGAACTTCGATCAGTTGGATGGGCATCTCGCGCGGCATGCGGCGGACGTAGTCGTCAAAACCTGCGCTCACCCACGCCGGCGTCCGCTGCCCGACGCAGCATACGATGAGTTTCATGCCCAGTTCGGAACCGAGTCGCCCGAGGGGCGTTGGAGGCTGCCGACCTCGGAGCCTAAGGGCGGACCGAGCCGCGTCCGTCGCCAGCGAGAATGTCGGTGACGCGGCGCAACTGTGAGACGCGGCGTGTCCCATCCCCGCCCCAGAGCTGCTCGAGATTGTAATATTCGCGGATCGCAGGCTGCATGATATGAACGATCACACTGCCCATGTCCACCAGTACCCACTCTCCGGCTTGCTCTCCTTCGCTGCCCAGAACCTTGCCTCCGCCGGCTCTGATCTTGTCCTCGACATTGCGGGCCAGAGCTTTGGTCTGCCGCGTCGATTCAGCGCTCGCAACGATCATGTAATCGAACATCGGCGTCAACTTGCGAGTATCCAGGACCACGATCTCGCGAGCCTTGATCTCTTCAAGCGCCTCCACCACGCATTGCTTGATCTCCTCAGCCTGCATCCAGGTCCTTATACAGTGAACTGCGGTGAATATAATCGAGAACGGAGTCGGGAATCAAATAGCGAGGGCTGTGCAGATCTCGAATGGCCGAACGGATGGCGGTAGCCGAGATGTCGAGCGGTGTGACTGGCTGCAGCCAGATCAAACCGGCGGCTGCCTCGTGGAGCTGTGCCGCCGCCGTTGCGGTACGGGTTTCGAATTGACGCGCCAACGGGTTGGGCATCCGGGCAGGCTCCACGGCGAAGCCGGGGCGATGCGCAACAACGATATGAGCCAGCTCGAACAACCGCTCCCAGCGCGACCAGGTGGTCAGGCCCAAGAATGCGTCGACGCCCATCACGAGGCACAGCGCACGCTCCACACCCAGTTCCGTCCGTAGCTCAAGCAGCGTATCGACCGTATAGCTCGGGCCTGGGCGACGGCACTCCCGATCATCGACCAGGAACCGCGCGTTGTCCGCGCATGCCAGCCGCGCCATCTGTAGACGATGGGCGGCTGTCACTCGCGGCGTTGCGCGATGCGGAGGAATACTAGCGGGGACGAAGCGGACCTGAAACAAGGCCAGTGCATCTGCGAGCTCTTCCGCCAACCGCAGGTGTGCAAGATGAATCGGGTCGAAGGTTCCACCGAGGATCCCGATGGGGGCAGGCCGGGTCACCAAGGGGTACAACCGGGCGCGCTAACAGTGAGCCGGGAGCAGCGGCTCTTGACTTTCCGACGAGAACCGGCAAGGCGCCCCTGCGACGTCACAGACCTGAGGTCCCGCAGTCTTCATTGTTGCATTCATGCTTCATAACACGAGCCTGCGGATGTCACTCAGCACGCTGTTCAGGTACGTGATGAAGCGCGCCCCCTCGGCGCCGTCAACCACTCGGTGATCGTAGGATAGCGAGAGCGGCAGCATGAGTTTCGGCACGAACTGGCCATCCTTCCAGACCGCTTTCATGACCGAGCGCGAGACGCCGAGGATGGCCACTTCCGGCGCATTGATGATCGGGGTGAAGTTGAGGCCACCGATACCGCCTAGGCTGGAGATCGAGAAGCATCCGCCCTGCATGTCGGTAGGCGAAAGCTTACCGTCACGGGCCTTGGCGCTTACCTCTCCCAATTCCTTTGCGAGCTGGATCACACCTTTCTTGTCGGAATCGCGGATCACCGGCACCACCAGGCCGTTGGGGGTATCCACTGCGACACCGATGTTGAAGTACTGTTTGAGTACCAGGCTCTCGCCATCGGAGGATAACGACGCGTTGAACTGCGGATAGCGCTTCAGCGCCGCGACCGCTGCCTTGATCAGGAAGGCGAGCAAGGTAACGCGAATGCCCTGTTTCTGGACCTCATCGGACATCTGCTTGCGAAAGGCCTCGAGCTCGGTGATGTCGGCTTCATCGTTTTGGGTGACGTGCGGAATCGTCACCCAGTTGCGGTGCAGATTAGCACCCGAGATCTTCTTGATGCGCGACAGCGGTTTCACCTCGGTCGGCCCGAACTTGGTGAAGTCGACTGCCGGCAGGGGGAGCACGCTGAGACCACTGCCGGTCGCCGTCGCGGGCCTTGCCATGGAACTCTTGACGTAGCCCTGCACGTCCTCTTTGAGGATGCGCCCTTTCGGACCCGAACCCTTCACCTTCGTCAGGTCCACGCCAAGCTCGCGGGCGAAGCGCCGCACGCCGGGGCTGGCGTGCGTGTGCGCGAAACCCGCCTCGTCCACCAACGCCAAAGCCAACGCCACAGCAGCGGGCGCGGGAGTCGTGGCTGGCGGCGAGGGCTGAGTCTGCGGCCGGGCGGGGGCTGGGGAGACTGGTGCCGCGGATATGGACGCGGCTGGCGCAGCGGCAGGCTTGGCCGACGGCTGCGCTGTTCCGTCTTGTGCTTCCAGAGTGAGGATCAGCACACCTTCCGACACCTTGTCGCCAACCTTCACCTTCATGTCCTTCACCACGCCGCTGAACGGCGCAGGCACCTCCATGGTCGCCTTGTCGCTTTCGAGCGTGACCAGCGAGTCGTCGGCCTTCACGCTGTCACCGGGCTTCACCAGGACTTCGATGACGGGCACGTCCTTGAAGTCACCGATGTCCGGGACGACGACGTCCTTGATGGCTCCCAAGGTTTTGTCTCCTTGTTGTTGTGGCCTTCCGCCCGGCTCTCAGACCGACGGCGGATATGGCTTGTTCGGATCGATACCGTACTTTGCCATGGCGCGCGTTACCGTCGCCGCAGGCACCGTGCCGTCGTCGGCCAGCGCCTTGAGCGCGGCCACCACCACATAATAGCGATCCACCTCGAAGAACTTGCGCAGCTGCTTGCGGAAATCCGAGCGGCCAAAGCCATCGGTCCCCAGCACTCGATAGGTATGTTTGACGAAGGGTCTGATCTGGTCGGCGAAGGCTTCCATGTAGTCTGTGGCCGCTACCACGGGTCCCTGCCGCCCTTCCAGGCACAACTCGACGTAAGACTTACCCTGTGGGAGCTCGGGATGGAGCAGATTCCAACGCGCCACCTGCATGCCTTCCCGGCGCAACTCGGTGAAGCTCGGGCAGCTCCAGATATCCGCCAGCACCCCGAAATCGTTCTTCAGCAGATCTGCGGCGGCGATCACTTCGCGCAAGATTGTGCCGCTGCCCATGAGCTGCACACGGGGTGCCTTCTTGTCTGCGCTGCCTTCCGAGAACAGGTACATGCCCTTGAGGATGCCAGCCTCCGCGCCCGCGGGCATCGCCGGGTGGGCATAGTTCTCGTTCATCACCGTGATGTAATAGAAAACGTCCTGCTGCTCCTTGTACATTCGGCGCATTCCATCCTGGACGATCACCGCCAGCTCATAGGCGAAGGTCGGATCGTAAGAGACGCAATTTGGAACGGTGGAAGACAGCAAGTGACTGTGACCATCCTCGTGCTGCAGCCCTTCGCCGTTGAGCGTCGTGCGGCCCGCGGTGCCGCCCAGCAGGAAGCCGCGTGTTCGGCTGTCACCTGCCGCCCAGATCAAATCGCCCACGCGCTGGAAACCGAACATCGAATAGAAGATGTAGAACGGGATCATCGAGATCCCGTGCGTGCTGTAGGCGGTGCCCGCTGCAATCCAGGAGCACAGGCCGCCGGCCTCGTTGATGCCCTCCTGCAGGATCTGGCCGTGCTTGTCTTCCTTGTAGTACATCAGCTGGTCGGCGTCCTCGGGCTTGTAGAGCTGGCCGACCGACGAATAGATCCCGAGTTGGCGGAACATGCCTTCCATGCCGAAGGTGCGCGACTCGTCCGGCACGATCGGAACGACATACTTGCCGATCTTCTTGTCCCGGATGATGGTGTTGAGGATCCGCACGAATGCCATCGTGGTCGACATCTCGCGCTCCTCGCTGCTCTTGAGCAGCGCGTCGAACGCGGAGAGCTCCGGCACGTCAAGAGGCTCGGCCTTGCGCCGGCGCTGAGGCAGCGAGCCGCCCATCGCCTGGACGCGCTCGCGCAGGTAGAGCATCTCGGGGCCGTCTTCGGCCGGTTTGTAGAGCGGCACGTGCTCGACTTGGTCGTCCGGAATCGGAATGTTGAACCGGTCGCGGAACGCTTTGATGGAGAAGGTTCCCATCTTCTTCTGTTGATGGGTGATGTTCTGCCCTTCGCCGGCTTCACCCATGCCGTAGCCTTTGATGGTCTTGGCCAGGATCACCGTGGGTTGCCCCTGGTGTTTTACCGCCGCAGCGTAGGCCGCGTATACCTTGTGGGGATCGTGGCCGCCGCGGTTCAGGCGCCAGATGTCGTCGTCCGACATGTTGGCTACCATCTCCAGCAATTCGGGATACTTGCCGAAGAAGTGCTTGCGCACATAGGCGCCGTCCTTCGATTTGAAGGTCTGGTACTCGCCGTCCACGGCCTCTTCCATGCGCTTCAGCAGCAGCCCGTTCTTGTCCTTTGCCAACAGCGGATCCCAGTAGCTGCCCCAGATCACCTTGATCACGTTCCATCCGGCGCCGCGGAAATCTGCCTCCAGTTCCTGGATGATCTTGCCGTTGCCGCGCACCGGTCCGTCGAGCCGCTGCAGATTGCAGTTGACCACGAAGATGAGATTGTCCAGCCGCTCTCGCGCCGCCAGTGAAATCGCTCCCAGTGACTCGGGCTCGTCCATCTCGCCGTCGCCCATGAATGCCCACACCTTGCGCCCGTCCGTATCGAGGATGCCGCGGTCGCTGAGGTACTTCATGAAGCGCGCCTGATAGATCGCTGTGATCGGCCCCAGACCCATGGACACGGTAGGGAATTGCCAGAAATCCGGCATGAGCCACGGATGCGGATACGAGGACAGGCCTCGGCCTTCCACCTCCTGGCGGAAGTTGTCCATCTGCTGCTCGCTGATCCTGCCCTCGAGGAAAGCGCGCGCGTAGATACCGGGAGCCGAGTGGCCCTGCACGTACACGAGGTCTCCGCCATGCTTTTCGCCGGGCGCGTGCCAGAAATGGTCGAAGCCCACGTCATACAACGTCGCAGCGGACGCGAAGCTGGCGATGTGGCCGCCCAGCTCGGAAGAGATCTTGTTTGCGCGCACCACCATTGCCATGGCGTTCCAGCGCACATAGGAGCGGATGCGGTGTTCGAGCTCGTGGTTGCCGGGTGAGCGCTCCTCCTGCCCGGGCGGGATGGTGTTGATGTAGGCGGTGCTGGCGCTGTAGGGGAGGTTGGCACCCGAACGTCGCGACTTGTCGATCAGTCGTTCGAGGAGATAGTGCGCACGCTGTGCGCCCTCGTACTCGAGCACCCCGTCCAAGGCATCCAGCCACTCCTGCGTTTCTTCCGGGTCGGTATCTGGAAGCGGAGACATGTCCATGATCTAGCCCCTGGTAAGGTTCGGCCCCGGTGAGGGCCATCCTGGCGGCCGCGCTGTGCCTTCGTGATGCAGGCGCGGGCCAGGGAAGCTCTGGTCTATCCTCGCGATTGCGTTGTGTCAGATGCGGATGACTGCTAGGCGCCGCGACGCCGCCAAGGTAGGTACCTTGGCAAGGAGCGCAACACCGCAGGCGCCGCACCTGACGCAACCCAACAATATATCGTCTCTTTCGAGGGACCGTGGCGATTCGGGCCGATGGCCACGTCGGCTCCTCCTTGTGTAGGCCGGCTACACGGCGTCCTCGCCGTCTTGCCTCCGGCTCGAATCGCCACGGTCGCGCTCGTGAGAATAGATCAGAGCTTCCCTAGACCTGTGCGAACGAAAAATTATACCAGCGAACGCTCTCGGGATTGCCTCGCCCAGGACTAGCCGAGGACATTGGAGGACGCGCCTATTTCGAGGCGGGGGACACGCGTCCGAGCAGATAGAACTCGTCGTTCGCGCGCATTCCGGTCAGGTGCGCCATCCGGTTGGACAGTGCGAACAGGGCGGTGATCGCGCCGATATCCCAGATATCCTCATCGCTGAAACCGTGGGTATGAAGCCGTTGCACATCTTCCTCCGTCACCGCCTCGGGCGTTCGGGCCAGTTTCACGGCGAAGTCGAGCATGGCTGTCTGGCGCGGCGTGACGTCTGCTTTACGGTGGTCGACCGCCACCTGATCGGCGACATGAGGATTCTTGGCGTAGATGCGCAGAATGGCCCCGTGCGCAATGACGCAGTACGTGCAGTGATTTGCACCGCTGGTGGCGACTACGATCATCTCCTTCTCGGCCTTGGTCAGATTCGACTCGCCCAGCATGAGCGCGTCGTGGTAGGCGAAGAAAGCGCGGAACTCGTCGGGCCGATGAGCCAAGGTCAGGAACACGTTTGGAATGAATCCGGCCTTTTCCTGTACCTGCAGCATCCGATCGCGGATGTCTAAGGGCAGGTCCTGGAGCTTCGGGACCGGATAGCGGCTGATGGATTTGCTCACGTCTTCACCCGTATTTGCGCAGATCCTCGATCACTTTTCCATCGTTGGGCAGCGTGCCCGGGAGCTTGAAGGTGATGTCGCCGCGCAGCTTGCACAATTCGCGCACGCTGTCTGCGATACGTGCGGCGAGCCCTTCTGGCGGCCGCCCGTCGAGCTCGACGAGCAGCGTCATCGTGTCGTTGCGGTCGGCGTCGTGCGTCACCGTGAGCCGAGCACGGACGATCTCGGGATGGCGCTTGACTACTTGGTCTATCTGCGACGGGTGCACGAACAGGCCTTTGACCTTGGTCGTTTGGTCCGCTCTGCCCATCCACCCCTTGATGCGCATGTTGGTGCGGCCGCACGGACTGATGCCTGGGAGCGCCGCCGATAGATCGCCGGTCGCAAAGCGGATCAGCGGATATTCCGCGGTCAGCGTGGTTACCACGACCTCTCCGACTTCGCTCTCGCCGACCGGATCGCCTGTTCCCGGACGGACGATTTCCACGATGACCGCTTCGTCGACCACCAATCCCTCTCGCGCCTCGGTCTCGTAAGCGATCAATCCCAGATCCGCCGTTCCGTAGCTTTGATAAGCCGCGATCCCGCGCTCGTTCAGCATCTGTCGGACGCTGGGCAAGAACGCCTCCCCGCTGACTGACGCTTTTTTCAGACTGCTTACGTTGCTCCCCATCTCGTCGGCTTTTTCGAGAATGATCTTGAGAAATGAGGGGGTACCCGCGTAGCAGACCGGCCGGAGGCCCGCGATGGCAGTGACCTGCAACTCGGTTTGTCCCACCCCGGCCGGGAACACCGGGCAGCCGAGCGCCTGCGCGGCCAAGTCCAACATGAAGCCGGCCGGGGTGAAGTGGTACGAGAAAGTGTTGTGCACCAGTTCGCCCGCGCGGAAACCGGCGGCATAAAGAGCGCGGGCGAACCCCCAGAAATCCTTCTTGTCGCCTTGCGGTTCGTAGATCGGGCCCGGTGACGCAAATACGCGAGCCAGCTGCGAGAGCGGCACCGCCGTCATCGCGCCGAATGGCGGGTCTGCCTTCTGCAGTTCCATGAGGTCCGACTTACGCGTGACCGGTAGCTTCGCCAATGCGGCCCGGCTAATTACTTCGTGCGGATGGATTCTGCCCAAGAGCTTCGCAAAGTAGGGGGAGTGTCTTTTGGCGTTGGCAACCTGATCAGCCAGCCCGTTGAACAGCTGGCGCTCGCGTACCTCCGGGCTCCGCGTTTCCAGATCGTCGAAGAATTTGGCGGTCATTGACTCTGCGCACGCATGCGTGAGCACACCCTCCCTGACCCCTCCCGTTGGGAAAGGGGGAGGTGAGCGAACCGGATAGCCTCCTCTACTTCACGCATCCTGGGAAATTCAAGCCAGCCAGCGCTTGCGCCGGCGGTAGTGCTTGGCATCGCGGTAGCTCTTGCGGCCAGAGCCCGAAATTCCCAGGTAGAACTCCTTCACGTCTTCGTTGCTCGCGAGCTCCGCGGCAGGGCCGTCTAGAACCACCCGGCCGTTCTCGAGAATGTACCCGTAGTCGGCATGGCGCAGCGCCACATTGGTATTTTGCTCGGCCAGCAGGAAGCTTACCTTCTCCTTCTGGTTCAGGCCGCGCACGATTTCAAAGATCTCCTCGACGATCTGCGGCGCCAGCCCCATCGAAGGCTCATCGAGCAAGATCATGCGCGGGCGTGCCATCAGCGCGCGGCCGACCGCCGTCATTTGTTGCTCGCCGCCCGAGGTATAGCCGGCCTGACTCGTACGCCGGTGCTTGAGCCGCGGGAAATAGGCATAGACTTTTTCCAGGTCGGCAGCGATCTCACCTCGGCTCGCGCGGCGGGTGAACGCACCGGTAAGGAGGTTTTCCTCGACCGTGAGATGCGCGAAGCAGTGTCGGCCTTCCATCACTTGCACGCCGCCGCGCTTGACCACTTCGGAAGGGTTCAACTGGTCGATGCGCTCGCCGTCGAGTTCGACCGACCCCTTGGTCACCACTCCGCGTTCGGCGCGCAGCAAATTCGAGATCGCCTTGAGCGTGGTCGACTTGCCCGCTCCATTGGCACCGAGCAGCGCGACGACCCGCCCGTCGGGGACCTCCAGGGATACACCTTTCAACACCAGGATCACGTGATCGTAGATCACCTCGATGTTGTTGACCGCCAGCAACGGGCGAACAGAGGGGGCCACGAGGGGCGCGCTCATGATCGTGTTGGCCGACTGAGTTCAGATGAGCCCGCTCTCCGCAGTCCAGCCGGCGTCAGCCCGTCTTGCAGTCGCGTCGAACCAGGTTTTTCTCCTTGGCATATTTCGCGGACGCTTCATCTACCATCGGACGGATTACGCTCTCGTCGGCTTGGATCCATCCCGACACGAACACCCACTTGGTTCCGTCCCACTGATGGATGCGTGCCTGGCGTGCACCCTCGTGGTCGCTACAGGACACTTTGAGTGGCTGCAGCATGCCGAACAGGCCAAGCTGGCTGATGCGCTTCTGATCCAGGTTGAGGTTCTCGATGCCCCAGCGTACCTGCTCGCCGGTCAACGGCTTCTTGCCAAACTTGCCCTGCGCCGTGCGGATTGACTCGACCACGAGCATGGAATTGATCATGCCGCGGTTGTACAACACGTGGCCGACATCGTCTTTCTGGCCAGCACCCTTACCCTTGCCGTACACGTATTTGAGGATATCGGCATGCACGGGCCCCTGGCCTGCTGAATGCTGCAGAGCAAGCGCGTTGTAGCCCTTCGCGTCCGCACCCGCTGGCAGGACGTCCGGCTCTGCGCCTGCCCACCACACGCCGAACATGTGGTCGCGCGGATAGTTGACGGCCACCGCTTCCTTGATCGCTGTCGAGTTCATGACTCCCCATCCCCAGAGCAGCACGTAGTCGGGTCGATTCTGGCGGATCTGCAGCCAGGCGGCCTTTTGCTCCACACCCGGATGCGTGACCGGGATGGTGGTCAGCTCGAACCCGTGGCGCCGGGCGCGTTCCTGAAGCAGCGGGATCGGTTCCTTGCCGTACGGCGAGTCGTGGTACACGAGCGCGATCTTCTTGCCTTTGAGCTTGTCCAGCCCGCCGTTGAGATTGCCGATGTGCTGGATCAGGACGTCAGCCGCGT
This sequence comes from uncultured beta proteobacterium, assembly GCA_963747025.1. Classification (GTDB taxonomy): domain Bacteria; phylum Pseudomonadota; class Gammaproteobacteria; order Burkholderiales; family SHXO01; genus SHXO01. The sequence continues at coordinate 155,534 of CAVVDJ010000002.1, forward strand.
CCCAGTACGTTCCCAGAAGCGGGAAGTTCCACATGAACACGCTGCCGTCAACCGATTCGGAACGACCGTAGCCCATCGTGATCAGCGGGATCTTGTCGGCGGAGACTTTCTCGGTGAGCGCGTAGGTGATGCCCGTCGAGAGCGGGCTGAACGCCGCCGCCCCGGTGGGTCCCTTGCCCTTCAACCGCTCGTAGCACTCAACGCCGCGGTCGGTGGCATACCCGGTTTCGCACTCCTCGAACACGATCTTGACGCCGTTGATGCCGCCGTCGCGCTCGTTCACCAGGGTGAGGTAGTCTGCATAACCGTTCGCGAAAGGCACTCCGTTGGGGGCGTACGGGCCGCTGCGATAGACCAGCGCCGGGATGAATTGCTCGTTGGCTTGCGCCAGCAGTTCGCCGGTGGCGCCTAGCGCGGCCGTCACCGCGGCCGCCAGCAGCAGGGTCTTCGCGTGGAAGAATTTTGGCATCGTGTTTACCTCCTCTTTCGTATGGTAGCGCGGCCGGCTGGGGACCGCTCGTGTTGCCTCAGTAAGGGAACGGCCACAGGCGCAGCTTCTCTTTGCCGATGCGCCATAGCCGCGCCAGTCCAAGCGGTTCCACGATCAGGAAGAACACGATCAAGGAACCGAAGATCATGGCCTCCAGATGGGAGATCATTGCGGTGGAAATCGGTATGCCCAACCACTGGGGCAGTTGATTCAACAGCAGGGGCAGCACGGTGATGAACGCCGCGCCGAGGAAACTACCCAGGATGGAGCCGAGCCCGCCGATGATGACCATGAACAGAATGCTGAACGAACGGTTGACGTCGAAGGCGAGCGGTTCCCACGAGCCCAGGTGAACGAACGCCCACAGGCCTCCGGCGACGCCGATGAAAAATGAGCTCACGGCGAAAGCCGAGAGCTTCGCGTACATGGGGCGGATGCCGATGATCTCTGCCGCCACATCCATATCGCGGGTCGCCATCCAGGCACGGCCTATGCGGCCGCGCACCAGATTCTTCGCGACCACCGCAAACAACACGAGAAACACCAGGCAGAGCAGGTATTTGCTCACCGGGGTGTCGAAGGTGAACTGGAACAGGGTCACTGGAGGGGCGCTGATGGAACCGGACGGCGTATTGTTCGTGAACCAGGCAACCCGGCTGAATACCCAGTCCAGGAAAAACTGTGCTGCCAAGGTGGCGACCGCCAGGTAATAGCCTTTGATGCGCAGGCTGGGGATACCGAATGCGATCCCCACGAGCGTCGCCACGCCACCCGCCAGCAGAAACGCGACTAGCGGGTTGAGCCCCGGGATGCGGATGCACAGGTTGTAGGCGGCATAAGCGCCTACCGCCATGAATCCGCCCGTGCCCAGCGACAGCTGGCCGCAGTACCCCACCAGAAGATTGAGCCCGAGTGCCGCGAGCGCCAGAATCAGGAAGGGGATGAAGATCGCGCGCAGCAGGTACTCGCTGGAGATGAGCGGCACCAAGAAGAAGCCGATGGCGAGCCAGATGGCGAGAAAGACCTGGTCCTGGCGGATCGGGAATACCGCCTGGTCCGCGCCATAGGTGGTCTTGAATTGTCCGGCTTCGCGGTAAAACATCCGTGATTCGTGGCTCGTGGTTGGTGTAGGCCTGTGCGCTTATACGCGATCGATGTGCTTCTCTCCGAACAATCCCTCGGGCCTGATCAGCAGGAACAACAGCGCCAGCACGTAGGCGAACCAGTTCTCGATACCTCCGCCCACCCAGGGACCGAGATAGACCTCCGACAGCTTCTCGCCCACGCCGATGATCAGCCCGCCGACTACTGCGCCGAGTATCGACTCGAAGCCGCCGAGGATCAGCACCGGCAGCGCCTTCAGGGCTACCAGGCCGAGCGAAAACTGTACCCCGAGCTTGGAGCCCCAGACGATGCCGGCTACCAGCGCGACCAGCCCGGCAACCGTCCACACGATGACCCAGATATAGTTCAGTGGAATGCCGACCGACTGCGCGGCCTGATGATCGTCCGCGACCGCGCGTAGCGCGCGCCCGATGCGCGTCTTCTGAAAGAAGAGCCCGAGGCCGGCTACCAGCAAGCCGGCGATGACCGCTGCGACCAGATCCTCGCTGGGCACCAACACGCCGCCCGGGACCACGGACTCGAACAGCATGATGGGTCGCTTGGGGATGCCGACGTCGAGCATGTAGACGTCGCTGCCCCAGACCGCTTGGCCGAACCCGTCCAACACGTAAGAGATGCCCAGAGTCGCCATGAACAGGCTGATGCCTGGCTGATTGACGAGCGGTCGGAGCACGAGCCGCTCGATGACCCAGGCGAGCGCGATCATGACCCCGATGGTCAGCACCAGGGCGATCAGGAACGGGCTGAATGTGTTCTTGAGCAGTTCCATCAACCGCACCAGGGTGAGCGCGGCGAACAAGACCATCGCACCCTGGGCAAAGTTGAACACGCCGGACGCCTTGAAGATCAGGACGAAGCCCAGCGCCACCAACGAGTACAGCACGCCGGCCATCAGGCCGCCGAGCACGACTTCGATGAAGAATCCCATGACCCGGGCTCAGTGCTTCACGCCGAGATAGGCGTCGATCACCGCTTGATTGGCGCGAACCTCGTCCGGGCTTCCGTCGCCGATCTTGCGGCCGTAGTCCAGCACGACCACGCGGTGGGACAGATCCATCACCACCCCCATGTCGTGCTCGATCAGCACGATCGTGGTTCCGTACTCGTCGTTCACGTCGAGGATGAAGCGGCACATGTCCTCTTTCTCCTCCACGTTCATGCCGGCCATGGGCTCGTCGAGCAGCAGCAGGTCCGGCTCCGCCGCCAACGCGCGAGCGAGCTCGACACGCTTTTGCAGACCGTAGGCCAGCCGCCCCACCGGGGTCTTGCGGATGTGCTCGATCTGGAGGAAATCGATGATGTGCTCCACTTTCTCGCGATGGTCGAGCTCCTCACGGCGGGCGGGGCCGAAATACAGGCACTGGGACAGGAATCCCGCCCGCATCTTGAGCGTGCGCCCGGTCATGATGTTGTCGAGCACCGTCATGCCCTTGAACAGCGCGATGTTCTGGAACGTGCGCGCAATTCCCTGGCTGGCCGCCTCGTGCGGGCGCATCTGCGCGCGGGTGGTGCCCTTGTAGGTCACCGCACCCTGGGTCGGGTGATACACGCCGTTGATGACGTTGAGCAACGAGCTCTTGCCGGCACCGTTGGGCCCGATGATGGCGCGGATCTCGTGGCTGCGCACATCGAGACTGACGTTGTCCAGCGCTTTCACACCTCCGAACGACAACGAGATGCCTTCGAGCTTCAGCAGCACGTCGTCTGTTGGTGTCTGGCTCGTCATTCGCTTCGTCGGCCGAGGACAGCCTCGCGCGCCGCTGGGATGGCAAACAGCTTTGCATCCTTGATCTGCACGTCCGCGGCGATCGTCCCGGTACGGCCGTCTTCGAATTTGACCGCCGTTTCCACGTGCTGCGCGCTGCGGCTAGAGTACAGCGCATCGATGAGCGCAGCGTACTTTTCTCCGATGAAGCCACGCCGGACCTTGCGCGTGCGCGTGAGCTCATCGTCATCCGGGTCGAGTTCCTTGTGCAAAAGCAGAAAACGGTGGATCTGCGAGTGGGCCACCATCGGATCGGCGGCCAACTCCGCGTTGACCTGCTCCACGCAACCTTGGATCAGATCGTAGACCTGCGGCTTGCTCGCGAGGTCGGTGTAGCCGGCGTAGGCGAGATTACGGCGCTCGGCCCAGTTCCCGACAGCGCCTAGGTCGATGTTGATGAAAGCGCAGACTGCCTTGCGTCCGTGTCCGAACGCGACGGCTTCTTTGATGTAGGGGAAGAACTTGAGCTTGTTCTCGATGTAGTTGGGAGCGAAGACCGCGCCGCCGGCGAGCTTACCCACGTCGTTGGCCCGGTCGATGATCTTGAGATGCCCGTCCGGATCGAAGAAGCCGGCGTCGCCGGTGCGAAAGTAGCCGTTGTCATCGAATACTTCCGCCGTCGCATCCGGGCGCCGGAAGTATTCCTTGAACATCGCGTTGCTCCGGACCAGAACCTCACCGCTGTTCGCAATCCGCACCTCGACGCCCGGCGCAGGTGGGCCGACCGTGTCGAGCTTGATATGCCCGTCGGGCTGCAGGCACACATAGGCGCAGGTCTCGGTCGAGCCATAGAGCTGCTTGAGGTTCACGCCGATGGAGCGGTAGAAGCGGAACAGATCGGGCCCGATCGCTGCTCCGGCTGTATAGGCGATGCGGATGCGGCTCATGCCGAGCACGTTGCGCAACGGGCCGTAGACCAGAATCGTTCCCGCCCAGTACAGCATTCGGTCGAGGACGGACACTCCGGGCTTCCGGTCGAGGATCTCGGCTCCGCAGCGCCGCGCCACCCCGAGGAAGTAGTGGAACAGAGCGCGCTTGGGCGGTGCGGCGTCCTCCATACGGATCATGACCTGCGTCAACAGGTTCTCGAACACGCGTGGCGGCGCGAAGTAGTAGGTCGGACCGATGTCGCGCATGTCCGTCATCACCGTGTCGCTGGATTCCGGACAGTTGATCGTCAGGCCCCCCACCAGCGCCTGGGCGGAGGAGAAAAGGTTGTCGCCGACCCAGGCCATGGGCAGATAGGAGAGAATCTCGTCGCCGGGGCCGAGCCGCATCGAACTCACACCCTCCGCGTGCCGCTGTGATCAGCGCCGCATGGGTTTGACACACGCCCTTGGGCTTGCCCGTCGTGCCGGAGGTGTAGAGCATGACTGCGACATCCGACGCTTGCCCCTTGTTCACTTCCTGCATGAAAAATTCTGGGCGCGCGGCTTCGAAGTCCTTTCCCGCCCGCTGAACGTCAGCGTACGCGTGCAGAAATGACTGACCGTAGTGGCGCATGCCACGGGGGTCCTTGTAGATGATCGTGTCGAGCTTGGGCAGCCGATCTTTGATCTCGAGGAGCTTGTCCACCTGCTCTTGATCCTCGACCACCGCGAAGCGCACCTCCGCGTTGTCCAGGACATAGGCCATCTCCTGTGCCACCGAATCCTGATACAGCGGCACCGGGATGCCGCCGAGGGCCTGCGCGGCCGTCATGGCCCAGTACAACTGCGGCCGGTTGTCGCCGATGATGGCCAGGTTCTCGCCGCGTTTGAAGCCAAGGGACGCCAGACCGCAAGCAAGGGTGCGCACGTTCGCTGCGCACTCGCTCCAAGTCCAGGATTGCCAGATACCGAGGTCCTTCTCGCGCATGCAGACGCTGGCCGCGCGAACCCGTGCGTGCTCGAGCAGCAGCTTGGGGAAGGTCTCCGCAGGGCTCGCTCTTGGTGGCGAGGCAGTGCTCATGGCGGGGTGCGCAGTCTACCTGTTGTTGTTTCGGCGGGTTGCCGTCCGACTGCGCGCTGGGCGCGATCCCGAGCGCGGCCAAATGGTATACGGCTTTCGCCGCAAGCGGCAGCGCAGTTTGGATGCTGCGCCGCAGCGTTCCTTGCGGTCCCGTGCGGATTTGGGGCCGCAGACGGTGGAGTCGATCACCGCTTGAGTCGTGTCTCGTCTCAGTGCAGCTGTGGCTTCTTGAGAAAATCGTTACGGTCCGCCGAACGGACCCGCACGCGCACGAGTGCGCCTTCGCGCCCAAGAGTGAGCGGGACTTCCACGCCCGCGGCACCCAGGCGCCACACCTTGCGAAACAGGTCGGCCAGTGTGGACGCCCGTTCGCTCGCGACTTCGAGCACCAGATCGCCCGGCCGCACACCGGCGCGATCTGCCGGACCGCCATCGGCCAATCCGCCGACTACCAGTTGTCCGCTGGCGTCGGTCGTGTACATCCCGAGCCAGGGGCGCGCAGGGCGATTCGCCCGGCCCATCGCGAGCATGTCACCTAGGATCGGCTCGAGCGGATCGATCGGCACGATCATATTGCCTTGAATGGTCTCGCCCCCCTGCGCTTCCTGGACCAGCAAAGATCCGATGCCGAGAAGCCGGCCATCGGCACCGAGCAGCGCAGCACCGCCCCATTGCGGATGCGCCGGCGCGGTGAACACGGCTTCGTCGAGCACGTATTCCCAATAGCCCGCGAACTCGCGCTTGGCAATGATCTTGGCTTGCAGAGAGTGGCTGCGCCCGCCATAACCGATCACGATCACGTCGTCGCCGACCGCGCAGGAGTGGGCCGAGCCGCGCTCGAGTGTGGGAACGCCGAGCCGCCCGAGAGGTTGGACCAACCCGAAGCCGGTTCCCTGATCGTACGCCAGTGCATGGCCCGCTACGGCACTACCGCTGTTCGTGGTAAGCCAGATGGTCTCGAGCCTCGGTGATCAGGTACCCGATCGTAAGCACCAGTCCATCGGCGCGGATCACCACGCCGTTGCCAACCCGCTCGGTGCCCAATATCGACGCGGTGAAGGCGTCCTGGGGGATCTCGGCGCGCAGCATTACTACCGCGTTGAGGGCGGATTCCAGGTCGAAACGCGCCTGCTCCGGCTTCGGTTGAAGCTCAGGCGGAAAGGCCCAGTCACTCGGTTCGGGCATGGGAGAATAAAACCAGCATTTCGTGAATCGGTGATCGGTTCAGCAGGCGATCATCTTACGCCATCGCGGAAAGCATATCGGGGATCGATGCTTCGTCAGCCATCGGTCTCACTCCCGCGTTTGGGTTTTTTTCGTTACCCTAGCGCCTGCCCAGGGATGAAACGACGACAATGCTGCAGCGTTGATTTGCGAGGAGGCGGTATGCCGACCCTGAATGCGGACGATGGCGTGAAACTCTACTATGAGGAAACCGGTTCTGGCGCACCGATCGTGTTCGCGCACGAGTTCGCCGGCGACTACCGAAGCTGGGAGCCGCAGGTGCGCCACTTTTCGCGCCGCTACCGCTGCATCGCCTTCAACGCGCGCGGCTATCCTCCGTCGGAGGTGCCCGGCAACGTAGAAAGTTACTCTCAGAACCGTGCGCGGGACGACATCCGGAGCGTGCTCGATGCGCTCGGTATCCAGCGCGCGCACGTGGTGGGGAATTCAATGGGCGGCTTCGCCACGCTGCATTTCGGTATGGCGTACTCGCCTCGCGCCTTGTCACTGGTGGTGGCCGGCTGCGGCTACGGCGCGCATCCGTCGCAGTACCAGCAGTTTCAGGAGCAGGCGCACTCACTCGCCAAGTCCATGCTCGAGGAAGGCATGCCGAAGCTGGCATCGACCTATGGCCACGGCCCCGGGCGCACTCAGCTCAAAGACAAGGATCCGCGCGGGTTTGCCGAGTTCATCCGCAACTTCTCAGAGCACTCGGCACAAGGCTCCGCGTACACCCAGCTCGGCTGTCAGGCGCGGCGGCCATCGCTGTACGACCTGACTGCAGAGATGGCGCGCATCGCAGCCCCGGTCCTCATCGTCGCCGGAGACGAAGACGAACCGACGCTCGAGCCCTCGCTCATGATGAAGCGCACGATCCCGACTGCTGCGCTCGCGGTACTGCCCAAGACCGGGCACGTGCACAACCTGGAGGAGCCCGGCATTGTTCAACCGACTGCTCGAGGACTTCTTCCACCAGGTGGAAGCGGGACGCTGGACGGCGCGGGGTCAATAACGTGGTTTCTCCTGAAGCCCTGACCCATCTGAGCGTGATAGACCTCACGCGCGTGCGTGCAGGACCGACGTGTGTCAAGCAGTTCGCTGACTGGGGTGCCGACGTCATCAAGGTGGAGATGCCGTCCAGTGGAGGCGACGACGGCTTCGGCCCGCGCCATGGCTCGGACTTTCAGAACCTCCATCGCAACAAGCGCTCCATCACGTTGAACCTGAAAGACCCACGAGGTGTCGAGGTGCTCAAGCGGTTGGCGAGGACCGCCGACGTGCTGGTCGAGAACTACCGGCCCGACGTCAAGCACAAGCTGGGCGTCGACTACGAAACCCTGGCCCGGGAGAATCCCCGTTTGGTCTACGCCAGCATCAGCGGTTTCGGGCAGGATGGTCCGTATCGCGATCGCGCCGGATTCGATCAGGTCGCGCAAGGCATGGGGGGCCTCATGTGGGTGACCGGCCTGCCCGGACAGGGCCCAGTGCGGGCCGGTATCCCGGTTGCCGATTTGAGCGCCGGTTTGTTCGCCGCACTCGGCATTCTCATCGCTTTGCAGGAGCGAAGCCGCTCCGGGAAGGGGCAGTGGGTCCAGAGTTCGCTGTTGTCCGCGATGGTCACGATGATGGACTTTCAGGCCGGTCGCTGGCTGGTAGAAGGCGAAGTCCCAGGACAGGCGGGCAACGATCATCCAACCTCGATGCCGACCAGCGTCTATCCGTCCGCCGATGGATTCGTCAATATCGCGGCTGCCGGGAAGGTGATCTACGCACGCTTCTGCGAGGCGCTGGGAGAGCCGGAGCTGGCGACGGACCCCAGGTTCTCGAGCGAGGCGCTGCGCTCGAAAAACCGCGTCGCGCTCAATGAGGCGATTGCCGAGCGCACGCGACGTCACAGCTCGGAGGCGCTGATCGCGTTGCTCAACGAGGCCGGTGTGCCCAGCGGACCCATATACAGGATGGACCAGGTGTTCGGCGATCCCCAGGTTCGGCACCTCGGCATGGCGGTGGCCGTGCCCAAACCTGAAGGCGGCGAGCTGAATCTGGTAGGACCCGCAATCCGGCTCTCCCGCACGCCGGCGCGCATGAAGCGCGCCATCGGAGCCCCGGGCGAGCACAACGATGAGATCTTGCGCGAGCTCGGTTACACCGATGCGGAGATCGCAGCGCTGCGCGCGGCAAACGTTGTTTAAGCATCCTCGACAAGGATCACCGATGACTGGAAGACTGCGCGTAGAGCGCGACGGGCCGATCGGCCGCATGGTGTTCGACAGCCCCGCGCGGCGGAATGCGATCAGCGGCGACATGTGGCGCGCAATACCCGACGCGATGGCTGACTTCGATGCGAACCCCGAGGTCCGTTGCGTCGTATTGCGGGGCGAAGGGACGGTCGCGTTCGCGGCCGGTGCGGATATCTCCGAATTCGAGGCGCGACGCTCGAGCGAGAGCAACGTCAAGGAATACGACGGCCTGGTCGATGCCGCGCAACACGCGATCGAGGACTCGGCGAAGCCGGTCATTGCATTGATCCACGGCTTCTGCATCGGCGGCGGTGTGGAGATGGCGCTAGCCTGCGATCTGCGTTATGCGGCCGACACCAGTCAGTTTGCAATTCCTGCCGCTCGCCTGGGCGTCGGCTACGGCGTGCACGGCACCAATCGGCTGGTCGCCACCGTGGGGCACGCAGCCGCGCGCGAGATCATGTTCAGCGGACGTCGCTACAGCGCGCCGGAGGCGCTGGCGATCGGCCTCGTCAACCGCGTGCTGCCCGCCGCCGAGCTCGACAATTACGTGCGCACGCTGGCTCTGGAGCTGGCCGCAAACGCGCCGCTATCGATCGCGGCGTCGAAGCGCATCATCAATACCGTGATCGAGGCTCGCAGGCGACTTCACCGAGGAAGACGAGCTCACCTCACGCTGCATGCAGAGTGAGGACTACAAGGAGGGCCGGCGGGCGTTCATGGAGAAGCGCGCACCGCGGTTCAAAGGCAAGTAGAGGCACGAGCAAGGATCGCGGATAGATCAGCGTACCGTCCCTCGGCGCACGGCCAGATCACCTCGACATTGCTGCCGCGCACGCCGTAGACCGCGTCCACCATGTTGCTCACTACGCAGCAGTGGTTGGGGGTCACATGCATCACCTCGCCGATCGCAGGACGTTAAGGGCAGGCCGGCAAGTCGATCAGACCCTGCTCCTCTGACAGATGGGGGATGACCGCCTCCGGGTATTCGAGCACATGGTCGTAGCCTTTGACCGTGTCCTGGTCATAAGTGAGCACTTTGGTTCCGGCGTCGATCATGAAAGCCACGCCGACATCAACAGGTGCGGGCGCACGCGGATGCGAATCATGGTTCTCCCGCGCAATTTTTTTTTGGGCACTATGGACACTATGTTCTGCGGATCTGGAACCGTTGCTCACCGGGACGCAGGCTGGCGCCGACTCGAGCGACTCCTGATCATTGTCGCTCTGTTCTCGGTAGCCGCTGTCGGCAACGCCGAACAGCAGGCTCTGCCGAAAGAGCTGTCCACGGGCTGGGAAGTGCCGCCGGGCGATCCGCTCGAGCTCATGACGGCAGGGTTCGCGAAGATCCTGTGTTCGGCCCTTTTCGTCACCGGGCGCGACCTCGCTACGGCTATCGACGAAGACGGCTTCTTCGTATCTCCTCGCGCGGAACGGCACGCGGTCGCAAAGATGGTCGTGGATCCCAAGGTGCATGCAGTGCACCTGACCCTCACAAACGGTGTCACCCGCACCGCCCGTCTGTACGGCGACCAAGGGTGCGTTACGCTGCCGCGCGGCGCGGATTCCGGTCTTTTTCACTCCGGTCAAAGTAACATCGTCCCTGTCTGACGCAGCGCCGCGACCGTGGCCAATGGGAGACCAACTCCCAGACACGCCCCTTCCCCCTGAGCTCGACGCGGCGAAGATAGCGGCCAGCGTCGCAGCGGCATTCGATCCACCGCGAGGCGCTCACCGCGGCGTTCGTAGTGGCATACAAAGGCCGCATCATTGCCGAGCGTTACCAAAGCGGGACTGGATTACACGACGCGCCTGCCGAGCTGGTCCATGGGCAAGAGCATCACGGCCACGCTCATGGGCCAGCTCATTCACGAGGGGGTGTATGACCTCTGGGCGCCGGCACCAGTGGAAGAGTGGCAGCGTCCGGACGACCCGCGGAGCGCCATCCGCACCGCGGATCTGCTGCGGATGTCCAGCGGGCTCCGGTTCATCGCTCCGCAAGATCCGGACTTCGACGCCGCCAGGGGTTACCCCGATCACCTCTACGTTTACACCGGCGCGATCGATGCATTCCGCTGGGCTATCACGCGCCCTTCGCAGTGGCCACCCAATACGGTCGGGCGCTATCGCAACTCGGATCCGCTGGTGATCAACTATCTCATCAAGAAGGCGGTCCTCGCCCTCAAACAGGAGTATCTCTCGTACCCGCAGCGACACCTCTTCGACAAGCTTGGAATCCGACGCATGGTTCTGGAGCCCGATGCATATGGTAATTTTCTGCTTCAGGGCTACGAGCTGGGGACCGGACGCGACTGGCTGCGCCTGGGACTGCTGTATCAGCAAGATGGCGTTTGGAACGGCGAGCGGCTCCTCCCCCCGGGCTGGGTGGACTTCGTGCGCACGCCGGCGCCCGCATGGTCCCAACCTGTGTATGGGGCGTTTTTCTGGCTCAACCGGACCAAGCGCTGGCCAGTGCCTGAGGACGCCTACTTTATGGCGGGCGCCGGCGGCCAGTACGCGATCATCATCCCGACCCACGATCTGGTTGTCGTGCGCCTTGGTCACTACAAGGGCTCGGAGCGCGGCGACAAGGCCCTGGGGCATGCACTGGAGCTATTGATGGAAGCGGTGCCGCAGGCGAGAGAGCCATGGCAGCCGTCGCCGAGTGCCGACTGATAGGCTGGGGTTCGCTGCCTAAGAATTGAGGAGCAGAAAATAACGAACTCTCGCGCCGGCGGAGCTGTGGACGTCGGCGACAAGGCGAACAAGGCGCGGCACGGCGAAGCGGAGTCCGCATACGCGTGGGTTCGCCTATTCGCAGCGCTGTTGCTGTCGACGCTCGGCGGCGTCGGAATGTGGTCCATCATCGTCGCACTGCCCGCTGTGCAGGCGGAGTTCGGCGTTGCGCGCGCCGATGCGTCGCTCCCGTACACATTGACCATGATCGGCTTTGGCCTGGGTGGCATCCTGATGGGCCGGCTCTCCGATCGCTTCGGGATCGTCGTCTCTATCGCAGCCGGGGCGATCGCCCTCACGCTCGGTTATGTTCTCGCTGGCTCTGCCAGGAGCCTCTGGCAGCTCGCTCTTATTCAGGGTCTGCTGATTGGTGCGGGCAGCTCGGCAAGCTTCGGACCCCTGATAGCCGACACGTCGATGTGGTTCGTACGGCGCCGCGGCGCCGCGGTCGGCATCATTGCGAGCGGAAACTATGTAGCGGGAGCAGTCTGGCCGCCGCTCGTCCAACACTTCATAGCGACTGTGGGCTGGCGTCATACGTATTTCGGCATCGGCATCTTCTGCCTGGCGAGCATGCTCCCACTCGCTCTGGTGCTGAGACGCCCATCGCCGATCGGCGCAGCGACGGTGGAGGGCTCACAGACTGGTGCGGTGCGCCCGCACAGTCTCGGGCTGTCGCCTGCAGCACTGCAGACGGTTCTCGCTGTCGCGGCAGCCTCCTGCTGCGTCGCGATGTCGATGCCTCAGGTTCACATCGTTGCGTACTGCGGTGACCTCGGTTACGGCCCGGCACGCGGCGCCCAAATGCTGTCGCTGATGCTGGGCTTCGGGATCGTAAGCCGCCTCGGGTTTGGCCTCATCTCGGACCGGATCGGAGGGCTGCGCACCCTGCTGCTCGGTTCGAGCCTGCAGATTGTAGCGCTCGTGCTCTTCTTGCCGTTCGACGGACTCGTTCCGCTCTACGTCATTTCGGCGCTCTTCGGTCTGTTCCAGGGTGGGATCGTGCCGTCGTACGCGATTATCGTGCGCGAGTACTTCTCACCGAAGGAGGCCGGAGTGCGGGTGGCCACCGTGCTGACGGCATCGGTGTTCGGGATGGCGCTGGGAGGGTGGATGTCCGGCGCGATCTTCGACTGGACCGGCTCATATCACGCCGCCTTCATCAACGGCATTGCTTGGAACCTGCTAAACGTCGCGATCGTCGTCTGGTTGCTTCGACGGCCGGAACGTCAGCTCGCGCACGTTTAGCAGTAAAAGCCAGCTTCCTCGAAGTCCCCTTTCCCAACTAGCACCAGGTAGCAGCGCGGTGGTGGCGGGCGTTCCGCCGTTTGATCACTCTGGCGTCGGTTCGACTATTGCAACAGGAAACACTAATGCTTATGATTCCTATTAATATCCTCAGGGAGAATTTCCCCTCGCGGACCCCGCAGGATTCCTAACGCGGGGACAGCAGAGCTACGCCTGGCTGAAGAGGTCCAGGGCTGGCGGCGCGCGGGGGTTGGGGTAGACAAAAGTGTCTGGAGCAGCGCTCGCAGAGCGGATCCTCAAGGGTCACTTGGCGGCTTGTGCGTAAACAGTTTGAAGCATAGGCGTCCGAGGCTGCCCAGGCGCAGATCAACCTGTCGTGAAAAGGGGAGTCCGAGCCATGAGCAAGAAGAATAGGGCTTTGCGCCATGTTGCTGACTAGCGCCCTCCTGCTATCGGGGAAGAGCGTGGGCGATGAAGGGCTGTTCGGCTACGTGAAAGGAGCGGAGCCGCTACCTAAGGGCGCTTGGGACCTGGAACAGTGGTTCACCTGGCGGGGCGGCAAGGAGCAGGGATCGTATAACGCGCTGGATACGAAGACCGAAGTCGAATACGGTTTTACCGACCGGTTCTCGGGGTCGGTCGCCTTCTTCGGGCTGGGGGTCAACACGAGTGGACTCATGATCGACGCATATCTACCGGGAGACAAGAAGTATCCATGGAGACCGGCGGGGGTCGAGGCGGCAGTGAAGTACAATTATCCTAACGCCTGCTTTGGACGATATCGGGCTTGCGCAGTACACCTCCCTTCAGCTATTTCTGGTATGACGTCAACTCGGGTTTTCGCAAGAACGTCTACAGCTTCGAGACATTTTTGATCGCGCAGAAGTACTTCCTTGACGGCCAGCTCGTCGTAGCCGCCAATCTCGGCATCGAGGCGGACAGCGCAACGCGCCAGCCAATCGAGGGATTGCCCGAGGACTTCGAGTGGCCGCTGACGCCAGAGATGGAGATCGCGATCACTGCCAGCGCCGGTATTACCTACCGGATATTCCCGAACTGGTTTATCGGCGCGGAGATCTTCTATCAGACCGAGCATGAGACCGTCGTGGGACAAGAGCGCTGGTCCTTGCAGGCTGGCCCGACTATCCACTACGCCGCCAAGGACTGGTGGGTTACTTTGACGTGGATGCCTCAATTGGTCGGGGGCGGCAACCCCTACCCAGGGCAGACCTACAACCAGCAGCTAATAGAGAAGACCTCGCAGGAGATCCGCCTTAAAATTGGTGTGAATTTCTGAAGCAGCTCATGCGACCGATCCCTGGTCTGGTGATGCTACCTGCGGCTCTGATAGTCTCAGCGCCAGCCTTCGCCGTCGACTACCTCACCGTACCCCAGGCGCAAAAACTACTCTTCCCGGAAGCGGATCGGTTCGTCGACGCCTCGGTAGAGGTGAGTGAGGATCAGAGCAAAGCAATCGAGGCAAAGAGCGGGGTGCGTCAGCGCTGGAAGAAACAAGCCGTCTGGCGTGCTGAGAAGACCGGAGAGTTGATCGGCTGGTTCATCGTAGACGAAGTGGTGGGCAAGCACGAGTTCATCACCTATGCGGCCGGGCTGACTCCAGACGGTAAAGTGCGCGGTGTTGAGATCCTGGTGTACCGAGAAACCTACGGCTACCAGATTCGCAACCCCGAGTGGAGGCATCTGTTCGAAGGCAAGACCCTGGCCGATCCGTTCAAGCTGGACCAGGACATCCCCAACATCGCGGGAGCAACGCTATCGTGTAGAAACGTGACCAACGGGGTCAAGCGGCTGCTGGCACTGCAGCAAGTCGTGCTCAGCTCTCCACGCTGAGACCGAGCTGGCCTCGCCCAAGATTCAGTGGTGGAGGCGGATCCGTCGCGCTCGACGTGTGGAGCTCTAAGGTGCAGCCTGACTCAGCCGCGCCGCGCAAACACCCGCTCGAGGTGTTCCATGTCGTTTACCACGCGCCATTCAGTGGCGCCCGCGGCACGCGCGCGCTGCTCCCACCATTCGAGACGGCCCATGTATCGACGGGGATCCACGTTGTCCGTCCCGAGCTTGGTGACGTTGAGCGCGATGATGCGGATGCCGTCAAGCTTGATCGGGAAGTTCCGCACCGTCTTGTAGTCGAGCTCCTCCTGCATGTCGGAGAAGATGATGATGGTCTTCTTGCCGGCGCCGGTTTCGTTCAGGAACTCCGCGGCCTGGACCAACCCACCAGTGATGTCGGTGTACGCGGTGCCCTTGCTTCCTTGCACGGACTGAGCGAACTCCGCGATCTTTTCGCTGAACGCTTTTTTCTGACCGTTGACCTGTATCGGATCCTTGGTCAAGCTCACCTTGGCGACGATGTCCTTCTCCGTGAAACTGCGGCTCTTGACCGTCGCCACGGCTAGGGAATCGCCCGGCTCCAGGTTGCCGAGCAGATAATTCACCACCCCCTGCGCTTTGCGGACTTCTTTGGTATACGTGCCCGACGTGTCGACCAGCACATAGACCGCCTGGTTGTGGTTGACCGCCGGACCGCAACCGACGCACAGCGCGAAGGCGGCAAGTACCAAACCCAATTTCGCGGCCCTCATATGACCTCCTCGCTGCTGGCGACAGGTTTTGGGAATGCGGGCGGTCGAGGCAACTTCTCCTCTCGCGGCCTTGCCTATCCATCGTTCGATCGCCAGCGGCACAAAGATCAGCACATCGTAGAAGTTCACTGCCAGTTTGCCGCCCTCGTTCGCTAGGCTCGCGCCGACTCGCAGCGAAAAGGCCGCTCCGCGGATGAGCAGCGTCACACCGGCGCCGAGCACGATGCGTCCGGACCCGACGAAGTACTCAAGCGGAATCGCCACGAACGCGAGCGCGAACGGCAGGGTGAAGCCAAGAATCATCTGACCGAAGGTTGGGATGCGTGTCACCCAGCCGGCTTCGGCATGAGCGGCGGCGCCGGAGCCGAGGCTCTGTTTGAGGGCAACATCCGCAGAGATGATGGAGTCGCGCATCACCGCCAGCGCCACTTCCACGCCGGCGAGCACGAGCAAGATCGCGAGCGATACCCACATCAGGCGCCGGCGCATCTTCTCGGTGATATTGCCTAGCGGGAACAGACTCGTGAAACGCAGGGTCTCCATCAGGAACAGACCCATCAACGTTTCGAACAGAATGATGACCAAAGCCGCGATCTCCGAGGCGCGCAGCGTATCGGTCACATAGTCGCCACCACCCACCATTGCCGACATCGGCAGCGAGATCAACTTGAAGTTGACGTACGCTCCCCCGAAGGCGATCAACATCACCAGGGAGGAGATGAAAAACTGAGTCGAAGCAGAAGAGGTGAGCGCGTTCTCGACCTCCGTGCGCCGAGCGAAGATACTCTCGAGCTTGGTGACGTTCGCGTCGATCTTTGCCGCGCTGTCATTCAAGCTGGTGATGTTGCGCTCGACCTGGACCAGGGTCTGGCTCGCGGACCGCCAGAACGGCAGGCAGGTGCTGAGGATCTTGTGGCGCCCTTGGTAGGAAGCGCGGTACTCGCCCAGCACTTTCTTGTAGATGTCGTCGAGCGAATCGCGGATATCGGCCAGGATGCGCTCCACGACACCATCCCCCGTGGCCCTGATCTTCGCGAGGGCTTCGATCGCCTTCACCCATTCAGGAGTCGGAGGAGGAACCTCGCCACTGCGCTTGTAGTCTTCCTCGATGCGCGTGATCTCGTCCATCAACTTGCGCTGAAGCGCTGGGTAGCCCTCGAGGTCGCGCTGGACCAGCGTCGTCACGCGCTCCAACTCGCGCTCGATGGAGAGGCGGAGTTCGCGCGAACCATGAGCCAAAAGCACTTCGCGGTTGCGTACACGCAGCCTTGCGGCAGCGTCTCCGAGCCAACGCGAGCCCAGGCGCAGTGGCCGGACCAGCGCCCGGCTGGTGCGCCGGAGCAGGGTATGCATCGGCTCGCGTGCGAGGTACAAGAACGGCATCGCTAACACCAGCAGAGCGAGTACGGATAGCAGGGGCCTTTCCGGCCAGATGTACAGTGATCGAAACATTGAGGTGCTCCCGGTTCGAGCTTGCGATCGGGCGGGGGCGGAATGCTCTATAGCAGCCTCCAAACCCGCGACCTACAAGTTGATTGCAACGCACGGGCCAGAACCAGTTCACAATCCAGACTTCGAGCAAGGCTTTCGTACTTATCGGTACGGCTCTGTTCTTCCTGACCAAATCTCCGCACCCGAGATGCGGTGCTGCGCGGGCTGCGCCAACGCACCGTCGCCTTGCAGCGACCCGGCGTGCCCATTTTCGGAACCCGGGATCAGACTTCGCTGCTGCGAGACGGAAAAGCGCGCGGAGCGCTCAGCGTTCTGCGGGCGCAAAGAAAGCGAACGTCCGCACCTCGATACTCTGGCGCGGCGGGGCGTTTGGAGGCGTGGTTGGGTCGATGAAGGAAGTGTGCGGCGTAAATCGCGCTCGGCCGTGGGACTGTGAGTCGTAGACCTTGAAGACAATCGCCTCGTCGCGGCGCATTTGCGGGAAATAAAACCACTGATGGTCCGGGTTGTAGCGCAGCTGGTAAGTTTCGCCCACGCGGTCCGGGATAGCGACGCTCGGCCGGGAGCAGGTCGCTGCTCGACACGCTGCGCGCGTCGACGAGCGCGAGCGGGTTGGACTGAATCGTCTTATCGATCGCTCGCCAGACCTGAATGATCGCGAAGCGGTGCTGCAGCAATTGCTCGGCTTCTTCCGGGAGGATCTCGCGGACCCGCTGTGGCCCGGACCATTCGGTGTAGTCGTTGTGCGCCCACAGCACCGGTTCACGGATTCTTCTTGGCTTGCTGCTCGGTCAGGTCTCCAGTACGCAGCGTGTGATCGAACACGACGACGCGCGAGGCGCCTGATACAGCCTGCACCAGCTCGTTGGACCTCCGGGTAGTACAACGCTTCGAGCTGAGCGGTATCGAAGAAGTCGGTGACCGCAGTCCGATGCTCCACTAGAACGAAGCCGTTCTGGTCGAGGGACAACTGCCCGACGAGGGGCCGTCCATCGCGAATGCGCATCGGCCGCTGTTCGGTTGCACCGGTGCGCCGGCGGATCGACCTGTCCGGCATCGAACGTTTCGTTTACCGGCTTGATGCCGGTATCGACTGCATAGCCGATCTCGGCCGTCACGAAGCCGCAATCGCGTGAGTCGGTGACCGCTCGGGTCATAGTGCGAATCGTTTTCGACGTGGCTTCTCGATGCAACCGAGTGCACCTGCTCAGGCTGTCGCCTGGTCGAGTTCACCGCGCGAGTAGTCGTCGAAGGCCTTCACCAGCTCGTCGCGCGTGTTCATCACAAAGGGACCGTAGCGCGCGACTGGCTCCCGGATCGGCTCGCCGTCGGCAAACAGAAGCTTTGCGCCGGTGCCACCCGCAGCCAGGGTCACGGCACCGGCGCCTTCGAGCACGGCAAGCTCGCCTTTGGTCAGTTGGCGAGTCTTTGCCGGCACGATCCGGGCCGTGTACGGCGCCTTCGTACACATAGACGAAGCACGCATGCGAATCGGGGACATCGATCTCGAAGGTCGCATCGGGGCTGATAGCCACATCCAGCAGGCGCACCGGAATCAGGGTGCTCGCGGCCCCAGCCACACCGAATGCATCGCCCGCGATCACCCGTATGGTCGCGCCACCGCTGGCCGTCGAAGCAATGCGCGCAGCGGAAACGTCCTGGTAGCGTGGTGCGCTCATCTTCAGTCGTCCCGGGAGGTTTACCCAGAGCTGGAATCCACGCAACCTGCCATCGGCGCGTTCCGGCATCTCCGAGTGGATGATGCCGCGGCCAGCCGTCATCCATTGCACGTCTCCGCTTTCGAGCACGCCCTTGTTACCGACCGAGTCCGCATGCTTCACGCGCCCTTCGAGCATGATCGTCACCGTCTCGAAGCCGCGATGCGGATGATCGGGGAAGCCCGCGATCCAGGCATCGGGATCGTCGGAACCGAACTCATCGAGCATGAGGAAGGGATCGATCGAATCCAGCGCAGGCGTGCCGATGACGCGCTTCAGCTTCACCCCGGCGCCGTCGGTGGCGGGCATCCCGGTTACGGTCTTCGCAATGTGTCGCATTCGATTCTCCAGAGCTTGCCTGGCTGTGAAGCTGCGGGCCTACGCCGATTGCACGATTAGCTCACTCTGATCAGCTTCTGGAAACAACGCAGCTCGTAGTCGGGCTTCTTGCCGAATACCTGGGGCCAAAGTGTGTTGGCGACCTCTGCGACATAGATGTCGCCGCGCGAGTCCACCGCGATGCCGTGCGGTGCGATGAACTGGCCTGGCCCCTCGCCGATCGGTTGCGTTCCGAGGTGGGCCAGAATTTCGCCTTGGGCGGATACGATCGAGACGCGAGGCCCCAAGTTTGGCACACCTTTGGTGAGCGTTGCCGCAGTTTCCGGGCCCAGTTCGCCGATGAACGCGAGCGGGCCCTTACCTCTGGCGACGTACAAGCCACATGGGCGCGCGAGATTGTTCCACTGGACTTGGTACCTCCCGTTTCCATCGAACACCTGCACGCGGTGGTTCTCGCGGTCGGCGACATAGACCCAGCCTTCGTCGTCACACGCGATGTTATGGACCAGGTTGAACTGGCCCGGATCTGTCCCCGGCTCCCCCCACGAGAGCAGCAGCTTGCCGTCCGGAGAATATTTGTGGACCCGCGCGTTCTGATAACCGTCGGAGACGTAGATATCACCCTGCGGAGACAAGGCCGTGTGAGTGCAGCGATTGAACGGATCTCCGCTGAACGCAGGAGCAGGGACCTTGGGCGTTCCGATCGTCATCAGCACCTTACCGTCTAGCGTGCACTTGCGTACCGCGTGCCCATGGTCATCCGTGAGGTAAAGAAGATCGTCGGGTCCAATTGCGGCGCCGTGGGCGTTGGTGAAGCCGATGTCCTGTCCCCATGAGCGCAGGAACTTCCCGTTGCGGTCAAAAACGATAACCGGGTGAGCACCGCGCGTGAAGACGTAGACGTCGTCTTTGCTGTCGACGCACACCGCTGCAGCGTCTCGATAGGCGATTCCAGGCGGCAGCTCACCCCAGCCATCCGCAACTTGGTAACGGTACTTTCCCTTGCCGAGGACGATGGGCTCGGCTGCGCTTGCCCGGCCCGGCGATAAGAGCGCGGTTGCACTGCCCAGTGCTCCCGCACTCAGTGCGGTCGCGGCACCCGCCGCCAGGCTTCTCAGGAAGCCACGGCGCGGCATCGAACACAACGGACACATCGCAGACGTTCTCCCTATCCGAATTTGGCCAGCTCTTGTCGTCCGTACACCGCGCCCCAGGTCTCCTCCCAGTCGTTGCCGAGGAAGTCGACTTCACGCCCGTCCGCCCGATGGAACCGGTTCGGTATCTGGAACATCCCGATCATCAGGCCACCCTCTGGACCGGCCCACGCCTCGTGGCGGCTGCCTGCAGGACGCCAAACGAAATCGCCCGCACCGCACACGCCTTCGCCGCAGACCAGGCTGCCCTCCAGCACGTAGGTCTGCTCGATGAGTACGTGCTCGTGGTCCGGCAACTTTGCCCCGGGCGCCATTCTCAACAGGATAGTCAGCACTCCAGACGCGCGGTCCACCACCAGCGTCTTGGTCTCGCACCCGGGGTAGGGACTTTTCTCCCAGGGTAACGCCGCAACGTCCACGAAGCGGGAAGCGAGCGGCGGTAGGTTGGTGTGATTGGTAGCTTTCGGCGTGACTGCGCTCATAGGCTTGCTCCTTCAGTTCGCGGCTGGACGGTTTCAGACTCCTGATCTGTCCCCGTTCCCATGATATTCAAGATTGCGCTCCGGGTTTGGAAAAGCGTTGGCCAGGCGTAGCAACAGCAGGAGATTTCGTGAACAATGACAGCATAAACCAGCGGCTTCCACGAGCGGCCGTGTCCGAGACATTGTCATGGCAACTCAGGCCAGCTTGAGCAGGCGCACTGCGTTGTCCTTTAGAATCAGTGGTTGCACCTCGGGCTTGAACCCGGCCTCGCGAAAATCCTTCATCCAGCGATCAGGCGTGATCAGCGGATAGTCGGAGCCGAACAGCACGCGATCCTTCAGCAGCGTGTTGGCGTACTGCACCAGCTGCGATGGGAAGTATTTCGGCGACCAGCCCGACAGATCGATCCACACGTTCGGCTTGTGCAGACACACGGACAGAGCTTCGTCCTGCCACGGCCACGAAGGGTGGGCGATGACGATCTGCATGTCCGGAAAATCGATTGCTACGTCGTCCAGATGGATCGGATTCGAGTACTCCAGGCGCAGTCCGCCGCCGCCGCGCATGCCGCTGCCGATGCCCGAGTGCCCGCTGTGGAAGATCGCCGGCAAGGCGTGTTCCGCGATCACTTCGTAGATCGGCCAGGCGACCCGATCGTAGGGATGGAAGCCCTGAACCGTGGGGTGGAACTTGAAGCCCTTGACGCCATGCTCGGCGAGCAGACGGCGCGCCTCT
Organism: uncultured beta proteobacterium; assembly: GCA_963747025.1. Classification (GTDB taxonomy): domain Bacteria; phylum Pseudomonadota; class Gammaproteobacteria; order Burkholderiales; family SHXO01; genus SHXO01. Next base: position 176,796 of record CAVVDJ010000002.1, read on the forward strand.
CGAGCCCCCATCTTGCCCTTGTGGGGGTCGATGCTCGCAAATGCCACCATCATGTCGCTGTTCTGTTGCGCCGCTTCGGCCACCTCCTCGTTGGGGATACGCCGCCGGCCGAGCTGCGTCTCCGCGTCGACCGTGAACATCACTAAGCCGATCTTGCGTTCACGGTAGTACGCGACGGTCTCGGCGATAGTAGGACGACGATCGGAGCGGAAGTACTTGTCCGCAGCGCGGTCGTACTCTTCCCCGAAGCTGTCGTGAGGGTTGCGGCACGAGACCTCGGCGTGCGTATGCACATCGATTGCGACCAGGTCTTGGATGTTCATGGCGGGCTCCGCGGCAATCAGGGCCGACCGAGGGGCAATGCGAACAGCGCGGCGCTGCCCGTCGGGACGGTTGCGCTATAGGCTAAACTTAAAACGCTCCCGGCGTAACTGGGAGGAAAGGATGAAAACGCAGTGAACCGGGCCCCGTACTACCGGGCGGTCAATGTCGGCGGTTGTGTCGAGGCAACCATTGTCGAGCACGACGGTGGGGTGCAGGTGCTGCGCTCCACCGAGCGCTTGGGCACCTACCCGAAGCGGCTTACCGACCGGCTGGAACACTGGGCGCGAGAGGCACCCGACCGCACGCTTATCGCCAAGCGCGACCGCACCGGCCGGTGGCAATCCATCAGCTTTCGCGGGATGCTCGAGCGCGCCCGCGGCGTGGGTCAGGCGTTGACAGAGCGCGGTTTGTCGGTTGATCGCCCGATCGCGATCCTGTCCGAGAACGATCTCGAGCACCTCACGCTTGCGCTTGGCGCCATGTGGGCGGGTATCCCGTATACGCCGGTCTCGCCGGCCTATTCGCTGGTCTCCGCGGACTACGCGAAGTTGCGCCATGTGCTGGCGACGACCACTCCCGGCTTAGTGTTCGCGGCCAGCGCGACCGGCTACGCGAACGCAATCGGCGCCGCGGTGGGCGATGATGTCGAAGTCGTGCTTGCGCAGGGAAAGCTCGATAGCCGTCGTAGTACGCCGTTCGGAGCTCTGCTCGCGAGCAGGCCGGGTGCGGCGGTCGATGCTGCGCACGACCAGACAGGCCCCGACACAATCGTCAAGTTTCTGTTCACGTCCGGTTCGACCAAGGACCCGAAGGGTGTGATCAACACGCACCGGATGCTCTGCAGCAACATGCAGATGGTCGGCCAGTGCCTGGCTTTCCTCGGCGATGAGGCGCCCGTGTTAGTTGACTGGCTGCCGTGGAACCACACGTTTGGCGGCAATCACAACACCGGGATTGCGTTGTACCACGGTGGCACACTCTATATCGATGACGGCAGGCCCACCTCCGCGGGTATCGGCGAGACGCTGCGCAATCTGCGCGAGATCTCTCCAACCGTGTACTTCAACGTGCCCAAGGGGTTCGAAGAGATCGTGCGAGCGATGGAGCACGACGACCGACTGCGGGAATCGCTGTTTCGCCGCGTCCACGCATTCTTCTTCTCCGGCGCAGGGCTGTCTCAGCCGGTGTGGGATCGGCTCGACTATCACGCCGAACGCACCGTTGGTGAGCGCGTGCGTATGATCACCGGCCTGGGCATGACCGAGACCTCGCCGGCATCGGTATTTGCGGTCGGCAGCACGGTCAAATCCGGCCATGTGGGCTTGCCCTGCCCAGGGGTCGACGTCAAGTTGGTTCCCGCGGAAGGCAAGACCGAAATTCGCTTCCGCGGCCCGCACGTGATGCCGGGCTACTGGCGCGCGCCGGCGCTTACCGCGCAGGCATTCGATGAGGAGGGATACTACTGCACCGGTGACGCGGTGAAGTTTGTCGATCCGCGGCAACCGCAGCTCGGGCTGATGTTCGACGGCCGCCTGGCCGAGGACTTCAAACTGTCTACCGGCACCTTTGTCAGCGTCGGTCCGCTGCGCGCCCGAATCCTCGCGGAGGGCGCGCCTTGTGTGCAAGATGTCGTCGTCACTGGACCCGACCGTGACGACGTCGGCATCCTGATCTTTCCACGCCTGGACGAGTGCCGTCGTGTTGCGCGTCTGGTGGATTCCGCTACCGCGGAGGAAGTACTGTCTGCCCTGGCAGTCAGAGAATTCTTCCAGAGGCTGGTGGATCGGCTGTGGGCAACCGGCTCTGGCAGTGCCAGCCGAGTCGCGCGCGCCTGCGTGCTGCGCGAGCCCCCTTCGATCGACCGCAGCGAAATCACCGACAAGGGTTCGATCAATCAACGCGCTGTGCTCAGGCACCGCGCATCAACAGTCGATGCGCTGTACATGGCCGACGGTGCGGAAGTCATCTTGCCGCGGAGGCCGAGTTCTTAGGCCGGTCGCGCCCGAAGACAGCTATACCCAGCGCCGCGAGCTGACTCTCAGCGGCGTCTGCCCAACCGCGGTTCGCGGCGGGACTTGCCGGACTTGGGTGAAGGATCTGCCCGACACGCGTATTCCGAGCTAAAGCGCTGTCGAGGAGATTGCTTTCGAGGACGGCGCGAATGCGCTTCTCGGCAAAGCCACCGACGCCAAGCGCCCACTGCGGAGCAAGCGCCGTGAGCGCAACCGCGAGATGGCGATCACAGGCCTGCTGCAGGGACTTCAGCAGCGGCGCTGGGAGCTTGTCTGGCGTGAAGTTACGGCCCGACGCCTCGAGCAATGACAACGGGCAGTAGTTCAGCACAAACCAGTCGGCAAAGAACGAGTCCGCGGCACCGAACCGCTGGTTTGCCCAGCCCCACAACCGTCGTCCGCTCACTTCCGAGCGCCTGCAGGCGAAGCCTTCAATCGGGCGCTTCGGATGCTCGCGGGCCGGTTTTCGGATTGGAGCGCTAATCCCCATCCAGTCGCGCACTGCGGCAATCTCGCCGAACGGCACGCCCGTCTGCATCATCCCGAACGGTCCTGGATTCATGCCCAGCAGAACAACACGTTTGCGCCCGGTGCCAAACCGGCGGACATACTGCTCGTAGGGCGCCCAGGCGTACTGGTGCGGATCGTAAACATGTGCGACGGGCGTCGGAAAGTCGAGCTTCCCAAGCAATGCCGAGAGCGCGCGAGCGGCGTCGAGGAGGACAGCTGCAGTCATCTTGTCCCTCTTGCGAGGTAGGTCGGACTCAATGTGTCGGAAAATGCGCCGGATCCTCTACTTCCCAGCTGCTCAGGCGCCATGGATTATTCCCTCAACGCGCCGTCGGGGACGGCTCTCGCGCTCAAGCAACTTGAACCGTCTGATCACGGCCTGCGACCCGGCCAGCCGCGTTGCGCTGCAATAACACCACCGAAACGGGCTCCAGTCTGCGGGCAATTCCTTGACATGACTCTTTTCATGGGCATAGCATGGCCCCGGGCAACTGGTGAACTGATCTACATCAGTCAGACTGTTGATCGGCCTCTGGGGGGAGGAGAGCTCTACCGCTTTGAGTTTACGGCTCGCCGGCCGCGTCAGCGGACTCTCAGGCGGGAGACGATTGGGTATGCCGCGTTCGCTGCTCCCATGGCGCCAAACTCCTCGACCGGTCACTCGCTGACACGCATTGCCCTGCACAACAAACACTGGGAGGTAAACCTGTATGGTTAAGATAGCGTGGCAATTCAAGCTCGCAGCTCTTCCGCTCGCCTTGGCGGTGCTTGGCGCACCAAGCGCCTTCGCCGGCTCGTCGGCGGCGGAGATCAAGAACTGCGCCCCCGAGAACTGGTGTTTTTATCACCGGACGCCCGACACCGGCTGGCGGCATAGCCCGCTGACGCAAGTCAACGCCGGCAACGTCAAGAACCTGCGACCGGCCTGGATATTCCAACCGGGCAACGTGCGTATGGGTATGCACAGCACGCCTCTCGCGGTCGATGGAATGGTATATGTGTCGGTCAATCCTTCGACGGTCTGGAAGCTGAATGGCAAGACCGGCGAGCGTATGTGGGTCTATGAGCCGAAGATGGACGAGGCGGTAGTGGCGCGTTCGTTCTTTGCCCATACTCGAGGATTGGCGATTGGCGATGGCCGAGTCTACATGGGTCAAGCCGATGGCCACATCGTCGCGCTGGACGAAAAGGACGGCAGCGTAATCTGGGATAAGGCGATCATCGATTCGAAGAAGGACACGGTAGGGTTCAGCGGCGCCGCTACCTTCGTTAGTTCCGACCTGATGGTCATCGGGCAGAACGGCGGCGAATACCCGATCGAAGGCAAGATCTTCGGTATCGATCCAAAGACCGGCAACATCAAGTGGACCTTCTACACCACCGGACGTGACGATCCGAAGGCCCTCGCGACTTGGCACGAGGATTCGTGGAAGTATGGCGGTGGCGGGTCCTGGCAGCCCGGCACGGTCGACTACGCGAACAACCAGATCATCATGGGCACCGGGAATCCCAATCCCGATTACGACTATTGCGGCGACAAGTGCATGGATCCGAAGGCCGATAGCTGGCGCGCGGGCGGTTCCTTGTATACCTCGTCGACCGTCGCACTCGACTTGGGGACCGGCAAGCTGAACTGGTATTTCCAGGAGGCTCCGGCCGATCCGTATGACTACGATGCGGCGCCGGGCGAGTACGTCATTCTGGGAGACAAAGTTCTGCATCCGGGCAAGAACGGCTTTAACCACGTGCACATGACCAAGGGTGGCAAAGTCGTAAACATCTACCCGGACATGAAGAACTTCAACTGGACCACGGGCTACAACATGGCCAAGGGCGAGTGGGAGAACATGCTCTGGCCCAAGCCCGGCGAGCAGACCCTGGTGTGCCCGGCGATCGACGGTGGACATAGCTGGGAAGCGGGGACTTATAGCCCGCAGACCAAGCTCTTCTATCGCGTGGTCCAAGAGTGGTGCATGAAGCTGACCGTGCAACCGAAGACTGGCGGAACCACCATTTCCGCAGGCGCGGAAACGCGGACCCTGCAGCCGTTCGTGCAGGCGTTCATGAGCGCGGAATGGATCGGCACCGACCCACCAGGCGACAAGAACCACGGTCGTATCACGGCGCGTGACCCGGTCAGCGGCAAGATCGCCTGGGAAAAGCGCTACGACCTGATTCCCCATTCGACACTGCTGTCCACCGGCGGCGGCCTGGTATTCACCGGCACGGCTGACGGTTACGTCGAGGCACTCGATGCCAAGACCGGCAATGTCCTGTGGCGGTACAACGTCGGCTCCGGCGTGCATGGCGGCATTATTTCCTACTCGGTTGATGGTAAGCAGTACATTGCGGCCGCGACAGGGCATGGCACGTATGTTGGACGCGCGGTTCAGTCGCTGAACAAGGAAAAGCTGGGCAACATGCAGGAAAGCATGGCGGTTGTTGTGTTTGCTCTCCCGTAAGCAAGCCTCCTCTGCCGGGACGGCAGAGCGTGGGAACCCACGCCCTGCCGTCCCGGCGTTTTCCGCCTTCCCCCGAGCCATTGTCGCTGAATGTTGTTCTGTTGATCCCACCAAGTGGGGGTGTGCTCGGGCGCACAACTGAGTCACTCAACTTTTGAAACGGAAGATGAAGCAGATTACAAAGTGGAAGATCCTGCTTGTCGCGGTGCCGATCGGTTTGCTGGGCATGGTTGGCTCCGAACTCGTGTCGGCGATGGGAAACGGTGAGTCCAAATTGCAGATCGCCGCAGCGGAAAATGAGCCGGCGACACCTGCCCAAGAAGCCAAGCCAGCACCAGCGGTCAAGGTGCCTTCCTCGAACCCTCTGTCGGGCGATCCCGAAGCCATCGATTTGGGCAAACGGTTGTACTTCACGTGGTGTGTTCAGTGCCACGGACCGAAAGCGAACGGCGAATCGCGCTTCGGCAAGTACGCGGGCAACCTCACCGTGTTTTGGCGCGGCTACAAGGAGTTTGTGGTCATCGTAAAGAACGGACGCCCGAGCAAACAGATGCCGCCATGGAAAGAAGTCCTGGACGACGACAATATCGCGAAGATCGGCGCCTATTTGGAAACTCGAGCAGAGGAAGGAGCGAATTGGAAATGAGGCAGAACACCACCGTGGCCCTTTTTGGCGCAGCGCTATTGGCGGTCCTGGCGGGGGTGCCGGCGCGCGCAGGTGACACGTTCACGACGCTCAAAGAAAACATCTTCGTCTGCATATCCCCCGAGGCCTACGACAGCGCTATGGCGCAGGTACGGGAGCTTAACGGAAAGGACCTGGAGCCCCTCAAGAAGGAACTTGGCGAAAAACAGCAATGCATGTTCGTGGACGCCGAGATGGCCGACGACATCATGGCGCCTTTTGCCATCGTGCTCGAACGCAGCGGCACCAAAGTGCAAGTTCAGTTCATCGTCACCTTCAGCAAGCGAATCGCGCTCTTGCACCGGATGATCAATCGGTACGTCCTCGTGGGCTGGACCGACGAGTCCAACCTGGAGCCGAAGAAGATCCTCTAGCTCCCGAATTCCGCCCGGCGGCGCCCGGGTTCCCGTGTTTGTTTGTCGGCTAGGCGCGGTATAGTGATGTGCCGTGCCTCTTGCCGCCCTCGCTGAACTGCTGGGTCTCTTCGATCTCGAACAGCCGAAAGCGGGCGAGATCGAGATACGCGGCAATGACCCGGTCTTGCCGACGCGCTTTCAAATCGGCAAGGCCGGAGCCGCAGCGATCGCTGCATCCGCGATTGCCGCAGCGGAGCTGTGGGTACAGCGTACGGGGAGGAGCCAGCGCCAGGCGATCTCGATCGATCTACGCCATGCCGCTGCGGCGCTTAGAAGCGCGCGTTATCTGCGCATAAATGGCGCGGCGCCAAAGGAACCTTCCGACCCCTTGAGCGGCCTCTACCGGGCGCGCGACGGGCGTTGGGTATTTCTTCACTGTAACTTTCCCAACCATCGCGCGGCGGCGCTCAATGTGCTCGATTTGTCATCCGCTGCCGACCGAGATGGGGTGTCCCGCGCGGTCCGCGATTGGGACGGGCTGATCCTCGAGCAAGCGGTGCACGCTGCGCAAGGCTGCGCCGCCTTCGTGCGTACGCAGACCGAATGGTTGTCGCATCCACAAGCGGCGGCGATAGCCTCGTTGCCGCTGGTTGAGGTGGAGCGTATCGGCGACGGGCCGATTGAGCCGTTTCCAACCGCTAGCCGCCCGCTTTCTGGAATCCGCGCGCTCGATCTGACGCGCGTGCTGGCGGGGCCGACCTGCGCCCGCACGCTCGCGGAGCATGGCGCCGATGTGCTGAAAGTATCGGGACCGCATCTGCCGCATTCGGGAGACATCGAGATCGATACCGGGCTGGGCAAGCTCTCGACGTTTCTTGACCTGCGCCGGACCGCAGATGTCGAGACGGTCACGGCGCTGATCCGCGATGGCCGGTGTGACGTGTTCTCACAGTCCTATCGCCCCGGAGCGCTGGCTGGACGCGGCCTCAGCGACGAGGCTTTGGCGGCGCTTCGACCAGGGATCGTCTGCGTGAACCTCAGCGCTTGGGGTTGGCTTGGTCCTTGGGCGCGGCGGCGCGGCTTCGACACCGTCGTGCAATGTGCAAGCGGGATGGCGATGATCCAGGGCGGTGGCGAAATCCCTCGGATCATGCCGGCGTCAGCTATTGACTACGTGAGCGGCTACCTGATGGCGTTCGGTGCGATGGTCGCGCTTGGACGCCGCGCGCACGAAGGTGGAAGCTGGCGGGTACGCGTCTCACTCGCCCGCACGGGAAAATGGATCGTCGATGGCGGCTTGCTGGACGTCGCGGCGATCGCCGGGGTTCCAAACGAGCTGCCGGAGGAGGAGATCGCCCGCCTGACCATGGAGACGCCATCGACGCTGGGCTCGATCCGCCATCTCGCTCCGGTCGTGCGGATGTCGGAGACACCGGCGCGCTGGGCGCGACCGCCGGTCCCGCTTGGGCGCAACGTGGCCGCTTGGCCTAGTCAGAGCCCTTCCTGACCCGCATTACGCGCTTCGCAGCGCCTCCGGGTTGAGCACGCGAATCGGCTTGCCGTCGAGGAAGGCCAGCACATTGTCGATCGATTCGGAATAGAACTGCCCGTACACTTCGCGCGTGCAGTACCCCAGATGCGGCGTAAGGACAGTGTTGGGTGCGCTGCGCAGTGGATGCCCGGCAGGCAGCGGCTCTTGCGCATACACGTCGAGTGCGGCGATCAATTTGCCGGAGCGCAGCCTCTCGAGCAGCGCCGCCTCGTCCACCAGCGGTCCGCGTGAACTGTTCACCAGGATTGCGCCCGGTTTCATGCGCGCCAAGTCTTCCGCGCCCAGGATGCCCCGCGTACGGTCGGACAGGACGACGTGCAGCGTTATCGCATCCGACTCGGCCAGCAGCGTCGGCTTGTCAACCAGCCTCGCGCCTGCTGCCTGCGCCTTGTCCGTGGTGAGGTTCTGGCTCCATGCCAGGACCTGCATCCCGAGGGCGTGACCGTAGTGGGCCATGCGGGAGCCGATCTTGCCCAGGCCGATGACGCCGAGGGTGCGACCCTCCAATACCGTGCCGGCAGGGACGCCGTTCTGGAAGCCGCCGGCGCGTATGGACGCGTCGGCAGTTGGGATGAGTCGGGCGGCAGCAAGCAACAAGCCCAACGTCAGCTCCGCAGTCGCCGGCGTCGATTGCTGTCCAGCCGTATGGGACACGACGATGCCGCGCGCCGTGCACGCTTCCATGTCCATGGTCCAGCTGCGGGCACCCGTGAGCGCGATCATTCGCAGCCGCGTGAGCTGAGCAATGAGCGATGCCGGGAAGCGCGTACGTTCGCGCATGGCAACGATGATGTCGAACTCTGCGAGAGCCTGGGCCACAGCGCTCTCGCCGTCGAACGGTTGCTCGAAGAAAGTCAGCTCAGCGCGCTGCGACAGCCGCGACCAGTCTGCACTCCGACCTGCGACACCCTGCCAATCGTCCAACACTGCAACGCGCGTCATGACGTTCTCACTTGTGCCGAGTAACGGGAGCTTGCGGCGGAACGTCCGCGCTTACAGTGACCGGCTCCCCTTTATCCGTTCTTGATTCCATAGACTCTTCCCTTCTTCGGTTGGTCTTCAATTGTCGCTCTTCCGGTTCGGCCGCGCCTTACGTCCTCGGGACGTTGCCAGGCTATCGCTGAGTGTCCCGATCGCGTAGTATCACGCGCGGTCGCGATAGCGCAAGCAGCGCTAACGTCGCCACCTGCAGCTACCCGATTCGTTCTATCGACGAGACTTGCCATGAAGCTGCTGACAGGGGCCATACTTCTTCTGATCGGCATTCTCGGGCTGTCGGCCTGCCAGCCGCATCGGGCCAAGAGTCAAGGGCCGCAGGACGTGCGAACCGGGTCGGTGCTCACGCTCAAGCAGAACCTCTCGATTCCGAGCGGCAGCGCCTTTGTCTATTTCCAGGATCAGCAGATCCTTGCGCCCGAATCCTTACGGGCGAACTATCCCTATTGCAGGTTCGGTCTCGACGATCCCGCCAGCGCAATCCGGGAGGTTCGGCCGACCGCGTTCGTGGTCACCGGCGTGGACTACGATGAGCGCTCTGCCGGCTCGTCGGGTCAGGTGGTCTCCGCCAGCCGGATGAACCTGGAAACCGAGCTGGGAACGAAGGGCTATCACATGACCTGTATGTTGCCCGCCGCTGCCGGCTACGCACGGTTCATCACCGTCCCTGAGATACGGGGTGCGGTCGGCGAATTCTTCATCTTGAATCCGACCAACTAGGAGCGCTATTCGATTCGAGCGCCTGGAAAGCCGCAGCCACCAGGACGCCGGCCCTAAGCTTCTTTTCCGTTCAGGTAGTTCTTCGCATACCCGACATACACGTCGATACCGATCGCGAAGAGCATTCGGTTCTGTGGTGAGAGGACTCGCGAGGCTCGAGCGGGTCGCCCCGACCAGATTTGCCCGGCCGCGACTTCGGTGCCGGGTTCGGTGACAGCGCCCGCTGCCACGCACCCACCGGCTCTGACCACCGTTCCCTTGCCGATGATCGACCCCATGCCGACGATCGCTTCGTCCTCGATCTCGCAGGCAAACATGCGCACGTTGTGTCCAACCGTCACGCGCCGGCCGATCCGAAGTCGTTCCCCGGGCGCCAGATAAAGGCGGGAGTGATCCTGGACGTTGCTTGCCTCTCCCAACTCTACAGCGGCGCCTTCCGCATCGATCTCGACGCCGAACCATACACTCGAATGCCGCCCCATTTGGAGGTCGCCCGCGATGCTTGCGGACGGCGCTACATAGGCGTCTGATGCCGAAACGTTTTCGAGACCAGCACCGGCGGTGCGGCGAAGGGCGCTAACGGGGTTCGTCGCGCGGACCATTCGGTTGTCGGCATCTGAAACCTTATCCGCGCGGGTGGTAGTTCCCCGCAACATGCGATGCAGCCGCTCGAGTGTTTCAATCGAGATCTGCTCAACGGGTCGAGCCGGCGTTCCCGCGTACAGCCATCCCCCCTCGAGCGTCTTCCCCGGAGGCACAACGCTTTCCGCGGCGATGACCGAGCCGGGGCCGACTTTCGAACCGTCCATCACGACCGCGTTCTCGCCGATGACGCATCCATCTGCGACGGCGCAGGCGTGTACGAGGCCGTACCGACCCACCGTGACATGCGCCCCTACGTGCGCGGGGAAGATACTGTCGGCGATGTGAACCGTACTCGCCTCGCCAAACCAGGCGTCCGCCCCCACGCGAATCTGTTCCCCGTCAGCGCGCAACGTCGCGAGGGGCTCAAGGTGGCAACCAGGCCCGAGCTCGGTGCGACCGATGACCGCCGAAGTCTCGTGTGCTGTAGTGCGCGGGCCGATCTTGGGGACGTCTTCCAGATAGGGGACAACGATCATCCGCTGGAAGCTCCGAAGCCTGCGTCGGAGCTCGCAGTGAGAAAATCAAAACACCGGCGTTTCACGATAAGTACCCCACAGGGTCTTCAGCTTTTCGACGATCTCGCCCATCGACGCGCCCTCGCGCACCAGTTCGATCGTGACCGGCATCAGGTTTTGCGTGTCGTCTTTCGCAACCTCGACGAGCGTGTTCAGCAGCTCCTGAACCTTAGCATTGTTGCGCGTGCGGCGCACATGGTGGAGCCGTTCGATCTGTCGCCTCTCCGTCGTGGGGTCGTAGGGATGGGTCTCGATATCCGCGTCCTCCTCCGAGTCCACGTATTTGTTTACGCCGATGACTGGCTTCTCGCCGCTTTGCTTGCGAAGCGCGGTCTCGTAGGCGAAGTCCGCGATGTGCTTCTGGAACCATCCCTCCTGTATCAGCTTGACAGTGCCGCCGCCGCGCTCCACCTCGTCGAGAATCGCGAAGATCTGGCGCTCGTACTCGGTGGTAAGACTTTCGACATAGTACGAGCCGCCCATCGGATCGACCACATTCGCCACGTTGGTCTCGTCGGCGATGACCTGCTGCGTGCGCAGCGCGATCTTCATCGCCTCCTCGGTGGGGATCGAGAACGCTTCGTCCATGCCGTTCGTATGCAGACTCTGCGCGCCGCCGATGACTGCCGCAAACGCTTGTAGAGTCGTGCGGATGATGTTCACCGTGGGCTGGGGTTTGGTAAGAGAGGCCGCGGCGGTCTGGCAATGAAAGCGCAGACGCATGGACTCGGGGTTCCTGGCGCCAAAACGTTCCTTCATGAGCTTGGCGTAGACGCGGCGCACGGCGCGGAACTTTGCGACCTCCTCGAAGAAGTCCGCCTGGCTGACGAAATAGAACGCCAGGCGCGGCGCAAACTTGTCGACGTGCATGCCGGTCTTCAGCACTTCCTCGACGTAGGTCACGCAATTGGCCATGGTGAACGCGGCTTCGTGAATGGGAGACGCGCCGGCTTCGCTGATGTGGTAACCCGAGATGTTGATCGGGTTGTAACGCCTCATGTTCTTCGCGCAGTAGGTGATGCAATCGCGCACGATCCGCACCGACGGGGCGATCGGGAAGATGTACTCCTTCTGCGCGATATACTCCTTGAGGATATCCGCCTGGATGGTGCCGGAGAGCTGGTTCAGGTCGTTGCCCCGCATCTTTGCCAGCACGATGTACATCGCCAGCAGGATCCAGGCAGAGGGGTTGATGGTCATCGACACCGAGATCTTCTCGAGGTCGATGCCTTCGAACAGCGCTTCCATGTCCGCTAGCGTGTCCACGGCAACACCCTCGCGGCCGACCTCTCCTTGGCTCATGGGATGATCGGAGTCGTAGCCCATGAGCGTGGGCATGTCGAAATCCGTGGACAGTCCGGTCTGCCCCTGGGCGATGAGATATTTGAATCGCTTGTTGGTGTCTTCGCCGGTGCCAAAACCCGCGATCTGGCGCATGGTCCAGAGACGGCTGCGGTACATGGTCGGGTACGGCCCGCGCGTGAATGGGTACTGCCCCGGCAGACCGATGTCCTCCAGCGGAGTGGACTCAGTATCGAGCGCCGTGTACACGCGCTTTACGGGAAAGCCGCCGAGCGTTAGGAACTGTTCCTCGCGCTCCTTTTGCTTCTTCAGGAAGGACGCTAGTTCATTGCCCTCCCACAGCTCGAGTTGCTTCTCGAGCGAAGCCAGGCTTTGGGCTTCCTTGGGTGCGTTCATCGTTCACCTCACATAGCAGCGTTGTTCAACAGCGTTTCGGCCGCGGCAAACGGATCCAGCTCCCGCCGGGAGATCTGCTCCACCAGCTCGGCCAACCGCGTGCTGCGGGATGCGGCGAAGCGGCTGCGCAACAGGTCCTCCGCGGTCTTGAGCGCACGATACTCCGCAATGTGGCGCAGCCGCTCTTTGCCGAACGGGTGCGCCTGCTGTACTGATCGATGCTCGTCGATGCTCGCAACCAGCTCGCTGATCCCCTGTCCGGTCTCCGAGCTCGTGGCCACGACCGGCACTAGCCACACGGGCTTGGCGGCTAGGGAGAGCGCGAGCGCCAGCATCGACTTGAGGTCGGTGATGGTCCGGTTCGCATCGGGACGATCGCACTTGCTCACCACGTGGATGTCCGCAATCTCGAGGATACCGGCCTTGAGCGCCTGCACATCGTCGCCCAGTCCGGGCGCCGAGACCACCACCGTCGTGTGGGAAGCGCGTGCGATCTCAACCTCGTCCTGACCCACGCCGACTGTCTCGATCACGATCATGTCGAAGCCGCTCACGTCGAGGATGTCCGCGGCCGCAAGCGCGGCTCGAGCCAGGCCCCCGGTGGAGCCGCGCGTGGCCATGCTGCGGATGAAGACGCCTGGATCGAGCACCAGCTCGCTCATGCGAATGCGATCGCCGAGGATGGCGCCGCCGGAAAACGGGCTGGACGGGTCGATTGCAATGACGGCGACCCTGCGGCCGTCCTGCCGAACCAGCTGCACCAGCTTGCTCACCAGCGTGGACTTACCGCTGCCCGGCACCCCGGTGATGCCGACGATGTGCGCTCGGCCGGAGGCCTTGTACACCTCCGCCAATGTCTCTCGCGCTTCTTCTACGCCCGCTTCGGCCCGTGAGATCAGCCGACCCAGCGCGACCGCGTCTCCGCGCCGCATCCGCGCCAAGAGCTCCATCGATGCAACCGGCGACGGCATCGAGACTAGGTCCCCTGCAGCTTCCTGGCCAATTCGCGGAAGACTTCGCGGTCGTCGATCACGCGCCGCGCCTTGAAGTCCGTTCTCGGGAAGGTCTGCGGCGCGACGACTTCGATCACCGCGCGCACCGCCAGAGTCTTCAGAATCTTCCGATCGACCTCGCTCCTGAACCACTGCATGCGTGCATTATCGGCAAACACCTCTGCGGTCGGCTCCACGCGTAAGATCAGCTCATCCATCGCGCCCTCGCGCGTGATGCAGATGCGATGCTCGCCGCCGTACTCGACGATCTGATTCAGTACGGAGTCGATCTCGCTCGGATAAACGTTCTCGCCGCGGATCGTGAACATGTCGTCGATGCGGCCGAACACGCCTTGGGGCAGCCGCGGATAAGTGCGTCCGCAAGGATTGGGGCCGTCCTCCCAGATCGTCAGATCGCCCGACAACAGGCGGATCATCGGCTGGGAGGTGCGTTCGAGGTGCGTGTACACCGGTGTGCCGCGCGCCCCAAAGGGAACGCGCACGAAAGTCTTCGGGTCGCAGACCTCGGTGTACACGATGTCCTGCCACAACAGCATTCCAGGCGAGCTCTCGATCGTGCCGGCGACGCTCATCCAGGGCGTCATTTCCGCCATGGATCCGGCATCGAACACCTTGGCTCCGTATGCCGCTACCAACTTATCGATGACCGACGGGATCGACGCACCCGGCTCGCCAGAGAAGACCAGAACCTTTAAGCCGAACTCGCGTGCGTCGAGGCCTTCGTTCCTCGCTACATCCGCCAGGTGCAGCGCGTAGGTCGGAGTGCCGTAGAAAGCCGTAGGCCGGATCTGAGCCAACCAGCTTGCCGCACGCGCACTCATCCCCGATGCGCCGGCTCCGAATGGGAAAGAGGTTGCGCCCAGGCGTTCGGCGCCGGCCAGCGCCCCCCAGCTTCCCAGATAGAGGCTGAAGATCGCCGCTAGGAAGACCGTGTCGGCGGGGCGAATCCCCATGCCCCACATCACGCGCGCGTGCGCATTCGCGATCGCCTCCCAGTCGCCGCGGCTGATGGCGAATGCAGTAGGGCGCCCGGTTGTGCCGGACGAGCCATGGATATGGAAGATCTCGGACTGAGGAACACACAAGTACTCGCCGAAGGCAGGCGCTTTCGCTTGCGATTCGCGCAGGTCGCGCTTGGTGATGACCGGAACCTTGGCTTCGAAGTCTTCCAGCGAGCGCAAGGCGGCGGGATGGAAGCCTGCTTCGTCCCATTTTCCTCTGTAGAACGCCGAGTACGCGTATGCGTAGTGGCAGACTTCCTGGAGACGCTTCAGGATCGCTCGCTCGCGCTCGGCTGCCGGCATTGTTTCGCGCACCGGAAACCAATAGCGGCTGGAAGCCTCTGGACGATAAGACGCGTCGTAGCGCGGCGGGAACTCCCAGCACTCCATCTTGATCGCCTGACTGTCTTGAATTGGTTGCCCGGCCTAGCGGGGACCGCGCTCTTCGACCAGGCGCGTGAGCCTCTCGACGATCTGGCGCGGGGCCGTATCCTGCAGAAGAATCTCGCGAACGCCGATTTGCCGTAAGGCCGGAACATCTTCGTCAGGCACGACTCCGCCAACGACGACGATGATGTCCTGCGCCCCCCGTTCGCGCAGGAGTTCAACGACGCGCGGGCAGATGGTCATGTGGGCACCGGACAGCAGGCTGATGCCCAGGATGTCGACGTCTTCCTGGATCGCGGAGCTGACCACTTCCTCGGGCGTCCGGTGCAGTCCCGTGTAGATGACGTCCATACCGGCATCGCGAAGGGTGCGGGCGACGACTTTCACGCCGCGGTCATGGCCGTCCAGGCCGACCTTTGCCAATAGAACACGGATCGATTGCTGCATAAAGGTCCCTGCCTTGCCCTTAGCTGGGAAATGATAACGCGGCGCGGCCGTCCCGATATAGTGTTACGTACATTGGCTCAGCCCCAAACTAGCATGGCGCTAGATCTCCAACCGGCTGTCTTGGTCGGCTTGATCGGTGCCGGGATCCAAGCATCCCGCGCCCCCGCTCTGCACGAGCGGGAGGGTGCTGAACAAGGCTTGCGCTACGTTTACAAGCTGATCGATCTGGACCAGCTGGCGCTTGGTCAGGGCGCTCTGGTCGAACTGCTGACCGCAGCCGAGCGCCTGGGTTTTGTCGGCTTGAACATCACGCATCCCTGCAAGCAGTCGGTCGTTCCTCTCCTGACCGATCTCTCCGACGACGCACGCGCGTTGGGCGCAGTCAACACCGTGCTGTTTCGCGATGGCCGACGGGTTGGCCACAACACCGATTGGTGGGGGTTCGCTGAAAGCTTTCGCCGAGGGCTTCCTGGCGCCAGGCTCGATCGCGTGCTCACGCTCGGCGCTGGCGGCGCCGGTGCTGCGGTCGCGTATGCTGCGCTCAAGATGGGGGCGCGACGCGTAAGCCTTTTCGATCTGGAGACCACTCGCGCAAGTGAGCTTGCCGACAGGCTTGCGGCCCTCTTTGGCCGCGGCAGAGCAATGGTTGGCACCGATCTGGCCGAGGCAATGGATCAAGCCGACGGACTGATTCACGCGACGCCCACCGGGATGGCCAGGTATCCCGGCCTGCCACTTCCGGAGCAGTTGCTGCGTCCCCCGCTCTGGATAGCCGAGATCGTGTACTTCCCGCTGGAAACGGAGCTGCTACGCGCGGCGAAACGGAGTGGCTGCCGCACTCTGGACGGCGGTGGCATGGCGGTGTTCCAGGCCGTCGAGGCTTTTCGTCTCTTCACGGGGTGCGCGGCGGACGCCGAGCGCATGCTGCGCCATTTTGCTTCGATGGGTTAGTCCCACCCCATCGATCCGCTTTGCTCTAGTCCGATTTGCAGGTTGGGAAGAACTCCGCCAGATAGGGTCCGTAGCGGAAATCGGTGAACTCGCAGGGATGCGAGAACGAGCCGTAGCAGTTTTCGTCCGAACCGACCTCGCAATACCGATTGCCGTAGCGGACGGCCAATGGCGTGAAGAACAGCGCACCGTCCGTACCTTCAGGCCTGGCGATCAAGTCCCCGTTCGGAGTCTTGAGCACAACGACCGGATACGGATAGTGCTTCACCGGCTCGTCATAGCAGCTGCAGTAGTACGATTCCACCTTGTTGGCCTCGGAGAGTTGAGTCCTTAGCCGGGGCGACATCCCATTCGGCTCGGCCGTTTTCTTCCCTTCAGCGCCGAGTCGCTGTATCGCAGGCTCGCTCGCCCGACACGCCTGCGGCCCGACCAGCACTGCGGTCAACGTAGACACTAGGAGAATCGACAGAGCAACCGCCCTCATATTGTCCGCCCGACAGGAACTCTCGCAGCCACCAGGAAGCCTCCGCAATCGTCCCGCGAAGTGTGCCCGCTCGATGGCCAAAGTCAAGCTGAAAGGCGGGGCCCTCGTCCTGCATGGAACGGCTGAATGGCCTATCCTATGAACGATCTGATCTCGCCCTCGGGGAAACCGGCCGTGAGCCTGACATTCCGCAAGCTGCAACCGAACTTCGCCGCCGAGGTCGGCGCGATCGATCTCCGGCACGTTCACGACCGCCCGACGCTCGACGAGATCCGCGCCGGGATGGATGAGTTCTCGGTCCTCGTCTTTCGCGACCAGCCGTTCACTGACGAAGAGCAGCTCGCGTTCGCGCAGCGCTTCGACGGCACCCTGCACAGCAATACCGGCGCGGCGGTCCTTGGCAAGAACCGGTTCGGCAATGAGGCCCTCACCGACATCTCGAACCTGGATGAGACCGGTAGTATCCTGAAATCGCAGGACCGCCGACGCATGTACGCTCTGGGCAACCGCCTCTGGCATACCGACGCTTCGTTCCAGGATCCGCCCGGGCGCTACTCAATGCTGTCCGCCAGGGTTGTCCCGCCGGTGCCAGCGGACACCGAGTTCGCCGCGATGCGCCCGGCCTATGACGCACTCGACCCAGAAACCAAGGCGCTCCTCGAGGGGTTGCGGGCGCACCACTCGATCGCATACTCGCGGCAGACGCTCGGGTTCGAGTTCTCGCAGGACGAGGAGGACAGGCTCAAAGGCGCCCTCCATCCGCTCGTGCACACGAATCCGCGCACGCGGCGCAAGTCGTTGTATCTCGCCTCACACGCGTCGCGCATCGTCGACTGGCCCATTCCGGAGGGCCGGCTAATGTTGCGCGATCTCATCGAGCATGCGACCCAGCCGCAGTTCGTGTACCGACACCAGTGGCGTGTGGGCGATCTCGTGATCTGGGACAACCGTGCCACGATGCATCGCGGGCGACCCTTCGACGATGGGAAGCATCGCCGCGAGCTGCGGCGTGTGACGACCTTGGACGTCGAACCGCTGCCGGTCGTCTGACGCCGCGCACTCCAATTTGCTTTACCGCTTTTCGCGAGCCGGCTCGAGTGCTCTCGCGGCATCCGTCGCACGCGTGGCAAACAGCGTGATTACCGCCGAGAGCAATGCGCACGCTCCCAGGAAGTAAAGCGCCATCTCGAAGCTCTTCGTGCTGTCCTTGATCATCCCGACGACGATCGGTCCCAGATAGCCTCCCAAGTTGCCGATGGAGTTGATCAGCGCCATGCCCACCGCCGCGGCCCCTCCGGTAAGAAACAGTGAGGGCATAGGCCAGAACGACGGTCGCGATCCATAGATGCCGATCGCGGCGACCGCGAACGCGGCGACCGCCCAGAACGAATGGCTGAACCAGCCGGCGCAAAACAATCCGACGGCGGCGACACTGGTCGAAATGATGAGGTGCCAGCGGCGCTCGTTGTACCGGTCAGAGGAATAGCCCCACACCACGAGGCCGATCGTACCAAAGACATAGGGGATCGCGGTCACCAGACCGGTCGTGAAGTTAGACAGGCCGAGGCCCTTGATGATCTGAGGCAAGAAGAATACGACCCCGTAACTGGCTGTAACGCCGGTGAGATAGATTGCCGACAAGACCAGCACTCGCCACTCGACAAGCGCGCGAAGCATGCTCATTTGGCCGGCGCTCTCGATTCGGGTCCGCTCTGCCTCCAGCTCGCTTTCGAGCCATTCTCGCTCCTCCGGCTTGAGCCAGGTTGCTACGGCCGGCCGGTCGGTCATAAGCCATAGCACAACGAAAGCAAGGAGGACGGCGGGTGTCGCCTCGATGATGAAGATCCATTGCCAGCCTTTGAGACCGAGCACGCCATCCATCCCCAGAATGGCGCCGGAGAGCACCGCTGCGATTACGTTGGAGGTGGGCACGGCGATATACAGGATCGATATGGCGCGGGCCCGGACCGCGGATGGAAACCATTGCGTGAGGTAATAGATCATGCCGGGGAAGAAGCCGGCTTCCGCCACCCCCAGCGCGAAGCGCAGCGCCAGGAAGCTGATCGGCCCCGTAGCGGCTGCCATGAGTGCGGAGATCACGCCCCAAGTGATCATGATGCGGGCGATCCACAGCCTGGCGCCGACCCGGCGCAGCACGATGTTGCTCGGCACCTCGAAGAAAGCGTAACCGAAGAAAAAAATGCCCGCGCCAAGACCGAACATGGTAGCCGAAAGGCCCAGGTCCTTGTTCATGGTGAGCGCGGCGACGGAGACGTTGGTGCGGTCGATGTAGTTGATCAGGTAGCAAACGACGATCAGGGGCAGCAGCCGCCACGAGACCTTCAGGATCGTCCTGCGCTTGAGCTCCGGAGAAAACTGCGCCTGCATGATGGTGGCCTCCCGGTTCCTTATTTGTTCTTGCTCCGGCACGCCAGACTCGTGTCGAGTCGTAGATGGAGAGCGAATCGGACCCTATCACGCCTACCGGTCACCTCACAATAAAGCACTAGCGCGAGAAATCGACGGCATACAAGCGCTCCAGCGTGTCCAAGGCTTGTCGGGGAAGCGGGCCCGCTTCCGCGCCCGCCAGCGCTTCTTCCAAGTGCGCGGGCTCCGCCAGCCCGATGATCGCGCAGGATACGTCCGGATTGGTGAGAGCGAACCTCAGCGCGGTTTGGGCGCGCGTACCGTATGCGCTGCCGAGCGCGGCGACCACAGCTTGCGCACGGCGCTCCTCGCCGGCGATCTGCGTGCCCTGAGTGATCATGATTTCACGCCCATGCCGCACGTCGCTTGCGAGCACGCCCGCGGCGAACACGCGGATCGCCATGACCGCCGTCCCCTGCGCCTTGCAGGCGGCGATCAGGGCGCCAAAGTCGTGACCGCTCCAGCCCTTCGGCATCGAGCGCCCAGCGCTGGGATTGAGCAAGTTGTAGTACACCTGTGCAGCATCGAAGCGCCCGCTGTCGACAACCTGCCGGCAGCTTGCCGCGTTGCCTAGAGCGGTGAAGCCGATATACCGGGTCAGGCCCTTCTCTCTCGCGTGCTCCAGGGCATCGGCTGCCCCGTTGCTGCCAAGCACGTGCTCGGGCGTCACGGTTCCGGCTGCGGTGGTTGGCTCGATTGGGTTGTGAAGCAGCAGCAAATCGACGGAGTCTCGATTCAGCCGTTGCAAGCTGTCGTGGAGGCCGCGTTCGACCTGCCCCGCAATATCTCCCAGCCGCGCAGTGTCGAGTAAGACCTTGGTCGACAAATAAGGGGTGGCCTCGATCTCCCTGAGCAGCCAGCCCAGCGCTTGCTCGGATTGGGTCTTTCCGTATGCAGGTGCCGTGTCGATCCAGTTGATTCCGGCGTCCATGGCGCGGCGCAGGGTGTTCAGCTTCGTGGCATCGTCCTGATGGATCAGCACGCCGCCCACCCAACCGCCACCGAAGACCAGTTCCGAGACTTGCAAGCCGCTGCGGCCGAACGTTCGATAACGCATCGCCCGTCTCCTCCTTAGATGAAGGCCATATCCTACGCTAGGCGGTGCGAGCGCAGCCGTGCAGTCCTGCTCAGTGCGATCGCTCCAGAAAAGCGCGGATGCGAGCGTCGACATACGCGTTGAACGGATTGTGGCGCAATCGGATCAGATCCCCAACCGGCAGGGCGAGCAGGCCGCGCTCGCCGTGCAGCTCCACGTTTCCGAGAAAAACCATCTCGGGTTTCTCCGGGCGTATCGCGCCGTACACGGGATCGTCGGCTGCAAACGGCAGCGCCACGTGCGAAAGTGAGAATACATCGCGTGGCCAGGCGAGTCCGGTCGGTTCGCTATGCGTGGCTGTCTCTAGCGCCGCGCGCCGGAGGGCAATCACTGCCGTGCTGTCCGGGGATTCGTTCGTGACGACGGTCAGGTCGAATGGTTGCGGTGGCGCTTTGAGCATCAGATCGCGCACGGCGATGATGCCTGGGCGGAGCAGCGGGTCGGCCTTTGCAGATCGATTGATGTCGAACACCACCAGCTGGTGACCTGCTGGCGCGAGTCTGCGAAACAGCGCATCGACAACCGCCGGCGCGGAGACGGTGTCGTCGACTGCCGATTGGAATGCAAGGATCGGCGGCATTCCTTTGACTGCGCTTGCAGTGGCGAGCGCATCCAGCCGCGCGCGGATCATCTGCGTGAGGGTGTAAACCTGTACGGCGGCGTTGACGGTGAAGGAGTTGTACTTGTATGGATCGTACTCGGGCGCGATCGCCGTCCAAGCCGCATTCTCGAGTCCCGGAATAGCCGCCAGGCGCCCCTGCCATACCGCGAACGCTGCAGCAGGCGACACGCCAATCGCCGGAGAAAATAGAATGAGCCCCGCTGTTGCCGGCAGTTGCTCACCCTGCATGCGCGCCAGCTCGTACTCGACGGCGAGCGCGGCGCCCATGGAATAACCAGCGAGATAGAGCGGTCGGTCAGCGCCGATTCGCGTGCGCAAGTATCGTGCGCCGACGCGGGTAGCCGCTGCCAGGTCCTGCCAGGTAAAGCTGAGCAGGCCGGAGGGAGCGGTTCCATGACCCGGCAATCGGATACCGACTGCCCAGTAGCCCATGCTGTGCAACCGTTGCGCGAGCCAGCGCATGGAGTAGGGCGAGTCCGTCAGCCCGTGGATCAGGAGGACTCCGCCGCGTGGATTGGCGACCGGCAACTCGAAGGTGCGGTTCCAGTCCGGTGGATGCGCTTCCGGGTCGGCGAGGCTGCCCGTGGAGTAGCGATTCAGAATGCGCCGCTCTTGGGGCGCGATGCGATCGTAGACTTTCTCGCGCAGTTGAACGAACACACGCTCTTCAACGCGTCTGTAATCGTCCAGCGTCTTGACGGCCGACGCGTCCGCCGCACGAAATTCGCCGTCCAGCTTGACCCGATGCCAGATCTCGGGCTCTGGCAGATGCTTGAGATAAACCACGTAGGCGGTCAGCAGCGCCAGCAGCGCGCCGACGGCGCCGTAGGCAACCAGATACCCGATCTGTTTGAGCCAACGCGTCATTCGCAATTCCCCAACAGCCGCGGCGAACCCGACAGATCAGGCACTCGCGTCAGGGTTGAGTCTGAACGGTTTCCAGGAAACTGAAGATGCGCCACAGCGTATCGTCTGGCAGCACGCCTTGCCAGACCGGCATACCCTTGTCCATGCGGCCCTGGTGAACTGTCGTCCAGAACACGACAATGGCGTCGTTGCCGTAGCGGATCTTGAGGCGGCGCAGGTCGCGTGGACGCTCGCCCTGCTCGGCGTTGGGACCGTGACAGTGAGCGCAATACTGGTTGAGGAGGCTGCGTCCTTCTTCGGCGATGTCGGCGCGACCTATGTATGGGTTTTCAGGGCGCGTCGGTTCCTCGGCGGCTTCGCACCACGTGGGCGCGAACGTCAGGACTGCGAGCAGCGGAACCACGCGCCAGGGTCTATGACCCATCATTTGCACCGATGGTGGATTTCCTGATTGGTGAATAAGGCTCAGCTCGACATCGCGGGCCAGCGTCACGGAGATGGAGAGATCTGAATTTCCGCTTCTGCCCTCGCGGGCAGCCCTGGAATGACTGTGTGCGGCACTGGCCACGCGACGCTTCGTCACCTTTTGATCCAGCTTCAACGTGAAGCGGCGGGGTCGCAAGACCCCGCCGCTCTGCCCTACTCACTCCATTCTCAGCTGCCCAGCTCGAACACCACCAGCATCCCACCTTCGGGGCTGGCATCGGTCACACGCTGGCCGATCTTCCCGAAGAACGAGGGTGGACCCTTGGTGCGGCCGGCCACCACCGCCAGATATTGCTTGCCATCGACCATATAGGTGACCGGGCTCTGCAGAATCCCGGTGCCGACGTTGAACTTCCACAGCACATTGCCGTTCTTGGCGTCGACGGCTTTCAGCTCACCATGCTGGTTGCCATAGAAGACCAGCCCACCGGCGGTTGACATTGCGCCGCCCAGGAACGGCAAGTCTTCCTTGATACCCCAGACTTTCTTGCCTGCCAGCGGATCCCAAGCCACGAACTCGGAGAGGTTAGTGCCGCTGTTTCCCGCCATGTCGAGATTGAACTCCGAAGCGAGGTAGAACTTGCCGGGCGTGTACTCCTCCTGCTTGTTGGCGATGTCCATGCACATGTTGAAGGTCGGGATGTACACCAGCCCGGTCTGCTGGCTATAGGACATCGGCTCCCAGTTTTTCCCGCCGATCAAGTTCGGGCACACGTCGCGTGCCCAGACGCCCAGCCGCGGACGCTTGGTCGGATCCTCGATCGGCATGCCCGTGCTCATGTCCACGCCTTTCGCCCAGTTCACGTAGACGAACGGCGCGGCGGAGAGAAGCTTGCCGCTCTCGCGGTTGAGAACATAGAAGAAGCCGTTGCGGTCGGCCTTCATCAACGCCGGCTGCTTTGCCCCGCCGATGTTGAGATCGGCGAGCACGCCTTCGTTGACGCCGTCGAAATCCCATACATCCGAGGGCGTCATCTGGTAGGCCCAAACGACCCTACCGGTGTCGCCGTCGAAGGCTATCTGGGACGAGGTCCAGAGGTTCGTATACGGCAGGATGTTGCTCGAGTCATTGCCGCGAGTCTGGCCGCCCCAAGGACCGCCGTTGCTGGTCGACCAGTACACCAGATTCAGCTTGGGATCATAGGAGCCGACGTACCAGGTCGACCCGGCGCCGGTCTTCCACGAATCTCCTTTCCAGGTTTCGTTGCCGGGCTCACCTGGACCGGGGATGGTGTAGGTCTTCCACACCGATTTCCCGGTGTTCTGATCGAAGGCTTCGACGAAACCACGGACGCCATATTCACCGCCGGCGATGCCCGTCACCACGAGGTTCTTGTAGACCACAGGCGGTGAAGTGATCGCGTGCCCTTTCTTGTAGTCTTGGACCGTCGCGCTCCACAGCTCTTTGCCCGTGTTCGCGTCGAGCGCGACCAGCTTGGCATCCAGGCGGCCGACGAACAGCTTGCCGTTGGCGTACGCGGCGCCGCGGTTGTCGAGTCCGCAACAGACCGTTGCGAAGTAGTCGCCGGGCAGCTCCGGCTCGTACTTCCACTTGATCGCGCCGCTCCTGGCGTCGAGGGCGAAAACGTACTTCGGACCGGTCGACGTGGTCACGTACATCGTGCCGTTGATGATCAGCGGCGTCGACTCCTGAGACTCGAGCGATCCTAACGAACGGATCCATGCGACATTCAGCTTCTTGACGTTGCCGGTGTTGATCTGGTTGAGGGTGCTGTAGCGCGTGTTGCCGTAGTCCCCCCCGTAGAACCCCCATTCATTGCTTGCCTGCGCCAGTGCGGAAGCGGCGAAGACCGCCAACGCGATACCCCCGACGCCGGTCAGTAGATTGCGTCTGACTCGACTCATGCTCGCTCCTCCTCTCAACAACTTATGTTAGTTGGTTGATACACCGCGGGCCGTGGCTTCGAACCGCGCCGGTCTCCGTACTGCGACAGCCACCGCGCCACCGACGGTACGACGATTAGAATCCCCCTGTCTCGCGGTTGTCAACCAAGCGGTGCAACGCGCAGTCTCGGCTAGACAGGCGGCACAGCGGACGCGCTTGCGCCGTGCGCGAACGGTTGAAGTGCACTGCACGACACGCGAGCAGCGCGTCTGCACCGCAATGCCGACCGTGCTCAGCGATGCGCTGGCGCGGGAGGAGCCGATGCTGCCGCGCCGTCCAAGATGGACCAGGGCGCGCGTCGGACGACGATCTCGAGCAGGAATAGTAGAAGCGCCGCGCCTGCCAGCAGTGGCCAGAGCAGTGTCGCGAGCATGCCGCCGTCCGACGAGCGCGCGAAGATCTCGTCGGTCCTCGGCGCGAACCTGCCTCCTGTGCGCTCGCTCAGAGCCTTGAGCATCCCCACGTCCGCTGGCCGCGCGCGAAATTCGTCGCTCTGCGAGTAGTAAAGAGCGCGCTCGCCGATGCGCGTGACTTCCTGCTGAAGGAGACCGGGACCGGGGAGCAACTCGAACCGATACGGCGCTGCCGCCACTGCATCGAGCGCGATGCGAGCGCTGTAGGTGCCCGGTGCGGACTGGCGCAACACGACCACGGTCGATTCCCCGTTCGGTTGCAGTACGCGTGCCTTGGGCCACAGATCGTTGCGAAAGGCGCCGTCGGCGGTCAGCGCGGTGAGTTTGAGCAAACCCTCGCCCCCGTGGCGCGTAACCTGCCAGGCGAATTCCTGTGTTGCCGCACCGCGCGCGGCGCCGCGCACGACTTGCGCCCAAAACTTCCCGTACCCGGGCCAAGCAAGCCAGTCTGCCGCCCAACGGTTCTTGGCGTCGGAGAGGAACGCCACGGTCTTGCCCAGCCCATAGCGGGTTTCCGCCAGCAGCGGTTGCTCGTGCTTGGCTTGCAGCAATACGTCCGAGAAGCGCTTTGCCCTGCCCGCGACGAAGCCTTTGAGTTCGGGTCCCGATTCGAAATCGATGCCGGCCAGCATCTCGCTGCGCCGT
Source organism: uncultured beta proteobacterium (assembly GCA_963747025.1). Classification (GTDB taxonomy): domain Bacteria; phylum Pseudomonadota; class Gammaproteobacteria; order Burkholderiales; family SHXO01; genus SHXO01. The sequence goes on from CAVVDJ010000002.1 coordinate 202,016, forward strand.
TTGGCGACTGGCCGAAATGGCTCTTCGATCAGCGACTCGCCCAGCAACCGCCGGGCCTCGGTGACGAAGAGTGCGGGAATCTCGCTGTCCCGCTGCGCAACGTAGCTCTTGCCGTTCCCCCACTGCGCCAGGCCGGTCATCAGAGGCAGATTTGGCTTGTCGCCGATCGCGACCGTGGACAAAGTGATGTTGGCTGCCGCCATGTCTGCCACCAGGTCTTCGAAGCCGCCCGCCGAGCTCGGGTGCGCAGGCTTTTCTTCGGCCATCAGCTTGTCGATCTCACCGTGACCGTAACCCATGCTGTGAAGCATCTCCAGCATCGCTCTGCTGTCGGATGCACGCTCGGCGGGCGCGCGCGCGTTCGGCGGTGGGGCTGTTTCGCCGTCGGAAAGCAGGATCACGTGCTTGGTCTTGGCCTGGGAAGCCTTGAGCAGCTCACGCGCGCGCCAGAGAGCGTTGTAGATGTCGGTGCGGCCGGCGGAGGTCATGCTGCTGATGAAGTCCTCGGCGCGGCGCTTGCTCCCCACCTCGGCCAACGGCACCACGTCATGCGGCTGGGAATCGAACGCCACGACCGCCAGCCGGTGCTGCTCTTCCATCAGATCCAGCGTCGCCAACGCAGCCGATTTCGCAAGCTCGAGCTTGCGCCCGTGCATGCTGTAGGAGCGATCGATCAGCAGCACCAGATCCAGCTCCTTGCGCTTGCGCCGAGCCTCGAACTTGACCGGGAGTAGGCGTTCCACGCCACTCCCTGAGAACCCGGCTTTGCCATAGGTGTTTTCGCCGGCCACGAAGATCAGTCCGCCACCCAGATCGCGCACGAACGCTTCCAGACGGCGTGTTGCCTCTTCGTCCAGCCGGTCGGCGGGAACGTCGCTCAGCAATACTGCATCGACGCGGCGCAGCGCAGCCGCGGGTTCCTCCGCGAAGCGCTCGGGCGTGATCGATTTGACGTCGATTCCCTGCACAGCCAAAGCATCGGCAAGATAGCGCGCGCCGGTCCGACCGCCCTCGACGAAAAGCAGTCGCAATCGCGGTCCCGCCCAGACGCTCTGGAGGGAGCTTTGCGCGTGACCATCCGGTGTTGCGAGCCTCGCCTGGACGGGGTTCGCACCGGCGCGCTTGAAGCGAACCTCCAACGACACTTCGTTCGCCCCCGCGGTGAGCTTCATGTTCCGGTCGGAAACTACGTCGCCTGCCACCGCGATCTGCAATCGTGCTTGCGTCTCCAAGGTGGAGGCTAACCGCACGCGCACCGTTACGGGCTGTTGCTGACGCACCCCGTCCGGTGCCTCGAGAGCGTCGATCCATGCTTCCGCCGTGAAGCCGGAGGGCGCGGGAAGCGCAAAAACGCGCACGTGCTCCGACTGCAGCCGCGGCAGTTCGCGCCACACGTCGCCTTGCGTCTGGTTCCCGTCGGTGATCAGAACCAACCGCTTCGCATAATCGGGGAGGAATCCGAGCATCGACGCAGCGACTGCCTGCTCGATGTCCGTGGCGCTTTGATCCACCGCCGCGGTGCCATCGCCCTCACCGGTTTGGCGAACGGCTACGGATTGGATGTCGTTCAAATTCTTGAGCAGCTCCGCGCGGTCGGCGAACACGACGTAGCTCGTGTGCGCGGGGCGGTATTGCGCATTGGCCTCACGCATCCAGTCCAGCGCCGTGAGCAGAAACGCGGGATCGATGCTGCGCGAGACGTCGAGCGCGTACACCACGGAGATCGCATGCGTGCGCGAGTACAGGCTGGGGCTACACAACGCGAGTACGACAGACGCCAGCGCGAGCGAGCGCAATGCCGCGGCGAGAGCGATGCGCCGCGGACTTACGCCACCGCGGCTGCGCCGAGTAAGCCACCATATGAACGGCACGGCCGACATCAGCCAAAGCGGCCACCACATCGCGAGGCCCACTTGCATGGCTATATGGTGATCCGGCGACTGAAGGCGACCCACTCCCCGATGAGCAGAACAAAGGCCAGCCCAAGCAACCAAATCCATGGTTCGGGCCACGCGGGGCGGGGTCGGCCGGCAGCAGGTAGATGCCCGTCCGGCCCGATACGACTATGGTTGATCTGGCTTACACGCGGATCCATCGCGTTGGCGACCACGATGAGCCGCTGCTGCCCGTTGCTGGCGACATACACCTCGGGCTTTGGCGCTTCGAACAGCGTACCGTGCGCTGTGGCGATGGCGTCGATCCGGTGGTCGCGGCTGTCCCGGATTTGCGCGTCGCCGATCGGGACCTCGATCCGACCGATACCTCACTCGCGACTCTGGCCGTTTCGGTAAGCCAGCCCAAGACCGTTCCGAGAAACACCGGGAAGCCAGGCTGCAACGGAAAATTGGAGTCCTGTAACGCGAAGCCGACTGCGACCCACCGGGCATGCGCGCGCCCAGCAACGACCAGTGCGCCCGCGCTGCCGTCGACCGCCGTCTTCGCCGTAACCACTGCGCCCGATGGTCCCTCATCCGCGATCTGCGCACTCTCCATCCGCAGATCACGCCACGTTACGCCTGCCGTGAGCGCATGCGACCGGTCCCAGCTCCGCAACCTCCGATCGACTCACGGGCCGCCACTTGGCGTCGATCCAGGCAGCAGTCGGTGGACGGAACAGAAGCGCCCCGGCAGCGGGGGCGTCGCGCGACGCATATCGGTCGAACACGTACGCGTCGAAGGCCGGCAGTGCAGCAACCTCGGACGGGCTGCGAACGGTTAACGCGATTCCAGGCAGGGCGCGCAAGGAGTCTTCGAGAAACGCGTTGCCGCTGCTGACCAGCAGGATGCGCCGGTCCCGGTGCGGCGAAACGACGCAGTACGCGGTGTCGTCGAGGTCGAACGCATCGCCCTGGGAGTAAACCTGTGCACGCAGCAGCCCCTGATCGAAACGGCTGACGTCCAGCATCTGATTGACGGTGGAGGCGCCGGCTATTTGCAGCTGGCGTTCAACTCGAAACCCATCCGCACCAACGACCTCCAGCGCAACCTGCTTCGGCGTCGGCGCCGCATTGACAACCTGCAGGAAGGCCTCGTAGCGCGTGGGATCACCCGGAACCGGACGTGCCTCGAAGCTGGTGATGCCGACGTTGTCGGCGGCTTCGAAGACGGAATGCACCACAATCCCGCGCGGCACGCTATCGACGCCGATTCCATCGGTGAAAAAGTGTGCGGCGGTGATTGTCGCGCCGACTGGAAGCGGCGGCACACGCCCGCTTGCCTCAGGCGAAAGTGGAACGCGCCTCAACTGCTCCAGCGCCTGCTCCACCGGAACGAAGCCCGCGAGCGGTGCGCGCCGGGCGGTGTCGAGCACCAAAGCTTCGCTGCCGGCTCCAGCGCGCCGGAGGACCCGGCGCGCGCCTTCGGCCGCGTGCCGCCAGCGTGTGCTGCCGTCGCGGGTGCGCGCCGCCATCGAAGCAGAGTTGTCCATGATCACGACGATGCGCTGGTGCGAGGCGCCCAAGACGCGCAGCTCAGGCCGCGTGAGGGCAAAGGCCAGGCTCAAGCCGATCGCGAGCGCGAGCAGCAGCGACAACAGCCAACGCCAACGGTCCTTGCGCGAGCGCGCTTCCCCGAGCACGCGCCGCCAAAGCAACGTCGAGGCTACCGGCACGCGCGGCATGCGTGGCTTGATGAGATACAGCAGCCAGATCAGCGCCGCGACTCCGGCGAGCAACGCGTACGCGGTCAACGGCGAGAAGGCGAGAAAGCTCAACGGTGCATCTCTAGGCGTCTATAGCGGTGCGGGCGAACCCTGGCCGCTGAGTCTGCGCATCAGCGTTCTTTGCCGTGCTCGGTCAGGAAGTAGCGTTTGACTGATGCGCGATAGGCGATGGGAACCTGCTCCCGCGTGAGTGCGGATTCGTTGGCGCCGTGTTCCGCGACTGCGGCGGTAGTGAAGTCGAGGCGCGCGGCTTGCGCCTGAGTGGCAGTGTAGAAACCTTCGGCTGCGCCTGAAGCCGATTCGTTTTGAACGGTTCCGGCGCTCAAGCGTTGAAGTTGTGCCGCAAGGCGCAAAGTGGGCTTGCCCAGCACCGGCTCGCCGACGCCCTCGCTCGGCGCGTCCGGCGGCGCGTCCTCTCCTCCCGCCCCGGCCTCGCTGGTATTTACCCGCATGCCCATGGCGCCGCCGTTGATATTGGTTCTGCCGTTGTTCTGCGAGGTCTGGCCCGGTGGGCTGTTTGCCATCGGCCGATCGCCGGTCGCCGCTTGCGACAGGGCGCGCAGTGCATCGTTCAGCGCATCCATCGTCGTGTGCTGCTCCGTGTCACGCCGCTGCGACTCTTGCGCACCGTTGTCGCGCCAGCCCGGTACGCCACCTTCGCGATCGCTGGCAGCCAGTCCTGGATCCTCGCGCTTCGATTCGCTGCTGCCCTGACCGAGCAGCGATTGCAGCCGCTCGAGGATGGCCTGCGCTACGTCGGCCGATACCTGACCAGCCTGCGCCCGCGCGTCGGTTCCAGCGGGACTGGCGAGTGCGCTTTGCTCCGCGGGTTCGAGAAGCTCGCGAACACGCTTCACGTCGCGAGCTTGTATGGCGCGCCGCAACTCGGCGCGTTCCTCCGCGTCTTTCAGGCTCTGAGCCAATTCCTCGGCCTTGGCCCACAGCTCGCTCTCCCCTTGAGCTTTGAGCGCCGAAGGCGATGATGCCTTGGCGTCAAAACGGAACACGCCGTCTTGTTCCGTATTCCCACTGTGCAACAGCGTGCGCGCGTCTGCTTTCAGATCCCCCGCCAAAGCAACGCCAGATCCGGCGGCGTGCGTTGTGTCGCGGCCGGCGAAGGTTAGCCCCAGCACGATCGCGCCCAGCACCGCCGCAGCGCCGAAATTGCCAGGGACGCGAAACGGAAGACTCACGCGCAGGTCGAGGCGCAGCACCATCTCCGCAGCGTGACGCAGCATCAATACCTCTGCGGCGGACGGGGGATCCTGATGCGCAAACCAGAATGCGCTCTTCAGCTCATCCTTGAGATCGAGCCGGGCGTCCACCTCCCCAGCCGCAGAGGACAAGCTTGGACGATGGGCGCAACGCCAGGCGAAGAATGCGACAGCGACCGCGGTGGCCAGCAGCAACAGCGCAACCACCGCGACCAGCACCGAATTGGGAGCGCCGAAGGTGTGGAGCAGCAGGTAAAGTCCTAGCGCCGATAGAAGTGCGCAGGCGATCCAGCCTGCCTCGCGCAAGCGACGATGCGCCTGCATGCGCTGCGCGGCTCGATCGAGCCAATCCAACAGCAATTGGCGCTCGCGCAGCGCAGAGGAGGGGACGGGTGTTGCCACTTCAGCGTGTCAGAGCAGCGGGGGGAAGGCCATACCTTTCGCAGCGAGAATCGACGGGGCGTGGCTCGGCGAATCTACGCCTAGATCGTATCATACGCAGACTCAGCGAATGGGCTGACGCAAATGAGGCGGAGATACTGATATGGCCGGGTTCCGGCACTGGTGGTGGCGTTGTTGCTCAGCAACGGTTGCCGGCTGTCTGGTGATGTCGACGGTCGGGACGGTCCGCGCTGATGAGCATCCCAACATCGTCTATATCCTGGCCGATGATCTGGGATGGAAGGACGTCGGCTTTCATGGCGGCTCGATCCGCACTCCCAACCTCGACCGGCTCGCGGCAAGCGGAGCCGTGCTCAATGCGCTTTACGCGCAGCCGTTCTCCACGCAGACGCGGGCGGCGCTGATCACGGGGCGCTATCCGATGCGCTACGGATTGCAAACGATGTCGATCCTGCCCTCGAGCCGGTTCGGCCTACCTTTGGAGGAACGCACGTTGGGCCAGGCGCTGAAACAGGTGGGCTATACCACCGCCTTCATCGGCAAATGGCAGCTCGGACATGCACAGGCCGAGTTTTGGCCGACGCGCAGGGGCTTCGACTACTTCTACGGCACGCTCAGCGGGCAAGTGGACGCTGCCATCAAGAGATCGGCCAGGACAGATTGGCGTCGGAACGAACAACCGCTGAAGGAAGACGGCTATGTCACGCAACTGCTGGCGAAAGATGCAGTCAGGGTGATCGAGCGCCAGGACAGTGCGCATCCGCTGCTGCTGATCCTTTCGTTCGCAGCGCCGGCCGCCCCATACGGGGCGTCCAAGGAATTCGTCGAGCCCTATCGTGAGCTTCCCGAAGTGGCCCAACGCAACTATGCCGGTGCGGTCGCGGCATTGGATCACGCGGTAGGTGAGATCGTGGCGGCGCTCGAGCGCAGGCATATGTTGGACAACACGCTGGTCGTGTTCCAGAGCGACAATGGCGGGGCCATGCCGACCAAATACCCCAGCGGAGACGGCGACGTGAGCGACTTCGCAGCCGACAACGGCATATACCGGGAAGGAAAGGGCAGCTTGTATGAGGGCGGCGTGCGTGTTGTCGCGTTGATCTCCTGGCCCGGGAAGATCAAGCCCGGCTCTACGGTGGTTCAGTTCCTCCACGTCAGCGATATGTATGCGACGATCCTGAAGCTCGCGGGAGCGTCCCTGGAGCAGCCCAAGAAATTGGACGGCATGGACGTTTGGCCGGTGATCGCGGAAGGGCAGTTGAGTCCGCGCAAGCAGGTGCTGATCAACGTCGAAGACTTCCTCGGCGCAATCCGGGTCGGCGAATGGAAATTGATCGTCTACGCGGCATTACCGACTAGAGTCGAGCTGTTCAATATCGCGAATGATCCCGAAGAGCAGGAAAACGTAGCCGGCAGGTATCCCGAGCGTGTGAAGGATATGATGGCGGTGCTTATCGACTACGCGTACGACATGGTGCCGTCCAAATATCTGGAAGAGCTTGTAGCTGCAGAGGCAGGCAAGCGGCCGCTCGTGTGGCGGCACAATCCGGCGGCCAGATAGAGGGGCCGGCATGACGTCAGAAACCGCAGCGAGTAGCGCCGCGACGGCTCAGCACGGCGCCGCGCAAGGGCCGCCGACAGCGTTCACCCGCTGGGTCCAGCTCGCCGTCGGCGTCATTTGCATGATGGCGATCTCGAGCCCGCAGTACGTCTGGACGCTTTTTACCAAGCCGATCTCGGCGAAGCTCGGCGTCTCTTTGGCAGAACTGCAGGTCACTTTCTCGATCTTGATCGTGCTGCAGACCTTCCTATCGCCGCTGCAGGGGTTCCTGGCCGACCGGTTCGGCCCCCAACGCCTGCTGGCCGTTGGTGCGGCGTTTACCGGCGCGAGCTGGATATTGGCTGCCCGCGCCGAAAGTCTTCTCGGGCTGTATCTGACCTATGGCGTGCTCGGCGGCATCGGTACCGGGATCGTATACATCGGCGTCATCGGCCTGATGGTCAAATGGTTCCCGGACAAGCGGGGCCTTGCCACTGGCCTGGTCGCCGCAGGCTATGGCATGGGTGCGATGCTGACGACCTTTCCCATTTCGGGCAGCCTCGCGGCATCGGGTTACGAGCGAACCTTGGTGGTCTACGGATGGATCATCGGTGCGGTGGGCTTGCTTGCCGCTTTGGCGCTCAAGCGGCCGCCGGAGATGCAGGAAGGTTCAAGCACGGCCCCGCAGGGCCCAGCAGTCGGCGACGTAGCACCGGGCTCGATGCTGCGGACTCCGATCTTCTGGCTGATGTTCGGGATGATGACCATGATGTCCACCTCAGGACTGATGGTCATCTCCCAGATGGCAGCGTTTGCGAAGGACTTTGGCATTACCCAAACCACCGTGTTGGGGTTTGCCGCGCTGCCGCTTGCACTCACCTTGGATCGCCTCACCAACGGCTTGACGCGGCCGTTCTTCGGCTGGCTGTCGGACCGCATCGGGCGCGAGCACACCATGTTCATCGCGTTCATGCTGGAAGGTGTGGCAATGACGGCGTGGTTGCTCACTCGGGACAATGCGGTCCTGTTCGTTTTGCTGTCCGGATTGGTGTTCTTCGGTTGGGGCGAGATCTTCTCTTTGTTTCCCTCGACACTGACCGATACGTTCGGCGCGCGCCACGCCACCACCAACTATGGCTTTCTCTACATGGCGCAAGGCGTCGGTTCCATCCTCGGGGCGCCGCTGGCTGCGCTGCTGTACCAGCGCACCGGAACCTGGATATCGGTGTTCGCGGTCGTGATCGCGATGAATTTCGCTACCGCTGTGCTGGCGTTGGCCGCGCTGAAGCCGGCGCGAAGACGCTATCTCCGAGGCGGAGCGGGCCCTTCGACAGGCTGAGCGCGCCGTCGCCGGGTGGCATTGTTCACGCCGGTATGGAACGAACCAGGGCGGGATAGTAGGAAAACAGCGTCGCGGCGCGGGCAGCGTAGTGAACGTAGAACGATGCCCACAGGCCATGGTTGCCAAACGGCACCAGCAGCCACCATGCGGCCAGGAAAATCGCGAGTGACAGCAACATCGCGTTGCGCATCTGTGCCGTGCGGGTCGCGCCGATAAAGATCCCGTCGAGCTGAAAGCACCAGACGCCGACCAAAGGCGAAGCGGCTGCCCAGGGCAGATAGGTGCGGGCGGCGGCGCGTACGGCCGGGTCGACCGTGAGCGCGTCGACTATCAGTGTACCGAGCGCTGCGAACAAGACTGACGCCAGCAGCGCGATCCCGGTTGCCCACCAGGTCGTCATGCGCGCTGCGGCGGTGAAGCCCTCCCGGTTGGCGCTGCCTACCGCTCTGCCAATCAGCGCTTCGGCGGCGAACGCGAGCCCGTCCAGAAAAAACGCTGCAACCGCGATGAAGTTCATCAACACCGCGTTCGCAGCCAGTATCGTGTCGCCTTGCCGGGCGCCGTGCGCCATGAACCAAGCAAAAACGAAGATCAGCGCCGCCGACCGGATCATGATGTCGCGATTGACGGCAAGCGTGCGCCGTATGCGCTCCGGCGCCGCGAGGCGCGCGAAGTTCCAGCGCCCACCGAGGCCACGCAGATGCCGCGCGGCGATAGCGACCCCAACCAAAGCCGCGGCCACCTCCGCGATCAATGTTCCAACGGCTACTCCCCTTACGCCCATGTCGAGTCCAAGGACGAAAAACGCATCGAGGGCGATGTTGATGAGATTGAGGACCAATTGCAGCACCAATGCCACCCGCGCCCGTCCCAGGCCGATGAACCAGCCGAGCAGGGCATAGTTCGCGAGCGTCGCGGGCGCGGCCCAGATCCGGATGTCGTAGTAGTCGCGCGCCAACGCCTCGACCTGCGGGCTGGCGTCGATCAGAGCGAGGGCCAGCTCCCGGATCGGCCTTTGGAGTGCGATGAGACAGGCGCCGACGGCAAAGGCGATCAACACCGCACGTCCCAGGCTCGCGCGGATTTCCACCGCGTCGGCGGCGCCAAGGGCCTGGGCCGTCAGGCCAGTAGTGCCCATGCGCAAGAAACCAAAGCCCCAGAATACGAAGTTGAAGATCAGCGCACCCAGCGCGACCGCGCCGATGTACGCCGGATCTGGAATCTGCCCCATCACGCCCGTATCGACGACGCCGAGAAGCGGTGTCGATACGCTCGAGATCATGATCGGTACGGCGATCGACAGGATCGCGCGATGCGTGACCGCCTGCTGCCCGCCGATGGATCGCGCGTTCTCCGTCATGGAAGGTGGTTCGTCAACCGTTCGAGTCTGAACGCCGTGCTGCTATCATCCGAAGGATGAATGCTTCTCCTCAGGGCTCGCCGCCGTGACGCAGCACGCGAGCGCCGCCGCGGTCATCGCCAAGACGCGGGAGTGGATCGAGAAGGCCGTCATCGGGCTGAATTTGTGTCCGTTTGCGAAAACGGTTTACGCGAACGATCGTATCCGATATTGCGTCAGCGAAGCGCAATCGGAGGACGCGCTCTTGGTAGATCTCACTCGCGAGCTTCGTGGGCTGCAAGCCGCTGATCTGCAGACCTGTGAAACTATTCTGCTCATCCATCCCGCTGTCCTCAACGACTTTCTCGACTACAACGATTTTCTCGACGTGGCCGACGCGACGGTCGAAGCTCTTGGGCTCACTGGAGAGATTCAGATCGCCAGCTTCCACCCACGGTACCAGTTCGCAGGCAGCGGTCCGGACGACATCGAGAACTACACCAACCGCTCGCCCTACCCGATGCTCCATCTGCTCCGGGAGGAGAGCGTCGAGCGCGCGGCGCTGGCTACATCAGACGTCGGCGCCATTCCTGCGAGGAACATGGAGACCCTGCGGCGCCTGGGACTGGAGGGATGGCGGCGCCTCTGGCACGCCGGACCCCGCGAGGATTAGGCCGGCGCCTTGGCCTTGGAGCGAGCCGGGCTCGAGATCGACGCGCTCTTCAGGTTGAGCCACGTTGCGGCGAAGACGATCAGCGCGCCAACGAACACCCAGATCTTCAACGTCTCGCCGTAGAAGAGGAAGCCGACGACGGCGATCAATGGCAAGCGCAGAAAGTCCATCGGCATGACCACCGTCGCGTCGGCGAGCTGGAAGGCTCGCGTCAAACAGTAGTGCGCCGAGAGCGCGGTCACCGCAACGATGCCGACCCATGGCCACAGAGCGGTGGAAGGCCAGACCCAATGCGGCAGGGCGGGCACCAGCCCAAGCGGCAGCTGAATCACGGTCATGTAGAAAAGAATGGTCAGAGGCCTTTCGGTCGCCGAAAGACGCTTCGTGAATACGTGCGAGATCGCGTAACACAGCGCTCCGCCCAGAACCGCCAGGGCCGGCACGCTGACCACAGCCATCCCGGGACGCAGTATGACCAGGATGCCGACGAAGCCAAGCGCGACCGCCAGAATGCGCAGCCGGTTCATGCGCTCGCCCAGGAAGACCATCGCCATGATCGCGGTCCAGATCGGCACCGTGAACTCGATGGCGAAGACCTCGGTCAGGGGAATAAAGGCGATGCCGTAGAACCAGCCGTACTGGCCGCCGAAGTGGGCGACGTTGCGCAGCAGATGCGTTCCGAATACGCGGGTCTTGACCCGCGCCCAACCCGAACGCTGCAACAGGGCTAGGACAACAACGAGGCCGACGAAGCTGCGGAAGAACAGGATCTGGAAAGTCGTCAGCTCCGCCGAGAGCTGGCGTCCGGCAATGGCCATCGCCATGAAGGAGACGAGAGCGCCAGACATCCATAGCGCAGCTCGGATCACCGGCGTAAAGGGTTGCGGAGACATCTCGCGGAAGTCTCTTCTGGTTACAGGCTGGGATTTGGAGCGACGAGAGATCGAACTCTACTACAGCTACGGGCGGGCTCGGGGCGCGATGTGCGACTGACGGGAACGATGTTGGTATCCTGAGGCTCGAGCAACGTCGCTTACGATGCTGCAACCGCCGCCGGGGAAAAGGAGGGACCAACAATGAAGATCACCGACCTTCAGATTTTGCAGCTGGCTGGACCGGAGTTGCCCAAGGTGATGAAGCCCGCTTGGGCTCCGGGGAGCGAGTGGCGGCGTTGGGGCGGGACCATCGTCAAGGTCATCACCGACGAGGGGATCGTCGGTCTCGGCTCGCCTGGATACTCGGTCTCACCTTTGATCGAATCGTGGATCAAGCCCCAGCTCGTCGGGCAGGACCCGTTCGCACTGGAGCGCCACGCGCAGATTTTCCGGAACGCGGGCGCGGGATGGGGCATCGAGATCGCGCTGTGGGACATCATCGGCAAGGCCTGCGGTCAGCCTGTGTACAAGCTATGGGGAGGATTTCGCGATCGCGTGCCGGCCTACGCCTCATGCATCGAGGTGAGTACACCGCGACAGCGTGCCGAAGACGTGCTGCGACTACGGGCGGACGGTTGGCGAGCGACCAAGCTGCGCGTCCACGATTGGACCATCAAGGCGGACCTTGCCCAGATCGAGGCAGTACGGGGCGCCGTCGGTGGGGAGTTCACGCTCCTGGTCGATGCCAACCAGGCGCAACTGCCGGGGACGCTGCAGCCCGATCCGGGTCCGGTCTGGAGCTACGAGCGCGCATTGAACACGGCGCGCGAGCTGGAGCGGCTCGGCGTCTACTGGCTCGAGGAGCCCCTCGACCGCTACGACTTCGATAACTTGACCCGGCTCGCTGCCGCGGTGGAGATCCTGATTGCCGGCGGAGAGAACAACTGCGGTTTGCATGAGTACCGCTGGCTGATCGAACGCAACTGCTACGACGTCCTCCAACCCGAGGCGATGGTCGGCGAGACCATGTCGCAGATCCGCAAGGCGTGTGCGCTGGCGGAGATCCATCACAAGCTCTGCGCGCCGCACCATGGGGGAGGCGGCCTGGGCTTCGTGGCTCATCTACATCTATGCGCTGCGATCCCGAACTGCCCGTTCGTCGAGGTGTTCCATGACCCGCCCGGATTCAGCAGCGAAATCTTCCAGTGGTACCTGGCCGAGCCCATCCGGCTGGATCCTGCCGACGGTTGCATGGCCTTGCCACAGCGGCCCGGCCTGGGTGTGGAACTCGACGAGGACAAGGTTCGGCGTTACGCAGTTGCTCGGTGAGGCTGGGCGCGTGCGCTGAGGATCCTGACTTTCGTCAGGTGGGTGGGCGAGCCGCGTTTTGATTACACGGGGCCGCAGCAATGGATCCTGGCGTGCGCCAGGATGGGTGGCCTCCCGGCGCTCACATTGAGCGCCGGTATTGCCCACCCACTTCGAACAGGGCGTGCGTGATTTGCCCGAGCGAGCAGACGCGCACCGCGTCCATCAACACCTCGAATACGTTCTTGTTCTCGATCACCGCCTGCTGAAGGCGCTTGAGCATCGGGCCGCTATTGGCTTTGTGCCGTTCGTGAAAGTCGTGCAGGCGTTTGAGCTGGTTCTGCTTCTCCTCGTCCGTCGAGCGGATCAGCTCCAGCTTGTCGGGGATCGCGTCGCCTTTGGGGTTACGGAAGGTGTTGACCCCGATGATCGGGTAGGAGCCGTCGTGCTTCTTGTGCTCGTAGTGGAGCGACTCCTCCTGAATCTTTCCGCGCTGGTATCCGAGTTCCATCGCGCCGAGCACGCCGCCGCGCTCGCTGATGGCCTCGAACTCCTTGAGCACGGCTTCTTCGACCAGTTCGGTCAATTCGTCGATGATGAAGCTGCCCTGGTTGGGGTTTTCGTTTTTCGCCAGGCCCCACTCGCGATTGATCACGAGCTGGATCGCCATGGCGCGGCGGACGCTTTCTTCAGTGGGCGTGGTAATGGCTTCGTCGAACGCGTTGGTGTGCAGCGAGTTGGCGTTGTCGTAGGTGGCAATCAGCGCTTGCAGGGTGGTGCGGATGTCGTTGAACGCGATCTCCTGCGCGTGCAGCGACCGCCCGGAGGTCTGACAGTGGTACTTGAGTTTCTGCGAGCGCTCGTTGGCACCGTACTTGTTCTTCATCGCCACGGCCCAGATGCGGCGCGCCACCCGGCCGATCACCGAGTACTCCGGGTCCATGCCGTTGCTGAAGAAGAAGCTCAGGTTGGGTGCGAAGTCGTCGATGTGCATGCCGCGCGCCAGGTAGGCCTCGACGAACGTGAAGCCGTTGGCGAGGGTGAAGGCGAGCTGGCTGATCGGATTGGCTCCGGCCTCGGCGATGTGATAGCCGGAGATGGACACCGAATAGAAGTTCTTCACCGCGTGGTGGATGAAGTACTCCTGGATATCGCCCATCACTTTGAGGCTGAACTCCGTGGAGAAGATGCAGGTGTTCTGCCCCTGGTCCTCCTTGAGAATATCCGCTTGCACCGTGCCGCGGACGCTCTCCAGCGTCCAGTCCTTGATCTTCTCGGATTCCTCTTCGGTCGGGTTGCGGCCATTGTCCTCGCGGAACTTCTCGAGCTGCTGATCGATGGCGGTGTTCATGAACATCGCGAGGATGGTCGGCGCGGGCCCGTTGATCGTCATCGATACCGATGTGGACGGGGCGCACAGGTCGAAGCCCGAGTACAGCACTTTCATGTCCTCGAGCGTCGCGATGGACACACCGGAGTTGCCTACTTTGCCGTAGATGTCCGGCCGCAGACCCGGGTCGAAGCCGTACAGCGTCACAGAATCGAAGGCCGTGGAAAGCCGTTTCGCGGGCATGTCCTCGGACAACAGATGGAAGCGCCGGTTGGTGCGAAAGGGATCGCCTTCACCCGCGAACATGCGCGTCGGATCCTCGTTCTCGCGCTTGAATGCAAATACGCCACCGGTATAGGGGAACGAGCCGGGGACGTTCTCCAGCATCAGCCACCTGAGCAGTTCGCCGTGATCTTCGTAGCGTGGGAGCGCGACTTTGCGCACGGTCGTACCCGAGAGCGTCCGGTAAGTGAGTTGGGTGCGGACCTCGCGGTCGCGGATCTTGACCACATACTCGTCGCCGGAGTAAGCCTGCCGCATATCGGGCCACATCTCGAGCAGCTTCTTGGCACGAATATCGAGCTTGCGTTCGCGCTCGGCGATGAGCTGGTCGAGGCCGTCGTCCCGAAGGTCGGAGTCCGGGCGCTCGGCGATCGTCCGACTGACTGCCGGCGTTCGCCCGGATGATGGCGACTCGCGCAGCATGGTTCTTGTCGCCGTCAGCTGTTGTCGCTCGCGTGCCAGCACCACCTGTTCTTCCACGTGCTGCTTGTAGCTGCGCACTGCCTCGGCGATCTCTGCGAGATAGCGCCCACGGGCGGGAGGGACGATGGCGCGCACGCGCGAGGAGGCGCGCACGTCAACGCGGCGCAAACGGCCGGGCTGCAGCTTCAATCCTTTCTCGGCCAGCTTCGGGGCAATTGCCTGGTAGAGCGCCGTAACCCCATCGTCGTTGAAGCGGGAGGCGACGGTACCGAATACCGGCATCTGTTCGGCCGGTGTCTTGAACGCTTGATGGTTACGCTGAAATTGCTTGCGCACATCGCGCAGCGCGTCGTCGGCGCCGCGGCGGTCGAACTTGTTGATCGCCACGAAATCGGCGAAGTCGAGCATGTCGATCTTCTCGAGTTGGCTCGCGGCGCCGTACTCGGGCGTCATCACATAGAGCGAAAAGTCGGCGAGCGGGACGATTGCCGCATCCCCCTGGCCAATCCCTGACGTCTCCACGAGGATCAGATCGAACCCGGCGCACTTGCACGTGGCGATCACATCCGGCAGCGCCGCGGCGATCTCCTTGCCCGCGCCGCGAGTGGCCAGCGAGCGCATGTAGATGTTAGGGCCATCGATGGCATTCATGCGGATGCGATCGCCCAGCAGCGCCCCCCCGCTCTTGCGACGCGAGGGGTCGACCGCGATCACCGCAATCTGCAGACGGTCGTCCTGATCCAGCCGCAGTCGCCGTATCAGCTCGTCCGTCAGTGAGGACTTGCCGGAGCCGCCCGTGCCCGTGATTCCCAGTATTGGGATGGCATCGCGCTCAGCAGCCCGCGCCAGGATGGACTGGTGCATTGCTTCTGGCAGCGCGCGCCCCTCGAGGGCGGTAATAGTGCGCGCCAGATCAGCGCGGTCGCCGCGGAACAAGCGATCGAGCGTGGCCGGCAGCCGGTCGCACAGGTGCGCGTCGGCGCGCTTGATCATGTCATCGATCATGCCCTGCAGCCCCATCCGGGCGCCGTCCTCGGGTGAGTAGATACGCGTGACGCCGTACTCCTCGAGCTCGCGGACCTCCGCCGGTACGATTACCCCCCCGCCTCCGCCGAACACCTTGATGTGCTCCCCGCCGCGCTGGCGCAGCAGATCGAGCATGTAGCGGAAGAACTCGACGTGCCCGCCCTGATAGGAGCTCACGGCGATCCCGTGCGCGTCTTCCTGTAGCGCGGCCGTGACGACCTCCTCGACCGCGCGGTTATGGCCGAGGTGAATGACCTCGACGCCGCTCACTTGGAGCATGCGGCGGATGATGTTGATGGAGGCGTCGTGGCCATCGAACAGACTGGCGGCGGTGACGAACCGGATATGGGGCTCTGCGCGGTGAGCGGTAACCGCGGGTTGGGCCGAGAGGTCGGTCATCCAAAGCTCCAGTTGTCCAATCGCGGGTCCTCTTGGAAGGCCGACTATTGTACTGCCGCGGCGCCCGGGCGCGGCGCCTTGCAGTCATCCACGTCTGACGCGACGCGCGTTGCGAGATTTGATCTGAGCTTCCTTAGTTAGGCCGCCTTCTTGTCCGCAGTCATATCTGCGCCGCTTGCGTTGAGGGCCTGCTCGATCTGACGCCAGCGTACCTTCGCCCTGTCTACGCTCTCGAGTTTGACGTGACCGAAGCCGCGCATGTGCTCGGGCAGACCGGCCAACTCGACTGTCAGCGCAAGGTTGTCCGCGGTCAGCTTACTCACCGCATCCGAGATCGACGTCCGGTACTCTTCTATGAGCTGGCGTTCCATGCGGCGCTCTTCGGTCCTGCCGAAGACGTCGAACGCGGTCCCGCGCAGAAACTTCATGCGGGCCAGCACCTTGAACGCATGCCACATCCACGAGCCGTACTGCGTCTTGACCAGCCGACCCTGCGAGTCGCGTCTTGCCCAGATTGGCGGCGCGAGGTTGAACTTGAGGGCGTAATCGCCTTCGAACGTCTGCTGCAGCCGCTTTTCGAAGTCCCCGTTGGTGTAGAGGCGCGCGACTTCATACTCGTCCTTGTACGCCATGAGCTTGAAGAACGACTTGGCGACTGCTCTCGTCAGCGCATTGCCGGTGCTGACCTCCGCTTCGGCACGGCGGACGCGCTCGACCAATTCTTCGTAGCGGCGGGCATAGTCCGCATTCTGGTACTCGGTAAGAAACGCGACACGCTTCGCGATCAATGCGTCTACGCTCTGCGGCAACGGAACGATTATGGGTCTGGCAGGCATTGCGATCTTCTCGACCTGGTTCAAGTCCACCGCTGCACGCCGTCCCCACAGCAAGGCCTGCAGATTGGCCTCGACGGCGACCCCGTTCAGCCGGATGGCTTGCACGATCGAGGCCTCCAGCAACGGAACCAGTCCCTTTTGATATGCGTAACCGAGCATGAACAGGTTGGTGGCGATCGAATCACCCATCAGCGCCGTGGCTAGCCGGGTGCCGTCGAGAAAATGCGACCGCCCGCCGACCGATTCATCGATAAGCGCACGGATCTGCTCGGTCGGGAACTGCCAGTCCGGATCTCGGACGAATGAGCCGGGCGGCTGCTGGTAGGTATTGATGACCGCCGTGGTTCTTCCGGGCCTGGTCTTCGAGATGGCGTCCTGCGCCCCCGCCGTGAGCATGTCGCAACCGAGGATCAGGTCCGCTTCGCCGGTGGCAATGCACTGAGCCCGGATGTCTTCGGGCCGGCGCGCGATCCGGACGTGGGAGGTCACGGCGCCGTTCTTCTGCGACATGCCGGTCATGTCCAGAGCCGAGATGCCTTTCCCTTCCAGGTGGGCCGCCATACCGACCAGGGCACCGATCGTGATGACTCCCGTGCCGCCGATGCCGGTGATTAGAATGTTGTACGTGTCTTGGAGCGGAAGCGCCGACGGTTCAGGGAGATGAAACGCGCCGACGGGCACTTGATCGCTCGCACGCGACTTCCTCGGAACGCCGCCCGCTACGGTCACAAAGCTGGGGCAGAAGCCCTGAATGCAGGAATAGTCCTGGTTGCAGGAGGACTGGTCGATGGCGCGTTTACGGCCGAACTCGGTCTCGAGCGGCAGGATCGAGGTACAGTTGGACTGCACCCCGCAGTCGCCACAACCCTCGCACACCGCCTCATTGATGAAGACGCGCTGCGTTGCCTTCGGATATTCGCCCTTCTTGCGACGCCGCCGCTTTTCGGCGGCGCAAGTTTGATCGTAGATGAGCACCGATACGCCCTGGAAATTCCTGAGCTCCTTCTGCACCGAGTCCATGTCCCTTCTGTCATGCAGTGTGACGTTCCGAGGGAGGTGCGAGCGGTCGTGATACCGCGTCAGATCTTCCGTGACCAGCGCGATGCGCTTGACCCCTTCAGCCGCCATCTGCTGAGCGATCATGGGTACGGAAATCGCGCCGTCGATCGGCTGTCCACCGGTCATCGCGACGGCGTCGTTGTACAAGATCTTATACGTGATGTTCACGTTGGCGGCGATGGCGGCACGGATCGCCAGAGAGCCTGAATGAAAATAGGTGCCGTCGCCCAGATTGGCGAACACGTGCGGCAGCTTGGAGAAAGGAGCCTGACCGATCCAGGGCACGCCCTCGCCACCCATGTGTGTCGTGGCCTTCGTATGCTCTGGGTAAATCGACATCGCCATCACGTGGCAGCCGATTCCGGCGAGTGCGAGGCTGCCGTCCGGGACTTTCGTCGACGTGTTGTGCGGGCAGCCCGAGCAGTAATATGCCGGCCGCGGTGGCGTGTTGACCGCCTTCTTGAGCACTGCCTCCTTCGCTTCCAGGAAGGTCAAGCGCGCCTTGATCAGGTCGCTGGCATGGAAACGGGCGATGCGCGCAGCGATGACGCGCGCGATCTGCGCGACCGAAAAATCAGCCTTCGGGGGAAGCAACCATTCGCCGCGCGGATGAACCCACTCCCCTTGTTCGTCGAACTTGCCGATCACGCGTGGTCGTACGTCGGCGCGCCAGTTATAGAGCTGCTCCTTGAGCTGATACTCCACCATCTGGCGTTTCTCTTCCACCACCAGGATCTCGTCGAGTCCGCGCGCGAACTCGCGCACGCCGTCTGGCTCGAGCGGCCAGGGCATGGAGACCTTGAACAGGCGAATGCCGATCTCCGCTGCGTTCTGCTCGGTGATCCCGAGCTCCTCCAGAGCTTCGAGGACGTCCATATACGACTTGCCTGAAGCGATGATGCCGAGCCGCGCGTTGCGCGAGTCGAGCATGGTGCGATTCAGCCTGTTGGCGCGTGCGTAGGCCAGCGCGGCATAGATCTTGTAGTCCTGCATCAGCGCTTCCTGCTTGCGCGCCTGCAGGCCGATCGGATCCTTCAAGGGCCGGCAGTTGAGCCCGCCCTCCGGCATCACAAAATCCTCCGGGAACGCGATCTTGACGCGAAACGGATCCGCCTCCACCGAAGCCGACGACTCTACCGTGTCGGCCAGCGCCTTGAACGCCACTGCGCACCCCGAAAAGCGGGACATGGCCCAGCCGTGCAATCCCAGTTCGAGATACTCCTGAACATTGCACGGGTACAGTACGGGGATCATGGAAGCCGAGAACAGGTGATCGCTTTGATGCGGCAATGTCGACGAATAGGCGGCATGATCGTCCCCTGCGACGAGCAGAACGCCGCCGTAGCGGGCCGTGCCGGCGAAGTTCATGTGCTTGAACACATCGCCGCAGCGGTCTACGCCGGGCCCCTTTCCGTACCACATGGCGAAGACGCCGTCGTAGTCGGAGCCGCCGAGCAGGTGTACCTGCTGCGTGCCCCATACGGCGGTCGCGGCCAGTTCTTCGTTGATGCCGGGCTGGAACTTGATGCGGTGGGCGTCAAGATGCTTGCGCGCCTTCCACAGCGCTTCGTCCAGCCCGCCGAGCGGCGAGCCGCGATAGCCGGAGATGAAGCCTGCGGTGTTGAGACCGGCGGCAAGGTCGCGCCGGCGTTGGACCAGCGCCAGCCGGACAAGCGCCTGAATGCCGGTCAGATAGATCCGGCCGCCGTCGGATACGTACTTGTCGTCCAATGTGACCGCTTGCATGTCTCGCTCCTCATAGGATTCGACGTTGGGCTTTCGCCTTGGTTTCGGCGGAGCCCTGCTCGAGCGAGGGCGGTGGGTCCGTGCTCGAATCGAGCAATCGTCTGACTGGGTAGTTCAGTCGTATTGAAGGATCCTTGGGTCCGGTGTGGTCGATGGTGCCTGCGCCCTAGTGGTCGCCGCAAGCCAGCTTGCCCGGGAAAGCAATCTGCGCACCAAACTCCTTTTCGGTCTGCCACGGCCGCTGTTCACGCGTCGAAGCCGGGGGCGCGGCCTTCCAACACAGATGCTAAAACTAACGACGAAGAAAAGGTGTTTTATCTTTCTGTCGAAACCCACTCTAGATAGTATGTATTCCTGTGTTTATGGTTCAATACAGAATAATTTTCTGGATCGATCCACATGGCGCTCGATAAGTTCGACCTGGCCATTCTTGCCGTCCTGCAGCAGGACGCCAGGGCCAGCCTGCAGGAAGTCAGCGCGCGCGTGGGCTTGACGAGCACACCGTGCTGGACGCGGATCAAGAAGATGGAGAGCGATGGCGTGATTCAGGGTTACACCGTGCGGCTCGACCCCACAGCCATCGGTTTTACCGAGACGGTGATCGTACAAGTCACTCTGGACAATCACCACGAAGAGACATTGGAGGAGTTTGGCAAGGCGCTCGAGGAGATTCCGGAGGTCCTGGAGGCCTATCTCGTCTCCGGCGACTACGACTACCACATTCGGATCGCCGTGCGGGATACGCGCGACTATGAGCGTCTGCTGCGCGAGCGCCTGTACCGGATTCCGGGGATCAGGCACAGTAAATCCAGCTTCGTTCTGGGCCGTCTCAAAGAGAGCTTGCTGCCCCTCTTCGCTGCACCGATTGTCGCAGGTGCCGACGCGACCAGCGCGCGGTCTCGGGCCGGGGCCGCGAGCGAAGAAATCACCGCGCGCGGCGCGTGGTAGTACGGCTCGCCGTCGCTAGCGTTACGGATTGCTGGAACGGATCTGAACGGGGCACTAGAATAGGCTGGGCGCGCCAGCCAATGCCCAAACACCAGGGATGTCCCTCACCTCTATCAACGAACGCCAGCTGACCGACGCGCTCGGTACGCACCACCCTGTCGCGGGGACCCAGGCTCGCATCGTTTCGCTGGTCCCGAGCATCACCGAGTTGCTGTTCGACCTCGACCTGGCGCCTCAGATCGTGGGCCGCACCGGCTTCTGCATCCATCCCAAGGACCGCGTCAAGCGCGTGGCCAAAGTGGGTGGGACAAAGAGCATCGAGATGGGACGAATCAAGCGCTTGGCGCCGACCCATCTGATCGTCAACATCGACGAGAACCCGCGCGCAACCGTGGAGGCATTGGCCCGGTTCGTTCCGCACGTGATCGTCACCCATCCGCTGGAGCCGAGGGACAATCTCATGCTCTACCGGCTGCTGGGAGGCATCTTCGCGCGCGAGGAGCAGGCGGAGGAACTGTGCCGGCGTTTCGAACGCGGCTATGAAGAGACGGTGGCTGCTACCGTCGACTTGCCGCGGCGACGTGTTCTCTACCTGATCTGGAAGTCGCCGTGGATGACGGTGGCACGCGACACCTATATCTCGCGCATGCTGGCCACGATTGGATGGGACACCTACGAAGCGAAGGGTACGGCGCGTTATCCTGCCTTCAATCTGACCGGTGAGCGGTTGAAGGAAGTGGATCTCGTGCTGCTCTCCAGCGAGCCCTACAGCTTTCGCGAGCGGCACTGCGTCGAGATTCTCGACATGCTGCCGGCGGGAAGCCGCACCCGCGTGGCACTCATCGACGGCTCGATGACATCCTGGTATGGCAGCCGCGCCATCCAGGGATTGGCCTACCTGCGCGACTTCCGGCGCACGCTCGCGCTAAGCGTGGATCCAAACGTAGTTTCACGTAGGATCCGGGCGCATCTTCGATCGGCTTGAGCTTGCCTTCGCCTGGAGTGCGCGCCGGTACCTTGTCGCCACCGAACTGGCTGACCCAGTCTGACCACTCCGGCCACCATGAGCCCTCATGGCGCTGAGCCGTCGCCAGCCATTCGTCAGCCGACGGAGGCAAGTCTCGGATTGGTCCAGTGGCAATACTTCGGCGGTACCGGTGGATTGACGACACCGGCGATGTGCCCCGAGCCCGCCAGCAGGAACTTCACCGGCCCGCTCAGCAGCTTTGCGCCCATGTAGGTGCTCTTCCACGGCGCGATGTGGTCCTCGATCGCGGACACGAAACAAGCCGGCGTAGTGATCTTCGCGATGTCGATCGCCTCTCCGGCCAGGGTAATCCCGCCCGGTTTGGTCAGCAGATTCTTGATGTACATGTTGCGCAGATAGAACGTGTGCATCTTCGCCGGCATGCGCGTGGCATCCGAGTTCCAGTACAGCAGGTCGAACGGGAACGGATCTTTGCCCAGCAGATAGTTGTTGACGACAAAGGACCAGATCAGATCGTTCGCGCGCAGCAGATTGAAGGTGTTGGCCATCTCGGAGCCTTCGAGAAAACCGCGCTCCTCCATCTTCTTTTCCAGGCTGGACAGCGTGGCTTCGTCCGTGAACACCCCGAGCTCGCCCGGCTCGGTGAAGTCGATCAGGGCGGTGAAGAAGGTCGCGCTCTTCACCCGCTTGCTCACCTTTTGCGGCGAGCCACGCCAGCAGACAGGCGAACAGCGTTCCACCGAGGCAGTAGCCGATGACGTTGGTCTCGCGCTCTCCGGTGGCCTGCTCGATCGCGTCGAGCGCGGCGAGCGGACCTTCCAGCATGTAGTCGTCGAAGCCCTTCTTGGCGAAGCGCTGATCCGGATTGACCCAGGAGACGACGAACACGGTATGGCCCTGGCCGACGGACCAGCGGATGAAGGAGTTCTTCTCGCGCAGGTCCAGGATGTAGTACTTGTTGATCCAGGGCGGGATGATCAGCAGGGGTGTTCGCCACACCTCCGTGGTGGACGGGCTGTACTGGATGAGCTGTATCAGGTCGTTCTGGAACACCACCTTCCCCGGACTGGTGGCGACGTTTTCGCCCAGCTTGAACGCCTTGTAGTCCGTCATGCTGATGGCGAGCTTTCCGCCGCCGCGCTCGAGATCCCCCAACAGATTGTGCAGGCCGTCGACCAGGTTCTTGCCGCCGCTTTCGACCGTCGCCTTGAGCACTTCCGGATTGGTGAACACGAAGTTGGTCGGCGCCAGCGCGTCAACGAACTGGCGGGTGAAGAAGCGCACCTTGCGCGCCGTCTGCGGGTCCAGGCCCTGGGCATCGGCGACCATCTTCTGGATGTTCTGCGACGCGATCAGGTACGACTGCTTGATGTAGTCGAACAGGAAATTGTTCTGCCACAGCTCGCTCTTGAAGCGATTGTCGGATTTGGCCGGCTCGGCTACCGGCGCCGTCTCCTCGCCCAGGAAGCGCTGCATGGTCGCCGTGCCATAGGCGCAGGTAGTCCTGCCACATCTGCATCTGAACCTCGGCCAGCTTCCACGGATTTGCCATCAGGGCGGCGCCGAGGTCCATGAAAGCGTGGCTCAGGCCCAGATCGTCGCTGACGGCTGGCGCGCTGCCATCGGCGTGGCGTTCCAGGTAGTCGTTGACGAGCTTCTGGCTGCGTTCGGCGATCTGCGCGAAGGACTTGGCGATCTCTTGCGGGTCGGGCGCCTGCGGCAGCGGTGGGGTGTCGGAGGAAGTGGCCATTTTTTCGGTCTATCGTGGTCAGCGCGTTTTGCGGAACCGCAGCACGCCGTCGGCGTCGGCCTCGCGCACCACGCGGCGCTGGTACAGCAGATGATTCAGATGGGCGATCGCCTCGCCCATCGCGAAGACGATCTGATGGTTGTCGAGCTGGCGGCGGAACAGCACAGGCACGACGTCGGCTGCGCTCACCGGTCGCTGACAGGCGATCAGGACTTCGTCGAGTCGCAGCCGATGGTGCTCGTGCAGCGCGTTCGGCGCGCTGCCGCAAACCGTAGAAAGGCAGCCCGTGCGACGGCAGCACGAAGGTCTGCTCCGGCAGCATCGCGTAGCGGCTCACCGAGCGCAGGAACAGGTCGAGCGGATCGCCCTCGGGTTCGGACGCCCACACCGATACGTTGGTGCTGATCTTCGGCAGTACCATGTCCCCCGAGATCAGAACGACCCAGCTCCTCGCAGTACAAAGCGGCGTGCTCGGGTGCGTGTCCGTAGCCCATCATCACCAGCCAGCTGCGTCCATCGATCTCCAGCCGATCGCCATCCAGCATGCGCCGGAAACTCGCCGGGGGTTCGCTGATGGCGTGTCGATACGAGTGCTTGCGCGTGCGCACTGCTTCCTGCCGAGATCTCATCCAGTCCGTGGCGAGCGAACAGCGCCGCCGAAGCTGCGTTGGTGTGCCCCGGCAACTGAGCAAACGCGACTTGCGCGGTGACGTACTCGGACTCGGTCATCCACAGCTCGACACCGAAACGCTCCGTCAGCCAGCCGGCCAAGCCGAAATGGTCGGGGTGATAGTGCGTTACCACCACGCGTCGAACCGGATGGCTACCCAGATTGTTCGCAACGATCTGGTCCCACAGTCCCCGTGTGGCCTCCGAGTTCAGCCCGGTGTCTACCAGGGTCCAACCGGCGCCGTCGCGCAGCACCCACAGATTGATGTGGTCGAGCGCGAACGGCAGCGGCATGCGCAACCAATACACACCACGTCGCGACCTCCTGCCAGGTGCCGCCGACGGGCGCTTGCGGAAGGGGAAAAGCCAGACTTGGGTCGCCGGGGAGGGCAACAGCGGCAGGGATACGCTGGTTCATGGGATGGCGAGGTGGAAATGGCGGGCCTGCGGTCGTACTTCCGATCCCCGCCAGGGACCCTCGCATCTTAACAAATCCTTCGGTGCCCAGGCAGGCGCTCCCGGCGGGCAACCCGCGTTCCTCGGTCGTGCAGATCGACGCGCAGGACCGAGGCTCGCAGCCGGGGCAGCGACTATAATGCAGCATCACCTCGGTAAGGGTATCCGGCAATGAAGCTCACCGACGCTCAGAGCATCCGCCCGATTTCCGGCCTCGATTTCGGCCTGGGCGAGACCGTCGATATGCTGCGCGAGACCGTACACAGCTTTGCCTCCGCGGAAATTGCTCCGCGCGCGGCGGCGATCGATCGCGACAATGCGTTCCCGATGGACCTGTGGCGCAAATTCGGCCAGCTCGGCCTGCTCGGCATTACGGTCGAGGAAGAGTATGGCGGCACGGATATGGGGTACCTCGCGCACATCGTGGCCGTCGAAGAGATCAGCCGCGCTTCCGCGGCTGTGGGCCTGTCGTACGGGGCTCACTCCAATCTGGCCGTGAACCAGATCCGGCGCAACGGCAACCCGGCGCAGCGGCGCAAGTACCTGCCCAAGCTGATCTCGGGCGAGCACGTTGGCGCGCTCGCAATGAGCGAGTCCAACTCGGGTTCGGACGTGGTCAGCATGAAGCTGAAGGCCGAGCGCAGAGGTGACCGTTATGTCCTCAACGGCACCAAGATGTGGATCACCAACGGACCGGACGCCGACGTGCTGGTGGTCTATGCCAAGACCGACCCGAACGCGGGACCGAAAGGGATCACCGCGTTCCTCATCGAAAAGGGCTTCAAAGGCTTCTCCACCGCGCAAAAGCTGGACAAGCTCGGCATGCGCGGCTCCAACACCTGCGAGCTCGTGTTCCAGGACTGCGAGGTGCCGGAGGACAATGTGCTGGGCGAGGTGGGCAAGGGCGTGCACGTGCTGATGAGCGGGTTGGACTTCGAGCGCGCCGTGCTGGCGGGCGGACCGCTGGGCCTCATGCAGAGCTGCCTGGACGTGGCGGTGCCCTATGTCCACGAGCGCAAGCAGTTCGGACAGTCCATCGGCGAGTTCCAGCTCATGCAGGGCAAGCTCGCCGACATGTACACGACGATGAACGCGTGCAAGGCCTATGTCTACGCCGTAGGCAAAGCCTGCGACCGCGGTCAGGTGACGCGCAAGGACGCGGCAGGCGCCATCCTGTACGCCGGCGAAAAAGCGACGTGGATGGCTGGCGAGGCCCTTCAGTGCCTGGGTGGCAATGGCTATATCAACGAGTACCCGACCGGGCGGCTGTGGCGTGACGCCAAGCTCTACGAAATCGGCGCCGGCACCTCGGAGATCCGCCGGTGGCTGATCGGCCGGGAGCTCTTCGAGGAAACGAAGTAAGCGCGCGGGCCGACCGCTGAGCGCGCCGAAAACCGATGGCCGAGCTGCTCACCCGCTCCACCGCGTCCACCAGCGAGACCGCGTTTGCCATCGCACATGCGCTGTTGGAAGGCTTCAACAAGCACTATCGCCTGTTCCGTCAGATCAGCCGCGAGGCCAAAGGCCGCTTCGAACGCGCCGAGTGGCACGCAGTGCGCCAGGCCCACGCCGATCGCATCCAGTTCTACGGCGATCGCGTGCACGAGACGGCCGAACGGCTGCAGCGCGACTTCGACACCGCTGCCTTGCCCGACGCATCGTGGCAAGAGATCAAGCTGCAGTACGTAGGACTGCTCACCAATCACAGGCAGCCTGAGCTGGCCGAGACCTTTTTCAACTCGGTGAGTTGCCGGATCCTGCGGCGAACCTACTATCACAACGACTTCATGTTCGTGCGGCCAGCGGTGTCGACCGAATACATGGAGTCGGACCCACCCGCCTACCGCAGCTACTATCCACTCAAGGACCGGCTGCGCGCGGTGCTGCGGCATATCGTGCGCGATCACGACCTCAAGCGCCCGTTTGCGGATCTCCAGCGAGACTTGCGTTACGTCCTGCGTGCGGTCCGCCTGCAGCTCCCGCGGCCATTGCGGCTGGAGGCAAACCATCAGATCCAGGTGCTGAGCGCGCTCTTCTACCGCAATCAGCGTGCATACATGATCGGCAAGATCGTCAACGGCAGCGCGGAGCTGCCGTTCGCGGTGCCGATCGTGCACGAGCCGGACGGAACAGGCCTGAGCCTGGACGCGATCCTTCTCGACCCGCGCGAGATCGCGCTGCTGTTCGCATTCAGCCGAGCCTACTTCATGGTGGACA
This sequence comes from uncultured beta proteobacterium, assembly GCA_963747025.1. Taxonomy (GTDB): domain Bacteria; phylum Pseudomonadota; class Gammaproteobacteria; order Burkholderiales; family SHXO01; genus SHXO01. The sequence goes on from CAVVDJ010000002.1 coordinate 228,499, forward strand.
TGGAGGTGCCGTCGGCCTACGTGGAGTTTCTGGCCAGTATGGTCCCGGGCAAGCCCAGGGCGGAGCTGTACACCTCGCTGGGCCTGCAAAAGCACGGAAAGACGCTCTTCTACCGCGACTTCCTGCACCACCTCAAGCATTCCACCGACAATTTCGTCATCGCGCCCGGGATACGGGGACTGGTGATGATCGTGTTCACGCTGCCGTCGTACCCGTACGTGTTCAAGGTGATCCGCGACGAGATCTCGCCTACCAAGAACATCGATCGTCAAACGGTGCAGGACAAGTACATGCTGGTCAAGCGTCACGACCGGGTCGGACGCATGGCCGACACGCTGGAGTACAAAGATGTGGCTTTTCCGCGCGCGCGCTTCGACCCGGCGCTGATCGCCGAGCTCAAACGCGAGGCCCCGTCTGCGCTGGACGAGGAAGACGACACTCTCATCGTCAGGCACCTCTATATCGAGAGGCGCATGACGCCACTCAACCTCTACCTCGATCAAGGCAGCGCGGAGCAAGTGCGCCACGCGGTTCGCGACTACGGCAACGCCATCAAGGAGCTGGCCTCGGTCAACATCTTCCCCGGCGACATGCTGTTCAAGAACTTCGGTGTGACGCGCGGAGCGAGGGTGGTGTTCTACGACTACGACGAGATCGCCTACATGATGGACGTGAACTTCAGGCGCATTCCGGCGGCGCATACGCCGGAAGACGAGATGTCCGCGGAGCCGTGGTACCCGGTGGCGCAAAATGACGTCTTTCCCGAGGAGTTCGGGCCCTTCCTGCTTTCCGGCGGCAAGGTGCGCGAGAGTTTCCTCGAGGACCATGGCGATTTGCTGTCGCCGGATTTCTGGAATGCGACCAAGGCACATATCGCCGCGGGACACATCGCCGACGTATTCCCTTATCCCGAGGCGGCGCGTTTTCGCCGCAGGTTCCGGACATCGTGAGCGGCAAGCAAGGCTTGTTTGCTCGCCGTTCGCTCAGTTCCAGTGCTGGAGGTTGACGTATGAATTCCGATCCGGTCGTCATCGTTGGCGCCGCGCGTACACCGATGGGCGCGTTGCAAGGCGAGCTCAAGGAGTTCGCAGCGCCCGAGCTGGGGGCGGTTGCGATCCGCGCGGCCGTCGAGCGGGCGCGGCTGCAGTCCAGCGATATCCAAGAGGTGATCATGGGTTGCGTGTTGGCGGCCGGACAGGGGCAGGCCCCGGCCCGTCAGGCGAGCCTCGGGGCCGGCCTGCCGCTGGCCACCGGGTGCACGACGGTCAACAAGATGTGCGGATCGGGAATGAAGGCTGCGATGCTGGCCCATGATCTGTTGTTGGCCGGGAGCAATGAGGTCATGGTGGCAGGCGGCATGGAGAGCATGACCAACGCGCCCTACCTGCTGCCCAAGGCACGCGCTGGCTACCGCATGGGCCATCAGCAGGTTATCGATCACATGTTCTTCGACGGCCTGGAAGACGCGTACGACAAGGGTCGGTTGATGGGCAGTTTCGCTGAAGACTGCGCCGCCAAATACGGCTTCACGCGCGCTGAGCAAGACGCTTTTGCGGTGAACTCCCTGGAGCGCGCGCAGAAGGCCAACAACGAGGGCTGGTTCGCGTGGGAGACGGTACCGGTCGCGCTCAAGGCAGGCAAGGGCGATCGCTTCATGGACAAGGACGAGCAACCGTTCAAAGCCAACTTCGAGAAGATCCCGCAGCTCAAGCCCGCATTCCGCAAGGATGGCACCGTGACCGCCGCCAACTCCAGCTCGATTTCCGACGGCGCAGCGGCGTTGGTGCTGATGCGCAGCTCCGCCGCGCAAAAGCACGGACTGACAGCGCTGGCCCGCGTCGTCGGCCACACTACGCACGCGCAAGAGCCTGGCTGGTTCACGACCGCACCGGTTGGTGCGATCCGCAAGTTGTTCGACGTCACCGGTTGGACGGCAGATAGCGTGGACCTGTACGAGATCAACGAAGCGTTCGCCGTGGTGACGCTGGCCGCGATGCGGGAGCACCATCTGCCGTCCGAGAGGGTGAACGTGCACGGGGGTGCATGCGCGCTCGGCCATCCAATCGGTGCTTCGGGGGCGCGGATCCTCGTGACGCTGATCGGCGCGCTGCGCCACCATGGTCTCAAGCGCGGCGTGGCCGCTTTGTGCATCGGCGGCGGAGAGGCCACGGCGATGGCCATCGAAGTTCAGTGATGGGCGAACGGATGGGGTGGAGGAATCAAGGATGACGAAGCGCATCGGCTTGATCGGCGTCGGCCTGATGGGTCATGGGATCGCGAAGAATCTGGTGGAGAAGGGCTTCGCGCTGACGATACTAGGGCATCAAAGATGGCAGCACCGATAGACTTCTATTTCGACTTTTCTTCGCCCTACGGCTATCTCGCCGCAACCCGTATTGCACCGCTCGCCGCGCAATACGGGCGATCCGTCGTATGGCGACCGTTTCTGCTCGGAGCCGTATTCAAGGTGACGGGCAGCGGTCCGTTGCCCTCGCTGCCGCTGAAGGGACCATACAGCAAGCACGACATGTCTCGGTCCGCACGTTTCCTCGGCGTACCGTTCAACTTCCCGGACCCCTTTCCGATCAGCACCCAGGCGCCGGCACGGGCGATTTATTGGCTGGAGCACCACGCGCCGGAGCGAATCGAGGCCGCTGTCCTGGCGCTTTACCGGGCGTATTTCGTCGACGGCAGGGATATTTCGAGCCCGGAGACCACCGCCGACGTGTTGGCGAGCTTGGGCTCCGATCGCGCGCAGGTGCTCGCCGCCGTGGGCGAGCCCGCGCTCAAGGAACGTCTGCGCAACGAGACCCAAAGCGCCATCGACCGCGGCGCGTTCGGCTCGCCCTACGTCGTTGTGGATGGCGAGCCGTTCTGGGGACACGATCGACTGGACCAGATCGAGCGCTGGCTGAAAACTGGCGGGTTCTGAGGTGCGGTCTTGAAACCCTTCTCTGCCCTGTGCGTATTCTGCGGCTCCAACTCTGGAGCCGACCCGGCCTACGCCGAAGGCGCCCACCGTATGGGCGAGTTGCTGGCCAGTCGTGGTATCGCCGTGGTTTACGGAGGCGGACGGGTAGGCCTCATGGGCACGCTTGCAGACGCGGCGCTCGGGGCCGGGGGCAAAGTCATCGGCGTCATCCCCGAGGCGCTGAGGCGGCGCGAGGTCGCGCACGAGAGATTGACCGAATTGCACGTGGTGCAGACCATGCACGAGCGCAAGCAACTCATGGCCGATCGTTCCGACGGCTTCATCGCTCTGCCCGGCGGATTCGGCACGTTCGAGGAGTTCTGCGAAGTATTGACCTGGTCGCAGCTCGGCATGCACACCAAACCGTGCGGACTGCTGAACGTGAAGGGGTACTACGCCGGACTGCTCGCGCTGTTCGATCATGCGGTGGCCGAGCAGCTGCTGCAGGCACGCAATCGCGCCATGGTGATCGCCGAGTCCGAACCCCAAGCCCTGCTCGGCGCCATGGGGGAGTATCACGCGCCGGCAGTCGAGAAGTGGCTGACGGCAGAGACGACCTGAACAGCACCGATGCCGGTCATCGCCACGAAGCTCGATCCGCGCGGCGCGCCCTACCAGGCGAGTGCAACCGCCATGGCGCAGATGGTCGCCGATCTACGCGAGAAGGTGGCGATTGTCGCGCAAGCGGGCGGCGAAGCGGCGCGCGAAAAACATCTCTCTCGCGGCAAACTGTTACCGCGCGAGCGTGTACGCACGCTGCTCGACGTCGGCTCGCCGTTTCTGGAGCTGTCGCAGCTTGCGGCTTGGAACATGTACGACAATCAGGTTCCGGCGGCAGGCATCATCACCGGCATCGGGAGGGTGAGCGGCAGGGAATGCGTGATCGTGGCCAATGACGCCACAGTCAAGGGCGGGACCTATTTTCCCATGACGGTAAAGAAGCACCTGCGCGCCCAGGAGATCGCGCAGCAGAATCACCTGCCCTGTATCTATCTGGTTGACTCGGGCGGGGCCAATCTTCCCAACCAGGACGAGGTGTTCCCGGATCGCGACCACTTCGGCCGCATCTTCTACAACCAGGCCAACCTGTCCGCTCAGGGCGTCCCGCAGATCGCGGTGGTGATGGGCTCGTGCACCGCTGGCGGCGCCTACGTGCCGGCGATGTCCGATGAGACGGTCATCGTGCGCAACCAGGGCACGATATTTCTGGGCGGTCCGCCGCTGGTGAAGGCGGCGATCGGCGAGGTGGTCACAGCGGAGGAGCTGGGTGGAGCCGACGTCCACGCGCGCGTCTCCGGTGTGGCAGATCACTACGCGGCGAACGATCTGCATGCGCTGCAGATGACTCGCCGTATCGTGGCCCATCTGAACCGCGTCAAGACCGTAGCGCTGGAAACGCGTGAGCCGCGTGAGCCCCTACTCGACCCTTCCGAGCTCCACGGGGTAATCCCCACCGATCCACGCAAGCCGTTCGAAGTGCGTGAGATCGTGGGGCGCATCGTGGACGGCAGCGAACTGGACGAGTTCAAGGCGCTGTACGGCACGACGCTGGTGTGCGGGTTTGCTCACATCTACGGCTATCCCGTGGGGATCGTAGCCAACAACGGCATCCTGTTCTCCGAGTCCGCCCTGAAGGGCGCGCACTTCATCGAGCTCTGCGGCCAGCGCGGCATCCCGCTGGTATTTCTGCAGAACATCACCGGCTTCATGGTCGGAAAGAAATACGAAGCCGGTGGCATCGCCAAGGACGGCGCTAAGCTGGTGACTGCGGTCGCATGCGCGAAGGTGCCCAAGTTCACCGTGATCGTCGGCGGAAGCTTCGGGGCGGGCAACTACGGCATGTGCGGCCGCGCCTACGCGCCCAGGTTCTTGTGGATGTGGCCCAATGCCCGCATCTCGGTGATGGGCGGCGAGCAGGCCGCTGCGGTGCTCGCCACGGTGAAGCGCGAAAGTCTGGAAAAGGCGGGCAAAGTCTGGAGCAAGGAGGATGAGCAGGCGTTCAGGACGCCCATTCTCGAGCAGTACGAAAGCCAGGGCCACCCCTACTACGCGAGCGCGCGATTGTGGGACGACGGCGTGATCGACCCCGTGGAAACGCGGCGGGTCCTGGGACTCGGCCTCTCGGCCAGCCTCAACGCGCCAGCGGAAAAAACCAGCTTCGGCGTGTTCCGGATGTGAGCATGGACCTGACCGCACCCCACAACGGTATGGAGTCCGTCTATATCACGCCGGAGCACGAGGCCTTGCGCGAACAGGTCGCTCGCTTCCTGGCCAGAGAAGTGGAACCTCGCGCCGAGGCCTGGGAGGAGCAGGGCTTCGTTCCACGGGCAGTCCTGCGCCAGATGGGCGCCATGGGACTGTTCGGCATTACTTATTCGCCGGAATACGGCGGTGCCGGCGCCGATGCCATGACGTCGCTGGTGTTCGCGGAGGCGCTGTCACGCTGCACTTTCGGTGGCTTCGTCGTGACGGTGCTGGTGCATACCGACATGGCCTCGCCGCATCTGATGCACGCTGGCTCGAAGGCTCAGCTCGAGCGCTATCTGCCCGGGGTCATCCGCGGGGAGATCATCACCGCTGTCGCGATCACCGAGCCCGACGCCGGTTCGGACGTGAGGGCGATTCGCAGCCGTGCGCGGCGCGACGGCGATCACTGGGTCTTGAACGGCAGCAAGATGTTCATCACCAACGGTGTGCATGCCGATCTTTATGTCGTCGCCGCGCGTACCGATCCAGACGCCAAGGGGGCGCGTTCCATCTCCATGTTCGTCGTCGAGAAGGGAACCCCGGGGCTGCGCGTAGGTCGCGCCCTGAAGAAAACCGGCTGGCTGTGCTCGGATACCGCGGAGCTCGCGTTCGAGGACTGCCGCATCCCTGCCGACAACCTGCTGGGCGAGGAGAACGCCGGCTTCTACGCAGTGATGAAGAATTTCCAGACCGAGCGCATCGCTCTGGCCGCGATGGCGGTCGGACACGCCATGACGGCACTCGGTCTCACGCTCGAATACGTCCGGCAACGCAAAGCCTTCGGCGCGGTGCTGTACGACAAACAGGTGATCCGCCAGCGTCTGGCGATGTTGCAGGCGAAGACCGAAGCGGCGCGCCAGTTCCTCTACCATTGCGGGTGGTTGGTGACGCAGGGACGCGACTGCGTGCGCGAGGTGTCGATGCTGAAAGCCTTCGCAGGGGAGCTGGCGAACGAGGTGCTCTATACCTGCCAGCAGTTTCACGGCGGCATGGGCTACATGCGCGAGACTGCGATCGAGCGGCTCACGCGCGATGCCCGGGTGCTTTCCATCGGCGGCGGCGCGACCGAGGTGATGCTCGACGAAGTGGCGAAACGCTCATGAGCGTCGGGAAAGTCTCATGAATCCACAGGCCGTGCAGATGGCGATCGATGCAGGCGGGGTCGCTACCCTGACGCTGGATCGGCCGGAGGTGCACAACGCCTTCGACGATCATCTCATCGCCGAGCTCACGCACAAGCTTCGGGACCTCGATCACAATCCGGCCGTGCGCGCGGTCGTCCTCGCGGCGCAGGGCAAGAGCTTTTCGGCCGGCGCCGACCTCAACTGGATGAAGCGGGTCGCCCGCTACTCCGAAGCGGAGAACCTCCGCGACGCCATTGCGCTCGCGAGCTTGATGCGCACGCTGGATGCGATGACCAAGCCGACGCTCGCCCGCGTGCAAGGCTCGGCCTTCGGCGGTGGCGTCGGGCTGGTAGCGTGCTGCGACATCGCGGTGGCCAGTGCGAAAGCGACATTCTCGCTGTCCGAGGTGCGCCTGGGGCTGATCCCCGCCGTGATCAGCCCCTACGTCATCGCCGCCATCGGCAGCCGCAATGCGAGGCGCTATTTCCTGACAGCCGAGCGCTTTGACGCCCACGAGGCTCTGCGCATCGGGCTCGTGCACACCGTGGTGGACGACCAGGAGCTCGATGCAACGGTCGATCGCATCCTCGACGAGCTTCTCAGGTGCGGGCCGAAAGCGATCGCAGCCGCCAAGGATCTCATCGCGCATGTGGCGCACCGACCCGTAGACCAGCTGCTGGCCGAGGAGACCGCCACGCGCATCGCCCGGATTCGCGTCAGCCCGGAGGGACAGGAAGGCATCGCCGCTTTCCTCGACAAGCGCCCCGCGGGTTGGACCAAAGCGAAGCCATAAGCCCGCGCCAGATGTTCGACAAGATCCTTATAGCCAACCGAGGCGAGATCGCCTGCCGCGTCGCGCGCACGGCCAGGCGGCTCGGCATCCACACCGTAGCGGTGTACTCCGAAGCCGATGCCGGTGCCCTGCACGTGGCCGCCTGCGACGAGGCTTATTTGATCGGTCCGCCGCCGGCGCGCGCGAGCTATCTTCGCGCCGATCGAATCATCGATGTGGCGCTCGCGTGCGGCGCCCAGGCGATTCATCCAGGCTACGGATTTCTGTCCGAGAACGCGGATTTCGCGCACGCCTGTGCACAGGCGGAGATCGTCTTCGTCGGCCCGCCCGCCAGCGCGATTCGTGCCATGGGTTCGAAGAGTGCGGCGAAGGACATCATGGCCAAGGCCGGAGTAGCGCTCGTGCCTGGCTACCACGGCGACGCGCAGGATCCAGATACGTTCGCGCGTGAAGCCGACAGGATCGGTTATCCGCTCCTCATCAAGGCCTCTGCGGGCGGAGGCGGCAAGGGGATGCGGGCTGTCGAGTCGGCCGCGCAACTCCAGGATGCTATAGCAGGTGCGAGGCGCGAGGCCGCATCCAGCTTTGGCGACGGCCGCCTGCTGCTGGAGAAGTATCTGGCGCGCCCGCGTCACATCGAGGTGCAGGTTTTCGCTGACCGCCATGGGAACTTCGTGCATCTGTTCGAGCGCGACTGCTCGGTGCAGCGCCGTCATCAGAAGGTTCTGGAGGAAGCGCCGGCGCCGGCAATGAGCGCGGCCCAGCGGGATCAGATGGGCCTGGCTGCCATGGCCGCGGCGCGCGCGGTCGGGTACGTGAACGCCGGCACGGTCGAGTTCATCGTCGACGGGGCCGGGAGTTTTTACTTCATGGAAATGAATACGCGGTTGCAGGTCGAGCATGCGGTGACTGAGATGATCACGGGCCTCGACCTGGTCGAGTGGCAGCTGCGCGTGGCTGCGGGAGAGCCGCTGCCGCTGACACAGAAGCAGTTGGCGATTACCGGCCACGCGATTGAGGCGCGCATCTATGCCGAAGACCCAGAGCGCGGTTTCCTGCCTGCAGCCGGCCGTATCGCGCATCTGCGCTTTCCGCAAGCTTCTGCACAGGTGCGCATCGACACGGGGGTTCAGGAAGGCGACGAAATTGGCACCCATTACGATCCGATGATCGCGAAGCTCATCTGCTGGGACGTGGACCGTGCCGCCGCGGTGCGGCGTTTGCGCACAGCGCTGGCCGAGTGCCAGGTCGCCGGGTTGACCACCAACCTGGCGTTGTTGTCGACCGTAAGCGCGCATCCCGCTTTCGCGACCGCAGATCGCCAGCCCGGCCTGCTGGACACCGGCCTGATCGAGCGCTACCGTGTGGAGCTGATACCCGTGCGAGCGGCGGCGCCCGATCGGGTGTTCGCGGTTGCCGTGCTGTTCGAGCTGATGCGCATAGACGAAGAGGCGCTGGCAGCGGCCGAAGCGTCGGGAGATCGCTGGTCACCTTGGAACCAGCGGGATGGCTGGCGGCTCAACCAGGACAATCATCATACGTTCGTGTTCCTGGACGGGGCGCGCCAGGTTTCGGTCACCGCGCACTATCGCAGGAACGGTCTGCAGCTCGAGTTGCCGGGGACGACGTTACTGGCCCGTGCAGAACGCGCGGCAAACGGCGGTTTGGTGGCGGAGCTCGGAAGTGAGCGCGTTCACGCCACCGTAGTGCGCAGCGGCAGCGAGCTGACCGTTTTCACCGGCGGCCTCACGTATCGCTTGCAGATACGCGAGTTCGAGACGGTACAAGACGAGGAAGCCGGCGGCCGCCTGACGGCGCCGATGCCCGGCAGCGTGATCGAGGTACTGGTTAAAGAGGGCGAGACGGTGGAGCAGGGGCGGGCGCTGATGATCATCGAGGCGATGAAGATGGAGCACACCATCGTTGCGCCGATGGCGGGACGCGTAGCGCGCGTCCGCTTCGCGCCGGCGAGCAGGTCAAGGAAGGCGATCAGCTCATCGCCTTCGAGCCCGAAGAGGAGAGATTGCGATGAGCCTGCCGAAGCGGGTGAAGCTGGTGGACGTGGGTCCGCGCGACGGACTGCAGAACGAGCCCGGCGTGGTGCCCACCGCGGTGAAGATCGAGCTAATCGATCGGCTGTCGGACGCCGGCTTGCCGGTGATCGAGGCGACGAGCTTCGTATCCCCCAAGTGGGTGCCGCAGATGGCGGACAACGCCCAGGTCATGGCAGGCATCAAGCGCAAGCCGGGCGTCAGCTACCCGGTGCTGGTGCCGAACATGAAGGGCCTCGAGGCGGCTCTGGCAGCGGGTGTGGAGGAGGTTGCGGGATTTGCGGCCGCCACCGAAGCGTTTTCCAGGCGCAACACCAATTGCTCGATCGCGGAGTCGTTCGAGCGCTTTAGTCCGGTCTGCAAAGCAGCGCTGGACGCGGGCGTCAAGGTGCGCGGCTACATCTCGGTGGTGCTCGGCTGCCCGTTCGAAGGTGAGGTCGATCCCGGTGTCGTGGCCGACATGTCCGAGCGGCTGTTCCAGATGGGCTGCTACGAGGTCTCGCTGGGCGACACGATCGGCGTGGGCACGCCCGGCAAGACACGACGCATGATCGAGGCGGTCGCGCGCCGCGCACCGATCGAGAAGCTGGGAGGTCATTTCCACGATACCTACGGCCAGGCTCTGGCGAATATTTTCGCTTCGCTCGAGATGGGAATGGCGACCTTCGACTGTTCGGTCGCGGGCTTGGGCGGCTGTCCGTACGCGCCGGGTGCGACGGGCAACGTCGCGACCGAGGACGTGCTGTACATGCTGGATGGATTGGACATTCAGACCGGCGTAGACATGGACAAGCTGCTGCAGGCAGCGCAGTTCATCTGCGGCCAGCTCGGACGCCCGACCGCATCGCGAGCCGGCCGCGCACTCGCGGCGAAAGCGGCGCGCCGCGCGGCCAAGGCAGCGAACTCCAAAGCGGCGGCATGATCCAGCCTCCCGTTCACGTTCCTTCGCCCTGCGTCAACGTGTGCCAGATGGACCCGGGTTCGGGCCTGTGCCTCGGGTGCCGGCGCACGTTGCGGGAGATCGCGGACTGGTTGGAGATGACGCCCGAGGAAAAGTTAGCGGTGCTCGAGCGCGTTGCGCAGCGCGCACATGTGTCCGACGAGGTTTGAATCGCGTTTCCGCAATGCTAGGATAGTCCAAGCAACATATGCCGCTCAGCCAATCTGCAAGCCGCAAGCCGATGCATCTCCGCCGCGTCGAATGCCAGGGATACCTGCGCGACGATGGTCTGTGGGATATCGAGGGCCATCTGGTAGATACGAAACCTTTTGACGTTGCCAATCCGGACCGAGGCGGCACCATCCGCGCAGGCGAACCCATGCACGAGATGTGGATCCGCCTCACGGTCGACACGGACCTCGTGGTGCAGCAGGTAGAAGCACAGACCGATTTCGGCCCCTACAGCGTCTGCGGCGCAATCACCGACAATTTCAAGGCACTGGTGGGCGTGCGTATCGCTCCTGGGTGGACGCTCAAGACGCGCGCTCTGCTCGGCGGCGTGAAGGGGTGCACCCATCTGGTCGAGCTGCTGGGACCGATCGCGACTACGGCTTTCCAGACTATTTACCCGGCACGCGTCAAGCGCGATGGGAGCGCCGACCCGACGCGCAAGCCACCAATGCTCGACTCCTGCCACGCCTACCGGTCGGACGGCCCGCTCGTGAAGCGGAGGTGGCCGGCGTTCTACACCGGTCCGACCCGGTCCGAGACCTGAGCGGCGCTGGTCACGGCAGGTTGCCGGCCTTCAGGCACAATTCGACTCTACGCTTCGTCATGAGGCCCTGGCAGTGTCCTTCTTCAATCTCTATAGCCACAATTTCGTCCGCGCCGCGGTCGCCATTCCCGAGGTGCGCGTCGCCGACCCGACCTTCAATGCGGCTCAGACCATCGCGCTCATGCAGCAAGCCGCGGAGCAGCATGCGGTTCTCGCAGTGTTTCCCGAGCTCGGTCTGTCCGCTTACTCGTGCGAGGATCTGTTCCATCAGCAGGCGCTGCTGGACGCTTCCAGAGCGGCGTTGGAGCAAGTGCTCGCGGCTTCGCACGAGCTGACGCTGGTCGCGGTCGTGGGCGTGCCGTTGCAGATCGACGGGCTGCTGTACAACTGCGCGGCGGTGATCTCGGGCGGCAAGATCCTGGGCATAGCGCCCAAGACCTACCTGCCCAACTATCGGGAGTTCTACGAGCTGCGCCAGTTCACGCCTGGAGACTACTGCGCACGCGCGGCGATCGACCTGTGCGGGCAAGCCGATGTCCCCTTCGGCACCCGGCTCATCTTCCAGGCCGAGAACCAGCCACAGCTCGCCCTGTTCGTGGAGATCTGCGAGGACTTGTGGACGCCGATCCCACCGTCCTCGCAGGCGGCGCTGGCCGGTGCCACGGTCCTGATCAATCTATCGGCGTCCAACATTACTGTGGGCAAGGATGAGTACCGCCGCGAACTCGTGGCCAACCAATCCGGCCGCTGCATGGCTGCGTACCTCTATTGCGCGGCCGGCTATGGTGAGTCCACCACCGATCTGGCCTGGGACGGGCACGGCCTGATCTACGAGAACGGCTCGCGCGTGGCCGAAACCCAGCGTTTCGAATACGCCTCGCATTTGGCTACCGGCGACATCGACCTCGACCGGATCGCGCAGGACCGAATGCGTACCAACAGCTTCGGCCAGTCGGTTGCACGTCACGCCGCTACCGTCTCCAGCTTTCGCACGGTGGCGTTCTCGCTCCCGCTGCCGAGCGATGCGACGTTGCCGCTGGAGCGCAGTTACGAGCGCTTTCCCTACGTTCCTGCCGACCCTGCGACGCGCGACGAACGCTGTCACGAGGTGTACGAAATCCAAGTGCAGGGCCTGGTCAAGCGCCTGAAGGCGATGAAGTCGGACCAGGTCGTGATCGGCATATCCGGGGGGTTGGATTCTACGCAGGCATTGATCGTATGCGCGCGCGCCATGGACGTGATGGGTCTGCCCCGGCGCAATATCCTCGCCTACACCATGCCCGGCTTCGCTACCAGTGAACGGACATTGGACCAATCGCGCCGTTTGATGAGCGCGGTGGGCGCAACGGCCCGCGAGGTGGACATCCGGCCGAGCTGCCTGCAGATGTTCAAGGACATCGGCCATCCGTTCGCCGAAGGCAAGCCGGTCTACGACGTGACGTTCGAGAACGTGCAGGCGGGGGAGCGTACCAGCCACCTGTTCCGACTCGCCAACGTGCACAACGCCCCGGTGGTTGGCACCAGCGATCTCTCCGAGCTAGCCCTGGGCTGGTGTACCTACGGAGTGGGCGACCACATGGCGCACTACCACGTCAACGCCAGCGTGCCGAAATCGCTGATCCAGTACCTGATCCGCTACGTTGCCCGCACCAACCAGCTCGGCACGCAGGTGAGTGCAGTGCTGCAGGACGTACTCGACACCCCCATCTCTCCGGAACTGGTGCCGGGAAAGAGCGAGCTCGAGCCGGGCCAGAGCACCGAGGCGGTGGTGGGCCCCTACGAGCTCCAGGACTTCCACTTGTATTACACGTTGCGCTTCGGTTATCTGCCGGCCAAGGTTGCCTTCATGGCCTGGTGCACTTGGCGCGATCGGCGCGTGGGCAACTGGCCCGACATTCCAGCGGATCGACGCAATCAGTACGCGATCGCGGACATCAAGAAATGGCTAGCCGTGTTCGTGCGCCGGTTCTTCCAGTCTTCGCAGTACAAGCGCAGCGCGATTCCGAACGCGCCCAAGGTGGGATCCGGCGGGTCGCTCTCGCCACGCAGCGACTATCGCGCACCCAGTGACAGCGAGGCGACGGTCTGGCTTGCCGATGTCGCCCGCATACCGGACCGAGCGCCTTGAGTCGATAGCAGAGCCTCGGCATTTGCTTGAGGTTGGCCGAATCGCCGCCCAGTGACCACAACTGTGGGCTAGCGGATTCCGGCACCCGCCGCCTAGCGGGTCGAGCGCTCATCTCTGACTCAGGGCCAGAAGGACGTGTTCAGACCAGGCATACAGGTTCGGCAGTCGAGGCGGCGCGAGCAGCCAACCGACGATGATGCCCGCGCAGTCCGCACCCATGTCAGCGTATTCGAAGGTACGATAGCCGGTATCCCCTTGTGCAAACTCGATGGCGATACCCAGCGCCGCCAACAGTCCGGCAGTCGTCAAACGGTGCCGTCGTTGCACGTAGATTTGAGCGAACCAGAACATCAGGCTGCCGAAGGCCAGCATGTGCTCCACTTTGTCTCCCTGCTCAACCGGCAACAATTGCGGCGGGCTCGGGATCAGCGAGAGCACGATGACCGCGCTGATGCCAACCCACCCGATGACGATCCAGGCGCGTCGCAACCAGCTCGCAGCGGAGTCGATCACATTGCCCATTGCACGGCTGAAAGACAGCAGAGCGGTGGCCGCGTATTCAAACGCGAACAGCCATCCGTGACTGCCCCTCTGCTCTCAGGGCTAGCATCGACTATGTCACGGGCAACATGACAACACTCCTGTAGGCCGGCCTCTCGCGTAGGGTGTCGAACCAACGCTGCAGGTTGGACAGCACCGGCCGCTCGATTGGCAGCGCCATCCAGCGCCAGATGGCGCAGCCCATCGGGATGTCGCCCATGGTGAGGTCCTCGCCGGCGACGTACGTCCGGTTCTTCAAGTGGGAGTCGAGGTACTCCAGGATCTCGCCGGTTTTGAGGCGCGACTCCTCGATGGCTTTCTCGTCCCGCTGGTCTACCGGGGTGCGCACGAGGTTCCAGAACAAGGGCCGGAAGGAGGGCCAGAACATGCTGATCTGCCAGTCCATCCACTTGTCGCCCTCCGCCCGCACCTTGAGATCGTCCGGCCACAGCTTGCCGGCGCTGTGCTTGGCCGTCAGATAGCGCACGATCGTGTTCGACTCCCACAGCACGAACGGGCCGTCCTCGATGGTGGGCACCAGCCCGTTGGGGTTGAGTGCTCGATACTGCGGCGTGTTGATGACGCCGAAGCTGCCGCCTGCATCCAGGCGCTGGTACTGAATCTGCATTTCCTCGCAGCACCAAAGGACCTTCTGTACGTTGACAGAATTGTTCCGCCCCCAGATCTTGAGCATTGCCTCCTCCTCTTTCGTTTGGTGGCGTCAGCTCACGGGAATGCCGGCTCTCATCGCGGCTATTGTGTTGTCAATCAGCCGGCGCGCGACGCTGATCTTGTTGGGTAGTACCGGAAGATTATCCAGGCCGAACCAGCCGGCTGCCTCGATCTCACCGGGATCCGGTGTGATCTCGCCTTCCGTCCAGTCGCAGTTGAAAGCGATCATCAACGAATGGGGAAAGGGCCAGGACTGGCTCGCGAAGTAACGCAGGTTGGCGACCTTGACACCTACCTCCTCTTTCACTTCGCGCATGAGGCAGTGCTCGAGGCTCTCGCCGGGTTCGACGAAGCCGGCCAGGGCGCTGTACATGCCTGGCGCGAAGTGGGGCGAACGCGCAAGCAAAAGCTGGTCGCCACGTTGAACCAAAGCCATGACGGCCGGTGCTATGCGCGGATAGTGGATCTGCCCGCAGTGAGGGCAATGGCGTGCGCGTTCGCCGGCTTTCAGCAAGGTTGGCGTCCCGCAACGGCCGCAGTACTGGTGCGAGCGGTCCCAGTCCATGATCTGCACGGCCCGCCCGGCGAGCGCAAACATCGCGTCATCGAACAAGCCGAACAGCGCACGCAACCCAGACCAAACGTATCCATCGGGAGGGGGAACGTCGGGCGCGCATTCCCCGGAATAGCAGTCCCGTCCAGCGAGCGTTCCCAGATACTGGGTGAGCACCGGCTCGAGGGCGAGCTCGCGAGGATCGGCGGCGAGAGGCACCCACGCGCGGCCCTCCTCACGGTGCACCAGGAGCTGGCTTCCCTGGAACAAGAACCAATGTGCGAGTTCGCTCCCCGCAGCGGGTCGGGGTGACCAGGGGTACGAATAGGTCAGACATGGACGCACATAGCCCCAGGTTTTACTTCCTGGGCATGTACAGGTCGGTGATGCTGTTCTCGGCGATCTCAGCCGAGAAAAAGATTGTCTCCGAAAGAGTCGGATGCGGATGGATGGTCAACCCGATGTCTTCAGCATCAGCGCCCATCTCCAGCGCGAGCACCGTTTCGGATATCAGCTCACCGGCGTTGGGGCCGACGATACCTGCGCCCAGCAGGCGCCGCGTGCCTTTGTCGAACAGCAGCTTGGTGATGCCTTCCTCGCGTCCAGTCGCGCGCGCCCGTCCACTGGCGGCCCAGGGAAAGACGGCCTTGTCGACTTCGATGCCCTGTGCTTTGGCCATGGTCTCGGTCAACCCCATCCACGCGACCTCAGGGTCGGTGTACGCCACCGACGGAATAGTGCGCGCGTCGAAAGCGGCCCTGTGACCCGCGATCACCTCGGCTGCGAGCTTGCCTTCGTAGCTCGCTTTGTGCGCCAGCATCGGCTCGCCGACGATGTCCCCGATGGCGTAGATATGCGGCACGTTGGTGCGCATCTGTCTGTCCACTGCAATGTAGCCGCGCTCGCTTACCAGCACGCCCGCGGCTTCCGCATTGATGACGTTGCCGTTGGGCCGCCGCCCCACCGACAGCAGTACCCGATCGTAGACTTGCGGCTGCGGTGCGGCCTCGCCCTCGAAGGTGGCCTTGAGGCCTTGCTGCGTGGCTTCGAGCTTGGTGACCTTGGTCTTGAGGTAAATTGCTTCGTAGCGTTTCTCGATGCGCTTGTGCAGCGGCCGAATGATGTCGCGGTCGGCACCGGGGATCAGTCCATCGAGCAGTTCGACTACAGTGATCTTCGACCCGAGTGCGTCGTAGACCGTGGCCATTTCCAGCCCGATGATTCCACCACCGATGACCAGCAAGCGCTTGGGAATGTCTTTCAACTGCAGTGCGCTGGTGGAGTCCAGTAGGCGATCGTCGTCGTAAGGAAACCCCGGTATCCTGGCCGACTGCGAGCCAGCGGCGATGATGGCGCAGTCAAACGAGACCGTCTTTCTGCCAGCGGAAGTCTCCACCTCGACCATGTGGCTGGAGCTGAATCTTGCGACGCCCGTGATCACCTGCACTTTGCGCTGCTTGGCGAGGCCGGCAAGCCCTTTGGTCCCTTTCGCCACGACGTTGTCTTTCCAGGCGCGCAGCGCAGGCACATCGACTTTCGGCTTGTCAAACTTAAGCCCGAAGTGCGACATCTCTTCGGCTTCCGACACTACGCGCGCAGCATGCAACAGAGCTTTAGACGGAATACACCCGACGTTGAGGCATACTCCGCCCAGCTCCGCGTAGCGCTCTATGAGCACCACCTTCTTGCCCAGGTCTGCGGCGCGGAAAGCTGCCGTGTACCCGCCCGGTCCGGAACCGAGCACCAAGACCTCCGCGTGATAGTCGCCCCTGACTGCCGGGCCGGCGGCGACTAGAGCCGGCGTGGCCGGCGGCGCTATTGCTGCAGCGGGTGTGGTGGGCGTGGCCGGCTTGGGCGGTTCGGTCGCCGGCGCCCTAGCGGTAGCGCCGTCGGTCTCCAGTACCAGGATCACGGCACCCTGAGAGACTTTGTCCCCGAGCTTCACCCTCAGCTCCTTGACGATGCCGGCTTCGGGCGCAGGCACCTCCATGGTGGCCTTGTCGGACTCCAGCGCGATGAGCGAGTCTTCCTTCTTGATGCTGTCGCCGGGTTTGACCAGGACTTCGATGACCGGCACGTCCTTGAAGTCCCCGATGTCGGGAACCTTGACCTCGATCTGGCTGCTCATGGCTGTCCTGAGTGTGCAGAGCCTTTCGAAACGGGTGCTTGCGAGGAAGCCGACGCTCTAAGAGCCGGCATGCGCTACTCGCGGATTTGGCCGTCCCCGAGCACGATAAACTTCTGTGACGTGAGGCCTTCGAGGCCCACCGGCCCGCGCGCGTGCAGCTTGTCGGTCGAGATGCCGATCTCGGCACCGAGGCCATACTCGAACCCGTCGGCCATCCGCGTCGAGGCGTTCACCATCACCGAGCTGGAATCGACTTCGCGCAGGAAACGGCGCGCGCGGCTGTAGTCCTCGGTCACGATGGCGTCGGTGTGCTGTGAGCCGTAGACGGCAATGTGCTCGATCGCCTGGTCGAGGTTGTCGACGACGCGCACGGCGAGAATCGCCGCCAGGTACTCCGTGTACCAGTCTTCCTCGCTGGCCTCTTTCATCTGCGGGACGATGGCCCGCGCACGTGCGTCCCCGCGCAGCTCCACTCCCTTCTCGAGATAGATCCGGCATAACCTCGGCAGGACCGCCGCTGCGATGTTCCCGTGCACCAGCAGCGTTTCCATCGTGTTGCAAGTCCCTAGTCGCTGGGTCTTCGCATTGTCCGCGATGCGGATCGCCTGCTCCAAATCCGCGCGATCGTCTATGTAGACGTGGCATACGCCATCGAGGTGCTTCAGCACGGGGATCCGAGACTCGGCCGAGACGCGCTCGATCAAGCCCTTCCCGCCGCGCGGAACGATGAGGTCGACATATTCCCTCATGGTAATGAGTTCGCCCACGGCGGCGCGATCGGTGGTCTCGATCACCTGCACCGCTGCTTCGGGCAGCGCGGCGGCGCGTAGGCCCTCTTGCACGCACGCTGCGATGGCCTGATTGGAATGAATTGCCTCCGAGCCGCCGCGCAGGATGGCGGCGTTGCCCGCCTTCAGGCACAGCCCTGCGGCATCGGCAGTGACGTTCGGCCGCGCTTCGTAGATGACGCCGATCACACCGAGTGGCACACGCATCCGACCCACCTGGATACCCGAAGGCCGGTACTTGAGCTCAGTGATCTCGCCCACGGGATCGGGCAGCCGCGCGATCTGCCGCAGGCCCTCCGCCATCGCAGCTGCACTCTTGTGGTCCAGCGCAAGCCGGTCGACCATGGCGGGCGCCAGCCCCTTGGCGTTCGCGGTGTCGAGGTCGCGCCGGTTTGCCTCCAGCAGACGTTGCACGTCGCGGTCGATCGCAGCAGCCATCTGCCAGCAGCGCGCGATTCTTGGCGGCCGTATCGGCCCGCGCCACGGCGCGCGAGGCTTTCCTGGCTTCACGCCCGACGCCGTGCATGTACGACTGGATGTCCATCCGCTGTTCGCCTACGAGGGAGCAGAGATTCTACCGCGATTCGGTCGAACATCGCGTGACGGACCTAGGGAAGCTCTGACCAAGTCTCACAACGCGCGTTGCGTCAGGTGCGGATGACTGCAAGGCGTCGCGACGAAGCCAAGGTAGGTACCTTGGCGAGGAGCGCAACGCAGCAGGCGCCGCACCTGACGCAACCCGATAAATTGTCGTCTCTTTCGAGGGACCGTGGCGATTCGGGCCGATGGCTGCGCCGGCTCCTCCTTGTGTAGGCGGGCTACACGGCGTCCTCGCCGTCTTGCCCTCGGCCCGAATCACCGCGGTCGCGCATGCGAGACTTGATCAGAGCTTCCCGAGCAGACGCAGCCCGATCTGAAGCAGCTCGTCCCACACGTCGCCCCGGCTCAAGCCCTTGATCACCCGATCGACGCGCGCCGCATGCAGCAGCGTGTCCTCCAACTCCCGCGCCGTGAGGCGTCGAGCCGAGCCGGGCATCAGGTTGGCGCGTGTGCCCCATACCCGAGCTTCGCGCAGCAACTGCGGGAGCGCTCGTCCGGCGTCGAGGCCGCGCCCGACATGGAGCAGTGCGCGCGCCTCCTCCGCCAACGCCCAGAGCACCAGCGGTGGCGCCGCGCCCTCGCCGCGCAGGCCGTTGAGCATACGGTGGAAACGCAGCGCGTCGCCTGCGAGCAATGCCTCTCCGAGCTTGAACACGTCATAGCGGGCGACGTCGAGCACAGCGTCTTTGACCTGCCCTGGGTCGAGCTTGCCTGGAGGGAACAGGAGCGCAAGCTTCTGGACCTCCTGATGCGCCGCGAGCAGGTTCCCTTCCACGCGGCTGACGAGGAACGCCAGCGTCTGCTCATCGACTTGCTGGTTCTGCAGTGCGAGACGATCCGCGATCCAGCGCGGCAGACGCACGACCGTTACCGGGTTGGCCGCGACCGTCACACCCGCTGCATCGAGCGCCTCGAACCAGTTGCTCGACTGCTGCGTCCGCTCGAGCTTGGGCAGCGAGATCAGCGTGACCACATCGGGCGGGAGGTCAACGGCATAGCGGCGCAGGGCCTCGGCGCCATCGTTCCCCGGCTTGCCACTGGGAATGCGCAGCTCCAAGAGCCGTCGGGTCGCAAAAAGAGACAGGCTGTCGCCGCTCGCCGCGAGCTGCGACCAATCGAATCCGGCGTCGACGCTCAGCACCTCTCGTTCGCTGTAGCCTTCCTCCCGGCAACGCCTGCGAATGCGGTCGGAGGCCTCGAGCGCGAGCAAGATCTCTTCGCCGTAAACCGTGTACAGGGGCTTCAGCCCGCGTCCGAGGTGCTGAGCCAGCTGTTCGCTGTCGATGCGCACGAATGTTCTCCAGGCCCGAAGCAGGTCAGGTGTTCATGCGCTCGAGCAGCGCGCTCACCTTGTCCGGGTCGTCGGTCTTGAGCATTCTCCTGGCCAGTTGGGTCACCTCGGCGAGATCAGATTTGAGCACCTGTTGCTTGACCGTGAGCAGGTGGGCGGGATGCATCGAGAACTGACGCAGCCCGAACCCCAACAGTATGCGAGTCAGCCGCTCGTCCCCGGCCATCTCCCCGCACACGGCAACCGGCACGCTTGCCTTGTTGGCCTCGCGGATGACATGCGCCACCAGATGCAGCACGGCCGGGTGCAGAGGATCGTACAGGTGCGCCACGGCGTCGTCGGTGCGGTCGATGGCCAGCGTGTATTGGATCAGGTCGTTGGTGCCGATGGACAGGAAATCGAGCCGACGCGTGAAAGTCCCGAGCGACAGCGCAGCCGCTGGAATCTCGATCATGCCACCGACCGGGATGCTGCGGTCGTAGGCGATGCCATCCGCGTCCAGACTCGTCTTGGCCTCCTGCACCAGATGGAGGGTCTGTTGCAGCTCGTGAGCCGTGGACAGCATCGGGATGAGCAAACGGATCTTCCCATAGTGCGATGCCCGCAGGATCGCGCGCAGCTGACGGTGAAACATCTGGGGCTCGGCCAAGCACAGGCGGATAGCGCGCAACCCGAGTGCGGGGTTGGGCGCCACGCGCTCCGCGTTGTTCAGGTTCTTGTCTGCGCCCAGGTCGAGCGTGCGGATGGTCACGGGCAGCTGCTTCATCTCGACTGCTACCTTGCGGTAGGCCTCGAACTGTTCGTCCTCCGACGGCAATTCGTCTCGATTGAGGAACAGGAACTCGCTGCGGAACAGGCCGATGCCGGCGGCCGCGTTCTCCTTGGCCTGGTGCACGTCCTCGGGCAGCTCGATGTTGGCGTGCAACTCCACACGCGTGCCATCCAAAGTGGCAGCGCGGGTGGTCTTGAGGCGTTTGAGCTTCTGCCGTTCGAGCTGCCACTGCTCCTGACGTAGCTTGTATTCAGCGAGAACGTACTTGTCGGGGTTGACGATCACCACGCCGTTGCTGCCGTCCACGATCAGCAGCTCGTTCTCGCGGATCAGCGAGCGCGCGTGATGCAGCGCGACGATGGACGGAATGTTCAGGCTGCGCGCGAGAATCGCGGTGTGCGAGGTGGCCCCACCCAGATCCGTGACGAAGCTGCCGTAGCGATGCTGCTTGAACTGGATGACATCGGCTGGAGAGAGGTCGTGCGCCACCAGGATGCTGTCTTCTTCCTTGTGGCGCGGCACCGGGATGTTGCGGCGGTGGCCGGTCAGCGCCTTGAGGACGCGCTCGACGACCTGTACGACGTCGGCCTTGCGCTCCCGCAGGTACTCGTCCTCGATGCGCTCGAACTGATCGAGCAAAGCCTCCGCCTGCTGAGACACGGCCCACTCGGCATTGCACTTGCTCGCCGCGATGAGATCGCGCGGCGCCTCGGACAATGTGCTATCGCCCAGGATCATCAGGTGCAGATTCAGGAAACCCTCGACTTCGGGCGGGGCGTCGGCGGGAATGTGCTCGGCCAGCGCGGCCAGCTCGCTGCGCGCAGTGCTGATCGCGCCATCGAAGCGCGCCTGTTCCGGCGCCACCTCGGCTTCGGAGATCGTATAGTGCTCGACCTCGAGCCCCGGTTGACTCAGCAGGTGAGCATGACCAATACCGATGCCGCCGGAGACGCCGATGCCGTGGATGGTGAAGCTCATGAGCGGTGAAGGGGTGAATCAGTGAGGGAATGAAAGAGTGATTTGCCCGCGTTCACGTTGCTCCCGACCCCAGGGCCGCCGCCGCGGGGGTTTACTCATTCACACATTCACGCTTCATTCCGACTCGCCGAACCTGTCCTTGATCAGCTCCAGCAGCGCCGACATGGCTTCCTCTTCGTCCGGACCGCTGGTTTCAATGATCACCGTCGTGCCCCTGGCCGCCGCCAGCATCATCACGCCCATAATGCTTTTGGCGTTGACCCGGCGACCGTTGCGCGACATCCAGACCTCGCTCTGGAATTTGCCGGCGAGCTGGGTGAGCTTGGCCGAGGCACGTGCGTGCAGGCCGAGCTTATTGGTGATTTCAACTTCCAGTTGCTGCATGTCCCACATTCGTTGGAGGCATTTGCATGACGCCTTCCACGCCCCCTGAAATGGCTTTGCTCACGACCACTCTCAGAGGTTCGCTGCGGTATGTCAGAGCCCGCACCAGCATAGGCAAGTTGACACCCGCCACACCCTCGACGCGCCCCGCGACCAAAAGCTTGGCCGCAAGGTTTGCCGGCGTCGCTCCGTACAGATCGGTGAGCACCAACACGCCGTCGCCGTGGTCGAGTTGTTTCACCAGCTTGATGGCTTGCGGCAGGAGTTGCTGCGGGTCGTCGTGCACGGTGACACCGATTTGCATCAGGTGCATGGGTCGGCTGCCGAGGACGTGGCTGGCACAGTGGATCAGGCTTTCGCCCAGCGTGCCGTGGGCAACGATCAGAATTCCAATCATCGAAGGGTCCGCAGACCAGGGAGACGCGATTGTACTCTGCGATGCGTGATTCGTGATTCGTGACTCGTGATTCGGAGGCACCCACCCCACGACCTAATTCCGCTCGGGGTATGGGGGCAGACGCGAAGCCGGGCGAGCCCGCTAGCAGACCGCAGAATTCGAGTCACGAGTCACGAACCACGATCTTTTCCACCGCGTCGAGCATCATGCCAGCCACGTTGAACCCGGTCTGGTCCATGATCTCGCGCATCCCGGTGGGGCTGGTCACGTTGATTTCGGTAAGGTAGTCGCCGATGACGTCAAGCCCCACCAGCAGCATCCCCTCTGCCGCGAGTGCCGGCCCCACCGCCTCGGCGATGGCGCGATCGCGGGGTGACAACTCTTGGGCCACGCCGCGACCGCCGGCCGCAAGGTTCCCGCGCGTCTCGCCGGGTTTGGGAATGCGGGCCAGGGCGTAGGGCACGGGCTCGCCGTCAATCAGGATGATGCGCTTGTCGCCCTTCACGATCTCCGGGATATAGCGCTGGGCCATGATGGTGCGGCGTCCGTAGTGGGTGAGCGTTTCGATCACGACTCCGATGTTGGGATCCTGGCGATGCAGGCGGAACACCGAGGCGCCGCCCATGCCGTCCAGAGGCTTGAGGACGATGTCCGCCTGCTCGTCGAGAAAGCCGCGGATCTCATGCTCGAGCCTGGTGACGAGCGTGGGGACGGTGAGCTGGATGAAGCGCGTGATCGAAAACTTCTCGTTGTAGTCGCGCAGCGCCCGTGGACGGTTGATGACGCGCGCGCCTTGCAGTTCGGCCAACTCCAGCAGATAGGTGCTGTAGACGTACTCCATGTCGAAGGGCGGGTCCTTGCGCATCAACAGTGCGTCGAATGCCGACAGGGGCACCTCATGCTTTTCGCCGAGCGTGTACCAGGCTGTCTTATCGGCCGTTAGCCGGATCGCGGCTGCCATGCCGTTGACCGCACCCATCCGGCACAGGATGTCATCTTGATGCAGTACGGCCAGCTCATGTCCGCGTCGGAAAGCCTCTTCCATCATTGCGTAGGAAGAGTCCTTGTAGGTCTTGATGTCGTCCAGGGGGTCAAGAATAAAGGCAAGCTTCATAGGCGCGGGCTCCACGCCCGCTTGCTCCATCGCGATGCCCGATGCGGCCTCAGGCGCCAGCGACCTTCAGCGCTTGCGGTCCGAGTGCATCCTGCTGACCGGCGCCGACCTCGAAGGCATGTGCTGCCTGCTCGAGTTCGCGAGCGGCTGCCAGAAGGGCGAGCCGGGCCACTACCCCATATGCGTAGAAGCGGTTAGGGGCGCAGTCCGGGCTTGCCTCGGGGTCGGGCAGCAGACAGGTGTCCTCGAACGCGAGCGGCACGAACTGCATGCCGGGTGCATTCAAGCTCTCGTTCTGTCCGCGCGTGGTATGCACGCGGTAGAAGCCGCCCACGACGAAATGGTCGATCATGTAGATCACGGGCTCGGCGAACGCGTCGTTCACGCTCTCGAAGGTATACACGCCTTCCTGGACCATCACGCGCGTGACCTGTAACCCCTCCTTCACCACTGCCATCTTGTTGCGTTGCTTGCGGTTGAGGTCGCGCACATCGGCCGGATCCTTCACGGTCATGATGCCCATGCCGTAGGTGCCCGCGTCGGCTTTGACGATGACAAAGGGGTCAAGGTCGATGCCGTATTCCTGATACTTGCGCCGCACCCGCGAGAGCACCATGTCTACATGGCTCGCCAAACACTCTTCGCCCTGCCTCTCCTGAAAGTTGATCTCCCCACACGCCCCGAAGTACGGGTCCACGACCCATGGGTCGATGCCGATGAGCTTGCCGAACTCCTCGGCGACCTGCTGGTACGCGGCGAAGTGATTGGATTTGAGACGCGTCGACCATCCTGCATACAACGGCGGGATGACCGGCTGCTCCAGACTTTCGAGGATTTTAGGGATGCCCGCGGAGAGGTCGTTGTTGAGCAGGACCACGCAGGGATCGAATCCTTCTACGCCGAGCCGATTGCCTTTTCTCACCAGCGGCTCGAGCAGAAGCTGGCCGCCATCGGGCAAGGCGAGCTCCGTGGGAGATGCTATCTCGGGGATCAGCGTACCGATGCGCACCTTCATGCCGGCGCGCCGCAGGATATTCCTGAGCACCGCAACGTTCTGCAGGTAGAAGTTGTTGCGGGTGTGGTTCTCCGGGATGATCAGCGCGCCGCGCGCCTCGGGGCACACCTTCTCCAGCGCGACCATCGCCGCCTGGACGCACAGAGGTAGGAATTCTGGGTTGAGGTTGTTGAAGCCGCCAGGGAACAAGTTAGTGTCGACTGGCGCCAGCTTGAAACCGCTGTTGCGCAAGTCGACGGAGGCGTAGAACGGAGCCGCGTGCTCCAGCCATTGGCTGCGCAGCCAATGCTCGATGGCCGGATGGGCCTCCAGGAGCCGCTTCTCCAGCTCCTGGAAGCGATCGCTCTGAGCTGTGATCTGTGGGAGGGTCATCGCCAAGAATCGGGATTGTGCGGCCGATTCTAACAAAGAACGCCGCCGCCGATCCGGCCGGTTCCGACACGCGCATCGCGCTGGAAACCTGCGGTGGCAGGCGCTTACTGCTGCTGGTGGGACGGAAAGCATTTTGAAGCAACGGCGCGATGGGGCGCCGCTGGTCGCACCCGCTCGGTGGTTTAGCGGTCCTTACGGCGCGCCAGAGCCAGATCCGCGGTTCTCAGATTGGTTTGGCTCAACGCAGCCAGTCATACAGCGCCAGACACCAGAAGCCCAGCGCCACGAGCGCCAACCCAAGGCCGAGCATGGGCCCGGTGCGTCCGCTATGGGTGGGCTCGAGCACGGTCTCCGCGAGGTTATCCGGGTTGTAATAGACCACGACGCCGGTACGATTGACGTAGCGCTCGAGAAATCGCTCCGCGTCCGCGCGATCGCGCCAATGCGGCTGCGGGCCCGGCGTCAACTGTGTGTTCACCATACTACGGCCATGCAGGTTGTACCGATACCCAACGCGCGGAAACCAGTAGGTGCTGTTGCCGTACTCAAGCTCCTCGACCTGCACGGAAACAACGGCGCCAAGAGTCGTCGGCCAGTGTCCCGCTGCATCGGACCGCAGGGTGTCGAAGCTGACCTTTGCCAGCATAAGCAGCCCTAGGAGCACGAAACAGGAGCACGCGGTCAGCACCGAGACGTCCGTGATCCTGTCTCCGCCCAGCCAACCCGAGTTCGACCGGAAGATCCACCTCTGACCGATTCTAGAACTCAGCATGAAATACCTCCCGCTGCAAAAAATGGTCTCTGTACTCAGCATTGCAACGCGGGCGACGTCTGCGCCTGGTGCTTCCCGGCGATCGCCAAACCACCTCTGGTGGCCAGCGCCACTAACCGCATTTTTCAGTCGTCAGTCTAGTGATACGAGCACGCGAAGCGAATCATTGTGAAACTTCTGTGTCGCCGCTCGATGACAGCGTTCCGTGGCTCGCCGAGAAGCGAGCGTGCTGACGCGGAGGTGAGATGCTACAGAATCAACCGCAGACTGCCGTCCGCGCCGGCCGCAGCCGACACGATGGGCGGTCAGCGAGTCGCGGCGGGGGCGAGAGCGCGGTGACCGACGGCGTCGTTTCCGATCGTGATCCGACGCGGGGCTCCGACTTTCAGCAAGCGGTCGACGATCTGGGGAACGACCCTTTCCAGGTCGCGGATCTGATGCTCCAGGAGAACGCGCTCGGGAAAATCCACTTGATAGGTAATGTCGCCACGGTGGATCCTGAACCTGTGGCTGCCTCCGGCGAAGCGATGTTCGATGACGGCGTCGGAAAGCTGCTGGCTGAGATCTTCGAGGATCAGACCGGCTTTGAGATCGGTGTCTACGCTCATGTGTTTGTTCTTGACAATCCCTTCACAGGTTCGAATGGCCGTCACCGGCCCCTGCCGCGCAGCAGAATCCGTTCCAGCGAGTCACCGATCGGCGCTGATTCCGATCCTCTCGCGTATCGAGACCGATGGGCCGTAAACGCGATTCCCCCCAGCGGGTTGACTCGCGCTGCGCAAGCCCCCTGTCTGCGGTAACATCTCCCGCCTGCCATATGCGAGTAGCGCATGAAGCTCGTCATCCTGGATCGCGACGGCGTCATCAACGTCGACAGCGACCAGTTCATCAAGAGTCCGGAAGAGTGGAAGCCGATTCCAGGCAGTCTCGAGGCGATCGCGGGGTTGAACCATGCCGGATATCGAGTCGTGGTCGCGTCCAATCAGTCCGGTATCGGGCGTGGCCTGTTCGATATGGCTGCGCTCAACGCCATCAACGACAAGATGTACAAAGCACTGGGTCAGCTGGGCGGTCGGATCGACGCGCTGTTCTATTGTCCGCATCCGGCCGAGGCTAACTGCGCCTGCCGCAAGCCCAAGCCCGGCATGCTCGAGGACATCGCGCGGCGCTTCAATGCCAGCCTCGCCGGTGTGCCCAGCATCGGCGACTCGCTGCGCGACGCGCAGGCCGCGTTCGTGGCCGGCGCACAGCCGATGCTGGTCTTGACGGGCAAAGGAACGAAGACACATGCCGCTGGCGGTTTGCCTGAAGGCACCCGCGTCTACCAGAACCTGGCCGAGGCGGTGCGGGCGATCATCGCATGAGCCGGGCGCTGGTTCTCCTGCGCTCGGTCGTATTTCTAGTGCTGCAGGCCGCGTTGACGGTCATCTGGTCGGTGGTCTCGTTGCTGACCTTCCCGCTCCGGCCCTTCACGCGCTATCGCATCATCACCCTGTGGTCGCGTCTGGTGGTCTGGCTGGCGCAGGTGATCTGCGGGGTCCGCTACCAGGTGTGGGGCTTGGAGAATCTCCCACGACAGCCGAGCATCGTGCTGGCCAAGCACCAGTCCGCATGGGAGACGATCGCCTTCGAGGTCTTCCTGCCGCCGCAGGTGTGGGTGCTGCGCAGGTCCCTGCTACGCGTCCCCTTCTTCGGCTGGGGGTTAGCGATGATGAGTCCGATCGCGATCGATCGCGGCGCCGGTATGCAGGCGCTCAAACAGATGTTGGAGCAGGGACGTGAGCGGCTGGCGCAGGGCTTCTGGATTATCATCTTTCCCGAGGGCACGCGTGTAGCGCCGGGCCAGCGTGGGAGGTATCAGATCGGCGGCGCTTGGCTCGCCGTGCACACCGGGGCGCCCGTGCTGCCTATCGCGCACAACGCGGGGCGGCTTTGGCGTAAGAACGCGTTCCTGAAATTTCCGGGCACCATTAGCGTGAGCATCGGCAAGCCCATCGACCCCCAAGGGCTGACGCCAGAAGAGCTGAACAGGAGGGTGGAAGACTGGGTCGAGACCGAAACAGCACGGTTGGCCGTCCCGCACAGCATGGAGACGGCCTGAGCGAGGCGAGGAGGATCCGCCTCGGTGAGCGCGACGTCGACTTCCGACTCAAACGCGGGCTCAAGCGCCGACGTGCCGTCCTAACCGTCGACGAGCGCGGTCTCACTGTCAGCGTTCCGTTGCGGACGTCCGATCGCTACATCTCGCGCTTCTTGCAGGACTCCGCGTCCTGGGTGCTGCGCAAGCTGGAGACCTGGGAATCACGCAAACCGAAACCACGCCTGTGGCAAGACGGCGAGCTCATGGACTATCTGGGCAGGCAGCTGCGCCTGGTCCTGGTTACGGATCATTACCCGCTGGTTCAGCTCCAGGATGGCGACATCCTCGCCTTGTCGCTGCCCCAGCCGCATACGGCCGATACGGTACGCGCGGCCTTGGTCAAGTGGTACCGGCGCCATGCCCAGGCCCACTTTCGCGCCCGCGTGGAGCACTACAGCGCACGACTGGCGGTCGAGGCGCCACGTGTCTTCATCTCCAACGCCCAGACCCGCTGGGGTAGCTGCAATGCGAATCGCGAAGTGCGCCTAAGTTGGCGGCTGATGCAAGCCGCGCCGCATATCGTGGACTACGTGGTTGCGCATGAGCTAGCGCACTTGAGGCAGATGAACCATTCAGCTCGCTTCTGGGGCGTCGTCGAGCGCTTATGTCCCGACTACGCGTCGGCGCGGGCCGAGCTGGACGCGATGGGACACCATTTCATGGCCCTTTGATATCAATTGTGGCGTGCGCGGGATCCCAAGGGCGGAGCGTCGAACGCGCCATGCTAAACTGAATCTGTTTCCCGCCCCGCCTTGCCCATGCGCCGGTTGGTCGTTGTGATGCTCGCATCCGCTTTGTTGCCGGCCTGCGGCCTGAAGGGTCCGCTGTATCTACCCACGCCTCAGCAAGAGCGGGAGATTGCCGAGCGCAAGAAGCGGCTGGAGGAGCGGGAGCAGCGCGAGAAACAGCAGCAACAGACATCGCAAACGCAGCAATCGGGACCAACCGAGCCGTCGCAACCACCACAGCAACCACCACCGCAGCAACAGTAGACGACAGGGTACTGCTCCGACGCATCAGGTCGGGCGCCGAAAGCGTCTGAGGCCGAGACTTTGGACCGATTTTCATCCAGCTATTTTTCCTATCGCAGCGGACAGCTGTGCGTGGAGGACGTCGCGTTGGCCGCGGTTGCGCAGCAGTTCGGCACGCCTTGCTACGTGTATTCGCGCGCGGCGCTGACAGCCGCGTTTCAAAGCTTCGGCACTGCGTTCGGCCAGAACCCGCACCTGATCTGCTATTCGGTCAAGGCCAACCCCAACCTCGCGGTCCTCAACCTGTTCGCCCGGCTCGGCAGCGGTTTCGACATCGTCTCCGGGGGTGAACTGGCTCGGGTGTTGGCCGCCGGTGGCGATCCGCGCAAGGTGGTGTTTTCCGGTGTGGGCAAGAGCGCGGACGAGATCCAGCAAGCGCTGGACGCAGGCATCCTGTGCTTCAATGTCGAGTCGCAAGCCGAGCTGCGCCGCGTGAGCGATCTCGCCAGGACCGCGGGCAAGACGGCTGACGTGAGCTTGCGCGTGAATCCCGATGTGGATCCCAAGACGCATCCGTACATCTCGACCGGCCTCAAGGAGAACAAATTCGGCGTCCCTTTCGATGACGCGGTCTCGCTTTACCGGGAAGCGGCACAGCTGCCCGGTGTGCGCATCGCGGGCATCGATTGCCACATCGGTTCCGAGATCACGGAGATGTCGCCGTTTCTCGACGCGCTGGCCCGACTGCTCGAGCTGGTGGATCGGCTCGCTGCAGACGGGATCGAGATCCATCACCTGGATCTGGGTGGCGGGCTGGGCATACGCTACCAGGACGAAGAGCCGCCGCCGCCGCGCGACTACGTGGGCACGCTGTTGAAGGCGCTGGAGGGATATCCGCAGCGGATCCTGCTCGAGCCGGGCCGGGCACTGGTGGGCAACGCCGGAGTGTTGCTGACCCGAGTGGAATATCTCAAGCACAACGAAGAGCACGATTTCGCCATCGTCGATGCGGCGATGAACGACCTGGTGCGACCGGCCTTGTATGGAGCTTGGCATGACATCCGGCCGGTCCGGCCTCGCTCGGGCGCAGCCCGGCGCTACGAGATCGTGGGTCCGATCTGCGAGAGCGCAGACTTTCTCGGCCGCGGCCGCGAGCTGGCCCTGGAGCAAGGCGATCTTCTCGCTGTCATGTCCGCCGGCGCCTATGGCATGTCCATGAGCTCGAACTACAACACCCGCCCACGGGCGGCCGAGGTCATGGTTGACGGAAGCCGGCTCCACCTCGCACGCAGCCGCGAGAGCCTGGCGCAACTTTTTGCATTGGAACGGGTCCTTCCCTGAAGCGGGCAGTGGGCCGGGAGCAAATCCGGCCTGGATGACGCGTGACTCGCTGTAGAATGGGCTCACGCCGTTGCCCTGGAGGAGAACGATTGGACCCCCCTTCTACCGAAGGCGGCTGTGGCGCCCGCCTCCCCACCGAGAGCATCCTTAACGCTCTAGCGGCCGCCGCGATGGCGCTGTCGGTCACCGGCTGTTCGCCCAACGACGCCGCGCAAGAGGGTGCCAAGAGCAAGGCCGCGCCCGGCGTTCCCGTTGTTACGGCGCAGGTCGTACGCAAGCCAATGCCGCTCAAGCTACAGGCCATCGGCAACGTGGAGGCCTATACGTCGGTGGCGATCAAATCGCGCATGGACGGCCAGATCATCGCGGTGCGCTTCCAGGATGGGCAGGACGTCAAGGCGGGACAGCTCTTGTTCGAGCTGGACCCGCGCGCGCTCGACGCACAGGTCAAGCAGCTGGAAGCCAATGTCGTGCGCGACAAGGTGATCGTCGCGAACGATGAAGCCAAAGAGCGCCGCTACAAGGACCTGCTGGACAAGGGGTTCATCTCGGCAGACGCCTACAATCAGATCAAGACCGATTTGGAGGCGGCGCAAGCGAACGTTGAGGCGAATCAGGCGGCGCTGCAGGCCGCCCGCGTGCAATTGTCATATACCCGCATCAGCGCTCCGATCGCCGGCCGGGCCGGAAAGATCATGATCCAGATCGGCAACGTCGTGAAGGCCAACGACACCGTTGCGCTGGTGACGATCAACGCAGTGGCGCCGATCTATGTGAGCTTCGCGGTGCCGGAGCAGTATCTGCCCGAGATCCGCAGGTTCATGGCCAAGGCGCCGCTTGCGGTACATGCTTCGCCGGCGGGCGACGCATCGACGCAGACCGATGGACAACTCACCTTCATCGACAACACGGTCGACGCCCAGACCGGGACCATCCGGCTGCGAGCGACATTCCCGAACAAGGATCACATGTTGTGGCCAGGTCAATTCGCCAACGTCACGCTTACGCTGAGCGAGCAGCGCGACGCCGTTGTCATCCCCTCCCAAGCGCTCCAGAACGGGCCGAAGGGCCAATACGTCTACGTGGTTCATGCCGGACCAGAGCGCGGAGATGCGCAGCGTGACAGTGGACCGCACGGACGGCCTGGAGGTGGTGATAGCCAGCGGCCTGGAGGCGGGTGAGACGGTGGTGACCAGTGGACAGATCCGGCTTACCCCGGGCGCGAAGGTGGCGCCGAAGGCCGGCTGAGGCTGCCGATGAACATCTCCGAGATCTTCGTCCGCCGACCGGTCATGACGATCCTCGTGATGGTCGGGATTCTGACTTTCGGCGTGCTGGCCTACCGGCAACTGCCGGTGGCGCAGTTGCCCAATGTCGACTTTCCCACGCTCCAGGTCTCCGCCGCGTTGCCTGGTGCGAGCCCGGAGACCATGGCTTCGGCCGTGGCAACGCCGCTGGAGAAGGAATTTTCCGCGATCGCCGGCCTGGACCAGATGACTTCCTCCAGCGCCAAGGGTGTCACCCAGATCACCCTGCAGTTCTCGCTCGACCGCAACATCGATGCGGCGGCCCAGGACGTGCAGACCGCCATCGCGCTAGCGCGCCGCAATCTCCCGCCGGACATGCCGGTTCCGCCGTCCTACCGCAAAGTCAACCCGGCGGACCAGCCGGTGTTCTACCTTGCGTTGCGCTCCGACACGTTTCCCATGTCCACCGTGGACGAGTATGCGGAGACGCTCATAGCGCAGCGCGTGTCCACCGTCAGCGGCGTGGCCCAAGTGCAAGTGTACGGGGCGCAAAAATATGCGGTGCACGTACAGCTCGACCCGAACGCGCTGGCTGCTCGCGGCGTCGGCATCGACGAGGTCGAGCAAGCGGTGGCGCAGCACAACGTCAACCTCCCCACCGGAACGCTGAACGGTCCGCAGCGCGCCGTGTCGGTCGAATCCACTGGGCAGCTCATCAACGCCGCGGCGTTCCGCGAACTGATCGTCGCTTATCGCAATGGCGCGCCCCTGCGGTTGAAGGACATCGGCACTGCGATCGACAGCGTGCAGGATGACAAACAGGCGGCCTGGTACAACGACAAGCGCGCCATCCTGCTCTCTATCCTGCGCCAGCCCGGCACCAACACGGTGGAAGTGGTGACCGCCATCCGCAAATTGCTGCCCGTATTCCGCGAGCAGATCCCGCCAGGCATCAAGTTGGAAATCGTCTACGACCGTTCCGAGTCGATCCGCGAATCCGTGCGCGACGTCCAGTTCACCCTGCTGCTCGCACTGGCGCTGGTAGTCATGGTGATCTTCCTGTTCCTGCGCAACCTGTCCGCGACGCTGATTCCGAACATGGCGTTACCCATGTCCATCATCGGCACCTTTTCGGTGATGTACCTGATGGGCTACAGCCTGGACAACCTGTCGCTGATGGCGCTGACGCTATGTGTGGGTTTCGTGGTGGACGACGCCATCGTGATGCTGGAGAACATCACGCGCCACCTCGAGATGGGGAAGTCGCCGCTGGAGGCCACGCTCGAGGGATCCAAGGAGATCGCCTTCACCATCGTGTCGATGACGGTCTCGCTAGCTGCGGTGTTCATCCCGGTGCTGTTCATGGGGGGCGTGCTGGGGCGGCTGCTGCACGAGTTCGCCGTCACCATCATCGCGGCCATCCTGGTGTCTGGCTTCGTGTCGCTGACCCTGACGCCGCTGCTGTGCAGCCGCTGGCTCCGGTCCGAGCACGCCAAGGAGCATGGGCGCCTTTACATGGCGCTCGAGCGCATGTTCGACGCGATTCGGGCCGGTTACGATCGCACGCTGCAGTTCGCGCTCGCGTTCCCACGCGTGTGCATCGGGATCTTTCTCGCCATCACGCTGTTTACCGGGTTTCTGTTCTACGCCATGCCCAAGGGTTTCTTGCCCAGCGAGGACGTGGGTCAGCTGTTCGCCTTCACCGAGGCCGGCCAGGACATTTCGTTTGGCGCCATGTACGAACTGCAGCAGCAGGCGGCGGCGATCGTGCGCACCGACCCGGCCGTGGACGCGACCATGGCGTTCATCGGCGCCAGCGGGTCCAGCCAGCAGATGAATCTCGGCCGCATCCTGATCCGGCTCAAGCCGCGTCACCAGCGCCCCAGCGCAGATGAAGTCATGCAGCGGCTGCGTCCAAAGCTGCAATCCCTCCCCGGGATCAAGGTGTATCTGCAGAACTTGCCTACGATCCGCCTGGGAGGCGTGCTCACCAAGAGCCTGTACCAGTTCACGCTGCAGGACTCGGACGCGGACCAGCTCTACCACTGGGCGCCGATCATCGAGGAAAAGATACGCTCGTTGCCCGGCTTCCAGGATGTCACCAGCGATCTGCAGATCAAGAACCCCCAGGTCGTGCTCGACATCGACCGGGACAAGGCTTCGGCACTGGGGGTTACCGCGCAACAGATCGAGAACGCTCTGTACGACGCCTACGGTCAGCGGCAGGTATCGACCATCTATACGCCGACCAACGAGTATTGGGTGATCCTCGAGCTACAACCCAAATATCAGCTCGATCCGTCCGCGTTGTCGCTGCTCTATGTCCGCAGCTCTACCGGCAACCTGGTTCCGCTCGGCGCAGTGGCGAAGATGACCCCGGCGGTAGGCCCGCTGACCGTCAGTCATCTCGGGCAACTGCCAGCCGTGACGATCTCTTTCAACTTGAAGCCGGGCGTCGCACTCGGTCAGGGCATCGCGGAGATCAACAGACTGATGGCGGATCTGCGCGCGCCCGCTACCCTAAACACCAGCTTCCAGGGCTCGGCGCAGGCTTTTCAATCGTCGCTTTCGGGTATGGGCTTGCTGCTGATTCTCGCGGTATTCGTGATCTATCTGATTCTGGGCATTCTTTACGAGAGCTTCATTCACCCGCTGACCATCCTCTCCGGATTGCCTACCGCCGGACTGGGCGCGCTGCTCACCCTCATGCTGTTCCATATCGAGCTGGATATGTACGGGTTCGTCGGCCTGGTCATGCTCATCGGCATCGTCAAGAAGAACGCGATCATGATGATTGACTTTGCCCTTGAGGCGCAGCGCAAGGAAGGCAAGAGCGCGGCCGACGCGATCTACTCCGCGGCGCTGATTCGCTTCCGTCCCATCATGATGACCACCATGGCCGCCCTCATGGGTACGCTACCCATCGCGCTGGGACTGGGAGCGGGAGCCGAGGCGCGCAAGCCGCTGGGCCTTGCCGTAGTGGGAGGGTTGCTCGTCTCCCAGGTCTTGACGCTCTATATCACGCCGGTGGTCTATATCTACATGGAGCGCTTTCGCGGGTGGATGCGCACCCGATCCAGGCCGCGCCAGGCATGGGCCGGACCCGAGGCACCGGACGCTGCACGCACCGCCCGCGCTCCACGCACCACCGAGTAATTCGGTAATGGCGCAGTGGCGTCTCGTCGTGGGAAGATGAAGTGCCAGTCTGTCCGGTCGGAGTGTTACCACCCATCCCCGGCATGCCATCCTGTGCCTATAATGGCCTGCGACCCTGGCATCGCCCCGCCAATAGCGGTCGGCGGGTGCTCCAACAGAAGAGCACGTCCGGGGAGCGCCGCTGCGACCAAAAGAACTAGGAGACCCTCATGACCGACAGCATCAAATACGTCCTCGACGAGACGCAAATACCGAAGTACTGGTACAACCTGATGGCGGACCTACCCTCACCGCCACCGCCCGTGCTGCACCCGGGCACGCTCAAGCCCATTGGTCCGGATGATCTCGCACCGTTGTTCCCGATGTCGCTGATCATGCAAGAGGTGACCACAGAGCGCGAAGTTCCGATCCCCGAACCGGTGCGACAAGTGTATTGCCAGTGGCGCCCGAGCCCGCTCTACCGAGCGCGGCGCCTGGAAAAAGCGCTCGACACTCCGGCGCGCATCTACTACAAGTACGAGGGTGTGAGTCCCGCGGGGAGCCACAAGCCCAACACCGCCGTGCCGCAAGCCTTCTTCAATCGCGAGGCCGGCGTCAAGAAGATCAGCACCGAGACTGGAGCCGGCCAGTGGGGGTCCGCGCTGTCCTTCGCGGGCGCGCTGTTCGGAATAGAAGTGCTGGTGTTCATGGTCAAGGTCTCGTACAACCAGAAACCGTACCGTCGCGCACTGATGGAAACCTACGGGGCGCGTTGCATTCCGAGCCCGTCGATGGAAACCGACGTGGGCCGCAGCATCCTGGCGGCCACGCCCGACAGCAACGGGAGCCTGGGCATTGCGATCTCGGAAGCGGTGGAGGTCGCTGCGAAGAACGACGACACGAAGTATGCATTAGGCTCTGTGCTCAACCACGTGCTGCTGCACCAGACTGTGATCGGGCAGGAGGCCATCAAGCAACTCGAGATGGCTAACGATTATCCCGACGTGGTTGTCGCCTGCACCGGCGGTGGGTCCAACTTCTCCGGCATCGCCTTCCCATTCATCGGTGCACAGTTGCGCGGAGGGAAGAAGGTGAAGGTCATCGCGGTCGAGCCCGCTGCTTGCCCGAGCCTCACGCGCGGCAAATACGCCTATGACTTCGGCGACACCGGACACCTCACGCCGCTGGTGAAGATGCACACTCTGGGCTCAACCTTCATCCCGCCCGGCTTCCACGCGGGCGGTCTACGCTACCACGGTATGGCGCCACTCGTTTCGCATGTCAAGGAACTGGGCTTGATCGAGGCCAGGGCCTATCACCAGACCACTTGCTTCGAGGCCGGCGTGTTCTTCGCCCGCGCCGAAGGCATCGTTCCTGCGCCGGAAGCCAACCACGCCATCAAGGGCGCGATCGACGAAGCGCTGAAATGCAAGAGCGAAGGGGTAGCGCGCACCATCCTGTTCAACCTGTGCGGCCACGGCCACTTCGACATGCAGGCATACATGGACTACTTCGCCGGTAAGCTCGTGGACCAGAAGTACGACGAGAGGGAACTGGCCATGGCGCTGTCGGGGCTTCCCGCAGTCAAGGCGGCGTGACCGGCCGGCAGCAAGTGCAAAGTTGGTCCAGGATTCTCTAATCGCTTCCGCGCGGGAGAATCCTGGTGCCTGCTGACTCCAATACGGTCGCGATGCGACGCATTGAAGGTGGCGAATTCCGTTGACTCATGATCGATAACTGCGTATAACGAGCATCGCAGGATTCTCCAAGCGCTGACATTGTTGGTCCGTCGTAGCCGCCTTCGCGGTTCCCTCTCAGATCTTCGTATTTCTTCTCTTGAAGTTCCCGCGATCGGGCGCAAGCCTTACACAATACTTCGATAGGAAAATACAGATGAGTTCAGGTACCGTGAAATGGTTCAACGAAGCAAAAGGTTTTGGCTTTATCACGCCGGATGGCGGCGGCAAAGACCTTTTCGCCCATTTCTCAGCGATTCAGGACAGCGGCTTCAAGACCCTCAAGGAAAACCAGAGAGTCACGTTCGATGTGACCACCGGTCCTAAGGGCGACCAGGCGACAAACATTCGCCCCGGCGAATGACGACTTAGTTGCTGGTGTTGGAAAAAGCCCGGGCGACCGGGCTTTTTCATTTTCGTAATCTGCGACCGGTTGCTCAGCGACGTTGTCTGGCGAGAAACCGGTCGAGCTGATTGGCGAACGCCTGACGGTCACTCTGGCTGAACGCACTCGGTCCGCCCGTGTCCACGCCGGTGCTGCGTAAAGTCTGCATGAAATTACGCATGTCGAGCAGCTCGCGGATGTTCTCGCGGCTGTAGAACTCGCCGCGCGGATTCAGCGCGGAAGCATCTTTCTCCACCACTGCAGCAGCCAGCGGGATGTCGGCGGTCACCACGAGATCGCCGGGCGCGACGGCGTTCACGATGTGACCATCTGCGACGTCGAAGCCACGGCCAACCTGGACCAGTTGAATCCACGGCGATCGCGGCGTGTGCAGCGCTTTGTTGGCGACGAGGGTGAGGTGGATTTGGGCGCGCTCGGCTGCCCGGTACAGTATGTCTTTTATCGTCCCGGGGCAGGCGTCTGCGTCGACCCAGATGCGCATGCTAACTACACCCGACGTGATCCCGCCGTTCCCGGACCAGAAGGATCCAAGCTAACGCGCATTCGCCTCACTCTGTTTCGACTTCTCCATTTGCATCTCCCCCGGAGCCTTCATGAAAAGGTCCCAGCGCGCGCCCGGACTGCCATCGGGGTCCAGCCGCGCCGCGTCCACCCGGATATCGCTGTCGGTCCCGCTTTGCAGGAACACCTTCAGTACGCGAAATTTGACGTGGCCGCTGGCGTCGGGCAAGCCGACGTCTATATCGTCACCAGGGCTGAACCCATAGTGGGCCAGGGCGTAGGCATTGACCGCGTGCTCCGCATCCACCGCAAGCCGGGTTACCTCCTCGGAGAGGGCCGACTCCAGGCGCCGACTGAGATCTCGGAACTCGTCGAACATACCCCTCAGTTGATGGCCGCTGAACGTGTCCTGCGTCTCCGGGATGCGCTGCAAGAGGTCCGTGCGCTTGAGGTCGTTGTAGAACGCTGCGACGCGGTGCACGGCGAGCTTCGCCGAGAACGCATCGTGGCGCAGATTGGAAACGTCGGTCATGGCTGAAGTCCTTTGGAAGCTGAGCGGGACACGCCGAATTATCTACCCCTTATCCTGGTTCTGGATGCTCTTTCTCCCGCGCACGGCTGCGGCTTGAGCTCGGACAATGTCTCCAGGCTGGCCTGGCGTGCCCTCAGCGCTCGAGCGATCCCAACGCGAAAATCCAGTGGAGCGTACTCGGACTGGTTCCTGCCCCTGCCAGTTTGTTATCCTCGACAGGAATCGAAGATCATACGTCCAGCCCCCGAGTTGCTATCCGATGAAGCTCCGCCGCGGTGCCAAATTCGTCGTGCTCTGTGTTGCCGTTTTGCTGACTACAGGTATCGGCTATGGCGCGTACCTGTTATGTCAGATGGCGCCGATTGGAACGGCTTACGCGGCAAAAACGCTGTGCTCCTGGGTATTCGTCTCGGACCGACCGGCGAGCGACGTGATCCGCGACGACATTGTCGCCGACAACCACCCCCTGTTGCGGCTGGTCCGGTTGACAGTGGATAGGAACCGGCGAATTGCCACCGCCACATTCCTCGGCCTCGCACGGCGCGAAGCCGAGTATCACCCGGGGTGGGGATGCACCCTCTCCATCGGCGCGCCCGCGTCAGCAGTGACGGTCTTGTCCACAGTGAGTACGGCGGCGGCGTCGGGCGAGCACGTGAACCGCTCTGAGGATCTATCGGCAGGCTCATCCGCGCCCGACGTGGACGCCCTCAAGCTTCAGGCGGCTGTCGAATGGGCGTTCGCCGAGCCGGATGCCGCGAGGCTGCGGCGGACGCGCGCGTTAGTCGTCGTGCACGACGGCCGCATCGTTGCGGAGCGCTATGCACCGGGGTTCTCCCCGGCGACGCCAATGCCAGGTTGGTCCATGACCAAGACCACAACCGCAGTCTTGATCGGCACGCTGGTCAGCAGCGGCAAGCTCTCGGTCGGCCAGAAGGCGCTGTTGCCCGAATGGCGCGGTGCAGGGGACCCGCGTGCGGAGATCACGCTCGATCAACTGTTGCGCATGACCAGCGGGCTGCACTTTACAGAGCGTTACGGCGACCCGGGAGCGGATGTCGCGCTGATGTTGTTCGCGCGCGCCGATGGTGCTGGCTACGCGATCGACAAACCGCTCGACGCTGCGCCGGGGACCCGTTGGCAATACTCCAGCGGTACCAGCAACATCATCTCCCGTGTGATGCGCCATGCCGTCGGCACGGAGCGGGAGTATCTCGAGTTCCCCCGGCGCGCCCTGTTCGAACCGGTTGGAATGCGCAGCGCGATCATCGAGCCCGATGCATCGGGGACATTCGTTACATCCTCGTACATGTACGCGACCGCGCGCGACTGGGCGCGGCTGGGCGAACTCCTGCGCCAGGACGGCGTGTGGGAAGGCAGGCGCATCTTGCCCGAGGGCTGGGTGAAATATATGGCGACGCTCACGCCGCAGTCCAGGCGCAAGGATTTCGGCGCCCACCTCTGGGTCAAGGTCACACCGCCGTTCAACAGTCTGCTCGAGCCAGCCCCCGTCCTTCCGCCGGATGCGTTCCATGCGGTTGGCTACGAGGGTCAGTTCATCAGCGTGATCCCGAGCCTTCGCCTGGTGGTGGTGCGCCTGGGGCTGAGCCGGGGCGATCACGTGTGGGATCACGAAGCGTTCCTTGCGCAGCTGCTGGAAGCGTTTCCGCGCGCGCAGTAGCCTCAGGGTGTGCGCGCCGACTGCCGCGTAAACAACTGCCGCACTGCGTCCAACGTGTCCGCATCCTGCGCGTGCTTGTCGGTGCGATAGCGCTTTACGCGCGCGAAGCGCAGCGCGAGCCCGCCCGGATATTGCGGGCTGGCCTGGATTTCGTTGACCGCGATCTCCACCACCAGCTCAGGGCGCACATGCACCGTGTAGGTGTCGCGGGTAGTCTCGAGTGCGAGCAGCGCCTTCGTCTGCCAATCCAGCATTTGGTCCGTCAATCCCTTGAAGGTTTTGCCCAGCATGACGAAGGCGCCCGACGCCGGATCGCGCGCACCCAAGTGCAGATTGGACAGCCAGCCGCGCCGCCGCCCGTGCCCCCACTCTGCGGCGAGGACGACCAGATCCAGCGTGTGCGCCTGCTTGACCTTGAGCCAGCTGCTGCCCCGGCTTCCCGCTTCGTAGGGGGCGTTTAGCGACTTGGCCATGACGCCCTCGTGTCCGCGCGCGAGCGCTGCAGCGAGAAAAGTCTGCGCGCTTGCCCGGTCGGCAGTCACCAGCCGCGGGACGACGAGTTCGCTGGGACAGACGTCCGTCAGTGCGGCAAAGCGCTCGGCTGCGGGTCGACTCGTGAGGTCCTCGTCATCACGGCGTAGACAATCGAAGAAGAACACGCTGAGCGGCAGCTCCCGCCGCATGGCTTCGACATCGAGGCGGCGCCCGAAGCGGCGCATCGTGACTTGAAAGGGATGCGGCGCTCCATCCGGGCGCAGTGCGATGGCCTCACCGTCGAGAATCAGAGCTCCTGCGCGCAGCGCGCGCACCGCCTCCACCAGCTCGGGCGCCGCAGCGCTGATGTCGTTGAGCCCGCGACTGTAGAGACGTACCTCGCCGGCCAGCTTGTGCGCCTGGACCCGCGCGCCATCCACCTTCCACTCGAATGCCGCAGTTCCCAGCTGCTGCAGCGCTTCCACAACGTCCTGTGCAGGCTGTGACAGCATGGGCAGTACCGGATGAAACAATCGAAGCGAGAAGCTCCGCAGCGCGGTACTGCCTCCGGTCAGCGCGACTCGCGCTACCGGCACCAATCCACCGGCCACCATCGCTGCCCGCCGCACCTCGGATGCGGGGAGTTGCGCGGCCTGCGCGATGGCGTCCAGCATCACCCCTTCCAGCGCGCCTTGCCGCAGCTCGCCGACCAGCAGCCGAATCAGAAACTCCTGCTCGCTCACGGTGGCGTGTCCAAACAACTCGGAGAGCAGCTGTTTGCGCACCGCGAGCGAGCCGCTACCGCCGGTTCGCGCGACGCGCTCCAGCGCGGAGTCGACCTCACCGACGGTTAGCGACGGAGAGGAAGCTGCAGCATCGGAGCGCGCCTGTATGATGATGGCCGGTCCGACACCCAACTTGCTCTGGCGCGTCTCGCCGCAGAGAAACGCGACGGCGATCTCGATCTCTTCGGGCGCGAGTCGGCGGAGGCAATCCGCGAGCGCGCCGATCTTCGCCAAGCGACGGCTGGTCGCGGCGACGCGGCGTGAAGTCTCGACCAGATCAGCGAGGAGCATTGAGCAGGGATCGGGAAGGGGCGACTTTACGCCGCCGATAAAACGCGATTGTCAACTGGTTCCGGGACTTGCGCGTTAGTCGCCGTGCACCTAGACTCGCAGCTGCGCCCACCCTAGCGCTATGGGAGCCGCACAAATTGGTCGTCTACAACCTCTCTTGCGATAACGCACACGAATTCGAAGGCTGGTTCACTTCACCTGAGGTGTTTCAACACCAACACGAGCGGGGGCAGGTCTTCTGTCCAGTGTGCGGCTCATCCTCGGTTGCCAAGCTGCCCAGCGCGCCTTATGTCAATCTGCCGCGCAGCCAGGCGGCGAAAGAGACCGCCGTCACCGGCGGTCCCGCTTTCATGGCTAGCCTGCGCGCCAAGGTGATCGAATACGCGCTCAAGCACACCGAAGATGTGGGCGAGCGTTTCGCGGAGGAGGCACGCCAGATTCACTATGGCGAAGCACCCGAGCGCGCGATCCGCGGCCAGGCCTCCAGACAGGAGGTGGAGGAGCTGCGCGATGAAGGTATCGAGGTCCTCGCGCTGCCGGTGACGCCGGTGCCGCCGGAGCAATTGCACTGACCAGGTTTCACCGGCGCGCTACTTGAACTCGTGCAGCGCAGTTCGGTTGCGCGCGATGAACTCCCAGTCGTACTGCACGCCGAGCCCCGGCCCTTGCGGCACGCTCACCGCGCCGTCTTTGCCGACGCAATCGAGCTGGTCGGTGTAGCCGCACTTGTACACCGGCGGAATTGCATTCGGGCAGTCCGGTCCCACCAGCGCAACCTCGTAATAGTTGCTGTTGCGCATGGCCGCCATGCAGTGGCGGTGCGCTGGCCCACACGCGTGCACTTCTGCATCCAATCCCAGCGCTTCGGCGAGGTGCGCGATCTTCATGGCGCCCGTGATTCCCATGTCGTACTCGGGGTCCACGCGGACGAAGTCAGTGCCCCCGGCGATGATGAAATCCGCTTTCGGCTCCACGCCGCGGATGTGTTCCGTCTGCAATAGCGGTGTTTTGATCATCTCGCGAAGCTTCCTGTGTGCGAAGGCCGAGGTTCCAGCATCGCGAAACGGATCCTCGTACCAGAAGTAGTCGGCTTCGTCACAGGCGCGCCCCACGTAAAGGGCATCGGCGAAGGTGCGCAGCTCGCAGGCGGGGTCGATCATCAGCTCCATTTTGTCGCCGACGTGCTTGCGCACATTCAGCAGGTTCTCCGCCTCGACGTGCTTGTTGCCTTCGTTCCAGCCGTGGATCTTGAAGGCGCGGTAACCCATTTCATAGCACTGCTGCGCGAAGGCGGCGAAGGCCTCCTTGCTGTGCAAACCGCCGTTGTGATCGCCATGATAGGTGCTGGCATAGGCGGGTAGACGCTTGCGATAACCGCCCAGCAACTCGTAGACCGGCGCTCCCAGCTTCTTGCCCGCCAAGTCCCACAGCGCGATGTCGAGCGGCCCGTGGCCCATGTGGTCGAACTGCCTCGCACCGCGCTTGAGGTCATCGTAGATTCCTTGGCGCTCTTCCGCTTCGCGGCCGATCAGCGACGGCGCCAGCATCAACGTTTGTCCCAGCGCCGAGGACGACCCCACCCAGTGGGTCACGTATTCTCCGCGCAATCCGTTGTCGGTCATGATCGCCACGGCGTATCTCGTCAGCCGCGCCTTGGAGCCTCGCGCAAACCCGAAGGCGCCCACGCCACCTCCGGTTACGGCAAGGTTGACGGCGTCGAACTCGAATACGTGTACGTCTACTTTGGTGATTTTGCTCACTGTGGTCTCCCCCATGCTCGTCGTCCGAACGGATGGTACCGTGCCGCATCGACCGACGCACCGGCCGTGACTGGGCCAATGGCTGTGGTGTGCTATAAGAACGCGATGAGGCGCTCCTGGGCTGGCGGTCCTTATCTAGTCCTCGCACTAGGCGTGGGCGTAGTCTCTACGGCGTCCATTCTCATCCGCTTTGCGCAGGCAGAGGGAGTGCCTTCTCTCGCGATTGCCGCAGTCCGGATGGGGCTGGCGGCGCTGGTCCTCACGCCGATCGTCTGGATGCGAGCGGCTCGCGAGCTGCTCGCACTGCGTCGGCGCGACTTAGTACTCGCGCTGCTCTCCGGCGTTGCGCTGGCGATTCATTTCTGGTCGTGGATCGCGTCCCTGGCCTATACCTCAGTCGCGAGCAGCACGGTGCTGGTCACCACCAACCCGCTCTGGGTCGGACTGGCCTCGATGCTGATCCTGGGAGAGCGCCCCGCCCGCCGAACCATAGCTGGAATTGCCTTGACGCTGGTCGGAAGTCTTTTCATTTTTGCAAGCGACGGCTCGCCCGCGAACACCGCGCTCCAACCTGATCCAGTACGTGGCAACCTGCTCGCGCTGCTGGGAGCACTCGCGGCTTCCGTCTATCTGCTGCTCGGGCGTGCGCTGCGCGGCCGCGTTGGATTGCTCGTCTACGTTTGGCTGGCCTATGGAACGGCAGCGCTGGTGCTGCTGCTCACCGTCGGCGTGACGGGCCATACGCTGACGGGATATTCGACCTTGGCCTACGCCGTCATGATTGCTTTGGCACTGGGTCCGCAACTGCTGGGGCACACGGCGTTCAACTGGGCGCTGCGCCATGTGTCGGCGACTTTCGTCGCGATCTCGATTCTCGGCGAGCCGATAGGTTCGGCGCTACTTGCGCTGTTCCTTTTCGAGGAAGGCTTCGCCGCTTTGCAGCTTGCGGGCTTCGTACTAATACTCGGCGGCATCTTTCTCGCTGCACGCGGCGAGGGAGAAGGCGGGGATACCCGCCGGGAGCCCGCGTTAAGCAAGGAGCAAGGTGATGTCCAGAGGTGAGACCGTCCGCACAGCGACGATCCGTCAGCGGGTCGCGATCCCCGCATCCTTTGAGGCCGTGTACGAAGCGCTGACCAATGTGCGCCTGGTTTGCGAAGAGATGGTAGGCGCGCGACGAGCCTCTGGCGCTATGTGCGGTGCATGCGCGCAGCAATCTCGTCGTAGGAGACGAAAGGGCGACGAACGTCTTCGGCGAGCCCCTGATGCGTGAGCTGGCCAGTATGAACTTGTAGCCCCGCCCTGAGGCCGGCGTCGCGCGCTATCGCCTCCTGCAATCCAAGGTCCGCCAGCTTGACCACGTAGGGCAGCGTAGCCTGCGTCAGCGCCAGCGTCGCGGTGCGCGCGACCGCGGAGGGCATATTGGGGACGCAGTAGTGCACCACGCCTTCCTCTACATAAATCGGGTGGGAATGGGAAGTAGGGCGCGAGGTTTCGGCGATGCCACCCTGATCGACCGAGATGTCCACCAGCACTGAACCGGGTCGCATTCGCCGTAGCAACTGGCGCGCAATCAGCTTTGGCGCGAGCTTTCCGGGAGTGAGGGTCGCTCCGATCACGAGGTCCGCGTCCGCAACGTGCTGCGCCAGCGTGAGCGGTTCGGAGTAGCAGGTTTTGACGCGGCCTGGGTACAACTCCTCAAGATGAGCCAGGGTATTCGTGTTGACGTCGAACACGGTGGTATCCGCGCCGTAACCCACCGCCATGCGCACCGCGTTAGCGCCCGCCGCCCCTGCGCCGATTACCACCGCCTTGGCGGGCGCGACCCCGGGAACGCCACCCAGCAATACGCCGCTACCGCCATTGACCATTTGCAGCGCCCAGGCGCCGACCTGGACCGATAGCCTGCCGGCGATGCGCGACATTGGCGCCAACAGTGGCAGTCCACCGGAGGAATCGGTGACGGTTTCATAGGCGATGCCGGCTACGCCTGAGCGCAGCAGCGCATCCAGCAACGCTGGTTCCGGGGCCAGGTGCAGATACGCAAACAGGACCTGCCCGACATGCGGGAACCCGAACTCGGCCTCCTGCAGCTCCTTGACCTTCACCACCAGGTCGGCGGCCCACACGGCTCGCGGTTCGGCGACGATGCGCGCCCCGACGCCCTCGTAAGCGGCATCGGGAAAACCCACACGCGCTCCGGCGCCGTGCTCCACCAGGACATCGTGTCCACGTTGTCGTAGCGCGAAGGCGCCCGCCGGCGTCACGCCGACGCGATACTCCTGGTCTTTGATCTCTTTCGGAACGCCGATCAGCATGGCACTCTCTCTCAAGCCCGATCTTGCTTCGATGCGTGCGCGAACGCGCAGCTCACAGGCTACACCGCCCTGG
Organism: uncultured beta proteobacterium; assembly: GCA_963747025.1. Lineage (GTDB taxonomy): Bacteria > Pseudomonadota > Gammaproteobacteria > Burkholderiales > SHXO01 > SHXO01. The sequence continues at coordinate 273,292 of CAVVDJ010000002.1, forward strand.
CAGGGGTTGCTGGTAAGGCAGCGGGCAGCCTCACGCGGCCAGGGAGCGAACGGTGGATGGAGTCGCAGCGGCGAGTCTGCGCCGCAGATACAGAAGGCGGATCAGGAACAGCAGGCCGAGCAGGGTCCCGAAAATCAGGGGCTCGCGGATATCCTTCTTGACCAGCCACCAGAAGTGCAGCACCCCAAGCGTGGCAATCACGTACACGGCACGGTGTAGTCGCTGCCAACGCTTGGCTCCGAGGCGGCGAACCATCGCATTGGTCGAAGTGGCTGCGAGGGGAATCAGGAGCACGAAAGCGGTGAAGCCGACGGTGATGAAAGGCCGCTTGGCGATGTCTTTGAGCATGCCTTGCCAGTCGAAGAACTGATCGAGCCAGATATACGTGGTGAAATGCAGGCTCACGTAGAAAAAGGCGAACAGACCCAGCATCCGGCGCAGCCGTAGCAGCCAATTCCAGCCGGTCAGGCGTCGCAGCGGCGTCACGCTGAGGGTGATCAGCAGAAAGCTCAGCGTCCACCAGCCGGTCGAGCGGGTGATGTACTCGATCGGGTTGGCGCCCAGACCGCTATGCGTGCCCAGCCAAACGAGCCTCGCGAACGGGACCAGGCACAGCCCGAACAGCGCTGCCTTGAGCCATTTCACCCGATCCGGCTTGAGCTGAGCCAGGGACACGGCAGCTAAAAATACTTCCGCAGATCCATGCCGGCGTACAGAGACGCTACCTGGTCGCCATACCCATTGAACATCAGCGTGGCGCGCTTGCCGAACTCACCGATGCGACGTTCTTTGGCTTGACTCCAGCGCGGGTGGTCGACTTCCGGGTTGACGTTGGAGTAGAAGCCGTATTCACGCGCGTTGGCGAGCTGCCAAGTGGTCTTGGGCTGCTCCTCGACGAAACGGATCTTCACGATGGATTTGCCGTTCTTGAACCCGTACTTCCACGGGATCACGACGCCGGACCGGCGCGCCGTCCTGGTTTGGCAACACGTCGCCGTACAGGCCCACGCAAAGAATGGTCAGCGGGTGCATGGCCTCGTCCATGCGCAAGCCCTCCGTGTAGGGCCAGTCGAGGATCGGCAGCTTGATCCCGTGCATCTGTTCGGGATCGGCCAGCGAGGTGAACTGCACGTACTTGGCTTTGGACGTGGGCTGTACGCGTTTGATGAGCTCGCTGAACGAATAGCCTACCCACGGTATCACCATGGACCAGCCCTCGACGCAGCGCATGCGATAGACCCGCTCCTCCAAGGGTGCCAGTTTGAGGATTTCCTCGATGTCGAACACCTTGGGTTTGCCGACCTCGCCCTCGACGGCGACACTCCAGGGCCGCGTGCGCAGCTTGTTTGCGGTCTCGCTCGGGTCGTCCTTGCCGGTGCCGAACTCATAGTAGTTGTTGTAGGTGGTCACATCCTTGTAGGGCGTAAGCTCCTCACCTGTTGTGGACAACGCACTTTTGCGCACGTCCGGCAGCTTGGTGGCGGCATGGACGGAGCGCGGCAGCCAGATCCCCGCAGTGGCGAGGCCCGTAGACGCGCCGAGCGCAGCGCTGGCCCGCATGAATTCGCGTCGGTTCAGGTATCGGTCCCTGGACGTGATCTCCGAGGGCGGTATGGTTGGGGATTGCTTGATAGGCATGGCGGTGCTCCAGAACTGGGGTTGCTTGGATCGTTGGTCGAGACCAACCAGAGTACCTTACGCATATTGTACGGTGCCGGCGGCATCCCGGATGCTCACCCGGCCGGACCGCAGTTCGACATCCGCCGGCCGTTGGCGTTCTAGCGCAGCAGGACCAGAGTCGCGAGCCCCAGAAAGATGAAGAAGCCGCCGCTGTCGGTGATGGCCGTAATCAGGACGCTCGACCCCACGGCAGGGTCGCGGCCGAGCTTCATCATCAGCAGCGGGATGAAGACACCGAACAGCGCAGCCACCAACAGGTTCAGCGTCATCGCTGCTGTCATCACCAGCCCGAGGGCCACGCTCCGGTAGAGGAGCATCGCGAACAGCCCGATGATCCCGCCCCACACCAGACCATTGAGCACTGCGATCGCGATCTCCTTGATCACCAGCTTTCGCGCGTTGGCCGGGTTGATCTGCCCCAGCGCGATGGCGCGGACCAGCATGGTTATGGTCTGATTGCCCGAGTTGCCGCCGATGCCGGCGACAATAGGCATCAGCGTCGCCAGCGCGACCAGTTTTTCAATGGTGCCTTCGAACACGCTGATGACCCGCGAGGCGACGAAAGCGGTGACCAAGTTGACCGCCAGCCAGGCCCAGCGGTTGCGTGCGCTGGCCCATACCGAGGCGAAGATGTCCTCTTCCTCGCGCAGGCCGCCGAGGTTGAGCCGCTCGGCCTCGGCCCGCCCGCGGATGAAATCCAGCACCGCGTCGACCGTCACCCGCCCGACCAGCCTGCCGCGCCGATCGGTGACTGGCGCTGTGACCAAGTCATAGCGCTCGAACGCCTGAGCCGCTTCCTGGGCCTCGTCGTCGTCGTGCAGCACCAGCATGTCCGTCTTCATGACATCGCGCACGAGGATTTCTGGATCGCTTACCAGCAATCGATTGATCGGCAGCGCCCCGCGTAGCGTTTCGCGCCGGTCCACTACGAACAGCTGGTCGGTGTGATCGGGGAGCTCGTCCAGCCGGCGCAGATAGCGCAGTACGACTTCGAGCGACAGGTCTTCGCGCACGGTGACGAGATCGAAATCCATCAGCGCCCCCACCGCTTCGTCGCGATAGGACATCGCCGCCCTGAGCTGTTCGCGCTCGGCCACCGGCAACGCTTTGAAGACGTCGTCCATGACGTCATCGGGCAGATCCGGCGCAAGATCGGCGATCTCATCGGTGTCGAGCTGCTCAGCCGCGGCGACCAGCTCCTCGGGCTCCATGTGCGCGATGAGGGTCTCTCGCACCGGCTCGGAGAGCTCGAGCAGGATCTCACCCTCGCGGTCCGCTTTGACCAGGTCCCACACGCGTAGGCGTCGGTCGAGCGGCAAGGCCTCGAGGATGTAAGCGATATCGGCCGGGTGCAGCGCGCCAAGCCGGCTCTGGAGCTCGACCGTGTGCTGCTTATGGAGCAGCGACTCGACCAACTCTTGGCGCGGTCCTTCCTGCTTGTGGACCAGTTCCTCCACGAGCTGCTGCTTGTCGAGCAGTCCCAGGATCTGATGCAGGGTGTCCTGCACGCTCTCCTGGGGCTTGGGACGTTCGACTTCTATGGGCATGGCAGCTCAGGCGCAACCGCGAGGGCAGCGAGAGCGCCCTCGATCACTCCGCGGCTCTGTAGCGCTTGCGCACCAGGGCGTGACGCACATGACCAAAGGCCGGGGCTTCGAAGCCCGCCCCACCTTCGAGCTGGTTTCCGGGAAGGCGCGCGTCGGCGCATGCTCGCGCTATTGCTTCGGCGGCACGCGAGTGGCTTCCCAGGATACGAACTGAATAGCCCCGGCGCGCTTGGCCCAGATGCTGTGAAAGCGCAGTTCGACGGAGATGTCCTGCCCCTTGTTCGTCACGTCAAAGTTGGCTAGACCGGTGATGATGGCCAAACAACCGTAGGTTCTCACGCTCACATCGCTGCGCTTCATGGTCCGGTAGATCACGGTTCCGGCGCGTTGGGTCTCTATGTAGCTGGCTTTGTTGTCGACGATGGCGCTGGAGTGGATATAGACGAGATCTTCGCCGATCAGCTGCTGCAGAGCGGCGAAATCGCGGCCGGTCTGCGCGGCATAGCGGGCGTCCTCGCCGCGCTGAGCTTCGTCTGCTGTGATGTTGCCACTGCACTCTTCTGCGAACGCGGCACCGCTCGACACCACCGCCGTGATGGCGAGGCCGTACAAAGTGCGCAGCAATAGCTTGAGCATTTGGATCTCCTCTCGTGATTGGGTGTTTTGGACAAGGGACCGATCCACTATGCCCCAGCAGCGCGAAGTGCGTCAAACAGACCGGCTGATGGACGTGCGCCTACTGGATTGCCGCGATGCGCGGCCTAGCCTTCCAGAATCCGGTTTGTTCCTCGAACGCATGCGCCAGCTGCAGGACACCGAAATCATCATGGTGTCGTCCCACGATCTGCAGTCCGACCGGCAACCCCTCCCCGCTGAAGCCGCACGGCACGGAGATGGCCGGCAGTCCGGTGACGGTGATGAAGTAGCACGACCGCATCCAGTCCACGTAGGTATGCATGCGCTGGCCATTGATCTCGGTGACCCAGGGTTGGTTCACGTCGAACGGCAGGACCTGAGCCACCGGCGCTGCAAGAAAGGCGTATCGCTCCATGAACCGACGAACGCGGTGGTACAGCTCGGTGCGGTTGCGCTCCGCCCGGCCGATCTCCGGCCCGGTAAGTTGCACCCCCTGCTCGATGTTCCACACCACCGTGTCCTTCATCTGCTCCCGCTCTTTCTCAAGCAGTGCCCCGTAGGACAGCTCGAAGTTGTAGGCGCGCAAGACCTTGAACACCTGATCCGCGTTGGCAAAATCCGGCTGCGCGTCCTCCACGATCATGCCCAGGTCCTCGAATACGCGGCGCTGGGTCTCCAGCACGGCGGTGACCCTTGGATCCACGGGAAGTCCGCCCAGGTCACGGCTCCAGGCCAAGACGCACGCCTTTGAAGGAGCGCTCGAGTGGCTGTGTGAAGATCGACCCCGGCTCCGCGATCGAGATGGGCGCGCGCGGATCCGGTCCCGCGATGGCAGCGAGCAGCAACGCCAAGTCGCGCACCGTCCGGGCCATTGGCCCGACTACCGACAACGGATACCAGGCGTTGAACGCGGGCCAGGACGGTACACGGCCCGCTGACGGCCGGAAGCCGGCGACGTTGCAGAAGCTGGCCGGGTTGCGCAGGCTACCACCCAGGTCGCTGCCGTCGGCGATCGGCACCATGCCGCAGGCCAGTGCCACGGCGGCGCCGCCGCTGCTGCCGCCAGAAGTCTTGCTCGGATCGTAGGGATTTCGGGTGGCGCCGAACACGGTGTTGAACGTCTGCGAGCCGGCACCGAACTCCGGCGTGTTGGTCTTCCCGACCGTGATTCCACCAGCGGATTTGAGACGCTCGACGATGAGGGAATCGGAGTCGGGAACGAAGTCGCGGTACAAAGGCGACCCGAACGTGGTGCGGATACCTTTGGTCAACACCAGGTCCTTGTGCGCGACCGGCAGCCCATACAGAGGCGCTGCCTCCGGCGCAGGAGCGCGGCCCCGCGTCAGAGCCGCGTCCGCATCCCGGGCGGCCGCCAATGCTTGCTCGGGGACGAAGGTCACGATGGCGTTGACTGCAGGATTCACACGCTCGATCTGGTCTATGTGCGCACGCATCACCTCTTCGCACGACACGTCGCGAGCGCGTATGCGTTGTGCCAACTCGGTGGCGGTCAGGAAGCACAGCTCGGGCGTGCCCATACGTCAGGTCCGAAACATGAAGTACACGGCGCCCAGAATACAAATGGCGGCCCACAGATAATCGAGTTTGAGCGGCTGGTCCATGTAGAACAAAGCGAAAGGCACGAAGACGCTCAGCGTGATGACCTCCTGGAGAATCTTGAGCTGGGGCAGGGTCATCACTGTGTAACCCATGCGGTTGCCCGGGACTTGGAGCAGGTATTCGAAGAAGGCGATGCCCCAGCTCGCTATGGCGGCCACGAACCACGGCTTACCGCTGAGGTTCTTGAGGTGAGCGTACCAGGCAAAGGTCATGAAGACATTGGAAAGACCGAGCAGCACGATGGCTTGGAGCGCAGCAGGGACCCGAGGCATGGCTTGGGTTGTGTGGGAAATGGACTGGGCGCGGTTCACCGCGCCGTGTCAATGTCGAGGGCCGATGCCGCGCGCCATCAGCACGGCCATAAGTGGAATGAAAGCGAACAGCAGCAGCTCGAGTGCGATGTAGCGCCGAGCTGATCCGATATCGCGTTCGCGCGGGGCAGCTGGGTGTATCGATCCGAGCGCGCGGTTCCACCGCATGAACTGCAGCGTCGGCAGGATGGAGACCAGCCCTACCGACAGGAACAAGGCGAGCTTGATGTAGAACACCGGGTTGCTCAGGTAGAAGGCGGCCCCTTTGCCCACGATGAACACGCGCAATGCTCCGGTGACAAGCACCGCCGCCGCGGCGATCAGATAATACAGATCGACGCGCACCAGAGTCTTTACCTGCACCGGCTGCAGGTCTCGAGTACAGAGGAAAAACTCGGTAACCAGAAACGCTGCTACGAAAAAAGCCGAAATGAAGTGCAGGTAAGCGATTGCGGCTTCCATGGTTTACACGGCAACGGCGGGCAGGGTTGCGGAACGCGTTCCCGGCAGCGGGTGGTTGTCGGCAGCATGGTAGCTGAACACGAGCGACAGCTTGGTTTCGGTCGTGTTGTTATTTCCTGCTGCGTGCAGGGTCCGGCAATGGAAGAAGACCGCATCGCCGGGCTCCAGAACCGGAGTGAGTGGAGCGGCAATCAGCCCCTGGTTGAGCGGGTTACCGGTGCGCAAGAACAAGGCGTCGTCCAGCCGGTCGGCGGCGAACTCCATGGTGTGCGAGCCTGGCAGGAACGATAGGCAGCCGTTCTCAGGGAACTCGCGACCCAGCGCCAGCCACACCGAGACGAGCTCGGGCCGCTCGAAAGACCAGTAACGAATGTCCTGATGCCATCCGGTCTCGCTGCTGTAGCGCGGTTGCTTGGTCATGATGCAGTTGTGATGAGTCTGCGACAGCATGACCGTGGGGCCGACCAGGTGGCGCAGCGGCGCAGCGATTTCTGGCCCGGTGGCCCAGTGACGGAACACTGGATGCCGCGCATACGCCTGAAGCAGCCTGCGAACCGTTGCTCCGCCCGGCGCGCTGCGTGAAGACGGAGCGCCAGGGTAGTGGAGGTCTGCTTCGTATTCGACCGGCGCGACCGCTGCCGCGAGATGCGTAAGAGCGACCTCGCGCAACTCGCGTACCCGCTGCGGGGAAGCGAATCGGGGTACGACAACCACACCCGCCTCGGCAAATTGCCGTGCGTACTCAGGCTTAAGCCGGACCCGCTCATGAGCGCTGCTGCTCATCGTATGGAACGCGCGGCCTTGACTGATTCTGCTGCGCAGCCGTGATCAGGCGGCCACGGGCACTGCCGGTTGAGCCGGCTCGTAAGAAAGCGCCGGTGCGAGCCACTTCTCCACCGCTTCCAGCGGCATCCCCTTGCGGCGCGCATAATCCTGCACTTGGTCGCGATCGATTTTGCCTACGGCGAAGTAGCGCGACTCCGGGTGCGAGAAATAGAAGCCACTGACGGCCGCGGTTGGGAGCATGGCGAAGCTCTCCGTCAGCGTGAGGCCGCCGTTCTGTGGCGCACGCAGAAGATCGAACAGTGTGCCTTTCTCGGTGTGATCAGGGCACGCCGGGTAGCCCGGCGCCGGGCGGATGCCCCGGTACTTCTCGGCGATCAATTCTTCCACTGCAAGGCTTTCCGCCGGCGCATAACCCCAGAACTCCTTGCGCGTGAGCAGATGCATCAATTCGGCGAATGCCTCCGCCAGCCGATCGGCAAGAGCCTTGAGCATGATCGCGCTGTAGTCGTCGTGTTGCTGCTCATATGCCGCGATACGCGGTTCGATGCCGATGCCGGCGGTCACTGCGAAGCATCCGAGATAGTCTCGAACGCCGGACGCTTTGGGGGCAACCAAGTCGGCCAGACAGTGGTTGGCGCGGTCCTCGGGCTTCATCGTCTGCTGCCTCAGAAAGTGAAACGTGGCGGCGACCTCGGCGCGCGACTCATCCGTGTAGACCTCGATGTCGTCGCTGCCCACGCTGTTGGCCGGGGACAGCGCGATCACGGCGTTGGCGATCAGCCACCGCTCCTCGACGATGCGCTTCAACATGCCTTGTGCGTCGGCGAAGAGGTTGCGCGCGGCTTCACCTACGATCTCATCTTGCAGGATCTTGGGGTAGCGACCGGTCAGCTCCCAGGTTTGAAAGAACGGGGTCCAGTCGATGAGGCGCGCGATCTCCGCTAACGGGTACTCTTTGATCGCCTTGACGCCGAGGAACGCGGGAACTGGCGGCGAGTAGCTGCTCCAATCGGTCTTGAGGCCATGCGTCCTGGCCTCGACGATCGTGCGCAGGGGGCCAGGACCCTTCTTGCCCTTGTGCTGCTGGCGGGTGCGCTCGTTGTCCTCCTTCGCCTTGCGCAGATAGTCCGCTCTGAGCTCGTCGCTGACCAGGCTCGTGCATACGCCGACGCTGCGGGAGGCATCCGGCACCCACACCGTCGGACCCGAATAATTGGGCTCGATCTTCACCGCCGTATGCACCCTCGACGTGGTCGCCCCTCCGATCAGCAGCGGGACCTGAAAACCCTGCCGCTCCATCTCTTTGGCCACGTGCGCCATTTCCTCGAGGGACGGGGTGATCAGACCGGACAAACCGATGATGTCGGCGTTCTCGTCGCGGGCGGTCTGCAGGATCCGCTCCGCCGGCACCATCACACCCAGGTTGACGACGTCGAAATTGTTGCACTGGAGCACGACCGACACGATGTTCTTGCCGATGTCGTGCACGTCGCCCTTGACCGTGGCGATGACGATCTTGCCCTTGGCCTTGTGTTCGCTTCCGCTGCTGCGTTTCTCTTCCTCGATGTAGGGGATCAGGTGCGCCACCGCTTGTTTCATCACGCGGGCGGACTTGACGACCTGGGGCAGGAACATCTTGCCCGCGCCGAACAGATCGCCCACCACGTTCATGCCATCCATCAGCGGGCCTTCGATCACCTGGATCGGGTGCTCATACTGCAGGCGCGCTTCCTCGGTGTCTTCTACCACCCAGGTGTCGATACCCTTGACCAACGCGTGCGAAAGGCGCTCTTGCACACTGGCCTTGCGCCATGCGAGATCTTCGACCGCCTGCTTGCCTTCTTTCTTGTAGGTTTCGGCAAATGCCACCAGGCGCTCGGTTGCATCCGGCCGCCGGTTGAACAGTACGTCCTCGACGCGCTCCAGCAGATCCTGAGGGATCTCCTCGTACACGCCCAGCTGTCCAGCGTTGACGATGCCCATGCTCATGCCCGCCTGGATCGCGTGGTAGAGGAATGCGGTGTGGATCGCCTCGCGCACTGGGTCGTTGCCGCGGAACGAAAAAGAAATGTTCGACACCCCCCCACTTACTTTGACGTGCGGGAGCGCTCGCTTGATCCCGCGTGTTGCCTCCATGAAATCCACGCCGTAGTCATTGTGCTCTTCGATTCCGGTGGCCACCGCAAAGATGTTGGGATCGAAGATGATGTCCTCGGGTGGGAAGCCAATCTCCTTCACCAAGAGGTGATAAGCACGGGAGCAGATCTCTATCCTGCGCTGGAGCGTATCCGCCTGACCCTTCTCATCGAATGCCATGACTACGGCCGCCGCGCCGTAACGCCGCACCAGCTTCGCCTGGCGCAGGAACTCGGCCTCTCCTTCTTTCATGCTGATCGAGTTCACCACCGGCTTGCCTTGCACGCACTTGAGCCCTGCTTCGATCACGCTCCACTTGCTGGAGTCGATCATGACGGGCACGCGCGATATGTCAGGCTCGGAGGCGATGAGGTTGAGGAACGCGACCATGACGGCCTTCGAGTCGAGCATGGCCTCGTCCATGTTCACGTCGATCATCTGCGCCCCGTTCTCCACCTGCTGGCGCGCGACGTTCAGCGCGTCGGCATAGTTGCCGCCGAGGATCATGCGCGAGAAGGCCCTCGAACCGGTGACGTTGGTGCGCTCGCCTACGTTTACGAACAACGAGTCGTCGCCGATCGTCAGAGGCTCCAGCCCCGACAGCCGTAGCTTCTTTTGCACCTGGGGCACGACACGTGGAGGGAACGGCCGCACCGCGTCGGCTATGGCACGGATATGCGCGGGAGTCGTCCCACAGCAGCCCCCGACGATGTTGACAAACCCCGTCTGCGCGAACTCGCCCAGGATCGACGCCATGTACTGCGGCGACTCGTCGTATTCCCCCATCTCATTGGGCAGGCCGGCATTCGGGTGGAGAGACGTGTAGGTATCGGTGATGCGCGCCAACTCCTCGATATGCGGGCGCAGGTCCTTCGCGCCGAGCGCGCAATTGAGGCCGATGGAGAGCGGCTTGGCGTGCGCGACCGAGTTCCAGAATGCGCCTACCGTCTGACCTGACAGCGTGCGGCCGGAACGATCCGTGATGGTGCCTGAGATCATCACCGGCAAACGCGCTCCGCTGCGCTCGAAAAACTCGTCGAGGGCGAACAGAGCGGCCTTGGCGTTCAGGGTGTCGAAGATGGTCTCGACCATGATCAGGTCGACGCCGCCCTCGACCAGGCCGGGAACCGCTTCGGCGTATGCCGCGACCAGTTCGTCAAAGCTCGTATTGCGGGCGCCGGGGTGGTTGACGTCGGGCGAGAGCGAAGCGGTGCGATTAGTGGGGCCGAGAACTCCGGCCACGAAGCGGGGTTTTTCCGGCGTCCGTCGCGTGGAAACGTCAGCTGCCTCGCGCGCGAGCCTCGCCCCGGCTAGGTTCAACTCCCGTGCCTTGTCCTGCATGCCGTAGTCGGCCATGGAGATGCGCGTCGAGTTGAAGGTATTGGTCTCGACGATATCGGCACCGGCCTCGAGATAGGCGGCATGAATGCCGGCGATGATCCGCGGCTGCGTCAGTGACAGCAGGTCGTTGTTACCCTTCTGGTCGCAGGCGTGATCGTGGAATAGATCGCCGTGGTAGGCATGCGCGTCCAGCCTGTGCGTCTGGATCATGGTGCCCATGGCGCCATCCAAAATGAGGATGCGCTCCTTGAGCAGGCGATTGAGGATGGCGGTGCGATCGTGAGCCATAAAACAAAAAAACCCGGCCGCAAGCACGGACGGGTTGCCAACTAATCCCCGCGCTTTAGCGACATTTGTTTAAGCGCCCGCAAGCTGCGATCAAATCGGCGCGATTCGTTGCAGATTAGCGGGTTACACCACGTATGTCAATCGTAGAGCGGGCGTACACCCCCCGGTTCAGCCCTCGGCACGCCGGCCCCCGCGTCGGTGCAAGGACCTATCGTTTCAGTATTGGCTAAAGCTCAGCCCAGACTTACTCCGAGCAGCCTGCCAATCGCGAACGTCAGTGCGCCGGCTGCTCCGCCGATCAGCAACATCCGCGCCCCGCCGCGAAGCGCACCTCGACCGGTGAACAGGCTCAACGTTGACCCAACCACAAACAAAGCGCCCGCGGTAAGGCCAATGGACCCATAAAGTGCGCCCGGGCTCTTACCGAACAGAAACGGCAACACCGGGAGTAGCGCGCCGCCGGCGAAGGAGAGGAACGAAAAGGTAGCTGCGCCCCAAGGGGACCCGAGCTCATCGGTGTTCAGACCCAGCTCCTCGCGGGCCAATGTGTCCAAGCCGCGCTCGGGATCCGCGATCATCGAATCGGCCAGGCGTTTCGCCTCGGCCCAGGCCAGGCCGCGCGCTTCGTAGATCAGCGCCAGTTCCTTCGCTTCCTCCTCGGGGTACGCCTCGAGCTCATCGCGCTCGAGGCCAATTTGGTACTCGTACATCTCGCGCTGCGAGCGCACTGAAACATACTCGCCCGCGGCCATCGAAAACGCGCCCGCGAGCAGCCCGGCCACCCCGGACAACAAAATGATGCCCGGCTCGGCTGCTGCCCCTGCGACACCCAAGATGAGGCTGGCGTTGGAAACAAGTCCGTCGTTGACACCGAACACGGCTGCTCGCAAGTTTCCGCCGCTGGCCAGTCCGCGGTGCCGGCGCTCTGCGCCGGTGGAGGCATCCGGCATCGGGTGACCGGGCTCGGTGCGAGAGTACACCGACATCCCGCGCACCTTCATGGCCGCCAGCATCGAGCGCATGTGACGCGGCCCAAAGCGACGCGTTAGCTGCTCCACTATCCGCGTGCGTAGATCCGGTCGGTACTCGGCGGGTACCCGGCTCCCCACTCGTCGCGCAGCGTCCGCCCATGTGCCGGATTGAGCCTGCGCTTCGCGCGCGAGCTCAGAGAACAGCTTTTTTCGGAGCGTGTCCTTGTCGATGTCGGCCAGTACGCGATAAAGGTATGCCGAGCGTTGCTCTTCTTCCCAGCTTTTCAGTTCTTTCATCTAGGTGCGTTGCTCACGACGCTAGTTGTCCCACGGTCAGCTTCTGTCTATCCTGCGGTACTGAATCGCCTCTGCGACATGCTTTGACAGCACGCGTGCCTCGCCTGCCAGGTCAGCGATGGTACGCGCGACCTTCAGGATGCGGTGATAGCCGCGCGCTGACAGCCCCAAGCGGCTGATGGCCTGCTTCAACAGCAGTTCGCCGTGCTCGTCGGGTGCGGCGTGCTGGCCCACCTCGCGCGACGTAAGTTGGGTGTTGGGCTTACCCTGACGCCCAACCTGGCGTTCGCGGGCGGCGCCGACGCGAGCCCTAATCGCGGTGCTCGGCTCGCCCTCTGGGCGCCCTGCAATCTCCTCCGGTGGCACAGCGGGGACTTCGATGTGGATGTCGATCCGATCCAGCAGAGGTCCGGAGATGCGCCGCCTGTAGCGTGCTACTTGTTCGGGCGTGCAGCGACACTTGCCGCCATAGTGCCCAAGGAAGCCGCAGGGGCATGGATTCATCGCGGCTACGAGTTGAAAGCGAGCGGGAAAGTCTGCTTGACGCGCTGCGCGCGAGATCGTGATACGGCCGGATTCCAAGGGTTCGCGCAGTACTTCGAGAACGTCGCGGCTGAACTCCGGCAGCTCGTCCATGAACAAAACACCGTGCATCGCCATAGAGACCTCTCCGGGACGCGGCAGGCTGCCACCGCCCACCAGCGCTACACCGGAAGCCGTGTGGTGAGGAGCGCGAAACGGTCGGTGCCTCCATTTGCGCACATCAAAGCCGCTCGAGCCCAGGGACTGGATGGCAGCGGACTCGAGCGCCTCCTCGTCGGTCATCGGCGGCAGGATGCCAAGCAGACGCTCGGCGAGCATGGTTTTGCCGGTGCCTGGAGGCCCCGACATGATCAGGCTATGCGCGCCGGCAGCCGCCACCTCCAGTGCACGCTTCGCCTGCACCTGGCCTTTGACGTCGGTCATGTCTGGGTACGCGATCGCAGTCGTCCGGGTCGTTTCCGACCAACGCTGCAACGGCTCCGTGCCAGTCAAATGCGCGCAGACCTGCAACAGCGTGCGGGCTGGGTAGACAGTGGCATCGCGCACCAGCGCCGCCTCCGGAGCATTGAGCTCGGGCAGCACGAAAGCTCGCCCCGAATGGTAAGCGCCGTAGGTCATCGCAAGGGCGCCCCGGATCGGTCGCAACTCACCCGTGAGCGCCAGCTCGCCGGCAAATTCGAGCTCGGCGAGCCTCTCGTCGGGCACTTGCCCGGTCGCAGCGAGAATACCGAGCGCGATGGGCAAGTCGAAGCGGCCACTTTCCTTGGGTAGATCGGCCGGTGCGAGATTGACCGTGATGCGGCGCGCGGGAAACGCGAAGCGCGCTGTCTGCAGCGCGGCGCGCACGCGATCCTTCGCCTCCTTCACCTCAGCCTCGGGAAGGCCGACGATGGTGAAGCTGGGCAGCCCGTTTGCCAGGTGCGCCTCAACCGTCACCGGCGGGGCATCCATGCCGGATATGGCGCGGCTGTGCAGCACGGCGAGCGACATGTCGGCAGGATAGACGAAACGAAAAAGGGGCGCTGCGCGCCCCTTGCGTCGGGCTCCGGAGGCTATTCCTTGAAGGCCTCGACGTTGATCAAGAGCTTGACGTCGTCACCGAGGGCGGGCACGTATTTGGTCATGCCGAATTCGGAGCGTTTGATTGTGGTGCTGGCCTCGGCACCGCATACATCCTTCTTCAGCATCGGATGCTGACCGCAACTGAAGTGCGTGATCGTCAAGGTCGCGGGCTTGGTCACGCCCAGAATGGTGATCTGGCCAGGTACTGTTGCGGGCACGTCCCCATCGAATGCGATCCTGCTGGCCTTGAAGGTGATGGTCGGGTACTTTCCCACGTTGAAGAAGTCTTCGCTCTTCAGATGCTCGTCGAGCTTGCCGACGCCGGTACTCACGGAGCTCGCATCGATGGTTACCTCCACGCTGCCCGTCTTTGCCGCGCGATCGAGTGTGATGATGCCGCTCACGTGGTCGAAGCGACCGCGTTGCGTGGACCAACCGAAGTGGTTGATCTCGTAACTTGGATGCGTGTGGCCGGGGTCGATCGCATAGGAATCGGTTGCCGAGACCGGTGTCGATGACAGGGCAGCAGCGAGCACCACGATCGCCGTCTCAATATTCCGCATTCAGTTCTCCTTACGTTCTAAAGGTTGGAAACGCGTGCACTCATTGCTTGAGAGGTCCGGCCACCGCCGATATGCGAAATTTGACTTGCACTTCGTTCGCGACCGTGTCGGTGTCGGACCATACCCCCTCACCGATGGCGTAATCCAGGCGCTTGAGGACGAACGCACCGTCGAATACGGCGCCCTGCCCGGCGGGTTTGAATGTGAACGGTGCCACTACGTCTCTGGTGCGCCCTTTGATCGTCAGCTTCCCGGCGAGTTCGTAGCGACCTGGCCCCAGGCTCTTCACGGCGCTGGAGACAAAATGGGCGGTTGGATGGTTCTTGACGTCGAACCACCCTTTGCCTTTGACCTCGTCGTTTGCTTCTTCGCTTCCGGTGTCGATGCTGGCCAAGTCCAGCTCGACCTGCACCCGCCCCTCGCTCGGTTTGGTGGCGTCGAACGCGAGTTGCACAGAGAACCTCCCGAACTTGCCTTCCACCGGCACGTTCATTTGTTTCGAGACGAAAGTGATCGTGCTCTTATCTCGGTCCACCGCGGTTACGCGCTGCGCGTGTCCGCGGCCTGCTACCGGCAGGAGAAAAGCGACCAGCGACGCACACAGCAGGAATCGTCGCGTCGGAGTCATCACTTGTGGACTCGACGAGGTCGGACCAGCGGTAGCATGCGATGCAGGACTTCGTCTCGGTCGAAGAGGTGATGCTTTAGGGCGGCGACCGCGTGCAGTGCGACCAGGGCGAGCATGGTGAACGCGAGGGTTTCGTGCAGCGATTTGAGTATATCTCCCAGCTCCTTGTTCTTCCCTATCAGGTCTGGCAACGGGACCACACCGAAGTAAACGACCGAGACACCGTAAGCGGAGCTCATCAACCACCCTGATATCGGGATGCAGATGAGCAGTACATAGAGCAGCCAGTGATTGACGACCGCGGCGACCTGCTGCCACCTGGGGCTTGCAATCGGTGGTGGCGGCGCGTTTGCCGCCCGCCAGATCAAGCGCGCTACGACCAGCAGAAAAATGGTCACGCCGACCCACTTGTGCCAGGAATAGAGTCTCAGCTTCATCGGGCTTAGCTTCAACCCAACCATATAAAGACCCAGGCCGACAGAGATCAGGATCAGCCCCGCAATCAGCCAATGCAGGGCGATCGCGGTGGCGGTATAACGATCAGGCGACGACTCACCCACTACCTAGCGTGTCGCGTTTGACGATAACCGACCCGCTCCGGACCTGACACACAGCCTACCGTCGTCGGCGTGCTTTTCATCTGCTGCGTTTTATCCATGAGCCGCGAGTCTAGCAAAGCGCGCGGGCTTCTAACGTTAGCGTTTTTGAGCGAATCGATCAGTTGGTTTGAAGCTGCAGGTTGACCGTGGCCCAGGACCCAACGGAGACACGGCCAGGACCCGCATGTCGCCCATTGAAACCTCGCCTCAACTGGGCGATCGCGAGGCCAAACAGTTTTCCAGTTCTACCACTTTGGCTTCCAGCTGCTCGAGCTTCTCGCGCGTTCGGCGCAAGACGTCGCTCTGGACATCGAATTCCTCACGCGTCACCAAGTCCAGCCGAGTAAAGAAGCTGGTGAGCAAAGCGCGCGCGTTCTTCTCGAGATCGCGGGCTGGGCTGTTGGCGATCAATTCACTGAGTCGTGCGCTCAGCTCTTGGAACCAGGTTTCATTGCGCATATTCCCTCCTTCTCGGTGCTGGGACTACCGCTGAGTCTAGCAAAGTCCCCCAGGTACGCTTCGACCTCCCGTGCACGGAATCCGATGATCCTCGATGCCGCACCCGCACAGTGCGCAGCCCGGAAATGACGCATTCCTTTGGTGCAATAAATCTGCGTAGCGATTCCAAAATGATTCTAACTACTTGTTATATATGAGTCATTTCACTGGCATAGGAAATGCTGTCGGGCTCTGACGCTGCTCCTCTCATCCCATAATTTTTTGACGCATACGCAAGAAAAGGAAGACCTATGCTCAAGCGCAAACTCATTGTCGTAGGACTGGTCGCGGCCAGTGTGCTCCCGGGCGTTGCCTTTGCTCAAGACGTCCAGAAGCCGCCGGAGGCGGCCAAGGCAGCGGAGCCACCCAAGCCGCCCTACAGCCTGACCGCCAACGTCTATATCGTGTCGGACTACTTCTTCCGCGGCATTACCCAGACGTGGGACAAGCCCGCTGTCCAGGGTGGTTTTGACTTCGTGCACGATTCCGGCCTCTACCTGGGGACGTGGCTTTCCAATGTGAGCGGAAACCAATTCCCCGGTGGATCGTTGGAATGGGACTTCTACGGCGGGTATAACTACAAGATCAATGACGACTTCACGATCGGCGCGGGCCTCTACTACTACTACTATCCCGGTGCGAACTTCGACAAGGCCGCGGCGCCGGTGCCCGGTGTCAGCCAAACCTTCGACACCTTCGAAGGCAACATCTCGGCCAGCTGGAAATTTGTGAGCTTCAAGTTTTCGTACGCATTCTCCAGCTATTTCGGCGCGACCCAAACGACTGGCTTCACCGACAGCACCAACGGCACCTACTATCCTGAGCTTAACGTCGCCTATCCGCTCGCAGCGGTCGAGGGGTTATCGCTCATTGGCCACGTGGGTTACACGCACTACTCTGCGAAGCTCTCCGCTGCCAACGTCAACGGCGAGACAGATCCAAGCTATGTAGATTGGAAGCTCGGTGTGAGCTACGTATGGAAAGATGGTTGGACAGTCGGGGCGTATTACGTCGGCACAAACAACACCGACTTCTACAAGAACACCACTTCGTTCGCCAACTCCGATGTCAAAGACCTGGGAGGTTCGGGCGGGTACATCACTGTCGGACGCACGTTCTAAGCTGAAGGGGCGGCGCGTCGCCCCTTCAGCCTGTTAGAACTTGACTGCACAAAGGGGATAGCAATGAAATTTGTAACGGCAATCATCAAGCCGTTCAAGCTTGACGAAGTGCGCGAAGCCCTGTCAGTGATTGGCGTACAGGGGATCACGGTGACAGAGGTCAAGGGCTTCGGCCGGCAAAAGGGACACACGGAGCTGTACCGAGGCGCCGAGTACGTGGTCGATTTCCTGCCCAAGGTCAAGATCGAGGTGGCGATCAAAGACGATCTTCTGGAGCAAGTTATCGAGGCCATCGAAAAGGCGGCCAACACGGGGAAGATCGGAGACGGAAAGATCTTCGTCTTCGATCTAAAACAGGCAATCCGGATCCGCACCGGTGAAACAGGCGCCGACGCTTTGTAGCGCGACGGCGCGGCGTGCCGACGTCGCTGCGTCTGCCGGTCTCCCAAGACCCCGCGGAGCATTAGAGCACGGTTCGAAGCCCGGCCAACAGGTGCTAAATCCATTGTCCACAGGAGCACAGGGATGAAACTCGTCACGGCAGTCATCAAACCTTTCAAGCTGGATGAGGTGCGCGCCGCGCTTTCAGAAGTCGGCGTTCAAGGCATCACGGTCACGGAGGTTAAGGGCTTCGGCCGACAAAAGGGCCACACCGAGCTGTACCGCGGGGCGGAGTATGTAGTCGACTTCCTCCCCAAGGTGAAGCTCGAAGTCGCGATTCAGGACGAGCTCCTCGACCGAGTGCTCGAAGCCATCCAGAAGTCGGCCAACACGGGCAAGATCGGAGACGGGAAGATCTTCGTGTTCGATCTTCAGCAGATCATCCGCATCCGCACCGGCGAGACCGGGGCCGAAGCGCTTTAATTTAGGGAGAAGAAAAGTCATGAGACGAATTCTATTGTCGCTTGCAGCAGGCATCGTTCTCGGCCTCGCTGTACCTGGCTACGCCGACGACAAACCGGCTGATGCGTCAGCCGCTGCATCAGCAACCGCTGCGCCCGACGCCGGTGCGCCCGCGGCGGCGCCTGCCCCACCGCCTCCATCGGAGCCATTCACGGTCGAGCTGAGCAAGATCAACTCCGGCGATACTGCCTGGATGTTGTCATCTACCGCACTAGTACTGCTGATGACGATCCCGGGGTTGGCGTTGTTCTACGGCGGGATGGTGCGCAAAAAGAACGTACTGGCCACCCTCATGCAGAGCTTCGCGATCACCTGCCTGGTGACGATCCTGTGGATGGTAGCTGGCTATAGTCTCGCTTTCATGCCTGGCAGTCCTTATCTCGGCAATCTCGGCCGTTTCCTATTGAACGGCATGAGCTTCGTCGCCGGGCAGAAGGTGTCCGTGTCGCACATCGCGCAAGCCATTCCCGAGTCGGTCTTCATGATGTTCCAGATGACATTCGCGATCATCACGCCCGCTCTCATTTGCGGTGCGTTCGCGGACCGTATGAAGTTCTCGGCGATGCTATGGTTCATGGGGATTTGGTCGATCGTTGTCTACTCCCCGATCGCGCACTGGGTCTGGGAGCCCGGCGGCTGGCTGGCTCAGAAGGGCCAGCTCGATTTCGCGGGTGGCACCGTTGTACACATCAACGCCGGCATTGCCGCGCTGGCTGCGGCGATCGTGCTGGGGAAGCGCGTGGGGTATGGCAAGGAAGCGATGCCGCCGCATAACCTCGTGTTGACCGTAATCGGCGCATCGCTCCTTTGGGTCGGTTGGTTCGGCTTCAACGCTGGCTCGGCGGTTGCTGCCGACGGACGTGCGGGCATGGCCATGGCCGTCACACAGATCGCTACCGCTGCGGCCGCCCTGGCGTGGATGTTTGCCGAGTGGTTGACGAAGGGCAAGCCTAGCGTTCTTGGCATTGCGTCGGGCGCCGTAGCTGGGCTTGTTGCCATTACCCCAGCGTCAGGGTTTGTCGCTCCCATACCCTCAGTCATCATCGGGATAGCGGCCGGCGTCGGCTGCTATTACGCGTCCACTTCTGTCAAGAAGATGTTCGGCTACGACGATTCGCTCGACGCTTTCGGTGTCCATTGCATCGGAGGGATCATCGGCGCGTTGCTCACAGGCGCGTTCGTATCCAAGGAGATCAGCGGGATGGAGGGCAGCGTGCTGACCCAGTGCTGGGGCGTCGGGGCGACTTTGATCTATGGCTTCATCGTCAGCTACATCATCCTGAAGGTCATCGACATGACCATCGGTCTGCGCGTGACTGAAGAACAGGAGCGCGAGGGGCTGGACGTCGCACTGCATGGGGAGCACGTCGAATAACTCTCGGTGCCGGGCACGCAGCGGGCCCGCACGGTTGGAATGTGGGTGAACGTTGCCGCCTGAGTTGTCGCGGATCTGTCAAATATTCAAGGGCGCCTTCGGGCGCCCTTGCTTTTGTCCAGATGGCCCGATAGGGGCATCGGTGAGCGAGCGCTGACCTCAGGCAGCCTTTAACAATGCCTAGGTTAGGCTTTGCGCTCAAGGGGCTAGAGGTGATCTCCGGGAGGTGGGAACGCTTTCTGCTGCCACTAGGATGCAGCCAGCCGCGCTGGTCGATCCCCCATTGTGAACCCGACAAACATGAGCGCAGATATCGACATGAAGGCGTGCACTATCCTCGAGCGTTTCGAGGCCGAGTTGCTCGACGCGGAAGTGGATTACTGCTGCACGATGGACCTGCACGAGTTCAGTATCACGCGCGGAGGGTTGACGCATGAGGTAGGTTTCACCGAGCGTGTGCTGCGCCTCAAGGACATCCCCGATATCGAGGAAGTTGTCGCCAAGCTTGCGGAAGAGATCAAGGCCAGCACTCAGCCTCGCAGGATCCGAGTTGGCAGTCGTGCCTCGGACACCGCCTCTCAACTTGGCTAGCGGGTCCCGCATTCACTTGTAGTGGCGCACTGAAGGCTTCCATCGATCTTGCCCGATGGATTCCGCCTCTATTGAGGTGCGAAACTAGTCTCTCCGTTGTTCAGCTCCCGAACGCCAACACGGCGCCCCGCTCATACATTCTGTTGACGATTTTCGACACACCGGGCGTTTCGCGTTACAAACGACCTGGATCGGAGTCGGTCGTCTTTTCGCGGCCGGCAGGCGACGAGGTTAGGAGACCGAGAGGAACTTTCCATGGGCAGCTTGGACAGCCGCGCTTTCGCGAGAAAGGCCCGGCCCATTCTCTGGATGCGCGACTACGAAGCAGCCAAAAGTCGGTTGCTGCTGATCAACAAGGGGGCAGACGGCGACGAGCGGTTCTTGGCGCTGCTCTCGGAGCTGACCGACTACGAACGCCGCAATCCTTCCGTCGAACTGGCCCGCGTTGTGGAGTGGGCCGAATGCGTGTTCGTGCCGGTTCTGCGCCTGGGCTCCGAACCTGCGCGCCGCTGGTCTGACGGGACGGCTTGACGCTACCTCGTCTTTCTTAAGCGCGTTCGTTGGGTAGCATCCGCTTCGCTCCGGCGGGCAGAAAAGGCGGGGCGGATCGACATGCTAGAATTTGTTGCATGAGCACCAGCCTTCCCCCTGGCACGTCGCCTCCGGCTGCAAACGGTGTCAGTCCCCTCGCGCGTCACGATTGCCACACGTGAAAGTGCGCTGGCCCTCTGGCAAGCGCATCACATCCGCGCCCGCCTGATCTACACTGTATCCCGGCGTCGAGGTCGAAATACTGGGCATCACGACCCAGGGTGATCGCCTGCTGTCGTCGTCTCTCGCGAAGATCGGCGGCAAGGGGCTGTTCGTGAAGGAGCTCGAGAGCGCCCTGGAGGAGGGGCGCGCGCAAATCGCCGTGCACTCGATGAAGGACGTCCCCGTGTCGCTGCCGCCCGGCTTTACGATCGCGGCTGTTGGCGAGCGGGAGGATCCGCGCGACGCCTTCGTCTCCAACCATCATGCGCACTTGTCCTCGTTGCCCCCGGGCGCAAGGGTGGGGACCTCGAGCCTCCGACGGGAGAGCCAGCTGCGTGCACACTATCCTCACCTGACCGTGGCGCCGCTCCGCGGCAACGTGCACACGCGGCTGCGCAAGTTGGACGACGGACAATATGCGGCGGTGATCCTGGCTGCAGCGGGCTTGAAACGCTTGGGACTGGCTTCGCGCATTGCCGCTGTGCTGGAACCCGAAGACAGTCTTCCGGCTGCCGGTCAGGGAGCGCTGGCGATCGAATGCCGCGAATCGCGCATGGATCTGATCGAGATGCTTGCGCCGCTCAATCATCCTGAAACGCAGTGGTGTGTACGGGCGGAGCGGAGCGTGAGCCGGGGGCTCTCCGGAAGCTGCGTGATGCCGATTGGCGCCTTCGCGCGGCGGGTGGACTCCGGCATGTGCCTGCGCGGGTTCGTGGCCAGCCCGGACGGGAGGAGGCACGTGTCGGCGGAGGAGCGCGCGCCCGATCTGTCGGCGGATCCCGAGGCGTTGGGGCTGGCACTGGCCCAGAGGCTCTTGGCAGGCGGCGCGCGCGAAATACTCGCTGCGCTGACGCATGACCAATAGCAGCTCGGCCCAATCACTCCAGGGACGGGCGGTGTTGGTTACGAGGCCCTTCCATAAAGCCGAGAAGCTGGCCGCGGCTGATCAGGGCAGCGGACGGCGTAGCCGTGCGGTTCCCGGCGCTGGCGATCGAGCCACCGACCGACCCGGCCCGAGTCAAGGAGCTGTTGCTCAGCCTGCAAACCTTTGATCTCGCCATCTTCGTAAGCGGCAACGCTGTCGATCATGGCCTTGCACTGCTCGGGAGCAGGTGGCCCCCGGCCGTACCGGTCGC
Source organism: uncultured beta proteobacterium (assembly GCA_963747025.1). Classification (GTDB taxonomy): domain Bacteria; phylum Pseudomonadota; class Gammaproteobacteria; order Burkholderiales; family SHXO01; genus SHXO01. Next base: position 295,139 of record CAVVDJ010000002.1, read on the forward strand.
TGCTGTGGGTGAGGGATCCGCAGCCGCACTGCGCAGCCACGGCATCGCCACCGTCATTGTTCCTTCCGGCGGCGCGGATAGCGAGTCCTTGCTGGTCGCGCCGCAGCTCCAGAACTTGGACGGCAAGCGCGTGCTGATCCTGCGCGGCGAAGGCGGGCGCGAGCTGCTGGCCGAGGAACTGCGTCTGCGCGGCGCGGATGTGATCTATGCCGAATGTTATCGACGCGTGCGCCCCTGTGCTGATCCCACGGCGATCATCTCCCGCTGGGAGCGGGGGGCGCTGCAGGCGGTCACTGCGATGAGCGGTGAGACACTGGATAACCTCCAGGCCATGCTTGGGTCGCGCGGACAGCAGCTGCTGCGGACAACCCCGCTGTTCGTGCCCCATGCCAGCATCGCCGAGCGCGCGAGGCACATCGGACTTACCGAGGTGGTCGTTACGGCCCCCGGCGACGAGGGTGTGGTGAGGGGCTTGTGCGCGTGGTTCTCCTTGCGCACCCGATAGGGACGACGCCCCCGCTACCTAAGGTACACTGCTTCTTCGCTCGCTTCCCGCGTCGTCATTCTTCCGCCATGGAACCAGGACAGAGCCAGCCCGAGCCGCCTTCGGATCCGCCAAAGCAGATGACGGCAGGCCCGGACGCGATGGTGCGGGCTCCCATTTGGAAGCGTTTGTCCCGCTGGGGTACTGAGCGCGTCAGCCCGCGCATGCTGGCGGTGCTGGCTGCGGCCGCGGCGGTCTCCGCCTTATGGGTCGATTCGCGCAGCCAGATCCATGCGCTGCAACAGGAACTAGTGCGCAAGCTGGCAGAGGCGGACGGCCTCAACAAAGACAGCCATCAGACAGCGAACCAAGCGCGGGACCTGGCACGGGATCTGGAATATAGACTCGGCGTGGTTGAGAGCCGCCTTGCCGAGACCCAGAACCAGCGCCTTGCAGTCGAGTCGCTATACTTGGAACTCACCCGCAACCGCGATGAGCGCATCTTGGCGGAGGTCGAGCAGATTCTGCTTATCGGCAGCCAGCAGTTGCAGCTGGCGGGCAATGTGAAGGCGGCGCTGATTGCCCTGGAGGCCGCGGATAGCCGGCTCCAGCGCACCGACAGCGCTCAGTTCACATCTGTGCGCCGCGCGATCCGACGCGACACTGAGCGACTTAAGTCGATGCCGTACGTGGACGTCGTTGGCATGAGCCTGCGCTTGGATGCGCTGGAGCAGGTGGTGGACGGACTGCCGCTGTCCGCTTACCAACGCCCGGCCGAAGAGAAGGCGGCGGCCGCAAAGCCCGACGACAGCACCCCCATGCGGATGGCCCGGGAAATTTGGCATGACATCCAAAGCCTGATCCGCATCCAGCGCAGCGAGCGCGAGGAGATGCCTTTGTTGTCGCCATCACAGACCTTCTTCGTGCGCGAGAACTTGCGCTTGCGTCTGATGAGTGCGCGCGTGGCCCTACTTGCGCACGACGGCGACAGCTTCAAGGCGGACACCCGCGATGCCGTCGAGTGGCTGCAACGCTATTTCGATACCAGCGATCGCAAAGTCGCCCAGGCGCTGACCATGCTCAAGCAGTTAGCCGCCAGCGACATCACCGTCGAAGTGCCCGACATTCCAGGTAGCTTGGAGGCGGTGCGCAGCGCAAAACTGGCGCGCGAAAAGGGGTTGCGTTGAGCGGCGCCCGGGCTACGCGGCGGACGCGGAGGGCCCACCTCCACCGTCGCGAGCAGGCCCTCGCAATTGGTCGCGAGAGGTCGACTGTGGGCTTGTACTCCGGTCAGTAAGTCTTCGACCGTGCGCGCGCTGTTGTGGATTGTCGGACTGTTCGCCCTCGCGGTAGCGCTCACTGCCGCCGCACGCTATAGCCCCGGATATGTCCTGCTGGTCCTTCCGTTTCACCGAGTCGAGATGTCCCTCAACCTTGCCGTCGCACTGGTGTTAGGCGCATTCGTCGCCGCTTACCTGCTAGTGCGCGCGCTGGGTCTTACGCTGGCGATGCCGGCTCGGGCGGTGGCGTTTCGGCGCGAGCAGCGACGCGCGCGTGCACGGCGTGCCTTCCAGGAGGCGGTAAGGGCTTTCTTCGAGGGTCGCTTTGGTCGCGCCGAGCGTGCAGCGAAACAGGCGCTGGAGCAGGACGAGGCGGTAGGCTTGAGTCTTGTCGTGGCGGCGCGGTCGGCACATGAGCTGAGGTCGTTTCACGCACGCGACGAATATCTGCGCGAGATGGATCGTCGGGCTGCGCATGAAAGCTACTTGCGGGTCATGACGCAGGCAGAACTGCTGCTCGACGAGCGTCGTTACCACGACGCGCTGCAGGCTCTGGGCCAACTGCAGGACAAGCATACGGCGGCGCTGCGGCTGGAGCTGCGGGCGCAGCAGCTGGCCAAGAACTGGGATCAGGTCCTGCAGCTGCTGCCCCAGCTGGACCGACGCAAGGTGTTTGAGCCGGGAATTCTGGACCAGATCAAGCACTATGCCCAGACTGAAAATCTCAAGCGCAAAGCTTTGGATTGGAAAGCGCTTCGCCAGTACTGGGACAAAGTCCCAGTCGAGGACCGCAAGGACGGTCGCGTCGCAGCAGCGGCCGCCCAGTGCTTCATCGCTTTGGGCGCGCGTCAGCGAGGCGCACCAGATCATCGAACAGAGCCTGGAGGTGACCTGGAACCCCGCGCTGCTGGCGCTCTACGTGGAATGCTTGCCGCGCGATGCCCGTCGACACCTGGAGCGCGCCGAGGGCTGGCTTCAGCAACATCCCGGCGATCCCGTCTTGCTACTTGCTCTGGGTCAATTGTGCATGCAGCAGGCGCTGTGGGGGAAAGCGCGCAGCTACCTCGAGGCGAGCCTAGCGGTGGAGCCGACCCATACCGCATACGTCGAGTTCGGCAAGCTGCTCGAGCGCATGGGCGAGCCGGAGGAAGCCAGCCGTATCTATCGGCGCGGACTGGAGCTTGCACTTGGTCAACTCAAGAACAGTACTGGCGGCCGACGCCAGATCGCGCTATAAAAGAAGCAGCCTTGCTCGGTTCCTGCCGCGCGACTGGGCGTGAACCCGAGTTTGGAAGATAAGACCGACCAATCGCTGCCAAGGGAGAGAGGAGGTAGAGCCAGCCGGACAGTCGTCCATCCCCTCACTAGACTACTCAAGGAAGGCAGCGCGATGAACAGCACCGACCGCGTCCACGCGACTCTCGACAAGGACCTCCCGCTCAAGGAGGACATCCGGTTGCTAGGGCGTTTGCTCGGCGACACACTGCGCGAGCAGGAAGGCGATGAAACGTTCGATCTGATCGAACACATCCGCCAGACAGCCATCCGCTTCCGCCGTGACGGGGACACCGAGGCCCGCAGCGAGCTGGAGGCGACCCTCAATCGGCTCAGTGACGCAGATGCCGTATCGGTGATCCGCGCATTTACCTATTTCTCTCAGCTTGCCAACATCGCCGAGGACTTGCATCGCAATCGACGCCGGCGCGCGTATCAGATCGCCGGCTCCCGGCCGCGCGAAGGCTTGGCCGTCGCGCTCGAGCGGATAGCAGCCGCGGGGATCGGGACGAGCCTGGTCGCAAACTTCTTCCGCGATGCCCTGATTTCCCCAGTGCTGACCGCGCACCCGACCGAGGTTCAGCGTAAAAGCATCCTCGACTGCCAACTGGAGATTGCGCGCCTCCTCGCTGAGCGCGACCGCCTGAATCTGACCGAGGAGGAGCGCGCGATCAGCGAGGAGAACCTGCGCCGCGTGATCCTGACGCTATGGCAGACCAGGATCCTGAGGGAATTGCGCTTGAAGGTGCACGACGAGGTCGAAAATGGGCTGTCGTACTATCGCTATACCTTCCTGCGCCAGGTGCCGCGGTTGTACGCTGAGATGGAGGACCATCTAAAGGCGCAGTGGCCGGAAACGCCGATTGCCGATAGCACCCATTCTACGGCTGGGGGCATGGATCGGCGGCGACCGTGACGGCAACCCTTTTGTGACTCACGACGTGACGCGTTATGCGTTGATGAGACAGTCGTCCACGGCGCTGGATTTCTACCTGAACGAGGTGCATGAGCTCGGAGCCGAACTATCCCAGTCGCTGCGTCTGGTGACCGTGACTCCGGAGCTGGAGGCGTTGGCTGCGAGTGCTCCGGACGCCTCTGAACACCGGCGCGACGAGCCCTACCGGCGCGCTTTGATCGGCGTCTATGCGAGGCTCGCCGCCACCTCGCGCGAGCTCGATGACCACACGCCAGAGCGAGTCGAGGTGGCGCCGGCCCAACGCTATGCCAATGCCGGCGAGTTCGTGCGTGATCTGGACGCGATCTCGCAATCGCTTGCCGGCAACGGCTCGGCGCGCATCGCCAGCGGGCGCCTGCGTCACCTCAAGCGCGCGGCTGAGGTGTTCGGGTTTCATCTCGCCCCGCTGGACATGCGTCAGCACAGCGGCGTACACGAGAAGGTGGTAGCGGAGCTATTCCTCCTGGGTGCGCACCGAGAAGGCTACGACCAACTCCCGGAGGAGGAGCGCCGGCGATGGCTGTTGGCGGAGTTGACCGTGCCGAGGTTGCTGCGCTCGCCATTCGTCACGTATACGGAGGACACGCTCAGGGAGTTGCGAATCGTCGACGCGGCGGCGGACTTGCATCGCCGCTATGGGGCGCAAGCCATACCCAACTACATCATCTCCAACGCCAACGGCGCCAGCGACGTGCTGGAGGTGGCGCTGCTGCTCAAGGAGGCGGGGTTGATGCAGCCGGGCTCGCCGCCGCGGCTGGGCCTGAATATCATCCCTTTGTTCGAAACGATTGCTGATCTGCGCGGCTGTGGCGCCGTCATGGAGGCGTTGTTCGGGATAACCGAGTATCGCCGCATGCTCGAGAGCCGCGGCGGTGTCCAGGAGATCATGCTCGGCTATTCGGACAGCAACAAGGACGGTGGTTACCTGACTTCGAACTGGGAGTTGTACAAAGCGGAGGTCAAGCTGGTGGAGGTCTTCGAACGCAACGGAGTGAAGTTGCGGCTGTTCCACGGCCGTGGAGGAACGGTGGGCCGGGGCGGCGGACCAAGCCACCACGCCATCTTGGCGCAGCCGCCCGGCAGCGTGCAGGGACAGATTCGTATTACCGAGCAGGGCGAAGTGATCGCGAGCAAGTACTCCGAACCCGACATCGGACGCCGCAATCTGGAGACGCTGGTCGCGGCCACGCTGGAAGCAACCTTGCTGGACCACGCTTCGCCGCGCGGCGATTCGGAGCTGTATTGGGGCGCGATGGACGAACTGTCGGCGGAGGGGTTCAAAGCCTACCGGAACTTGGTCTACGAGACGCCCGGCTTCGTCACATTTTTTCGCACCGCCACCCCGATCACCGAGATCGCCGATCTGAACGTGGGCAGCCGGCCGGCTGCGCGCCGAAAGTCGGACCGCATCGAGGATCTGCGCGCGATTCCCTGGGTGTTCAGTTGGTCGCTTGCCCGGATCATGCTGCCGGGCTGGTATGGTTTCGGCACCGCGGTGGAGCAGCTGGTGCAGCGCCGAGGCGAACAGGGTCTCGCCACGCTTCAGGACATGTACCGCAACTGGCCTTTCTTCCAAACTCTGCTGTCCAACATGGATATGCTGTTGGCCAAGGCCGATATCCACATCGCATCGCGTTACGCCGCACTGGTGGCGGACCGGAGTTGCGCGACAGGATCTTTGGACGCATTCAGGCAGAGATGCAGCGCACGGTAAGCTATCTGCTCGCGATCACCGGTCAGCGCGAGCTGCTGGAGTCCAATCCCGCGCTGGCGCGCAGCTTCCGCAACCGCTCCCCCTACATCGACCCGCTGAACCACTTGCAGGTCGAGTCTCTACATAGGTTTCGGGCTGGGGATCAGGACGATAAGGTCAAGCGCGCAATCCTCCTGACGATCAACGGCATTGCCGCCGGCCTGCGCAACAGCGGCTGAAGCCAATCAGCCGAGCTTGGCGCCGTCCGACGGCGTGAACGCGTCGGAGTAGAACTCGTCCTGCGGGAGGTCGCAGCGCGCGGTGAAGTCGGCCTGCGCAGCCTCGACCATGATCGGGCGCACCGCAGGCATAGACCTGGTAGCCGGACATGTCTGGAAGGTCATCCATAACAGCGCGATGCACCAGGCCCGTGCGGCCAGTCCAGCTATCCTCGGGCAGCGGCTCGGACAGGACTGGCACGAACCGGAAGCCGTCGTGGTCTTGCTGCCATCTCTCGGCCAAGCCGCTCATGTAGAGATCCGATCTTTATGCGCGCTCCCCAGTACAGCACCATCGGCCGCTTGACGCCAATATGAAACGCGTGCTCGACAATGCTCTTGATGGGTGCGAACCCGGTCCCGCTGGCCAGGAAGACGATCGGCTTCTCGCTGTCCTCGCGCAGGAAGAACGTGCCTAGGGGACCCTCGAAACGCAGGATGTCGCGGTCTTTCATCTTGTTGAAGACGTAGTCGGTGAACGCACCGTTGGCCATGTTGCGCACGTGCAACTCGATGTGGGCATCGTCTTCGGGTGGGTTCGCCATCGAATAGGCGCGGCGCTTCCCATCTCGCATGATGATTTCGAGGTACTGACCGGCCAGGAACTGGAGGCGCTCATTGGCGGGAAGACTCAGATAAAGCACTGCGACGTCGTCGGACGGACGCTCGATCCGCTGGACCCGACAGGGCAGCTTCTTGATCGGGAGTTCGCCGGCAGCGTTGATCTCGCGCGCCTCGATCACCAGGTCGGTGAGCGGCTTAGCTTGGCAGAACAGCGCGTAGCCGTGTTTCCTCTCGAACTCCGGGAGGATGTGGGCCGCGTATTGGCCATAGTCCACCTTGCCCTCCAGGACCTTGCCCTTGCAGGCGCCGCAGGCGCCGTTGCGGCAGCCGTAAGGCAGGACGATGCCGTTGCGCATGGCGGCCTCGAGAATGGCCTCGCCGTCCTCGACGTTGAAGGTGCGCTGACTTGGCTTGATGGTGACCTGAAAGGACATGCAGTACCCCTCGACTGGCGCTGGCGCTTATCACGCGCCGGTGCTGCCCCCCACTTCCACTAGAATGACGGGATGAGAAGACTCCTGATCGTCGGCTGCGGCGATGTGGCCCTGCGCATGGTGGGGTTACTGCGTGGCCGCTATCGCCTCTTCGCGCTCTCCCACTCGGCCCAACGCCTCGGACTGCTGCGCGACCATGGGATCGTTCCGCTGCCCGGAGATCTGGACGACCCGGCGACGCTGTCGCGCTTGGCTGGACTGCCGCACGACATTCTGCATTTGGCGCCGCCGCCGAGCCAGGGGTCGCTCGACTCACGCACCAGCAACTTGATCCGCGCACTCAGAAGGAGCGGGAGCATACCACAGCGCTTGGTGTACATCAGTACCAGCGGGGTCTATGGCGATTGCCTGGGTGCGGTGGTGGATGAGCCTCGAACGCTGCGGCCGCAGAGCGATCGCGCGCGCCGCCGGGTTGACGCGGAACGCATGTTACGGGCGTGGGGGCGAGAGAGCGGTGTGAGCGTGGTGATCCTGCGCGTGCCCGGAATCTATGCTGCAGATCGGCTCCCGATCGAGCGCATCCGGGCTAGAGCGCCCGCCCTTGCACAATCCGAAGACGCCTACACTAACCACATTCATGCCGACGATTTGGCGCGCATCGTGCTGGCAGCCCTCACACGCGGGCGTTCCGGGCGCACCTACAACGCCGCCGACGGCTCTTGGCTGAAGATGGGGGACTACTTCGATCTAGTGGCCAGGAGCTTCGACTCTACCGCCGCCGCCGCGCGTGTCCCGACAGGAGGCAGAGAGCCTCGATATCGCAAACGCTGATGTCGTTCATGCGCGAGTCGCGCAGGCTTTCCAATCGTCGAATGCGACAGGAGCTCCGGGTGCGTTTGCGTTATCCGAGTGTGGCGGAAGGGTTGGCGGAAGCAGCGCGGCTGCGGCTCGGGCCCGCCGCGTAGCACTTCGCCCGGACCGCGGGACGTGTGTGGCATCATTCGGCCCCCAGGACGACAGATCCGCGCGTATGGAACCGATCCTGCTCGTGCTCACCAACGCTCCCGATCCTGAAGCAGCGCGAAGGTTGGCCGACGGGCTGGTCGAAGCCCGATTGGCCGCTTGCGTCAATGTCCTCGCGGAATGCACCTCCGTGTATCGTTGGAGAGGGGCGGTAGAGACTGCCTCGGAGGTTCCGATGCTCATCAAGACCCGCGCCGCCCTGTTTTCGGCGGTTGAAGCATTCATCCTCAGTCACCACCCCTACGAGGTCCCCGAGGTGATCGCGCTCCCTCTGCAGGGTGGGTCTCTCGCTTATCTGGAATGGCTCGTGCAAGAGACAAGAACGGAACCACCAGGCGCTGTCGAATCCTCATGATGCCCCACGTAAAGCGTGTGCTCTCACCTGTGTCTGCGATCGCGGCAGCAGTTTGTATTGCGCTTTTGGCGCGCAGCATGCCTGCGCGGGGCGAACTCCTGGCGCCTGCGCGCCGCTTCGGATCTTCCATCGAAAGCGAAATTGCCCTCGATGTCGGGGGACAGACGCAGAAGTTGCATCGATGCCGATGGGTGCTCTCCAGACACTGCTGAAGACGAAACCGCTCATTCTCGCGGCTCGACGAGGGCGCGTCTGCGAGCGATGCTGGCGGTCCGCTCTCCAAGCTGCGCGCGTTGGCTGCCAGCAACGATGCGGAGGAGGAATTCCTCCCGATGGACAAGGCGTTCAAGGTGGACGTGAAGGTGAAGGACGCGGACACGCTGGTGGCCAGCTTCTCGCCCGCCGACGAGCTATTACTTGTATCGCGACAAGATCGGCTTTGTCGCCTCGGGCGCGCCCGGGATCTCGATCGCTAAGGTCGAGTTACCGCCCGGGGAGAAGAAGTCCGACCCCACATTCGGCGATACGGTGGTGTTCCACAGGCCGTTTCAGGCGGTGATCGCACTGGACCGAGGCACGGTGCGGGATGTCACGCGGATGTCAATCGATGCCCGATACCAGGGCTGTAGCGAGAAGGGCCTGTGCTATCCCCCTGCGAAGAAGAGGTTCGATCTCACTCTCGCGGCGTGGTCCCCGGCAGCAGAGTCGACCGGGTGCCGCTGCCGCCAGGGCACGGAGTGCGCGGGCCGAATCTTCTGTCGCCGCAGCACCGCCCGCAGCATTGCGCGACCAGACGCAGTCGTCGACTGGCCCCGCGCCGCGCCTGGATGGGGGAGAGGCGCAGCAGGCGCTGCTCGGTGGGAGCCTATGGTTGATCGTGCCGTTGTTCTTCGCACTCGGGGTCGGGCTCGCCTTTACGGTCTGTATGTTGCCGATGATCCCGATCTTGTCGGGCATCATTCTGGGCCAAGGCAAGAACATGACGCGGACGCGAGGACTGATCCTGTCCGGCAGCTACGTGCTGGGGATGGCGTTGACCTTCACGATTGCGGGCGTACTGGTAGGGCTCTCGGGAAGGAACATTGCGCCGGTGCTGCAGAATCCATGGGTGTTGGGGGCCTTCGCCGGCATCTTCGTGCTACTTGCGCTCTCGATGTTCGGTTTCTACGAGATCCAGATGCCGAGCTTTGTTCAGAGCAAGGCCACGGTGGCGAGCAATCGGCTGTCGGGCGGTCGCGTGTTCAGCGTATTCGTAATGGGAGCGCTGTCTGCGGTCATTATCGGTCCTTGCGCTGCACCGCCAGTGTTCGCGGCGCTGGCGTTCGTGTCTAGCACGGGCGATGCGGTGCTCGGTGGAACCGCGCTGTTCGCGATGGCGTTGGGTATCGGGACACCGCTGATTGTTGTCGGAGCCTCGGCGGGGACGCTGTTACCCAAAGCCGGTCCCTGGATGCAGACCATCAACCGCGTCTTCGGGGTGCTCATGCTGGGGCTGGCCATATGGATCATCTCGCCCGGTCATTCCCTCCACGTTCCACATGCTGCTGTGGTCGGCTCTGCTGATCGTGTCAGCGATTTATTTGCATGCTGTCGACCCGTTGCCGCAGAACGCATCCGGTTTCCGGAAACTGTGGAAGGGGGTAGGCGTGATCGCGTTGCTACTGGGTGTCGCGCTTCTGATAGGAGCGCTGTCCGGCGGACGCGACATCCTTCAGCCTCTCGCCGGGCTGCGAGGGGCTGGAGGCACGAGCGGAGAAGTTACTGCGCGCCCTCATTTCGAACGGGTCCGATCCGTCGCGCGAGCTCGAACAGCGCATTGCCCAAGCCGGTGGGCGCGCAGTGATGCTCGATTTTTACGCCGATTGGTGCATTTCCTGTAAGGAGATGGAGCGCTTTACCTTCGTCGATCCCAAGGTTAGGGCGCGCATGGCTCGCATGCTGGTGCTGCAGGCCGATGTGACGGAGAGTACCCCGGAGGCTGACGAGCTGTTGAAGCGTTTTGGGTTATTCGGGCCGCCGGGCATCGTGTTCTTTGGCCCGACTGGAACAGAGCTGCAACGGGTTCGCGTGATTGGGTTCCAGCCGGCAGAGAAGTTCTTGGGCGCACTTGACGCCGCGCTGCAGAATTCATGAACAGCGCGGCACGCCTGGTGGTGGTTGTAGCCGTCGCGGTCGCTTCGCTCGCCTTGGGGCTAGTGCTGCGGTTGAGCGGTCAGGATCGGGCGCCGAGCGCCATACTGCCCGCTTCGGCTGCCGGGGGCTTGATGACAGCGCGACTGCCCGACATCGATGGCCGGCAACAGGCTTTGGAACAGTGGCGCGGCAAGGTCCTGGTGGTGAACTTCTGGGCCACCTGGTGCGCACCTTGTCGTGAAGAAATCCCCGCCTTCATGAAGGTCCAGGATAAATGGACCACGAGAGGGCTGCAGGTCGTTGGGATTGCGATCGACGACGCTGACAAGGTCCGCCCCTATATTGCTGAACTCAAGATCAATTATCCGATCCTCGTCGGTGGCCTCGACGGCATTGAACTGGCCCGGCAGGCCGGGAACCGGCTCGGTGGGCTACCCTTTACCGTGGTCTTTGACCGGAAGGGAGGGGCGGTGCACAGCCAGCTTGGCGGCGTCAATCAACAGAAGCTGGAGGCGCTACTCGAGCCGCTCCTTTAGGCTATTCTTCATCCATCCCGTCGCTAACGCACGCTAAGTTCGGCAAACAGGGATCTAACTGTTCGAAGCCTGTTATCCGGTTTGAAACCTGCGTTGAGAAGATGGACCCGACATTTCTTTCGGTGCGTTTCAGTAGATTTCCCGCTGGCCAGATCATTTCGCAGGCTCCATTGTTTCTTGCGTCAAGTTCTTCGAAATTCGTAAAAACCTGGACATCATGCGACTAGCTGCGGCAAACTGTGTGTAAAATGACCCTGCGGTCGAAAAAATCTGGGCCTGCAGTCTAACGAAGCGGTAGCTGCGCGGTCCGCGGAGGTTTAGAGCATCCAACTCAACTGGCCGAATGACTCACGGCGGCCGGTATCCTGAACGTTATCCGCTGGCGACAAGGCACGAGCGTGTAGCGATGGACCTGAGAAAACTCAAGAAGCTGATCGATCTCGTTCAGGAGTCGGGTATCGCAGAGTTGGAGATTACGGAGGGGGAAGAAAAGGTCCGCATAAGCCGGGTGGGTCCTGCGGCTCAGACCGCTGTGAGCCCAGCCCCGCAGCCAGTCCCTGCCGTCGCTGCCACAGCCGCTGCCGAGGTCCCGGCTGCGGTCGAAGGGCATGTCGTCAAATCGCCAATGGTAGGAACCTTTTACCGCGCTGCCTCGCCCGGGGCCAAGACCTTCGTGGAAGTGGGCGACCGCGTCAACCCCGGGGATACCCTGTGCATCATCGAGGCCATGAAGCTGCTCAATGAGATCGAGGCCGACCAGGGCGGTGTCGTCAAGGAAGTCTACGTCGAGAATGGCCAGCCCGTAGAGTACGGCGAGCCGCTGTTTCTCATCGCCTAAGTCGTCCAGTGTTCGAGAAGATCCTAATCGCCAACCGCGGCGAGATCGCGCTCCGCATCCAGCGGGCGTGCCGTGAGCTGGGTATCAAGACTGTGGCCGTGCATTCCGAGGCAGATGCGGACGCGAAGTACGTTCGTCTGGCTGACGAATCAGTTTGTATCGGTCCGCCGCCTTCCAGCCACAGCTATCTCAATATTCCCGCGATCATCAGCGCAGCTGAAGTGACCGACGCGGAAGCGATTCACCCAGGCTACGGGTTCCTGTCTGAGAACGCCGACTTTGCCGAGCGCGTGGAAAAGAGCGGCTTCGTATTCGTCGGGCCGCGACCGGAGACCATCCGGCTCATGGGTGACAAAGTCAGCGCCAAGCACGCCATGATCAAGGCGGGCGTGCCGGTAGTTCCCGGCTCAGAAGGTCAGTTGCCGGAATCTCCCGACGAGATCGTCAAGATCGCCCGCGGAGTGGGCTACCCGGTGATCGTCAAAGCCGCCGGCGGCGGTGGTGGCCGAGGCATGCGAGTGGTGCACACCGAAGCGGCACTGCTCAACGCGGTGAGCATGACACGCTCGGAAGCCCAGGCGGCGTTCGGCAATCCCACGGTGTACCTGGAAAAATTCTTGGAGAGCCCGCGCCACGTGGAGATTCAGGTGCTCGCGGATGAACACAAGAACGCCGTCTACCTTGGAGACCGCGACTGCTCTATGCAGCGCCGACACCAGAAGATCATCGAGGAGGCACCCGCACCGTTGATCAACCCGCGGCAAAAAGCGCGCATTGGCGAGCGTTGCGCCGAAGCCTGCCGCAAGATCGGCTATCGTGGCGCTGGCACCTTCGAGTTCTTGTTCGAGAAGGGTGAGTTCTACTTCATCGAAATGAATACCCGTGTGCAGGTGGAGCACCCGGTAACCGAGATGATCACAGGTATCGACATCGTGCAGGCACAGATCCGCGTTGCTTCGGGCCAGAAGCTGCCGTTTCGCCAGCGCGACATCCAGTTTCGCGGCCATGCGGTAGAGTGCCGTATCAACGCGGAGCACCCGTACAAGTTCAGTCCGTCGCCGGGTCGCATCACCCAGTTCCACGTTCCTGGCGGTCCCGGCATCCGGGTGGATTCGCACGTATACGCCAACTACTTTGTCCCGCCCAACTACGACTCGCTCATCGGCAAGGTGATAGCCTGGGGCGGATACCCGCGAGCAGGCTATCGCCAAGATGCGCATCGCGCTGTCCGAGATGATCGTCGAGGGGATCGAGACCAACCTGCCTCTGCATCAGGAACTCATGCTCGACTCCGCCTTTCTGCGCGGAGGCACAAGCATCCACTACCTGGAAGAGAAGCTGTCCAAGCAGAGTCGTCCGGACTGATCCCTGGATCCATGCCATGCGCTGGGTCTCGTTAAGCGTGGAGGTCGATGCCCCCTGGGCGGAGGGGCTGGTCGGACGCGTTGCTCGAGCGCGGCGCGCTTTCCGTCGAGGTCACTGATGCTGACGTCGGCACGAGACGTGAAGCTGCCCTGTTCAGCGAACCAGGCGAAGCGGCCGCGATTGCCTGGCCACGCAATACCCTGAGGGCACTATTCGAGCGTGGGCGTCGATGCCTGCGCAGGCGCTGGCTGTGGCCTGTCACGCCGTCGAAGCGCCTATTCCCACCGAGCTGCGCATCGAATCGGTGCCGGAGCAAGACTGGGTGCAAACGACTCAGCAGCAGTTCGGGCCGATCCAGATCTCATCACGTCTGTGGATCGTGCCGACCTGGTGCCAGCCCCCGGTACCAGGGACCCTGGTGTTGAAGCTCGATCCCGGGCTCGCTTTTGGAACGGGTGCACATCCTTCGACGTGGCAGTGTCTGCGGTGGCTCGACGAGCATTTGCATCCGGGGCAGTCGGTCCTGGACTACGGGTGCGGCAGCGGTATCTTGGGCATCGCGGCGAAGAAGCTCGGCGCCGGTCGGGTTGTCGCAACAGACATAGACCCCGATGCCTTGGAGGTGAGCGCGCGCAACGCTCGTCAGAACGGCGTGGCGCTGGAGTGTTCTCGCCCCGGAAGCGTTGCCCAACCAGAGGTTCGACGTGGTGGTGGCGAATATCCTCGCCAACCCGCTTCGGTTGCTGGCGCCGTTGCTGAGTAACTACACCTGCCCGGCAGGCCACATCGTCCTCGCCGGAATACTCGACGCCCAGGCTGCAGCGGTCCGCGCAGCCTACGCCGAGTGGTTTGATCTGGCAGCAGTCGTATTCGCGCGAGGGCTGGATCTGCCTCGCCGGGCGACGCCGCGCGGCGAACCTGACGCGGATGGGGCTCGAACGCGAGCTGACCGCGAGGCGCGTCTGACGCTGGAGCCTTGCGCCAGGCCGCGCCAACCTGTTAGAGTCCGAATACGCACCGAGTCTCCGTCCTATGAGCATGTACACTCGTTGCCCGCACTGCGAGACCCATTTCAGGGTCTCGCGCGAGCAACTCCAGGCTTCGAGCGGCCAGGTACGGTGCGGACGCTGCCAAAGAGCGTTCGACGCTTTTGCGACGCTGACGTCCCACCCGCCGGCCGTGCCCGGTCCGGCAAAGCAAGAACCTGCACCGTCCAGCTACGCCGCGGTCGCGCCAACTCGTGGAACCGCCCTCCGCCGCAAACTCCCTCGATTCGACCATCTCCGACCGGGCTTGGTGAGCCGGATGCCCTCGCACTCCGCTGAAGATCAGCCGCCATCACAGTTGAGGGAGAAGCCGCGTCGGGAGAGCGCGAGCCCCTTACGCTGCCCGACGACCTGTTCAGCGCCGGCCGTCCCGCCGCAGGCTCATGGCCGGAGCTGGCTTTGGGTGCTGGGGAGCATTCGGCTCTGATTCTGACGTTGTCGGCGCAAGCTGCTCTATATCTTCTCCAACTGAACTCGCCGCGCGCTTGCCACAGTTCCGACCCTTGCTGGCCGAGGCCTGCATCTGGCTGCATTGCGACCTGGCCCTCCCGCGCATGCCCGACCAACTCTTCATCGAGGCGTCTGATCTGCAAGTGCTGGACACCACCCGGCCCGCGGAGGTTCTGCTCACCGCAACCATCCGCAACCGTGCGCCAGTCGCGCAGGAGTTGCCGTTGATCGAATTGACCCTGTTGGATCGGCTGAATCAGATTTCCGCGCGCAAGGTGCTTTCACCCCGCGGATTACCTGGATAAGTCGCAGGACCTGGGCCGCGGTATCGGCTCGAACCAGGACTTACCGGTCAAGCTGTATCTGGATACCGGAGACATACAAGCCCGCCGGCTATCGGTTGTACGTCTTCTTCGCGTGAGCAGCCGCTGATCTCAAGCGCACCCCGCTGTTGAAGAGCATCGCCGGTGCCACGCCCGCCTGGTGGATTTTGCCGGCTGGGACATGCCTGTCCATTATGGTTCACAGGTCGACGAACACCACCACGTGCGACGGGACGCGGGCATGTTTGACGTGTCCCATATGCTCGCGATCGACGTTGAGGGAGATCGGGCGCGCGCGTTTCTCCGTCACTTGCTGGCTAACGATGTCGCCCGTCTTAGCCTGCCGGGCAAGGCGCTGTACAGCTGCCTGCTTACCGACGCGGGCGGGGTGCTGGACGACTTGATCGTGTATAGACGTGGGCCCGGAGCGCTTTCGCATGGTGGTCAACGCGGCGACCACGGAGAAGGATCTGACATGGATCGTCGCAGCGCGTGACGGTTTGCTCCAGACGGTGGATTTTCGCCCTCGGCGCGACTGGGCCTTGGTCGCAGTCCAAGGGCCGCTGCGCGCCATGCGTTTTTGGCAGGCGTGCGACGCGACACATGCGGCGACCGAAGGGTTGCATGTGTTTCAAGGTGCCGAGGTCGTCGGGCATGTTCGTCGCACGCACTGGCTATACAGGCGAGGACGGATTTGAAGTGATGATTCCCGCGGAGAAGGCCGTAACGCTGTGGCGCGACCTTGCTTGCGGTAGGTGTAGCGCCGTGCGGACTTGGCGCTCGGGACACGCTGCGCCTGGAGGCAGGGATGAATCTCTACGGGCAGGACATGGACGAGTCGGTGACCCCGATGGAGTCTGGACTGGGGTGGACGGTGGACATGTCGAGTGAGCGCGATTTCATCGGTCGCCAGGCACTGATGACTACGCCGCCCGGAAGCGACTCGTCGGTCTGCTGCTGTTGGAGAAGGGCGTGCTGCGCAGCCACCAACTGGTGCGCACTGACGACGGTGAAGGCGTGACCACCAGCGGCAGCTTCGCGCCCACATTGGGTTGCTCCATCGCGTTCGCCCGAGTTCCACTCGCCGTCACGGTGGGTGACGTGGCTTCAGGTGCAGATCCGCGACAAGTGGCTCGCGGCGAAGGTAGTAAAATATCCGTTCGTCCGTATGGGCGAGAGGCTGATTGAAATCCCCCGTTCCTGATCCATCGACGAGGAGTCCTCGATGCGCTTTCCCGCCGATCTGAAGTACACCGACACGCACGAATGGTTGCGGCAGGAAAGCGACGGCACTGTCTCGGTGGGCATTACGTGGCACGCCCAGGATCGCCTCGGTGATCTGGTCTACGTGGAGAGTCCGCCTCGCGGCAAGGCCTTCAGGCGGGGCGAGGAGTGCGGTGTGGTCGAGTCGGTCAAGGCTGCTTCAGATATCTATGCGCCGATGTCTGGCGAGGTGGTGGCTGTAAACGAAGATCTCGCCAGCAGCCCGGAAAAAATCAACCAGGAACCTTACGACGCCTGGATGTTCAAGCTCAAACCGAGCGATCCAGCCGAGCTACAGACGCTGCTGGATGCCGCCAGCTACGAGAAGCTGGTGGAAGCGGAATCCCATTGAGCGCCTCTGATCATCTGACCATACGCCAGGTGAGCGTAAGGACGAAGCCTTTTGCAAGCCTGATTCTTGACGTGCCCTTCATTCCCCACACTGAAGCTGATGTACGCAGCATGCTCGAGGCGATCGGTGCGACTTCGATCGAGGATTTGTTCGACGAGATTCCCGCGAGTTTGAAGGCGGCACGGCTCGACCAGGTGCCGTTGGGCTTGACCGAGATGGAAGTGCTACGCCTCATGCAGGAGCGTGCCGAGGCTGATGGGCGCTATCTGAATTTCATCGGGGCGGGCGCGTATGAGCACCATATTCCAGCAGCTGTCTGGCAATTGGCCACGCGTGGCGAGTTCTACTCCGCGTACACGCCCTATCAAGCCGAAGCGAGTCAGGGGACGCTGCAGGTGCTGTACGAGTACCAAACGATGATGTGCTCACTCACCGCACTGGATGTGACCAATGCCAGCCTCTACGACGGTGCCTCTGCGTTGGCTGAGGCGGTGCTGATGGCCGTGCGGTTGCATAAGTCGTCGCGTCGCGTGCTGGTGCCGGCGACGCTGCACCCCACGTATCGCCAGGTCGTACGCAGCATCGTCTCCCACCAGCAGATCGACTTGGTCGAGTTGCCGTATTGCGCTGAGCGCGGGACCATCTTGCCTGAGTCGCTGGCGCGTTTTGACCGCCGGGACTTCGCTGCGCTAGTGATCTCGCAACCGAATTTCTTCGGCGCACTCGAAGACGTGCACGCGCTGACGAACTGGACGCATCAGCAGGGCGCGCTGGCGATTGCGACTGTCAATCCGGTGGCACTAGCGTTGCTGGAGCCGCCCGGGCGCTGGGGGCTGCGAGGCGCGGACATCGCAGTGGGCGAAGGTCAGCCACTGGGTGTGCCGCTTGCGGCAGGCGGACCCTACTTCGGGTTCATGGCATGCAAGCAAGCACACGTGCGGCAGATGCCCGGGCGAATCGTGGGACGGACGGTGGACGCAGACGGCAGGCCCGGGTTCACACTTACACTGCAGGCGCGCGAGCAGCACATCCGGCGCTCCAAGGCGACCTCGAACATCTGCACAAATCAGGGTTTGGCGGTTACCGCGGCCACCATTCATTTCGCGCTCCTGGGCCCACAGGGATTGCGGCGTGTGGCGCATGCTTGCCATGCCAACTTGCTCGCGCTGCTTGATCGGCTCAAGGGCGTAAGCGGCGTGCGACGCCGCTTCGCGTCGCCAGTGTTTCACGAAGCGACGCTGTCACTGGCTGCTCCGCGCCTCCTCTGTCCTCGACCAACTTTGCGACCAAGGTCTGCTCGCGGGTCTGGATCTGTGCGAGTTCTACCCTGAACTGGGAGACGCCGTCCTGGTCTGCACCACCGAGACCAAAACGGCGGCTGACCTCGATCGCTATGTGCGCAGTCTTGCTGCAGCGTTGTCTGCTGCAGCTGGACGCGGCTGCGGCCTGAGATCAGGTATCCGCAATTACCCGACCACACCACCAAGGAGAACCGAATGGCCACAGTCACTCTCAAGGGAAGTCCAGTAACCGTTGGCGGCACGCTGCCCGGCAAAGGCGCAGCCGCGCCCGAGTTTGCGCTTACCAATAAAGAGCTTAAAGATGTCGGCCTGGCGGACTTCGCGGGCAAGCGCAAGGTCCTCAACATCGTGCCCAGCCTCGACACGCCGACGTGTGCCAAATCCACACGTGTGTTCAACGAGAAGGCGAGCGGTATGAATAACGCGGTAGTGCTGGTGATCTCCTCCGATCTGCCGTTCGCGATGTCTCGGTTCTGCAGTGCAGAAGGACTCAGCAACGTGGTTACCCTTTCCACCTTCCGCAACCGCGCGTTTCATGCTCAGATACGGTGTCGACATCGCCGATGGGCCGCTCAAAGGGTTGACAGCGCGTGCGGTGATCGTACTGGACGAAAACAACAAGGTGTTGCACTCAGAACTGGTCTCTGATATCGCCAACGAGCCCAATTATGACGCGGCTCTTGGCGCGCTCAGATAGCGTGCGCAGAGCTCTGATCACAGACGGGTGCGACTGGTCCTCGATCCGGCAGATGGAAGCTACGGCGTGGCGCGCAACAAGCGTCAAATGAGTACGGCTGAGATGTTGATTTTTCAGTTGTCGCAGCCAGGACGATTGAGCCATGCGCAGTTTCCGGCCGCGCCTAAAGGGCGAGTCGGAAATTCCGCCCGAGTTGCGACGCGAAGGAGCCGCTTTTGCTTCCGGAGGTTTCCGAGCTGGATGCCGTGCGCCACTATACGCGGCTGTCCCAGCGCAATTTCTCGATCGACACGCAGTTCTACCCGCTGGGCTCCTGCACCATGAAATACAACCCGCGCGCCTGCAATGCGGCCGCGCTCATGCCGCAGTTTCTGGCACGCCATCCGCTCGCGCCGGAGCGGACCGGGCAGGGATTCATGGCCTGCCTGTTCGACCTCCAGGAGATGCTGAAGGCTGTCACTGGCATGGAAGCGGTGAGTCTCACGCCTATGGCCGGCGCGCAGGGGGAGTTCGCCGGCGTAGCCATGATTCGAAGCATTTCATCGATCGCGAGGCGATACCGCGCGCCGCGAGATTATCGTCCCGGACGCGGCACACGGCACCAATCCGGCGACCGCTACCATGTGCGGTTTTGCCGTGCGCGAGATCCCGACTGACGCAGACGGCAACGTGGACCTCGCTGCGTTACGCGCCGCAGTCGGTCCTCAGACCGCGGGCCTGATGCTGACCAATCCTTCCACGTTTGGCCTGTTCGAGGAAAGGATTCTGGAGATCAGAGATATCGTGCATGCGGCGGGCGGCTTGCTGTATTACGACGGGGCGAACCTAAATGCCATCTTGGGCAAGGTCAAGCCAGGCGCCATGGGCTTCGATGTCATGCATATGAACTTGCATAAGACTTTTTCCACGCCACATGGAGGCGGTGGGCCAGGCGCAGGGCCGGTCGGCGTGTCGCCACATCTCGAGCCGTTTCTTCCTCTGCCGATCGTCGTCCGTGAAGGCCTCCGGTACCGCTGGCTGACGCCCAAGGAGCGTCCGCAAAGCATTGGTCGATTGTCTGCCAACATGGGCAACGCGGGCGTCCTGCTGCGCGCCTACGTCTATGCGCGTCTGCTGGGGCGAGACGGGATGCGGCGGGTTGCGGAGTATTCAACGCTGAACGCGAACTATCTGATGTCTGAGCTCCGGCGCGCGGGCTTCGAGGTGGCGTTCCCGCGGCGGAGAGCCAGCCATGAGTTCATCGTCACGCTCAGGCGGTTGAAGGAGGAGACCGGAGTCAGCGCCATGGACGTGGCGAAGCGTCTGCTTGACAAGGGCTTCCACGCGCCCACTACGTACTTCCCGCTGCTTGTCCCGGAGTGTCTGTTGATTGAGCCAACCGAGACCGAATCGAAACAGACCTTGGACGCGTTCGTGACGGCGATGAAGGAGATCCTGGCGGAAGCACACACGACGCCGGAGCTGGTAAAGCGCGCCCCACACACCACACCTGTGCGGCGGCTTGACGATGTGAAAGCGGCGCGCGACCTGGATTTGGCATGGACGAAGTGAGCGACGAGCTCAACAATAGCCCGCACAAGGGCAAAACGGGTCTGCGACGTATCTGGAATGCCTGGTTCTATTCGGTAGCCGGATTCAAGGCCGCCTACCATCATGAGGACGCGTTCAGGCAGGAGAGCCTGCTCGCTCTGATCCTCGTGCCTGCGGCCTGCTTCATGCCGGTCAGTGGCATCGGTAAGGCGTTGATGATCGCCGTAGTGCTTCTGGTATTGGTCGTGGAACTGCTCAACTCCGCGGTGGAAGCGACGGTAGATCGCATTTCTCTTGAGAATCACCAGCTTGCAAAGCGCGCCAAGGACATCGGCAGCGCTGCCGTTTTTCTCAGCCTGGTCAATGTGGCAGTAGTCTGGGCGCTGGTCCTCTTCGGCTGATCGACTCCTTGGCTCGGAGCCAGCGCTTGCGGTCCAGCTCGAGCAGCTGTAACCGAACCATCACGGCAGCGTAATCATCGTTTAGTCCTCAAGGGGCAGGCTGCGCGGGCATGAACGACGCCCACAGCCTGGTTGGAGAGTCGGCGGGCACGCGTGTTGGATTGCGGATCGCGGTCGTGACCGAGACCTTCCCACCCGAGATCAACGGCGTAGCGATGACCGTCGGGCGGATGCTGGAAGGCCTGCTTCGCCGCGGACATGCGATCCAGTTGGTGCGGCCGCGGCAGCACCGGGGAGACGTGCCACGCTTTGCCGCTCGCTATGCTGAGCTCCTGGTACCCGGGCTGCCGCTGCCCGGCTACGATGGCCTACGCATGGGGCTTCCTGCCGAGCGAAGGCTGCGTCGACTGTGGGACGCCGAGCGCCCGCACATCGTGCACGTTGTGACCGAAGGCCCGCTCGGGAGATCTGCAATCAATGCGGCGGGGCGCCTTCAGATTCCTGTCAGCTCGGACTTCCACACCAACTTCGACGCCTATAGCGAGCACTATGGTTTCGGCCTGCTCAGGCCGTTCGTAACTGCATACCTGAGGCGATTCCACAACCGCGCAAACTGCACTTTCGTGCCCACGCGCCAGCTGCGCGCACGGCTTGAAGACGAGGGATATCACGACTTACTAGTAGTTGCTCGTGGAGTGGACACCACGTTATACAGCCCGACGCGCCGATCGACTCAGCTGCGCGTCCGTTGGGGCGTGCAAGACGATGCGCTGGTGGTGATGTACGTCGGACGGATCGCGCCAGAGAAGAACCTGCCCTTGGTGCTGGCTGCCTTTGAGCGGATCAAGAGCCGTTTGCCGTCTTCGCGGCTGGTGATGGTCGGGGATGGACCGCTGCGGCCGAACCTGCTGCGACGCTATTCTGAGCATATTTTCGCGGGTGTGAGGCGGGGCGAGGATCTTGCCGCGCACTACGCGTCAGGCGATCTGTTCCTGTTCCCGAGCGTCACGGAAACCTTCGGCAATGTCACAGTCGAAGCCATGGCAAGTGGGCTGGCCGTTGTAGCCTATGATTACGCTGCTGGACGTGAACACATTGAGCATGGCCACAGTGGGCTGCTAGCCCCATTCGATGACGCGCCCAGCTTCATCCAGATGTCGGCCGACTTGGCGACGAATCGCACTCTGATCGAGAGGTTGCGGCGCAATGCCAGAGCTAGCGGCCGAACGGATCGACTGGAATGAGGTGATCGACGCCTTCGATTTAGCCCTCTCCGGGCTTGCGGCGCGGCAGCAGTCGGCCCTAGCCTAAGGGGCGCCGCTGGTGGAGGACGGTGCGAGTCGATGACGCGAGCGCGGTTTGCGGCGAGAAGTGTCTCCACCTGCGCGGCGCAGGCCGAGAACGAGGACCTGAGGAGACAATTCCACATGCCTGCTTACCTAGTTTCTACCATCGAGGTGCATGATCCCGTCGGCTACGAGGAGTACAGGAAGCTAGTTCCCCCCATCCTGGCGAAATACGGTGGCCGCTTTGTGGTGCGCGGGGGCACCACGGAATACAAGGAAGGCGATTGGCGCCCTAGAAGAATTGTCGTCGTCGAGTTCGCGAGTCTGGAGAAGGCTCGCGCCTTCTATGATTCCCCGGAGTACACCCAAGCCAAACATGTGCGCCAACGGACCTCAGTTGGCAGCGTCTTGTTCGTCGAGGGCGTCTAGGTTTGGCGCCGAGGCATCGGCCTTCGTGCTCGACGAGCCAACCCCCTTGGCATAAGCTTTGCATTCCCGCATAGCCGCCGAAGGTCCTCGTGGTCTTCGCGTTGCAGCCACGTCAGCTGGTTTCAGGGGAAGGGCGGAGATGCAGCGGCAGCCTGTTAGCTGCGTGGATTCCAACCCGCCTCCGGCGGAGAGTTCGGCGGCGGGCTCCGCTCGCAGCCCACGTCTTCGCCATCCATCACCGGCGGCCACGTATCGAGGCCGGGTGACAAAGGCCTCCTAGACTTGGCTTTTGGTAGAAAATCATATACTTTAGGGCGAAATATCGTAGAATTATTAGCTGATGCAGCCTAACTTACTAGAAAACAAACAGAATCCCACGGGAAGGTCGATGCTGCATGGAGCACGGATACGAAGCCTCTCAGGGGCGCGGGCGTGGGAACAAGGGAGTTGCGGAATTCGCCCAAGGGTCCTCGACATCAGCGTTGCGCTCGCCGTGGCCGGCGGGTCTCAGGTCGGTTTTGGTAAAGCGCCTTGAGCAAGAGACCTTCGATCGGGGTACCGAGAGGAAGCCGTGCACAGGGGTCGCAGGTACGCAACGCCATCGTACGTACGCAGCGCTAGGGTAGATCGAGGGGTCTGCCTTGCGCCTGCACTGCCAGCGTTCGGAGGTTAGGGCGCGCAAGCCGGGGTGCCAGGCTGACAGTTTCTGCTTTATTGCGTTGGGCGTGCTGCTTCGTCGGCCGCGTCGGAGGCGGGCGGATTGGACCGATAGCCAGGTAGCTGGGTGCGCGCGGCGTGAGGTTGATGAAGCGGTGGACGTGACTGGGTAAGTACTCGAGCCGGCATGGACCTCTCCAAATCCATCGAGATGGCGTCGGCCACGCACACCGGAATGGTTCGTGCACACAACGAGGACAGCATCGGGACCGAGGCGGCGATCGGACTCGCGGTTTTGGCCGATGGCATGGGGGGCTATAATGCCGGTGAAGTTGCGAGCGGTATCGCAGTGGCGCTGATCACCAAGGAGACGCGCGACACGGTTTTGCGCATACCACCCTACGAGGTAGATGCGGAGACGGGCGAGCCGACGGCCACCAAGATATTGCGCAACGTGATCGCGAAGGCTAACGCGTCTATCTATCAGGCAGCCAACAGCCAGCCGCAGTATGCCGGGATGGGCACGACACTAGTGGTCGCCCTGCTCTGCGACAACCACGTCACGGTTGCGCATATCGGCGACTCTCGCCTATACCGTATGCGCGATGGCAAGCTCCAGCAGCTCACGCGCGACCATTCGCTGCTGCAGGAGCAGATCGACAGCGGGATGATCAGCAAGGAGATGGCAAGGCGTTCTCAAAACAAGAACTTGGTTACGCGCGCGGTCGGGATCGAATCTGAAGTGGAGGCCTGACATCAACACCTTCGAGGTGACGCAAGGCGACACGTTCCTGCTGTGTTCGGACGGGCTCAACGACATGGTTGAGGACGACGACATTCACCTGACTCTTGGTTCGCTGTCCGCGAATCTTCCACTGGCTGCCAACCAGCTCGTGCAGATGGCCAACGACAACGGGGGTCGCGACAACATCTCGGTGATCCTGATCCGGGTGAAGAGATCTTTCGCTGCTGAGCGCGGGTTGCTTGGCCGGTTGAAGGCATGGCTTAGATGAGAAACGAGGATTGTCTATGGCGAAGCTGATCCTGAGCCTTGATGGCATGGTGATCCGGGAGTATCCGCTCACCAAGGAACGCACCACTCTCGGTCGCAAGCCGCACAACGATATTGTCATCGACAATCTGGCGATCAGTGGCGAGCATGCCATGATCATGACGATTCTGAACGACTCATTCTTGGAGGACCTCGGTAGCACCAACGGCACACTGGTGAACGGTCAGCCCATCAAGAAGCACTTTTTGCAGAACAACGATGTAGTCGAGCTCGGCAAATACAAGCTGAAGTATGTGACCGAAGCCACACTGGCACAGACCAGCCCAGCCGACTTTGAAAAGACAATGGTCCTGCGAGCTCCTGCTGGCGGTGCGAAGGCCGAGCAGGGCAAGGTGGAGGCTGCCCCCGCCGCGGCCAAGAGCTTCGGCGATACGGTGGTCAATCCCGAGATGATGCAGACGCAGGGACCTGGGTTGCGTGAGGCGGCGCGTCAGGCCGTCGCCGTGGGCGAATCGGCTGCCGCGCCAGTCGGGCGCCCTCTGTTACCGCAACTGGTCCTACTCCAGTCGCGCCGGTGGCCCAGCCTGTGGCGGCGGCCGCTGCTGCATTGGCTAGCACCACGACTACCACGGGAGCAACCACGCCACCCGGTATCGCACCGCACCTGCAGGGCACTATACAGATCCTATCCGGTCCGAGTGCAGGCAAGGAGTTGCCGCTATCCAAACCCCTGACTACGCTCGGCAAGCCTGGCGTGCAGGTTGCGGTGATTGCGAAGCGTCCGCAGGGATACTTCATCACCCACGTGGAGGGTGCGACCTTCCCGGTGGTCAACGGCAAACAGTTAGACGCCCAAGCGCACGGCCTGAGCGACCATGACGTGATCGAGTTGGCCGGCGTCAAGATGGAGTTTTACCTGAAACCGGGTTCCTAACCCCGACTAACAGTCGGAGGAGCCTGTCACAAGGCGATTGGGCACGTCAATACGGGCCGAGTCGCGTCGTGTGGTGACGTGCCGGAGGGCAGCAAACCGAGTCGACGCATCGCACCGAGAGAGTTTGAGGCTCCGGCAAGCGGGACATCTAGCATGGAAGGCGAGGCGAACCGGCCTTGGCCTTCGCCCTGGTCCTGCCTTTGCTTAATCGGCAACGGACGAGGTTCGCCCACTGACTGTTCCATTCAGTTGAGGCGGGAACCAGAAGAAACTTCCCAAACGAGCACGAGCAGGAAAGGCGGGCGACGTCGGCACTGGTAGCCGCCCGCCACGCGGTCATCGCCTCTTGGAGGCCGCTCAGTGGGCAAGTAGCTGACCACCATCGGGGAGAACGAGCCTCTAAGGCTCCCAGGGCCGTCATTTATCTGAGCAGAATTGATAGACATATGAGCGACGGTATCGTGCAGGCGACTGACGTGTCGGCTGCAACGGAAGTTCTGCGGCGGGAGCATCGACCGGGCGCCGGGAGGCTGACGGCGTCTTCCGGCATCAACGCCTCGTGTGGGTCCGGCAGCACGCCTCCATGCATCGTTCGAAGTTCATCGATCTGCGACAGCGCTCCCGAATATCCGCCTCGTACGCCGCTCCGCCTGAGCGCAGCGACGATTTCCCATCGAACCCTCTCAGCGCCTCGTGCGGCGGGACTTGGGCCTTCTGGATCCACTGAACGATGCATCTCAGAGTTCTCGGTTGCAGCGGCGGCATAGGGGGTAACCTGCGCACCACGTCAATGCTGCTGGATCACGACGTTTTGATCGACGCAGGGACCGGTGTCGGGGATTTGACGCTGTCCGATCTAAAACAGATCGATCACATTTTCGTTACGCACTCGCACCTGGATCATGTCGCTTGCATTCCCTTCCTAGTCGACACCGTGGGTGGTATGCGAGATGCGCCCGTGGTCGTGCATGCCACGCGGGAGACACTGGACGCACTAAAGGCGCACCTGTTCAACTGGAAAATCTGGCCCGACTTTGCGCAGATCCCGAGCCCTCAGGCGCCGTACCTGAGATATGAGGAGATTCGCGTGGGGGAACCTGTTCGGCTCGGCGGACGTACCATTACTGCGCTACCCGCAAACCACGTGGTGCCGGCAGTGGGGTTCTGCTTAGATAGCGGTGATGCCAGCCTCGTTTTTACCGGTGACACCACGACCAACGATGCCTTGTGGGACGTGGTCAACCGGATCGAAAACTTGCGCTATCTCATCATCGAGACCGCTTTTTCCGATGCCGAGCGTAAGCTCGCGGTCGATTCCAAGCATCTGTGCCCCAGCATGCTGGCGGCCGAGTTGGCCAAACTCAAACGACCCGCTCGCGTTTTCATCACCCACCTCAAGCCCGGAGAGGGTGCGCTCACTATGGAGGAGGTAGAGCGGACGGCCGGCGCCTACAACCCGCGCATGTTGTCGAACGGGCAAGTGTTCACCTTTTGATGATAGGAAATGGACCGCAGGCCATGGGTCGTGCTTACGCATTTCGGGCCTGAAGCCAGGTGCCCGAGGTCATAGTTCGGGTCGCGGACGCGACACGTTCGTAGAGGATCTCTCCGATGAGTACGGTATTTGACGCGAAACCCCAGGCGGCGCAAAACCTGGCGGACATCAGTAGCAAGCTTGAATTCCAGAAGCAACTGCAATCGGTGACCAACCGGATCCACGCCACCAGCAACGTAGACGAGATCATGCTCGAGCTGGGCCAGGACATCTGCAGCCTTCTCGGCGCCGACCGCCTCACCATCTACGCGCTGTCCGACGACCGCTCGTCCATCGTGTCCAAGGTGAAGACTGGGCTCACTTCGTTCAAGGATCTTAAACTCCCGATCAACGATCAGAGTATTGCCGGCTTCGTCGCACAGAGCCGCAACATGATTAACATCCGCGACGTCTATGACGAGAACGAGTTGCGCGGTTTGAGCCCGCAGCTTCGCTTCTTGAAGGAAGTTGACAAGCGCACTGGTTATCGGACGAAGCAAATGCTGGTGGGGCCAGTGGTTGAGGTCGCAACCAGCGAACTCGTTGGCGTGGTGCAGGCTATCAATACCAAGAGTGGCCATCCGTTCTCGCCGCTGGCTGAGGAAGGCATGGCTAACTTGTGCGAGACGCTGGCGATCGCGTTCAAGCAACGGCAGAAGCAGCAGACCGCGGTGCGGGGACGCTACGACGCCCTGGTCGCCAATGCGGTGCTGTCGGCCGAAGAGATGGAACTCGCGCTGCGCTCCGCGCGTCGCAAGGGCCTGGACCTCGAAGCCGTTCTGCTGGACGAGTTCCAGGTCAAGCCG
This sequence comes from uncultured beta proteobacterium, assembly GCA_963747025.1. Classification (GTDB taxonomy): domain Bacteria; phylum Pseudomonadota; class Gammaproteobacteria; order Burkholderiales; family SHXO01; genus SHXO01. The sequence goes on from CAVVDJ010000002.1 coordinate 322,373, forward strand.
CAAGCTATCGGCCAGGCGCTGTCTGCGTTTTTCGGCGTGCCTTACGAGGCGATGAAGATGGACCGCATCAAGCCTCTCGACTTGCTCAAGAATCTCAAGCGGGATTTCCTCGAGAGCAGCCATTGGGTCCCGGTGGAGGACAGTAAAGACGGTCTGATCGTCCTGACCACGGACCCGGAACGCGTGCGCGCTTCGCGCATCGTCTCCAACATCTTTCCCAAGCATCGGGTTGTCTATCGGGTGACGACGGGCCGGGAGTTCGTTTCCACGCTTGGATCAGTTCTTCGGTGGCGAGATAGCCGATACCAGTAGCATCGGTGATCTGCTGTCGGACATGGGTGATGAGGTCGACGAGGACGGTGCCGAGCAGTGGCGATGACGTTTCCCTTGCCGCAGACAATGAGCTGGTCAAGCTCGTGAACAAAGTCATCATCGATGCGTATCACCAAGGCGCTTCGGATATTCATATCGAGCCGTACACCGGAAAGGGAAAAACGGAGATCCGGTTCCGCAAAGACGGGGGCCTGGTCCCCTACATCTCGGTGCCGGCGAGCTACCGCAATGCCATAGTCGCGCGCTTAAAGATCATGTGCGACCTGGACATCTCTGAGAAGCGCAAGCCGCAAGACGGCAAGATCAAGTTCAGAAAGTTCGGGCCACTCGATATCGAGCTGCGCGTGGCGACCATCCCTTCCGCCGGAGGGGTTGAGGATATCGTCATGCGTATCCTGGCTGCCGGGGAGCCCATCCCGCTGGACAAGCTTGGACTGTCTGCGCGCAATCTCAGCAATCTGAAGGACACGGTTTCCAAGCCCTACGGCCTGTTCTTCGTCTGCGGCCCAACCGGTTCCGGCAAGACCACAACCTTGCATTCGGTATTGGGCTACCTCAACACGCCGGACACCAAGATCTGGACCGCTGAGGACCCGGTGGAAATCACCCAGAAGGGACTCGCGTCAGGTGCAGATGAATCCGAAGGCGGGGCTCAACTTCGCTACCGCCATGCGGGCGTTCCTGCGCGCGGATCCGGACATTATCATGGTGGGTGAGATGCGCGACAAGGAAACGACCGCCATCGGCATCGAAGCCTCGCTCACCGGTCACTTGGTGTTCGCTACTTTGCATACCAATAGCGCGCCCGAATCTATCATCCGCCTGCTCGATATGGGTATGGACCCGTTCAATTTCTCGGACGCTCTGCTGGGTGTGCTGGCCCAGCGTCTGGCCAAACGCCTGTGCGGCAAGTGCAAGCAGCCACGCGTGGCGTCGCAGGACGAGATCAAGCTGCTGCTCGAGGAATACTGTCAGGAGCTCAAGAATACCGACGGCTGGAAGCGGGATCCCAAAGCCGCCTACGAGGTGATATACAGGGATTGGGTCAAGGCCTTCGCCGACGACAAGAGTCAGTTCACCCTGTACACCCCGGTGGGGTGCGAGGTGTGCAGCGGTACTGGCTACAAGGGCCGCGCTGGCCTGCACGAGTTGCTTCTCGGAACCGATCCGATCAAGAAACTAATCCAGGAGCACTCGCGCGTGGCAGAGATCTTGGCCGCCGCGCTCAACGAGGGCATGCGCACCCTGAAGCAGGATGGTGTCGAGAAGGTGCTGCAAGGTGTCACAGATATGCACCAAGTGCGCGCGGTTTGTATCAAGTAACGCTAGGCTATGTCCCACGCTGCCTATCGAACTCGCGATGAACGACGCGACCGACAGCGATCTGTTCCGCCGGCTCACCGAGCTGAATCAGATCGGCATCGCGCTGTCCCGGGAGAAGGATATCACCCGTCTGCTCGAGGCGATCCTGGTTGCGGCCAAGAAGATCACGAATGCCGATGGCGGCACGCTCTACCGCATGTATGGCAACGAGCTGCGGTTCGAGATCATGCTCACCGACTCGCTGGGCATCGCCATGGGCGGTACCACCGGAAAGCCGATCCCCTACCACCCGGTCACCTTGTACGGAGACGATGGGGCCCCCAACAACTCCATGGTCGTGGCCTACTCGGTGCTCCACGACCAAACCGTGAACATCCCAGACGCGTATACCGAACAGGGATACGACTTCTCGGGCACGAAGAGCTTCGACAGCAAGACTGGCTATCGCTCCAAGTCGTTTCTTACTGTGCCGATGAAGAACCACGAGGACGAGGTGATCGGTGTACTGCAATTGATCAACGCCAAGGATCGCTCGACCGGCGCTATCGTACCGTTCTCACCCGCCGACAAGAACTTGGCGGAATCGCTCGCGAGTCAGGCGGCAGTCGCACTGACCAACAGGCAGTTGATCATCCAGCTGGAAGAACTGTTCGAGTCCTTCATCAATCTCATCAACCACGCGATCGACGACAAGTCCCCCTACACGGGAGGCCACTGCCAGCGGGTGCCCATGCTCACCATGATGTTGGCCGAGGCCGCGGATCGAGCTAGCAGCGGACCGCTGGCTGGTTTCAAAATGTCGGATAAGGATCGCTACGAGCTGAAGATCGCCGGAATGCTGCACGACTGCGGCAAGGTCACCACGCCGGTACACGTGGTCGACAAGGCCACGAAACTTCAGACGATTTACGATCGTATGGGCTTGATCGATACCCGACTCGAGGTGCTTAAGCGGGACGCTGAAATCCGCATGCTGAAGAGCGAAGCTTGACGCGCTGGAGCGCGGCGACAAAGCGATCTGGGCGGAGCTGGAGGCGAGACTATCTGCTGAAATCATGCAGCTCGACGCGGACCGCGAATTTCTGCGCTTCTGCAACATCGGCTCCGAGCGCATGGCGCCCGAAGACCAGGAGCGAGTGGCAAGCATCGGTCGGGGCTACAAATGGCGCGACACAGAAGGCAAGCGAAATTCGTCCTTTTTGACTGATGACGAGATCAAGAATTTGACCATCCGCTCTGGGACGCTGACGGAAGAGGAGCGCAGGATTATCAACCATCACATCGAAGTCACGATCGTGATGCTGGAGTCTCTACCCTGGCCGAAGCATCTCAAGAACGTTCCAGAGTACGCTGGCGGTCATCACGAACGGATGGACGGCAAAGGTTATCCGCGCGGTTTGACGCGAGATCAAATGTCGGTGCAGGCGCGGGTCATGGGCATCGCGGACATCTTCGAGGCGCTAACCGCGAAGGACCGTCCTTATAAGAAAGGGAAAGACGCTTACCGAGGCGTTGAGCATTCTGGGAAAGTTCAAGCTCAACGGACACATCGACCCTGATCTGTTCGACATATTCATCCGCGAACAGGTGTACTTGCGCTACGCGGAGCAATTCCTGGATCCCGAGCAGATCGACACGGTCGACTTGTCGATGATTCCGGGCGTACCGGACGATCTCCTCGCTCATCGGTGACGTCCAGCGTCACATGGCGTCGGGCGCGAAAGACAGTTTGCGGCTGTCTTTGTCAAACTAATCTTTGAGCTTTGTTACGAACTGCGGCGAGACCTCGCGAAGCCGCATCGAATTTGAATTTTCTGCAGCGACTCTGAGCTAACTCATTGATTATCAGTTTTGCTCGACGCTGGCATACGCGTTGCATCGAGAAGGCGCGAACACGGACACGCGTGTTTGGACTGTCATCTCAACCCAGAGGAGTTGTTTCATGAAGGCTATTCAAAAGGGCTTTACGCTCATTGAGCTGATGATCGTGGTGGCGATCATCGGTATCCTGGCGGCGATCGCGCTGCCAGCGTACCAGGACTACACCATCCGCTCGCAGGTGTCGGAAGGTCCGACGCTGGCTGAAGGTGTTAAGCTTGCGGTCGCGGAGTACTATGCGAACAATGGTCTTGTGCCGACCAACAACACGCAGATCGGCTACACCTCGACTGTCTCGGGCAGCTACGTGACGAATATCGCGAACCATGAACGGGTCCGTTGTGATCACTTATGGTCTTCCCGAAGGCTCATACCAATATCGAGGGTCAGACGCTGTCGATCACCGCCGGGGTCAACCCCAACGGCGACATCGCGTGGTCGTGCGGGACTACCACCAATGATCCGACCGGGTTCGTGTTCGCGGCCAAGGGTCCGACCAGCGTTCAGCAGAAGTACTTGCCGTCCAGCTGCCGGTAATCCGCCGCCCAGTCTGAGTCAATCTCAGTCGATCCACAGCGAGGGGCCTCTGGCCCCTCGCTGTTTTTTACGAAGCGATATCGAGAGTACGCACCAATCTCGCTCCTGCCTCATCGACTCTCTCTGCGGTCGTCCAATTTCTGTCGACAGACAGATTCTGTCGGACATCTCCGTTGGCACGTGACGGGTCTGGACCAGCTCGCGTTAGGCTAGCCCTTCCAACATCTCCAGATAGGCGTTCTCCAAGTCCGCGGTGAAAGCGCCACCGTCCGTGAGCGGTGAGCTCGCCAGTCGCTCGCGTAGTGAGCCGCGCAGCTGCTCGAGCTTATCGGGGTTGCCGGCCAACGCGATGGCGGCAGCGACGTACTCATCAGGGGTTCGTGCTGCGAACTCGGTCAACTCGACTGTCGACAGTATGCTCAGCCCCACCCGCGACGCGTGACGGTCTCCTGCCAGGGTGATAACCGGAACACCCATCCAGAGGGCGTCTAGTGTCGTCGTAGTACCGTTATAAGGGAAGGTGTCGAGGGCGATGTCGGCTTCACCGTACGCTTCCATGTGATCACGATGGCTGCGTGTCGGGGCGGCGAACGTGACTCGGTCGCTTCCGACCCCGGCGTGCCGGAGCTGCTCCAGCAGCGTAGCGCGCAGCCCAGGCTCTTGCAGTCCGAAGGTTTTGATGAGCAGCTTGGAATTGGGCACACGGGAAAGCACTCGCCCCCACAGGCTGATGCAGGTTGGACTGATTTTGCGGAAGTTGTTGAAAGAGCAAAACGTGATATAGCTGTTCCGCCTAAACGGCATCACGCCGGAATCGCCGCCAGTTTCCGGAGGTGAGTAACAGAGAAAAGTCTTCGGCAGTCGCACCAGCTTCTCGCTATGCAATTCGTCCGACTCCCCCGGTGGATCGGCACGCCGGTCGGTGAGACGGTAGTCGATCGTCGCTAGCCCGGTGGTGTTGGGATACCCGAGATAGGTGACCTGAATCGGCGCGACACGGCGCGCCAGCACGGCGAGTCGGTGCCCATCGGTATGACCGGAGAGTTCGACTAGGATATCGAGGTCATCCTTGCGCAGCACGTTCTCCAGTTCGGTGTCCGAGGCGCCCCCTACGGGGCGCCAATTCTTGACGCACCCCCTCAGGCGCGTCGTGACGCGGTCTTCTCGCTCATCGCTGTGGTAGCAGAAGATTTCGAAGCGATCTCGATTGTGATAGCGGAGCACGGGCTCGATGAAGTACGACACCGGGTGCTGGCGAAAATCGGGCGACAGGTACCCGACGCGGATACGATGGCTCACGGTACGGCGCGAGGAGGGAATCGGCATCGGCTCTGCCTTGGGAAAGCGCCGCCCCCATTCCACGTGGGCGTCGTAGATCTCGCGCGAGCTCCAATGCTCGGAGTAGTTCATCGTGCACAACAATCCATCCCTTGCCGCTTCGTACTCAGGCAGCAACGAGATCGCCTCGCGAAAAGGCTCCACAGCCTCCACATGCCTCGCCTGCCTCGTCAGCGCGCTGCCGAGGGCGAACCATCCTTGAGGCATGTCGGGGGCAACGGCGATCGCTCTGCGGGCAGCCTGCTTCGGCGTCCAGCGGCCGGTCTTGTTCTCGGCAGGCTATGGCCAAGTAGAAGTGGATTCCGCCTGACTCCGGCGCCATAACGGCAGCTTGGCGAAGAGCTTGCTCCGCCTCGCTCGGTTGCCGGCTCTGAAGCAAAGCATGGCCGAGATCGAAATACGCCCTCGCGTCAGGAGGCCGAGGGGTTCCGGTCTCGTGCGCGGCGACTGCGTCAACCAGGCGACCCGCTCGGACCAGCGCGGCCGCTAGCTCAAGGCGCCACTCGGTGACATCGGGTCTGAGTCTGACCGCTTCCTGATACTCGCGGATTGCCTCTGCCAGGCCCCGTTGCGATGCATAGACTCTCGCCAGATGAAAATGAAAATCCGCATTACTGGGCGCGAGGCGGATAGCCTCTTGAGCACGCCCGAGCGCGGACACTAGGTCCCCCTTCTGCATGGCTATCAAACTCAACAGGTCGTGTGCTTGGGCATGAAGCGGATCGACCATACCTGCGAGCGCGGCCTCCGCCATTTTCAGATTGCCGGCCTTAAAGTGCTCTGTCGCTTGGTCTAGCGCGGCTTTCTGCTCTGTGGTGGGCGCGCCTGGAGGCGCGGCAATACCGGAAGGCGCGGTGGTGGAGTTCCTCCCACGCAGGCGAGATAGCAGACTCATCGACGTTTCCCGTGGAGACTGGCTACGACCTGTTTCGTCCAGGCGGCGACGGTCGACGATTCAGCAGATATGATGCCAGAGGTAATGTTCACTGGACGGCAAGACCGCGCGGGGCATGCTCTGTGCTTGGTCGCAAACGCTCCCGGACTTGGTGGTGGTTGCACAAGCCAGGTGACTGACGATCTATGCATGGCGCACGAGATCTCCATGCGACCGGGGCTGACACGCGGGCCTTGAGAGATGCATGCGCCGTGAGCGATCACGACAGGAGGCAAAGGTGCTACGGGATTGGTCTCGGAGGAAAGAAATCGATGCGTTCGCAACAGTCCTAGCGCAAGATCTAGCCCGCCGCTTTCCGCCGAAAAGCGAGGAGCGCCGGGACAAGGGCGCCAAGAACCAGCTTACCTCCATTACCGATGGACTGTACGCTCAGGCGGTTAAATTCAGACAAGACAAAGAGCTTGGGATCTACGGCAAAGCAAAACTGGGCAACACCTTCCGCTGGAGGCTGAAAGAGGCCGGTTACACTGGAAGCTTTGTCGATGAGGTTACACACGGTCTGGTGCTCCGACTCGCGAACAAGCATCGGTGATCCACAGGGGGCCCATGGGGCGCTCGCAGTACCCGGTGCAAGATCATGCGCGACGCTGGACGCGGAAAGCCCTCCACGGAGCTGCCAATCCTGGAGGGTCTTGCCGATACCCGTGCCCTACCCATCGATAGTCGCATGTGGGCATGCTCGTGGCACAGCGGTTCAGCATATCTTCCCGCATTTTGAAGTAAGCTTGTTCGAGGTCTGCCGTAAAACGCGCGCCGTCGGTCAGAGGCGACTCGCTTAGTCGCGAGCGCAGCGACTGACGCAGAACATCCAGTGGCGAATTGGGGCCCGCCAATCGGGTCGCGATCCGGACGTACTCATCCTCGTTGTGCGCCACGAGCTCATCAAGCCCCAAACAGGACAGGATGCTGGCGCCGACGCGCGCCGCATGCCGGTCCCCCTCTAGGGTCACCACTGGCACACCCATCCATATGGCCTCCAGAGTCGTGGTGGTCCCGTGGTAGGGGAAGGGGTCCAACGCAATGTCCACCTCGTTGTAGGTCTGGAGGTGTTCCCGTTGATCGAGAATGGGTGGCATGAGCTTGATGCGATTGCGGTCGACTCCTTGGTCGAGAAAGCGCTCAAGCAGCAATGCGCACAATCCAGGATCCTGTAGGCCTCGCGTCTTGATCAGCAGTCTTGAGTTCGCGGAGGACGCAAGGATCCGACTCCAAAGTCTGATGGTGAGGGGACTGAGCTTGGCGAAGTTATTGAAAGAAGCGAAGGTGATATATCCGTTACGATGCACCGGCGCAGCCGTCACCTCTACCGTGACGGCTGGCGGGGCGTAGCATAAGAACGTTTTTGGAAACCGGACCAGTTTTTCCACGCAAACCTGCTCTGCTTCGCCCGGTGGATCAGCCCGTGCATCTGTGATCCGGTAGTCGATGGCTGGAACGCCGGTGGTATTGGGATAGCCAAGATAGGTCACTTGGATAGGCGCCACGCGCCTCGCGAGCACCGTGAGCCGGTGATGATCTGAGTGACCGGAGAGCTCCACGAGGATATCGAGCTCGTCTGCGCGCAGCGTTCGTTCCAGCTCCTCGTCCGACAGCCCGGCCGTCTGGCGCCAGTGCTCGACGCAGCTCCTGAGCCGCGCTGTCATTGCGTCTTCGCGCTTTCCTGTGTGGTAGCAATACACTTCGACCCGGCTGCGATTGTGGTGCGAAAGGATCGGTACCATGAAGTGTGCTACGGAGTGGAGCCAGAAGTCGGGGGACAGGTAGCCGACGCGTATGCGGTGGCCGGACTGCAAGCGCGATACGTCGATGGCCATTGTCGGTGCTTTCGCGAAGCGCTCCCCGTACTTCACATGCTCCTCGAATATTTCGCGTGCACTGAAGTGCTCGCTGTAGTTCATCGAGAACAACATACCGCTCCAGGCTGCGTCATCGTCAGCCTGTTTGGCGAGCAGCTTGCGGAAGTGGTCCACGGCCTCCACATGACGACCTTGCTCACCGAGCACGCGAGCCAAAATGAACTGCGCTTGTCGCAGGCCCGGCGCGAGTGCGAGGGCTTCGCGGGCGGGCCCTTCCGCATCGACAGGGCGTCCTTGTTCTTGCCGCACAACCGCTAAGTGCAAATGCGCGTCCTCGAAGTCGGGCGAAAGTCTAACGGCCTGTGCGAACGTCGCTTCTGCTTCCTTCAGATTCCCACGCAGTTGCAGCGCTTTTCCGAGTTCGAAGTAAGCTCGCGCGTCCGGCTTACCCGCGGACGCTATCGCTCGATACGCCTCCACCCCCTCGTTAAGCATGCCTGCCGCCAGGTAGGCGCCCGCTACAGACCTCTGGTAGTCAAGGGAGTCGGGTTTGAGCCGCAGTGCGGCCTGGTAGCTGCTGAGGGCTTCGCGCATGTCTCCTCTCGACAGGTAGACGCTGGCCAGCGAGAAATGAAACTCAGCGGCAGCCGGCTGCACCGCGATTGCCCGTTGCGCCAGCCCGATCGCGGAGGATAGATCTCCGTCCTGCACCGCGATGCCGCTTAGCATGTAGTACGCACGCGCATTGCTGGGATCAGACTCGAGTATCCGGACATACACCTCGCGTGCCGCGGTCAAGTCACCCGCTTGAAAATGCCGGTTGGCGGTCGCGGTCAGGACAGCTACGGAATCCTCTTGCTGGCTCGTTGGCGGGTTGATCCCTGATGTGGCCTGCGGGGCCGTTGGTGCTTTGAGCGTGTTTCGCAGCTTCGATTTCCTGTTGAGGAGGCGTTCAAGAAGGCTCATTTTCGTCGCTCTGTCAGTGTACTGCGGCACTGGCGGATTGGGATGCGTCGCACCCTTAGCAGAAACGATGCCAAAGGGGCGCGCTTAACCTGCTTGCCCGGGACGCGGGCTGCGGCAAGACTGCCGGCCGCCACGTGTACTCGGTCTACAATCCCGATCGACCGCAGCCTAGTAAGGGGGTAGCAGCTCAACCGTGTGCCGAAGCGATGGCGTCCTACGATCGACCGCTCTGACTGTCCCCGCCCTAGCATGCCATTGCCGGGTGCAGGGACTCCACCCGCTAAAGCCGGCCGCCCGGGCGACGATAAACCAAACCGAGTGAGGACACGTTCAGGGCACCACCCACTCCCGCTGACGAGCGTAAAGAGCCGATTGCGAAAAGGTCTGCGTCAGCCCAACATCACCGTCAGGACACCGCTATGAAGCGCAGCGTCTCGCTCGCCTGCCCGTTCTACAACGAGTGTGCCTCGGTTTCGCTCTTCTTCAAGCGGGTGGTTCCAGTGCTCGAGAGCTTGGCACTCCCGTTCGAGATCGTCTGCGTCAATGATGGAAGCAAGGATACAACGCTCCAGGAACTGATGCGTGCGCGAGCGGTTGACGATAGGATTTTGGTCGTCGACCTGTCTCGAAATTTCGGCAAGGAAGCTGCTCTTACGGCGGCGATCGACTATGCGCAGGGCGATGCCGTAATTCCGATCGACGCGGATCTGCAGGACCCTCCAGAGCTGATCCCATCGCTAGTCGGCAAATGGCTAGAGGGGTACGAGGTAGTCGTAGCGCGCCGGGCGAACCGCGATAGCGATGGCCTGGTGAAACGTGTCACCGCTGGGTGGTTCTATCGGCTTCACAACGCCATCTCCGAGATCGGCGTCCCGGAGAACGTGGGGGATTTTCGGTTGATGGATCGTCGAGTCGTCGAAATCTTGAAGGGTCTGCCCGAACGGCGGCGGTTCATGAAGGGGCTGTTCGCTTGGGTCGGGTTCCGTTCCGCGGTCGTCGAATATACCCGTGACGCGAGGGCCGTCGGCACAACGAAGTTCTCCGGCTGGCGCTTGTGGAATCTCGCCCTTGAGGGGATCACTTCCTTCTCCACCGTACCGCTGCGGCTGTGGACTTATCTTGGGTCTGCTGTGGCTCTGCTCTCGTTTGTTTATGGAAGCTTCATCATTGCGCGGACCCTCGTGCTTGGCGTCGACGTTCCTGGCTACGCGTCTCTGCTGAGCGTCGTGTTGTTTCTGGGAGGTATTCAACTGATCGGTATCGGCGTGCTGGGCGAGTACATCGGTCGCATCTACAGCGAGACGAAGCAAAGGCCCGTCTACGTCGTGCAGAATGTATTTGGAGGCCGACATGGATCCCAAGCTGTATCGGGAGATGGCGGAGACTCAGCAGAAGCACTGGTGGTTTAGGGCGCGCCGAGAGATATTGGCGAGGGTGATCGCAACCCTCGATCTACCGTCGCGTGCGGAGTTGTTGGAGATCGGCGCCGGCACGGGAGGCAACCTGGGCATGCTGAGTCAGTATGGACGTGTCTCGGCCGTCGAGGTGGACGGTTTCGCCAGTCAATACGCGTCGGATGTATCCGGGCTTCAGGTGTCCTACGGCTGCTTGCCTGACCAGCTTTCCTTCGCGGACGCTTCGTTCGATCTCGTCTGTCTCTTCGATGTCTTGGAGCATGTCGAAGACGACGCCAATGCGTTGAAACGCGTACATCAGCTGCTCAAGCCTGGAGGTCGGGCGGTGATCACCGTGCCTGCGTACCAGTGGCTCTATGGAGCGCATGATCGCGCACATCATCATTTCCGTAGATATACCGCGCGACAACTCTACTCCAAGGCTCGCGATGCTGGCCTTAGAGTTGACAGGAGCGGATACTTCAATGCGTTCTTGTTTCCGCTAATCGCGGCGCGTCGACTGCAGAAGATCGCCGCCCGTCAGCAGGATGGCCATGACGCCGCCCTTCCGAGTCGGCTCGTAAACGGACTGCTGTATGGAATATTTGCTGCGGAGAAGTACATTGTCCCCGTCGCGTTGTTCCCTTACGGGACCTCGGTGCTGGCGATCCTGGAGCGCGACGACTCACGTGGTGCGAGGCGCGGCTAGGCGGCCGTGGCGGTTCGCGGTGGTCGGGGCTGGGAGCACGACTCTGCACATCGCCGTAGCGAGCGCGCTGCTGGAAGCAGGCGGCTATTCCGCCGGCGAGGCTAACGGCGTCGCATTCGTAGTCGCAACGCTGGCTTCCTATTGGCTAAACACGATATGGACCTTTGGCGCGCCGCTGGGGTTCGGATCGCTGTTGCGCTTTGCCCTGGTTGCCGCGATTGGCCTCATTCTGACGGTTGGAATCGCAAGCGCGATCGAAAGGGCGGGTTACCACTACCTGGTCGGGATCGGCCTGGTCGTGACGATCGTGCCGGCATTAACTTTCGTCCTGCACGCTGTGTGGACCTACGGGGCACGCTTCTCGGCTAGGTAGTACGCCTTTCGTCGCGCCTTGGTTCTCCACTGCGCGGCCGATCGACCTTTCAGCCAACCTTGGCTCCTGAAGCCACCGCTCTTCGCCCTAGACAGACGGCTCACGGACGACGCGCGCGACCAATGGGCAACAGCTACCCATCCACGTTCGGAGATCCCTTCTCAAGCCGTTGTTCTTGACGCCGTAATACGCAGAGGACGGAAAGGATTGCCGTTAGTTCCCAGCATCGAGAACGAGCGTCACAAATGAGCGGCCCAGAGAGTTTACAGCCAGGCCGGCAAAGCGTAGACCAAGGCGTAACACCGTTCATGGTGTTGCTGGTTCTCGCCTTGGTCTTAGGGTTGCGCGTTCTCCACATGGCCTAGCGCGTTGCGTAGCCCGCTCATGTTTCAGCCAGGCCCAGACGAGGAGTTCTATCTGCGCTTTGGCCAGGCGGTGGCGCGCGGTACCGGAGAAACTCCAGAGTTCGCGTTCATGGACCCGGCGTACGGTTACTTTCTCGGCCTGATTTTCAAGCTGCTGGGGACCAACCTCTTCGTCGTGTATTTGGTGCAGGTTGTGCTCGACACGGTCACGGCCTTTTGCATTTTCCTGATTGGTCGCGAGTTCGGTCGACCTAGAGCCGGGCTACTTGGGGCGCTGCTGTATGGGCTGACGTGCACGGCGATATACTTCTCCACCACGCTGCTGAAGGCGACGTGGGTGGCGAACTTCATGACGCTGTGGGTCCTCTTTGGCCTCATTCTGCTTCGCGCGGGAAGCATCTCTTCGTGGCTGTTCTTCGGAGTGTTGTGTGGATATGGGATCGCGCTGCGCGCAAATCTGGCGCTAATGGCCGCCTTGTCTTCAGTACTGTTACCTTGGCTCAGTCGCGTCGAGTCCCAAGCGTTCGATACGTGACACGGCGCTTCGAGTCGGCGTGTTTTGCGTGGGGTTGGCAGTGCCGCTGGCGTTGCTGTCGGTGCGCAACGAGCAGATATCGAGCACATTCTCACCGCTGCCCAACAACGGCGGGGTGGTGCTGCATCACCTGTACAATCCGGACAATCCGAAAGCGGCTCTGCTGTTGCCGAAGTTTGTGAAGTATGGGACTCCTAGTCAGATATGGCGCGACTACTCCAGGGAAGCAGAACGAAGAGTCGGCCATGCACTGACTCCGCATCAGGTCGACAAGTACTGGCGCAGCGAAGCCATCGGATATATCGCGTCGCATCCGATCGACTGTTCTTGAAAACGGTCTGCGCAAGCTGGGCGAATTCGTTGCGTATATCGAGGTTCCGAACAATCGTTCTCTAATGCAGGATCGGCTGTTTTCTCCGGTGCTGAGGGCCCTGCCCTCCCCATTCGGGTGGTTGGTTGCGTTTGGAGCTCCCGGGATCGCGCTGCTGCTCTATCGCGATCGTCGTGCTGTCCTGGTCATTGCGCCGATCGCCGTTGCCGCTGCCACCGTCGCGGTGTTTTTCTCCGAGGATAGATTTCGCTTTCATGCGGTTCCCATGCTGGCTCTGGGCGCAGGCGTGTTTCTGGAGCAGTTGTACAGTTGGATGAAGAGCCATCAGCTCACCAGGTACGCAACAGGAATTGCTGTTTCCATTCTGCTGGGTACCAGCTCCGTGTTGCTGGCTAGGCAGATGCCACAGCCTCAGATAGCCTGGGATCGTGTGATTTGGGGTTATCTGAAGATGAATGATAGGGATGCGATAGCTCCGGCCAAGAAGCTGGCCGTGCAGGTCGCAGCGGAACAGCCACAGAACCCAAAGATCCAAGAGGCGCTGGCCTACATTGCGGCCGCCGAAGGAAGATATCCTGAGGCGGTGGCGTATTACCGACGCACGATAGAGCTGAGAACGGATGATCATGTTGCGCACTACAACCTGGCAAAGATGCTGGTGAAGGTGGGGGATGACGAGGAGGCCGCTGAAGGAGGCGAAGTTGGCCGCCGACATAGACCCGCTGCCCGAATATCAGCAACTGCTGGAGCAGCTTGCGGCAAAGGGCAATCGCCACTAGATGGAGCGGAGACACAGGGATACCGACAACACCAGAGCTAATGGTGAGAGTGGTGGTGCGTGCTACTTGCGAAAAACCGCAGACTTCAGTGGTAACCCGTTGCTGAGATAGGTGAGGAAAGTATTCCAGGTTGTTCCACTCGTCGCTGTCGAAGCCGTAGGGCACTGCCCGCATCTGCTCCATGCAACGCTTGAACCGCCCTTGGAATGTCATCAGCTCCTCGCCGCCGCGGAAGATGGGCCAGTGCGTCGCTTGGCCCAGTGCCGGGGAAATGATCTCCATGCGCATGATCTTGCCTGCGTTGTACAGGTGGCAGCCGGCGCAGGCAGCGTTCAGTTGTCCGATGCGGCGAAAGAAAAGGTTCTTCCCAGCTTCGTATTTTGCTGCTGCGCGCGGCGAATCTACTCGGATACTGATCCGCATGCCGTCTGACAAAGTGCGCGCATAGGCGGTCAAGACACCCATGGGCTCGCGCTCGCCATAGGCGAGTTCCGGCTCTCCGTTGGCGCGCAAGCAGGCGTTGATTGCGTTTTCAAACGAGACTACTTTTCCGAGCGTCTCGTCGAAGTAGGGATAGTTCCCCACCACGTTGTGCCCTCCTCTGGGGAAACAATCAGCGAAAGTCCTGCCGTTATGAAACGTGGTTTCCCAGATCTTCTTGCCTTTTTCGATGTCTCCCAGAAAAGGCGGAAACTCCATGATTTGCTCGTACTGTTCGCGTCCACCCGGGTTGGCGATGAGCGCTCCGTAAACATAGTCCTCCAGCGGCACCCCAGGAAAGCGCTTCTCGAAGAACTCGACGAGCTGCACGCGGTCCTCTGCGGGCCCGGCCAGGCCAGCGCGGACACCGATGCGGCGACGACGAGCAGGACGCGCAATACGATTAGGGAGCTCAAGGACGGCGCCATTCGGCGGGCGACGGACGCCGGCAACGTAGGAACGAAAACGCCTTGATGTCAGGCGTCACGCGCTGACGATGCGCGACCGCGCGAACAGATCGAGCGCGCCGGTCTCATTTGCTTGCCACCGCGCCTCAATACTGGTAGATGTAGTCGACGATCAAGTCGATCTCGTCTTCCGTCAGAACCTTGTGCTTCCCGAACGGCGGCATCACCGTTTGCGGGTTCCGCGACATGGGGTTCCAGAGCTGGCTGCGCAGGGCGCGCGATCCGGAAAGCGCTCCCGCACGTGGAACAGCGGCGGTCCGATGTCGGCCAGGGTCACAGCAGCTTGGATCACCAGGGATCTGATGACAAGCTAGGCAATTGCCTTTGTATACGTCGTGAGCGAGCTGCTGGCCCGTTGCGTTGCCCGCGTCCGCAGAGTGCGCGGATGGTAGACCCAAAGCGAGCCCCAGGACTACTGCTGGCAAACGTAGCCAGCTGGAGCCTGTTCGGAAAGCCATCAGCATTCTGCCGGATGGGGCCTAGGTAGACGCGTGCGCGCGCCTCAACTCTCGCTCTCGGAACCTGACATCGGCTTCGGCGCAAGCCAGTGTCCAGACCGCCCGCCTTTCTTCTCCAGAAGACGCACGTGCTCGAAGTACATGCCCCGATCGACCGCCTTGCACATGTCATAGATGGTGAGCAGCCCCACCGTGACGGCGGTCAACGCTTCCATCTCTACGCCGGTGCGCCCGATCGTCTCCACCGTGGCCTGGCACTGAACCGCGCTCGCAGCGTGATCCACGTCGAAATCAACCGCAACCCGCGTGAGGGAGAGTGGGTGGCACAACGGGATCAGCTCTCCAGTCCGTTTGGCGGCCTGAATTGCCGCGATGCGCGCCACGCCAAGCACGTCGCCCTTGGTTGCGCTCGCCATCGAGGATCAGCGCCAGTGTTGATGCTTGCATCACAATACGACCGGCGGCCACCGCCACGCGATGGGTCTCTTGCTTGTCCACCACGTCCACCATGTGGGCTTGGCCGCTGGGATCAAAGTGAGTCAGTTTGCTCATACGCGGAAGGCTTCGGACACGCCCGGACGGTTCCAACGAGGGTTCGAGCGACGCGTCGCCGGAAACTTGCGACAGACGAGAGGTATCATAGCACCATGAGATTGGTGTTCCCATTCGCTTACGCACTACTTGCAATCGGGTTCTCCGGCGCTCTGGCCGACGATTTGCCGGAGCTAGGAGACGTATCGCGCACCACCATCACGGCGCAGCAGGAGCGGCAGCTCGGCGAAAGCATCATGCTCCAGATACGCGGCCGCGCCCCAGTACCTGGATGATCCCGAAGTCACCGACTACATCAATGGGTTGGGATACCGGCTGGTGGCCAACGCCCCCAACGTGGAGCAGCAATTCGAGTTCTTCGTGCTCAACGATAAGACCGTAAACGCCTTCGCCTTGCCCGGTGGCTTTATCTGTGTTTACACCGGCCTGATCATCACGGCGCAGAGCGAATCGGAGCTGGCCGCCGTGCTCGCGCACGAAATCGGCCATGTCTCCCAACGCCATATCGCGCGCCTGTTCACGCAGCAGAAACAGGCTGGGCTTGCTTCCCTTGCCGCACTTGCAGTGGCCATCCTGGCGGCGCGCTCCAGCCCGGATCTGGCGCAGGCCGCAGTGGCGGGAGCTCAGTACGCTACGTACCAGACCGCAGTCAATTTTACGCGTGACAACGAACGCGAAGCGGACCGTGTCGGCGTGCAGATTCTGGAGAAATCAGGCTTCGACCCCCGCGCTATGCCGGCCTTCTTGGAGAAGCTGCAGCGGTCGTACCGGTTGTACGAGACCAACGCCCCCTCCTATGCCCGTACGCACCCGTTGACCTACGAGCGCATCGCGGACGTGGAAAGCCGAGTTCAGGGACTTGCCGTACAAGCAGGTGCCCGACAGCTTGGATTTTCAGTTGATCCGGGCTCGGCTCGAGGCGCGGGACATGAGCCCGCGCGACGGCGTCGCCTTCTTCGACGACATCCTGAACGAGAAGAAAACGGTGAACGACGTGCCCGCCCGCTACGGCCTTGTGATGTCGCTGATGCGACTCAAGGAGTACCAGCGCGCGGCCCGCGAGATGGCGACGCTACTCTCGGAGGCGCCGGACTCCGCGATCGTGGTCGCGCTCGCTGGGCGGGCGAAAGCTGCGTCAGGTGATGCACGCGGCGCAGTGGAGCTCTACGCTAGCGGCCGTCAAGCGCTTCCCCCACAATCGCGCCATCACCTACGACTATGCACGCGTCTTGCTCGATACGAAGCGACCGAAGGAGGCCCTGCAGCTCGTCTCGCGCGCACTCGACTACAGTCGTGCGGATCCCCGCCTCTACCAGCTTCAGGCGGAATGTTTCGCCGCCCTGGGTCAGACCCTCCAGCAGCATCGCTCGCTAGCCGAGGCCTACGTCAGGCTAGGCAGCATTCCAGCAGCGATCGACCAGCTTCAAATCGCGCTGAAAGCCGGAGATGGAGACTTCTATCAGCTTTCCAGCGCCGAGGCTCGCCTCAAGGAACTGCGCGCGTTGGATGCCGAACGTCGCAAGGAGCAGCGTCAGCAGTAGCCCACGGGCTGCGTCGGTCGGGACCACAGTCGTACACCCGCGGAGCGCAACGGCCTGGTCCGGTTCCTGCACCCCGTCTAGCGTGCTTCAGACACACCGTTCGGTGCCGACAATGGAGTGACCACTAACTCGACCGGGGCCGAGCCACCACTGCGCCGCAATAATACCATTATGACATTGATTTTTTTATCATTCTAGCTTCACAAGAATAAGAACCTGAAGCTGTTCGGCCCATCCCTCCCTACAACGCCGGTGCGCAGCGAATGATCCAGAAGATCGGGAAGTACCAAATTCTGAATGAGCTCGGCAAGGGCGCAACAAGCGTCGTCTACCTCGGTATGGACCCTTTCGCCAACCGCAAAGTGGCGGTCAAGGTCGTAGAGCGCGAGGTGCTGGGCGACAAGGAGCACGGGAAGCGCTTCCGCAAGCTGTTCCTGACCGAGGCTTCGCTCGCTGGCAAGCTGTCTCATCCGCATATTGCCGCCATCTTCGACGCCGTCGCGGACGAGGAGGGCAGCTACATCGTCATGGAGTATGTGGAAGGCGGAACGCTCGAGCAGCATACCAAGCATGACAACCTGTTGCCGGTGAACAAGATCGTTGAGATCATCTTCAAGTGCTGCAAGGCACTCGATTACGCTCACCGGCACGGGGTGATTCACCGCGATATCAAGCCGGCCAACATCCTGCGGGCCAAGGATACCGACATCAAGATCTCTGACTTCGGTGCTGCCCTCACCACGGCTGCAGAAACCACGCAGGTTAGCGGCATTGGTTCGCCAGCCTACATGTCACCGGAGCAGGTACAGGAGCAGCAACTCACCCACCAGACGGACATTTTTTCGCTCGGGGTGGTGATGTATCAACTCCTCACTGGCAGCTTGCCGTTCAAGGCTACTAACAATTACAGCATGGTGTTCCAGATCATCAACGTGGACCCGCCCCCGCCCAGCATCTTCCGACCGGAGGTACCTACGCCCGTAGATCAGATCGTGAAGAAGATGCTGCAGAAGCGGCTGGAGACTCGCTATCAGACCTGGGACGAGCTGGCGCAGGACTTGGTGCGCGTGTTCAACAACTTGCAGACACCGGAACAGCCAGTCCCGGATACCGAGAAGTTCAACACGTTGCGCCGCCTCGAGTTTTTCCACAACTTCAGCGACGTCGACATCTGGCAAGTCCTGCACATTTCCAACTGGCACCGCATCGCGGCCGGCACCTCGCTGATCCGCGAGGGCGAAACCGGCACTTCGTTCTTCATCCTGGCTTCGGGCGAGGTCAAAGTGACTAAGAGCGATCGCGTCCTCAACGTTCTGAAAGCGGGTGAGTGTTTCGGTGAGATGGCTTATCTGGGACGGCAGAGAATTCAAGCGCAGTGCCAGCGTCGCCAGCGTAAGCGAGATTACAGTCATTGAGATCAAGGCGGACGCACTCAACGCAGCGACTGAGAGCTGTCGCCACCAATTTACCGCGGCCTTTCTGGAGCTGCTGGTGACACGGCTCGAGTCCGCCGACGTGCGGCTTTCGCAGCTACTGCTAGATCGCAACGTCGGGGTCTAGCAGCTCCGGCGCTTGCGCCGGCTGGTATCATGGCGCCGTTGTCAGTGCGCTCCTGATATCCATGACCACTGATAAATCAAATCGATCCCGAGCAGGTCGAGCAGTTACGGCAAGCCGGCTCTGTCGCTTTACTCGACGTGCGCACCGATCCCGAAGTGGCTCGAGGCTTGATCGCCGGTGCGAACCACATCCCGTTAAACCAGCTTCCTGGGCGCTACCAAGAGCTGGATCCCAACGTGTTGCTCGTCAGTCTATTGCCAGTCCGGGGCTCGTTCCGCGCAGGCCTGTGCCTGGCTGGCCGAGCGCGGGTTCGAGCAAGTCCACAACCTGCAAGGGGGCGTACTGGCCTGGGCCCGCGCCGGTCTGCCCCTGACTGCGCCGGAATGATCCCGAGTCGATGTCTTGAGTCCTGTCTGTGCCGCGGTTGCCATGCACTTTGATCGCGAGGTGGACGCCCGCGGGCTGAATTGTCCGTTGCCTATCCTGCGCACGAAGAAGTCGCTTAACGACATGGCTTCTGGGCAGGTGATCAAAGTGCTTGCAACTGACCCCGGATCGGTGCGCGATTTTCACGCCTTCTCCCGCCAGACCGGGCACACGTTACTGGCTTCTGATGCGAGAAACGGCGAGTTCGTGTTCTTCCTCAAGAAGAAATGAACAGATCGGCCACATCTCCGGCCCATGGCATTCCGCTGCCCGACACGGATCAACTCATCGACGCAATGGACAACGCCCTGAGGACGCTGTTCGCCCCCGCCCAATCGGCGACGGCCCGTTCCTGGACAGACCCTTGTCGGACAGCGGTCTCGACGACTCGCAGCGACGGCTCTCGGCCCGCCTCATGCGCGTGAACCACAGTGGGGAGGTGAGCGCTCAAGCGCTCTACCAGGGCCAGCTCGCGGTTGCTCGACGCCGCCAGGCGAAGACACTGCTAACGCGGGCAGCGCGTGAAGAAACCGAGCACCTGGCCTGGACCGAGCGTCGGTTGACCGAGTTGGGAGGCCGCAAGAGCCTGCTTGGGCCGCTGTGGTACGCGGGTTCGTTCGCGGTCGGCGTCGCCTCGGGCCTGCTCGGTGACCGCTGGAATTTGGGCTTTCTCGCGGAGACGGAGCGGCAGGTGGAGAGCGCATTTGGATAACCATCTAAGGCGGCTGCCCCCCGCCGATCTGCGCAGCCGTGCCATCCTCGAGCAGATGAAGAATGACGAAGCTAGCCACGCCATCGCGGCTCAGCGCGAGGGAGCCTCCGAGGTCGCGATGCCGGTGAGGGTCGCGATGCGATGCACATCCAGGCTGATGACCCTTGGCTCCCTCTGGGTCTGAGGATCGGCCGTCTGAAGCTTCCCACGTGGCTAACGTTTTGTGGCCGAATTCTCTCTAGCGGGCTCCCGGATCTCGAAATCGTGGGTAACCTCGGCGGTCTTCGCTAGCATGATGGACGCGGAGCAGTACTTGTCTGCGGACAACTCGATTGCGCGCGCAACGTGCTTGGGATCAACTCCCAGGCCGGTGACGATAAAGTGAAAATGAATTCTAGTAAACACCTTCGGATCCTGGGCTGCGCGATCTGCCTCGACCTCGACCGCGCAATCGATGATGTTCTGGCGTGCTTTTCTCAGGATCACGACCACGTCGTAGGCGGTGCAACCGCCCGTGCCTGCAAGCATGGTCTCCATTGGCCGCGGGGCCAGGTTGCGCCCGCCCCCTTCAGGCGCGCCATCCATCACGATTGCATGGCCGCTTTCGGTCTCGGCTAGAAAACTCACCTGCTCGATCCATTTGACGCGGACTTTCAAGAGGCCCCTGGGTCGGCTGTACACCGAGAAAAGCGCCATCTTAGCCCATAGTCAGTCGGGCGGATCCACATAACGGTCGAACTCCTGAACCGACCGCTGCACCGCAAAAGGTGCGGCGCACAAAAACCGCTTGCAGTGTCTTTTTTTCTTCTTCAAAATGTGATGTGGTTGGGGGCTATTCTCAGGTCCCGTCAACGACTCCTCCATCCTCCTCCTTTGGTGGAAGTTTGCGCAATCCCAGTGGATTGCGCTTTTTTTTGGTCCACGATCCATGCAGGACGCTCCACCGTCGGACTCCTTTGTGCATCGCAAAATCAACGCTGAGATCTTCCCGCGTTCGATTAGATCAGGAGGAGGGTGCCAAGATGCGCAGGCCTTCTGATTATCTATATTCTACAAAGACTTAAGATCATAAGGCTGTAATCAGCGGGGCCTTTTCGATAAAATGGCGCGTTTTTCCGCTTCGCTACCTAAGGATCCTTTGCATGGCAGAGTCGACAGTTGATGGTAGAAGGCGTCGATTCCTACTAGCCGCGAGCGGCGTCGGCGGCGGCGTGGCGGTAGTCGCGACGGCGGTGCCGTTTTTCGCGAGCATGTTGCCAAGTGCGCGGGCGAGGGCGGCTGGTGCGCCGGTTGAAGCGGATATCTCGAAGGTTGAACCAGGGATGATGATCCGCTCCGAGTGGCGCGGCCAACCGATCTTCGTGGTGCATCGCACGCCAGAGATGCTGGAAGACGTCAGGAAGATGGATGCCAGAGTCGCGGACCCGAAGTCCGAAGTGTCGATTCAGCCAGAGTACGCCAAGAACGAGTATCGTTCGCGCAACCCAGAATACCTGGTCCTTATCGGCATCTGCACTCATCTCGGTTGCTCTCCGATCGGCAAGCTCCAGCCTGGGACGGAGAGCGGTCTCGGAGCGGATTGGCTGGGAGGGTTCTTCTGCCCCTGTCATGGCTCTAAATTCGATCTAGCAGGTCGGGTATTCAAGGACGTGCCAGCGCCAACCAACCTGAGAGTCCCGCCCTACAAGTTTCTTGAGCGACACGCGCCTGCTGATCGGCGACGACAAGGGAGCGTACGCATGAGCAAGGCCCAAGCCGTCCTGCGCTGGATCGACGAGCGCTTCCCGCTCACCGCGCTGTGGAAGAGCCAAGTCTCCGAATACTACGCGCCTAAGAATTTCAACTTCTGGTACTACTTCGGCTCGCTCGCCCTGCTTGTGCTAGTCATCCAAATTGTGAGCGGAATCTTCCTCACGATGAACTACAAGCCAGATGCAGAGCACGCATTCCAATCGGTCGAGTACATCATGCGCGACGTGGAAGGCGGGTGGTTGATCCGCTATATCCACTCCACTGGTGCATCGATGTTTTTCATCGTTGTCTACCTGCACATGTTCCGCGGGCTGATATACGGGTCGTACCGTAAACCGCGCGAGCTGCTTTGGCTGTTCGGGGTGCTCATCTACCTATGCATGATGGCAGAGGCCTTTTTCGGTTATCTGCTTCCCTGGGGCCAGATGTCGTATTGGGGCGCGCAGGTGATCGTGAATCTGTTCGGTGCGATCCCGATCATCGGCGATGATCTTGCGGTTTGGATTCGTGGCGACTACGTTGTATCCGACGCTACCCTAAATCGCTTCTTCGCGTTCCACGTGATCGCCATCCCGCTGGTCTTGTTGGCGCTGGTGGTTGTCCACTTGGTGGCGCTGCACGAAGTGGGTTCTAACAACCCTGATGGCATAGAGATCAAGAAGAAGATAGACCCTGTGACCGGTCACCCGCTAGACGGCATTCCCTTTCACCCGTACTACACGATCAAGGACATGGTTGGTGTGGTGGTGTTCCTCGTTGTCTTCAGCTTCATCGTTTTCTTCGTGCCAGAGATGGGTGGCTATTTCCTGGAATACAACAACTTCATCCCGGCGAATCCGCTGCAGACCCCGCCCCACATCGCTCCAGTGTGGTACTTCACTCCGTACTACGCCATGCTGCGCGCAGTCCCCGCATTCCTTCACACTCAGTTCTGGGGCGTACTCGTCATGGGGGCGGCCGTATTGATCTTCTTCTTCCTGCCTTGGTTAGACCGCAGCCCGGTCAAGTCGATTAGATACAAAGGGCCGTATTTCAAGGTCGCCGTCGTGTTGTTTGTAGTGAGCTTCTTGGTCCTTGGGTGGCTCGGGACACGGCCGACTGATTTCTTGGGCAGCGTAGGCAAGACGGAGGTCGCGGTCATACTGGCGCGCTTCTTCACCTTCGCTGTATTTCCTCTTTTTCTTGCTGATGCCTTGGTACAGCCGGATCGACAAGACCAAGCCAGAACCCGAGCGCGTTACCGGCTAGTACCGCCATGAACCTCGACCCGCATCGCCTCGACTCATGAAAGCCATCCGCTTCTTGATTCTGCTCATCCCGCTCGCCGCGGCCGCGAACGAAGAGAAGCTCGACCGCGCGCCGATCGACCCGCAGGATGCCGTCTCCATCCAGCGCGGTGCGCAGGTGTTCGTCAACTACTGCCTGAATTGCCACAGCGCTGAGGCGATGCGCTATAACCGCCTCGAGGAATTGGGTCTTACCGAGCAGCAAATCAAGGACAACCTGATGTTCGCTACGGACAAGGTAGGCGACACGATGACAGTTGCTATTCGCCGCGGAGACGCCAAGACCTGGTTTGGGGTTGCTCCACCCGATCTGTCGGTGATCGCCCGTGCGCGCGGGGCCGATTGGCTATACACCTATCTGCGTACATTTTACCGGGACGCCGGTCGGGAGACCGGCTGGAACAATCTCACATTCCCGAACGTGGGGATGCCGCACGTCCTGTACGAGTTGCAGGGCGAGCAGGTGCTGAAGGCGCACGCTGGGCAGGAAGGAGAGACTCGTGCTCCGGCGTTGGTTCTGGATACTCCCGGCAAGCTATCACCGCGTGATTACGACAAGCTCGCGGCGGATCTCGTCAACTACCTCGTCTTTATGAGCGAGCCGGCCCGCGAAACACGCATCCGAATCGGATACGCGGTGTTGATCTTTCTCGGTGTGCTGTTCGTCCCGGTCTACTTGCTTAAGAAGGAATACTGGAAGGACGTCCACTAAAGCGCGTCACACCGGGACCAGTCTATGATGACCCTATACTCGGGCACGACGTGCCCATTCAGTCAGCGCTGCCGTATCGTTCTGTACGAGAAAGGTATGGATTTCCAGATCGTCGATGTCGATCTGTACAACAAGCCCGAAGATCTGGCGGTGATGAACCCCTACAACCGTGTGCCGGTGCTCGTCGAGCGCGACCTCATCTTGTACGAGTCCAACATTATCAATGAGTACATCGACGATAGATTTCCCGCATCCGCAGTTGATGCCCGCGGACCCGGTCATGCGGGCGCGCGCACGGCTGTTTCTATTTCGGTTCGAGCAGGAGTTGTTCTGCCACATCGACACCATCGAGAAGGGTCCGCAGAAGTCTGCGGACAAGGCGCGCCTTGTGATCCGGGACAGCCTCACCCAGATCGCGCCGGTTTTCGTCAAGCAGAAGTACATGCTGGGAGACGAATTCTCGATGCTCGACGTGGCGATCGCCCCGCTGTTGTGGCGAATGGATTACTATGGTATCCAGTTGCCGAAACAGGCCGCGCCGTTGATGAAGTACGCGGAGCGTATCTTCAGCCGTCCCGCCTTCATCGAGGCGCTGACGCCTTCGGAAAAGGTCATGCGCAAGTGAAGGACCCCCTGCCAACAACGCCCTACCTGATCCGCGCCATCTGGGAATGGTGCGGGGACAATGGGCTAACGCCGTACGTCGCGGTTAAGGTAGACGGCAGCACGCGCGTGCCGCTCGAATTTGTTCGCAATGGCGAGATCGTGCTCAATGTCAGCGCCGACGCCACGCGGAACCTTAAGATCGGCAACGACCTGATCCAGTTTTCGGCGCGTTTCAACGGCGTGTCGCGCGAGGTTTCGGTGCCCGTTGCGGCTGTGGCCGGCATCTTCGCAAAGGAAACCGGGCAGGGCATGGCGTTCCACAACCTGACGGGTGACACTTCAGTGGTTCCGCTGGCTGGCAAGACCAACGACCGTGGCCGAAATGTCAAGCCTGATGGCGGAGACAAGCCGGACCCACCCCGGGGCCGACGGCCGCGCCTGCAAGTCGTGAAGTGAAGCGACAACCGCTCTGGCAGCAAGGGCGGCGGGGCGAGGGCATAATAGAGCGCAGGCCGGATTAGCTCAGATGGTAGAGCAGCGCACTTGTAATGCGAAGGTCGGGGGTTCAAATCCTCTATCCGGCATCGTTCCGCTGGATCACAGCCGCGCCTCAAACCAGTGAGCTGAAGCTCTGGCTTGAATTCCTGCCTATGTTCCGTGGCCATTCGACAGTTCTGTTGCTAGTCGTGGGCGGGCTCGTGTTACCTGGGACGCCAGGGAACGGGCCGGCAGTAGCGCATGCGGCTGGCGCCGAAACGCTGCCTGCGGCGCAGACCCGGTTGCGCTACGCCCAGGAAGAGTTGGAGAGCGCTCAGTTGCAGGTGCGGCGCCAGGAGCAGCGTCTCAAGGAGGCAGAGGACTCCCTCGCGCGTCAGCAGAGAAGGGTTGAGGAGGAGCAGGCCAAGGTTGAGCGAAGTAAAAGTGCGCTAGCTGACGCCAAGGCGCGCGTCGACCAGGCGAAACAGAATCACGACCAAGCCTATGCTGATATCCAGCGACTCTATCGAGAACGGCAGCAGATCCCGGCCCCAGTAAGTTCGCCAGCGGTACCAAAACCTCAGACGAACTGATCGCAACAAAAAGAAAGCGGGCAGCAAGGGAGGAGAATGCTGCCCGCAAATCCCCAACAGGGGAGGAGACCAACCCTGATATCGACTACCCCGGCCAGAACTTTAGGGAAAAATCTGACGCGCTTGCTTGGGTGCGTAGACGAAAAAAAAGGGCAGCTAAGGGGGAGGAGACCCGCTGCCCAGAGTTCCCCAACAGGGGGAGGAGACCTTCAATTTGCAACGCTACGTTTGCCGGAGAGGGTTAGCCCCGTGAGTGCACCTTCCGGCTAGGCCTATTCAGAGGACCCCGCTCGTTACCCATCGCGCCGCAAAAAATGTGCCAAGTGCCACGAAAACATAGAGGGGAAGATCGCTGCGCCCCGTTGCGCGTTGATAGGACACCCGTTGGGAGCGGGCCGTCAGAGCCATGGCAACCAACCCCACGATGACCAGGGTGGCGAATATCGGATGAGCGGCCCACGCACGGCCCGCCCAGGCACCGAGGGAACCCTTGGGTGACAAGGCATGGTAGAGCACGCCGGTCATACCCATCAGCGCTAGGGCGACCAGCACCAAGCTGTAGAGGAAACCGGCAATATCGTTGAGGCTCGTGCCCTGAATTGTCTTTTCCACGGAACTCTCCTAAAGACGTGAGAATGGAGGCTACATACGGTCGTTGCTGATGGGGAAGGACGATTGCCAAGCGGTGTCAAAGGTGGGCGTGTCCACCATCGAGCACGAAAACTACGGATTGGTCTAACAATCCCATCGTCATAGAGTTGCTCCGAAATACGTGTGACCGCACTTTAGATCGCGCACAAACCGTTGATTTGCTCACCGCCTTCTAACCTGCCGTGCGGCTTATAGCGGCACGGAACAGCACAAACTTAAGCACTTTGTGACGTCCTCGGGCAGTCGGCAAGGACTAGACTGTTTCGGACGCCCATGCCGGGTGGGGGTGCGGTCACTGCCAGCGAAGCTTGCGGCGTAGATTGTCGGATCCGGCGGGCAACCCAAGGCGGTTCCGTCCTAAGCCTGTTAGGCGGAATGCCCCTCTGGTCCCTTGAGTTATACTTCGCTTCCCTTCCTGTGGGCTAGGACCTCACGTTGCGCTCCGGGACTGGGCGGCTTGTCCGGGAGCTGGACTGATTTTTCGCTGGCGGCTCCGCCCCTCATACTGCCTCAAGACCGATGTACCATGAAGATCCACGAGTATCAGGCCAAGGACATTCTGCGGCGGTTCGGCGTCGACACGCCGCGCGGCCTGGCTTGCTTCAGCGTCGAAGAGGCGGTGGAGGCCGGACGTAAGCTGGGTGGCTCGGTTTGGGTGGTGAAGGCCCAGATCCACGCAGGCGGCCGTGGCAAAGCTGGCGGCGTCAAGCTGGCCCGCAGCATCGACGAGATCCGTCAGCATGCTTCGAGCATACTCGGGATGCGCTTGGTAACCCCTCAGACCGGCCCCGAAGGCCGCATCGTAAAGCGCTTGCTGGTCGAGCAAGGGGCGGACATTCGCGAGGAACTCTACGCAGCCATGCTCGTGGACCGCGGCTCCCAGCGCGTGGTGCTGATGGCCTCGAGCGCAGGTGGGACGAACATCGAGGAGGTGGCTTCCAGTACACCCGAGAAGATCCACAGGGCCTATATCGACCCGATGCTGGGTTTGACCACAGAGCAGGCGGCTGAAATCGGGCGCAAGATCGGTGTTCCAGAGGCGCTTGAGAAGCAGGCGGCAGTGCTGCTTCGGGCGCTTTACAGTGCATTCGATCAAACGGATGCGTCGCTGGCGGAGATCAACCCGCTAGTCGTGACCGCCGACAATCGTGTCGTCGCCCTAGACGCGAAGATGAACTTCGACGACAACGCGTTGTTTCGCCATCCCGACATCGTGGCGATGCGCGACCTCGATGAGGAAGACGAAGCCGAGATCGAGGCATCGAGGTTCGGTCTTTCCTACATCTCGCTGGACGGTGACATCGGCTGCCTGGTCAACGGAGCCGGGTTGGCGATGGCAACCATGGACATCATCAAGCTGTATGGCGCTTCGCCAGCCAATTTCCTGGATGTTGGTGGGGGCGCGACCGCTGAGAAAGTGACGGAGGCCTTCAAGCTGATGTTGAAGAACCCCAAGGTCAGGGCAATCCTCATCAACATCTTCGGAGGGATTATGAAGTGCGATGTCATCGCTCAAGGTGTGGTGACGGCGGCGCGCCAAGTGAAGCTGTCTGTGCCGTTGGTGGTCAGGTTAGAAGGAACCAACGTGGACCTCGGTAAACAGATCCTCGCGGAATCAGGCCTTCCGATTATCTCCGCTGCCAATATGGCGGATGCGGCTCAGAAGGCGGTCACCGCAGCCAAACACCGATAGACGGGAAATGTCGATCCTCATCAACAAGAACACGAAAGTCATCACGCAGGGCATTACCGGGAAAACCGGACAGTTCCACACTCGCGCCTGTGTTGCCTACGCTGGCGGGAGGAACTGCTTCGTGGCAGGTGTCACGCCAGGCAAGGGCGGGCAGCAGTTCGAAGGGATCCCGGTCTTCGATACCGTTGCGCAGGCCCAGGCGGCAACCGGGGCCACGGCCTCCGTAATTTATGTGCCCCCACCGTATGCGGCAGCTGCCATCGACGAGGCGGTCGAGGCAGCGCTCGATCTGGTGATCTGCATTACCGAAGGCATTCCAGTGCGCGACATGGTCCGCACCCGATACAAGATGCAAGCTAAGCACACCCAGCTGGTCGGCCCCAACTGCCCTGGTGTAATCACGCCCGACGAAATCAAGATCGGCATCATGCCGGGCCATATCCACAAGCGGGGGCCGGTAGGTGTCGTGTCACGCTCCGGCACTCTCACCTACGAGGCGGTTGGGCAATTGATGGAGCAGGGGTTGGGGCAGTCCAGCTGCGTAGGGATTGGCGGTGACCCAGTCAACGGTCTCAAGCATCTCGATGTCATGAAGCTGTTCAACGATGATCCCCAAACCGAAGCCGTTGTCATGGTCGGCGAGATTGGCGGCAGCGACGAAGAGGAGTGCGCACGCTGGATCAAGGCGAACATGCGCAAGCCGGTAGTCGGTTTTATCGCCGGTGTAACCGCACCGCCCGGAAAACGTATGGGCCATGCGGGCGCGATCATCTCCGGTGGCATGGGCAGTGCGGCAGAAAAGCTCTCGGTAATGGAGGAGTGCGGGATCAAGATCACACGCAACCCGGCGCAGATCGGTGAGCTGGCCCGCTCAGTTCTCAAGTGATCTCATGTTTAAGATGCTGCTGCCTCCGGTCGACGGGTCCGACGACGCGCTGAGGGCTGCGCGCTACGTCTCGTCACACGGATCGATTTGTCGGGAACGGACCGAAGATCTGCCTATTGAACGCTGAGCCGCAGTAGCCTCAGGTGTAGTGGGCTTGTTGCTGATGGGTCAGTCCCCAACCTGCTGCTGAGATCGAAGGTTTTCAATTTTGGCGGAGGTGCCTGTCTTGCTGGTCAAATAGCGTTTCCCGCACGCCGCCTCTCCTCGATCAACTCTGTCAGGCAGCGGCGGCAGTAGCAGCCCTGCGGTTGCTTCGGCAGAGCCATCACCGACGAGAACTCCGTTGCACACCAGCAGGGCCGGTCGCCTGCGTAGCCGCATTTATTGTCACCGCCGCAACGCGGACAGTGAGCTGCTAGTTGCACGTGAGCGTTATCCATCAGCGAGCCTCCCGGAACAAACCGAGCAGCGCCAGTGCACCGATTGCGACGAACAGCACAGCCGCAGCGATCCGGACGGATTTCATCGGCACGTGTTGCGCCAACCTGTCTCCGAGCCAGACTGCGGGAACATCCGCCAACAGCATGCCGAACGTGGTCCCGAAGATCACCTGGATCGGCGCCTGAAAATGCGCTGCAAGTGCCACGGTCGCCAACTGCGTCTTGTCTCCCATTTCAGCGATGAAGAATGCAATCACCGTGGTCACGAATGCTCCCGCGCGCGGCACTTTGGGAGCGTCGTTCAGCGCGTCCGGGTGCAGAGTCCATAACCCGAAACCGACGAACGACAACCCTGTGAGCAACATTAGCGTTTGCCGCGGGATCGACTCTGCCAGCCAATAGCCTAGGCCGCCCGCGAGTCCGTGGTTCAGCAGCGTGGCTACAAGTACGCCAGCGCAGATGGGCCAAGGTCTGCGGAGGCGTGCTGCGAGCACGAGCGACAGCAGCTGGGTTTTGTCTCCCATCTCGGCCAGCGCCACCAAGCCAGCCGACAAGAGCAGGGGCTGCAAAGTGTCTCCACGCCAAAGAGAAGTATTCTACCGGGAGAGGACGAGGTGCTGACGGCCAATCGGTTCTCGCGACTGGCCCCCTAGTTTGCCATAGCGGCTTTGGGGCTGCGGGCCGCGTCGCACGGCCTCTGGCACTTCGGACTGGAGCAGGCCCTGATCTATGTCGGAGCCCGCGCCGTCAACCGATCCTCAAGCGCGAACGTATCTCTACGCGGCGGAGAGACGGTTGTTGGCCCAGGTGAGCCTATCGATGAGGATACGGAGGAAGGCCTTGTTGATGTCCTTCTGCAGCGCGTCGGAAGCCTGGCTCAAATCGGAGGCTTTGATCTCGATCACGCTGAGCGGCGACAACGAGATGATGGATGTTGAGCGGCGCGTGTTGGTTTCGCTGAAATAGAGCATTTCTCCGAAGCAGTCACCCGCGCGCAGGATATTGAGCAACCGTCCCATCTTGCTGACTTTTGCTTCGCCACCGGTGATGATGTAGAAGCTGTCACCGCTATCTCCCTCGCGGATGATGGACTGATCCCCAAGAAACTTGCGCCAACTGGTAATCCGTAGCGTCTCCCACAACTCTTGCTCTCGAAAGTCCTTGAAGAAAGCCAGAGTCTTCAGAGTGTTGAACTTCTCGGTGTCGGAGATAGTATCGGCAGGCATCTCCAGGCTGCGGTAAGAGTGGGTCAGCTCGCGCGAGAAGTCGGTCCAGGTCTGAAAGCGCGCCTCCGCGCTCTTCTCTAGACATCGAAGCACCAGCCGATCGAGCTCGGCCGGAACCTCACGTCGGAACGTGCTCGGTGGCACTGCGGGGATATGGACGACCTGATACAGCAAGCTCGCCTTGCTTGAAGCGCGGAACGGGAGCTTCCCGGTGAGCATCTGGTACATCACGACTCCCAGTGAGTAGATGTCGGTGTGGAAGCTGACCTCTTTTTCCTGGACCTGCTCGGGCGACATGTACGCCGGCGAGCCAACGCCCCTCAGGTGCGTGTGCTGGGCATCCTCGTAAAGTGCTGCGCCGAAATCACTGAGCTTGATGTTGGTGTCGTCCTTGATCAGGATGTTGGCGGGCTTGATGTCGCAGTGGATCACGCCATGACGCTGGGCGAACGCCAGCGCAAGGCTGCACTTGAAGATGACTTCCACCACGTTGCTCACGGGCAGGAGGTTGGCCACGTCGCAGTAGTGCTCGAGCGTTTGCCCATTCACATACTCCATCACGATGTAGCTGACGTTGTCGTCGCTTACTGCGTCGTAGATGGTCAGGATGTGCGGATGGAACAGCTTGCCGACCAGCGCGGCTTCGTTGAGGAACACCCTGCGATAGCGGCGCCCTAGATCGGTGTCCTGGGCTGGCTGGTTGCGGATGACCTTGATTGCGACCTCGCGGTCGGCAAAAGGATCGCGTGCGAGGTAGACCACGCTGGTGGCACCTCGACCGAGTTGGCGGATGATTGGATATTTGCCGATCTGCTCGGGGAGCGGTTCGCTCATACCGGTGTCTGGCGCGGAGTGGGCGGGCCAGCCCGGGAGCAGGGGCTAGCCGACAGCAGGGGAATCGGCAGAAAGCGCCGAAACTTGATGGCGCTCGTGCTAGCGGACGATCTGCGGGACCTTCATCCCAGCCTGCACGGCTGGGCGCGAACTGATCTCCTCGAACCAGCGCCGCACGCCCGGGAAATCACTCAGCTCTACCTTGTGCCAATCGTGACGCGCGACCCACGGGTAGGTCGCGATGTCGGCGATGGAGTACTCGTTGGCCAGATACTTCTGGCGTTCCAGGTGCCTGTCCATGACGCCGTAGAGGCGGCGTGTCTCCTTGGTATAGCGCTCGATGGCGTAAGGTACAGGTTCGGGCGCGGCACGCAGGAAGTGATGCACCTGCCCGAAGAAGGGGCCGACTCCGCCCATCTGGAACATGAGCCACTGGATGGTCTGGAACTGGTCCGTGGCGCGGGTAGGAAAGAAGCGACCGGTTTTCCAGGCCAGATACATGAGAATCGCCCCAGACTCGAACAGCGGGAACGGCTTGCCTTCGGGTCCTTCCTGATCCACGATCGCCGGAATCTTGCTGTTGGGATCGATGGCGACGAAGTCCGGTTTGAATTGATCCCCCTTTCCGATGTCGATCGGATGTACCCGATAAGCTAGACTCGCACTCTTCCAGCATGATCGAAACCTTGCGACCGTTCGGGGTGGACCAAGTGTACAGATCGATCAAGATCGCCTCCGAGGACAGACAAAGAGCGCGATTCTACTGAAGTGCGCCTACAATCTGTAGTTGAGGAGGACCGGAATTGCTCAAGTGGTTGATCGTCTTCATCCTAGCCATGTCGCTAATCGGCTGGTTCACTCCGCTGCTGCGGCGCCTTGGACTGGGAAGGCTGCCGGGCGACGTCCGTTTTGTGCGAAATGGGCGCGAATACCACTTCCCATTCGCCTCCTCGCTCCTCCTCTCCGCGTTGTTGACCGGCGTGCTCTACC
The DNA here is from genome assembly GCA_963747025.1 of uncultured beta proteobacterium. Lineage (GTDB taxonomy): Bacteria > Pseudomonadota > Gammaproteobacteria > Burkholderiales > SHXO01 > SHXO01. The sequence goes on from CAVVDJ010000002.1 coordinate 354,327, forward strand.
TGTTGCGTTAGGTTGGTGCACGCATATCCAGGTTTCTGCAGTGCGGTCTCACGAAGACAGCGCATGCCTGACCGCATGCACGCGAGCCTCATGGACCGCTGCTGCGATTTTCGCGGGTTCAGCTTGCTCTCGCGCGATGACGCCGGCGTCGACCGCGCGCGCCGCGACGAGGGCGTTGCGCAGCAGAACGGCCGGTTCGTAAGGTCGCGTCTCGTACCCGGGTCGGCCACGGAAGTCGCACGCGCACGCGTCGAGGAGCAGCTCGAAGCGATCTGGACGGCGAAAGGCATCCGTCTTCTCGAGCAGCTTCACGATGGTTGCGGGCCTGAGCTCCTCCGCTCTGTGGATTTCGCCGTGGTAGAGCGCGTCCAGCACAGCCAACTCGCGGCAGTCGTTCGGCACACGCAGCCGCTGACAGACGCGGTCGATCAGCTCGACCCCACGCACCTCGTGTCCGATATGGCTGGGCCACTCCTCGCGGGGCGTGGCGCCTTTCCCCAAGTCGTGCGTGAGTGCGGCGAAGCGGACCGCAAGCGGGAACTCCCGCGTGGCGGCGTCGTCGATTACCAGAAGGATATGCAGACCGGTGTCCACCTCAGGATGGTGCTGAGGTGGTTGCGGTACTCCGAACAGGGCGTCCACCTCGGGCAGGATGCGAGCCAGAGCGCCGCAGTCCCGCAGCGCTTTGATCATCAGCGACGGACGCCGCTCCATCAATCCGCCGGACAATTCCTGCCAGGCGCGCTCTGGAACCAGGTGGTCGACCTCGCCTCCGCTCACCATTGCGCGCATCAACTCGAGCGTCTCCGGCGCGATCTCGAAAGCGAAGCGCGCCGCGAAACGCGCCACCCGCAGGATACGCACGGGATCCTCGACGAAGGCCGCACTGACGTGGCGTAGTACCCCTGCCCGGAGATCCTGCGCGCCGCCATGGGGATCGATGAGGTTGCCGTGCTCGTCCTGGGCGATCGCGTTAATGGTGAGGTCGCGCCGTGCCAGGTCCTGCTCCAGCGTGACATCTGGCGCGGCGTAGATGCTGAAGCCCTTATAGCCTCGCGCGGTCTTGCGCTCAGTGCGCGCAAGGGCGTACTCATCGTTGGTCTCAGGATGCAGAAAGACCGGGAAGTCCTTGCCGACCGGACGGAAACCGAGGCGTACCATCTCCTCGGCGTCACTGCCGACGACTACGTAGTCATGATCTTTTACCGGCAATCCGAGCAGCGCGTCGCGCACTGAACCGCCCACCCGGTAGACCTTCACCGCCGTTGTTCCGACATCTCAAGGAGTGGCGGGCTCGAACGCTTGGATTATTTCCGGCTCAGCCCGGGCAGCCTCGATCCACTCCTGCAATGCAGGGAGCGCGAGCATAGTGCTGGCGTATTGCTGGGCGACGGGCGAGAGCTGCACTGCGTAGGTCTTGAAGCGCAGCACAACGGGCGCGTACATGGCATCGGCGACTGTGAACGCGCCGAACAGATACGGCCCAGCTAGCGCGAACCGCTCGCGGCAGTCGGTCCAGATGCGCTGGATGCGTTCGATGTCGGCAGCGACCTCAACGGTGCGTCCTAGGCCTGGGAAAAAACCGCGGCAGTTCATGCTCATGTTCGAGCGCAAGGGCGCGAACCCAGAGTGCATCTCGGCGCTGATCGAGCGCGCCACTGCGCGCTGCAGAGCTGTCAGCGGGCCATAGCTGCCGCTCGGGATGGCGCTCGGCCAAGTACTCTGAGATTGCCAGTGAGTCCCAGACCGTGACGGCGCCATCGATCAGCACTGGCACCTTGCCGGACGGCCCGTATTTGCGCAGGGTCTCTTTGGAGCCCGCCAAGTAGAGGGGGACGCGGACCTCCTCGAACGCGAGCCCCGACTGCTTCATCAACAGCCACGGGCGCAGGGACCAGGACGAGTAGTTCTTATTGCCGATGACCAGGGTATATGGAGCCATGGTTGTGGCGACTCTATCTGCGGGCTCGGTAGCGAAACCAACGGTAGCGGGTCCTGGGTGTCACGCCCGCCAGATATTCGGGGACGACTGCCTCGATCGGCGTCGGGCTGAACCCGAACAGTTGCGGGAAAGCGCCAGCGCAGACGCTGTCGACCCGCATCGAGTAGATATTGTCCCGCGTCATCAACCGTCCCGGCAGGCGCTCCAGCACCGCCGCCTGCAGCAACGACAGCGACTCGTTCAGCTCGATGATCGGGCGGTGCACCCCAAGCGTACGGCAGACGTACTCCACCAGCTGACGCAGGGTGTATACCTTCGGCCCACACAGATCGTAGGTGTGCGCAAACGTGTGCGGATCGGTCAAGCAACCGACCAACACTTGCGCTACGTCCTCCACGAAAACAGGTTGGAACCGGGCGCTCGGCGAAGCGAGAGCGATGGCTGGCAGCAGTCGCGCGAGGCGGGCGAACAGGTTGAGGAATCTGTCGTCGCGCCCGAAGATCACTGACGGTCGCGCGATGGTGGTCTGGATTCCAATCGCCTGGGCCGCATGGATCTGGCTTTCGCCTTCGGCCTTGGAACGCAGGTAGGCGCTGGGCGCATCAAACGCCGCCTTGAGCGCGCTCACGTGCATCAGCCGCCTCACGCCCGTCTCCCGACAAGCACCCACGATCTTACGCGGCAGCTCGACGTGGTTGCGCTCGAAGGTCTCGCCGCGCGCTTGGTGCAGGATGCCTACCAGGTTGATGACTGCATCGACCGGTGCTACCAGCCGCTCGAGGGTCTTGGGGTCATGGACGTCGGCGGTCAGGACGTCTACGGTGGGCAGCAGGATGAGCTGTTTTGCCCGCTCGCGCCGGCGCGTGGGAACGCGCACGAAGATTTCCTGTGCCGCCAAGCGACGGACGACGTGCCGGCCCAGGAAGCCGCTTCCACCGATGACGCAGACGCTTCGAACTTGCATAGAAGGAAATCCCGCAATGTCTGGCCGCGCGGCGATGCAGGCGGGCGGCTGCGCTAGTCTGCCGACAGCGGCTTGGGAGGCACTTGACCGAGACGCTGCTTGAGCGGGATGAATGGCTGCGCGAGCAGGCGCGCGTAGTACATCGTGTTGCTCATGACCTTGCGCACGTAGTCGCGGGTCTCGCTGAACGGGATGGTTTCCGTGTAGATAGCACCTTCCAGCGGCCGGTCTGCACGCCAGTCGCGCGCCCGACCCTGGCCCGCATTATAGGCCGCGGAGGCCAGCACCGGATGATTCTCCAGCCCGTCCATGAGCTCACGCAGATGATAGGTGCCCAGGCTGATGTTGGTGTCCACGGTATGGACTGAGTTGCGGTTTACGCCGGGAATGCCCAACCGCCTGGCAACCGACCGAGCCGTGGTGGGCATGAGCTGCATCAGGCCCAGCGCTCCGGCGTTGGAGCGCGCCTCGGCCGAAAAGCGGCTCTCCTGCCGGACCAGAGCGTAGACCCAGGCTTCGTCCAGGTCGAGCTGGCGCGTGTAGTTGCCCAACACTTCGCGGTACGGGGTCGGATAACGCAGGGTGAAGTCGTGCATCTGCTGGGTGCGCTCGGCGGTATCGATGGAGCGTTCGAACCAGCCGTTGCGCCGCGCTACTTCGGCCGCGGCGAGCAATTCCTTGTCCTTGAACGCGCGCGTCGTCCAACGCCATTCCAATGCTCCTTCGTAGCGCAGGCCGAGCTGATAGAACTTCAGCGCGCGCTGGATGCCCGGCACGCGCTCCATGGCCGCCACTTCCTCCTCGCTCGGATGGTAGGAATCGGATGTAGTTGTGACAGCGGTGCCCAGCTCTTCCATCGCCAGCTGTCCGTAGAAGTTATGGTCGAAGGAAAGCGCCGCAAGCAGCGCGCTGCCTTCGGGAGCGCGACCGGTCGCTTGCAACGACCGCGCCTTCCAGTAGCGCCAGGCCGGAATCTGCTGCTCCGTGGCGGACATCGCTTCGACCGCAGCCAGCGCGGTGCTCCACTCCCCTCTGCGCAGGGCGGCGCGCACCTTCCAGTTGAGCTGCCGATCGCTCAAGCGCTCTCCCGCGCGGGCGAACCAATCGAGCGCTTCGGGGCGATGCTTCATCGCACCGGCCAGCCCGAGTTGGCCCCATACATAGGCCTGCTCCTCCCCCATGAACGACGACTCGATCTTCTCGAAGCGGGTCGCCGCCACCGCCGGCAGGGACTGCGCCAGCCGGACCACTGCAAACATCGCCAACTCTCGTTCGGCGCGCGTCTTGGTTTTCACCGGCGAACGATCCAGGTAGCGCTGAGGGTTGCGGGCCACGGTGTCGAACAGGCGGGGGTCGGGCCGTTTGCCTGTTGGCAGATAACTCACCAGTTGACGCACAAAGCTCACGTTGCCGCTTTCCAGCGCCAAGCGGATGCGGGCCCAAACGTCGTCTTCCTCCAGCAGCCCTTGGCGCAGCATGGCGTCGAACAACGGGGCGCAGCTGTCGGGCTGCGCGCTGCCCTGGAACCACAGCGCGCGCGCGTCTTTCAACGCGCCCTGGTCCTTGCGCAATGCAAGCTTGGCCTGCTGTGCATAGCAGGTCAGCTCAACATCTTCCACTGCCAGCTTGCGATATTCACGCTCGAACGCCTCCCAATCCTGGTTGCGCGCCAGCGTGCGCAGCCAGTCCGCGCGCACGCGCTCGGCAAGCAGCGTGTCCCGGTAGTCGGACATGAAGGCTTCGATGACCGGGGTGCTGACTTCGGGCAGCCGCGAACGCAGCTGCCAGTAGGCGATGTAGGGATAGAGGGTGTAGTCCCTGAGCTCGGGCGCAAGCCGGGACAGATGCTCGATGTTGCCCTTCTGGAACGCCTCGCGGGCGGCCAGGAAGGCTTCGTCATCGGTGAGGGCCAGCCCGCTACCCGGAAGGGCGATCAGACAACCCATGATCGCACCCGAAAGCAGGCTGTTCGCGAGTCTTGCTCTCATTTTCAGTAAGAAGGCATCGGGGTTACGCGGCCATTCTTGCATACTTGCTGGCGCGGGAATGCAAAATCCTCGGGTCTCGGCACTATTGCGTGGGACCCAGGAACAGGCGGTAGGCCGGATTCTCGGTCTCGTCCCAGTATCGGTAATTCAACTGCTTAAGAAACGCGCGGAAGGCCGCCTTTTCCCCGCGAGGTACCTGCATCCCTACCAGCACACGCCCATAGTCGGCGCCATGGTTTCGGTAGTGAAACAAGCTGATGTTCCAGTCCTGGCTCATGCGGTCGAGAAAGTTCATTAGCGCTCCGGGCCGCTCGGGGAACTCGAACCGGTAGACCGATCTCGTCCTTCACTCGTGGGGAATGGCCGCCCACCATGTGGCGGATGTGCAGTTTGGCCATTTCGTTGTCGCTGAAATCCTCGGTCGCAAGCCCATGGCGCTGCAAGTGTCGGACCAGTATTCGGGTCTCGTCGCGGTTGTGTATCGATAGACCTACAAACACGCGGGCCCGCTCGGGGTCAGCGTACCGATAGTTGAATTCGGTGACGTTGCGGGTCCCGATCAGCGCGCAAAACCGCTTGAAGCTGCCCGGCCGCTCCGGGATGGTCACCGACAGGATCGCCTCGCGCCGCTCTCCGAGCTCCGCCCGCTCCGCCACGAAGCGAAGCCGGTCGAAGTTCATATTGGCACCACATGCGATGGCCACCAATGTGCGGCCCCGCATTCCCTGACGCTCTATCCAGGTCTTGACACCGGCAACCGCCAGCGCTCCTGCGGGCTCGAGGATCGAGCGCGTGTCCTCGAACACGTCCTTGATCGCCGCGCAAATGTCGTCGTTGTCCACCAGCACCATCTCATCCACCAGGTCCCGGCACAGCCGGAAGGTCTCCCGGCCCACCTGCTTCACCGCTACCCCGTCGGCGAACAGCCCCACCTGAGTCAGCCGCACGCGATGCCCGGCCGCAAGCGATTGCGCCATGGCGTCGGAGTCGATCGGCTCGACGCCGATCACCTTGATTTCCGGCCGCAGTCGCTTGACGTAGGCAGCGATGCCGGAAATGAGCCCGCCGCCGCCAACTGCGGCGAAGATGGCCTCGATCGGGCCGCTATGCTCGCGCAAGATCTCCATGCCGATGGTGCCCTGGCCCGCGATGACATCCGGATCGTCGTAGGGGTGGACGAAGGTGAGCTTCTCGCGCTGCGCAAGGCTCACGGCGTGTGTGTACGCGTCGTCGTACGAATCCCCGGTCAGCACCACGCGCGCGCCGCGGGCAGCGACGGCGGTCACCTTGATGTGGGGCGTGGTGTCGGGCATGACGATAGTGGCCTTGCACCCCAGCTTCTCGGCGGCGTACGCCACACCCTGCGCGTGGTTGCCGGCGGAGGCGCAGATCACGCCTTGCTTGAGCTTGTTGGCGGCCAAATGGACCATCTTGTTGTAGGCCCCACGCAGTTTGAACGAGAACACCGGTTGCATGTCCTCACGCTTGAGCAGGATTCGGTTGCCGAGGCGAGCGGACAGCCCTGGTGCCAGATCCAAGGGAGTCTCAACCGCCACGTCGTAGACGCGGGCCTTGAGGATGCGTTCCAGATAATCGGGTTTCATTTCGCGCGCTGTCCGGCTGCCGGAACGGCGAGGTTAGCAGCGGAGCCTGTCTTCCAGCAAGGAACCCGCTGAATGAATTGTGGAAAGGGCGTGGTGCCGCTATGCTAGTGACAGCTATAACGCGCGGCGTGGCGCGAGAGGGGACAGAGAGGTTGCCGAACTCGGGGTCTAGCAAGCAAGCGGCAGCGCGTGCGGCCATCGCCCACGTGCCGGAGGATTGCGTGCTGGGCGTGGGTACGGGGTCGACCGTCAACTTCTTCATCGATGAGCTTGCGAGCATCAAGGGGCGCATCGAGGGCGCCGTATCCAGTTCGCGCGCCTCCGCGCAGCGGCTTGAACAACTCGGTATCCGTGTCCTCGACCTGAACAGCGTCGACGAGCTCCCCGTCTATGTCGACGGCGCCGACGAGGTGACGCGCCAATTGACCATGATCAAGGGTGGTGGCGGGGCGTTGACCGGCGAAAAGATCGTCGCCGCGGTGGCGCGCAAGTTCGTCTGCATTGCGGATGAGAGCAAACTGGTCGATGTATTGGGGACCTTTCCGTTGCCGGTGGAAGTCATACCCATGGCGCGCAGTCATGTCGGGCGGGAGCTGGTCAAGCTGGGAGGGCATCCGAAGTTGCGGGAGGGCTTTACGTCGGACTATGGCAACGTGATCCTGGATGTATACGGGCTCAACATTCTGAACCCGATACAGATGGAGGCCACCCTGAACCAGATCCCGGGCGTCGTGACCAATGGCCTGTTTGCGCAGCGGCCGGCGGACCTGCTCCTGTTGGGTACGGGCGACGGCGTGTTGACCTGACGCCGGCCTGGATCAGGCGCGGAGATTGCACAGCGGTCTGGGCGCTGAAAAGGAACTGTCACGTGGCGAGGCTAGACTGCGATGCTCGGCATAGCCCCGCCGGACCGGCGAAGGAGGCAGGCACATGACGACGAACGAACACACTTCCAAGCAGTTCGACCAGGAGCTCGAGTCCCTGCGCGCGCGCGTGCTGCAGATGGGCGGGTTTGTCGAGCAACAGGTCACGTTGGCCGTCGATGCCCTCACCACGGGCGACATGGAGCTTTGCGCCAACATCGTGGCCAACGACCACAAGGTCAATGCCATGGAGGTCGGCATCGACGAGGACTGCAGCACCATCATCGCCCGTCGCCAGCCAGCCGCAGGGGATCTGCGCCTCGTGATGATGGTGGTCAAGACCATCACCGACCTCGAGCGCATCGGCGACGAGGCGGCCAAGATCGCGCGCATGGCCAAGCTGATCAATTCGGTGGACCGCGTGCAGCAGCCGCGCTACGTGGAGATCCGGCGCATGGCCAATCTCGGCCCTGGAGATGCTGCGCAAGTCGCTCGACTGCTTTGCCCGCCTCGATGTTTCTGGCTCCGCGGAGGTGGTGCGGACCGACCAGCACGTGGACGACGAGTTCCGCGCCATCCTGAGGCAGCTCATCACGTTCATGATGGAGGACCCGCGCACCATCTCCGCTTCGATCGAGATCCTGTTCATCGCCAAGGCTCTGGAGCGCATCGGCGATCACGCCAAGAACATCTCCGAGTATGTGATCTATATGGTCAAGGGCAAGGACGTGCGCCACGTCACGCTCGAAGAGATCGAGCGGGAGATCATGGCGTAGCGAGATGCCGGACTCTTCCACGCTCGCAGCGGTCGACCTGGGCTCGAACAGTTTTCGGCTCCAGGTTGCCCGGGTGGTGGACGATCAGATCTACCCGCTCGACTCCCTACGCGAGCCGGTCCGGCTGGCCGCCGGCGTAGGCCCGGACAAACGCCTGGACGAAGCGTCGCAGCAGCGGGCGCTCGATTGCCTCAAGCGCTTCGGCGAGCGGCTGCGCGGACTGCCCGCGGATTCGGTGCGCGCAGTGGGCACCAATACCCTACGCGTGGCCAAGAACGCCAAGGACTTTCTCGCGAAAGCTGAAGCCGCTCTGGGTGCTCCCATCGAGGTCGTGGCTGGTCGCGAGGAGGCGCGGCTGATCTACCTGGGTGTGGCGCACAGCCTGCCTGTGACGAGCGAAAAGCGGATGGTGGTCGATATCGGGGGCGGCTCCACCGAGTGCATCATCGGCAGCGGCTACCGGCCCCAGAAATTGGAAAGCCTGTACATGGGCTGCGTCACCTACAGCATGAAATTCTTCCCCGGCGGCAAGTTGTCCAAGCCCCACATGAAGCAGGCGGAGCTCGCGGCGCGCATCGAGCTGCAGACGATCGCCAAGGACTTTTCCGCCGGCCACTGGAAGGAAGCCGTAGGCTCCTCCGGCACTGCTCGCGCGCTCGCCGACATCCTGGAGGCGAACGGGTGGAGCGAAGCGGGGATCACGTCTCAGGGGCTGGAGCGGCTCCGCAGCGCGATGTTGAAGGCTGGCGACGCGACTCGTCTGTCGTTCTCGGGGCTGCGACCCGACCGGGTCCCCGTGTTGCCAGGCGGCTTCGCCATCATGTCGGCCATCTTCGACGAGCTGAAGGTGACTCACATGACGCCAGCCGAGGGCGCCATGCGGCAGGGAATCCTGTACGACATGCTTGGCCGCTTCCATCACCACGATATGCGCGATACGACGGTGGTTCAGTTCATGAACCGCTATCACGTCGATGCCGGCCAGGCACGGCGCGTGGATACCCTGGCCATCTCCGTGTTCCGCCAATTCGCCGACGACCTCCAGGCAGAGGATGAACATCTGCTCCAGTTGCTGTCGTGGGCCGCTAAACTACACGAGATCGGGCTGTCCGTTGCGCACAGCGGGTACCACAAACATTCCGCGTATATCCTGAGCCACGCCGACATGCCTGGCTTCTCCAAGATGGAGCAGGATCGGCTGTCGATTCTGGTACTGGCTCACCGCGGATCGCTCGACAAGATGCGCGGCCTGCTCAAAGGCGACGTGGAACGGGCCTTGGTCGTTGCATTGCGTCTGGCGGTGCTGTTCTATCGAAGCCGCACCAACGCGCACCTGCCAGCGATCGAAACTCACTGCGAAGGCTTCAAGTACCGTCTCAAACTCGACGTCGATTGGCTCAGAGAAAATCCGTTGACGGCCGCCGCGCTGCGCGAAGAAACGCGCGAATGGCGCAAGCTAGGCGTAGACCTGGAGGTCAAGTCTCTCGAAGCCATCGATGCCGACACCGAAGCGATGCTGGCAGGGTGAACACCCACGGGTCCGCCGCCGTTTCCGCGGCTCAACGCAGTTCGTGGCAGACCCACAGGGACATAGCGAACACGGTCAGCGCGCCCGCCTGATGCGCCGCGGCGAGTGGAACCGGAATCATCAGCAGCAGCGTCGAAATTCCCAGCGCGATCTGCAGCGCGAGCCCCAGCACTAGGAGGTTGCGCGCGAGGCGCGCGCGGGGCTCGAGCTGCACCGATCGGGATCTCTGCCAGAACACGAGGACGAGGATCGCTAGGACCCAAGCGATCAGCCGATGGTCGAACTGTACCGCAGCCACGTTGTTGAACAGATTGCGGTACCACGGCTGCAAGGCGAGATACTCGGGCGGCACCACGTAACCGTTCATCAGAGGAAAGGTGTTGTACGCGAGGCCCGCGTGCATTCCCGCTACCAGTCCGCCTGAAAGCGCCATCAGGAAAATCATCGCGTTCAGGCCGGCCGCGAAACGATGCAAGCTGCGGCGGGCCGGATTGGGTGGAGCTGGCCGCGGTGCTAACAGGCTGAGCGCTGTCCAGAGCATGGCGGCGAAAATCAGGAACGCCAGGCCCAGGTGGGCGGTGAGCCGGTAGTGGCTGACGCGCGGGTCATCTACTAGCCCGCTCTTCACCATGTACCAGCCCAGCGCTCCCTGCAGCGCCCCGAGCAGGAAGATCCAGAACAAGCGGAAGGCCAGTCCGGGCCCGATTCTGCGGCGGAGAGCGAAGTAAAGTAGCGGCAGAAAGAACACGAGGCCCACCACTCGGCCCAGAAGGCGGTGAGAGTATTCCCACCAGAAGATCCGCTTGAATTCGTCCAGCGACATCCCGAGGTTGACTTTCTGGTACTCGGGGCTTTGCTGGTATTTGTAGAACACGTCTTGCCACTGAGCAGCGCTCACCGGGGGGAGCATCCCGACGATCGGTTGCCATTCCACGATGGACAGCCCGGAGCGAGTCAGCCGCGTAACCCCGCCCACCATCACGACCGCGAACACCAGCGCGCAGCAAACCAGCAGCCACGCTGCCACCTGTCTGCGTTCCGTACGGTCCGCGGAAAGATGAACGCGTTGTCCCAGCACTAGCGATCGTTCCATGGGCTCATTCTAGTCAACCAGCACCGCGCGAATCTTTTTGGGGAACAGCGGGGCTCGCCAAGCGGTCAGCAGTTCGGGACCGCAGCTCCCCAACCCGGGACTGGAGGCTGCGCCGGCCGCTCTGGATCCGAACCACCAAGAGGAACTGGCGCTAAGCCTTCTTGACCACTTTCTGATAGACCATTTCGACGTTCAGCCCGATACGATCCCGGTACTGGCCGAGCGGATACTTCGACATGCCTTGTTCGTATTTGGGTGCCAGCCGCTCCGCGATCTCGCGTTTCATTTCATCGACCCCAGCTCCATCTGCGGCCGCCTGCTTTACCGCGGAAACAAGGTCGGTCAGATACCCCCGGAAGAACGCCAGATGGTCCTTGGATACGACTTCCCCATGGCCAGGGATGACGCGCGTGAAATCGATCTTCTCGAGCGTGTTCAGGGTCTGCACCCAGTCCTCGGGGTAGCCGTCGTTGAGATACGGCATCCAGTCGATCAGCGCATCTCCGCTCGCGACTACCTTTTCCTTGGGTAGGTAGATGAACACGTCGCCGTCGGTGTGGCCCCGTCCTAGCAACAGCAACTGGATCTCGCGCCCGTGCTCGTTGAGCGTCATCGAGGTCGCTACAGTCCGGGTTGGCAGCGCCGGCTTCATCGCCCGCAGCTCTTCGAGGTAGCTCTCGGTTTGCGTGAGATTCGCTTCCAGGCGGGCCTTCTGCTCGGCGCTGGTCGAGCGGGCAATATCTTCCTTCAGTTTGGCGATTTCTTTTGGGACGCTCGCTAGCTGTTTCTCGATGTACGGGATACCACCCCCTCCGGCATCCGGTCGGGTCAAGTTCTCCCGCGTGCGTTCAGACGCGATGATCTCCAGATCGGGAAACGCTTCTGCGTAGACCTGGTTACCTTGCCAGTGGTCCCAGTGGAAGTGCGTGTTGATGATCTTGCGGATCGGCTGCTGCGTGATCGCCTGGATCTGTTTGTACAAGGCGTAGGCGGCAGAGGGCTTGGAATGGGAGTCGACCACGACGACGCCGTCGTCGGTGAGAATCACGGCCGCGTTGCAGTTGACCTTGTAGCGCGGCGCGGCGATGGCAGCATAAACGCCGTCCGCGACCGGCTTCAGTTCGAACAGCTCCTCGCGGGACGTCGGTGCATCGGCCGCATAGACGCAGCAAGGGTCGAGATTTTGGAAGGTCTGAATGGCGGCAACCGCCATGCCTGTCCGGGTCAGAAATTGGCGACGTGTCCATGACGAGCTCATGCGCTTACCTCCTGAGACCTGGTATATGGATGTGTTGGAACGGCTTCGACGGAATGGCTGCTCATCGCGCGCAGTGTTCGGGCAGTATACAAAGCTCGGATCGGCATGATCCCTTCGCGCTTCTATACTGCATTGCGCTTCCCAGCGTCAAGCCACAAACTCAATGCGCGCCGCGCTGCCTGATCATGCGGTCGCGGCGAAACGGGGGCGCCCCATGTACTCGAAAGGCAAGCGCTTCGCGTGTTTGCCTCCGGTGCGATACGATGGGCGCCTCACTACAGCGCTGGCACTCGCGGCCGGCGTTGTTCGACAGGGCCGACTTCAAGGAGACTGAAAAATGGCGTCGAACGACAAGGTTGCGATCGTCACAGGGGCAGGGACCGGCATCGGTAAAGCTGCCTCGACCGCGCTGCTGAAGGCGGGATACAGGGTGGCTCTTGCCGGACGCCGCAAGGAACCTCTGGACAAAGTCGTCGCGGAGGCAGGAGCTGGCGGCCGTGCACTGGCTGTCCCCACCGACGTGTCCGACCCGCAGTCGGTGCGAGCGCTGTTCGCCAAAACAAAGGAAGCTTTCGGGCGTCTCGACTTGCTGTTCAACAACGCGGGCGTCGGTGCACCGGGCGTGCCGCTGGAAGACCTGACCTTCGAGCAGTGGAAAGCCGTGGTGGACATCAATCTCACCGGGGTCTTCCTGTGCACCCAGGAGGCAATCAAGCTCATGAAGAGCCAAGACCCCCGGGGCGGTCGCATCATCAACAACGGGTCGATTTCGGCGCACGCCCCGCGCCCCAACTCGGCTCCCTACACGTCGACCAAACACGCTGTGACGGGGCTCACCAAGTCCACGTCTCTGGACGGGCGCAAGTACGATATCGCTTGCGGGCAGATCGATATCGGCAATGCTCACACCGAGCTCGCGGCGAGGATGGCTAACGGTGTACCGCAGGCGAACGGCTCGATCGCCGTCGAGCCGCTCATGGACGTCAACCATGTTGCGAGCGCCGTGGTCTACATGGCGAGTCTTCCGCTCGACGCCAACGTGCAGTTCATGACCATCATGGCAACGAAGATGCCGTTCGTCGGCCGCGGCTGAGAGCGGTCGGAGGTGTATCGACCAGCCGCGTCTCGCGACGGGTCCGGCTTATGGCTGCCGCTCTGCCCGAGCAGCAGTTCGCGGGACTAATCGGCGTTGCGCGCGAGAACCAAGTTGAACACCGACGAGTCGATCGGCACCAGCGCGCGCAGCCGCTCATCGACGACGATGTGCACACGGTCCCCATACCGGGCCAGCCGACGCAGCAGCTCCTGGAAGGGGGCGAGCTGATGCGCCTGGAATGCATCGACGCGCAGCGTGACGCTGGCACGCGTGTGCTTGAGCAGGCGCTCCAAGCCGGGTGCCGCGCGTTTGAAGAAGGATCCGTCGAGCCGGCCCTTCAGGCAGACGGCCAGGTCCGGGGCGCTGGTCTGCTGCAGGTTCAACGTCACGTCTCCAGCCGCCACGTACCCTCCGATGGCGCTGCGCACGAAATCCACGCGCCGCTCCACCGAACTGGCCTCGGCCTGCTCGACTGTCAGGCGCCGCTCCGCGAACTCCCGCATGGACAGCGCCGCGATCCAGTCCGAGATAACTGTCGGCAGCAAAGACGGGCGCAAGGGGAGCGTGCGCAGGAAGTGCCAGACCCGGGCGGGGCCTCCGGGCAAGATGCCCTTCCACACCAGGCGCCCGACGATCGCGAGACCTTGACGCCTGGAGTAACCGCCGCCGTACACCGGAGGGCCGAGGAAGCGCAGCTTATTGCGCAACGCGCAACGAGATCTCGCGGTCCGACAATAAGCGTTTGTAGAGTGCGATGTACTCATCGACCATCGCGTCGTAAGGCATGTTCTTGGGGATGACGTTGGTGCTCGGCCGCGTGTTCTCGTGCACGTCTTCCAACGTGCTCAGCCGGCCATCCTTCTTCAGGCGATCGTAGAGCGGCGTCTTGGGCAGCGCCGTGAGCAGCCCGATCATGGCCGACTGGATGCCCGCGTCGGTGATGAACTGGTACTGCGTCTCGAAGGTTTTCACCGTGTCGTTGTCGAAGCCGATAATGAACCCGGCCAGCACCTCGATGCCGTACGAGTAGATACGGCGGACCGAAGTGAGGGTGTCCTCGGCCAGGTTCTGAGTCTTGAGCGTCTCTTTCAAGCTTGCGGGGTCGGTCGATTCGATACCGATGAACACCCAGCCGAACCCGGCGTCGCGGAACAGCTGCAGCAGGTCCTTGTGCTGAGCCATGTTGAGCGAGCACTCGGTGCCGAAGCTGAACTTGTAGTTGTGCTTGTCCTGGTACTCTTTGAGGAAGGCCAGCAGCTTCTTGGCGACGGGCAGGTTGCCGATCAAGTTGTCGTCGACGAAAAACGCATTGTGCACATTGAGGCGGCGCAGCTCGTCCAACTCGCGTCCCACCTGCTCCAGGCTCTTCACGCGCGGCTTGCGACCGAACATGATGATGATGTCGCAGAACTCGCAACGGAACGGACAGCCGCGCGAGAATTGCAGCGAAACGTAGGAGTAGCGCGGGAGCTTCAGCAGGTCGAAGCGCGGCGTCGGCGAATCGGTCAGCGCCACCGTTCCGGTTTCGTGATACAGCGCTTTGGGCGTGCCTTCTACGTAGTCGCGACAGAACTCCTTCCAGATGTACTCGGATTCGCCGGCGGTAACCGTGTCGGCGAGCTCGGTGTAGTGCTCCGGGCACAGGGACGCATAGCTCCCGCCGGCGACTACGTAGTAGCCGCGCCGGCGGTAGTAGGCCAGCAGTTCCTTCTGGCGGGGGAACTGCACGCCCATGCCGCAGACGCCGACGATGTCGGCCTGCGGTTCCAGGGGGATCGGCTCGATGTTCTCGTCGACGATCTCGATCTCCCAGTCCGGCGGGCACAGCGCTGCCAGCGTGGCCAGGCCGAGCGGAGGGTTCACAGCGCGCTTGTTCGGCAAAACCTCGCTGAGCGCCCACTTGGAACTCCAGAAACTTTCTGGGAATCGCGGGTTGATCAGCAGAAGGCGCATGGGACCTGTCCTTTGTTGGTCTGAGGCATCCGGAACCACAGCGCAATGGACAGGAGCACTTCGCTCCGTTCGCGCTCGGCAGGGAAGATGCATCATACCTTAGTTGCAGGCGCAACACGCCGAGAGCGGGCCGTGTTGCGCGCATGCCTTAGCGCCCTCGGGAGCAGAGTCTGGGACGCAAACAGGTTCGAGCGATGCTGGCTCTGCGACCACCTCTAGCCTGGCCCTTCGCGGTACACTCGTCGGCGCCGATGATCTACTACGCGCATCAAGGTCCTGATTTCGGCTGCGCTTATCGTCTTGGTCTCCGAGTTGGCCAAGCGCAACTCATTGCTGGCCGCCTTGATCGCATCGCTGCCAGTCACGTCGTTGCTCGCGTTCGTCTGGCTCTATTGGGAGACCGGAGATGCTGCACGAGTCTCCAGTCTGTCGCTCGATATCTTCTGGTTGGTCATCCCGTCTCTGGCGCTGTTTCTGGCGCTGCCGCTGTTCCTGCGCATCGGTTGGGGATTCTGGATCAGCTTGCTCGCAGCGATCGTCGTCACGGCCCTGTGCTACGGGATTCTGTTCTCTGTTGCTGCGGCACTTGGAGCTGCGTGCGTAAACGGCGGAGATCGAACTTAGCGGATCCAGCAGATCGCCCAGGCGACTTGAGATTCAGAATATTCCTCGCGCGTACCCCGAGGCGAGAAGCCAGCCTCCAACTGCAGAGAATGCGACCACGATAACCGGGGAGATCTTCCAGAACGCCAGGAGGATGAACGACGCCAGCGCCAAACCAAAATCCGCGCGCGAGTGGATTGCGCTGCTCCACACCGGGTCGTACAGAGCAGCGAGCAGCAAGCCGACCACGCCCGCATTGATGCCGGTCAGCGCGGCCTGGGTGCCGTGGCGATCCCTCAATGCTCCCCACATTGGCAATGCACCCACCACAAGCAGGAACGACGGGAGAAAGATGGCGACCAGACAGAGGACCGCCCCGAGCCACCCGTTCGGTGGCTGCGTCATCACCGTTCCCAGATAAGCGGCGAACGTGAACAGCGGACCAGGCACGGCCTGCGCTGCGCCGTATCCCGCTAGGAACAGGTTATCCGTGACCCATCCCGGCGGAACCACCTCGGCGCGCAACAATGGCAGCACGACATGTCCGCCGCCGAAAACGAGGGCACCAGACCGGTAGAAACGGTCGAACAGGGCGAGCGCGTGGCTCGAAATGGACTGCGAGAGCAGCGGTAGTCCGAGCAGCAGCCCGAAAAAAGCGATCCAGGCCACGACTGCGGCAGTTCTTCCCACACCGAAGTCGTGAGGTGCACCAGGGCCTGCGGTTACCGGTGACATGGTCCACCTGCCGATCAGCCCGCACAGCAGGATTGCGCCAATCTGCCCGGTAACGCTGGGCGAGGCCAGCGCAATCAACGCCGAGAGCGCTGCGAGAGACGCTCTTTTTGGGTCCGGGCACAGCGTTTTGCCCATTCCCCATACCGCTAAAGCGACTACCGCCACCGCGGCTACCTTGAGCCCGTGGATTGCGCCCGACTCGCTCACGCCTCCGAAGTTTGCAACGCCGTATCCGAAAGCGAGGAGTGCGAGCGCCGAGGGCAGCGTGAACCCCAGCCATGCGGCGAGCCCGCCGCTCAAACCCGCTTTAGAGATCCCCAATGCGATCCCCACCTGACTGCTGGCTGGCCCGGGGAGAAGCTGGCAGAGCGCGACGAGATCGGAATACACCTTGTCGTCGACCCATTTCCGGCGCACGACGAACTCTTCTCGGAAGTAGCCGAGGTGGGCGACGGGGCCACCGAACGATGTTAGCCCGAGCTTGAGAAACGCCAGGAAAACTTCGCCGACTCGCGATGAGCGCGGTCGGCTGGCGGTCAGCGCCTCGATCGCTCTATGGTTTTCGCCCATGTGGGAATCGGCATGGCCAGCGAATCATAATCCCTTTGAATACGGTGGTCGTCACTGATGGTGGAGGTCGTCGCCATCATGATCGTGGTCGCGCTGGCGCGTGTGGTCATGAGTCCCCCCGTTCGCCCTCACCAATGCCCGATATTCGCCCGGTCCGAGCTCGGGAAGCTTCCGCAGAAACGCCACGATAGCCCAGATGCTCCGATCGTCGTGGGTCTTGCCCCAGGCCGGCATCGCGGACATCTTGATGCCGTGCTTGACTACCCAGAACGTCTCGGCTGCGCCCAGATCGATCTTCTCGCGTGAGGTTGGGCGGTTGCGGATAGAGGCCTTCTCGCATTTCCGACTGTTGGCTCCCAGGCGCGAGATGGCAGCTCGGCGCACATCGCGTCATAGTGCTCGGCACCGTCAGCAATCAGCTTCGGATCGTTCAGAGGCGGAACCTGGATGTCCTTGCTCCGCACTGAGATCGAACGATCTCGAACCACCTCCAGCGCTGCGTAGACGAGCGCCGAATGCGGCACGTCGGCCGCCACGTCGAAGACGCCGGAATAGACGAAAAGCGCCGCCAGCGCCGCTGCCGCAGCTCCGATCAGAATCCACGTCTTGACTCGTGTCATGGTGAGCCTCCATTCGCTAGACCTTCCACGCCACGGTGCCGGCCGGCTGCTGCGTACCAGCCTGGATCGCTGTAGTCGTTGTGCGCCAGGTTCTCGCGCACCTTGATTACGGTGAACATGCCGCCCATCTCCAGCGGGCCGAACGGGCCCTGGCCCGTCATCATCGGCAGCGTGTTCTCGGGCAGCGGCATCTGCATCCGCGCCATGTCTGCCATGCCGTCCTGCCCCATCGACATGTAGCCCGGCACCAGCGAGCGGATCTTGGCGTCTAGGTCGTCCTGCTTTACGCCCAGCATGTTCGGTACGACGTGGCCCATGGCGTTCATGGTGTGATGCGACTTGTGGCAGTGCAGCGCCCAGTCGCCGGGCTCGTCCGCCGCGAACTCCATCACCCGGATCGCACCCACGGCGACGTTGACGGTGGCTTCCGGGAACTGCGCGGTCTTCGGGATCTGGCCGCCCTCGGTTTCGGTGACCGTGTAGGCGTAGCCGTGGATGTGGATCGGATGATCGTGCATGCTCATGTTGGCGATGCGGATGCGCACGCGATCGCCCTTGCGCACCACCAGCGGGTCGATGCCCGGGAACACTCGGCTGTTGAATGTCCACAGGTTGAATTCGGTCATGGTCGTCGGCCTGGCGATGTAGGTGCCGGGTTCGATATCCCACGCGTGCAGCATGAAGCAGAAGTCACGATCCACTGCCGGCTGGCGCGGCACCCTCGGATGGATGATGAACATCCCCATCATTCCCATCGCCGTCTGCACCATCTCGTCCGCGTGCGGGTGATACATGAAAGTGCCGTTCTGTCGCAGCGTGAACTCGTACACGTAGGTTTCGCCCGGCTTGATGTGCGGCTGAGTCAGCCCACCAACGCCGTCCATGCCGTTCGGGAAGGAAGATGCCGTGCCAGTGAATCGTCGTGTGCTCTGGGAGCCGGTTGGTGACCAGGATGCGCACGCGGTCGCCTTCGACCGCCTCGATGGTGGGGCCGGGCGTGGACCCGTTGTAGCCCCAGCAGTTGACCACCATGCCGGGCGCGAATTCGCGCTTCACCGGCTCGGCGATCAGATGGAACACCTTCACGCCGTTGTCCATGCTCCAGGGCAGAGAGCCGCCGTTTAGCGTCGCTACCGGGGTGTAGGTTTGCCCGGCCTGCGCCGGGATCGGTGACTTGGTGGCTGCCGCTGCTTTTTCGGCGGCAGACGCCTCGCGCAGCGCAAGGGGCGCGCCGCCCGCGAGCAGAACAGCACCAGTCTTGAGAGCTTGACGGCGGGTGATCATGTCGGTTATCTCCGTGTCGGTGAGAGTTGCCTTCAGTGTCTGTTTCCTTCTCGACAGGTGCGGCACTGGCATCCGAGGCGGTCTCCGCCGGCAGCGGAACCGTTCCGCCGAGCGCGATTTCCAAATCGGTCCACGCCAACCAGAACTCCTTGTTGGCAGAGACGTATTGGCGCGCCGTCTGGACCTGAGCCTGCTTCGCCAGCAACAGGTCGTACACGCCCACCAGCATGCCGTTGTAGAGCTTCAGCGTCTCGCTCACGATGGTCTGCTGCAGCGGTAGCATGACGTCTCGGTAGTGGCGCACGACCTCTTGCGCCGCTGCGACACGGGCCCGGGCCTCGCGTGCCTCAGAGCGTACGTCGACCGCGAGTGCCGCCACGCGCTCCTCGCTGCGCGCGAGCTCGGCTTCCGCCCGGGCGACCCCCGCCTGGCCTTGGTTGAAGATGGGCAACCCCAGCTCTACCGTTGGGCCTACGAATTTTTCGCTGCCCGGCTCGCGCTTGTAGGCCACCCCGATCCCGAGCGGGCCCAGATAGCGCAATTGCCTAGTCAGGTTCAAAGCCTGGGCCGCGGCGTCCGCGCTCTTCTTGGCTGCCGCGAGGTCGAGACGTTGAGATATGGCCTGCGCTTCGACCTGCTCTAACGACGGCAGCGCATTTGGGACACTCGGCAGTCGGGTCGGGGTCTTCCACTCGGTATCGCGACCCCACACGCCCATGAGCCGGTTGAGCCGCTCCCGGTCCGACACCAGATGCGTTTCCGCTTGCGCGGATTCCAGCAGCATTTGCGCGTAGAACGCTTGCTGAAGCGACTGGTCGCGCCGGCTCAGGTTGCCTGCAGAGCGTTGCCGCTGCGCGAGCTCTGCCGCTGCCTCCGTGGCGTCGACGACCTGGCGAGTCAGCTCGAGCGCCTGGGCGTCGCCTACGACAGTGAAGTATTGAGCCTGAACTTGCCGCGCCAGATCGATCGCGTTGTTCGCCACTTCCAACGCCGTGCGCTCCGCTGCCGCTTGGCCTACTTTCTTGCGTGCCGAAAGACTGACCACGCCGACGAAATCCTGCACGACGGAGGCCTCGGTGATGGTTCCGGCATGACCTGAGTACACGGCGATTGAGAACACCGGGTTCTCGAGCAGACCAGCCTCGACCAGATCGGCCTGCGCAATACCCAGGCTCTCATAGTTCGCTTGCAGGCGGCGATTGTTGAGGAGCGCGATCTGCACAGCCGTTTCCGCGCTCAGCTCCTGTTGCAGCAGGCGGCGAACCGCTGCCTGCGCGCGCTGGTCCTGCTCGCTATCGCGGTTCCATGCGATGTTGCTCCTCAACCGTTTCCCCACGGCCTCGCGCACATCAGGAAAGTGGGCATCGCGCTGCACCGAAGCACATCCGGCCAGGATGAAGGATACGAGCATGCTCGCTAGAGCACCGAGCTTTACGAGCCGTGGACGATCAGGGGCGATGCTCATGAGTCCCCTCTTCGATTGGCTGCTCGGCTGGCGGTGCCGGGCTCTCGCCCGGAGTCGAGGCCTGGTCGCTTTCTCGTGCACCCGCACCAGAAAACGACTTGTAGGTTCTCAGCGCGCTCGACGTCGGCGCAGCAGCCGCGCCCGGCGCGGCGGGATTCGCGGGGTGAGTCGATGGATACTCCGGCGGTGGAAGTGTGGCGCAAGCGGCAAGCACGAGGCTCGCCCCCAAGAATAGATGGATAGGCGCGACAGATGGTTTGACAAAGCCCATTTCGAGCTCCTGTGCTCGTTGCACATGGCTCCCTGCTCGGATTTACGCTCGAGCAGGGCGGTAGCGTGCCGTCCTGCCGTTAATGGCGGCGGCCGCAGCGGACGGCAAAGAATGCACTGTCCGGCGATCAGCGCCGGAAGCTGGCTTCGGCCGCGATCAGACGATCGCGTTCAGCGGAGGAGGAGTGTGTTGCTCGGGAACGAACGCCGGTGGGAGTGCCGGGGAGAACTGGATGAAGCATCGCGCGCAGACCCGCTCGATCGTGCTCAGCGAGGTCGGGGCAAGTGGCGAGCAGGCCAGGTGGCACACGCCGCAATCATTGCACGCCAGACCGCTGGTGGAGCCGTCGTGGTGATGTGTGCTGCGCGTGCAAGGTGTGGTGCTGATGAGAACTGTTCGCCCTGTGCGCCGGTGCGAACATGCTTCGTTTCGGCATCCGCGGGCGGCTGCCGATCGCGGGCGCAGACGCGTGGAATCCGTGCTTGCAGAATGGCATAGCGACCGCAGCAAAGCCCTGTAGCGGAAGCCACAGAATCATCAGGGCAGTCAGAATGGATCGCCACGGTTGCATGGCATTTAGTATAGCGCAGCAGGTCAGAGCAGATCGGGTGCAATCGCCACGCGCAGTGCGGTCTCGCGCTGTGCGCCGCGCACTCGGTGGGTGAGCCACCAAACGGCACCCTTCTTCATGCTCCACTCTGCGACGTCGCCCGATAGGAGCCAGGCGGCGGTCTGGCCCAGCGTCGGCTGATGCCCGACGACGACGACGGTGCCCTTGTGGTCCGGCCAACCGGCTGCGGACAGCACCGCCTCATACGACGCGCCAGGTTCGATCTCCTTCACCGTCTTGAACTTGTGGGTCAGTGCTTGCGCTGTCTGCTGCGCGCGGACCGCTGGGCTGACCAGGATTTCGCTGTCGTTTGGCAGGTGCAGCTTGAGCCACTTCGCCATCTCGGCGGCCTGACGCTGCCCCTTGTTTGTCAGTTCCCTTGCCAGATCGGGGAAGCCATCTTGCGCATCTGCATGCCGCCAGAGAACGAGATCCATCAGTGCCAGAATGTCTCGCAGTCGCGAAAGTGTTGCCACAAATCCCCGAGCTGACCGAGGCCTGAGCGGGAATTGCACGATGCCCAGCCGCGGATCAGACCTGGCGCCTCCAGCCATTGCCCGGCACCGTCGGATTCGCGCAGCGGCTCGAGCAGGCGTTCTACGGTGACCGCGTCATTCAGCCCGCCCAGCAGCTCTTGCAGGTCGGCCAAGGCAGTCAAATATTCGCGCACCACGCCTTTGTTGTACAGCGCGGTGAAGAAGTCCGCAGCGTAGCGCAGCTTCTTGATCTCGATGCGAAGGGCATGCAACCCGACTGAGTCCAGCCCGCGCAAGCTGTGGCCGCTCTTCAGCACCTTCTTGTGACGGCGCTCGAGCACGCCGTCAGCAAACTCGGCGAGCGGGAGCGCACGCAGTGCGGAGGCAGCGTCGTCGACCAGCTCCTGCCACGGCTCGCGCAAGAAGATTCCAGTCAGCCTGAGCAGCAGGACAGTGTAGCGAGCCGAAGCGACCGCCTCGCGCGCGCTCGAGTCTGCCGCCGAGCGCAGTTCTGCGGTGCGCTCAGTAAGCCAGTGCAGTCCGGGCTCGCTCGGGAACGCGGTGCATACGACTGGTAGCGTCTCGGTGGCGAAGACGTCCCAGTCGCGCGCGGGCCCCAAGGCAGCTGCCCAGCCAGCGCAGCTCCACGACCAGCTCCTCGAACAGGGCGCGCGGAAAAGCGCGGTTGAACACGCTCAACGCAGAGCGCAGACGGCGCAAGGCGACGCGAGCCTGGTGCAGATACTCGGGGTCGTCGGTCTCGAGCAGGCCGCGCTCGTTCGCCTGCAGATGAGCGATGCAGGAGAACACAACGGTCCGGAACGCCTCCGCCACGGTCATCGCAGGCTGCAATGCCGGTGTGGTGGCCTTTACCGGCGCGGCCATGAGCCCGGAGACCAGGGCGTACCCGCGCTCTGCCTTGCTCGCCGGCTCTAGACGCAGCGGCACCGTCTCGATCAATCTGAGCGCGAACTTCAGCAGCTGCTCGGGGCTCCCGCTCTTCAGCTCCAGCTCGATCTCGCTGATGGGAACCTGCGCGGCCCCCGCCAAGATCGCGCCGCGGTCAAGACAAAACTCGATCTCGGTGCCGGCGGCTGGTTCGAGCTGCCAACTGGTGCGCTTGAAATCGGTGGTGAACACGGGCTGAAGTCTGAGCGGCAGCCCTGGATCGGCAAACACCGCTGCCGCGCCCGATTGCGCGAGTGCCGGATAGTTCAGCATCTGGGCCGGGACAGGCGTCTCCAGCTCCTCACGCTGGTGCAGGCCGCCCTCGACGCGTCCGGCGCTTTTCAGGGTCTGCAGCCAGCGTGTCCCGATCCTGCGCAACCGCAGCGCGACGCCTTGCTCCCGCAGAGTGAGTTCCGGCGTGTCGTAGTAGACGCTATGCAGGCGCGAGGTAGTGGCGCGGCCCCGGGACGCTGATTTCAGCACAGGGACGCGAGCGAGCTTGGGCACGGCGCTCGCCGCGATCGCGAGCTTGAGTTCGATTTCGGCGGGCACGGCGCACACTCACGCCTTGCGTTTTCTCTTCAGCTTCCGGGTTTTCTCAGGCGCTTCCTCGACAGCCCGTGGCGCGGCCAGCTCCGCCAGCAATTCCATTTGGGCCGATCGCGCGGTGCCGCGAGCCGGCTTGAGCCGCTCGTAATGTCCGTCCGAACGCATCTCCCAGGCCTGGGTATTGTCCGCCAGGTACTTCTTCAGCCCCTCCTCGATCACCCGCTTCTTGAGCTTGGCGTCGAGCAACGGGAAAGCCACTTCGATGCGCCGAAAGAAGTTGCGATCCATCCAGTCCGCGCTGGCGAGATAGAGCGCATCGCTGCTTTCAAAGTAGTAGATGCGATGGTGCTCGAGAAAGCGGCCGATGATCGAGCGCACACGGATATTCTCCGATAACCCCGGCACGCCGGGTCGCAGAGCGCACACGCCGCGAATGATGAGATCGATCCGGACGCCGGCCCGGGATGCCTCGTACAGCTCGGCGATGATCTCGGGCTCGAGCAGCGCGTTCATCTTGGCCACGATCCCGCTCTTCTTTCCGGCCTTCGCTTGCTCGGTTTCGCGTCGGATGGCGGCAATGAGGTGGGGGTGTAGCGTGAAGGGAGACTGCCACAGATGACGCAGCTTGCCGGCCTTGCCCAGACTGGTGAGCTGCATGAACACGTCGTTGACGTCGGCACAGATCTCATCGTTGCAACTCAGCATCCCGAAATCCGTGTACAGCATCGCCGTGCGCGAATGATAGTTGCCCGTGCCCAGGTGACAATAGCGGCGCAGCTGCCCGCCCTCCCGGCGCACGACCAGCGCCAGCTTGGCGTGGGTCTTGTGTCCGACGATGCCGTAGACCACGTGCGCGCCAACCTCCTCGAGTTGAGACGCCCAGTTGATATTGGCCTCCTCGTCGAAGCGGGCGAGCAGCTCCACGACGACGGTGATTTCCTTGCCCCGCTGCGCCGCATCGACCAGGATCTGCATCATTTCGGAGTTGACGCCGGTACGATAAACGGTCTGTTTGATGGCTACGACATCGGGGTCCTTGGCGGCTTGTTCGATGAAGTTGATCACCAACCTGAACGACTGATATGGATGGTGCAGGAGGATGTCGTCTTTGCGGATGGCGGAGAACATGTCGGGGCGTTTGACCACCGCACCGGGCACGCCAGGCGTGAACGGCCGGTATTTGAGCTCAGGCGCATCGACTTGGTCCGGGATCTGCATCAGGCGCACGAGGTTTACTGGCCCGCTGACCTGATACAGGTCGTCGTGCGCCAAGCCGAACTGCTGCAACAAGAACTCGACCATTTCCGGCGGGCATTCGTGTGCGGTCTCGAGTCGCACCGCTTCGCCGAACCGCCGCTCCGACAGCTCGCCCTGCAGCGCCGTGCGCAGGTTCTTAATCTCTTCCTCGTCCACGTACAGGTCGCTGTTGCGAGTGACCCGGAACTGATAGCACCCCAGCACCTGCATGCCCGCGAACAGCTCCCCTACGTGCGCGTGGATAACGGAAGACAGGAAGACGAAGCCATGGTCGCACCCGGCGATCTCGCGCGGCAGCTTGATAACGCGCGGAAGGACCCTGGGCGCCTGCACCAGCGCGACCCCGGATTTGCGGCCAAACGCGTCCTTGCCGGACAGCTGAACGGCGAAGTTCAGACTCTTGTTGAGGATGCGGGGGAACGGATGCGCCGGATCCAACCCGATGGGCGTGAGCACCGGCATCAGCTCGCGGAAGAAGTAGTCCTTGATCCAGTCGCGCTGCGCGCCGTTCCACTGGCCGCGACGTAGAAATCGAATGCCCTCTTTCGCGAGCAGGGGTACCAGTCCCTGATTGAACAGTTCGTACTGCTGCGCCACCAGCTGGTGAGTCTGGTGCGATACTTCTCGGAACACCACGGAGGGGGCAATGCCGTCGGGGCCGGGCGTGTCACCGCCCTCGTCGATCTGGGCCTTCAGGCCCGCGACCCGGATCTCGAAGAATTCGTCCAGATTGCTGCTGACGATGCAGAGGAAACGCAACCGCTCCAGCAGCGGCACATCAGGATCGGCCGCCTGCGCCAGCACCCGGCGATTGAATTCAAGCTGACCGATCTCGCGGTTGAGCAGCGGGGGGGAAGCTGCCGGCCCGGATGGAAGTTTGGCTTTGCGGGCCTGCTTGAGGTGTATTGGTGAATGGGCGGCCTCAATGGCCACCGATGCTTCGGTCTCGACCTCGCGGGGCATAGAGCACTCGGAATGTTATGTTTTTTGGGGCGGAACGTAGCCGGTGGCCTGGTCGGCCCCGGCACCGAAGAAATGCTTCTGCATCTGCTCTTCCAGGTACTTGCGTGCTTTGGGGTCGGCCAGGTTGAGCCGGTTCTCGTTGATCAGCGTCTTCTGATGCTCCAGCCAGGCATGCCACGCCTGCTTGGAAACATTTTCGTAGATTCGCCTGCCTAGCTCGCCGGGGTAGGTAGGGAAGTCGAGTCCCTCGGCTTCACGCCCGAGCTTAATGCACTGCACCATCCGGGCCATGGAAATCGTCCTGAAAACTTCGGGTGGGAATTGTTACAACTCAGCGAAGAACGCCAATTATAGTACTTGGGCGGAGAGGCGAGAGAGTTCGCTGCATCACAGGTTAAGCGCGTGTCTGCTCCTTTGGTCATTTTTCGGTTGCGGTCGAGGGGAACTCATTGAGCGATGGGTGTTGTGCCAATGGTTCCTCGAGATGGTAGCCTTGGGCCAGATCCACGCCGAAGCTGCGCAGCACTTCCAGGGTGCCGCCGTCCTCGACGCACTCGGCTACGGTGAGCTTCTTCAGGCCGCGCGCCACATCCACGATGGCCTTAACGAAGACCTGATTGTCGCGGTCGCTCGGCAGATCGCGAATGAATTGACCGTCGATCTTGAGCATATCGACGTCCAGGTGCTTGAGGTAGGCGAACGAGGAGAAGCCGGAGCCGAAATCGTCCAGGCACACGCGCACGCCGCTCTCGCGCATGGACTCGATGAAACGCTGCGCGTCATGCAGATCGGATACTGCGGAGGTTTCGGTCAACTCCACGATCAGGCGCGCGGGCTCGACGCCGGCGCGCTTCAGCGCGTCGGTGATGAAGCGCGGCAGAGTGGGCTCGTTAAGCGAGCGTCCCGAAACGTTGAGCGCAATCGCCGCGACACCGGGGAAGCGGGCCAGGGCGTCAGCGCAGGCGCTGATTACCCAGCGATCGATGTCGAGGACTTTGCCGGTCTTCTCCGCCACCGGGATGAAGCTTCCCGGCGTCACGACACGCTCGGGGTCGTCGCGGTCGACCATGCGCACCAAAGCTTCCACGTGGCTCAGAGCGCCGGAGCGCGCAGTAGTAGATGCCTTGGTAGTGCAACCGCAGCAGATTGTTCTCCAGGGCGTCTTCGATGCGCTCGTTCCAGTTGAGCCGTGCCAACATCTTGCGCGTAGTCTGGGCGTCTTCTCGATACATCCGCCATGTGTTCTTGCCCGCTTCCTTGGCCTGGTACATGGCGGAGTCGGCGTGGGCCACCAGATCCTCCGCAGACGTTGCGTGGTCTGGGTACACCGCTACGCCGAGACTGCAGGTGACCCGCAGGCTGTTGCCCTCGAAGCTGAACGGGATGCGGGCAGCGGCGCGCACGATGCGCTCGGCGAACGATTCCGCCTCCTGATCCGAGATGTCGGGCGCGAGGATCCCGAATTCATCGCCCCCCAGCCGCGCGAAGATCTCGTTGCGCCGTACCTGGGCCGAAACTTCGCCCGCCACTCGGATCAGCAGCGCGTCGCCGGCGCGGTGGCCGAAAGTGTCATTCACGTGCTTGAATTCATCGATATCGAAGAACAGCAGTGCTACACGCCGCCGCCGGCGCTCGCCGCTGGACAGCATGCGGGTCAGCTCCTCCTGGAAGCGGTGGCGATTGAACAGTCCGGTGAGCGCGTCGCGCTCGGCCAGGTAGAGGATCTGATTTGCTGTCTGGCGCTCGCGCGTGACGTCTTCGAACAACCAGAGGTAGCCCACCAGCTGGTCGGCTGAATCGCGCACCGGATAACCCACACGCGTGATGAGCCGGCCGTCCGACATCTCGACCTCGACCGGTGCCGAAGGCTCCCCCTCGTTGGCCAGCCGTAGCAGATCCTGCATGGCCTCGTCGCCACGACTCAAGCGTTCCGTGGTCTGCAGCAGCAGCGCTGCGGCATCCATCCCCGTGTAGCGCGTCCGACTGCGCGTGAGCAGCCAGATCTGCTCGAAGGCCGGGTTGGAATAGATGACCCGGTTGTTGCGGTCCACGAACAGGATGCCGATCTGCATGGCATTGAGCAGCGCGTTCAGGCGTGCTCGCTCGTCGCTCGCCAGCACGAGATACTCTTTTTGGATCGCGTTGGCCCGCTCCAGCTGGCGCAGTGTTTCGGACAGCTTGTTCTCAGCCTCCTGACGTCCGGTCACGTCGTGCACGGACAACCGCAATCCTAGGTACGCCGTGTCGGAGCCGTAGATTGGACGCCAGTCTGCGGAGGCCCAGAACTCGGAGCCGTCTTTGCGCCGTGCGCGGAACAAGAAGTCGTTGCCGGTGGTGCCATGCAATGCGCCTGCAATCGCCTCGCGCACTTTTTTCCGGTCCTGTGGCGATACCAGCGGCAGTGGGAAGTCCGACATCGCGTCGCAATCCTCTACGCGTGTAGCCGGTGATGGTCTGCACGCGTGAGTTGATCCACAGCAGCCGCCCGTCGGGCCCCACCCACAGCTCGCAGCCATAGCTGTAGTCGGCGATGGCGTGGAATTTGGATTCGGAGGCGCGCAGTTCGCGCATGCGGTCAGCCACCCGCTCGGCCATGGTGTTGAATGCTGCGGCGAGCTGGCCCACCTCGTCGTCCGAGTCCACCCCGACGCGGGCGGAGAGGTCACCGCCAGCCATGGCCTCGCCCGCGGCTGTGAGACGACGCAGGTGGCGAGTGAGCCACAAGCCCCAAAGCGAATTGGAGAACGATGGAGATTACGATCGCGGCAGCCGCGATCATCAGGCTGCCGCGCAGCAGACCGGCACGAGCAGCGTCCAGGAACGTTGTGGAGATGGCGTAGCGCAGCAGCCCTTGGCGTTGGCCGGCGAGGACGAGCGGGACTTGCGTGTCGAAGCGGCCGTCGGATTTGAAATCGGCGGGCGATGCGTTGTTCTCCAGCGTGCGGAAGCGGTCGGTTCACGTCCCAGCCCTCGGCGGCGACCGTGCGGCCGTCGTTGTCCAGCAGGACGAGGTAGCTCAAGCCGTCTTCGGTTCGACTCTCGCGCAGAATGTTACGCACTGTTGCGTAGTCGCGTTGCGCTACGGGAACCGCCAGCGCGGCGTTGAGCATCGGCGCCAGCAGCCGTCCGCGCACACGCGCCTGCTCTATGAGCGCGTCCTCGAGCAGTCGTAGGCTGTTTGCGGCGAGCGCAGCCAACATGACGACAAGCAGCACCACGCTGGTGAGGACCAGCTTGGCTCGCAGCGAGCGGCCGGGCAGGGCCTTCATGCGGGGGCCACCGAATCGCTGACTCGCGCGAGCGCGCGAGCTCGAGCGAGAGTCATGTGACGGTAGCGGCCAGCACGGAATTGCATGCGGACGCTTTCGAGGTGGACATATCCAAACATCGGTCTAGCGAGGGCGGGCTTGAATCAGCCACAGGTCCCTCGCCCCGGGGTGGGGCGGGTTAGCGCGGGATACGGCCGTACGCAGGTAATATTTACAAATCTGGCCGCCTGGCCAGTACGTGGTGGCCTAGGAGGATTTGACCAACACCTTGGAGCGACGCTGGAGATTGTACAGCGCCTGCTTGCTGGCGGGCAGCGCTTCCACCGTGGACTCTGTGAAACCGTGCTCGATGAACCAGTGCGTCGCTCGCGTGGTCAGCACAAACAGACGCGTCATGCCTAACCGGCGAGCTTCGCTTTCCACGCGGCGCAGCAGACGCTCGCCGGCGCCGGCATTGCGGTATTCGGGATGCACGGCGAGGCAGGCAAGCTCGCCGGCGCCTTCGTCCGAGAATGGATAGAGCGCTGCGCAGCCCACGATGACGCGGTCGTGCTCGAGCACGAAAAAACGTTGGATCTCGATCTCGAGCAGCTCACGCGATCGCTTGACCAGGGTTCCGTCCGCCTCCAGCGGCTCGATCAGCTGCAGAATGCTGCCCACGTCGTCGATGTCTGCCGGACGCAGCTGTTCCAATGGGTCCTGGCTCACCATTGTTCCCACGCCTTCGCGAGTGAACAGCTCGAGCAGCAACGCTCCGTCCACGTGACGGCTGATCAGATGCGCGCGGGCTACGCGTCCGCGGCAGGCGTGTATCGCGGCAGGCAGATGAGCCTGCACGTCGAGCACCCCGGCACTGCCTTCGGCCAGACGCAACTGTGCTTGCGATACCGTCAGCTCACGCATGAGGTTGCCATCGTCGTCCGCGATTCCGGCGGCGTCGATCAGGAATATGAGTTTATCGGCGTCCAACGCGATCGCGGTTTCGGCGGCGACGTCCTCGAGCGTGAGGTTGAAGATTTCGCCGGTGGGCGAGTAGCCCAACGGCGAAATGAGCACCAGCTCACCGACGTCCAGCCGCTGACGAATCGCATCCGCGTGCACGCGCCGCACCTCGCCCGTGAACTGCATGTCCACGCCGTCCAACACGCCGCGCGGGCGCGCGACCACGAAGTTGCCGCCGGCTACCCGGATCGTGGCGTTGGCCATGGGGGAGTGGGGCAGGCCCATCGACAGCAGCGCTTCGATCTCCATGCGCAGCTGGCCGTTGGCTTGCTTTACGCACTGCATGGCGGTCTCGTCTGTCACGCGCATGCCACGCACATAGCGGGGCCGGATGCTGCGCGATTTCAGTTGTGCTTCGATCTGGGGTCGCGCGCCGTGCACCAACACCAGGCGTACCCCGAGGCTCGCGAGCAGATTGAGATCGTGCGTGAGGGCTACGAATTTTCCATCAGCCACCACCTCTCCGCCGAAGCAGACCACGAAGGTGCGACCACGAAACGCGTGGATATAAGGCGCTGCGGCGCGGAACCAGTCGACGAACTGTTCCAGCGGAAGGGCCTGCATCGGCGGCTGGTTCAGCGCCCGCTCCGACTCACTTCGGTGCCATGCGGATCGCACCGTCCAGCCGTATCGTCTCGCCGTTGAGCATCTCGTTCTCAGCGATGTGCTTGACCAGGGCCGCATACTCCGACGGGCGGCCAAGACGCGAGGGGAACGGTACCTGCAGGCCGAGAGAATCCTGCACTTCCTTGGGCAGCCCCTTGAGCATGGGCGTCTCGAAGATGCCCGGGGCTATGGTCATCACACGGATTCCGTTGCGCGCCAGATCGCGCGCAATAGGCAAGGTCATGCCGACGATGCCGCCTTTGGACGCCGAATAAGCCGCCTGTCCGATCTGGCCGTCGAAAGCGGCGACGGAAGCCGTGTTGACGATGACGCCACGCTCGCCTGCCGCATTCGGCGGCTGCTTTGTCATCGCATCCGCCGCCACCCGGATCACGTTGAAGGTGCCGATCAGGTTGACGGTAATGACGCGCGTGAAGCTCGCCAGCGCATGCGGGCCTTCCTTGCCCACCGTCTTCTCGCCCAATCCGATGCCCGCGCAGTTGACCAGACCCTGCAGCCCGCCGAAAGCTTTGAGCGCGAGATCGACAGCAGCTCTGGCGTGCTCCTCGCGAGTCACGTCGGTCTCGATGAAGCGCGTACGCTGCCCCAGGCTCAACGCGAGGGCTTCGCCAGCGGTCCGGTTCACGTCGGCGATGATCGCGTTGCCGCCGCTGGCAACGATCATTTCCACCGTCGCTGCGCCTAAACCTGAGCCGCCGCCGGTGACGATGAAAGTACTCTTGCTGATGTCCATGTTCGGATTGCCCCTTCTGATGAGCGCTGCCAACAGCGGAGTATAAGGGACCTTTTCAGGTTTTCCTCTCGTGCGCTAGAGATCGCCCCACAGCGCCTGAATAGCGGCGAGCGCGGCCAAAGCGGCGGTCTCCGTGCGCAGCACGCGCGGGCCGAGCCGCACCGCTGTGAAACCGCACACCTGCGCCATCTCCAGCTCCTCCGGAGCGAAGCCACCCTCGGGTCCAGCCAGCAACAGCAGCTGCTGCGGAGCCGCCAGGTCCCGCAAACGCTTCTCGGCCACTGTCGACAGGATCAGGCGTTGCTCGCCGGGTACGGTGGAGTGAGCGCCAAGCCAGTCGGGCAGGGCGGAGACTGGATGCACCTCGGGTACGCGGTTGCGCCCGCACTGTTCGCACGCAGCGACTACGAGGTTTTGCCAGTGGTCGACCCGGCGCGCGGCGCGCTCTTCCGCCAGACGCATGACGGAGCGGCGCATCTCGACTGGAAAAATCTCAGCCACGCCCAGCTCCACCGCCTTCTGCACCGTGAAATCCATACGCTCGCGTGCGCTCAGCCCTTGCAGGAGCACCACGCGCACGCTGGGCTCGGCCTCGCGCGAACGCCACGGTCCAACGCGCACCGAGACATGCTCTTTCCCGATCGACAGGATGCGCGCGTCCGACTCGCCACCTGCGCCGTTGAACACGGTGACGGCATCGCCTACCGCTAGGCGCAGCACCCGCGCAGCATGGTGCGCAGCCGCTTCCGGCAGATCTCGAGTTGCGCCCTGGGAGAGATCGCCTGCACAGAAGAATCTCGGCAGGGATCGTGCGTTCTGGTCGCGCGGCGTCGAGCCGTCTCCGCGCGTGCGCGGCAAGTAGTTGTCCATGCTAGAATTTTGCCATGTTCAACGGCCCGGGTGGAACGCCGCTCATGGTGTTTCTGGCGCCTGCCGCGTCGCCTCGGCCCCCTCCGGATATTCTCATGGCTACTGCTCCCATCTGTGACTTTGGCTGGCGCGCCGTCGATTTCGACCTGCCCGCCACCGACGGCAAGCGTTATCGGCTGGCCCAGCTGCAAGGGCCTCACGGTCTGCTGGTCATGTTCATCTGCAATCATTGCCCTTACGTCAAGGCTGTCATCGACCGCATCGTTCGTGACACCAAGGAGCTGCAGGAGCACGGCGTCGCGTCCGTGGCGATCAGCGCCAATGACCCCAGCGACTATCCCGAGGACTCGTTCGACAACATGAAACGGGTCGCAGCGCAGAAGCGGTTTCCCCTTCCCCTATTTGTGGGACGAGTCCCAGGATGTGGCGCGGGCCTACGACGCTGCGTGCACTCCGGACTTCTTCGGTTTCAACCAGAGCCTGGAGTTGCAGTATCGCGGCCGGCTGGACGCCTCTCGCACTACGCCGGTCCCCGCCGCCAAGCGCGACCTGTTCGAGGCCATGCTGCAGATCGCGCGCACCGGCAAAGGCCCCGTCGAGCAGATTTCCAGCATGGGTTGCTCGATCAAGTGGAAACAACCCGGATGAATGCTCGGCAAGGGGAGCGCGCGCGCGCCGAGTTGCTGGACGCCGGGACTACTGGCAGCGCCATGCTGATCCAGTGAACCCGCCGATGGAGACACTCAGCGTTGTGGCGGCCCAGAATCGCACGATCGATCGCGTAATCGCGGCGGTGCGCACAGTCGCCGCCGAGCAGATCATGCCCCGTTATCTCAAGGTGGCCCAGCAACGCAAATCCGACGGCAGCTTGTTCACCGAGGCGGACTTGGCTGCCCAGGAAGCGCTGACGCGCGCACTCCAATCGATCTACCCGGGCCCGGTGGTGGGGGAAGAGATGAGTGAGGAGCAGCAGGTTGAGCTCTGGCTCGGAGGCGATGCGGGATTGTGGTGCGTGGATCCAATCGACGGCACCTCCAACTTCGTCAACGGGCTCCCTTATTTCGCCGTCTCCGTGGCGCTGATGAAGCATGGCCGCAGCGTGCTGGGCGTGGTTTACGATCCCGTAGCCGACGAGGTGTTCCACGCGGAGAAAGGCGGGGGCGCCTGGCTCGGGAGCGAAATGCTGCCGATCAAGACGCACGTCCCGCATGTCCGCAACGCGATGGCCAACGTGGACTTCAAGCGGCTGGGAAAGCGGCTCGCTGCCGAGCTTGCCGCGGTTCCTCCCTATTCCTCGCAGCGCAACTACGGCGCTGGAACGCTCGAGTGGTGCTATCTCGCTGCCGGGCGCTTCGACTTGTACCTGCACGGCGGGCAGAAGCTATGGGACTATGCCGCGGGCGCGCTGATTCTCGAAGAGGCTGGCGGGTGCATGTGCACGTTGACCCACGACGAGTTCTGGGCTGACGACCTGTGGCGACGATCGGTGATCGCGGCCCGTGATCCGGGTCTGTTCCAAACCTGGAGGAGCTGGATCCGAGCGCACAAATGAGAAAAGGGTGCAGCGCGCCCCGCGCCAACCCACCCCAACCTTCTCTTTATCCAAGCAATTCCTTGACCGCTCGCGCATCCGCAGGTATCTTCCTTTAGTTCCCCGCTCGGTTTCAGCCAGCCGGGGAATTTTTGTCCTAACAGCCTGATTCGTAGCAAGGATCACGAACATGGAAATGACCGCCCCGGGCGTCATGTCGTCGGTCGATCTGACCGGCGCTGAGATCACCATCCGATGTCTGCAAGCGGAGGGGGTCGAGTTCGTATTCGGTTATCCGGGCGGCGCGATCCTGCCGATCTACGACGAGATTTTCAAACAGGACAAGTTCAAGCACATTCTCGTGCGTCACGAGCAGGCTGCGGTGCACGGCGCCGACGGCTACGCGCGCTCGACTCATAAGGTTGGCGTGGTCATGGTGACGTCCGGTCCAGGACTAACCAACGCCGTTACCGGCATCGCGACGGCCTTCATGGATTCCATCCCGCTGGTCATCATCAGCGGTCAGGTGCCCACTCCCGCCATCGGCCAGGACGCATTTCAAGAGGTGGACACCGTCGGGATTACGCGTCCGTGCGTCAAGCACAACTTCCTGGTCAAGGACGTCAAAGACCTCGCGCTGACCATCAAGAAGGCGTTCTACATCGCAGGCACGGGCCGGCCCGGGCCGGTGTTGGTCGACATTCCGAAGGACGTGCAGCAGACAAAGACCCAGTTCCACTACCCGGACAGCGTCAGCCTGCGTTCCTACAACCCGGTGGTGAAGGGACATGCCGGGCAGATCAAGAAGGCGATCCAGCTCATTCTGCAGGCGAAACGCCCGATGGTGTACACGGGTGGCGGCGTGATCCTGGGCAACGCATCGGGCGAGCTGACTCAGCTTGTCCGCACGCTTGGATTCCCGTGCACCAACACGTTGATGGGGCTGGGTGGATTTCCCGCCACCGACCCGCTGTTTACCGGCATGCTCGGCATGCACGGCACTTACGAGTCCAACATGGCCATGCAGCATTGCGACGTGTTGCTCGCCGTGGGTGCACGGTTCGATGATCGCGTCATCGGCAACCCGAAGCACTTCAACCAGGAGCAGCGCCAGATCATCCACATCGACATCGATCCCTCGTCGATCTCGAAGCGGGTGAAGGTGGACGTTCCGATCGTCGGCGACGTGCGCGAGGTCCTGCAGGAGATGAATCGGCAGCTCGCGACCGGACGCGAGCGTCCGGATCCCCAGGCCCTGCAAGCTTGGTGGGCGCAGATCGAAACGTGGAAAGGGCGCGACTGCCTCAAGTACGACCGTGCTGCCGCCATCATCAAGCCGCAGCTCGTGGTCGAGAAGCTCTATGAGGTTACGCAAGGCGACGCATACGTGACCTCGGACGTGGGCCAGCACCAGATGTGGGCCGCGCAGTTCTACAAGTTCAACCAGCCGCGCCGCTGGATCAACTCCGGCGGGCTGGGAACGATGGGCGTGGGTCTGCCGTATGCGCTGGGCGTGCAGCTGGCCCATCCCGGCGCCACGGTCGCTTGCGTTACGGGCGAAGCCAGCATTTTGATGTGCATCCAGGAGCTGTCCACCGCGAAGCAGTACCGTTTGCCGGTGAAGATCGTGAACCTGAACAACCGCTACATGGGTATGGTGCGGCAGTGGCAGGAGTTCTTCCACGGCAATCGCTACGCCGAGTCCTACATGGACGCGCTGCCGGATTTCGTGAAGGTTGCGGAGTCGTTCGGGCACGTCGGCATGCGCATCGACAAGCCGGCTGACGTCGAGTCCGCACTGCGCGAAGCATTCAGCCGCAAGGACGACCTGGTGTTCATGGATTTCGTCACCGACCAGACCGAGAACGTGTTCCCGATGGTGCCGGGCGGTAAAGGGCTGTCGGAGATGATTCTGGTTTGAGCTGCAGGTGAAGTTCTAGGTCGGGGCGTTAGCCTCGACATAGATATCCCGGCGGGCGTTTCGCCGACGTCGGCCGGCCCCACAAGGGCCCGCCGAGGGCGCCGATCCTTCTCGAGGATGGCGTTGCCGCGAAACCCCACCGTCTATCGACGTCTTTTGTGATGGCAGGCCTATGCGACACATCATCTCGCTCCTCCTGGAGAACGAGGCGGGCGCGCTCTCTCGCGTCTCCGGATTGTTTTCCGCGCGCGGTTACAATATCGAATCGCTTACCGTGGCCCCGACCGAGGATCCAACTCTGTCGCGCATGACCGTCGTGACCACCGGATCCGACGATGTCATCGAACAGATCACCAAGCAGCTCAACAAGCTGATCGACGTGGTGAAGGTCGTCGATCTGTCCGACGGCGAGCACATCGAGCGCGAACTGATGCTGGTGAAGGTGCGCGCTGCAGGGAAGGATCGCGACGAGATGAAGCGCATGGCGGAAATCTTTCGCGGCCGTATCATCGACGTGACCGACAAGTCGTACACCATCGAGCTGACCGGGACCGGCAGCAAGCTCGATGCTTTTTTGAACGCCATCGAGCGCAGCGCGATACTGGAGACGGTGCGCACGGGTGCCTCGGGCATCGGGCGAGGCGACAGAGTTTTGAAAGTCTAGTGAACGGAACACGAGGAGATACTCGAATGAAAGTCTATTACGACAAGGACGCGGACCTTTCGCTGATCAAGGGCAAGCAGGTCACGATCGTGGGCTACGGTTCACAAGGTCACGCGCACGCGCTCAACTTGCACGAATCGGGAGTCAACGTCACGGTCGGGTTGCGCAAGGGGCCGTCGTGGACCAAGGCCGCAAACGCCGGCCTCAAAGTTCAGGAGACCGCCGAAGCGGTGAAAAACGCGGACTTCGTGATGATGCTCATGCCGGACGAGCACATCGCCGCGACCTATCGCAAGGATGTCGAGCCCAATATGAAGAAGGGAGCCACGCTCGGGTTTCGCGCACGGGTTCAACATCCACTTTGGCCAGGTCATCCCGCGCGCCGACCTGGATGTAGTCATGATCGCGCCCAAGGCGCCCGGCCACACCGTCCGCAACCAGTACGTCCAGGGCGCCGGCACACCGTGCCTGATTGCCGTCGCCCAGGACGTGAGCGGCCGAGCACGGGATCTCGCGTTGTCCTATGCGGCTGCCATAGGCGGCGCACGCGCCGGCGTCATCGAGACCAACTTCCGCGAAGAAACGGAGACCGACCTGTTCGGTGAGCAAGTGGTGTTGTGCGGCGGGACCACGGCGCTGGTGCAAGCCGGCTTCGAGGTTCTGGTGGAAGCCGGTTATGCGCCCGAGATGGCCTACTTCGAGTGCCTCCACGAGCTGAAGCTGATCGTCGACCTCATGTACGAAGGCGGCATCGCCAACATGCGCTACTCGATCTCCAACAACGCGGAATACGGCGACTTCACCCGCGGCCCGCGCATCATCAACGAGCAGACCAAGAACGAGATGCGCAGGATCCTCAAGGAAATCCAGACCGGCGCGTACGCCCAGGAGTTTCTGCTGGAGAATCAGACCGGAGCCACGAAGCTCAACGCAATGCGTCGCATCGGCCGTGAGCACCCCATCGAAGTCGTGGGCGGGAAGCTGCGCGAGATGATGCCGTGGCTGAAGAAGGGCAGGCTGGTCGACCAATCGCGGAACTGACGCCCGCCTAGACGTGCAAGAATCCCATCCCCTCATCGCCCGCGAAGGCTGGCCCCACGTCGCCATCGCAGTCGGGCTGGCTCTGCTCGCGACCGCCTTTCTCGGCGGCTGGGCGCTGCTGTTCTGGGGGCTGGCGGTGTTCGTCGTCCAGTTTTTTCGCGACCCGCCGCGCAGCGTGCCGCTGCAGCCCGGCATCGCAGTGAGTCCTGCGGACGGCCGCGTGCTACTGGTGCAGAAGGCACGCGACCCGTACCTGAACCGCGAGGCGCTCAAGATCAGCGTGTTCATGAATGTGTTCAACGTCCACTCCAACCGCAGCCCAGTGGAGGGCGTCGTCAAGGAACGCTGGTATCACGGGGGCAAATACCTCAATGCCTCGCTCGACAAGTCCTCCACACGAGAACGAGCGTATGGCGCTGTGGATCCATATGGAGGACGGTACCGAGGTCACCTGCGTGCAGGTCGCCGGGCTCGTCGCCCGCCGCATCCTCTGCTATGCCTCGCCCGGAGATCGGCTCCAACGCGGCCAGCGCTACGGCTTCATACGCTTCGGCTCGCGCGTCGACCTCTATCTGCCGCCGGGCAGCATCCCCAGGGTCAGTGT
The DNA here is from genome assembly GCA_963747025.1 of uncultured beta proteobacterium. Lineage (GTDB taxonomy): Bacteria > Pseudomonadota > Gammaproteobacteria > Burkholderiales > SHXO01 > SHXO01. Next base: position 392,005 of record CAVVDJ010000002.1, read on the forward strand.
TGGCGACAAGGTCACCGGCGGCGAGACGGTTTGCGCGGAACTGTCCGCGGTGCGCTGAGATCGCGAAATGACCCGGAGCGGCCGCGTCGAATACGGCTTCACCAGCGCAGGCATGAAGGAGCGCGGAGGATGATCGGCTGCCTGGCGGCCACGCCAGAGGGGTTAGAATGGATCGCATGAACTATCCCGAGCGGCCGCCGCTCAAGCCGAAGTGGCTGGCGGGCGGACGCATCCGCCGTCACGGCATCTACTGGCTGCCCAACGCCATCACCACGGTGGCGCTGTTCGCCGGCTTCTATGCCATTGTCGCAGGCGATGAACAACCGCTTCGGGCTGGCAGCCGTCGGGCATCTTCGTGGCCATGGTGTTCGACGGCCTGGATGGCCGGGTGGCGCGGCTCACCCGCACCCAGAGCCCGTTCGGCGCCGAGTACGACTCGCTGTCGGACATGGTGTCCTTCGGCGCCGCGCCCGCGCTGGTCATCTACGAGTGGGCGCTCAAGGGCATGGGCCAGATGGGCTGGGTCGCCGCTTTCGTCTATTGCGCCTGCGCTGCGCTGCGGCTGGCCCGCTTCAACACCAATCTGGGCGTGGTGGACAAGCGCTACTTTCAGGGGCTGCCGAGCCCGGCGGCGGCGGGCCTGATCGCCGGATTCGTGTATACCATGTGGGCGTTCAACATCGAGCCCGAGGACGTGCATGGGCAATGGGGCGCGTGGGCGCTCGCCATGTTCGCGGGGCTGACCATGGTCAGCAACGTCAAGTTCTACAGCGGCAAAGACATCAATCTGCGCAAGAGCGTCCCGTTTGGCGTGGTCGTGGCGATCGTGCTGGTGGTGGTGGCGATCTTCCAAGTGGTGGATAACCTCCCCGAGCTGCTGTTCGGCCTATTCCTGATCTATGCCGCTTCGGGATACGTGATGTGGGTGATCAACCGGATCCGGCGCAAGGCTGCGTTGCCGCCACCTCGTCGCCGATGCCGCCGGACGGGCTTTGGAGTGACCCACGCGAGCAGTCAAGGTAGCAAGCCCTTCGCCGACGTTTCAGAGTAGCATTTGTCCAGCGAGAACGCGTGAAGCATTACACCCTAGCTTTCTCCTGGTCCCTGTCTCCTGATTCCTGACGGGAGGACGCCATGAAAGAGCGCCTCATCATCTTCGATACCACGTTGCGCGATGGCGAGCAGAGCCCGGGCGCATCGATGACGCGCGACGAGAAGATGCGCATCGCGCGCCAGCTCGAGCGGCTGAAGGTGGACGTGATCGAAGCCGGCTTCCCGGCCGCCAGCAATGGCGACTTCGAGGCCGTGAGGGGCATCGGTGCCGCCATCAAGGACAGCATCGTCTGCGGGCTGGCACGCGCCAACGACAACGACATTCGCCGTGCCGGCGACGCGTTGAAGGGAGCCAACGCCGCGCGCATTCACACCTTCATCGCGACCTCGCCCATCCACATGGAGCGCAAGTTGCGCATGACGCCGGACCAGGTGGTCGAGCAAGCCGTCAAGTCGGTCAAGCTGGCGCGCAGCCTACCGCGACGATGTCGAATTCTCGCCCGAGGACGCAGGCCGCTCGGAGGTCGACTTCCTGTGCCGTATTCTGGAGCAGGTGATCAAGGCGGGTGCCACGACCATCAACATCCCCGATACGGTCGGCTACACCATTCCCGAGCAGTTCGGCAGCCTCATCCGCACCTTGCGCGAGCGGATCCCCAACTCCGACAAGGTGGTCTGGTCGGTGCACTGCCACAATGACCTGGGGCTGGCGGTGGCCAACTCGCTGTCTGCGGTCATGAACGGCGCGCGCCAGGTGGAATGCACCATCAACGGCCTGGGTGAGCGCGCGGGCAACGCGTCACTCGAAGAGGTCGTGATGGCTGTGCGCACGCGCCAGGACTTCTTCCCGTGCGACACCCGCATCGACACCACCCAGATCGTGCCGGCCAGCAAGCTCGTGTCCGGGATCACCGGCTTCCCGGTGCAGCCCAACAAGGCCATCGTGGGGGCCAACGCCTTTGCCCACGAATCGGGCATCCACCAGGACGGCGTCATCAAGAGCCGCGAAACCTACGAGATCATGCGAGCCGAGGACGTGGGCTGGGGCGCCAACAAGCTGGTTCTGGGGAAGCTATCCGGCCGCAACGCCTTCAAACAGCGTCTCCGGGAGCTCGGCATCGAGCTGCAGTCCGAAGAAGCGTTGAACGCAGCTTTCGCTCGCTTCAAGGATCTGGCCGACAAGAAATCGGAGATCTTCGACGAGGATCTTCAGATGCTGGTCAGCGACGAGGCGGCCAGCCACGACCAGGAGCAGGAGCACTTCAAGCTGCTGTCGATGATGGCGCACTCGGAAACCGGAGAGACGCCGGTGGCAAAGGTGGTGCTGGCGGAAGACGGCGCCGAGAAAAGAGCCGAGGCGCACGGCAGCGGGCCGGTTGACGCCACGTTCAAGGCCATCGAGAGCATCGTGATCAGCGGCGCCGAGCTGACGCTGTACTCGGTCAACGCGGTGACCAGCGGCACCGACTCGCAAGGCGAGGTGACTGTGCGCCTGCGCAAGAACGGGCGCATCGTCAACGGCGCCGGCGCCGATACCGACATCGTGGTGGCTTCGGCCAAGGCGTACATCAACGCGGTGAACAAACTGCACTCCAAGCAGGAGCGGTTGAACCCGCAGGTCTAGGGAAGGCTCGACGGCTGTCGCCTGGGAAGTCATTACGCTCCGCCGGCCGAGAGCCGGGCGTTGGCGAACTCGAGCCGATCGGCGAGCGTGCGCAGCAGCGCACGGTTGAGTTGCAGCTGGCATCGGGGAGACAAGCCTTCTATCGCTGCGCTCCCTAGTTCGACTATCAGCGTGTCGGTGCTGGTTTCTACCGTCGCCTGCCGCACCGAAGCCTCGCCCCGCGCGTAGGCCATCTCGCCAATGCAGTCGCCTGCCCGCAGGACGTTGAGCAGCCGGCCACGCGCGGTTATTTTCGCCTCGCCCCGCGCAAGGATGAACAAGCTGTCACCGGTCTCGCCCTCGGTCACCAGAACCGTTTGCGAAGGCAGGCGGCGCCATTGGCCGACACGCGTCAGCTCCCATAGATCCGCGTCGCTGAGTTGGCTGAGCAGCGTCGCGGGACGCAGTGCGAGGAACTTCTCGCTGTCCCTGACTACCTGATCGTATACGCTGAGGCGGCCGAGCCGCGCCAGCTCGAGCGCGAGCTCCGCCCAGTCCGGGTAGCGGTCTTCCGGGTACTTCTGCAACATGCGCAGCACCACCGCGTCGAGCTCCTCCGGCAGGTCCGGCCGCCATTTCGACGGTGGTGTCGGCTCTTCGCTCAGGACTATGCTGAGCAGCTCCGCCGTGTTCCGGCCGTAGAACGGCCTGCGACCGACCAGCAACTCGTAGAGCACCACGCCCAAAGAGTACATGTCGCTCTGATGGGTAAGCGGATCGTCCCGGATCTGCTCGGGTGCGACATAGGAAGGCGAACCCATCCGCAGCTTCTGGGTCGTCTCCGCGGTGCGCACGAACGCGGCGCCGAAGTCGGCAACCTTCACGTCCGTCCCGCGCGCGACCAGGATATTCGCCGGCTTGATGTCGCGGTGGACTACGCCCTCCCGGTAGGCGTAGTCGAGCGCGCCGCAGCACTTGAAAGCGATCTCGATCACGTCGGCGACCGGCAGCAGGCGATCCGCGCTGGTGTAGCGGGACAGGTTCCCCCCGTGCACGTACTCCATCGCAACGTAGGTGAAGTGCTCGTCGACCACCGCATCCAGGATCGTTACGATGTGAGGATGCGACAGCTTACCGGCCAGCGCTGCTTCGCTGACGAACTGGATCTTCAGGACGCCGCTTTGCCGAGCGCTGCCGCCGTCGTCGTAGACCTTGACGGCTATGTCCGAACCGTAGAACTCATCGTAGGCTAAGTAGACCGTGCTGTCGGTCCCCTTGCCCAGCTCTCGCTTGATCTGGTACTTACCTACCCGTTCCAGCATTCGAGCACTCTACTCCACCCGCCGACAGTTCGTTCTGCCCGTGCACCGCTCTTATCGTCACTTGAGTCCCGGCCTGAAATGGTTTCTATGATTGACCGCCGCGTGTATCTTTATCCTTCCACGCGAAGATCGAAGGAAGGGGTCATATGATTGCGCTTCTGCTTGCTGCAGTGCTGACGGCAGACCAGCTCGCGCTCGATAACGAGTACGTTCAGGTCAGCCGAGATATGGCGCCCTGCGCATCGCCTGCACCGGAGTGCGCAGACCGTGTGATCGTCGCGCTGGGCGACACCGAGCTCGCGTCCGGCGACTTGCGCCGGAAGATGACGCGCGGCGACATCGCGGTCTTCGCACCCGGCGAGTCCTATGAGGTGGCCATCGGAGGCGAGTTCCTCGAGATAGCGATAAAGCCGAAGCACCCACCTGTCCAATCGCCAGGCGAGATCATCCCGCCCGACAAGAATGCCACGCGCTACGAAGGCGAGCGCTTCTTCGTCTTCGAGGAGAAGCTAGCTCCCGGCGACACGCGCGCGCGGCACAGCCATAGTCAGCGTGTGGTGATCCAGTTGAATCGAACCCGTCTCCAGCAGCAGCTCGACGAGGGGCCGCCGTTCTTCGTAGAAACGGTGCCCGACCGAGCTAATTTCAGCCCGCCCGTGATCCACGTGGTGAAGAACGTGGGAGATACACCGCTGCGAGGGATCGTGATCGAGTTCAAGCCGGAGCCGACCGGCGGAATATCGAAGTAAGCACCGATCCCGTCGGCAGCGATCTGGTCAATCTCCAGACGCCGTATTAGTATGCGTTGGAGTTCCCATAGCCACTACTCGTTAGGCATCCATGTTCGAAACGACAATCGCGGGCAGCCTGCCCAAGCCGTCCTGGCTCGCCGAGCCGGGCAAACTTTGGCCGCAGTGGAAACTGGAGGGTGAAGCGCTCGCCGAGGCCAAGCGCGATGCGACGCTCCTCTGGATCAAAGCTCAGGAAGACGCGGGGATCGACATCCTCAGCGACGGCGAGCAGTCGCGCCAGCATTTCGTGCATGGTTTCCTCGAGTCGGTGGAGGGGATCGACTTCGATCACAAGGTCAAGATGGGGATCCGCAACAACCGATATGAGGCCATGGTGCCGACGGTCATTGCCCCGCTGCGCCTGGCAGCGCGCGTGCATCAAACGGAGGCGCGTCTGGCGCGCGCGCACACGACCAGAAAACTCAAGATCACGTTGCCTGGTCCTATGACCATCGTCGACACCATCGCCGACAAGCACTACGGGGACAAGGTGAAGATGGCGATGGCGTTTGCGGAGCTGCTCAATCAGGAAGCGCGCGCACTCGAGGCCGATGGCGTCGACGTGATTCAGTTCGACGAGCCTGCCTTCAACGTCTACATGGACGACGTGAAGCGCTGGGGCATTGACGCGCTGCATCGTGCGATCGAAGGGCTGCGTTGCCAGACGGCCGTGCACATCTGCTATGGCTACGGCATCAAGGCGAACATCGACTGGAAGAAAACGCTCGGCAACGAGTGGCGGCAATACGAGGAGATCTTTCCTGCGCTCGCGAAAAGCCGCGCTCGACCAGATCTCGCTCGAGTGTATGCACTCGCACGTGCCCCTGAGCCTGCTCAAGCTGCTGCCCGAGAAAGACGTTCTCGTCGGGGTCATCGACGTGGCGAGCGACCGGGTCGAGACACCGGAGGAGGTCGCCGAGCTCATCGCTGAGGCGATGAAACACGTCGCGAAGAACCGGATCCGTCCCTGCACCAACTGTGGCATGGCGCCGATGAACCGTGAAGTCGCGGTGGCGAAGCTCGAGGCGCTAGGCGCCGGCGCGGCCCTGGCGCGCAGTCGCTACGGGTGAAGGGACAGGAAAAAGGATCCTCCCGCACTGACTTGCAGGTGAAACGCCTCGCTTTGCTACAGGCGCGGCAAACGCCTTGTCGTATTCAACCCGCGGGACGTGACATCGTCTGGATGTTGGCGTGCGATAACGACGCTCGTTTCGTTGAGGGCGCCGAGGCTGATTCCTCCATTCTTCCGGCCGCACTGCAACGGCTTCAAGGACCATGACAAATCAACAATGGCAGTCGGCATTCCGCACCGCATCGTCGTCGTCGGCGGGGGCGCGGGCGGTGTCGAGCTGGCGACGCGCCTGGGGGACACGCTGGGGAAGCGGCGCAAGGCGCTGGTCACGCTGGTGGACAAATCCCGCACGCACCTGTGGAAGCCGCTGCTGCATCAAGTGGCCGCGGGCAGCATGGACTTGAACGATCACGAGCTGGACTATTTGTATCAAGCTCGCTGGCACCATTTCCAGTTTGTTCTCGGCCGCATGGATGGACTGGACCGCGCAAGGAAGGAGATCGAGCTCGCCCCCACCGATGGACGAGACTGGCCGGGAGGTCATCCCGCGCCGCCGCGTCCCGTATGACACGCTGGTCCTGTGCCTGGGCAGCACGACGAACGACTTCGGTACGCCAGGCGCGGCACGCTACGCGATCTCGCTCGACACACCGCAGCAGGCAGCGCTGTTTCATTCGCGGATGCTCAATGCTTGTCTGCGGGCCAACGCACAGCAGGGGCCGCTGCAACCGGGTCAGCTGCACGTTGCCATCATCGGTGCCGGTGCGACGGGCGTCGAGCTGGCGGCGGAGTTGCACAACACGATCCGCGAATTTGTGTCTTTCGGCCTCGATCGCATCAACCCCGAGCAGGACATCAAGATCACCGTGGTTGAGGCCGCCCCCAAGATTCTCCCGGCCCTGTCCGAGCGGCTGTCGAACGCAGTCTTGAACCTGCTGAAGAAACTCAAGGTTGAGGTTGTATACCGGCGAGCGCGTGACCGAAGTGTCGGAGCAGGGCGTCAAGACTGCAACCGGCCGCGAGATTCCGGCGGAACTGGTGGTCTGGGCCGCTGGCATCAAGGCGCCAGACTTTCTCAAGGACCTTGGTGGGCTCGAGACCAACCGGATCAATCAGCTGGTCGTGACGAGGGAACTCCAGACGACGCGCGACCCGAACATTTTTGCCTTCGGCGACTGCGCCAGTTGCCCCTGGCCGGAGAAGGACGGCTCGGTGCCGCCCCGCGCGCAGTCTGCGCACCAGCAGGCCTCGCACTTGTACCGGATGTTGCCGCGGCACCTCGGGGGACAAGCGCTTAAACCTTTCGTGTATCGCGACTTTGGCTCGCTGGTGTCGCTGGGCAAGTTCAGCACCGTGGGGAGCCTGATGGGCGGCATCACGCGCGGCAGTGTAATGATCGAGGGCTACTTCGCGAAGCTCATGTACCTGTCTTTGTATAAGATGCACGAGTTAGCGTTGTATGGTTTCACCAAGGTGTTCCTTGACACCCTGGCACGCGTCATCACCCGCCGCACCGAGCCGCACGTTAAGCTGCACTGAGCCGGCGGCTGGCATCGGGCGCCGACGTCTATAACTTTCGATGCAGTCCTACATTGCGGGCCCGAGAATAACATCAGCAGAAGTGCCTAACACGAGGGGGAGGGAGGCGTGTCCCGGTTTGCATCCAGATCCAACGCGGAGCAAACAGCCCGGCCGGCGGACCGAGGCCGTCCAGCGGTGGGACGATCGGATCGCGGACAGCTGGAATGCACTGCGCCTGGCACAGGCCGCTCTCGATCTGCTGCAGAGCGGCGACGTGTGCGGCGCTCGCGAGCTGCTCGCCAAGATCCTGACGCTGACCCAGGGCGCCCGACACCCCTGGGGTGCTGCCTGGGCAAGGCGCGTGCTGTCCCAGCGCCTGTCGCAGCCGCGAGAGCGGTCGCGCACCCGGATCAAAGGGCGCTCGTCCCCAGGACGCTGTGCGCCGTGGCACCTCCCGTCATCGAACCCCGGCCTGCGCCGATCCGGATCCGCGCGCTCGGCTGCTTTGACCTCACCATCGACGGGGTCGCCTTCGCGAGCGGTGTGAAGCCGCAGCGCAGGCCGCTCGATCTGCTCAAGGTACTGGTGGTGTCGAATGGCCATTCAGTCGGTGCCGCCGAGTTGGCGGACAAGCTCTGGCCGGACTCCGACGGAGATACCGGGCGCAACTCTCTGCAGGTCGCCGTCCATCGTCTCAGGCGGCTGCTCGGGCGCGACCAAGCAGTACTCGTGCAGGACCGCAAAGTGTGTCTCGACCACGCGCTCTGCTCAGTGGACCTGTGGACGTTCGAGCGCGAGGCCCAACACTTGATGCGGGCGTATGCCGACGCCCCGTCCTTTGCCGAGAGGGCCGAAGAGACCCTGTGGCTCTACCGTGGCCATCTATTCGCACACGAAGCGGACCAGGCCTGGATGCTCGCGCCACGGGAGCGGCTGCGCAGGATCTGGCTGGCCCTGGTCCGGCGCCTCGGCGACCACCACGAGGCGCGTGGAGAATGCGGCCGCGCGTGCGAGCTGTACCAACGGACCGTGGATATGGATCCGCTCGCCGAGGAGGTTTACCGGCGCCTTATGCGCTGTCAGCAGAAGGCTGGGGAGTCAGCCGAAGCGATGCACACCTATCATTGCTGCCGCGAGCAACTCGTCACCGTGCTGGGCGTGGCGCCTTCGGCGGAGACGGAGCGCTTGTACAACACGCTTCGCTCGGTAGCCTGAACGCCTTCCTGCCGTCCGAGTTTCGGTTGAACACCCTGGCTTTCTGATCGGCGCCCGGGTCCGCATCCGCTCGTAGCCGAGCGGCGGACTCCCCGAATTGCCCGTCTCCGTAGCGGCAAGCTACACTCCGCGCACCATGCGTGCGCACCGCGACTTTCGTCGTTCTCTCGCCGGTCTCTTGATCGGAGGCGCCGCGTTCGCATCTGTGCCCGGGTGTGCGCTGCAGCGTTACGAGCCTGCACCGCTCGATCCTGCAGCTTCCGCCAACGCCTTCGAGTCACGCAGTGTCGACGCACCCGAACTCAAGGAATACATGATCGCCCATGGACATCCCGCCGCCGAGTGGCCGGTGCAGCGCTGGGGGCTCGCCGATTTGACGTTGCTTGCGTTCTACTATCAGCCAAACCTGGAGCTCGCTCGCGCGCAGGCGGCCGCGGCACGAGCGCAAGTAGCCGCTGCAACGCAACGTCCTCCGATCGCGATCAAACCGGTCGTACATGCACCACAGCCTGCAGCCCCCGGACACAACGGGCCCGTGGACGCTCGGGTTCGAAGTCGAGATTCCGCTGAGCGGGAGCGGGCGGCGTGCCGCGCTCAGCGAGCAGTACGGCTCCCTGGCGCAATCGGCGGAGCTCGCTGTGGGTTCGGCCGCGTGGACGGTACGCTCCCAGGTTCGAGCTCACCTCCTCGACTGCTACGCGGCCGGCCGCACGCTCGAGCTGCTGGAGGTCGAGGTGCGTGAGCGGCGCTCGCTGGTCAGTTTGCTGCAGCGTCGGTTCGATGCTGGCGCGGCATCCGCGTTGGAGCTCAGCACGTGCGCGGCTCAAGCAGGCCGAGGTCGACGGCCAAATCCAGGATGCACAGACTCGCGCGCGAGCAATGCCTGGGAGGGCTCGCGGGGGCGCTGGGGTTGCCGCTCGCCGCGGTGCGCAACATGAGCCTCGACTTCGCTGCGTTCCAGCAGACGCCGGCGCCGCCCAATGACAGCGCCGTTCAGCGCTCCGCATTGCTGAATCGCCTCGACGTGCGCGCGAAGCTATTCGACTACGCGGCAGCCGATGCCGCGGTCAAGCTCGAGATCGCCCGTCAGTACCCGAGCGTTACGCTCTCGCCCGGCTATATCTGGGATCAAGGCGACAACATCTGGTCGCTGGTCGCGACGGTGCTGGTGCCCGCGGCCGGCAACAAGCCGGCGATCCAGGCCGCGCTCGCGCGACGCGATGCCGCCGCGCGCGAGTTCCTCGCCATGCAGGGCAAAGTCATTTCCGATGCGGACGCTGCGCAGGCCCGCTATGCAAAAACGATGGAAAACGCCGGCAGCGTTCAGCAAGTCCTCGATCTGCAATCGGCTCGTGGCAAGGAGGCGAGAAAGCAATTCGACGCAGGACACGCGGATCGCGTCGAGCTCACGCTGGCACAGCTGGAAACGCTGGCGGTTGAGCACCGTGCACTTGCGGTCAGGCTCGAGACGCAGCGCGCACTCGGAGCGCTGGAGGACGCATTGCAGATGGCGCTCGTGGGCGCGCCGCTGCCAAGCTGGGCCAGTGAGAAGTCACAGGCGCAGACCGCTGCGCCCGGCCTGGCGCGGCAATGAGAACGCGCCCCCAAACTATCATCATCGCGTCGATGGCGCTCGTCATCGCGGTGCTGGCGTGGGCGCTGGTGTACTTCGGTCGAGACGAGATGCATCTCTCGGCCAAGGCACCCGAGGACGAGATTCCGGTGCGCTCTGCTCTCAGCATGCAGGGCGGATCCGCTGCGGTGCGCCTCACCAAAGAAAGCCAGGAGGCAAGCGGGATCGCCGTACAGACGCTGGAGAAGGCGCGCGCCGAGGCTGCGGCAGAGGTGTACGGGGTCATCGTGAATGTTCAGCCGCTGCTCGATCTGCGCGCGCGTTACGCGCGCCAGCGTGTCGGAGGCGCAATCGCTGCGCGCTGCGGCCTCGAACAGCGCAGCCGATTACCAGCGCTTCAAGAAACTGTTCGAAGACGATCGCAATGTCTCCGAGCGCGCGCTGCAGGCGGCGGAAGCGCAGTGGAAAGCAGACCAGGCCCGGCTCGCCGCTGCCGAGCAGGCGGTCGCGGCCGTCCGCGACACGATTCGCGCGGGTTGGGGCGAGGTGCTTGCTGGTTGGGCCACCAATCCCGAATCTTCCGCGTTCCAGGCCTTGGCGCAGCAGCATGAGGTCCTCGCCCAAATCACGTTTCCTTATGATCTGCATGCGCAGGCCGGGAGGGTCCCGCTGCTTCTGGCGCCGGTATCGGTTCCAGACCAAGCACGCCCCGCGCGCTTCCTTTCGGCGGCGCCGCAGACCGACGCGACGCTGCCGGGCGTGACGTATTTCTATGTCGTCGGCGCGCAGGGACTTGCGGGTCGGCATGCGCATCGCGGGCCAGCTCAAGCTCGGCGGGAAGACGCGCGAAGGAGTCGTGGTTCCCTCGGCCGCGGTGGTGTGGCACGGCGGGAAGGCCTGGGCCTATGTGAAGGAGGAGGACGATCTGTTCGTGCGCAAGGAGGTCTCCACCGCTCAGGAACTGGGCAACGGCTGGTTCGACGCGAGCCACTTCCAAGCCGGCGACGAGATCGTGGTAAGCGGCGCCCAGCTGTTGCTGTCCGAAGAGCAGAAGTTTCAGATCCGAAACGAGAACGAAGACTAGCCCGCGTCAAGTCTCGGTAGATGATCTCCTTTGTCGTCCGACAGTCGATCCGTTACCCCGGCGTGGTCGTCGCGCTTGCGCTGACGGTCGTCGTCTACGGACTCTACATCCTCTCTCTCGCCAATCTGGACGTGTTCCCCGAGTTCTCGCCCAGCCAGGTGGTGATCCAGACCGAGGCGCCGGGTCTCTCCGCGGAACTGGTGGAGCGGCAGGTCTCGCAGCCGATCGAGAGCGTCCTGGCCGGCGCTTCGGGCGTCGAGCACATCCGCTCGCAATCCATACCGGGCTTGTCAGTGGTCACGGTGCTGTTCCGCGAGGGCTCCAGCCCCTATCGCAACCGCCAGGTCGTGAGCGAGCGGCTCGCCTCGCTCGCCAATCAACTGCCTCATGGTGTCGCGCAGCCGGCGATGACGCCGCTCACGTCCTCCGCCAGCACGGTGTTGGGCTTGGGATTCACCTCGAGCAGCCGCTCCCTCATGGAGATCCGGACGCTGGTGGACTGGACCGTGCGCCCGCACCTGCTTGCGGTGGAGGGCGTAGCCGAGGTCAACGTGTTCGGCGGCGAGGTGCGCCAATGGCAGGTACAGGTCGACCCCGAGAAGCTGATGCGCTACGGCCTGTCGGTGCAGGAAGTGGTGCAGGCCGCGCGTCGCGCCACTGGGGTGCTCGCGGCTGGATTCGTACGCACCGACAATCAGCACCTCATCGTGAATGTGGAAGCACAGCCGCGTTCGGCCGAAGACCTGGGGCGCGCGGTGCTGATGCAAAAGGCGGGACAGGTGTTGCGCCTGTCCGATGTGGGCAAGGTGACCGAGGCGCCGGCCCCTTCCATCAGCGCCGCAGCGATAAACGGCGAGCCCGGTGTTTTCCTCATGGTGCAGGACCAGCTCGGCGCCAATACGCGCGCGGTGACGCTGGATCTGGAGCGGGCGCTCAAGGAGCTCGAGCCGCTGCTGGCGCAGGAGAAGATCACGCTCCATGCTCGACTGTTCCGCCCGGCCAACTTCATCGAGACGGCGGTGCGCAACGTTCAGCGCGACCTGTTGATCGGGTCCGCTCTGGTGGTGGTCGTGCTGTTCCTGTTTCTGTTCAATACGCGCACCGCGTTCATCTGCACCACCGCGATTCCCACATCTTTGCTCAGCGCCGTGCTGGTGCTCGATTACTTCGGCATCGGGCTGAACATCATGGTGCTCGGCGGCCTGGTGATCGCCCTCGGGGAGGTGGTGGACGACGCCATCATCGACACCGAGAACATCTTTCGACGGCTGCGACTCAACCGTGCAGCTCCCCAGCCGCGTCCGGCGGACGAGGTCGTGCTCGACGCCTCGGTCGAGGTGCGAAGCTCGGTCGTATACGCCACCTTCATCGTCGCGCTGGTGTTCGTGCCGCTGCTCACGCTGTCGGGCGTGGCCGGCAAGCTGTTCGCTCCACTCGGCTTGGCATACATTTTCGCCATCCTGGCGTCGTTGGTCGTCGCGCTGACGCTGACCCCCGCGCTTTGCTACCTGCTGCTCGCGCACGCCGGGCTGAAGACACAGGACCCTCCCGCCGTCGCTTGGCTCAAGCCACGCTATGTCGCGGTGCTGCAGCGCATCGAGCGATACCCGGGGCGGATCGTGAGCGCGGTGTTCATCTTCATCGCCATCGGCATCGCTGTCCTGCCGCTGTTCGCGGGCGAGTTCATTCCGCCGCTGCGCGAAGGCCACTATGTCTTGCACATGACGGCGGTGCCCGGCACTGCCGAGGCCGAGTCGCTGCGTATCGGAAGCCGCGTGGCCAAGGCCATTGGCTCGATCGAGGGGGTGAAATCAGTGGCGCAGTGGGTAGGCCGCGCACCCAACGGCGCCGACACCTTCGGCACCCACTACAGCGAGTTCGAGGTGGAGGTCGGCGCCCTCGGTGGCAAAGAGCAGGCTCGCGTTCTGCGCGAGATCCGCGCCACGCTTTCGGGAGAGCGCGGCGGGAGCTTCGCCGGGGTCACCTTTGCCGTGAACACCTTCCTGACCGAGCGCATCGAGGAGACCATCGCCGGCTTCGCTGCGCCGCTGGTGATCAACCTCTACGGCTCCGAATCTGGACCTGCTCGACCGCGATGCGCAGGCGGTGGCTGCCGCGCTCTCGGGGGTGCCTGGTGCGCGTGACGTACAGGTGCAGGCGCCGCCCTGGTGCCCCGCAGCTCGTGGTGCGTCTGCGTCAGGAGCGGGCGGCGGCTTTGGGCATCGCGCCGCTGGACGCGCTGGAGGCGATCAGCGCGGCGTACGACGGCGCGCAGGTGGCGCAGGTGTACCAGGCGAATCACGTCGTCGCCCTGGTCGTCGTCCTGGCGCCCGAGGCGCGGAACAAGATTGCGCAGATCGGCCGCCTGCAGCTGCGCGCCGCCGACGGCCGGCTGGTGCCGCTGCGCGACATCGCCGATATCGGACTCGAAGGCGGTCGCTACAAAATCCTGCACTCCGGCGGACGCAGGATGCAGACTGTGACCGCCAGCGTGGCAGGCCGCGACCTCCAGGACTTCGAATCCGATGTCCGCGAACGTGTCGCGAAACAGGTGAAGCTCGCCGCGGGAAACTATTTGGTATTCAGCGGCACCGCGCGCGCGCAGGCGCAGGCCCGCGAGGACCTCATCGTGCATTCCGTGATCGCAGGCATCGGCATCTTCTTGCTGCTCTACATCGCGTTCAACAATTTGCGCAACTTGCTCATTACGTTCCTCAACCTGCCGTTTGCGCTGATCGGGGGCGTGATCGCGGTGCTGGCCACTGGCGGCTGGCTGTCGCTGGGATCGTTGGTCGGTTTCGTGACGTTGTTCGGCATCACGCTGCGCAACGCCATCATGCTGGTGTCTCACTACCAGCACCTGGTCGACATCGAAGGCCTGCCGTGGAACGGGGACACGGCATCGAGAGGCGCGGCGGAGCGCCTGCCCTCGATCCTGATGACCGCGCTGGTCACCGCACTGGGGCTGCTGCCGTTGGCGCTGGGCACCGGCGAGCCGGGGCGCGAGATCGAAGGTCCCATGGCCACCATCATCGTTGGCGGGCTCGCGACCTCTACCCTGCTCAACTCTACTGGTCTTGCCGACGATCCTGCTGCACTTCGGCCGATTCGAAGCCCGCACAGAGTTTGCGGCGCAACGTTGATAGCCGGCGTTGCCGGTCGCGTCTTCGCTGCGCAGATGAAGAGTTAATCCCCTCGAAGGCGCTCGCGCCGACCCGGTATCCCACGTCCTAGGTTGGCTTACTCCCTGCGACTGCCAGCTGATCCTTGGTGACCTGGCGAAACGCGTACTTGTAGCCGCAATACATGGCGATGCCATAGAACACGACATCCATCACGTCGAACGTCGCCGTCATGACCCTGCGCACGAGCTCGAGGTCCAAGCGCGAGAGCAGCTCGAGAAATGGCATCTGCTCCTTGTCCGCTAGGAAATACAGCACCATCAGGAGATTGCCCAGTACGCAGCCGAGCAAGGCGAACGCGGCCCCGACGACACCGAACACCGGATCTATCCCCTTGCCTGCAGCGCGCACCGCAAAGCCAACGAGAAAGCCGACGCCGATGGCCATGAATCCGATCTGGTATTGCGTCAATGCTGTGATAACCGCCCAGATGGCCGCCCCGACTAGCGCCGCTGCCAATCCGGCCAGCGCGCCCACAACAAGATTCTGCTCGGAGCGCAGAGCTTGGAGCGCCAACTGAACCTGCGCAGCCGACAACACGGGCTGCTGTGCCGTTTCCAAGCCAGGTCCCTGCTGTTCGCCCATGATCCCCCCACTGAACCTAGCCCCGGACTGGATCTGCACCCCGTATGCACTTTCCAACAGCATACTCCTGTTGCATGAACTGCAACGGCCGGAGATCACGCCCGGACAGCGGAGTTGTTGCGACGACGGCTAAGCGGTCTCGCACCGCGAAATCGCGAGCACGCGAGATCCGGCGCGTAACAACTCCCTCAGGCGTGCGCCGGCCGCGATGGCAGTCCACTCGCGCCCGGAGAAAGCGAGCCTGTGGTCCTCCAAGTTCAGCTCCCGCCGCTCGGCCCGATCATCTGTTCGGGCCGGACCCACTGATCGAACTGTTCCGCGTCGACATGACCGAGCGCCAGTGCGGCTTCGCGCAGGCTGGTGCCTTCCCGATGCGCTTTCTTGGCGATCTCGGCGGCACGGTCGTAACCGATATGGGGAGTCAGCGCGGTCACCAGCATGAGCGAATCTTCTACCAACTGGGCGATGCGCGGCGCATCGGCTTCGATCCCGTCGACGCAATGGCGGGTGAAACTCTGAACCGAGTCAGCGAGGAGCCGTGCGCTCTGCAGGAAATCGTGAATGATGAGCGGCTTGAACACGTTCAGCTCGAAGTTGCCGGAAGCGCCACCAAAGTTCACGGCGACGTCGTTGCCCAGCACCTGGCCGCAGACCATGGTTAGCGCTTCGCACTGAGTGGGGTTCACCTTCCCCGGCATGATCGAGCTGCCCGGCTCGTTCTCTGGCAAGCGCAGCTCGCCCAGCCCCGACCGCGGTCCGGACGCGAGCCAGCGGATGTCGTTGGCGATCTTCATCAGCGCGGCGGCCACGCTCTTGAGCGCGCCGTGCGCGAACACCAGGGCGTCATGGGCCGCAAGCGCTTCGAATTTGTTGGCGGCGCTGACGAACGGCAGTCCACTCACGCGCGCGAGCTCATCGACCACTTTGCGCCCGAAGTCGGGAGGAGCGTTGAGCCCGGTGCCCACAGCGGTACCGCCGATGGCCAGCTCGTATAGTCCCGGCAGCGCGGCGCGCACGCGTGAAACACTGCGATCCATCTGCGCCACATAGCCGGAGAACTCCTGGCCCAGCGTGAGCGGCGTTGCGTCCTGCAGATGGGTGCGCCCGATTTTCACGATCCCGGCAAAGGCGCGCGCCTTCTCGTTCAGCGCATCGCGCAGCCCGTGCAGCCGCGGCAGCAGGTCCTGGACCAGCGCGCGAGCCGCGGACAGATGCATCGCGGTAGGAATGACGTCGTTGGACGACTGGCTGCGGTTCACTTCGTCGTTCGCGTGCACCAGGCGCTGCACGCCGCGCGGACCGCCGAGCAACTCGCTGGCGCGGTTCGCGAGCACCTCGTTCATGTTCATGTTGGTCTGCGTTCCCGAGCCGGTTTGCCACACCACCAATGGAAACTCTTCGGCATGGCGACCTGCGATGACCTCGTCCGCCGCAGCCACGATGGCGCGTGCCTTGGCTGCGTCCAGGAGATTGAGCTCGGCATTGACGAGCGCCGCGGCCCGCTTCACCTCGGCGAGCGCGCGGATGAAATTGTCGGGGAAGCGCTCGCTGGAGATGCGGAAATGCTCCAGCGAGCGCTGGGTCTGGGCCCCCCACAAACGTTCAGCGGGGACCTCGATCTCGCCGAAGGTGTCGCGCTCAATACGGGTGGCGGGCATGTTTTCCTCAAAGGGGTTTCAGAGGACAACCACGGGCGGGTCGTCATTGCGAGACTTCCGATCAGCTTACAGGATCGACGGCCGCCAGGTTTGGACCTCTCGGCCGACAGAAAACGCACAGGCTTCGCTGTTAGACTGCAGACCAAGAGCGGTCCAAACGCCGCGTCTCTCACGCCAGGACGAGTGGATGACGACGATCAACCTGACCAAGGACAACTTCGACCAGACCGTCGAGCAAAACCCGATGGTGGTGGTGGACTTCTGGGCCGCCTGGTGCGCCCCCTGTCGGTTTTTCGCGCCCACGTTCGACCAGGCCTCGGAGCGGTACCCTGACGTCGTGTTCGGCAAGGTGAATACCGAGGAGCAGCCCGAGCTAGCGGGCGCCTTCGGCATTCGATCGATTCCCACCCTGATGATCCTTCGCGACAAGGTCGTCTTGTATTCCGAGGCGGGGGCGCTGCCGCAAGCTCAGCTGCACGCACTCATCGACCAGGCGAAGGCGCTGGATATGGAGCGGGTGCACCGCGAGCTGGCCGAGCAGGAGGTCAACGACGCGGAAGGTGCCGACCCAAAAGCATGAGTGAGATCGCCGCGAGTCTTCGCCACCTATCCGCTATAGATGCTTCATAGCGACTGCGCCGTATTCCGAGCGATTCCAGTGTGGTGCGTGCGGTTCTGCCCTAACTGCTTACGCCAGCAGCGCCAACCGAACAGTCGGCTCCTCCAGCTTCTCGAGCCACCACCTCAGCCCCTTCCCCGCGTCGCGTGGCCGCCAGGCGAGCGACATGCGTGTGGCTTTGGCGGAATCTTCCTCGACTTCTTTACGTACGAGGCGCCCGGCGGAGATGGCCGGCGCGGCGATGTTCAGCGGCAGGAAGCCTACGCCCAATCCGAACACCTGAGCCTCGAGCTTGGCTTGCATGGTCGGCACAGTCAGAGTGTCCTGTCCATTGCTTAAGCCCACGCTGCGCGGCGGGAGGTTGCGTGAGGTATCGGCCGCGACCACGATGCGATGCTGAAGGATGTCGGAAACGCGGACGGGCTCAACGGCCTGGGCCAGCGGGTGCTCTGGCGCGACTGCGAACACGAACTGCACCTCGCCCAACGGACGCACCGCGGCGCCGTGCTCGGGCGGCGCGTCGCTGGGCGCACCGATCACCAAGTCCGCACGCCCCGAGAACAAGGCGTCCCAGCAGCCCTCTAGGATCTCCGCCGAAAGCCGTAACCGGGTCCCGGCGCCCTGCCGGTAGAACTCAGCAGCAAGCGGGCACAACCTGTCGCCGGGGATGATGTCGTTGTAGGCGATACGCAGTTCCGTCTCCCAGCCCTTGGCGATGCGCTGGACGCGACACTCGATGTCCGACGCGGCGCGCAGCAGGTGCCGCCCCTCGCGCAGCAGCTCTTCGCCTGCGCGGGTCAACTTGGCGCGGTGGCCGCTGCGGTCGAACAGCTGCACGTCCAGATCCTGTTCGAGCTTCTGGACCGTGTAAGTGATGGCCGAGGGTACGCGGTGCAATTCTTCGGCCGCACCCGCGAAGCTGCCCTTACGTGCGATTGCATCCAGTACCAGCAGAGCATCCAGCGAAAGCTTGGTGGCGGACATGGTGGGGGTCTTTTCGGAACGCGGCGTCTTGATTTCCTGCGCTAATGACCGGAAAACTGGGTTAAAATAACTAACCTTATACCTCCTCCGGGCGGGCTGCTACCGCGCTCGGAGTCGAGGCCGTGACTGCGCATTACTTACGACACCTTCGAGGGACTTCGTTGCACACACCGATTGCGCGTACTGTAGCGCTTCTCGCGATCCTGGTCACCGCGGCCGCCTTGCCCGGCTGCGCCAAGAAGGACGACGGGATCGCGAACGCCCAGACCAAGCCCGCAGATCAGGGTAAGCCAGCCGAACCGGGCAAGGCTGCGGCGCCTGCAGACAAGACTCCCCCTCCAGCGGCTGCTCCGGCGAAGCCAATGGGGCTGCCGGTCAAGGCAGAGACTGTGAAGATTCTAACAATGCAGTCCGACGTGAGTGCGGTGGGTAGCCTGATCGCCGCCGACTCGGTGGTCATCCGCCCCGAAATCGCGGGCCGGGTGGTAGGGTTGCATTTTCAGGAGGGTCAGCTGGTCCAGAAGGGCAGCAAGCTCGTGACCCTCGACCCGTCGGAATACAGCGCCCAGTTGGCCGGCAGTACAGCAGCTGCCAAGACCGAAACTCAGCGCTACGAGCGCGCCCAGGAGCTGCTCGACAAGAACTTCATCAGCAAGGAAGCGCTCGACGTCGCGAAGGGCAACATGGATCGTGCGCTTGCAAAGCAACGCCAGGACGACGCGCTGCTCTCCAAGACGACTATTACCGCGCCTTTCTCCGGGGTTGTAGGCCTACGCCAAATCAGCCCTGGGGCTTATGTCAAGGCGGGAGACGACGTCGTGCGGCTGGAGAATCTTAGCTTCGTGAAGCTCGATTTTCGCGTGCCGGAGATGTATCTCTCGCAAATCAAGCCTGGACAGGATCTGACGATCAAGGTCGATGCCTATCCCAACGACGTATTCCGGGGCAAGATCTACGCTCTCGAGCCCAGCGTGGACGAGAAGACTCGTACCGTCGTTGTGCGCGCCCAGATCCCCAATATTCAGAACAAGCTGCGTCCAGGGATGTTTGCACGCGTTAATGTGCTGCTTTCGACGCGCCCTAACGCGATCGTAATACCCGAGCAGGCCATCTGGCCGCAGGGAAGCGACACGTTTGTGTACCGGGTGGTAGACGGCAAAGCGGCGCTGACCAAGATCGAGCTCGGCGTACGGCGTCCCGGCGAGGTCGAGGTTCTCAAGGGCTTGGACGCCAACGACGTGGTAGTGACCGACGGGCAGATGAAGCTCAAGGACGGGGCGCCGGTCATGGTCCTGCCGGCGCAGCCGGCTCCGCCCAAAGCAGCCTTGAATCAGTCTGGCGCGCCTCGCGTGGTCGGCTAGTGTCAGGGTTCCAGTAGAGGATCTTCTCAAATGGTCTTATCGGATATCTCCATTCGGCGGCCGGTGCTGGCCACGGTGATGAGCCTGGTCATCGTGCTTGTCGGCGCCTTGTCCTTCACGCGCATGGCCGTGCGCGAGTATCCGAACATCGATCCTCCGGTGGTTTCGGTGCGCACGGTCTACAAAGGGGCCACCGCCGCAGTCATGGAGAGCGCCATCACCCAGCCGCTGGAAGATTCGCTTTCCGGCATCGAGGGCATCAAGACGATCAAGTCTCAGAGCCGCGAAGAGGTCAGCCAGATCACCATCACGTTCGTCGCCGCGCGCGAAATCGACGGCGCGGCCAACGACGTGCGCGATCGCGTCGCGCGCATCCGCAAGAATCTTCCTGCGGCCTCGGACAATTCGGTCGTGTCCAAGATCGAAGCGGATGCTCAGCCCATCCTTTGGATCGCGCTGTCGAGCGACCAGCACACCCCGATGGAAATGTCGGACTACGCGGATCGCTATCTCACCGACCCGCTCAAGGCGCTTCCGGGCGTGGCGTCCGTGATCATCGGCGGCGAACGCAAGTACGCCATGCGGGTCTGGCTCGACCGCGAGCGCCTCGCGGCCCAGGGTCTCACCGCCCAGGATGTCGAAGACGCGCTGAACCGCCAAAACCTCGACTCCCCGAGCGGGCGCATCGAGAGCACGCAGCGCGAGTTCACGGTGCAGGCACGCACGGATCTGCGCTCGCCGGAAGAGTTCAACAACATGATCATCAAAGAGGTGAACGGGTATCCCGTCCGCCTCAAGGATGTCGGCCGCGCCGCGCCCGGCCCCTACGAAAACCGGAAGATCGTTCGCGTACGCGGCGAGGAGGCGCTCGGGCTGGGTGTGGTGAAGCAATCTACCGCCAACACGCTGGAGGTCGCGCAAGCCGCCAAGGCGCTGCTGCCGCATTTACGGGCGACGCTGCAGCCAGGCATGAAGATGTGGGTCGCGGTGGACACCTCCAAGTTCATCGAGGCATCGATCCATTCCGTGTTCGAAACGATCGTCATAGCGCTGGTTCTCGTGGTGCTGGTGATCTTCTTCTTTCTGCGCGAAGTCCGCGCCACGCTCATTCCCGCGGTGACGATCCCGATATCGATCATCGGCCACTTCACCTTCCTCAAAGCGCTTGGCTTTTCCATCAACACCCTGACGCTGCTCGGTGTGGTGCTGTCGATCGGCCTCGTGGTGGATGACGCCATCGTGGTGTTGGAAAACGTCCACCGTCATATTGAAGACGGTATGAAGCCGTTCAAAGCGGCCTTGGTCGGCAGCAAAGAGATCGGTTTCGCCGTGATCGCCATGACCATCACCCTGGCTGCCGTGTTTACGCCGCTGTCCTTCGCGCAAGGTAACACCGGGAAGCTCATGACCGAGTTCGCGCTCACCGTCGCCACCTCTGTGATCGTGTCGGGGTTCGTTGCGCTTTCGCTGGTACCGATGATGTGCTCGAAGCTGCTCAGGCACGAGCATAGCTGGGCGTATCGGAAGACCGAGCCTTTCTTTCAAGGCATGACCAACGGCTACCGCGCTGCGCTTTCTGCGACGCTACGACACCGCCGGATGGTCGCTGTCGCATTCGTCGTCGTATTGAGCGCGGGGGTTTGGCTGTTCATGCAGCTCAAGGATGAGTTGTCTCCGGAAGAGGACCGCAGCTTGTTCCTCGCGTTCGTGATCGCGCCCGAAGGCTCCTCGATGCAGTACACCGACAGCTACATGCGCGCCGTCGAGGAGATGGCCAAGAACATTCCAGAGATCGACACGATGTTTGCCGTAGTTGCGCCCGGGCTGGAGCGACCCAACCCGGTGAACCTGGGCATTGCCTTCACGGTGCTCAAGCCCTGGGACGAGCGCAAGCGCAGCCAGCAGCAGATCACCAAAGAGTTGGGGCCAAAGCTTTATGGCGGCCTGCCAGGTGCCCTGTCGTTTACCAAGGGTTTGCCTGCCCTTGGACAGCCCTTGTTCTCCAAAAAGGTCGAGTACGTGATCTACGGCAACACCTTCGAGGAATTGCAGAACAAGGTCAACAAGATGATGGCCAAGCTCAGCCAGTATCCGGGCATCACCGCTTTGGACACGGATCTCAAGCTGAACAAACCGCAGTTCGCCGTCAAGATCGACCGCGACAAGGCGGCAGCGCTGGGCATCTCCATGGAGACGATCGGTCATACGCTAGAAACTCTGCTCGGGGGCTTCGACGTTACACGCTACAAACACGAGGGCAAGCAGTACGACGTCGTCGTCCAGATGGAGGACGACAAGCGGCGCCAGCCGAGCGATCTCACTTCGATCTACGTACGCGGTGCAGACGGGTCGCTCAACCAGCTCTCGAACCTGGTGACTCTCTCCGAGACGGTGGGGCCGAAGGAGCTGAACCACTTCAACAAGCTGCGCGCAGCTGTCATCAGCGGCGAACCCGCGGGCAATACTACGTTGGGGCAAGTGTTGGATCACATCGACGAGCTGGTCAAAACGGAGCTGGGGCCCGAGACCCGCACCGATCTGGACAACATTTCGCGCGAGTTCAGAGAATCAGGCGGTCAGCTGTGGGTTACGTTCGGCCTGGCGCTGATCTTCATCTACCTCGTGCTGTCGGCGCAGTTCGAGAGCTTCGTCGGTCCATTGGTGATCATGGTTACCGTCCCGCTGGCGTTAACCGGCGCGGTGCTGGCGATGTGGATCAACTACAAGCTCGATCATGGCGGCACGCTCAACGTTTACAGCAAAGTGGGTCTGGTGATGCTGGTGGGCCTGATTACCAAGCACGGGATTCTGATCGTGGAATTCGCCAATCAGCTTCGCGTCAAGGGCATGGACAAGATGGACGCGCTGGTCGAAGCGGCCACCTTGCGGTTGCGGCCCATCTTGATGACGACCGCCGCCATGGTACTCGGGGCTGTGCCGCTCGCTCTGGCGCACGGTGCTGGCGCCGAGTCGCGTCAGGCGATCGGCTGGGTGATAGTTGGCGGGCTGCTGCTGGGCACGTTCCTCACCTTGTTCGTGATCCCCACCGTCTACTCCGTGCTCGTGCGCAAGGTGCACCTGCCGAGGTTGGCGGACGAGGATGCGGTTGTGGTACCAGCCGGTGCCGGTGCTGCAATGGGCCCGCATCAGCGCCAGGAGCATTGAGCCGCGGTGTGAGCTGCGACGCGAGGGTGCGCTTTCCTGCACGAGCATGAGCTCCGCTGCTGGTAGCTGGCGTACGCCCACGGTCGTGCTGGTCTGCGGCGCGATCATTCTGACGCTGGCGCTGGGCGTGCGTCAGACCTTCGGGCTGTTCCTCCAGCCGATGAGCGTTGAGCTAGGCTGGGGCCGCGGCCATTATTCCTTCGCGCTCGCGCTGTCCAATCTGATCTGGGGGCTGGCCCAGCCGTTCTTCGGCGCGTGGGCGGACAAGCAGGGCAGTGGCCGGGTGGTCGCCTTTTCCGCGCTGCTGTATGCCGCTGGGCTGGCATTGATGCCGTTTTCTACCACGCCCTTGATGCTGGACTTCAGCGCCGGGTTGCTCATCGGACTCGGCATCAGCGGCGTGAGCTTCGGCATCATTCTGGGCGTCGTCGGCCGCGCATTCCCGCCTGAACGGCGCAGCGTCGCGCTGGGCATCGCCTCTGCCGGCGGTTCGTTCGGCCAGTTCCTGATGGTTCCGTTTGGTGCATGGCTCATTGGCGCGATCGACTGGAAGCATGCATTGCTGGTACTGGCTGGGGTGATCCTCGCCACGGTGCCGCTGGCCGCAGCGATGGCGGAAGCGCGAAGGCCGATCCGGTCTCCAACTGCGGGCGCAATCGATGCGAGGCCGCAAACGCTTAACGCCGCGCTGCGCGAGGCCGGCAAACACTCCGGGTTCTGGTATCTGACCGCGGGCTTCTTCGTATGTGGGTTCCAGGTGACCTTCATCTCTATCCACCTGCCCGTCTACCTGCGCGACCTGAACCTGCCGCTTACCGTCGCCGGTTGGGCGCTCGCGCTGATCGGACTGTTCAATATCTTTGGTTCGTTCACGGCCGGCTATCTCGGCGCACGCTTCCGCAAGAAATACGTGCTGTCGTCGATCTATTTCCTGCGGGCCGTCGTGATCGGCGTGTTCTGTGCTGCTGCCTGTGTCCCCGCTCAGCGTTTATCTTTTCGCGGCCGGGATCGGCTTCTTGTGGTTGGGCACTGTGCCGCTCACCAACGGGTTGGTCGGCCAGATCTTCGGCGTGCGCTACGTATCGACGTTGTTCGGGATCGTGTTCCTGAGCCACCAGGTGGGCAGCTTTCTCGGCGTGTGGCTGGGTGGATACCTGTTCGACCTGACCGGCTCCTATGCTCCCGTGTGGATCGGGACCATCGTTTTAAGCCTCCTTGCGGGTGTGCTCAACCTTCCTATCGACGAGCGCCCGCTGACGCGTCTTTCCGTAGAACCGGGGGCGGCATGATCCCGTTGAGCGGCCGCCCTTCGGAGTGGCGTGAAATCGCATTGTGGGTGGTAGTGGCCGTTGCCGCTGCCGTGCTGACGGTGTTGGCTTTCCGGGCTTACCTCAACCCATCGGCCCTCATCGACTTCGCCAATTCGCGGCTCTGTTAGCCGTATCTGCTGTCCCCCTCGGTCAGTCCGATCGAGACCTGCTAGGTCGTTCAGCATTTCAGAACGATTCGCTCGAAAAGTTCCGCTAGTAAACCCTGCCCGCCGCACCTATATTGATTTGCACGATTCACCCATATTGGATGATGCAAGGCAGAGTTGGAGAACATCATGATCGTCGTACGCAGAGCACAGGATCGGGGTCACGCCAACCATGGTTGGCTCGACAGCCACCACACCTTCTCGTTCGCGGACTACTACGACCCGCTCGAAATGGGGTACGGGGCATTACGCGTCATCAACGAGGACCGCGTCGCGCCCGGCAAGGGGTTTGGAACGCATCCCCATCGGGACATGGAGATCATCAGCTACGTGCTGGAGGGTGCGCTCGCACACAAGGACAGCATGGGCACGGGGTCCGTGATCCGCCCTGGCGACGTGCAGAGGATGAGCGCCGGCACCGGGGTGTTGCACAGCGAGTTCAATCCCTCGGCCCAGGATCAAGTGCACTTTCTGCAGATCTGGATCGAGCCCAACGAGCGTGGCATCGCGCCCAGCTACGAGCAAAAGAACTTTTCGAGCGACCAGAAGCAGGGCCGCCTGCGCCTGATCGCTTCGCCTGACGCAGCAGAGGGCTCGGTCAAGATCCATCAGGACGCGCGGGTATACGCCGTCGTTCTCGACGACGGCGACGCCGCAAGCCATGCGCTTGCGCCGGGGCGGAAGGCCTACGTGCATGTAGCGCGCGGCGCCGTGCAACTCAATGGCAGCCCGCTGTCGGCTGGCGACGGAGCCAAGGTCAGCGGTGAGCAGGAGCTGCGCCTGTCCGGCGGGAAGGCCGCCGAAGTGTTGTTGTTTGATCTGGCAGGACACGAGTAACGATATGCGACGGAGCCAACCATGATCGAAATCCAACTCGAGTCCCGACCGGTTGCACTCGTCGCGACGAGCCACAAGGCAGAACCCGCACCCGGACTGATCGTCGACCGGCCCCTCCCCGGACCGGAGGTGGACTACGTCAGCCCTTTTCTCATGATCGACCACTTCGGGCCGACTACCGTCGGTGCCGGCGGCAAGGGGGGACTGAACCCGCATCCGCACCGCGGGTTTGAGACCGTCACGTTCTTGTTTGACGGCGCGATGGAGCACCAGGATTCGCAGGGGAATCACGGCGTACTCTGGCCTGGCGATGTGCAGTGGATGACGGCGGCGCGCGGAATCGTACACGCGGAGTATCACGAACGGGAGTTCGCGCAGCGCGGGGGCACTTTGCACGGTATCCAGCTATGGGTGAACCTGCCCGCGCGCGACAAGATGAACCCGCCTGGCTACCAGGACATCTCGTCTCAGCGCATTCCGGAGGTGAGGCTCGACGCCGGTGTCGCTCGCGTTGTCGCCGGTGACTTTCAGGGGGTGCGAGGGCCTGCGCGGACGCACACCCCGATGCTCGTGATGCGTGTCAGGCTCGCTGCCGGTGGCGTTGCAGAGGTGCCGTTGCCCGCGGCCTGGAACGCACTGGCTTATGTGATCACGGGCCGCGCTCGAGCGTCGGAGGCGCTGTTGCGCGAGCGCCAAATGGCTGTCTTCTCCAACGACCCGGCGGTCGTCGCGCTCGCTGCAGTGGCAGACACTGATGTGCTCGTGCTCGCAGGCGAGCCCATCGACGAACCGGTGGTAAGCTGGGGGCCGTTCGTCATGAACACGACCGAGCAGATTATCCAAGCCCGGAAGGACTATGCCAGCGGGCGGATGGGCACGCTGGCAGGACGATAGTAGCCGCCGCGGCCGGCGTCCGGCCGCAATCTTGCGAGCGTGCAATCGTGCTCGCTTGTTCTATCGTTACCTGGGAGGGCAAAAATGGGAGCCATCAAGCAATATGGACCGCTGGTCGGAAGGATTCTGCTTGCGGCAATCTTCATCTGGGCTGGATTAGGTAAGCTCGGGGGCTTCGCGGGTACGGTGGGCTATATCCAATCCGCGGGCCTGCCTGCAGCGCAGCTGTTGGCGGTGATCGCCATCGTCATCGAGCTCGGCGGCGGACTTTTGCTTGTCCTCGGTTGGAAAGCGCGTTGGGCCGCAGCGGCTTTGTTCGTGTTCTGCCTTGTGGCCGCGATATTCTTCCACGCCTTCTGGGCCGCCGCGCCGGATCAGGCCTATGTGCAACAGGTCCAATTCATGAAGAATCTCGCGATGATGGGTGGCTTGCTGTATGTCGTCGTCCATGGCGCCGGGGCGTTGAGCCTCGAGAAGGGGGGCTAGTTTGAACCCTCACCCGGCAGATCGAGATCGAGTGGTTTAGGTAACTACGAACGGCGAGAGGCGCGCGGGTCGATACGATGGCATCCACACAGCTGCCGCAGCGTCCCCGCGGAGGCTCACTCGGTCCTTGCCTCCGCTCGCCGCTTTTCGGCTTCCCATCTGTCGAGCTTGTCCCGCGCCCCGTTGGTCGCTGGATTCATCGCCGTGTCGTGGTTCGGCATCTTCGCGGTCAGCTCGATCACATAGCCGTTCGGATCGCGGAAGTAGATCGAGCGGATGAAGCCGTGGTCGGAAATACCGCGCGATTCGATTCCGCGCGCCCGACCCTTCGCCAGCATCTGGTCGAGGGCCGCTTCGTCCACCTCGAGCGCGATGTGGAGGTCGAAGTCTTGTTGCGGCTTGAACTCGAACGGCATATCCGGCGCCTCGAAAAAAGCCAGGTACTCGCGCTCGTCCAGCTCGTAGAAGGTGTGGAGGGTTTTCGTCCTGCGGCCGCTCTTGGTCTCCTTGATCTCGAGCGTGCCGGCCAGGGGCAGGCCCAGGAATTCCTCGTAGAACCTGCGCGTTTCCTCAGAATCGCGGCAGCGGTACGCGTTGTGATGCAGTCTCCGGATCATGGTCAGTCCTCACAGGAGCGATTATGGCAACCAAAGTTCAAGTCGTGTTCTACAGCATGTATGGGCACATCTACAAGATGGCCGAGGCGGTCTCTGCGGGAGCGCGCGAAGTCCCGGACACCGAGGTGTCGGTGTACCAAGTTCCCGAGCTCGCTTCCGACGAAGTGCTCCAGCAGAGCGGCGCCAAGGCCGCGCGCGCCGCATTCGCGCATATCCCGGCAGCGAAGCCAGACCAGTTGGCGCAAGCCGACGCCGTCATCTTCGGTGCGCCTACCCGGTTCGGGAATATGTGTGCCCAGATGCGCAATTTCCTCGATCAAACCGGTGGCTTGTGGATGAACGGCGGGCTCATCGGGAAAATCGGCAGCGTCTTCACCAGCACGGCGAGCCAGCATGGCGGCCAGGAAACGACGATCACGAGCTTTCACAGCACGCTGTTGCATCAGGGCATGGTCATCGTCGGGGTTCCCTATTCGGAGCAGAAGCTGCTGAGGATGGACGAGGTGACCGGCGGCACCCCGTACGGCGCATCGACGATTACCGGGGCCGACGGCTCGCGGCAGCCGAGCGAGAACGAGCTTGCGATCGCACGGTTCCAGGGCAACCACGTGGCGACGATCGCCGGGCAGCTCAGGCGCGGACGGGGTTGAGTCGCGCGCTGGGGCGGGCGCATCACTGCGGCTGACTGCCGAAGAACTCGCGCGGCGAGCGTCCAAGAGCGCGCTTGAACATGGCGGAGAAGGCGCTGGCGCTTTCGTAGCCAAGAGACGCGGCGACGCTGGCTAGCGAGCTGCCTCCGGACACCAGAGCCGCTGCCTGCGCCAGCCGCACGCGCTGGCGCCACTGCCCGAACGTCATTCCCAGCTCTTCCCGGAACAGGCGCGCCAGTGTGCGGGGGCTCGCGCCCACGCGCAGCGCCCATCCCTCCAGGCTAAGCGCCGTGCCGGGATCCTCCAACAGCGCCTCGCACAATGCGCGCAAGCGGCGGTCTTGCGGCAGCGGCAGGTCCAGCGACAGCGTCGGCGCGATCCGTATCTCCTCCAGGAGCAAGCTGGTGAGGAGGGCATAACGCACGGTCTCCGCCTTGCGGTCAACTGCCGCAAGGGTTTCGATCAGCTCCCGCATCAGCCCGGACACGTCGATGACCTCGCAGGTCGTGAGCCCTCGGGGTGCCGCGCTCGCGTCTACGTACACGGTGCGCAGCGCAACCTCGCCGATCAAATTCACCTCGTGGTCAACGCGCGGCGGGATCCACACTGCGCGCGTTGGCGGCACGATCCACGTGGTCTGCGCCGCGCGCAGGCGAACTGCCCCGCGCAGCGTGCACGCAAGCTGGGCCCAGTCATGGGCATGGGTGGGCACATGGCCGTTCGCTGGAAGCGTGCGCACGTTGACCGTAACCGGGTGCTTGGCCGTTGGCGCAATGCGCGGAAGGGGGTCGATGCGTAGCGGCATTTTCTAGATAGTAATCGTCCCGATATCGTAAACCAGACACTCCCACCCAGGGTAGTATCCGCTATCTATTTTCAAGATATCCCTGAATCGCTCATGTTTGCTTTCCTGCAGGATCCAGCCGCGCGCCGCGACACGCGCGTTATCGGTGTGGTGGCGTTCGCTCACGGCACGTCGCACTTCTTCCATCTGCTGCTGCCGCCGTTGTTCCCGTGGCTGATGCACGACTTCGGCGTTGAACTTCACCCAGGTCGGCGCATTGATGAGCGTCTTCTTCGTCATTTCCGGGACCGGGCAGGCGCTCGCTGGGTTCGCCGTCGACCGCTTCGGTCCGCGGCGCGTCCTACTGTTCGGTGTCACTTCGCTCGCACTGTCCGGTTTCACACTCGCGCTGGCCGACAACTATGCGATGCTGGCTTTGGCGGCAGGGCTTGCCGGGCTGGGCAACAGCGTCTTCCACCCGGTCGACTTCACCATTCTCAATCGACGCGTCTCGCCTCAGCGCCTGGGCTATGCGTTCTCTGCACATGGCTTGAGCGGAAATCTGGGCTGGGCCGCAGCCCCTGTGTTCATGGCTGGGATTGCCGCGTTGGCCAACTGGCACTGGGCAGGGTTCGGAGCCGGCCTGCTGGCGACGAGCGTGCTGGCAGTGTTGATCTGGCAGCGAGAGCTGCTCGATGTTCACGATGCCACGAAGCATACCGCACACGTCAGGCCAGCTCCCTGGCGCTGGAGGGACGTTCGCTTTCCTGGGATCTCCTGCGGTGTGGCTGTGCTTTATCTTCTTCTTCATCACCACGCTCTCGCTCGGCGTACTGCAGACCTTTTCGCCTACGCTGCTGAACAAGCTCTACGGGCTTTCGCTTGCGGCGGCGACGTCGTGCCTTACCGCTTATCTGCTCGGCGGCGCTGTGGGTATCGTGGCGGGCGGCGTTCTCGCTGCGCGTGGCAAATCGCAGGATCGCGTGATCACCGCGGCGTTGACGGTCTCCGCCGTATGTGCGCTGATCATCGCGCTGGGTGTGTTGCCTGGCTGGACCGTGATTGGTCTGATGGCCATTCTCGGGATGGGCGTGGGTATCGCAGGGCCGTCGCGCGACCTGCTCGTCCGGCAGGCTGCCACCGCGGGGTTCGGGAAAGACGCATTCGGGCGAGTGTACGGATTCGTCTACTCGGGACTCGACGTGGGTTTCGCCATCGCTCCACTGGTGTTCGGCCCGCTGATGGATCACGGCCACTACTCGGCCGTCTTGGGTGGCGTGGCTCTGCTGCAGGGGCTGGCGATCATCAGCGCGTTGAGCGTGGGCGTGCGGGCGAGAAGCGCCCGACCGGTCGCAGCCGGTGCTGGATAGGCTGCGTCGCCAGCGCCTCTATTCCGGCAGCCGCACCCAGGTCTTTCCGTCGAATCGTCTCGAGATTCATCTGCTTAATCGGCGTGTAGTCGGTGGGACTGGTGTTGAGCTTGATCCCGGGCAGCATCATCGGCAGCTCGACGTCCTTGAAGTTGGCGGCTTGTCGCATCACGTTCTCCCGCGTCAAGTCGTCTCCGCTCTGTTTGAGCACCTGTACCAAAGCTTCCGCGGAGATGTAGCCCACCACATTCTGCGTATCGAGCGGATCCGCTTCCGGGTAGTAGCGCTGCATGAACGCCATGTAGTCCTTGGTCGCCGGGTCGTTCTTCCAGTCCGGCTCGGACGGGTCCTTGACGAAGGCCGCTGACATCAGCCCCACGGCCTTGTCGAGCCCGGCGGGTTTGAGGACAGCCTCGACGGACGAGGCGTTGGTGGGGACGAAGTGCAGCGGTCGCCAACCGAGGTCGTAGACCTTGCGGATCGACATAGCCGCGAATTTTGGCGTGGTGAAGCTGAAGAGCACATCGGCGCCTGAGTTCTTGAGCTCGATCAACTGCGAGTCGACCGTCGGGTCCGTTACTTCGTACGAGGCTTCCGCTACGATGAGCTTGTTCGCTCGTTCACCCAGCTCCTTGCGCAGCATTCTCACGTAGTCTCTACCGAAGTCGTCGTTCTGATAGAGGACGGCCGCCTTGGCGTCAGGCTTGACCTTCGACAGGTGCCGGACGAAGGCCGGCACGTCGGCGCGTTGATTCGGCACCAGAGCCATGCTCCACGGATAGTTGACCGGGTCGTCCCACTTGAGTGCGGCGGTCGCGAGCAGGATGTGCGGTACCTTCTTGGCGTTCATGTATTTGTGAATGGCGGTGTTGGTCGCGGTCCCCAGCGAGCCGAAGATCAGCAGCACCTCTTCCTGCTCCACCAGCTTGCGCGTTTGCTCCACGGTCTTGGGCGGGCTGTAGCCGTCGTCCAGCGAGATGAAGTTGATCTTGCGGCCTCTGATCCCGCCCTCCGCGTTGATCTTGGCGAAGTAGGCGGCCTCGGTCTTGGCTATCGTGCTGTACACGGAGGTAGGCCCGGAATAGGGGAAGGTCTGGCCGATCTTGATCTCGGTGTCGGTCGCCCCGGGGCTGTACTTCTTCTGCGCCCAGGCGGGCGTCAGGGCGAACGGCGACCAGCGCTATCAGGGTCAAGCGGTAGGCGGCTACGGCTAGAAACTCATGGCTGCAATCCTTTGGAGAAGAGTCTTGGCGAAAGTGGACGTAATGATGCCTGAACGCGGCCTTTGGGAGTTTCGGGTTCCGTGAGTCGCAGTCGCTGCAACGGGCTTGTATGATTCGCGCGTGCTTTCGATCCGTGCTCTCAGCAAGACCTATGACGGTCCGCGCAAGCGGATGGTGCTCACCGGCGTCGACCTCGAGTTGGCGACGGGCGAATACGTCGCGGTGATGGGCGAATCGGGCATCGGCAAATCCACGCTCCTGAATCTGATCGCAGGCCTTGAGCGACCGGACGCCGGCATCATTGAGGTCGACGGCGTTGACCTCGCCCGCCTCGACGACGATGCGCTGACGCGCTTGCGCGGCGAGCGGATGGGATTCGTGTTCCAGGCCTTCCACATCCTGCCTTATCTCTCCGTCGGCCAGAACGTCGAGCTGCCGCTACGCTTGCAGAACGCTCCGGTAGATGAAGCTGGGCTCGAGATCGACGCAGATGCTGGAAGCTGTCGGGCTCGCAGGATCGCGCTGACAGCATGCCGCGCGAACTGTCAGGTGGCGAGTTGCAACGGGTCGCAATTGCACGGGCGCTCGCTCACCGGCCGAAACTGGTGTTGGCTGACGAGCCAACCGGCAATCTCGATCCGGACAGCGCGCGCCACGTGCTGGACCTGTTGCGGAGCCAGATCAAAGAGAACAACGCTGCAGGGATTCTGGTGACGCATTCCCGGACCGCGGCGGACACGGCTGACCGAGTGTATGTGTTGACGGTCGCAGGGATCCGAGCGAGGTCTTCGAACGAACGCGCGGACATTTGCGTTCTACAGGCCAGGTGCTGCGTGCGTGCAGGTCGTGGCCGGGCGCGAGCGCAGACCTCTGCTTTCAGCGAGTTGCCGAGCTGAGGTCGAACGATTGGCCAGTCCGAACGAAGCCGAGGAAGCCATCGGCCAGAGCATCGGGAAGAGGACCGGGCTGGTAGCCGTAGAGCCAGGTCTTGGCGCGCACGGCGGCGGGGAGTTGCACCAAGTCGTCGTAATGCGCGTGTATGCCGGTCTTCGACTTGGATGTTTCGCAGTCGTGGAAGATCAGATCGGCGCTGGCGTAGTAGCGGGCGAGGTGATCCGGCGTATATTGGGTGTCGGTGGTGAGGAGCGTTCGATGATTGCCGCACTCGATGAGCAGGCCATAGCTGGAAGCGGTGGCCCGCGGGCTGGAGACGTGGATCATGGGGACTGGCTCGAGACGGGCGCCGTCCCAGTCGAACGGCTTGTAGGTCGAAACGGGGTGGACGTCGAAAAACGTCTCCAGGGTCGTCTCCGCCTCGGAGATCACCCCCATACCGCCCCGGAGGCTATGCTCCCAGAGCGGCCCCGCCAGCGACGCCTCGACGTACAGCCGCGGAAGAGAGCAACGCGGATCGAACTTCCGCTGAAAGCCGATCGACTCCAGCCCGCCGGCATGATCCGAGTGCAGATGGCTGATGTATATGTCGGTGATGTCGAGGTAGGACAGACCCTGCTTCGGCAGGGACCAGCGAATGTCGGTGCCGCAGTCGATCAACAGGCGCTGCCCGGCGTCGCTCACCAGCAGCATGTTGGATTGGAAATTGTCTTCGCCTACGGTATAGGCGGAGCCCGATCCGAGGAAAAGTAGTCTCATTTTCGCAATATACGGCGCACGTGTCCGCCGTCCTATGAACTGGGTCACACTTCGGGAGCGAGCTCAGTGCACTCTGCTCTGACCGACGCACTCGCGAGGGTCTGGATCTTCCAGGGACTCTCTCGGGAAGAGCTCGCGCACCTGTCCGGCCTCGCCCAGACGAAGATCTACAAGCCCAGGGAGACGATCGTCGAGAAAGGCGACTCTGCCACGGAGTTCTTCGTGCTGCTCCGCGGCCGCGCCAAAGTCGGGGCGCCGGGCGCCGATGGCTCTCATGCCGCGATCAACGTCATGGGTCCCGGGGAGGTTTTCGGGGAGATCGCGATCCTCGACGGCCAGCCGCGCTCTGCGACCGTCACCACCCTCGAAGAATGCGAGATGGCGGTCGTGAACAAGGCGGCGTTCAACGACCTGCTCACCGCGTCGCCGTCGATCGCCGTCAAGCTCCTCAATGTCCTCGCAGGACGCGTGCGCGAGCTCACCACCCGCATCGAAGATCGCGCCTTCCTGGATGTGCCGGCCAGACTGGCGAAGCAACTGCTCTGGCTCGCCAAGAATCATGGGGTCGAGAGCGGCCCCGCCGTCCGGATCGACTTGAGGTTGTCCCAGCAGGAGTTGGGCGACCTTATCGGCGCAACGCGAGAGAGCGTGAACAAGCAGCTGCGCGAGTGGACTCGAAGCGGCATCGTCAAGCAGGAGCGCGACTGCATCGAGATCTTCGAGCTGGACGCCCTGCGGGCGATTGCTGGAAGTCGATAGGTTGACCAGCAGCCGTCGCTCCTGTGTGCCGGCTCGATTCGTTCGAATCGTCGAGCGGGGACCGCAGAAAAGGCAAGGCGATCTGCCCTGCCTTCGTTGCGCCCGCGAGCCCGACCAGCCCGCAGCGTTACTCCTCGATCGGCTTGTATGCCTTGGCTTTGTTTCCGCCTTGACCCTTGTCGAGCTCACGACCCGGCCGGTCGTAGGTTCCACGGGTCTTCACCGGCTTGCTGCCGTCGTCTGTGGCGGCGCGCCCGAACTGTTTGGTGCCATCGCCGTGCTTCACCGGAGTGCGTCTCATCGATCTGCCGTCCCGGCCTGTCATACTCGCTCCTGGTCTTGACCGGATCCCCAGCAAAGGCCGAATAGCTCAGACCGGCAACCAGCGCCGCAACTGCGGACACCAACAGCTTGCTTCTCAAGTTCGCTTGCCGTTCTCATCGCCATCTCCTAAAGGTGTAGTCATGAGCACCTTGCCCACACCATGGAGATTAGGCTTGTCCTCCCGACAAAGCGCGTAACTTTTGCGCCTACCGAACGTGCGCTATTCACGCAGCCGCACGTACTCGTAGTCGACCGCGAGATTATTGATGCCACGGTCAGGGGGCGCGATCCAGCCAGCCATTTTTCCGGGCTCGACCACCCGCTGCATGACGCTGCGCACGAAGGCTCGATCGGTCTCGCTGGGCATCCATTCCGGCAGCCGCGTCTCGTGCTCTTCGCGACTGATACCGTCGCCCTCAGGGTTGCTGGGAACGTCCGCCCACACGCCGATCGAGCGGCGGAAGCGCGAGCTCGGCAGCGCCAGCCGGAAGTCGAAGCCGGCGCGCTGGATCTGCATGTTCCAGCGCTTGACGCCGATCTCGCAATCCTTGATGTAGGAGCTGCGCATCACTTCGTTCATGGCGTTGCGCAGGCTGACGCTCTGCCTTGCCCTGCGGGGTCTCCAGCTCATAGATCGCCTCGGTGCAGACGTGATCCTGGTACTGGCCTTCGTCGGGGCGACCCTTGACGCCGTTCGCGAAGGAGCTCGCAGCATTCGACGATACCTCGGAGCCGAACAGATCCATGGACGATGTGAACCAGAAGTTCATGTAGCGCTGAATCGTCGGCAGGTCGATGGCGCCGTGAGCGCGGATCGCTTGCGGATCGTCGGTGCCCAGCTCCTTCATCACCTCGAGCGTGCGCTTGACCACGCGTCCCACGCCGGTCTCGCCGACGAACATGTGGTGCGCCTCCTCGGTCAGCATGAAGCGGCAGGTGCGCGACAGCGGATCGAAGCCGGATTCGGCCAGGCTCTTCAACTGAAACTTGCCGTCGCGGTCGGTGAAGTAAGTGAACATGAAGAACGACAGCCAATCGCTGATCGGCTCGTTGAAGGTGCCGAGGATGCGCGGCTTGTCCACGTCCCCGGAGTGGCGCGTGAGCAGCTCCTCCGCCTCTTCGCGGCCATCGCGGCCGAAGTACGCGTGCAGCAGGTACACCATGGCCCACAGGTGGCGGCCTTCCTCGACATTCACCTGGAACAGGTTGCGCAGATCGTAGAGCGACGGGCAGCTGTGGCCGAGCAGATGCTGTTGCTCGACCGATGCCGGTTCGGTGTCGCCCTGCGTGACGATGATGCGCCGGAACTGCGACCGCAGCTCGCCCGGCACCTGCTGCCACACCGGCTGGCCGAAATTGTCGCCGAAGCCGATCGTGCGCTCGGCCACCGGCTCGGCCAGGAAAATACCCCAGCGATAGTCGGGCATCTTCACGCTGCCGTAGCTTGCCCAGCCCTGCGCATCCACGCCGGTGGCGGTGCGCAGGTAGACGTCCGCAGCGGCGAAGTCGCTCGGACCCATCTCCCGCCACCAATCCAGGAACCTGGGTTGCCAGTGCTCCAGCGCTCTCTGCAGCGCGCGGTCGTTGGCGAGGTTGACGTTGTTGGGGATTCGCTCCGAGTAGTCGATGCTCATGTGATCGTCCCCTCTCAAACCCTGGGCCACGAGAACTTCGCCTTGCTTCCCGTGCCGAAGACCTTCAGCGCGCCGTGCTCGCCGACCGCGTTGGGCCGATTGAAGATCCAGTTCTGCCAGGCGGACAAGCGCCCGAAGATGCGCGTCTCCATCGTTTCCGCTCCCGGGAAGCGTAAGCTTGCCTCCATTCCGGTGAGCGCATCGGGCGACAGGCTGGCCCGCTCCTCGATCGCGATGCGCACTTCGTCCGCCCAGTCGATGTCGTCCGGCGTGAAGGTCACCAGAGCCAGCTCTTGCGCGAGCGAAGCCGGGAGCTTATCGCCGATGACGCCACGCGCTGTCTTGACCGGCTTTTGTTCGCCGCAAAAGCGCGTGGCAATGCGCGTCTGGTGATTCACCATCGGGTACGCGCCGAAGTTCATCTCCGAGAGCGCGATGCGAGGCGACCCCGGTTCGCCCTCCGGCAGCAGAAGCATGTAGCTGCGGTCGGCGGCCAGCGCGAGCTCGAACAGCGTGCCCGCGAAGCAGGAGCCTTGGTCGATGATGGCGAAGAGCGTTCGGGAAGAAACGTCGAGCCGGGCCAGAGTGCGGCGAAGCATGCCCACGGTCTGTTTCACGAACCAATCGGACTCTTGTGCCTTGAAGGTCGCATCGACAGCCAGCACCGCATCGACGTCGCCACGCGTCTTCAAAATCCACAGGCCGACGTCGAGATCGTTCGTGCGCAGCATGAGAATCGCGTCGTCCAGCTCGCGCGCCATCGCCAGCGGCCACCAGCTCGCGCCGGCAGTCCGGATGCCTTCGATGTCGGTGGGCTGGGCAGTCCGCGGAGCCGATACGGTGATCGTAGCGGTACGCGCACCGCGGTCGAGGGCGACATCGACGTGCTCGTAGTGGTAACCCGCGTCGTCGATGGAGCGATTGATCGGCGTCAGCGATACCCCCTCGCCGGCGCCCGGGCGCCCGCTATGCTTGACCAGTGCCGCCACGCGGTCGGCGATCGCCTGCTTGAATTGCTGCGGTTTCGCGATGCGGTCGACCAGATTCCACTGCTGCGCGCGGTCGGCGCGCACGCCCTCCGCGGTGCTGCAGAACACGTCGGCCAGGTCGCGGCGGACTCTGCGCTTGTCGGTCAAGCGCGTAAGGCCCCCGGTGCCGGGCAGCACGCCGAGCAATGGCACCTCGGGCAGGCTGACGGTAGAGGAGCGATCGTCGATCATCAGGATCTCATCGCAAGCGAGTGCCAACTCGTAGCCGCCGCCTGCCACCGTGCCGTTCACCGCAGCGAGGAACTTGAGCCCCTCGTGGCGGCTCGAGTCCTCCATGCCGTTGCGCGTCTCGTTGGTGAACTTGCAGAAGTTCACCTTCCAGGCGTGAGTGGAGAGCCCGAGCATGTAGATGTTGGCGCCGGAGCAGAACATGCGCTCGCGTGCCGAGGTGAGCACTACGCATTTCACCTCGGGATGCTCGAAGCGGATGCGCTGCAGAGCGTCGTGCAGCTCGATGTCCACGCCCAGGTCGTAGGAATTGAGCTTGAGCCGGTACCCGGGCTTGATGCCCTTGTCTTCGTTGACGTCCATGGACAGCGTGGCGACCGGGCCGTCGAAGGCCAGCCGCCAGTGAACGTAGCGGTCGGGATGGGTATCGTAGGTCACCACGGTTCGGGGTTCAGATGATGCCGGTTCCGGAACTGCGCTCATGCTGGTCCCTCCGCGATTCGATCAGGCGTGAACGACTTTCTTCAAGTCTTTCAGGCAGCGTTCAACAGTGCGCCCGGCGGTGTCAACGGTCGCGTCCGCCTGGCCATACAGCACGGCACGCCCATCCAGGATGCGGCGCAAGTCGTCCATGGCCTCGGCGTTGCCTGCCATGGGGCGGGTGTCGCCCTGTGCCACGACCCGCGCCATGTGCTCCTCCGGTTGCGCCTTTAGCCAGACGGTGAAGCAGGTTGATAACAGCAGGTCATAGGTCCCGGGCTCGGAGACGATGCTGCCGCCGGTGGCGATCACGCACCGATCGCGCTCTCGCAGCACCTTCTCGAGGCACCGCCGTTCGTAGCGCCGGTAGCCTTGCTGTCCATAGAGCAGAAAGATCTCGGAGAGGCCGGTGCCGGCCTCGCGCTCGACCTCCCGGTCCAGCTCGACGAACGGCACGCCCAGCTGCTTCGCGAGCAGGGCGCCGAGCGTAGACTTGCCCGCGCCGCGCAGGCCGATGAGCGCGATGCGCTTCATCCGTTCCAGGGGACTGCTGCCGAACTCGCGCATGAGCTGAGCGCGCACCCTCGGGAGCTGCTGTGGCGGCAGACGCCGGAGAAACTGCTGGATCAGCGTGAGCTCCACGGCTTGTTCGTCCTCTCCGCTAAGCAGTTGCCCGAGCGGAAGGTTGAGGGCCGCTGCCACCTTCTGCAACAGGAGCACCGAGATGTTGCCCTGTCCGGATTCCAGATGGGCCAGGTAGCGCTCCGACAGGCCGGACTCGGCGGCAAGATCCTTCCGCGTCATACCGCTCCGCGCCCGAGCCGCACGCACCCGCTCGCCGAGCTCCCGGAGAAAGCGCTCATCGCTGGAGGCCTTCTGGGCGGCCTTCGTAACGCGGCGCTGCGGGCCGCCGCCACGGGTCTTCAGGGCTTGAGCAGTTGACATGAAATATACTGCTTGTCAGATCCAAAAACGGTAATATAATGCATCTCAGGCGAAAACGGAAGTCGATTGCTTCCCACCTGAGGAAGCCGACCATCGGAGAGATCGTTGCCGCTCGACATCACCATCTTGGTCGGAACCATGACCGGCACTGCACAGCTCGTGGCGCAGGAGCTGGAGCTTCGCATCGACGACGGGGAGACGCGCGCGCAGGCCAGGCTCATGGACAATCTCGATGCGGCCGTATTCGAGGGCGGCGGTCTGTTCCTGATCTGCACGTCCACGTACGGACAGGGAGACGTCCCGGACAACGCCAAGCAATTGTACGAATCGCTGCAGCGTGCGCGGCCCGATCTCTCTCATGTACGCTATGGCGTCATTGCGCTGGGTGACCGCACCTACGCCGAGACGTTCTGCAACGGCGGGAGGCGCTTCGACCGCATTCTGTCCGAGCTTGGTGCGAGACGGATCGGCGAGATCCTGCTGCACGACGCCAGCGCGGGAACGATGCCCGAGGAGGTGGCGGCGGAATGGATCGACGGCTGGGTGGCGCTGTGCCGCGAACGGATCAGCGCGGAAGAATCGGCCTGAACGCGGGCCGAAGCGCGAAGCGAGGAGGATCGGTTGTGCCTGGCCTGAGCAGCGCTGACCACAGCGTCAGCCCCCCGATTATCACCATCCCGCGGCAATACAACGCCGCGTACGATCTGATCGAGCGCAACCTGGCCGCGGGGCGGGCGGACAAAGTCGCGTATATCGACGACGCTGGCCGCTACACGTACGGCGAGCTCGCGAAGCGCGTCGACCGCGCGGCGAATGCATTGACCGGTCTCGGCCTGGAGATGGAAGACCGCATCATGCTGGCGCATCTCGACACCATCGACTTTCCCAGCGTGTTCCTGGGCGCAATCAAGGCCGGCATCGTGCCGATCGCCGCGAACACGCTGCTGACCACCGCCGACTACAAATTCATGCTCGAAGACAGCCGCGCCCGCGCGCTCGTGGTCTCCGAGCCGTTGCTGCCCAGCTTCGCGCCGCTCCTAGGCAGCCTTCCATCGCTCAAACACGTGATCGTTTCCGGCCGGGACGCGCACGGCCATCTACTGCTTCAGGAACTGGGCGCGAATGCGGCACCGCGCTTCGAAGCCGCGTCGACCACCAGCGACGATGTGTGCTTCTGGCTCTATTCCTCCGGCTCCACCGGCACGCCCAAGGGCACGGTACACGTCCACTCCAGCCTGATCCAAACCGCCGAGCTGTACGCCAGACCGGTTCTCGGGATACGTGAAGAAGACGTGATCTTTTCGGCGGCGAAGCTGTTCTTCGCGTACGGGCTGGGCAACGCTCTCAGCTTCCCGTTGGCGGTAGGGCGCGACGGCAGTGCTGATGGCCGAGCGTCCTACGCCGGCAGCTGTGTTCAAACGGCTTGCAGGAACATCGCCCGACCATCTTCTACGGCGTTCCGACGCTGTTCGGTGCGCTGCTTGCCAGCCCCGATCTGCCACGTCGCGAGGCCGTGGCGCTGCGGATCTGCGCGTCGGCCGGCGAGGCGTTGCCGGCCGAGATCGGCAGGCGCTGGACCGAGCACTTTGGAGTCGAGATCCTGGACGGGATCGGGTCGACCGAGATGCTGCACATCTTCCTCTCTAATCTGCCAGGCGAGGTGCGCTACGGCACCACAGGCAAGCCAGTGCCCGGGTACCAGATCAGGTTGATGGACGAGTACGGGCAGGAGGTGGGGGTGGGCGAGCTGGGCGAGCTGCAGATCAGCGGACCGACGAGCGCGATCCACTACTGGAACAACCGGACCAAGAGCCAGGCGACCTTCGTGGGCCCCTGGACGCGTGCGGGCGACAAATACAGCGTGGACAAGGATGGCTACTACACCTACGGCGGGCGCTCCGACGACATGCTCAAGGTGAGTGGTATGTACGTCTCGCCGTTCGAAGTCGAGGCGGCGCTTCTTACGCATCCCGACGTGCTCGAGGCTGCGGTGATCGGCGCGCCCGACGAGCAGCAACTCATCAAGCCCAAGGCCTTCGTGGTGACCAAGCCGGGCGTGCAGCCCGGCAGTGCGCTGGCGGAAGCGCTAAAGCATCACGTCAAGGACCGGCTTGCGCCTTACAAGTATCCGCGCTGGGTCGAGTTCCTGTCCGAGCTACCCAAAACGGCCACTGGGAAGATTCAACGCTTCAAGCTGCGCGCGCGGGAATAAGACCCCGCAGGATGAAAATCCGCCGGAGCTGCGCGGCGTTGGTGTTGTATCAGTTCGACCAGGCGCCACGGCCTTGGCAGTAGCCGCAGTAGCCATCGATTCCATAGTGCGGCATGGCTGGCACTGAGGGTGCGGCGACGGACGGTGGGGCCGCGTCGTCATCCATGTAGAAATGCGGATCCGTCATGTCCATGGAATGGAACGCTTGGCCGTTGAAGCTGGTCGAGGTGCGGAATTGCCCGTCAGATGCGCACGAGGACAGCATCAGCGCGGCAAGAACGGTCAGAACAGCTTTCATCTCACTCTCCTCGCCTTGGCCGACAGCCAGATACAGACCAGCTTAGGGGATAAACCTTACGCGATACTGGCAGGCAGCTTTCGTCGGGAGGACCCGGTGTTTCGCAGAAGCTGGTGTTCGGGCCCAGACTGACTGCCTCTAGGCAGCGATAGCGGAGAGAGTCTCGTTGTGATGCGCGCGTTGTTCAGTGTTTCAATGGGCCACTGTCATCTGCCGCGCGCCGCGAAGGCACCGGCGATGATAAACACGACGAACGCGATGAGCGCCCACTCCGAACCCGCGATTCCGACCAGAGTCCAATGCGCCTTCCCGCATTCGCCGGCCCCCGCGAAGAAGCTCGGCAGAACGTCGGCGAGCGGTAGGGAGCGGGCTAGAGAGTCGACGTTGACCCCGATCCCGCCGGAGGCGAGGGGAACGCGATGCGGCCAGGACTGATGCGCGGCTACCACCGCACCGGCCAAAGAGATGAGGGCAATCCCCGCGCTCATCGCGATGCGCACCATCTTCCCCGCGCCTGTGATCAACGCGACCAGAGCGAACAATCCCGCGAGCATCAGCGCATACCTGACGAGCACTTGAGGGCCGCAGGGTTGCAGATGCTGGGAGTATTGAA
The DNA here is from genome assembly GCA_963747025.1 of uncultured beta proteobacterium. Classification (GTDB taxonomy): domain Bacteria; phylum Pseudomonadota; class Gammaproteobacteria; order Burkholderiales; family SHXO01; genus SHXO01. Next base: position 433,266 of record CAVVDJ010000002.1, read on the forward strand.
GGTACATACCGAGCCCGAGAAGCAGCGCGCTAGCGAGCAAAGCGAACACATAGATCAGCCGAGCGACCATGGCCAAAGCCTCGAATGTGCAGGGACGAGCTTGGGCTTGCAAACTTCATGCTAGGTCGCGTCGCCGCGGGCATACGGCGAGCGGCCCCGCCCTCGGGGTGTTCAGGCCGCACGTGGCGCGTGGCCGGTCCACCGTCTGAAGGCGCGTGAGAAGCTGCTCACCTCGGCGAACCCGAGCAGGTAAGCGATCTCCGAAACCGACAAGGTAGAGTCCTTGAGGTATTGCTCCGCGAGCTGCCGGCGCGTGTCGTCCAGTAGTTTGCGGAAGCTCACTCCACGTGCCTTGAGCTTGCGCTGCATGCTGCGCAGGCTGAGGTTGAGCGCACGCGCGATCGACGACTCGCCTACCTCGCCGCTCGGCAACAACTGGATGAGTTTGGCCTGCACCTGCACCGTGACCTCGCTGCGCTCGAGACGCGCGAGGTAGTCCGTCAAGACCTGCTCGTTCACCCGCAACAACACCGGGTTCGCTGTCGGCAACTGCGCATCGAGATCGGCCGCCCTGAAAACCAAGCTATTTTCCGATGCGCCGAAATCGATCGGGCAACCGAAGAAAGCCTGCAATCGGCTGAAACAGGCCGGCTGCGCACGGCTCAACCTGACGTGTACGGGATCAATCTGTCCACCGCGGCCCTGGCGACACAAGATCACGATGGAGGCAACGCCGGCGTCGATCGACGCCGGAACCATCTGAGCGTCCGGCAGCGAACCGAGCAGTTTGACAGTGACCTCGTCACCGTTCTGCTGCAACTCGAGGCGGGCGCCAGTCGTGACCACGCGGCCGTATCGCACCATGCGCTGAAGGGCCTCGCGCAAGGTTTCGCTTGCCAACGCAGAGTACCCCAGCGCATGGAATGTCGTCGGGTGCCAGGCCTGCGCCACTTCGAGCCCGAAGCATTCGTCCCCGGTAGCCGACGTTGCCAGCGCCCAAAGCCGCTGCATTGCCGTCAGGGGATAGCGAGCGTTCGAATCGCGCAGCCGCTCCGGATCCAGTCCCGCGCGGCGGAACAACGCGCTGCCGTCGATCGCGTGCGCAGACAGCGCCCGGTGAATCATGAGTGCCCATGAGGTCAGGGTAGACGTGGCCACTCAGCGCCCCTGCACGCATTGGCGCAATCGGACAAACGATTGGCGTAACCCGACCTGTGTCCGCGCGACGCTTCGCTCTAGGATTGCTCTCGAACGCGGACCAGCCATCGATGAATCTACGGCAGCCGCTCGAACATAGGAGGTATTTGACATGGCAAGCATGATCGAAGATCAGGAAACCCGGCAGCGAACACTCGCCACGGAATTCCGCGTCTACGGAAAAGGGATACATACGGGTCAGCCGGTGTGCATGACAGTGTACCCGGGCGAACCGGACACGGGTATTTGCTTCTTGCGCTCGGACCAACCACCGTCGCGCGCCCTCATTCTCGCACGCTGGAGCAATGTGGTGAGCGCTCAGTATTCCACAGACCTCGGCAACGGCGCCGGCGTCAGAGTGCGCACGGTCGAGCATCTGATGGCCGCTTTTCGGCTAGGCGGCATCGACAATGCTCTGGTGGTGCTCAATGGTCCCGAAGTCCCCGCGCTCGACGGCAGCGCTGCGCTGTTTCTCACCCACATCGAGCATGCTGGTACGGTGGAGCAGGACGCACCTGCGCGAATCATAGTCTTGCTGCATCCGGTGCAAGTCCGAGACGGCGACAGATATGCGCGCCTGACCCCGAGTCTCGATCCGCGCCTGACCGTCACCATCGACTTCCAGGGCACGCTGCTCGGAATGCAGTCCATCGGGACAAGATGGAACCGTGAGCTGCTCAAGCGCGAGATCGCGCCCGCGCGCACTTTTGGCTTTGCTGCGGATCATGGCGCACTCAAGGAACGCGGGCACGCGCTCGGGGCGGACCTGACAAATACGGTGGTGGTGGATGGAGACCAGATCCGCAACCCGGGAGGGCTGAGATACCAGGACGAGTTCGTCAGGCACAAGGTGCTCGATGCAATCGGCGACCTATACCTTGCCGGTTGGCCTATCCGGGCGAACTACGATGGCTTCAAGCCAGGCCACGGGCTCAACGTCAAGCTGCTCCGAAAGGCGCTTAGGCGAGAGCTCGGACGCGTGGACGCTGGTTCCGTCGCGGGCCGTGAAACGCGCCGAGTCTGCAGCACTCGCGGCCTTGGCTCTAGTCTGAGCCCGCACGCTTTTGCCTGGAGAGGACTGGTGGAGACCCTTGCGAAGTTCGTGACGATCGGATACGCGAGTCTCGGCTTGTTGCTCGGCTGGCTCGGCGCGATCGTCGGGTTCTTGCTGCTCGCCTGCGGCATTGCTGGCGCGATCGTCGGGCAGGTGATCTGGGTAGTGGGCTGCAACGTCATTGTCGGAGCTAGAGGGAAGCTGGAACGAACCCCTGCTCAAACGGGAGGTGCCAACGCCCCGGCGATACGTGTAGAGTAAGCAGGCCAAATCCGGCGCCAACGCTCCAAATCCCGTTCGATTGGCGGGAGGATGTCCATGAATGTAGCGGCTGCGATAGCAGAAATTCTGAAGCGCGAAGGAATCGAGTTCTTGATCGGCTACCCGGTGAACCCGATCATCGAGGCTGCGGCCGAGGCCGATATCCGCACGATCATCGTCCGACAGGAGCGCACCGGGCTGCACATGTGCGACGCGGTCAGCAAGATCTCGTCGGGCGATCGCATCGGCGTCTTCGCAATGCAGCACGGTCCGGGCACCGAGAACGCCTTCGGTGGCGTCGCGCAGTCCTGGGGGGACTCGGTGCCGGTCATCGTGTTGCCCGCCGGCTATCCGCGGAACATCAACAACGTTCAGCCCAACTTCAACGCGTTCCTGAATTACCAGCACGTCACCAAATGGATCGAGCAGGTGATGTTGGCGGACGTCACGCCCGAAGCCATGCGACGAGCGTTCACGCAGGTCAAGAATGGACGGCCCGGGCCGGTGTTGATCGAGTTTCCTGCCGATGTCCTGCGGGAGGACATGACGCAGCCGCTCGTCTATGAGCGCACACCGCGTGTCAAATCGGCCCCCGATCCGCGCTCGATTTCCGAGATCGCGCAAGCGCTGGTCGCAGCGGAGCGTCCCGTGATCTACGCGGGCCAGGGCGTGCACTATGCCAAGGCATGGAAGCAGCTGCGTGCGCTCGCCGAGCTGCTCGAAGCGCCGGTGACGACGAGCCTGGGGGGTAAGAGCGCCTTCCCCGAGAGTCATCCGCTTGCGCTCGGCTCCGGCGGTGTCGCGATCTCCAAGCAGCTGCACCACGCCCTGCAAAGTGCCGACCTGATCCTCGGCATCGGCTGCAGCTTCACGCGGACCAATTTCGCCGTCCCCATGCCCAAAGGCAAGCGCATCGCCCACGTCACCCTCGATGCGAAGGACATCAACAAGGACGTGCCGGTGGCGCTCGCCGCGGTCGGCGACGCTGGGCTTGCGCTCGACGCGCTGTGCGAGGAGGTCGAGGACCGTCTGCACGGCCGGCCGCGTGGCCGCCTCGCGGCGGTGACACGGGAAATCCGCGGGTTCAGGGAGGAGTGGATGGCGCAGTGGATGCCGCGCCTGACCGCGAATACCACCCCGCTCTCGCCCTACCGGGTGATCTGGGACTTGCTGCATACGGTCGACGTCGCCAACACGATCATCACCCATGACGCCGGCAGCCCGCGCGACCAGCTGTCGCCGTTCTGGGTGACGGAAGCGCCGCTCAGCTATCTCGGCTGGGGCAAGACGACGCAGCTCGGCTACGGGCTCGGTCTTGCGATGGGCGCGAAGCTGGCTGCACCTGACAAGCTCTGCATCAACGTCTGGGGCGATGCCGCGATCGGCTTCACCGGCATGGATTTCGAGACCGCGGTGCGCGAGCGCATCCCGATCCTGTCGATCCTGCTCAACAACTTCTCGATGGCGATCGAGCTCAAGGTGATGAAGGTTGCGACCGAGAAGTACCGCTCGACCGACATCAGCGGACACTACGCGGATTTCGCGCGTGCGCTGGGCGGCTACGGCGAGCGCGTCACCGAGCCAGGCGCGATCGTGCCGGCGATCAAACGCGGGATCGAAAAAACGCGCGAAGGTACGCCCGCTCTCCTCGAGTTCATCACCGAGAAGGCGGTCGACTTCTCCCGCTTCGCGTGAGCCAAGGCTGACCCTGCGCGCATGCCCGGCCTTTGCGGATCTGTTAGTTGGCTGCGCAGGTGGACGCCGTCGAGCGGAAGTCATGTTCAGTGCATGCCTCCGGGCATGCCCCCGTCGATGACGAGCACCTGCCCCGTAACCGAGTCGGCTCGGCAAAACGCGACTGTTTGATCGGCAATGTCCTCGAGGCTTGCCGTTCGGCCGAGCACCGCGACGTGGCGGGCCCACTGAGCCATCTCTTCCGGAAGGCGTTGCGCCATGCGTGTCCCTTCCACGAGGCCAGGTGCGATGCAATTGACCGTCACGTCGGGGGCCATGGCGACAGCCAGGCAGCGGGTGAGGTGGATGAGCGCCGCCTTGCTGGCCGCGTAAGCGATGCTGCTGCCGCCGGGGTAAAGCCCCGCCACCGAGGCGATGTTCACGATCCGGCCTGCGTGATGTGCGCGAAGATGTGGGGCGAAGGCTCTGGCGAGCAAGTACGGCCCGCGTAGATTGGTTTCGAGCACGCGATCCCAGAGATCTGCGGTCAGGTCGTCGAGAGCAGAAAACGGGATGCCGACGTTCCACGCGGCGTTGTTGACGAGTATATCCAGCCGACCGAACTGCCCAAGGACCGAGCCGACCGCTGCGTCGATGGCGGCCGCGTCGCGTTGATCGAGCTGCACCGCCAAACCTCGCCGGCCCGACGCCTGGACCGCCTCGACGGCAGCCGCTGCGCCATCCGAGTGGCCGACGTAGGAAATAGCGACGTCCACACCCGCGGCGGCCAGTTCTCTGGCGATCGCGCCACCGATGTCTCCGGAACCGCCGGTGACGAAAGCCGTCTTGCCCCTGAGTTCCATGGAGTGTCCCCGTCTACGTGCTTGGCGATACGTCCACGCCGTGGACTAGCAGCTCAATGCGCCTGGACACCGCCGCCAATTAGCCACCCGACGCGTATTTGACGCTGCAGCCGTAAGCCTTGGTCGCAGGCACCGACACGCGCTTTCCGGCCTTTACTTCTTCGATCGCCGCGGCCACGTAGTTCTTCGCGCGCGCGACGTCGGACGGATCAATCGATGGCATGTCGTCGATGGCTCCCATGTACACGAGCTGCCCGTGCGGGTCGATCACGTACATGTGAGGGGTTGCCTGCGCCCCGTACAAGTGGCCAAGCGCACCGGTCGGATCGAGCAAGATGGCCGTCGGCGCGGCACCCCGTCTCTCGGTGTCACGATTCGCCTCTGCCGGGTCGACATATCCCTGCGTGCCCGGGGCGGAAGACACAACCGTATACCAGACTACCCCCTGCGCGCGTGTATTTCTTCTGCAGCGCCTGCATATTGCCGCTGCCATAGTGTTTGCCGACGAAGGGGCAGCCGTTGTTGGTCCATTCCAGCACGACAATCTTCCCCTTCTGATCGGACAGCTTCTGGCTCTTCCCGTAGCTGTCGGTCGCACTGAAATCCGGTGCAGGCGCGCTCGATCCGGGCCAATGGCTGGGCTGCTTCCGCCATCTGGCCTCCGAAGAGTTGCCTGTGCCATCGACCATGGCGCAGGCAGTGACGATCCGAATCGTGGTTTTCATCATCCTGTCCTCCTTGCTTTCAAGTGTCCGACGTCGTGAGCGAATCAGCGTGCCTCGAGCGGGTCGGAAGTGCTCTTGGCCCGTCGGGCGGATACGTCGAAGGCATTCGACTTCACTTTACCCTGCACAAGTGCTTCGACTACCAGGAGCCCGTCCAGCGTACCGAATGCGTCGCTGGATACGGGGCTGCGCCGAAGTGTCAGCTCCATGCGCTGTTTGTCGCTGGAGCACCGACTGGGGGGCTCCATGATCGATCAGGCTGCTGTCGAACGGATAAAACGCTACGCTGAGCTCACCGGCTGCGGAAACGGCAGGCCCGGTAAAGCGAAGTTGGATCCGGTCCCGATCCATGGTAAAGGTCGCCTCGAACGGCGCCGGTTGCGGGATTCGTGCTCGCGTCTCGGCAAACAGGCTGACCTGCGCTGGATCGGCTTTCGGCGCCGTATCGCTCACGGGTAGTGTTAGTTTAAGCGTCTCGGACCCGGGTATGCAGATGTCCGAACAGGCAAGCCAGGACACGCTGGCTCCGATGGTCACCCGGTCGGACACAAAGCCGTGCTGGTACCGTCACTTTGGTAAGAAGAGCAACTTCTGCGCTGTATCCATAGCCGACGATGGAGCGCGAAACGAATCGCTCGGGCCGCGGCCAGACGGTGGGACCAGTCGTAACGCCCTGAGGCAACATCCACTTGATGCTGGTCGCGAGTCCGGAATCGCCGGGATTTCTCCAGTACGTATGCCAGCCCGGCTTCATCGTCAGCCGGACGGCCAGCCAACCGCTCTGACGGCGCTGAAGACTCGTGCTCTCGGCGACGAGCCGGGCACGCACCAGGCTTCCCGGCGCGTCTGGGCGGGGTGCATCGTCAGCGTGGGCAGGGCTGGGAGCGGACCAAAGCGAGAGACCAAGCAACGCCCCGATAAATCGAACCTGGATGCGGCTTGGCTCGCGCGTCGCAGCGCACGGCTGGTAGGCTCGAGCCGTTGCGTGCAAATGCAGGTCGACGTTAGTGGTCACGAGGCTCGCTCCTTGGTCAGTACAGGGTAACCTATTCCATCCGGGGAGCGGCGTGGCGGCAACCCGGACTCGAACTCAAGCGGTGGAGATTGAGAGTGCCAAGGAAAATGCGTATCGGCATCGTTGGGGCAGGACCGGCCGGGCTCTTGTTTGCCTTGCTCGCCAAGCGCCGGCGGCCGGATGACGAGATCGTCATCGTCGAGCAGAATCCGCGCGACGCCACGTTCGGGTTCGGCGTCGTGTTCTCTCAAGGCGCGCTCGGCTTCCTCGAACGCGACGAGCCGGAAATCCATCGAGCGCTGGGAGGCGAAACGCAATCCTGGCCCGTCCAGAAGATTGTCCACCGCGACGAACCCGTCATCATCGATGGTAACGGCTTCTCCGCCGTCGCGCGCCTTACGTTGATCGGCCTGTTGCAACGGCTGGCGCAAGAGCGAGGCGTGCGCATGGAGTTCGGCCGTACCCTAGAGTCGCTGACAGCCTTCGAAGGCTTCGACCTGGTAGTGGGTGCGGACGGCGTAAATTCCGTCGTACGGCGCCTGCGTGGTGATCACTTCGAGCCGCGTATCGAGCATCTCACCAACAAGTTCGCCTGGTACGGAACGGAACAGGTGTTCGAATGCTTGACGCTCACCTTCCGCGCCAACGAGCACGGCGCCTTCGTTGCGCACCATTACCGCTACAGCCCGGGCATGAGCACCTTCATCGTGGAATGCGACGCGATGACCTGGTATCGCGCTGGTCTCGACCGCATGACCGACGAAGAAAGCCGCGCCTACTGCGAGGGCGTGTTCGCGCCGGATCTCGGAGGACACAAGCTGCTGTCGAACCGCTCGATCTGGCGCAACTTCCCGCTTTTGTACTGCCGCAACTGGACGGTGGACAACATAGTGCTGATCGGCGATGCGCTGCGCACCGGACATTTCTCGATTGGATCCGGAACGCGTCTGGCGCTCGAGGACGCGATCGCGCTCGAGCGTGCGCTGGCGGCGGCAGGCGACGATGTGGCCGAAGCCCTCAAGCTGTTCGAGCGCGAGCGGCGGCCGGTGGTCGACAAACTGGTGGCTGCTGCGAACAAGAGCTCGTTCTGGTACGAACGCTTCGCCGACAAAATGCAGCTCCAGCCGTGGGAGCTCGCCTACGACTATATGACCCGCAGCGGGCGCATGAGCGACGAGCGGCTGCGCGAAACTGCGCCCGGCTTCATGTCGATGGTTGAAGGCAGACGCGGCGCCGACCCTCGGTGTACAGGCGAGGCGGGAGGGGCGGATTGCAGACGTCGTCCCGCACGATGCGCCCGGGGCTCGCGAAATCGGGTTCAGCGTGCCGGAACGATACAACGCGTCGGGTATTCTGTTCGATAACCTCGATGCTGGGCGTGGCGAGAAAAACGCTATCGTTTGCGAAGGACGCTCCACCACCTATCGCGAGCTGTGCGCGATGGCCGCGCAGGTCGGTCAGGGGCTGAATGCATTCGGATTGTTGCGCGGCCAGCGCGTGCTGCTGTTGATGCATGACACACCGCAACTTGCTGCCGCCATTTTCGGTGCGATCCGTGCCGGCTTCGTGCCGGTGCTGGTCAACACCCTCTCGCCGCCAGAGTTAGTGGCCTACTATCTGCAGGACAGCGGCGCCGAGGTCGCAATCGTAAGCGGTGACTTGGTCAAACTCCTGGGTCACCAGGAAATGCGGGCAAGTCGGCTGCGACACTTGGTGCTGGCCGGCGTTGCGGCACAAGAGCTTCCGCCGCACCTGTATGGGGTCTCCGCGTGGGACGAGTGGCTGGAAGGGCAGCCGCGCGAGCTGAGAGCGGTGGATACACACCGCGACGAGATGGCGTTCTGGATGTACAGCTCGGGCTCCACCGGGCGGCCGAAGGGCGTGGTGCATCTGCAGCATGACGCCGCCTATACGTTCGAGAGCTATGGCCGGCGTGCCCTTGAGATACGGGAGGACGACGTCGTGTTCTCGCCGCCAAAGATTTTCTTTGCGTATGGCTTTGGAAACTCGCTCACCTTCCCTTTTTCGGTGGGGGCGACCGCAGTGCTGCATCCGGGTCGGCCGGACGCGGAGTCGGTGCTGTCAGTCATCGAGCGCGATCGACCAACGATTCTGTTCGGACTGCCGACTTTGTACAGTGCGCTGCTGTCGCACCCCGGTTCCGAGAGACGCGATCTGTCGAGCCTGAGGCTGTGTATCTCCGCGGCCGAGGTACTGTCCAGCGAAATGTTCCGCGAGTGGCAACGGCGGTACGGACTGTCAATTATCGAGGGCCTGGGGTCCACCGAAGTGCTGCACATGTACCTTTCGAACCCGATCGATAAGCCGAAACCCGGTGCCAGCGGGGCCCGGGTCCCGGGTTACGAGATCAAACTCACTGACGGCGAAGGCAATGCCGTGCCGCGTGGCGAGTCTGGATTGATGTGGGTAAGAGGGGATTCGGCCGCGCCGATGTACTGGAATCGTCCGGACAAGACGCAGGAGACGATGCGCGGAGGCTGGATCTGGACCGGCGACCGCTTTCACGAGGACGACGACGGCTATTACTATTTCGAAGGCCGCGCCGACGACCTGATCAAGGTCAGCGGCCAGTGGATCCATCCTCTCGAGGTCGAGCGCTGCCTGGCGGAGCATCCTGCGGTCGGTGAATGCGCAGTGCTCGGCGTCGAAGATGCGAACCGGCTGATGAGCCTGAAGGCCTGGGTGGCGCTGCGCCCAGGCAATATCGTCGACGCGGACACGACGCGCGCGCTGCAAGAGTTCGTCAAGCAGCGCCTGTCTGCCCTACAAGTATCCGCGCGTGGTCGAATACCTCGACGTCGTTGCCGAAGACCGGGACAGGGAAGATCGATCGTCAGGCCCTGCGCGCCCTGCCGAGGACGACGCGCTAAGGACGACGCGCTAGCTCAGTAGTTTTCCCGCAGGAAGATGAAGCGGCTGTTGTAGGTGCCGAAGCGGATGCTCGCTGACGGGTTGATGCCGGTCGGGTCGTTCGGCCCGAGCTTCAACCAGGAGGGTGCCTCCACCGACATGCTGATCGTTCCGCTCGCCTTGGGTGCTGACAGCATCACGTTCCGCTGCCCAAAAGAGAACTGGGGAGAGGAATAGGACAGAGGCCCGACGGTATTGGCGCCGACCGTCTTGACCCGTGAAGTGTAGAGGCTGCCAACACTGCCGCTAGACACTGCAGTGCACCCCGTGCCGAAGCACGAGGCGACTGCGGTATTGCCCGCGTAGGCGGTTGGAGTGGTAACCAAGCGGGTGCATGTCGCATCCAACGCGTTCGGTGTCCAGCCGGTGCCGCTCCAGTATTCCAGGAAGACCGGCACGGCGAGCGGCACCTGCTCCGACCCGGCGGCGTTCTGGATGCGCATCCGGCCATAACGCTCTTTCACGGGGGTCGCCCCGTTGATGCTCTGATAGGTGTCTGTGTTCAGGACGAAGGACTGCCCACCCGGAATCGTCAGCGTCGAGCCGTCGGAATCGGAGACCGTGAGGCCCACGTAGAGATTATCGTAGGGCCCCCACGTGACATCGGGCGTGGTCGTTGCATCCTTCGGGGGATCGAAGTAGAACGTTGTCGTCGACGCGGTATAGACGCCAGCAGTCCAGGCGTTAGACGGAGCAGCCTTGTAGGGTGGGGTGTTCGCGCCCACCGTGCATCGATTAGCCGTCGCGTTCGGGGTTGTCGCAACGCAGCCGATCACATCGACTCCGGGACGAAGTATTGGGTCCTGTGCCCCGAACCAGATGTTCGCCCGAGGCGTGTAAGCGCCCGTGTACGACGGTAAGCCTGGGGCGGTTGCGAAGGTCTGGCCTGCGGCAAGTGCTTTGATCTGGATCGCTCCAGCGCTCGTCGAGGTCATCGAGAACGACTGTCCCATGTAGCTGAAAGCGTCCGTCGAACACCCTTGAGCCATGGCCACCGAAGCCTCGTAGTGATCCGGGTAAAAGCGGCCGATGCTGGGCGACGCTGCGCTGCCGATGTCGCAGGAATATTTGCCGCTGGAATCGGGATTGAACGGTGAAGTGTTGTTGCACGCGGCTCCGGAGTACCCGTAACAGATGTTGGGCACATAGGGCGATATTCCTGTTCCCGGATTACAGTCGCCGTTTGTCCTGTCCTGCGCTTCGCCTGCAGCGTTGCCGAATTGTGCGTCGTAGATAGCGTTCAATGGCAAGGTGAAGCTGCCGACGTCGTTGTAGATGAAGGTCCCGAACGAGGCGCCCGCATTCCACGACTGCATGAGCAGCGTTTGGTTTCCGCCCGCCGTCGGCGCCTTGGTGTTGTCGAGAACAGGCGAGCCAGTGGCGCCGGTGATCGTGGTGTTGGTCGGGTTCTTCGGCGTGGCCGTGATCGCGAATTGCACACCCGCCTTGGTTGTCGCAGCCAGAGCCGTCGACAGCGCGTAGTAGGCTGGGCGGACGGAGAAGGCGTCGGTAGAGCACCCGATCGTCGTGCCGTCGTTCATCTGTGCGATCACGCGCTTATAGGCGTTGGGCACGGTGAAAGCGGCGCTCGTCTTGAAGCCCGCGTTGGCGGACGTGAAGTTGACGACCTGGGAGGTGATCACCGGCTTCGAGCAGCTCGAGCAGGCGCTCGCGGAGGAATTGCATGAAGTCCCCGCCTGGCTGTCGTCGATGAGATTGACGGTCACGTTCTTGCTCCCGCTCGGGACGTAGACCGTGTTTACGCCCTGGGATACGCCCCCGATCGGGGGCAGCAGCGCGGCGACGTTGAGCGTGAACGGCACATTGGCTAGCTTCATGTAGATATGCCCGAACAGCGCGTTCTGCTTGGTGTTGGGGAGCGCGCTGTCGATCGCATTGAAGCCCGCAGCCGTGCCGCTCGACGTCGGCGGGATGAAGGTCTGGGCGCAAACTTTCAGGCTGCCGATTTCGTGGATGTTGGTCGAGCCACCCGTCGATCCCGTGAACGAGATCTGCCAGTTGACCGGCACCGCTGCTTGCGCCGGATTGACGACGTACGCATCGAACGGGGCGACGATAGACGTGTAGTTCGCGCCGGTCTTCGTCGTGTTGTCTCGGTTCACGGAGACCATGGCGGTCTTGGTGGCCGTCGTATAGGTGCGCGCGTCGACGATGATCTGGTACATGTTTCCAGGAGCGGCGGTTGCCGAACCGGCGTTGTCGATCCCGCCCGCGGTCGTATTGCCGGCGAGCCAGGGGTAGCCGGTGGTCCCGGTCCCGGAACCTCGCACCCCGACCGAGTCCGGGAACAACGCGCCGCCGGCACCGCCCACCCGACCTTCGGTGTTGTTCTCGTAGTTGCCGAACTCGTCCAGCGCAACGCCTACCCAGCCGCCCGCGAAGCCGTTGATACCGGTCTTCTGCGCGTAGCCGAGCGATCCGCCGTAGGCGCCGGGCGTAGGGGCAATCGAATAGTCGGAGAGCGTCATTGCGATGCCGTCGGCGCCGCTGCCGTTGTAAGCGTACTGCTTGAACTCCACCGAAATGTAGTTGCCCGCTGCCGGGAAGATGCCGGGCACCGTAGCCGCCGTGGCGTTGTTGCCGGTGTTGTCTGTCAGCCGCAACAGGCCCTGATTCACGATCTTGGGGATCCCGAAAGTGCCGCTGCTCGTCGACAACAGCCAGTTGCTGTTGAAGATGCTGGAGGGATTGAGCGTCGCGCGGCCGAAGTTGTCGCACTGACAGATCAGAGCGACCGGCGCGCCGGCCGGCGGAAGGCAAGCATAAGGCTCACCGACCACGAGATCAGCCGGCGTGGTGAACGCAGTTGAAATGCCGGTGGCGACGATGGACGTTGGGGTGTTCGATGAGAAGGAGGGATTGGGCACGACCCACCCGCTCTGATACTCGCCGACGATGAAGTTCTGGTAGTTCGCGCCACCTTGGATGTCGCCGGCCACCCAGTTCATCGTCGCGTCGTAACTGGTGACATCGAGCGTGTCCGTTGCGGCGCCCAGGGTCCAGTACCGCCTGACATAGTTGGTCGTGCTCAAGGGCCACGTGGCGTTCTGCGGATGGATCAGGTTCGTCGCGTCTGCAGTGAGTGTCCCCGCGGTGGCGCCGGTTGTGGTGATCGTGATCGGGCTGTAGTTCGATGCGTCGCCGATCGGGTAGGTGCAGGTCTGCGCGCCGGCGGCGAAGGTCAGCCGCAGGTTCCCGTTCACCCAGCCAGACCCGCTTTGGACGACGGAAGCGGGGCACGTGTTCGTCACCGAAAGGAGATTGGTGCCGGACATCGTGACGATGCCAGCGTTCGACGCAGCGAAGGTGAGCGTTGCTGTGCTGACGGCTCCTGTGGCGGTGGCGACTCCGCCGCTCTTGGTGACGACGAGGTTATTGTAGGTGTAGGTACCGAGGTTCTGCGCGCCGTTGCCGTTGTAGACCACCGTGCCCGTAGCTTGCGTAAACGTCGCGCCGTTGTCGAAATCTCCTCCGACGTTCAACGTTCCCGACGCCTGGAACGTGACCGAGCCGTAGTCCCGCTCACGTTGATGTCCCCGGTAACCGTACCACGGTGGAGCGCATTATTGCCGAGCTGAAGCCGTGTCACGCGGGTTGCGGAGCCGCCAGTCAAGGTCAGGTTGCCGTTGATCGTGAGTTGAGCGTTGGCGAGGACATTGATCAGCTTGGTGCGGTTGTTGGTCGTGGGGGCATTGACCGTCGCGTTGCCGTTGATCGTCAGCGCGAAGCCGCCATTGACGGTCAATGTCGAGTTGTTGCCACCTCCAGCGATTGAGAGACTGCTGGCTGTTGCATTTGTCCTGACGGTGACCGTGTTGTTGTCTGAAATGGTCACCGTATCACCTGCTATGGGGCCGCCTGTGCACGCCGCGTTCCAGGTCGCACTGGCGTCCCAGAAACCAGTTCCCGCAGATGTGCAGGTGCGCGCTATCGCCGAGGCGGAAAAAAGTCCGATCGACAGAAACGAGACGCAGACGAGCCCGCGACGCAGGTTCATCAACTGCATCCGTAGGGCGGCTGCATCGCCGGGTTGCCGCTCGGGTCGCGGCAATAGGACACGCGGGCTGAGAGTTGCCGTTCGACCTTGCCGACGCCGGCGCCGTAGGTAGCCGTCGACTTCAGCTGAAACACGCGGAGGTTTCGCCCGCCCTCGACGAAATCGGCGCAGGAGCACTGCAGGGTGACTGCGTAGTCCGCGAGAACGCTCGACCCTAACGGCCCAGCCGGCAGGGTCGAGGAAGTCGGCGCGGCTGCAGTTGGGCACGTATTGCCAACGGCGCCCGGGCAATTTGGCAGCGGTGCCGTGCCGGAGGTCGCGGTGGCATTTGACGGATCCAACACCTGATACGCACCCCAGTCGATCCCGGCGCGCGCCGCTTGGTATGCGCGCGATCCGGAAATGTCGCGAGCATGTCCGGTTTCCGTTTGCGTCGTCAGCAAAGTGATAGCGAGCGCCAGCGCGGCCAGGACGACGATAATGAAGATCGCGCTGGCGAGCGCAAAGCCGCGTTGATCGCGAGAATTATGGAGTATTGTCAACATGGATCTGATGCAGGAGATTGACAGTCTCTCCACTCTTCAAAAGCGTAATCCATGCCGAAAGCAGGCTGTAGCGCTCGGAGGCGCCCGCGGAGTACGAGAAGCGCGGAGGCACGCCGGCGACTACGGCGGGACAGGATACGTTGGTCGCGAGCGGAACCTTGCTCGTGGCTGCAGAGAGGGGGGCCGCGACAAGGCTGGTCGGTTGTGCGGCGGAGCGCGCGTACCCCGAAATCCGCCACAACGTGTTGGTCGCGGCATCGCAAGCATAGGTCACCGGAGATGCTGCGACGATGAACACCCGGCGGCTCGGCGATCCGCCCGGCGGAAGGAACACGTAGCTCGCGAAGCCGAGGGTGTTGGTCGTGGTCCCCGCGCCGCTCGCCGAGGTCAAGGTCGTAATGCTTTGCCCGCAGTAGGCGCTGTAGAGTCCCGCCGTCGTCGGAGCGCAGTCCGCGCCGCTGTTGTTGTACTGATTGTAAATCGCAACGAGGTCCGATCCGGTTGTGATCTGAACGTTGCTCAACATGTCACCGAACGTGGACAGGCTGGTGCAACCCGAAGAGAAGCATGTGTCGTTCTGCTGGTAGCGACCGCCGGTCCTGATCGGTATGAACTCGAGGAACAGACCGCCCCCCGCAACCCTCACGGTGTTCGGGAGCGCAAGGCGCACATCCCTGCCGATGCGGCGCAAGGCGGTATCTGCGGCATCGGCCATGGCCGCACGATTCGTGCTGCTGAAGTAACCTTCGATCGGACGCTGGATGAATATCGCGACCATGCCTACGATGATGCCGGTGATGACCATGACGGCGATCGCCTCGAGCAGGGTGAAGCCGCGGGCTGATCTCACGGTCATGCTCAATTGGTGAGGTTGGGCGAGTGGCGGAAGCGAAATCCCGTTAACGCGACGGTATTGCCGCTGCCCGTGACAGTGACGTCGATGCGCAGCACGTCGGTACTGGCAAGCCCGAACCCGGTCCCAACTTGCGTCACTTTGACGCTCGCGCTGAATCCGGCCAGGCTGGAGCTGGCTTGCTGGAAGATGTCGTTGAGCGTGCCGGCCATCGAGAAGTTGTTGTAGTCGCCGACATTGTTGAAAAAATCGGGCTGTGCTGGAGGGCCATAGCGCGACTTTCCCGAGCCCCAGTTGGCGGTGTTGTCCATGGAGAATCCGGCAGCGCTGCAGCCGGTTGGGCCCGTGGCTGAACTCGTCGCTGTCGCAGCGGAAGGATCGCGCGGATCGCAGTATGTGAAGGGCTGCAGCTCGATCTCCTCGAGCAGCGACTCGGCGGCGGCCAGCGCCTGTTTGCGTACCATCGGGTCCGAGCTGTGCTGCGCTCCCATGTTGATCGCCGCCAGGACCCCCGCAAGGCAGACGCTGACGATGATGATGAACATCAACAACTCGATGAAGCTCAGCCCGCGCGTCGCGGGAAGCCGACAAAAGCCTAGTGCACATATCCGGTCTCCCCTTCCACCGTGATGGCTGGAAAGCCCGAGACGGTGATGACGACCTGTGCTGATGCGCGCCCACGCGGATCAAACTGAAAACTGCTCGACGTCGACGCGATCGATGTGTTCTTGACGCAGGTCTGATTCGACCCGCACGAAGGCGTCGGGTCCGGGGATGGCAGTGCGAAGGCGGTAGCGAACGGGCAGATTCCGCCAAACGGACTGGCGGTCGACTCCGGGGGATTGGGGTCGAGCGTCAGGGAGACCGCAGTCGCGGTGATGCCGACACAAGCGTAGCGGCGCTGAGCGATTGCGGACGTGCGCGCGTATTGGAGCGCCGAGATGACCTTGTCGTACTCGGAGCGTTGCTGGATGACGTTGATGTTCGTGAGTTTGGCGATTGCAACGGCTGCCAGGATCCCGATTACAAGCAAGACCACGATCAGTTCCGTGAACGTAAATCCCGCACTTGCTGGCGGGGGGAACGAAACCGCGCGCCGCGCGGCCGTCCTCGTTTGGCATGCGAGCGCGCCCGTGAAGGCCGACAGGCGATCGCGGTTCGGCAAGCTGAGCTCAGCAGTCTGCGAGACCACAACGTTGCGCGTGCTGTCGCTGTATCGACTTGCCACCAGGTCGTCATGCTGCGTCGGGCGGGTCGCTGCAGGGGCTGGAGTCGAATTTGGCCAATTTTCACAAGCGGTTATCGGCGGTCAACCAGGCGACCTTGAGCAAAAGCCGGACCCGAAGCCCGCTCGGGCTTACGGGCTGGAGCGGGACAGCTCAGCAGCGCGGGCCAGCAGCGTGTACTTGGTCACCAGGTCCGGCCCGAGGTTGTCGGGCCACTGCCCGCGGTCGACGTAGGTGAGGAACTGGTCGAGAACCGCGGCAAAGTGCTCCTCGTGCGTCGTCCGCAACGCTTCGGGGATCGCGATACGGAAAGCGGAGCCGGTGGGTTCGACTCCCACGCCCGGGAACTGATCCCGCAGCGCTGCAACTGCAGCGTGCAGCGCGCGCGCGTAGTCAAGGTCGGGGCTGGCGGGGCGAACCGTGAGCTCGGTGCGGAACTTGGTGTCCGGCCCCTGTTCGACGATCAGGTCGGCCCGAGTCCCGCGCACGATTGCATGATGGGTATCGCCACCGCCCTCTGGAATGGCGAGGTGCCACAGCGATTCGAGCCGAACCGGAACACCGTTGAGGCGATAGGAGAACTGCGCGTTGCAAAGATAGCGGAGCGCCCCGTCGACGACGTTGCCGCGCAGCGATTCGGGGAAATCCGAGTAACCGGTGATGCGCTCGAACACGTCGCGTGGTACTGTCGTTGGCCACTGGCGCGCCGATAGAAGCTCCACGTCGCGGCTGTAGTCCGATCGCTTCCCGCCGCCGACCAGCCATTGCGTCAAATCGACCAGATGCGTGGTGACGTCGGTGATGCCCTCACCTTGAACAGCGGTGTCGAAGTACCAGTGCGGTCGCACCAGCGGCCGCTGGTTGACGACCTTGTACAGGTGGTGAACGCTCCGCATCTCGATCGCCGGCTCCGTGTGGTCGGTGCGGAAGCGCCCGAACACTTCGGGCTGAGCGGCGAGCGCCTGCTGCAGCCGATTGGCGATCTCGTGGCGCTCGGTCATGATGTCCCACGCCAGCGGTCGTCGCGGCAGTGGTCTTCTCCAACATCGAGATCTGGTCCGCGGCGATCAGCCAGGGCTTGTCGCCCAGGACGAGGAATCCATCTGCGTGCAGCAGGTGGATCGACCTCATCCGCGTGTCGTTTCTTCCTGCGATGATCACGATCTCCCCCGGCCGCTCGGAGCGTAGCCGTTCCAGGTAGTCGGCGCCGCGATACACGCGGAGCTTCCAGTGCGTCGGGTCCTGGGCCCGCTCGTTGAAGGTCTGCACCATCCGCAGGAAGGTCTCCACCTCGGGACCGTCCTCAGCATAGACGTGGACGTCGTCGCTCAAGCGGGGATGGCTCTTGCGCAAAGTGAGGGCGGCATGAAAGTGCCCGGGATTGAGAACTACAAGAGTGTGAGGGTCGGCAGCCAATGATGTCTCCGGTTTGTCGCTCGGGTTCATGGGTAGCGCGTCGATGCGGGCGCCAGTTCGACCCAGCCCTGGTCGCTGCCGCAGAAGCGATTGGGTGGGCGCGGATAGCGGGGACGAGCGCGCTGTGATGTTAGTGGATCGGGCCGGATGGTGCTGGCCCTGGCCGGAAGCCTGATCGGCGGTTCGCCTCACGCATCCGCGTCTGACTTCCCGCGATCAGCCAGTTGTCCGCTGCGGTAACATCTCGGGAGGACGCCAGAATTTCTATCCGTGAGCTATCTCCACGCCACTGGTCATCGGCTCGAATACGAGTGGATTCGTCCCCGCGCGAGGACGACGGGACGGCCACCGGACGCCATGCCAGTGCTCGTATTTCTCCACGAGGGGCTGGGCTCGGTCGCCCTGTGGAAGGATTTTCCCGCGCTCGTAGCGGAGGCGACGGGCTGCTCCGCGCTGGTCTATTCGCGATATGGCTACGGGAAATCCGATCGTCTGACGCTGCCGCGCGCGGTGGACTACATGCATCAAGAGGCGTTGGATGCACTGCCCGAGGTGCTCGACACGCTTTCCATTCGCGACCCGATCCTCATCGGCCATAGCGACGGCGCCTCCATCTCTCTCATCCATGCCGCTTCGGGCTGTCAGCCGGTGCGCGGCCTGGTTCTGATGGCGCCGCACGTGTTCGTGGAAGACATCACGATCGCAGCCATCGCACAAGCCAAGGCCGCTTTCGAGGCAGGTGACCTGGCGACGAAACTGGGCCGGCATCACGAGGACCCGGTGGGCGCTTTCCGGGGCTGGTGCGAAATCTGGCTGCATCCGGACTTCCGCGCCTGGAACATCGAGGCGTGTTTGCCCCGCATCACCGCACCTGCGCTTGTGATCCGAGGGCGAAGATGACCAGTACAGCACGATGGCGCAGATCGAGGCGCTCGAACGACAGCTCGGAGGTCCCGTGGAGACCACCGTGCTCGCTGGTTGTGCGCACTCGCCTCACGTCGATCAGACACAGGGCACACTGGAGGCCATTGCAGAATTTGTCGAGTCGGCGCGGAGATGAAGACATCGGTCTACCTCGCTCCAATGCTCCTCGCGCCGCTGTGGCGGAGGAAAGGGCGGGTCCTCGCTGTCGGTGATGGCCATCGCTTTGGGTGTGGCCCTGGGATACGCGGTGCAGCTGATCAATCGCACCGCGGCCAACGAGTTTGCGCAAGCCCTGTACACGCTCTCCGGCGACGCCGATCTCACCGTGCGCGGCGCGCGCGCGGGGTTCGATGAGGCGTTGTATCCGCCGATTGCGCGGCTGCCCGAGGTGGCAGTGGCCAGCCCGGCGCTCGAAGTCGATGCGCGCCTGCCGGGACGTGACGAGCCGCTGCGGCTGCTCGGGCTGGACGCGTTTCGCGCAGGTCGGTTGCAGCCCGGGCTGGTCGGCGAAAGCAGCGACCGGCTCGATACGCTGCGCTCCGACGCGATTTTCCTCAGCCGGTCCGCGGCGCAATCCTTGGGTCTCGAGCCCGGCGCCGTGCTGAGGGTCCAGGTGGGACTCGAGGATGTCGATCTGCGCGTTGCGGGGTTGTTGCCGGGAGACGCGACGCATCAGCATCTTGCCGTGATGGATATCGCTGCCGTGCAATGGCGTTTTCACCGCCTGGGCAGGCTAACCCGGGTGGACTTGCGACTGCATCCCGGCGTGGAGGTCGCGGCGTTCCAGCAGCGGTTGCAGCGGACGCTTCCGGCCGGTGTGTATGTCCAACCGCCACAGTCAACGGTGGAGTCGAATCTGCGCCTCACTCGCGCTTACCGGACGAACCTCAACGTGCTCGCGCTGGTTGCACTGTTTACCGGCGCCCTGCTGGTGTTTTCGACCCAGCTCCTTTCCGTCCTCCGCAGGCGTGCCGAGCTTGCGCTGCTACGCGTGCTGGGTGTGACGCGCAGTCGGCTGTTGTGGATGCTCGCGGGCGAGAGCGTATTGGTCGGCACCGCCGGAGCTGTGCTCGGCCTGCTGGGGGGACATCTGCTCGCGGTTGCGACGGTGGCCACGATAGGCGCAGACCTCGGCGCAGGATTTTTCAGCGGGGTGAAGCCGCAGGTGCAGCTCGACGTCGCGGCATTGCTGACGTTCTTCGCGGCTGGGATCCTTGCTGCACTCGCGGGCGGCTTGCTGCCCGCGCTCGAAGCGTCGCGCGCGCAGCCCGCGCCGGCGCTAAAGGCTGGCGACGAGCAACTCCCCTATGCTCGCCTCCAGTCCCCGGGTGTTGGTCTGCTCTTGATGGCGGGCGGAGGTGTCTCGGCTCAGCTTCCAGCCGTTGGCGGTTTGCCGCTGTTCGGTTACGGCGCTGTTGCTCTGCTGCTCGTCGGCGCCATCGTGCTCGTGCCATGGGTCTCCGCGCGCGTATTTGCAACGCTGCCACTGCCGCGCAGCGTTCCAGGTGCGCTGGCGTTCGCGCAGTTGCGAGCTGCCTCGGCGCAAGCTGGCATCGGACTGACCGCTGTCGTCGCGGCCGTTGGACTGATGGTATCCATGGCCATCATGGTGGCTTCGTTCCGAGACTCTCTGGACGCGTGGCTGCATCGCATGCTGCCGGCCGATCTCTATCTGCGCGCGGGGGCGGGGGGCGACACCGGCTTCCTGGACGAATCCGCGCAGCAAGCCATTGCGCGGCTGCCTGGCGTGCAGCGCGTCGAGTTCCTGCGCGCACAGCAGGTGCTGCTCGATCCCTCTCTCCCGCGTGTCACATTGCTCGCACGGGATCTCGATGCCGCGCGGGCCGAGACCGTGCTGCCGTTGGTCACGCTCCCGGTCCGTCCTGGCCCTGGCGATCCCCCTGCGATATGGATCACGGAAGCGGTGGCGGATCTGTATGGACTGCGCCCAGGCGCACGTATCGAAGTGCCGTTGGCGGGACGCAACGCTGCCTTTATCGTTGCGGGCATCTGGCGCGACTATGCGCGGCAGAATGGCGCGCTGTTGATCGACCGAGCGGTCTACATCGACCTGACCGGCGATCGCCTGGCAACGGATGCGGGCTTGTGGTTGGCTCCGGAAACCACGAGCGGGCAGGTGGAGACCGCTTTGCGGCACGCACTACCTGGCGCTGACCGCATCGAGCTGTCCCAGCCGGGTGAGATTCGACAGCTTTCGCTCTCGATCTTCGATCGAACCTTCGCTGTCACGTATGTCCTGGAGGCGTGCGTCATCCTGATCGGGTTGTTCGGATTGTCCGCCGGCGTGGCCGGTCAGGTGGCTGCGCGCCGCCGAGAGTTCGGTGTGCTGCGCCACATCGGCATGACCCGGCGACAGATCGGCGCCATGCTCGCCTCCGAAGGTCTGCTGTCTGCCGCACTCGGGCTCAGCGTGGGTTTGATTCCCGGTTGGCTGATCAGTCTGATCCTGATACACGTGATCAATCGCCAGTCCTTCCACTGGAGCATGGAGCTGCACATCCCATGGGAACTGCTCGGGATCCTCGCCCTTGCGCTGCTCCTCTTGGCCACGCTGACGGCAGCGCTGAGTGGACGCCATGCCATGGGAACCGACGTCGTCAGGGCGGTGAGAGAAGATTGGTGACGCGGGTGGCATACGCCTGCCTGCGCTACACTGTGTCGATAACCATAGCAGGGGAGACAATAATGCACAGAGGGACATTGGCCGCGGGTCTTGTCTTGGCGCTTGCGACATCATGCGCAGGCGGCGGATCAGGTCAAGGTCGGCTTCATGAGCACGCTGTCAGGGCCGGCCGCCGCCATCGGCATCGATATCCGGGATGGCTTCAACCTGGCGCTCAAGATGAGCGGCGGCAAGCTTGGCGGTTTGCCCGCGGAAGTGATCATCACCGACGATCAGCAGAACCCGGAGATGGGCCGGCAGATCGTCGACAAGTACGTCAAGCGCGACCATGTGGACTTCGTGACCGGCATCGTCTTCTCCAATGTTCTGCTCGCGGTGGCGCCGGTTGTGTTCGACAGCAAGACGTTCCTGATCAGCGCCAACGCCGGCCCATCGCTGCTGGCCGGCGAGAAATGCAGCCCGTGGTTCTTCAGCGTGTCCTGGCAGAACGACGCTACTCCAGAGTCAGCCGGGAAAGTACACCTCGGACAAGGGATTCAAGAAGATCTTTCTGCTGGCGCCGAATTATCCGGCGGGCAAGGATATGGTCTCCGGCTTCAAGCGCTATTACAAGGGCGGCATCGCCGACGAGGTTTACCCGCGTCTGGGTCAGCTCGACTATTCGGCGGAGCTGGCGCAGATCCGTGCCGCGGCGCCCGACGCCGTGTTCTTCTTTCTCCCCGGCGGAATGGGCATCAACTTCATCAAGCAGTTCTCCGCCTCGGGACTGGGCAAGCAGGTCACGCTGATCACGACGGCGTTCTCCGCGGACGAGGACATCATCCCGGCCGTGGGCGAACCCATGCTCGGGCATCTACAACACCGGCTTCTGGAACCACGATCTGGACAATGCGGAGAACCGGACTTTCGTCGCCGCGTTCGAGAAGGAGTATGGGCGGCTGCCCAGCGGCTTCGCGGCCCAGGGCTACGAAGCGGCGCGCGCGATCGACGCCGCTGTGCGCGAGGTCAAAGGCAAGCTCGACGACAGCGAGGCGGTACGCAAAGCGCTGCGCGCCAATGCATTCAAGTCGGTACGTGGGGCGTTCAAGATCAACCGCAACGGGTTTCCGATCCAGAATTATTACCTGCGCGTAGTGGAACGCGACGCAAAAGGCCGCATCACTAACCGCACCCTCAGCACGGTGTTGAAAGACCATCCGGACGCGTACGTCGAGCAGTGCCCCCTGAAGTGACGGCATGTCCGTCCTGATCCTGGAGCAGACCCTCAACGGCTTGCAGTTCGGCCTGATGCTGTTCCTGCTGGCTGCCGGGCTGACGTTGGTGTTCGGGATCATGGACCTGATCAATCTGGCGCACGGCTCGCTGTACATGATCGGCGCTTACCTGGTTGCCGCTGTGGCACAGGCGACCGGGTCGTTCATGCTGGCGGTGCTCGCGGCGATGGTGGGTACTGCGGCGGTCGGGGTACTGCTCGAAGTTTCGGTGCTGCGCCGGCTCTACACTCGCGACCACTTGTCCCAGGTCCTGGCGACCTTCGCGCTGCTGTTGATCTGCAACGAAGTGGTGCGCCTCATCTTCGGGTCGCAACCCGTGATGCTGAGCATGCCGGCTGGGCTGGCCGGTCCGGTGCAGTTGCTGCCGGGGTTTCTCCTACCCGGCTTTTCGCTTGGCGGTGATCGGCGTCGGACTTGCGGTAGCCGTGCTGCTTTACCTGTTGGTGGGACGGACGCGCGTGGGCATGTGGGTCCGCGCTGGTGCGTCCAATCGCGAGATGGCGGCCGCCATGGGGGTCGACGTCAAGCTGCTGTTTACCGCGGTCTTCGCCGTCGGCGCCGCGCTGTGCGCGCTTGCCGGCGCCATGCTGGGTCCCATCCTCGCCGTGCAGGTTGGCATGGGCGAGAGCATCCTGATCCTCGCCTTTGTGGTCATCGTGATCGGCGGCATCGGCTCTATCCGCGGCGCGCTGGTGGGAGCGCTGCTGGTGGGCATGGTCGACACCGTCGGCCGCGCCTTCGTGCCGATGCTGCTGCGCAGCTTTCTGTCGCCCGCCGTAGCTTCCGGCGTTGGTCCTGCTCTCGCATCGATAGCCATCTACGTCCTCATGGCGGCTGTCCTGTTCTGGCGGCCGCAGGGTTTGTTTCCAGCCCGGGCGTGAGCGACGCACGTGGATCGATGCGATGCGTAACCGGCTGGCCATCAGCATGTTGGTGCTGCTGGTGGCGTTCCCGCTCGCAGCCAAGCACTGGGATCAGTTGTTCTACGTCAGTTTCGCGACCCGGATCCTGATTTACGCGCTGGCCGCCAGCAGCCTGAATCTGATCCTGGGCTACGGAGGGATGGTGAGCTTCGGACACGCCGCGTTCCTGGGCATGGGCGCATACACGGTTGCCATACTGATGGAACAGGGTGTGAGCAGCGCCTGGGTGAGCTGGCCGCTGGCCATAGTCGTTTCGGCGCTGTTCGCGTTGGTCATCGGCGCCATCTCGCTGCGAACGCGCGGCGTGTATTTCATCATGATCACGCTCGCTTTCGCGCAGATGGTCTATTACCTGTTCATCTCATTGCGCGCCTATGGTGGAGAGGATGGGCTGAACTTGGCCGGACGCTCTCGCCTCGGTTTCGGCCTCGATCTCGCCGGCGATCTCACGTTCTACTACGTCGTCCTCGCCATCGTCGTGGCTTGCCTGTACCTCATGCAGCGCCTGCTGAACGCCCGTTTCGGGCAGGTGGTGCAAGCGATCCGCGACAACGAAACGCGCATGGAGGCCATCGGCTTCCCGACCTTTCGCTACAAGCTCATCAGCTTCGCGCTGGCCGGAGGAGCGGCCGGGCTGGCCGGCGCGCTGCTGGCGAATCAGAACGGGTTCGTCAGCCCCAACCTGTTGCAATGGACGCAGTCCGGCACCCTGATGATCATGGTGATCCTGGGCGGCGTCGGCTACCTCTATGGCGGCGCGCTGGGGGCGGCCGTATTCCTCGTCCTCGAGGAAGTTCTGTCGGCGTACACGCTGCATTGGCAACTGGGGCTCGGGGTCGCGCTACTGGCGATCGTGCTGTACGCACGGCAAGGTCTGGCGGGTTTGCTGTTCGTCGGTCCGGCGGCTGGGAGGAAGTCGACCGGTGGCTGATGCGCTTCTGCGCGTAGAGCGGCTGCTCAAGCATTTCGGCGGCGTGATCGCCACCGACCACGTCGACTTGTCGGTCCCATCGGGCGAGATCCACGCGCTGATCGGTCCCAACGGCGCAGGCAAGACCACGTTGATCCACCAACTATCCGGCGCGCTGCGCGCCGACGGCGGCAGGATCTTTTTCGATGGACGCGACATCACACGGGCCAGCCTCCATCAGCGCGTGCATCTCGGAATGGCGCGCTCGTATCAGATCACAAGCATCTTCCGTGGCAGTACCGTCGTGCACAACCTGGCGCTCGCGGTGCTGGCGCGGACCGGCTCGAGCTTACGATTCTGGCGACCGCTGGCGCGAGAACCCGCGTTGTTCGAGGAAGCGCGCGCGCTGGCTGGTCAGATCGGACTCGGCGGGCGTGAGCATGTGGTTGCCGGCTTGTTGGCGCACGGTGAGCAGCGTCAGCTCGAGGTCGGACTCGCGCTGGCGACGCGCGCTCGCCTATTGCTGCTCGACGAGCCTATGGCGGGTTTGGGCCCGGAGGAGTCGCAGCGCATGGTGGCGTTGATCGCGGGACTCAAGGGTACGCTCACGTTGTTGCTGGTGGAGCACGACATGGACGCGGTATTTCGGCTGGCCGATCGAATCTCAGTCCTCGACTCCGGGCGCATCATCGCCACGGGCGTGCCGGAGGCGATCCGCAACAATACGGAAGTGAAGCGCGCCTATTTGGGAGAGGAGGCCGCAGCGCTGTGACAGAAGCGCCACTGAACTCGGCCCCTGTGCTGCTCAAAGCGGAAGGCCTCGAGGCTGCGTATGGGAGCAGCCAAGTCCTGTTCGGTATCGACCTGTCGCTGAGGTGCGGCGAGATGGCGACCTTGCTGGGACGCAACGGCATGGGCAAGACCACGACGGTTCGCGCGCTCCTGGGACTCACCCCTGCGCGCGCCGGCAGCATCACGTTCCGCGGCGAACGCGTCGAGCGTCGGCGGCCGGACCAGATCGCGCGCATGGGCGTCGCGCTGGTCCCCGAGGGGCGCCAGATCTTTCCGAATCTGAGCGTACGCGAGAATCTGCTGGCGTTTGCGGAGAACCGTGCTCGCGCAGCCCGCCCATGGACATTGGAGCGCGTGCTGGCGTTGTTCCCCAACCTCGCATCACGCGTTGGCCGGATGGGCAATGAGCTCTCGGGCGGCGAGCAACAGATGCTCGCCATCGGGCGCGCCCTGATCACCAATCCCGCGCTCGTGATCTTGGACGAGGCCACTGAGGGTCTCGCCCCGCTGATCCGTGAAGAGGTCTGGCGCTGCCTGTCGATGCTCCGAGCCGAAGGCCAGACTATTCTGGTGATAGACAAGCATGTCGAGCGGCTGATTCCGCTGGCCGACCACCACACGATCATCGAGCGCGGCCGCGTCGCGTGGCACGGTAGCTCGGCCCAGCTTGCCGCTGATCGCGGCCTTTGGCATCGCTATCTCGGCGTGTGACAGCGCACGCCACCGTAGACGCGCTCCTCGCATGGCGTTCCACGAGCTCGAGGTCGGTGCAGTAGAATCGAGGTCATCGATTCAATACAGCTCCGTGTGGTACAGCACTCGGCATCGCAAATCGTCGGAGGAAAGCATGCTCAGCTATGACGTGACGGAATGGGGAAAGCCTCTGCAAAAGGCGACGCGCGAAACCCCCAAGCCGACCGGTACCGAAGTCCTGCTCAAACTCAAGTATTGTGGCGTCTGCCATAGCGACGTCCATATCCACGAGGGCTATTTCGAGCTCGGCGGAGGCAAGCGCTTTTACATGTCCGAGCGTGGCATGAAACCGCCGGTCACGCTTGGCCATGAACCGTACGGCACCGTGATTGCGGCGGGACCGGACGCCGGCGACGTGCCGATCGGCGCGGATCGCCTGGTGTGTCCCTGGATCGGCTGCGGAATCTGCGCGCGTTGTCGCGAGGGTCTGGACAACTATTGCATGACGCCGCGCAACATCGGCATACAGCGTCCCGGCGGATACGCGGATCATCTGCTGGTCCCGCATCCGAAGTATCTCGTCGATGCCAGCGGCGTCGATCCCGCTTGGGCGGCTACTTTGTCGTGCTCTGGCCTGACGACCTATTCGGCGGTCTCCAAGCTCAACCCCATCCCGAGCGACGAGTGGGTGGCAGTGATGGGTGCGGGCGGTCTGGGATTGATGGCGATCGAGATGCTGAAGGCGGCAGGTCACCAGCGCATCGTCAGCGTCGATGTCGACGCAGCCAAGCTCGACGCAGCGCGAGCGGCCGGCGCAGCGGGGGCCGTCGACGGGCGCGATCCGGAAGCGGCAAAAGCGCTGAAGGACATCACCGGCGGGACCATCTACGGGGCGGTGGATCTGGTTGGCGCTGCGAGCACGGCGACTCTGGCGCTGGGAGCGCTGCGCAAGGGCGGGAAGCTGATTCTGGTCGGTCTCTTCGGAGGCGAGATTCCGCTGTCGCTGGTCTCTCTCATCCAGCGCGCGATCACGATCCAAGGTTCCTACGTCGGCACGGTCGCCGAATTGAAGGAGGTGGTTGCGCTCGCTCGCGCCGGCAAGCTCAAACGCATCCCGATCGAAAAGCGGCCGCTGTCCGAAGTGAGCCGCACGCTCGAGCAACTGAAGGCGGGAACCGTCATCGGCCGGGTGGTGGCCGAGATCTAGGCTCTTGAACTTGCCAGGCCTGCTATCGGTACCCGGGCTCACCGGGGAGTGGCGTGCGCTGAGGCCTGTACTCGGGATTGAGCTTCAGCGTCCATTCGACCACCGCAGGCTCTGCCTCTTGCAACTCTACGCGCTGGAGCGTTGCTGCTTCGGACCCTTCCATGCGGGGATGCCACACGCGGACGTGATAGTGCCCGGCAGGTAGATCGTCCAGATCGACGCGGCCGTCGCGCGCGGTCTTTCCGAAGTAGGGTGTCTCGGCTACGTAGAGGTAGCCGACCATCCAGTCGTGGATGTTGCAACCCAGCTTGACGATCCCGGGCTTATCGAACAGAACCGGCTGCGAGGGCGTCCCTTTGTAGAGCGGGAGCTCGAACGTCTTGGCCGGAGAGAAAGAATAGACGTGATGCCCGATGTTGTCCTTGTTCGGAAACCGAACGTAGGAGCCGGCTCTCACCGGCTTCACATAGGGGACGAACTCCTTGTCGATCTGGTCCACGACTTCCACGGTCTTGCCGACCGGGGGCAGCCGGCCGTCCTCCGGGACGGCGACGACCACGGCATTCGGCAAAGGCTTCGCGTCGGCGCCATACACCATCGCACTCAGCTTCGCTGCTTGCGCCCCGGTCGCCGAGACCAGGCACGCCAGCATCGCAAGGTGCCGTCCGAGTGCGATCATCAGTAGCTGTAGGTGAAGTTGACGCTCAGCACATTCGCGTAGTACTGGCCGAGATCATACTCGGCTTGGCTGCGGCGGTACGCGTATACCAGGTTCAGCGCAGTATGCCGACCCAGCGTATGGCTCCACGCAAGGCTGATCGTCTGCGTGTTCGCATTGATGCGGTAGGCGAACTCTCCGGGGCCGAAGACCGGATCCCTGGCGACGCGATCCGAGTACTCGAAGATCTCTAGGTCCGGGTGCGTGACAGAAGTCACGGTGCCGGTTCGCCAAGTGTAGGACACGGAAACCCGATCCGCGGCGCTCGCCAGGAATGCTGCCTGGGCACCGAAGTTCCAGCCGTATACGTCATAGGGCGAGCCGACCATGGTCGGGACGATCGGCGGCTGCGAACTGTCTGCGACGTACGCGTCATACCGGACGGTCCCGCGCAGCGACCAGCGCTCGCTCAACTGTGTCCCCAGGGTAGCGCCGGCCGCATACTGCCAGCCGTCCAGGTAGTCGTAGTGGTAGTTGTGATAGACGCCTTGGGCCGCGATCGCCAGCCAAGGCGCTGTCGGGCCGAGGCCGAATTTCGTGCGCAGCTGGGCGCGTGCTCCCAGTCCCGACGTTGCTCAGGCCGGAATAACGGAAAAAAGTGTCCGAGTGAGCCAGAAGGTTCACGCTGACTGCCGTGCTGGCACTGAGCTGCTCATACCAGCCGCCAGAGACGTCGATGACTGCCGCAGTGTCAGCTTTGCGATCCTCGGCCTCGAAGCCGTTGGAAAGGTTGTCGTCGTAGGAGAAACCTCCGGTGGCGTCGAAACCCCACTCCGAGCGTGCGGTCACGCTGAAGCAGCATCAGCCAGCAATACAAGCAGCATATCCAGATGCGTTTCGTCGATATCCTCGGGCAGTGTGTTGTCATGGGTTCATGCCTGCGTGAGAGCGGTGAGCTAGACCACTGGAAGCCCGTCAAAGGCCCCGGCTGCCTTGTCGCGACGTGCCCGGGTTGCCATTCGCAGCTCGTGATCCAATCCATGAGCTTTTCCGGCGGCAGCGGACGGCAGATGCCGAAACCCTGTCCCAGGTCGCATCCGAGTTCCCGGAGC
Source organism: uncultured beta proteobacterium (assembly GCA_963747025.1). GTDB lineage: Bacteria > Pseudomonadota > Gammaproteobacteria > Burkholderiales > SHXO01 > SHXO01. The sequence goes on from CAVVDJ010000002.1 coordinate 462,181, forward strand.
ACGCCCAGGACCTCGTCGTTTTCGACCCCCTCGGCGACGACGGTCAAGCCCAGGCTGTGACCGAGGTCGATGGTGGAGCGCACGATAGCCGCATCCTTGTCCCGACCCGAGATGTGCGTGACGAAGGTGCGGTCCACTTTGAGCTCATCGCACTGCAGCCGCTGGATGTAGGCCAGCGACGAGTAGCCGGTGCCATAGTCGTCAATGGACAGCCGCAACCCGAGGTGCTTGAGCTCCCGCATGGTTTCCTGGACGCGAAGCGGGTCTTCCACCAGGGCGCTCTCGGTGACCTCGGCAATGACCATATCGGGCGGAACCTCGTGTTTCCGCGTTGCTGTCGCGAACACTCCCGACAGCTCGCGGTCGAGCAGGTCACGCGTGGAAACGTTGATCGAGACGGTGAGGGACACGCCCTGGGCGCGCCACACACCGCACTGGCGCATCGCTTCCGGAATCACCCACCGGGTCACCTCCCTGATCACGCCGGTCTGCTCGGCGAAGGGAATGAACTCGGAAGGCGGAACGATCCCGCGGTCGGGGTGATCCCAGCGCACCAGCGCTTCGACGCCGACCAGCCGCCCGCGCCGCAGGTCGACCTTCGGTTGATAGTGGAGCTTGAGCTGGTTCTCCGCGATCGCCTTGCGCAAGTCGCTGAGCAGCGAGAGTTGCTCCGCGCGGTGCTTGTCGTAGCTCGCTTGATACACGGCGACGCCCGATCTCTGCTGCTTCGCTTCGTACATCGCGACGTCAGCGTGACGCAGCAAGACACCGGGGTCCTCGCCATGCTCGGGACACTGGGCAATACCGATGCTGGATCCCACGTCCACCGGCTGACGCTCGATTTCGATCGGCGCCTCGAGCACGGCGTCGATCATGCGCGCAACGACCAACGCGCGATCCGCATTTCCGGTAGCCAGCAGGATCCCGAACTCGTCTCCGCCAAGGCGCGCGACGGTGTCGGACTCCCTGACCGCGTTGCGCAGCCGCTTGGCGACCTCCTGAAGAACGATGTCTCCGGCGCCGTGGCCCAGGGTGTCGTTGATGTACTTGAACCGGTCCAGGTCCATGACCAGGACGGAAACCGGAGACTTGCTGCGACGATACAGCTTCACAGCCTGGGCCAGGCGGTCGTTGAACATCGCGCGGTTGGGCAGGCCGGTAAGAGTGTCCTGGTAGGCCAGGCGCATGACCTCGGCTTCGCGCGCAGCGATACCTTCCAGCATATGGTTGAAGCTGGTCGCCACCGCCCCCACCTCGTCGCCGCGCTTGATGTCGATGCGTCCGGTGTAGTCGCCGTCCCGAACCCGCTTCGCGAACTGCGTCAGCGCGGCCAGCGGGTGAGTGATGCGGCGGGCGAGGACCACGCTGCCGATGATCGACGCACTGATGCTGGCCAGAGTCAGCAGGACGAGCAGCGACTTCAGGCGCTCGAGAGGCTCCAAGCCTTCCGAGACCGAGCGCTGGAGCACGATCTTGAGCGGGTCGCTACCCTGCTTCGCCAGCGTCGTGACGGTGGTGTCGAATCCGCCCAGCCGCAGCGGCGAACCGGCTGAGGTGTCCTGCGCCGAAACCGCGGACAGTGAGGCTTCCATGTCCTTGCGCGTGCGCGTGGTGGCGAGCAGCTGCCAGGCATTGCTCGAATCCTGTCCCAGGAAGGACACGTGCAGCGACGTCAAGGCGCGCAGATCGTTGAGGAAGCCGGCATCGATCAGGAAGCCCATCGCCACCCACGCGATCGGGTCCGGCGTGAGCACCGGGACGACGACGACTTGGTACAAGCGGTTGTCGATCATCAACAGGGCGGAGGCTCGGCCGCGCTGCTGCGCGGAGCGAATCAGGGCTGGCCGAGGGAATGGACGGCGCCCCGCTCCGGGATGGAGCGAATCGGCGAGCAGAATATTCTCGGGCGATACCAGCATCATCACGCTGGCCTGCACGCGAGCGCCGTGATTGTGGAGCACAGAGGGAATGGTGGGCGTGTCACCTGTGGCGATCGCCTGCCGGAACGCAAAGTCCTTGGACAAGACCTCGGCCGCTTGGAGCAGGCGCTGCTGGTTCTGATCCATGAGGCGGAGGAACACGCGCTCGCCGACCTGCAACTCCTCGGCGTTTCTTTCGCGCGCGATGCCAGCGCTAAATCCATCGACGAGCAGCAGCACACTCGCCTGCACGACCGTGAACAGCAACGCGAACACGAGTGCCAGCCGGGTGCTGAGGCTGCGAACCTTTATCGCATCCCATTTCATCTAGGGCCGCTGCGATCTCGGGAGAATTTGCGAGGGGCGTTGCTGCGCTTCCGCTCTGCGGCGGAGCTTCCCGCACGCAGCGCGGTGATCTCGTCGGCGGGACGCCCTTTACCCTCGTGTCGAGATTCCGTGTCCCGATCAACCGGATGATCTGACGCGGGATTTACAATCCCTCGAAGCAAGAAGAAGGCCATTGCGCAATGCCGACAACATGCTGTCGTCAGAAGGTTTTCCAGCGCGCAAGACCATCGAGCAGACGCGTTTGACGAAGCTCTGAACATCTGCAAATGCTCGCGCGCAACCGAATGCGCTTGCGCACGTTGCGCGCGATCCGTTGGGAGCAGTTCCTGCTTCCAAAAACGAGCAGGGAGATGTCGACCATGATCCAGATTCTCGGAATTCTGATCGCGCTCGCCGGTTTGAGCGTTTTGTTGTGCACGCTGGAGCGGTTATTTTCATCCGTGCGCGGACAGCCGTTGTGGCGCCAGGACAGCAATGTGGATGTGCTGTACTGGTTGTTCATGCCGCTGGTAACGCGGACGATCTTGAGGATCGTCGGTTTGGCCTGCGTCCTCATCATGTTCGCCGCACTCGACCGACAGGTCGTAGCCCGGCTCGCCGAGGGCTTCGGCCCGGTGACGAGTCAGCCGGTGTGGCTGCTGTCGATGGAAGTGTTGCTGCTGGGCGATCTAATTGGCTACTGGACGCATCGGTGGTTTCACCGGCGGCGATTGTGGAAGTTCCACGCGGTGCATCACAGCTCGACGCAGCTGGACTGGCTTTCGGCGCTGAGGGTGCATCCGGTCAACGACGTCGTATCCAAACTCGTGCCAGCAGTGTTGCTGGCCTGCCTCGGGTTTCCACTCCAAGTTCTCGCGGGGTATGTAGCGCTGCTGACCTTCTACACCATTCTGCTGCACGCAAACCTAGACTGGTCGTACGGTCCGTTACGCTACGTCGTCGCCAGTCCTTTGTTCCATCGGTGGCATCACACAACCGAAGAGCAGGGTCTGAACAAGAACTTTGCGCCCTTTGTTCCCGCTGGTGGACCTGCTGTTCGGCACGTTCTTCATGCCGAACCGCCAGCGGCCGGAGCGCTTTGGGACGAACACGGCCGCGGTCCCCGAGACCTTCCTGGGGCAACTGCTATTCCCGTTCCGGGGCGGCGACAGCGCTGTGGGCAGAGACGTTACGGCGAGCCCGGCGCTGGAGGCTGCGGCGGGCCCAAGTTTTCTGAACGCTGAAACGCGAAACGTGCGAACCTGGATCGAGAAGCTCGACGTGCCTCGTTCTGCGCCGACATACGACAGCCCCCCAGTCGGCCCCAAGCGGCGAGGCAAAAGGCCGGTGCGTGTGCCGGTCGAGGCCGATTGACTTCTACCGACTGCTCGACGGCGTTCTTGTCGCGAGCCGTGGCACCATGCCGGGAAGTGATCCTCGAGGCCGCACAGAAAGCGCTGCCGATGGCTCATCGTTGCGGTTTCTTCCAGATGCCGCGCCGGTGCATCAACTCGATCTGTTTCTTGATGACCTTCTCGCGATACTCCGCGTGCTTCATGGGCACACGCTTCAGGTATAGGTTCTTCGGGTAGATCGGCTGCTCGTAAAGGATCTGGTACAGCTCGGTGCGCAGGTCCTTCATCCAGTTGTCCCACTGCGCGCGCGCCCGATGATCGCGCAGCGCTTCGATGTCGATCACTCCTCCTACGTAGGTTGAGCCCGCCCCGTAGTCCTGTCGCCCCACGATCTGGCCCTTGTAGTTGATGATGAAAGAGCGGCCACCGAAAGTGTCGATGGGCGTGGTTTCCTCAGGGAACAAATAGTAGGTTCCCATGTTGGGCGCGATCACGAACATGTTGTTGTCGAGGGCGCGGGCGCGGCTCTGGATCTCGAACAGCTCGTTGCCCGTGCCCGGGTGCGGATAGGACGCGCGATACACGACCTCCGCGCCGTTCATGGCCAGCGCGCGCGCGTTTTCGGGATAGGAGCCTTCGTTGGCCATCATGATGCCCATGCGTCCGATCTCCGTGTCCACCACCGGCCAGAACGCCTGTAAGCTGCGCCCGTACTTCTCAACCCACCAGTCGTAGACGTCGTGCGGGCAGACCGAATGCTCGACGGGGAAGAGCGGCGAGACCTTGTAATGCTGCAGAATGACTTTGCCTTTGGGGTTGAGAATGAACCCCACGTTGAAGAAGCGGTCCTTGAGATCGGGATGCCGCGCCTTTGCCTGCGCCATGATGAAGGCGTCGTATTCTCTTGCGATCTTTCCGAGGTACTCGGTCTCTTCGCCTGGGATGTCGATCGCGCCTTCGCGCGCAAACTTCACGTGATCCAGATCCAGCACCTCGTCGTTGAACCCCTGCAGCGCGCCCTCGGGAAACGCGATCAGTCGAACCGGCAGGTCCAGGCTGGACAGCCATGCGGCCGCTTTCACGAGGTGCGACAGGTGCTCGAGGTTGATCATGATGTCTTTGCGTTTGCGAATCCCACGCACTGTGGGAATGAGGCCGACGGCAGTGTAGGGTTTGATCATGGGGTTATGTCCTCGCGAGGGAGCGGTTCCGAAAACAGAGTTTAGCCTAGAGTTCCACGGGTGAAGGGTGAAGGAGTGAAGGGTCAAGAAAGGCTCGGTGAGCCCGGCAGCCGCAGACGATTCCTGTCCTCTTTGCCCGCGCTCGCGGTTGGCGCGAGGGCATGGGGGCATCCTTCCGAGGTCCGGCAGGTCGGTGAGCTGAGCTTTCCGCGCGATCACGGCGCGCATGTCCAGCATCGAACCGAGTGGTGGTACGTCACTGGCTGGGTGAGCGACGACGCGGGTGGTGAAATAGGGGTGCAGGTGACTTTCTTCCGCAATCGGCCCGAGGTGCAGGAGCACAACCCGAGCGCCTTCGCGCCGAGGCAATTGCTGTTTGCGCATTGCGCAATCGCCGACGTGCGACTGGGGCGACTGCGTCACGACCAACGCGCCGCGCGCGCTGGCCTGGGCCTCGCGGACGCGGAGACTGGCAACACGCACGTGTGGGTCGAGGACTGGTCCCTGCAACTCACGCCCGGTGGCTACGTCGCTCGTGTGCCGGCGCGCGATTTCGACATGGCGCTGACGTTCAAGACCGACGCAGAGTATCTTGCTCGAGGGCAACCGCGGCTTCAGCCGCAAGGGGCCAAAGCCGGCGCAAGCCAGTTACTACTATAGCCAGCCGCATCTCGCGGTCAGCGGAACGATCGCCATCCAAGGCAGGACGCGTCAGGTTACAGGCCAGGCGTGGCTCGATCACGAATGGTCGAGCGAGTACCTGGCACCGGAAGCCGCTGGCTGGGACTGGATCGGCGTCAATCTCGCTGATGGCGGTGCGCTGATGGCTTTCCGTATCCGCAACCGAGATGGGGGCGATCTTTGGGCCGGCGGGACCTTGCGTGACGCATCGGGCAGGACGCGCGTTTTCGCGCCCGACGACATCCGGTTCCAGCCCCTGCGCAGCTGGCGCTCGCCGCGAACCAACGCCGAGTACCCCGTGGCGATGGAAGTGACCGCTGGACCGATCAAGCTACGTCTCGATCCTCTGATGCCGGATCAGGAGCTGGACTCTCGTGCCAGCACCGGGACGATCTACTGGGAGGGAGCCGTGCGTGCGATGCAGGACGGCGCGGAAGCTGGCCGCGGTTATCTCGAGCTGACCGGGTATGCCTCGCCATTGCGCCTATGACCGCAGCAGGCGCTCCACTGCTTCCGGCCGTGGCAGCGGTGTCACTGCACCATAGCCAGTCGTGGTCAGCGCGGCGGCCGCGTTGGCGTAGCGCACCGCACCCCAGAAATCCTCTCCCAGCGCGAGTCTTGCCAGCAGCGAACCGGCAAAGCAGTCTCCGGCACCGGTGGCGTCGACGCACTCTACTGGGTGCGGGGGAATTTGGTCGCGTCGCTCTCCGTCGCTCGCCAACGCACCGTCGGCGCCCAGCTTGAGCACCACGTGGCGGGCCCCCAGCCGATGGCTCCAGTCCACGATCGCTTCGGGCTGCTCCAGCCCGGACAGCACCTTGACGTCGTCGAGACTGGGCAGGAAGTAGTCGGCCAACGGAATAGTGGCGGTGATGACCGCCTTTGCGCGCGGCATCGGCCACAAGCGCAGCCGAAGGTTGGAATCGTAGGCGAACTTTGCGCCCGCCGCTCTCGCCGCCTCGATGGCCGCAAACACGGTATCGCAAGCCGAAGCGCTGATAGCCTGCGAGATGGCCGAGGTATGGAAGAACTTTGCCCTCCGTATCAGATCGAGCGGAAGATGCGCTGGTTGCATGCGGCTCGCTGCGGAACCTGCGCGCAGGTAGCTGAACTCGTGACCTCGCGGCCCGTAGTGGATGAAGTAGACCGCGGTGTGAGCTTCGCGATCGATGCCCACGCCCGATGTGTCGAGGCCTTCCGCGCGCCACAACGCGAGGAACTGCTTGCCGAACTCGTCATCGCCGAGGCGCGTGACGTAAGCGACACGTGCGCCCTGGCGAGCGGCCGCGATGGACGCGTTGCTGGTGTCCCCGCCGAAGCCCTGCAGATATTTTCGGTCTTCTCCGGGGACCTGGCTGAATTCGTAGAGCGGTTCACCAAGCGACACTACGTCGATGGCGGTACCCATCATCACTGCCCCACGCTGCTCGCGAGCGCAAGAAACTGCCGCGCGTGGCGTATGACCTGTGTGCGGTCCCCTGCAGCCAACGCCTTCTGGTCGATGATGTTGTTGCCGACCCCGACGACGGCCGCGCCAGCCTTGAAGTAGTCGAGGATATTCGAGGTCGACACCCCGCCCGTAGGGCAGAGCGGAATCTCGGGAAAGACGGCGTGAATCGCCTGCAGGTGCGGAGAGCCGCCGCTGGAAGCGGGAAACACTTTGACGATCTGTGCGCCCTCGCGCCACGCTGCCAGCACTTCGCTGGGTGTGAACCCACCGATAAGAGCTGTGCGGTGAGCGTCGCGCGCGAGCCTCGCCATGCCCGCCACCATGCAGGGCGAAACCAGATAGTCGGCACCTGCATCCAGACAGCGCTTGGCGGTGTCGAGGTCGAGCACGGTGCCGGCGCCGATGAGAAACGTGCCGTCCATGCGCTCGCGCAGGTCCGTGAGCAGCGTGAGTGCGCCAGGCGTTGTGAGGGTCAGCTCGACGGTACCGAAACCGGCTTCGACCAAGCAGTCGATCGCCGCCGCGGTAGCGTCACGCGTGGCGAGCCGCAGAACAGGAATGACCCGCCTGCGCACCAGGTTTTCGAACACGGGGACTGGGCTCATTTGGCCAAGCTCGCATGAGGTCGGGCCATCGGAAGTGGCCCGCGACACGGGACCCGCGTGGGGGCGCTTCTACATTTTCGCGGTGTGGACAGGCCCAGAGCAAGCCCACCGTGCTTCGGCGAACTCCGCGAGCGGCAAGGGTGGGGTGCAAACTAGTGCCGCGGTCTCACGGCGAACCTACTGCACCTCGCGCGCCTGCGGGGTCATGTGCTGGAGCGCGGCCATCAGCTCGGACGCTTCGACGCGCCCGTCGTGGTCCGTGTCCATCGCGTCGAAGCGGTCGGCAAGGTGCGGAAAACTCTTGGCCATCTGGTCGCGGGTGAGCCCGATGCCGTCCAGGTCAGCGGCGCGAAAACGCGCCTCGACCCGATGCTCCACCGCGAGCGCGGGCGTGTGAGCGCTGCTCTCCCCGACGGCAGGCTCCATCGCAGGCTGGACCGTGCCTAGCGTCGTCGTACTGGCTTCCGCCGAGCTCGGCGCAGGGCGCGGATTCACGCTTTGTGGCTCGTTTGGCACCGCGCCCGGGTTCGATTCGGTGGCCGAGGTTCGCGATGCGGCGCCGAATAGATCGGAGAGGGTTCGGCACCGGGACCCGCGATCTGCCGTTGACTCAGCACGACCACGGTTGGCCGTTGCGCCGCCCGTGCCGCCGAGTCTGGCCTCAAGCTGCGCAACCCTGCCCCAACCAATGCTATCGCGGCAGCGGCGAGCACCAGAGTCTTCCACGGAAATATTCCTGCCTCGACGATGCGAGAAGCACCGCGGACGCTGGCTTGCGCTGCGACACTGCCAGAACGCGCGCGCTCCGTCCGTTCAACAGCCGTGCCAGCCGAGTGCGTTCCGGGCTGCCCGCTGCGAGAAACGGGGGTGATCTTCGCAGTTGGCTGCAAAGGCTGCCCACCCCCTGCCATCCGCTGTGTCGCGACGGGCTGCGGGGCCATCGCACGCTGACCGAACAGCACCTCGCGCCACTGCGACACGTTGCGCGGACGCCCGGCCTCCTCGAGCGCGAGGCCCCAGCCGATCGCGTCGACGAACGGCCCGCTGTAGCGCATTCTGGCCCCGCCCAATCCCTGGGTCAAAGCGTCGGACTTCATGCGCGTAATGGCATCTGGTGGGCTCTGACCCGTCGCCGCGAAGTAAAGCACGCCGCTGAGCGAGTAGATGTCGGACCAGGGTCCTTGCTCGGCGGAGGTCGTGTACTGTTCGAAGGGCGCGTAACCCGGCGATACAATCGTGGTCAGCGCTTGCGACGCGCCAGCGACAGCCTGGCGCGCAGAGCCGAAATCGATCAACACCGGGCTGCCGTCCTTGCGGATGAAAATGTTGTCGGGCTTGATGTCCCGGTGCAGGAAGCCGGCAGCGTGGACCTTCTCCAGGCCGTCCAGCAGTGGGGCGAGCATGGCGCGCAGCGTCGGTTCGGGGGGGAATGGGTTGCGCTGAAGCCAGGCCTTGAGCGGCTCGCCCGCCTCATAGTCCATTACCATGTAGCCAGTGCCGTTGGCTTCGAAAAATCGGTTGACGCGCACGATGTGCGGATGGCTGAACTTGGCTAGCGTGCGCGCCTCCTGGATGAAGCGGTCCAGACCCCAGCGGTAGTCTTTCTCCAGGCCCGAAGTGGTGGGGAGCACCGCACCGCCCGAACCGCGGACAGCGGCGGCTCCCGGGAGGTATTCCTTGATGGCCACATCCTTTTCGAGATTGGTGTCATGCGCCAGGTAGGTGATGCCAAACCCGCCCGCGCCCAGCACGGAGTCGAGCCTGTACTCCATGAGCATCGAGCCCAAGGGCAGGGCGTTCTGGTGGGTTGGCGTTGTCATGAGTGAACGGCCTTACCGCGTTGCGATCCGCTTCCCTATGCATTTTCCTTGCCTGGACCGAGCCGCACCGCGCCTGAGGCATGAGACCCAGCCCTTGAAATGACGCTGGGACGCGGTGACGGTCCGCAGCCGGCCCGATGCGGGTACCATTCACTGCACGCCCGAAGCAGCTTCGGGTGTGTGTTGAGAGCCGCAGTGCGCGGCTTCGCACAAGGATTTGAGCGGGAGGAGAGATGGCTGCGAGGTCGCTTGGCACGTACGACTACGTCATCGTCGGGGCGGGTACCGCGGGCTGCGTGCTGGCAAACCGCCTGTCGGCGGACCCCGACGTCAACGTGCTGCTGCTCGAGGCTGGTGGCAAGGACAACTATTTCTGGATCCATATCCCGGTTGGATATCTGTATACGATCGGCAATCCTCGCACCGATTGGTGCTTCAAGACCGAGCCCGAAGAGGGGCTCAATGGTCGTTCGATCGGCTACGCTCGTGGCAAGGTCCTAGGCGGATGTTCCTCCATCAATGCCATGATCTACATGCGCGGCCAGAGAAGCGATTACGATCACTGGGCAGAACTCGGCAACTACGGCTGGTCCTGGGACGAGGTGCTGCCCTATTTCAAACGCACCGAAGACTACGCGCACGGCGGCGATGCGCTGCATGGCGCTGGCGGAGAAATGCGCGTCGAGGAGAGGCGCGTGAGCTGGGAGATCTTGGACGCTTGGCGTGAAGCCGCGGCGGAGTGCGGTATTCCGAAGATCCAGGAGTTCAACCGCGGCGACAATTTCGGCAACGCGTACTTCCAGGTCAACCAGCGCCGCGGGGTGCGCTGGAGTGCCACCCGTGCGTTCCTAAGGCCAGTCCTGCGTCGGCGCAACCTCAAAGTCATCACGCACGCGCACGTGCAGCGCATCCGGGTCGAGACGCGCGAGGCCACGCGGCGGGCAACGGGTGTCGAGCTGCGCTCGCCACAGACCGGGGAAGGTGTAGTCGAGGCACGGCGCGAGGTGCTGTTGTCGGCCGGGGCGATCGGCTCACCCCAAATTCTGCAGTTGTCCGGTATCGGGCCGGCCGGGCTGCTGCGCCAATTCGGCCTGCAGGTGAACTGCGATCTTCCCGGCGTCGGCGAGAACTTGCACGATCACTTGCAAATTCGAATGGTCTACCGAGTCAACAATGTGCTGACGCTGAACCAGCGCGCTCGCACTCTGCCCGGCAAGGCGGCGATGGGCCTCGAGTATCTGTTGTTCAAGACCGGCCCGCTCACCATGCCGCCGTCGCAGCTCGGGGCGTTCGCCCGCAGCGATCCATCACAACCCTCGGCCAACATCGAGTGGCATGTGCAGCCATTGTCGTTGGACAAGTTCGGGGAGCCGCTGCATCCTTTTCCGGCGATCACGCCCTCGGTGTGCAATCTGCGGCCCCTAAGCCGGGGGTATGTGCGGATCAAGACTCCCGACCCGCAGGCGCATCCAGCGATCAAATTGAACTATCTCTCCGCCGAAGAGGATCGCAAGGTTGCGCTGGATTCCATGCGTTTCACGCGTCGGATTATGGCAGCCAAGGCGCTGGCAAAGTACGAGCCGAAAGAGCTCTTGCCGGGCGTCTGCAGCGAGTCCGATGCGGACCTGAGACACTCTGCCGGTGATCTGGGGACCACCATCTTCCACCCTGTGGGCACATGCAAGATGGGGCACGACGCTCTGGCGGTAGTGGACGACCGGCTGCGCGTGCGTGGCGTGCTCGGATTGAGGGTGGTGGACGCTTCGGTCATGCCGCGTATCACCTCGGGCAACACCAACGCGCCGACAGTGATGATCGCCGAGAAGGCGGCGGAGATGATACGGGAGGATCGTCTGCAGCGGCGCCTGGCGCCTGGCCCGGAGGCGCAAACGACCACGGCTTGAGTGCACGGGGCGGCACCCGAACTCAGATCGCTACTGCTGAATGGTCCAGGGCGCGCTCAAGGCGTCCGCTTCCCCCTGATATAATCCGAGCACTGAATTCGGGGAGGAGCCGTCCTCACCGCGTCGGTTGTACTCCGACCCGCCCGTCGGCGAGTTTGGATCGGAACATTTCCAGCTTGAAGATTCGGCTCGACCCCAGAGGAGATGCAATGGCTATTCGTCGTGCAATGGTGAAGACGTGCGCATGGTTGGGTGGCGTGATGGCCCTGGGCTGCGCCGGACTGCTGGCGAGTGAGGCAGGGGCGCGGACGCTCGCAGAGATTCAGGGGCGCGGTGCGATAGAGTTGTGCGCGAACCCCGACGCACTGCCTTATGCGAGCGAGAAGGGTGTGCTGCCTGGCTTTCAAATCGAGCTTGCGCGCGCCCTGGCTCAGGGGCTGGGTGTCGAGCTACGCGTCCGCTGGATCTACCCGCATTACCGCGCGAATTTCGTCAATTGCGACATTGTGATGGACGCTTTCAGCGATCCCGAGGTGCATGATGGCAAGTTGAAGCTGTCCGTTCCTTATCAGAAGTCGGGCGTCGCACTTGCCTTGGCCCCCGGCATTCCGGTGGTGCAGACGTTCGACGAGGTGCGGCCGCCGCAGAAGATCGGCGTGATGATCGAATCCCTCGCCCAGGTGGTTCTAGGCAAGAAGGGGCTGCGTACGTCGCCCTACTCGTTCGAAGCCGACATGATCGATGACCTGATCAGCGGAGAGCTACAAGCCGCCGCCATCAGCCCGGCGAAAGTGGCCTACTACAACCACACTCACCCCGACCGGCAGGTCGGGCTGGCCTATGCCTACGACAGCGAACCGGAGCTCGGCTGGACCGTATCGGTGGGCATGCGCAAAGCAGACAACGCCCTTGTGGACGCGATCAATCCTGTTCTGATCCGGCTCCTCAAAGACGGCACGGTCGATCAGATCTATGCCAAATACGGCGTCGAGCATCGGACGCCCTGAACCATCCACAGCCACTGACGCACGCTCGTCAGCGGCGTCCTGATTCTGACAGTTACGGGCACGCCGAAAACCGCTGGCGCCTGCGCATCGGCCGTCCGTCGGGGCTATCGCTTCCGTTCATCCGTTAGTTGCTAGAGCGACCCCGTTCGGCGGCTGCGGAGCGTGCGGGCACGACGTTCGCATGGAGGATAGGACTGCGCGGCGAAATCGCCGCTGAACCCAAGAAGGTGACAGCAATGTCACGCAAGAGCGTAATCCAACTCATGCCCGCGCCGACCGGCTGCGGCGATGCATCGGATTTGCGCTATCGATTACTGATGGCTGCGCTCGGCTCGAGTGACGAGGTGAACCCGTTGCTGGTTGGCCCCGACGCTCCTCCCTACGAGGCCGATAAGGCAGCCGAAGCGGATACACAAGCCGAGTCTGCTCCTGTCCACGCAAGCCAGAATGTCCCAACAGCTGAGGCGCACGCTGTCGAGGGCTTGGGCGTCGCGGGGGCCGAGGCCCACGCTCCGGCGTTAAGCCTCGTGCGACAACAATCGCCATCACCGCTACCAGTGCGAAACGCAGGAAACGAAACGCCCGCCCCCGGCAGCACTGTGCCTTTACCCCGTCCGCCCAAACCGCGCTGAGTCCAGTTTCGGCTTGCCGGAACCAAGCCGCCTTGCGCATGAATGTTGCATACAAGCGCGGGACGCGATCAACGCACTATGACCACCAACACAGATCTGACTCCGCGCGCGCGCCTGGTTTTCGGCCTCGTCGCCATGGCGGCCGGCCTGGCTCCGATGATGTTTGCGATAGGCCTCATTGCGCCTCGACCTGGCAGCATGAGAGCCCCGGAATGGGTCGTGTTCTTGGCCGGATGCACGTTCTTCCTGGCCGGCTGGTTGATCGTTCTGCCAGAACGCTGGGTGAAAACGCGGGGTTTCCTCGGGGTCGTGCTGTTGAGCGCATTTGCAGCGGTGTTCGATTGGATCAGCTTCGGACCCGGAGAACGCCACTTCAGCGGCGGATTCTCGATCGGCCTACTGTTTTCCTCCGGTGCGAGCGATGAGGTTACGGGCCGCGTCGTGTTTGGGATTGCCGCCGCGTCGATGAGTCTGCTGGCGCTGTGGGTTTGGGGACGCTGGCTCCGCTCGTTGCTCGGACCAGACCATGCTATGCCCGGGGGTCCCGCCGTTGAGTTGGCGGCGCCGCTGCGCTCTCGCAAGGACTGAAGTTACCCGTCGCATCGCAGGTCGTTCTGTGCTTGCTTGTCCCGGAAGTAGCTTGCGAGCTCACGCGAGCGCTCGGCTCACGACCTCGAGCGTGTCAGTGGACAATCCTCGCGTATCGCGGATGCGCTCGAGGGCGGCTTTAGCGTGCACTTGGCGTCCCGAGTCGAACTTCCTCCAGCGGTCGAAGCCACGAGCCATCCGCGCAGCTACTGTGGGATTGAGTGCGTCGAGCGCAATGACCTGATCCGCTAGGAACCGGTAGCCGGCGCCGTCGGCGGCGTGAAAGCGAACCTGGTTGCTGCGGAAGCCGCCGATCAGCGCATACACCTTGTTCGGATTGCGAATGTTGAACGCCTCGTGCGACATCAGCCGCATGACCTCGACCAGCGTTCCAGCCAGGCGAGAAGTTGCCTGTACGCCTAGCCATTTGTCCACGACCAGCGGTTCCGCCTTCCACCTGACATAGAAGCGGTCGAGCGCATCGCGGCGCTCGGGGCACTCGTAGTTGGCCAGGGTCGAAAGCGCGGCCATCGCGTCGGTCATGTTGTCGGCGCCGTCGAACTGCTCCATCGTCAGCGAGCGCATCCTCGCATCGTCGAGTTCCATCAAATAACTCAGGCATAGATTGCGCAGCGCCCGCCGCGCTGCCGAGCCGGCGTCTGGACTGTACGGGCCGGTTACTCGCTGTGCAGAATAGGCGTCGAGCAACTCCTTGCGCAGCGACCGTGCAAGGTGCCGGCGCAGCTCGACGCGTACCCGGTGGATTGCGTCCGGATCGACGACTTCCACCTGCTCGGCGATGTAACCCTCGGAGGGCAACGAGAGCGCCTCAGCAGCGAAGGCAGGGTCGTTCCGAGCGTCGGTCAGCACGCGGGCGAAGGCCGCCACGAAGCTATCTGGGAATACTGGCGACTTTCCTGCCTGCGAGGCAGGTATACCGCGCACAAGGATTTCGAGCGCCAGCCGCTGCCCTGCTTCCCATCGGTTGAAGGCATCGCTGTCGCGACCCAGCAGGTGCGTCAGCTCATCGGTGCTGTAGGCATACTTCAGGATCACCGGTGCCGAGAAGCCACGCAGCAGTGAGGGCACCGGTCTGGCGGGGACGCCCACGAAAACGAAGCGTTCCTCGGGCAACCGCAGCGACAGCACGCGTGTGGTGCTGAGCGCCTGCGACTCGCCTTCGAGTTGCAGCGGCATCTCCTTGCCATCGGCTCCCGCCAATCCGACCGCGAAGGGAATGTGGAACGGCAGCTTCTCGGGTTGACCCGGGGTGGGCGGGCAGGACTGCTTCGCCGTCAACGTGTAATGCTTAGCTTGCGCATCGTAGGCACCGCTGACTTCTACGACCGGCGTACCGGCCTGGTCGTACCAGCGTTTGAACTGCGTGAGGTCTACGCCGCTCGCGTCCTGCATAGCCTGAACGAAGTCGTCAGTCGTCACGGCCTGACCGTCGAAGCGCTGGAAGTACAAATCCATCCCTTTGCGGAAGCTTTCGCGCCCGATCAGTGTATGGATCATGCGCACCACCTCCGCTCCCTTCTCATATACCGTCGCGGTGTAGAAGTTGCTGATCTCCATGTATGATTGCGGCCGCACTGGGTGCGCCATCGGACCGGCGTCCTCCGGAAATTGCGCCGCACGCAGGTTGCGCACCTCTTGGATGCGCGCCAACGCTCTGGAGTACACATCTGCGCCGAACTCCTGGTCACGAAACACCGTCAGCCCTTCCTTGAGCGAGAGCTGAAACCAGTCGCGGCAGGTCACCCGGTTGCCGGTCCAGTTGTGGAAATATTCGTGCGCCACGACGCGATCGATGTACATGAAATCGCTGTCCGTGGCGATATCGGGGCGGGCGAGCACATACTTGGTGTTGAAGATGTTGACGCCTTTGTTCTCCATCGCGCCCATGTTGAAGTCGCCCACCGCGACGATCATGTACTGATCGAGATCCAGCTCGAGCCCGAACACGTCCTCGTCCCACTTCATGGCTTTCTTCAGCGCCCGCATCGCGAAGCCGCACTGGTCCAGCTTGCCCGGTTCAACGTAGATCTGTAGGCGGGCTGTGCGCCCTGACGCCGTGACGAAGCTGTCCTCCCGCTTGTCCAGCTTTGCCGCCACCATGGCGAACAGGTAAGAAGGCTTTGGAAAAGGGTCTTGCCAGCGTGCCCAGTGCCTGTTCGCCGGCTCATCCCCATCCGCCATCAGGTTGCCGTTGGAGAGCAGGACCGGATAGCGCACCTTGTCCGCGTGGATCGTCACGCTGTAGCGTGCCATCACGTCTGGTCGGTCGATGAAGTAGGTGATGCGCCGGAACCCCTCTGCCTCGCACTGGGTGAAATAGCCGTCCTTGGATGCGTAGAGCCCCATCAGCTTGGTGTTTTGCTCGGGGCGGATCTTGCACACTGTTTTCAGCGTGAACTGATCGGGCACAGCGACAATGGTTAGATGTTTGGCATCCACTGCGTACGCCGTCGTCGACAGCTGCATGCCGTCGAGAGCCACGGACTCCAGCTCCAACTCGTCGCCGTCCAGGATCAGCGGGGCTTTGAGATCCGCGGACTTCGGGTTGCGGTGGATGGCCAGCGTGGCAGTGACGCGCGCGAAGTCACTCTTCAGGTCCAAGTCCAGCTCGACCGTAGAGATCAGAAACACAGGCGGCGCATAGTCTTTGAGGTAGACCATGGCGGGTGCGGGATTGAGCATGTTGTTTGGGCGATGTTTGCGGTGTGGTAAGGGAAGTTTACCGGAGCGCGCTTTCATCATACGTAAGCCAACTTTGGAGGACAGTGCCGTGCGCGAGCAAGGAAGACGCGGAACTCGAGCAGACCGTTCGCCGCCTTGGCAGCACCTCTTAGGGCCCTTATCCGCTTCATCCCTCCCCACCCTGAAGGGGTCGCCAGTGCCCGTCACATGTAGAGCGCTATCGAGGGATCGTTAACAGTCCTCCTTCGCCGCCTTCGGATTCGATTCGAGGAGCGGCGGCTAGCGTTCACTCCGGATTTGTCATTTAAGGGGCACACGGCGCGTAACCCACGTCGTCAAATCAAAGCTAGGGCTCATCTTCTGGCCGGGCGTCGATCTCTGAGCGCCAACTGTTTGATACGCGAGGCGCTTTTAGGGGTCAGTACGATTTATGCATAGACATCGTATGGGAGGAGAACATGCGTGAGAGGTAAGCTATGTTCTCCAATGGGTTACGAGTTCTTGCGGTGGGGGTTGGGCTGGTTGGCTCCTCCGTCCTGGTTAATGCCGAGCCGAATACGCCCGGTGACGGTGCGCTCGGGGCACCGAAAGCGGGCATGTACACCACCTCCGTCGAGCGCTTGGACTCGTCGCGGATGGTTCGGTTGATCGATCGAGGTGAGATCGATTCCATGCCCGAGCTGGTGGACAGCCTGCTGGACACGATTGCCAGGATGTCGAACTACCGGAAGCCCAGCATCGCACCTCGAGTCACCAAAGTCTCCCGCGCCGAGATCGAGCACACGATCTGCAATGGGCCCTGCCCCGTCAAGGCTTACCATCTGCCCGAGGCAGGGATCTTCATGGACGCCAACTTGACTCCCGAGACCAATCTGGTACATCGCTCGATCCTGCTACACGAGCTGGTGCATTTCCTCCAGGAGGTCAACAGTGAGTACGCGTCGATGGACGAGTGCGGTCGCTGGCTCGAGCGCGAGCGCGAAGCCTACTGGCTGCAGAACCAATACCTTGCGCAGATCGGCAACAGCAGCAGCTACCACATGATGGTTGCCAACCAGTCCTGGGTTGCTTCCAACCGCACCACCTGCGAAGTCTGGCGACGGGCAGTTAACACGGCTCAGTAAGAAGAGCGTCAGCCGCCGCCCAGGGCGCTCCCGGTTTTCATCGGAGAATCATTGCTCCGGCAGGAAAGCGTGTGCCATGCTTCAGCCATGCTACGCACTAACCGGGTGCTTGTTGCGGCCATATTCGCGACCGCGCGTATCTGTAGCGCACAGCTCGCCTCCATTGAGTCCATCGACCGCGACCTGCAGCGCAAGGCCAATGCGAGGGAGTTCAGCGGGTCTGTTCTGATTGCCAAGGGGGGCCGGGTACTCCTAAACAAAGGCTACGGGCGCGCGAGGTATCCAGCCGGAGCGACAAATACGGGCGCGACCCGATTTCGCATCGGATCCCTGACCAAACAGTTCACTGCTGCCGCGATTCTCGAGTTGCGCGACGAAGGCAGGCTGTCCCTGGACGATGCCGTATGCCGCTACGTGCAGCCGTGCCCCGAGACCTGGGCGGAGATCAAGCTCTCTCACCTTCTGAGTCACACATCGGGTATTCCGAGCTATACCGCGCAGTCCAAATACGACGACATCAAGGCGCGCCCCCTCTCGACCGCAGAGCTGCTTGCTCTGATCGTAGCGCTGCCGGTGCGGTTTGCCCCTGGTTCCGCGTTCGACTACAGCGATTCTGGCTACGCGATCCTAGGCGCGGTCATCGAGCGCGTCTCCGGAAGCTCCTACCCGGAATTCCTGAAGGCGAGGATCCTCGATCCGCTGGAGATGACCGATTCCGCGTGCGCCAACCTGCCGGAATCCGGCAGCAGCGCGCAGGGGTACCTATCGGTCACAGATGAACCACGTCGGGCCCCGGCGGTGGATGCCAGGGCTGCGTTCTCGTCCGGTGGCATGTACTCCACCACCCGAGATCTGCTGCGGTGGGCGCGGGCGTTGATGAACGGCCGTATCCTGTCAAACCGCTCCCGGCAAGAGATGTTCACCGGCGGACTGGAGGATTTCGGTTTTGGCTGGATCGTGCCGAAGAATACCTCGCCCGCGACCTATTTGCACTTCGGGGAACTTGCCGGTTTCGAGAGTGCCATTTTCGTGCTTCCGGATCGGCGCGTCATCGCGATCTTCCTCAGCAACGTCGAGGGTACAGACGTTCAGTCGCTTGCGGCGAGCAGCGCCATTGCCGGAGCCTACGCGGAGTACGAGGGAGACTATGAATTGCCAGAGCTGAAGAAGACTCTGCACGTGTTCATTAAAGGCGGGACGCTGAGCGCGCAGACCGGAAGAGGGCCAAGGCTGACGCTCGACGATGTCTCCGACGACGAGTTCGTTGCGCTGCGCGGAACCGACTCGGAGGTCCACATCTGGTTCAGCAGAGACGACTCCGGGGCGGTAGTCGGCGTGCAAGCGGAGCAGTTTGGAAAACGATTCACTGGTACTCGGAAACCGGCGCCTGGATCGAGCGTGAACGCAATGCCGCGTCATTCCGCGACTCTCGCAATGACTGGCAAGGATGCGCGGCGACATATCCAAAGCCGTACCTATCTTCCGATGCCAATCATTCAGCAGCCAATCGCGGGCGCGCTCTGTGAGAGATGCGTGGAGAGAAAAGAAACAGCGCGGCCGGCTGCCCGGACTTCATTACCAGGGCGCTGACCTCTGGTCGTCCCGTCATGCTCCCGATTTCCGTCAGCCGCAAGCCCCGATTGCACCGCAGGCTGTGCAGAATTCGCAGCCGTCTTTCTTGATCAGCGAGAAGTTGCCGCACTCCTTGCACTGTCTGCCGGGCAGGACGCGGTAGCGCGCTGCCTCGTCCTCCTGGCGATCGTGCTCGGGGATCTCGAGAACGCCCATCTCGGTCACCGGGTAGCCGCGCTCGTCGAGGACGCCGAGCATGGCATAGCGATGGATGATCAGACGCGCGACATAGGCGACGGTGGAGGGGAAATTCTCTTGCCGCTCCTCGCCAGGCACGCGGGCCATGAAATCACCCAGTGGCTCGGCGTAGTTGAGGAGCTTGCGCAATTTCATGCCGATCCAGGCCGGATCGATGACTCGCATGTCGAGCGACAACAGCTTGAGCAGACCGTCCAGCCCGCGCGGATAGGCGCCTGCCATCCACACCGAATAGGGGCGGCGTTGCCCATTGGGCAGCACCAATTCCTTCAGGATCAGGACGAAGTCGTCACCCGAACTCGGGTTATAGACGTCGACGGTCCAGGACATGGTTCCGTCGTTGCCTGTCTTCGGCTCCTTCTTGGCGAACAGCGCATCGAGCACCGGCGATTTCCCCTCGTCCTTCGCGAGCGCGCCGAGTTGGTCGACGCGATAGCGCACGATGCGCGCGAACGCAGCCACCAGGCTCGGCACGCGGACGGGTCTCCCGTCGGGAGGCATCGGGCAGTCGAAACCATCGTCGCCCGCGGTGCGGGCCAGGATGTCGAGCTTCATCCGCAGCCACTTCTTGTCCTGCGCGCGCATGTCCATGGACAGAGTCTTTGCCACGGCGCCTAGGCCGCGCGGCTGCTCGTTGCCGTTGACCCACACTTCGAACGGGTGCGGGTCGCCGTTCTCCACATGGCCGACGAAGATGGCGAACTTGCCATACGGCGATTCAACCAGGTAAGTCCAGGACGGGTTGCCCCCCGGGAGCTCGGGCCGGCCGGGCCAGCGCAGGCTGAAGAGCGCTGGTTTGGGCGCCGCCTCCAGCCGAATACGGCGGTCGACGTCGGTGGTGTCGAGGTCGTTGGGGGTCTGCGCTTCGGCTTTCGGTGGTACCGACAAGACGCTACCGAGGACCTTGTTCGGGCGATAAGTGGCGATGCCCTTCACTCCCGAGTCCCAGGCTGCGAGGTAGAGGCCTTCGAAGTCGTCGTAGGGATAGTCCTCGGGGACGTTCACCGTCTTACTGACAGCGGAGTCCACGTAGGGGCTCACGGCGCCCACCATGCGCATGTGATCGAGCGCGGATATTTCCAACGCCGTGACGAACGATTCGGGCAGCTTCTCCACGTCGCCGCCGAGATGACGGTAGAGGCGCCAGGCGTGATCCTCCACGTCGTAGATCTTCTGCGATCCGTCGTGCTCGCGCTTCCTGCGCTGGTAGGTCCACGAGTAGGGCGGCTCGATGCCGTTACTCGCGTTGTCGGCGAAGGCCAGGGAGATCGTGCCGGTCGGCGCGATAGACAACAGGTGGCTATTGCGGATCCCGTGCTCGCGGATCAGCCCTTTCAGCCTCTCGGGCAGGCGCGAAGCGAAGCGCGGGGCGGCGAGGTACTTGTTCTTGTTGAGCAGCCGGAATGCGCCCTTCTCCCGCGCGAGCTCGACTGATGCGAGGTAGGCTTCGTCGCGCATGACCTCCGCGATCTTGGCCGCCATAGCGCGCGCCACTTCGGTGTCATAGCGCAGGCCCAGCATGATCAGGCGCATCGCCCAGACCGGTGAAGCCCAGACCCACGCGCCGCTTGTTCGTCGCCTCGACCCGTTGCTGCGGAAGCGGCCACTCGGTGACGTCGAGCACGTTGTCGAGCATGCGCACCGATGGGTGCACAACCTTGGCGAACGCCTCGAAATCGAACCGAGCCTTGGGCGAGAAAGGATCGGCAACGAACAGCGTCAGGTTGATGCTGCCCAGGCAGCAGCAACCGTAGGGAGGCAACATTTGCTCGCCACAAGGATTGCTTGCCTCGACGATCTCGCAGTAGGAGAGATTGTTATCCGCGTTGACGTGGTCGAGAAATATCACCCCGGGTTCGGCGTGATCGTAGGTCGACCCCATGATCTGCCGCCACAGATCGCGCGCCTTGACCGTGCGGTAGACCCATAGTCCGTCACTGCGCTGGTGTGGCGGCCCATCGCGCCAGTCAGGTCCGGGCGCGGATTTGTGCGCCAGCTCCCATTCGGTATCGCCCACGACCGCGCGCATGAAAGCGTCCGTCACCGCCACGCTGACGTTGAAGTTGCGCAGGTCTCCGCGATCCTTCGCGTGGACGAACTCTTCGATGTCGGGATGATCGCAGCGCAAGATCCCCATCTGCGCGCCCCGGCGGGCGCCTGCCGACTCGACCGTCTCGCAGCTCTGGTCGAACACGCGCATGTAAGAGACGGGTCCACTGGCGCTGCTATTGGTCCCACGGACCAGTGCGCCCTTCGGCCGTATCGACGAAAAATCGTAACCCACGCCGCCGCCGCGGCGCATGGTTTCCGCCGCTTCGAGCAGAGCGACATAGATCCCCGGTTTACCGTCGACGGTTTGCGATACGGAGTCGCCGACCGGCTGGACAAAGCAATTGATCAGCGTGGCCTGCAGATGCGTCCCGGCGGCGGAGTTGATGCGTCCGCCCGGGATGAACCCGCTCTCCAGAGCTTCGTAGAACAGCGGCTCCCATTTGCCGGGGTCGGTCTCAGCGGCTGCCAGCGCGTGCGCCACGCGGCGACGGACATCCTCCACCGTCTTCTCGTCGCCCTTGGCGTACTTCTCCAGCAGCACGTCCAGGCTGACCTGCTGCGGTGGGAGGGAAAGGAGGGTGTCGTTCAGCTTCATCGGGGTTGCGGCCGCAAAGCTCATGCAGCGGCCAACTCGAGGCTGTAATGATACTGCGGATGGCGCTTTCTCGTCCGGCGCCAGACTCCACGGCGACCACCATCATTGATCTCTAGGCGCCTGGTCCATACATTGTGGAGGGGAGCAAGAGAGCTCTGCTCCTCCCAGGCTACAATCGGCGCCCACGGCTCGATTCGCGGCCCACAACCGCGGCGCGGAGTATCCTGTATCGTGCACGGCTTTGCGGCGCGGCCGCTTGCAACTTCCGAGCTCAATTGAGGAACACTGGATCGTGACAGCCCTACCTACTCTTTACGTGTCGCATGGCGCGCCGACCTTGGCCCTCGAGCCGGGACAGACCGGCCCCGCGCTTGCAGCGCTTGGCCACGAACTCCCGCGACCAGACGCAATCCTGATGGTGTCGGCCCATTGGGAGACGACACGCCCGGCTGCAAGCACCGCACTGCGCCCGGAGACCATTCACGACTTCGGCGGTTTCCCCGATGCGCTGTATCGAATGACCTACCCGGCGCCCGGGGCGCCAGATGTAGCGCGACGGGCGAAGGACCTGTTGGACGCTGCTGGGATCGGCGCCGACCTCGATCCAAGGCGCGGGCTGGACCACGGGGCCTGGGTTCCACTGCGATTTCTCTATCCTGCCGCCGACATCCCGGTGACGCAGCTTTCGATCCAACCGCGTCTGGACCCTCGCCATCACTATCGTGTAGGTCAGGCGTTGCGTGCGCTTGCCGAGGCCGGGGTCCTGATCATCGGCTCGGGCAGCCTCACTCACAACCTCGGCGAGCTGCGCATGAACGCAGCCAAGCCAGCGACGGAGCGTTACGCCATCGAGTTTCAGGAATGGGTGTACCAGGCGGTCAACACAAACGACATCGCGGCTCTGCTCGACTATCGTCGTTTGGCGCCCGCAGCCGTGCGCGCCCATCCGACCGATGAGCATTTTTTGCCGTTCTTCGTCGCGTTGGGTGCGGCTGGAGTTTCCGTCTCCGGACGACGGGTCAACGACGAGATCACCTATGGTGCGCTCGCCATGGATGCTTATCTGTTCGGAGCTGCAGAGCGCGCCGCAGGGGCTTCGACGGCGCAGCGATCGCAAGCCGCTTGACGCAGGCCCTCCGCGCTGTCTCAGTATGAAACCTACAAGCCACCAAGACTTGATCCTGGATCAGTTCACCCGTCAGGCCGCGCCGTTCTCGACCGCCAAGACTATCGCCGACGAAGCAGCGCTGCGGTTGCTGGTGGAATTCAGCAGGGCAGGACCCGAAGATACGGTGCTGGACGTCGCCTGCGGAGGCGGTCTGGTCGTCTGCGCGTTTGCGCAAGCGGTGCGCCACGCAACCGGGATCGACGTCACGCCCGCGATGCTCGATCGCGCTCGGGCGCTCGCGAAGAGCAAGGGACTCGGTAACGTGAGCTGGGACCAAGGCGACGTACAGTCGTTGCCCTATCCGGAGGCAAGCTTCACCATCGTCGTGTCGCGTTTCACTTTCCACCATTTTCTGGACCCGCTCGCGGTTCTCAGGGAAATGCTGCGCGTTTGCGCTCCAGGTGGCCGGGTCGTGGTGGCCGATGTTGAAGCCGCGAGCGACCCGATCAAGGCCGCCGCGTTCAATCGAATGGAGAAGCTAAGGGATCCGTCACACGTGCGTGCCATGCCCATCGCCGAGTTGCGCGGACTGTTCGGCGCTGCTGGCCTGCGGGAGCCGCGCACGGCTGCGTACGAGCTGCACGACGAGCTGGAGAACCTGCTGCACCGCTCGTTTCCCAACCCGGGCGACGACGCCAGGATTCGAGAGATGTTCGCCGCTTCAGCGATCGATGACCGGCTCGGCATCCCCGTCCGGCGCGAGGGAGATCGCATTCACTACGCCTACCCGGTGGCAGTGCTGGCCGCGGATCGGTAGAGCTCACGCGGATCATCGACACCAGAATCAGGAGCACCGACCATGGCAGGTCCGTCACCGATTCCGTTCTTCGAGGCGGTGAGCGCATATCAGAAGACCGAGGCGATGCGCGCAGCACTCGCCTTGGATGTCTTCAGCGCAGTTGCTGAACATCAGGGCTCTCTTCCGAAGATCGCTGCGCGCTGCGCGGCAAGCGAGCGCGGCATCCGCATACTGTGCGACTTTCTCGTCATCAACGGTTTCCTGTCCAAGACGGATGGGCGCTACGCACTGGTGCCCTGATACCGCGCCATTCCTGGTCAAGAGCTCGCCTGCGTACCTGGGAGACTCGTTGGAGTTCCTGCTGTCGCCCGATCTCGTCGAAGGCTTCCGCGACCTCGCCGGCTGCGTGCGGCGAGGCGGGACCACGGTCTCGGCGCGCGGCACGATGGAGACGCAGCACCCGGTGTGGGTCAAGTTCGCGCGCGTGATGGGCCCGGTCATCGGGCGTTCCGCCCCTTTCATCGCCGAGCTGGTGGACGCCAAAGCCGATCGCCCACTGGAGGTGCTGGACATCGCCGCGGGTCACGGTCTGTTCGGAATCGCATTCGCACAGCGCAACGCCCGTACGCGCGTTACGGCCCAGGATTGGGCGCCGGTAGTGGAAGTCGCCCGTGATCACGCGCGGCAGGCTGGCGTCTTGGATCGATACCGGCTGCTTCCGGGCGACGCTTTCGAGGTGGATCTTGGAACCGGCTACGACGTCGTGCTGCTTACCAATTTCCTGCACCACTTCGACCCGCCGACCTGCGAGCGGCTGCTCGGTCGAGTCGCACGTAGCCTGAAGCCCGGTGGGTTAGCGGTGACGCTCGAGTTCATCCCGAACGAGGACCGGGTGACGCCGCCCGCGACCGCAACCTTTGCGCTCACCATGCTGGCGACCACTGCAGCGGGCGACGCATACACGTTCAGCGAGTACCAGTCGATGTTCCGCAACGCCGGCATTCTCCGGCAGTACGCTGCACGCCGTCCCCGAAAGTCCGCAGAGCGTGATCATCTCGGTGTTGTAGTCGGTGCTGGCCGAAGTCAGCGGCTGGCGTATTCCCTCGGCGGCAACGACTTCAGATAAAGCCACAGCGCCTTCATCTCGTCGTCGGTCATCTCGCCCAGAACCTTCCAAGGCATGTACTTGGTATCGAGGTGGTTGCCGCGCGGGGTGACGCCGGTTCGGAGCGTGTGCACGAATTGCGCTTCGGACCATTGCGCCACCGCTGCGCCCGGATACGGGGTCAGGTTCAGGGCAGGTGGCCAGTCTGGCGGCGTCCCGGGAATCTTGCCGCCGGCGAGCGTTTCCCCGTGGCAACCAGTGCAGCGTACGGCGAGATACTTTCCGTACTCCACGGTGACTCCGACCGGGGCGCCGGCGGCCGTGCCGCTTTGTGGTCTATGCGCTCTGCGGCCAGCAGCGGCAGGTCTTTCATCGTCAGCATCAGCGCGCGCCCGATCGGAGAAACGGTGCTCGCGGGAAGCTCGTTGTCGACCGGCGGAATGGTCTCGAGATAAGCGATCAGTGCGCCGAGGTCGGCATCGCTCAACGCGTAGTACTGCTTCGACGGCATCACCAGGAGAGGCTTCCCGTCGGGCCGCACGCCGTGACGGATGGCTCGCACCCAATCCTCGTCGGAAAAGCGACCGCCGCTGCCACCCTTCCCTTTGGTGAGGTTGGGCGCGACGAAGCGGCCGATCATGACGTTCTCGAAAAACACGCGGCCGGAGAGATTCTGGCCGTGGCAGTCGATGCACCCGCTGATGATGGCCAGGTGGTGCCCGCGTGCGATGGCCGCAGGCTGGGTCGGGATTGCAACCTCTCTCGGCAGGGACGACGTAAGCATGCGTGAGCCGCGCCTGGCTCAACGCGAACACAGTCGTGGCTGCGACCGCCGCGAGAGCGAGCAGCGCCACGCCGATCCGCGCGAGCCACTTGCGCAACATCATCTTTGGAGCTAGTTCCCTCGCTGCGCCAGGAAGGTCTTCAGCACTTGCGCCGTATGCGACGGCTGCGCTCCCATCGCCACCTCGTCGGGAGAGCCCTGCGCGACGACGTGTCCGCCCGGCGTCGCCACCTTCGGGTCCGAGATCGATGATCCAATCGGCGTCGGCCATCACGTCGAGATTGTGCTCGATCACGACCACGGTATTGCCGGCGTCGACCAGCCGATGCAGCACGCGGATCAGCTTCTCCACGTCGGCCATGTGCAATCCGACGGTGGGCTCGTCGAGGACGTAGAGAGTGTGTGTGCCGATGTCGGATGGAGCCCCCGCGCCAATCCTGCCGCGCGCGCGAGGTATGGAGCCTTCCGCGTCTTGGCCAACTCGGTTACCAGCTTGATGCGCTGAGCTTCGCCGCCGGAGAGGGTCGGACTTTGCTGCCCGAGCGTGATGTAGCCCAGCCCCACGTCCTGCAGCAGCTTCAGCGCATGATGGATGCGGTGGGCGGAGAAAAACTCCGCCGCCTCGTCCACGCTCATCGCGAGCACGTCTCCGATGCTCTTGCCTTTGAAGCGCACCATCAGCGTCTCGGGCGAGAAGCGCGCGCCGCCGCACGCTTCGCAGGTGATCTTGACGTCTGGCAGGAAGCTCATCGCGATCGTCTTCAGCCCCTGCCCTTCGCACGATTCGCAGCGGCCGCCCGCCGTGTTGAACGAGAAGCGCCCCGGGCCATAGCCGCGCATGCGCGCTTCGGTGGTCTCCGCGAACATCTTACGGATCGCGTCCCAGAAGCCGACGTAGGTCGCGGGGCAGGAGCGCGGTGTCTTGCCGATCGGCGTCTGATCTACCTCCAGAATGCGTCCGACTTGGTCCCAACCGCGGATCTCGCGGCACCCGTAGAACGCAGCGTCGGTCTTGCGCCGTTGGCTCCCGAAGCCGTTGCGCCAAGTTCTCGTGCAGCACGTCGCGCGCCAGCGTGCTCTTGCCGCTGCCGGAGACGCCGGTCACTACGGTCAGCCTCCCGAGCGGAACGCGCACGTCGACATTCTTGAGGTTATGCAGCCGCGCGCCAATGACGTCGATGCGTAGACTGTTGCGCTCTACGGCGCGGCGGGTCTGGAGCGGGTGTCGAAGCGGGGAGGACAAAAATCGGCCGGTGATCGATTCCGGTTGGCGCGTCAGCGCTTCGGCCGAACCCTGAGCCACCACCTGGCCGCCTCTCGTGCCGGCGCCCGGACCCAAGTCGATCACGTGCTCGGCATGGCGAATGGTGTCCTCGTCATGCTCGACGACAACCAGCGTGTTGCCCTTGGACTCGAGCTTGGCCAGTGTGTCGAGCAGGATCCGGTTATCGCGCGGGTGCAGACCGATGGTGGGCTCGTCCAGAACGTAGCACACGCCGCGCAGGTTGGAGCCGAGCTGGGAGGCGAGCCGGATACGCTGGGCCTCGCCGCCCGAGAGCGTCGGCGCCGACCGATCCAGACGACAGATAGGAAAGTCCGACGTCGCGAAGAAAGGAAAGACGCGCCTTCAGCTCCGCGAGAATGTCGCGCGCAATCTCGCCCTCTCGTCCTTCCATGCGCAGATCCAGGAAGAAGCGCTCGACCGCGGCTACCGGCAGCGTGGTGATGTCGGCAATGGACTGACCACGGAAGCGCACGTGCAGGGCGGTAGGATTCAACCGCTGCCATCGCATGCGGAGCAGGCTTCGTCGACTTCGAGCCACTCCAGCCACGAATCGAGCACGTGGTCCTCGGTGCCCGTCTTCTCGCGCTCCTCGTCCCAGCCGATGCCGCTGAGTTTCAGGCCGGTTCCGTAGCAGGCCTCACACCAGCCGTGCTTCGAGTTGAAGGAGAACAAGCGCGGATCGAGCTCGGGAAAGCTCTTGCCGCAGGAGGGACAAGCACGCTTGGTGGAGAAGCTCACTTCGCGCACCATCGCTGTGCCCTGCATCAGGCCATTGAGCGGCGCGAGCACTTGCACCACGCCTTTGCCGAAGTCGAGTGCGCGCGCAAGCGCCTCGCGCAAGGCCGGTTCGTTCGCCGGGTCGACCACCATGTCGGCAACCGGCAGTTCGATGCTGTGCTCCTGGAACCGGGACAAGCGCGGCCACTTTCCCGTGGGCAGGAACTCGCCGTCGACGCGAAGGTGCTTGTACCCTTTGCCTGCGGCCCATTTCGCCAGATCGGTGTAGTAGCCCTTACGCGCAACGACCAGAGGCGCCAGCAGTCCAACGTGGACGCCCCGATACTCACGCAACAGGCGCGCAGCAATGGCGTCGAAGCTCTGCGGCTCGATCGAGACGTCGCAGTCGGGACAGTACTGCGTGCCGAGCTTGACGAACAGCAGCCGCAGGAAATGATAGAGCTCGGTCAAAGTGGCGACGGTGCTTTTGCGACCGCCCCGGCTCGTGCGCTGCTCGATAGCCACGGTAGGCGGGATGCCGAAGATGGCATCGACGTCCGGGCGCGAGGTCGGCTGAACGAACTGGCGCGCGTAGGCGTTGAGCGATTCCAGGTAACGGCGCTGACCTTCGGCAAAGATGATGTCGAACGCGAGCGTGCTCTTGCCGCTGCCGGATACGCCGGTGATCACGGTGAACTTCTCGCGCGGGATCTCGACGTCGAGATTCTTGAGGTTGTGCTCGCGGGCGTTGTGGATGCGTATGGCGCCGTCGGAGCGCGGAGCAGGGGCCCCGCTTGCGGGGATGCGACCATGGAGACGTGTGCCAGACGCCGACAGCTCGGTGCCGGGAGTCAGCACCTCGAGTTCGGAGGCGGCTGGCGTGGGAGGGCGTGATAAGTATGCAGCGCGGCGCCTCCGGAGCGACCAGAGTGCTCTGGTGTTTCAGCTGACTGAGCGCACTCCGGTATTCCTTCAGCGCAACGCCGGTGTGAGAGCGCGCGTTCGCTGCGACCTCGGCAGGTGTGCCCACACATACCACCTCTCCGCCGCCGTCGCCGCCCTCCGGCCCGAGGTCGATGATCCAGTCCGCGGCGCCGATGACGTCGAGGTTGTGCTCGATCACCACCAGCGAATGGCCAGCCGCGATCAGTTGCCGGAAGGCTCCCAGCAGCTTGGCGATGTCGTCGAAGTGCAGCCCGGTGGTGGGTTCGTCGAACAGAAAGAGAGAGCCGCGTCCCAAATGAGCGGAGCCGGCTCCGGCCCGTCTCGAGGATGAAGATGCTGTCGTCGCCTGCGCCAGATGTCCTGCCAGCTTGAGCCGCTGCGCTTCTCCGCCTGAAAGCGTGGGCACGGGCTGGCCCAGCTTCAGGTATTCGAGGCCGACATCGACCAACGGCTGCAGCACCGCGAGCACTTCGCGCTGGTCGGCGAAAAATGCGACCGCTTCGGAGACCGTCATCTCGAGCACGTCAGCGATCGATTCGACCGGTCTTGGACCCCTTGCCCAGCAGCGTGACTTCGAGCACTTCGTCGCGGTAGCGCTTGCCGTCGCAGTCGGGGCAGCGCAGGTACACGTCGGACAAGAACTGCATTTCCACGTGCTCGAAGCCGTTCCCGCCGCAGGTCGGGCAACGGCCGTTCCCAGAGTTGAAGCTGAACGTTCCGGGCTTGTAGCCGCGCTCTTTCGCCAGCGGCTCTTTCGCGAACAGCTGGCGGATGGCGTCGAATGCGCCGACGTAGCTCGCCGGGTTGGAGCGGGTGGTGCGGCCGATGGGCGTCTGATCGACCATGACCACATCGGCGATTCGCTCGTGGCCGAGCACCGCGCGATGTGCGCCAGGCGCCTCCGTCGGCTTGCCTTTGTGCTTGCGCAGCGCGGCGTACAGCACGTCCTGCACGAGCGTGGACTTGCCCGATCCGCTCACACCGGTAATGCATACCAGACGCTGCAGCGGGATCACGACGTCGATGTTTTTCAGATTGTGGTCGGCCGCCCCGAGGATCTCGATCGAGCCGGCATGCGCCGGTGCCGTCGTTTCGACGGAACCTGAAATGTCGCCGACGCGTTTACGTCCCGCCAGGTAGTCGGCCGTCAGCGTCGGCGCGCGCACCAGCTCGGACGGAGGGCCCGAGAAGACGATCTGGCCGCCGCGCTCGCCGGGGCCCGGCCCCATGTCCAGAATGCGATCGGCTTCCAGCATGATCTGGGGATCGTGCTCCACCACGACCAGCGAGTTGCCCGCGTCGCGCAACCGCTTCATCACATCGATCACGCGCCCCATGTCGCGCGGATGCAGAGCCTATGGAGGGCTCATCCAGGACGAACAGCGTGTTGACGAGCGACGTGCCGAGCGCGGTGGTGAGATTGATGCGCTGCACCTCTCCGCCCGACAGCGTGCGCGACTGGCGATCGAGCGTGAGATAGCCGAGCCCCACTTGGTTCAAATAATCGAAGCGTGCCCGGATCTCTGTGAGGAGCAGGTCGGTGGCCTCGTCTAGCGGCGCCGGCAGATGCACATGAGCGAAAAACGCGCGCGAGCGATCGATCGGCAACAGCATGACGTCGTGCACCGTCAGGCCGGGCAGTGAACGCAAGTTTGAGTCGGGCAACGTGACCGCGTGCGGTCGGAAACGCTTCTCCGGAGCAAGCACTGCGTCCGCGTCTTGCGCAGTGCCCAGGCGCCACAACAAGGCGTCGGCTTTCAACCGCGCCCCATCGCACGTCGTACACGCGGTATAGGCTCGGTACTTGGAGAGCAGCACGCGGATGTGCATCTTGTAGCTCTTGCTCTCGAGCCACGCGAAGAAGCGGCGCACGCCGTACCACTTGCCCGGCCACGACTTCTTCCAACTGATCCAATCGGGATCGCCTTCCAACACCCAGTGCTTGTGCGCCTCCGACATCTCGCGCCACGGCACGTCCATAGGTATGCCGCGCCTGGGAGCGTACTTCGCGAGATCATCCTGGCATTCGCTGAAGCTCGGCGTTTGCCACGGTCTGATTGCGCCCTCGCGCAACGTCTTCGACTCGTCCGGTATGACCAGCCCGAAGTCGATGCCGATGATGCGGCCGAATCCGCGGCAGGCTTCGCAAGCCCCGATCGGCGAATTGAACGAGAACAGGCTCGGAGTGGGTTCGTGATAGTGAATGTCGCAGTCGGCGCAATGCAGGTCGGATGAGAAGCGCCATGGCGCGTGATTCGTGATTCGTGATTCGTGATTCGTGCTTGCGGCGTCAGTGTCGTTCGCCTCCGCGAGTGCATGAACGTCGACTCGCCCTTGCCCGACCCGCAGGGCGGCTTCCAACGCCTCGATCACCCGAGTGCGCTCAACCGCGGAGAGGCGGAAGCGGTCCTGCACGATTTCCAGCAAGCCCTTCTTCTGAGCATGGACTCTCGTGTAGCCCTGCTGCTCGAGGAGCTGGAGCACCTCGGTCTCGGAGAAGTTCTTCGGGACCGGGACCGGAAAGGTGAC
The DNA here is from genome assembly GCA_963747025.1 of uncultured beta proteobacterium. GTDB lineage: Bacteria > Pseudomonadota > Gammaproteobacteria > Burkholderiales > SHXO01 > SHXO01. Next base: position 493,226 of record CAVVDJ010000002.1, read on the forward strand.
CACCAGCCTGGGGTCGCCGGCGGCTTCCGCGCGGCGCGCGAGCTCGCCGAAGATGGTGTCAGGGGAGTCGCGCCGCACCGGACGGCCACAGCCGCGGCAGTAGAGCTGAGCGGCGCGCGCGAACAGCAGCTTCACGTGGTCGTTCAGCTCGGTCATCGTGCCCACGGTGGAGCGGGAGGTACGGACCGGATTGGTCTGGTCGATGGCGATGGCGGGCGGGATGCCGTCGATGCGGTCGACCTGCGGCTTGTCCATGCGGTCGAGGAACTGCCGCGCGTAGGGCGAGAAGGTCTCCACATAACGGCGCTGGCCTTCGGCGTAAAGCGTGTCGAACACCAGCGAGGACTTGCCCGACCCGGACACGCCGGTGACAACCACCAGCTGATTCAATGGGATGGCGAGGTCGAGGTTCTTGAGGTTGTTCTGGCGCGCGCCTTGAACGTGAATGGCGTCGCGCGTGTGATCCGGCAGATTGATGTCTCGGAGCTTCATTCGACAGGAAGGGCTATTCGTACGACGGCGGCCGCACCGCACATCGTCCAGTGCAGTGCGTCATTGTACAGCTCGCAGCAGCGATGACTGATTGGGGCGAATTTGGTAGAGGGCCGCTGTCTGACCAGCCCTCAGCCTTGTAGGCGCTGGGTTCTTGTTCGCGGTGCGACGTGTCCTACGCTTCGCACGGGTATCATTGCGGCGTCGCCGCCGCCCGAGTCCGCCGTTACCGGCGGGCGCCGCGGGCTTGAATCCCGGCACGCCTGGCTCAACGTCTGAAGCGTTGGCAAAGCAGCCGCCTTCCAGCATCACTGCATCCCGCCCTTCGCCACCGAACATCATGCGAGCAATACCCCCGACCACTCAGGCGTTGATCATCGTCAATGTTCTGTTCTACCTCCTTCAGCTCGTGACCGGCAATCTCCTGACTCAACTCTTTGGGCTTTGGCCGCTGTCCAGCGGGGTTGCCGGATCGTTCGATGACACATCGCAATTCCAGATCTGGCAGCTCGTCACCTATAGCTTCCTGCACGACAACCGGAACGTGAGCCACTTGTTCTTCAACATGTTGGCGTTGTTCATGTTCGGGTCGGACATCGAGCGCCTGTGGGGCAGTCGCCGCTATCTAACTTACTACTTCGTGTGCGTAGTTTCAGCAGCCCTGGCCCAGCTCCTCGTCGCCGGGATGTCCGGCGGCGTACCGTATCCCACCATCGGTGCTTCGGGCGGGGTGTTCGGCCTGCTGCTGGCCTTCGGTATGATGTTCCCGCGGCGCATGGTCATTCTGTTGTTTCCCCCCATTCCGATGCCCGCATGGCTGCTGGTCACGTTGTATGGAGCGCTGGAACTCCTGCTCGGGATCACCGGAACGCAGGCCGGGGTAGCTCATTTCGCGCACTTGGGCGGGATGGCCGGCGGATTCTTGATGATCCAGTACTGGCGCGGCCGGCTACCGATCAAGCCCGGGCGGCGGTGATACCAGCTTCTGTCTGCGGTGCTGAGGGGGACTATCTCCTAATCTCCCTGTTTGGGCGAGTGTCCCACTTGACCGCACCTCGGGCACGGCCGCAAACTGCCGGCTCGGGAAGGGTTGGGCCCAGGGGGTAGATGAGAAAAGCAAGAACAATATTCCTGAGCTTCTGCCGCGGTCGTCGTGGGGACGTGGCTCTCGCCGGATCCTGCAGTCTCGTCGGAACTTGCCCACCGCTCAATCCAAGGAGACCGCCAATGACCTGACCACGACGCCCGCGTCGCTCACTGATTTCCAGAACGAGGCGCTCGCGCATTGTGATATTGCGAGCCTTGCGACGGATCTGAAGTGGTTGGTGCGTGGGTAGTACGGCAAGTGAAGTAAATTTCAACCGAGGAGGAGAGGGAAATGAAAATACCAATATATGCGGCAATACTGGCATTGGCAGTCGGGTCCGTATCGGCCTACGCTCGCGCAGGATCGCGCAGTGGCGGAGCCGGGCGGCCCGGCCGGGAAATGGTCTACGCGCACGCCGGTCAAGCCGGACCCGAGCAAGATCAAAGTTCCCCCGGGCTACAAGGTCGGCGTGTTCGCCTCCGGCCTCGATACGATCACGTCGATCACGGTCGACAAGAACGACAACGTCTGGGTCGCCATTTCGGGCAACACCTTCGGCTTCCCGCCGACAGGCATCGATAAGCCGCATGTGAAGATCTTCGACAAGTCCGGCAAGCTGATCAAGGACAACGTCGGTCTGGGCATGTTCAAGTCCTTCGCCCTGAACGAAATCGGCTATTGCGCGGAAAACGGCCGCACCTACGTCGGCGACTACAGCTACGGCATCTGGGAAATCGACGGCGTGAACGGCACCCCCAAGCTGATCATGAACGAGGTTCCGATCGGTGACCACGCGCTCGGCGGCATCACGTGCCGGGACGGCTGGCTGTACTACGCGGTGGGTGCTCCGACCAATTCGGGCTTTTCCGATCCGAACATCCATGGCTGGACGGATGCGGTCGATCCCGTACTGGGAAAAGCGCACGCCCGCGGGCGTGCCCGCGCTGCCGCGCGACCCGCCCTGCCGGGACATCGTGCTGACCGGGCTCAATATCCGCGACAAGGCCAAGGCAATCTCACGGGCGCGTATCTGCCCAAGGGCACGCCTTCCAAGCCGGGTCAGGTGATCAAGGCGCAAAAGCCGTGCGGTGGCGCGATCCACCGGGCGAAGCTGAAACCCGACAGCAACTACACGCGCGACGACTGGGAAGTGTATGCGATGGGGTTGCGCAACTCGTCGGGTGTCGCATTCGGACCCAAGGGTTCGCGGTTCGAAAATGCCCTGGCGGTCAGCGACAACGGACATAACGACAAGGGTAATCGTCGCGTCGCCAACGCAGCCGAGCGCTTGTTCATCTTTACCGAGAAGGGTCAGGACGCGGGTTTTCCGGACAAGGATGGCATTAACTTCGTAAACATCAAACGCTCTGGGCCCGACGTCTATCGCGGCAACAGGTTCGACAGCACGCGACCGAACCCCCAGCTGTACATCGGGGACAAGCCATTCATTCCGACGCTGCCGCCTTATCGCTTCATCGACCATTCGATCGGCGTTCGCGGCACGCCGCTCATCATTGCCAATCCCAATCCCAACGGCTACGTCAACCCGGTGATGGAATGGGACACAAACAACCCGATGGACGGGTTGGCCTGGGCCCCGAAGGCCTTCGGTGCGCCGCCGGACACGATCTTCACCGCCGTGTTCGGCATCATCGACAACGGTCCGGAAAGCTTGCGCCCGATGTGGCCGGCGATCGTGAAGATCGAGTTCCTCAACCCGACCGGCGTCAAGTGGTCGATCTTTGCCGAAAACATCGACCCGGGACCCAACGCTTACCAGAAGAAGGAAAACCGGGGCGGGTTCGAGCGCACCAACGACGTCGAGTTCAGCACTGACGGCAAGACGATGTACGTCGCGGACTACGGCGAGCTCTACGTGAACTACCAGATGGAATCGCCGTTCTACACGACGCCGAAATCCGCAGTCGTCTGGACCATCACGAAGGAATAAGGCAGGTCAATCTTCCCATCCCGGCGGCTGCCGGGATGGGATTTTTATTTCCGGTTTCTTACGAGCGGTTTCCAGTCCAGCAACACGGACGCCCAACTTCATCCCCCGCGCGCCTCGCATGCCCGCGTGACGGAAAGAAAAGCTGTAACTAGTGCGTCGCGGCGCGCTTCTCGCGCAATTCCAGAAGAAATGGGTCCGACGCTACGTCGACACCGTTCACCGTCACGGTCGCCGCGAAGGTTCCGTCGTCCAGTTCGTGCATGTCGTGCAGCACGATGCGTTTCTCCTGATGGATCATGTTGGCCAGCAAGGCATTGAGCCGGTCGCGCACCGCGATGGAAATGGCCGCGTCGTCGGGCGTTCGCAAAACGCCGTCGGGCCGCACCCGATACAGTGACTCCTCCGAAGGATGCATCGGCTCTATCCAGAACCGGCACCAGCCTGCCGAATCACATCCGCGAAACTGGGCCTCCGCTGCTTTGGCGTGCCCTGCGTAGGGTGTGGGTGATCCCGCGCAAATTGCGATGGGAGCGCACAAGATGCCGAGCAATGTGGCGCCGGCAAGCAGGCTCGGTGACGTCCTTAGCACCAAGAACATGAACGGAATCCTGGATCGAATTCCAGTTCTATACTCTTAATTCGCGCATCGCTGCGGATGCGTCTTTATCAGAATGTTCGGATGTACGCCACGATGCTTCGGATTTCATCATCGTTCAGCTTTTTCTCCCACGCGGGCATGGTTGCGATCTTTCCCATATAGGCGCCGCCCTTCTTGATGATCAATACGAGATAGTCGTCCGGCACCTGGGCCATGTATTCCTTGTTCGCCAGAGTTCCGATGTGGGGACTGAACCCGCCTCGGTGTCCGTCGCCTCCATCTCCCTTATAGCCGTGACATCCGGCGCACATCTGGTCGTAGATTTCCTTCCCCGTCCGCTGCTCGGTCTGTGCGATGACCGCCGCGGACAGGATGGTTAACAGCGTCGCTATGATTGTGATCGGATACTTCATGCGCATCCTCGGAACTTCGATGGAACTGGGTCGATAGATAACCACGCAACCGTATCACGTGTCGCGCGAGGGCTCAAGCACGGGTGTGCCATGGGATCAGCGTGCGAATCCCGGCTGCAGCCAAGTCTGGCGGCGACTCCCCTGCGCTTACGCTCTCGCCTCCCAGGTGCGGTCTTCTTCCCGACGGCGACTGCTGGGAGCGACTCCTGGGTCGCTCCGGCGGAGCCATGTTTGGGAATTTCTCCTGCTCGCCAACGCCTCCAAACCGGCCCCCGGCGCGCCCAAACCGATCCCCCCGGCGGTATACTCCGAGCGAGGAGGCGGAAACCTGTGTGAAGGCTACTGACGCAGGCCGTGAAGTTAACAAAGCCAGCGGCGCGCGGATGCGTGACCGCACAGCTCGTGTGATCGAATGAGTCTTTCACGCACACTGGTGTTGAATGTTGTCGGGCTCACGCCTGCGCTGTTGGAGCACGCGCCGAATCTGAGTCGGCTCGCGCGCAGCGGAGGCATGCGTTCGCTCACAACGGTGACGCCAGCCGTTACCACAACCGTACAGTCCACCTTCGTCACCGGTGGCCTGCCGCGCGAACATGGCATCGTCGCCAACGGGTGGTACTTCCGCGACCTCGCCGAGGTCTGGCTGTGGCGACAGTCGAACCGGCTGGTCGACGGCGAGAAGGTATGGGAGACCGCGCGCCGGCGTGATTCCGACTTCACGTGCGCCAAGCTGTTCTGGTGGTACAACATGTATTCGTCGGCGGACATCGCGGTGACACCGCGACCCATGTACCCCGCTGATGGACGCAAGCTTCCGGATATCTACACCAACCCGCCACAGTTGCGCGAAGAGCTGCAGAAGCGACTGGGCCAGTTCCCGCTGTTCAAATTCTGGGGGCCGGGCGCAGACATCGTCTCCAGCCAGTGGATCGGTCGCTGTGCCCTGGACGTGTTCGAGCGTTCACGGCCGACGTTGACGCTCGTCTATCTGCCGCACCTGGACTACAACCTGCAGCGACTCGGCCCGAGTGACCCGCGTATCGTGCGGGACGTAGCGGAGGTCGACCAGATCTGCGGCGAGCTGATCGCGGCCGCGCAGCATGCGGGCGCGCGCGTGATTGCGCTGTCCGAGTACGGCATTACGCCGGTGTCGAATCCCGTGCATATCAACCGTGCGCTGCGGCAGGCCGGTTTCATCCGCGTGCGCGAGGAGCTCGGGCACGAGCTGCTGGACGCGGGGGCGTCAACCGCGTTCGCCGTCGCCGATCATCAGGTCGCGCACGTCTACGTTTCGGAAGCGGCGCGGGTCCGCGAGGTCAAAACGCTGCTGGAGTCCCTGCCGGGGGTCGAGCGGGTGCTGGACGAAGCCGGCAAGCGAGAGTGCGGGCTGGATCACCCACGCTCGGGCGAGCTGGTAGCCATGGCGCGGGCCGACAGCTGGTTCACCTACTACTATTTCCTCGATGACGACCGCGCGCCGGACTTCGCGCGCACCGTGGATATCCATCGCAAGCCGGGCTACGACCCGGTCGAGCTTTTCATCGATCCGCAGCTCAGCCTGCCCAAAGCGCGTATCGCCTGGCGCCTCGCGCAAAAGATTCTGGGGTTCCGATACGTGATGGACGTGATCTCTCTGGACGCACGGCTGGTGAAGGGTTCGCACGGCCGGCCCACCGACGATCCGTCGCTCGGGCCGCTGTTCATCAGCTCGGCGCCCGAGCTGCTGTCCGAAGGCCCGGTCGCTGCAATCAGCGTGAAGGATTTGATATTGGCTCACGTGTTCGCAGCTTCGGCGCAGCCGGTCAGGCGTGCAGCATGACGCCGCACGTGCTGCTCGCACGCTGGCTTTCCCGCCAGCTTACAGCCGACGCGATGGCATGGCTGGAGAAATCTGCTGCGCAGATCCGGTCCTCGGGCAAGGACGCGGATATTTACCTGGCCGTGAGCCTGGTCACCCGCAAGGTGGGCAAGGCCGACCTCGCTGTTGAACGAGATCGACTTGCGTGAGGCGAACGCCGCGCGCCCGGGCTGGGACCCGCGTGGGTGGAGCGCGGACCAGGCGGCACGCGTGCTGTTGGTGCTCGCCCTTCAGCACGATCCATCGCGCTTTGCGCGCGTGTTGGAGCAGCTGTGCAACAGCGCGGATGTAAGCGAGCTGGTAGCTTTCTATCGCGGGCTTCCGCTGTACCCCGACCAGCCGCGCTATCTCGCACGGGCCGCGGAGGGGTTGCGCACTAACATCAAGGGCGCGTTCGAGGCCATAGCATTGCGCAACCCCTATCCAAGCGAACAGTTTCCAGAGGCTGCTTGGAACCAGATGGTCCTCAAAGCGCTATTCGTCGGCAGCGCCCTGTGGCCAATCGTGGGACTCGACCGCCGCGCCAATGCCGAGCTGGCGCGCATGCTGCGCGACTATGCGCACGAGCGCTGGGCCGCAGGGCGTCCTGTAAGCCCCGAGTTGTGGCGCTGCGTGGGCCCGCACGCCACCGGCGCGGCTTTACGCGACCTCGAGCGGGTGCTGAAGGAAGGAACGGAGCCGGAGCGAAGGGCCGCGGCGCTGGCCTTGCGAGCCTCGCCCGATCCTGGTGCCAACCCGTTGCTGCAGCGTGACGCGGTGCTGGCCAAGGCTGTCGCCGGCGGCGAGCTGACTTGGGAGCGGGTCATGGCGACCGCTTGAACATATTTAGAGAATACCGATCGTATGGAGGAAACCATGAAATTCATCGACCCGCACATTCACATGAGTGCGCGCACCACGGACGATTACGAGCGCATGGCCGCAGCCGGTATCGTCGCGCTCATCGAGCCGGCGTTCTGGCTCGGTCAGCCGCGCACCAATGCGGGCAGCTACATGGACTATCTGTCGAGCCTGGTCGGGTGGGAGCGCTTCCGCGCTGCTCAGTTCGGCATCCGCCACTATTGCGCCATCGGTCTCAATGCAAAGGAAGCCAACAATGTCGCGCTGGCCGAAGAAGTGATGGCTCTGCTGCCGCGCTACTTGTTGAAAGAAGGCGTCGTCGCCCTGGGCGAAATCGGCTTCGACGACCAGACCGCCACCGAGGAGAAGTACTACCGCGCGCAGCTCGACATGGCCAAAGATCTGGACATGGTCGTCATGGTCCATACCCCGCATCGGGACAAGAAGACCGGGACCATCCGCAGTATGGAGATTGCTGTAGAGCAGGGACTGGTGCCCGGGCGCGTCATCATCGATCACAACAACGAAGAGACGGTTCAAGACGTGCTGGATCGCGGTTTCTGGGCGGCCTTCACGCTCTATCCGCACACCAAGATGGGCAACGAACGCATGGTCGAGATCGCGCGCCGCTACGGATCCGAGCGCATCATCATAGACTCGAGCTCCGACTGGGGCGTGTCCGATCCTTTGGCGGTGCCCAAGACCGCGCAGCTGATGCTCGAGCGCGGCGTCTCCGCCGAGGACGTGGAAAAGATCAGTTATCGCAACGCGCTCGCAGCCTACGGGCAGACCGGGCAGATGGCCGAGAAGGACTGGCTCGACCCCGCGGACATCGACCAGCGCACGCTGTTCGAAGGCAACTCTGTCTTGCGCGGGCAGCAGCCGCGTATCGACGAGTTGCAACAGATCCCCGAGCGTATCAAGGATCTCGTGTTCAAGTGACCGACTACTAGTTAAGAAACATTCTCTCCCTCCGTGGGTGGCTAGGGGGTGCTCCGCCCTTCACCAAGCAACCCTGACAGACCATGAAAGACAAGACGACAAAAGCTTCGACGGTGATTGAGCCGGCCGCCTTTGGGGCGGTGTACCACCAGCGCTTCGCGGTGGATTACGACTATCCGGTGCACTTCACACACGATCTATTCGCGCGCGACAACCCCGTATTCGTCGAAGCCCTCTCGCGCAAAGAGCCCAACAAGCGCCACCGCTTCCTCGCCTTCATCGACGCCGACGTAGCCGCCAGCTGGCCGGGCCTGGCCCACGACATCTGCGCCTACGCCGAACACCACGGCGAGCGGCTGCAGCTGCTGGCCCACCCCGAGACCATCGTCGGGGGCGAGCAAGTCAAGCACGACCCCGGGCTGGTCACCCGGCTGCAGCGCCGGCTGCTCGACTTGGGAGTCGATCGCCACGCCTACGTCGTGGCCATCGGCGGGGGCGCATTTCTCGACATGTGCGGCTTCGTGGCCGCCACCGTTCATCGGGGCGTGCGCCATGTGCGCGTGCCCACCACCGTGCTGGGGCAAAACGACTCCGGGGTTGGGGTCAAAAACGGCGTCAACGCCTTTGGCGTCAAGAACTTCGTCGGCAGCTTCGCGCCGCCGTTTGCCGTGCTCAACGACGCCAGCTTCCTGCGTACCCTGCACCCGCGCGATCGCATCGCGGGCATTGCCGAGGCCGTCAAGGTCTCGCTCATCCGCGACCGCGTGTTCTTCGAATGGCTGGAGAGCCAGGTCGAGGCCCTGCACGCCTGCGCCCCCGAGGCCATGGCGCGCATGATCCGCCGCTGCGCCGAGCTGCACATGCGCCAGATCGCCCATGGCGGAGACCCGTTCGAGACCGGCAGCGCCCGCCCGCTGGACTACGGCCACTGGTCCGCGCACAAGCTCGAAGCGCTCACCGCACATGAGCTTCGGCACGGGGAGGCGGTGGCCATCGGCATCGCGCTCGACAGCCGCTACTCGGTGCAGATCGGCATGCTCGCCCCGGGACAGGAGGAGCGCATCTTCGCGGTGCTCAAGGGGCTTGGTTTCTACCTTTGGCATCCGGCGTTGGAGCGCCGCGACGCCGAAGGGCGCTGGGTGGTATTGGAGGGACTGCGAGAGTTCCGCGAGCATCTAGGCGGAGAGCTCACCATCACGCTGCTGCGCGAAATTGGCAGCGGTGAGGAAGTGCACGTCATGGACGAGGCCGAGATTTTGCGCGCAATCGCCTGGCTGCGTCACCGGGAGACGGCGCAGTGATTCTCGATGGGGGCCGAGGCCATCTCACTTACTGCACCAACATTCACCCGGGTGAGACCTGGGCGGAGGTACGAAGCAACCTGGAGCAACACCTCCCGCCGATCCGCGCGCGGCTCGCACCGGACGCACGCTTCGGCATAGGCCTGCGGCTCTCCGCCGAGGCGGCGCAGGCGCTGGCACGTCCCCAGACGCTGGCAGAGTTCAAGGATTTCCTCGCGCGCGGGCGCTTCTACGTATTCACCCTGAACGCATTCCCCTACGGCACGTTCCACGGCAAACGCGTGAAGGAAGACGTTTATCTTCCCGACTGGCAGGACGCCAAACGCCTGGAATACACGAACCTGATGGCTGACCTGCTGGCGGAGCTGCTGCCCGGCGACCTCGGTCTGAACGGAAGTGTCAGCACGGTTCCCGGCGCCTTCAAGGAAAACGCGGGCGCGCCCGAGACGGTTGCGCGCATGGCGGATCAGATGGTCCAGCACGCGGCGCATCTGGTGCAGTTGAAAAAGCGCAGCGGCAAACACATCGCCCTGGCCTTGGAGCCGGAGCCGTGCTGCTTCCTGGAAACAGTCGACGAGACCGTCGCGTTCTTCCGCGATCACCTGTTCGCCGACGCTTCGGTTCGCAGGCTCTCTGAGCTCGTGGGTATCGATCGCGCCCAGGCCCAGCGGGCGCTCCGGGATCACCTCGGGGTGTGCCTGGATCTGTGCCACGCGGCAGTCGAGTTCGAAGATCCGCAGGGATGCGTAGCACAGCTTGCGGATGCGGGGATCGGCATCTACAAGGTGCAGATCACCGCCGGACTGCGGCTCCCCGAGCTGTCAAAGGCGGCGCTGAGTGGCGTGCGTCAGTTCGATGATCCGGTGTACCTGCACCAGGTTGTGGAGTCAGGGCCGGAGGGTCTCACGCGCTACGTGGACCTGCCCGAAGCGCTGCGCGCGGCCGAAGGCCGTGCGCTCGCCGGCCGCGAGTGGCGGGTGCACTGCCATGTGCCGGTCTTTGTCGATGACCTGGGTGCCTTCTCCTCTACCCAGCCGTTCATTCGCGAGGTCTTGCGCCTGCACCGGCGCCAGCCCATCTCCACCCATCTCGAAGTAGAGACTTACACCTGGAACGTGTTGCCTCCGCAGTTGCGCGCCGAGGGCATGGATCACGCCATCGCGCGCGAGCTGGCCTGGGTGCGCGACGAGCTGGCGCAATGAGCGTCGCCCCGGCGCTGTCGGTCGCACTCCGGCTGGGGCGCATCTCGAACCTTCCCACGGTATGGACCAACACGCTGGTGGGCGTGACGCTGGCGGGCGGCGCCTCGTTCGACGCGCGTGTTCCCCTGTTGATGGTCGCGCTTTCGCTGTTCTACATCGGCGGAATGTTTCTCAACGACGCCTTCGATCGCGAGTTCGACGCCCGTACGCGTCCAGACCGTCCGATTCCGGCCGGCCAGGTCACGGCCGGCACCGTCTTCGGATCGGGCTTCGGTATGCTCGGCATGGGCGTGCTGCTGCTGGTTGCGGTGGGCTATGCCTTCACCAACGGAACCGGTTGGCGAGCGCCTGCCTCCGGGCTGCTGCTGGCCGCAGCCGTCGTGCTCTACGACTCGTATCACAAGAGCAATCCGCTCAGCCCGCTGTTGATGGGCGTGTGCCGCATGCTGGTGTATATCACCGCTGCGTTGGCAATCTCGGCGACCTTAACGGCCGCTCTGGTGGTTGCGGCCCTGGTGCTGCTTGCGTATCTGATCGGGTTGACCTATACCGCTAAACGCGAACACCTGAACGAACTGGGCAGCGTGTGGCCGCTTGCTGCTCTCGCTGTGCCGATAATCTACGGCGTCGTGGTGGCATTGCGTTCACCACTGGTGTGGCCGTTTCTGCTATTGCTGGTTGGCTGGGTTCTGTATGCGCTGTGGCTGCTGCGCCGTCGCGGACGCGGCGACGTGCCGCGTGCGGTAGTGAGCCTGATTGCGGGCATTCCGCTCGTCGATGCGATGATCCTTTGCGGTGCGGGCGCTGTGCAGCTGTCGATCGTCGCAGTCGCTGCGTTCCTGCTCACGCTGGCGTTGCAGCGGGTGGTGCCGGGGACGTAGCCAGGCGCGACCGCCGGGTCTGGCGTGTGAACTGCTCTTTGGCTACATCCCACGAAACGCAAGTCCAGTGTCGGTGTGTCCGCGATCGAGGATCGCGGCGTACGCGCGCTGACGGGCCAGGTTGAGCAGTACCGCGGGGCGGGTAGTAAATGTGAGCGGGATCGTTGTAGTCGAGGTAAGCGAAGAAGTAGCGCGACCAGAACGGCGCGACCAATTCGATGCGTTTCTCTCGCGCTGCAATGCCCACGACGCGCAAGAGTTTCCGGTCTAGCGGGGACCAGAAGCTGTAAACGTCGCGTGCGAATATTGCCGGGTCTGCGGCGTCGAACCGCTCGGCGGCGCCGGCCTTGTACAACCAAAACTCGCTCATGATGATCCGCTTATCGGCATCGATCGCACGAATGCGGTCAGGCCAGGTAAGCAGGTGCTCGAGATTGCTCTGTCCACCGGTAGTCAGCGGATACAGATGCAGGTCGATGTAACTCAGGCGCTTGATCGCGGAGAAGGCTTCGACGTACTGCACGTCGTCCCACAACCCGGAGCCCGCGCCGAGAAGAGTCGGGAACGAACCGAGCTCCTGGTACAACGCGTCCACGCTGTGCTGCACGTACCGACGCCAATCCTGCACGGTCAAATTCAGACCCGCGGTGTGAGTGCGAGGCTCGGACACCAGCGTCAGATACTCCGGGCTAAGGGCCAGCAGGATCGCCTTCAATTCAGCGAAGCGCTCCCGATCGAAACGCTGCTTGGTCAGCTTTCGGTAGTACGGGCGAACGTCGACTGACGCGTAGGCAGGCAGCAACGAGTTGTGCTGCACGACGAGTTTCAGCCCGCGGACGTGGATCTCGTTCGCCAGGTTCGCGTAGTACTCGATGAACGGCTGCGGGTCGCGGAACGCGCGCGTGAGGGATGGATAGCAGATCTCGAGCACGACGCCTTGAGCACCCAGAGCCTCGAGGGCGTCGAGTTCGCGCAGCGTTGCTTCGCGCTGGGCGTCGCTACGTATGAACTCGCCGCGATGGCAGTTGGCGCTGAGCAGCGTCGCGGCGCGGGTTGGTGCGACACCCGAGGAGCGCGGCGGCAGACGTCTTTCGAAAGCGCTGAGCTGCGAATCCAGTTCGCGATACAGGTCCTGGTATTTCTTCGGCGCAGTTTGGGCGTAAGCGCCGTCAAACACGCTGAGGCAGACGAATATCAGCCCCAGGCTCGAACCCAGTGTAGTTGCAACAGCTCTCATCCACGCGCGCCTATTTCCGAGTCCCCTGGATGCCGGCGTGCGCCGGGATGACATCTCCTCTAGCTTGGATAAAGCGAAGCGGAATCCGGGACGCGGGCGGCTACTTCCACCAAGCCATGTCTCATCCACCTTGCAGCTCGCCGAACAGCACCCATTTCTTTCCGTCGAAGCGCATGAGCTGCATCTGCCTGATCAGCCGATAGTCGGTCGGGCTCGTATTGAGCTTGATACCCGGTAGGTGCATAGGCAACTCGAGGTTCTTGATACTGGTGGCATTGCGCAGCAGATTTTCGCGTGTGAGATCGTCACCGCATTGCGTGAGGACGTGCACCATCAGCTGGCCGGTGAGATAGCCCCACACGTTGAGTTGATCCGTCAGGTCAGCATCCGGCTGATACTTCCTCATCCAGGCTAACCATTCCTGGAATGCGGGGTCGGTCTTCCAGCGTGGGTCGGCCGGGTCCTTCACGAAGCCGCCCGTAACGATGCCGACCGCCTTCTCCGGCCCGGCGGGCGTCAGCACCGCGCCGATCGAGCTGGCCGGGTACGGCACGAACTCCAGCGGCTTCCACCCGATGTCGTATACCTTGCGGATTGCCTGAGCGGCGAACTTCGGTGTGGAGAAATTGAAGAACGTGTCTGCGCCCGACGCCTGCAAGCTCACGATCTGCGAATCGACCGTTGGATCGGTGACTTCGTAACTGGCCGTCGCAATGATCATCTGATCGGCCTTGGTCCCCAGCGCCTCGCGCAGACCTTTGAGAAGGTCCTTGCCGTAATCGTCGTTCTGATACAGCGCCGCGACTTTCGCGTTTGGCCGTTGCGCCAGCAGGTACTTTCCGAAGATCTGCGTCTCCGTATTCGAGTTCGGCGGCCACGACATGGTCGCCGGGAAGCCCGCGGGATCGTTCCACTTGTTCGCGCTGCTGTGAAGCAGGAGCTGAGGCACCTTCTTCGCGTTCAAGTATTTGTGGATCGCGGTATTCGGTGCCGTGCCAAGCGGGCTGAAGATGGCCATCACCTCGTCCTCTTCCACCAGCTTGCGCACCTGCTCTACCGTCCGAGCCGGGTTGTAGCCGTCGTCCAGGCTGATCAACCGGATCTTGCGGCCGTTGACGCCGCCGCGCTGATTGATCATCTCGAAGTAGGCAAGCTCGGCTTTGCCGATCGTGCTGTAGGCAGACGCAGGTCCGCTGTAGGGCATGGTCTGGCCCAGCTTGATCTCGGTATCGGTTACGCCCGGCGCGTATTTCTTATCTGCGCTCAGCGCATACCCGCAGCTCAGCGCCGCGGCTACCAGCAACAGCGTCGGCTTTGCGTATCTCATCCAGTTCTCCGTGGCGTTTAGTGCAAGCATACCGGCAGATGCCGGAATCCGCGGAACCGGATGCGTCGATCCCGTTGCGGTGACCCGGCCAGATCCAGATTTGGAAATCGAGCCAGGGTCCGGCCGATGGCGATACGCGCCTCGAGCCGAGCGACGTTCATTCCCGCGCAGGCGTGATCGGCGTGCCCGAACGCGATGTGACGGTTGGGCTTGCGGCCCACGTCGAGGCGCTCGGGATCGGGGAACTGCGCCGGATCGCGGTTGGCCGCGCCGACCCCGAGCGTGATAAAGGTGCCCGCTGGGAAGGCGAGGCCGCCGATCTCGGTTTTCGCGGTGGTCACGCGGTTGTTGAGCTGTAGTGGACTCTCGAAGCGCAGCAGCTCCTCCACCGCGCTCGCAATCAATTCTGGGTCGGCGCGCAACCGCTCGAACTCGCGCCGATGCCTAAGCAGCGCATGCACGCCGTTTCCGATCAGGTTGGTCGTTGTTTCGTGCCCGGCATTCAGCAAGAAAATGCAGTTGTGCAGCAGTTCAGTCTCGGTCAGACGCTCGCCGTCGATCTCGCCTTGGATCAGCCGCGTCAGCACATCACTCTCCGGGTCCTTCGGGCTGCTTGCGCCGGTCCGCGACGACAGTTTTCAAATACGCCAGGAAATCGCGCACCGCATGGTTACCGCGATCGAGCAGATCGGGCGTTGGCGCTGGCTCCAACGCCGAGAGAATGGCGAGCGACCATCCACGCAGCGGACCGCGTTCCTCGCGCGGCACCTCGAGCAGGTTGCCGATGACTTCCACCGGAATCTGCGCAGCGAAGTCTTCGATCAGATCGGGCTGTCGTTTGCCCGCCATTTGGTCGAGCAGCCGCTCGACCAGCGTTGCGACGTCTACTTCCATGCGTGCGATCGCCCGCTGATTGAGTGCGCCCATGATCAGGCGTCGGACGCGTGTGTGGAGAGGCGGGTCGTTGAATACCAGGCTGGTCGTGTGATGCTCGTACAGAGGAGTCGCGCCAAACTTCGGCTGGAACTCGGCCTTCTTGTCGGAACTTGCGCGCGGATCGCGATAGACGTTGACCACATCCTCATAACGCGTGAGCAGCAATGCGCCGCTCTCCAGCTCGTGTATTGGATCGTGCTCACGCAGCAGTGCGTAGTACCGGTACGGGTCGTCGATGAAGTCGGCCGGTACGCTGGTCAACTGGAAAGTGCGTGCAGCCTGCTGCTCTTCATTCGGGCTCGCGGCCAACTCGCTCACCGTGGTCCCTCGAATCCTGAGTCCCAGCTTGTACCGGGAAGACGGCACCGACGACCAGGCGCTTTGGCCATCGTCCGATTGCGCTCAGGGATACGCGAATGGCAGCGGATACGGCCGGCCGAACGGCCGCCCCGCGCGCACCGTCTGCACAGGCTTGAGCCAGCGACTGCCCTGGCGCGTGTTCTTGCGTGTATCCACGAACGTCACCGGTGCCTCGACCAGCTCCAGGATCGCCACATCCGCTGGCGCGCCGACCTGCAGCGTCCCCAGCTTCTCTATGCGGGCGATGACCCGTGCTGGATTGATTGTGGCCATGGTGACCACGTCCTCCAGACTGAACCCCAGGTTGAGGAATTTGCTCATGACCCAGGGCAGGTACGGCATGCCGGCTGTGTTCCCGCTGACGGCGTGGATGTCGCTGCTGATGGTGTCGGGGACGAGGCCTTGAGCGATCGCCGGTTCGGCCACCGTGTAGTCGAAGCTGCCGCCGCCGTGGCCCACATCGATGATCACGCCGCGCTTCTTGGCCTCGAGCGCAGCCGGGAGAATCCTGCCGTCCTGCACCGTATTGTTGCCGGCCCCGCTATAGGTGTGAGTGAGAATGTCGCCGGGACGGAGCAGCTCGAGCAATTGAGTGAGATCGCCCGGAGCGTCTCCAATGTGGCACATCACGCGCGCCCCCCGGCCTGCGCGTTGCGCCGCCGCCAGCGCGCGCTTCAGGGGCTCCAATCCATTGGCCCCTACTACGTTCTTGGATATGCGCACCTTCACGCCGATTGCGACGTCGGGGTTTTCGGCTACTGTCCTGGCCGCGGCCTCCACGTCCATGTAGTCGAGATTGAGCTCCTCGCCGACGGGGAACCCGGCCAGCCCGATGCTGGAGATGTGCACGAAAGCGAAGATGCGCGAGCGCGATTGCGCGATGATGTAGTGCTTGAACGCGGAGAAGTTGTTGGCACCGGCATCGCCCGCCGAAACATAGGTCGTGGTGGCGGTGTAGGGCACCAGCTCGTCCGCCGGGAGCCCCAGCGCCGAAGCCTGCGGGTAGACGTGGGCGTGGAGATCAACCAGGCCCGGCAGCACCAGCTTCCCTGACGCATCTATGGCCTGGGCCGCGTGATCGCTCGGGATTGCTGTCTCTATCGCGGCAATGCGTCCCCAGCGAATAC
Organism: uncultured beta proteobacterium; assembly: GCA_963747025.1. Lineage (GTDB taxonomy): Bacteria > Pseudomonadota > Gammaproteobacteria > Burkholderiales > SHXO01 > SHXO01. The sequence goes on from CAVVDJ010000002.1 coordinate 509,778, forward strand.
CAACATCCCGTCGCGCGCGCAGCGCCTGGCTTGGATCAACGACCACCCCACCGTGTATGACGAGGTCGAAGCGGTCGTCGCCTCGCGCAAAACGGGGCAGGCTTGCCGCGGGCCAAAGGCCGGCGATAGCGGCGCTCGATCTGCGCAGAAACGCACGGCGTCCGAGCCGGTTCATACGATCGGGATTCCGGAATTACCTGGCACGCAGGCAGCCCCCTCCCCTGCACTGAAGGAGGGTAAGGGGCGCGAATTTGCTCAGGCTTCGTACTTGAAGGACAGCAGAACCCGCGTGCGGTAGGCCACGACTTTCCCGTCGTCGACCTTCATGTCCATCTTGACGACTTCGGCGATGCGCAAGTCGCGCAGCGAACCGGCTGCGGTCTCCACCGCGTGCATGGCCGCGTCCTCCCAGGACTTCGTGCTGGTGCCAATGACCTCGATAACCCTGTAGATGGGGTCCTTCGCGCTCTTCGCGGCTTTCTTGGCCATGAGTCTCCTCCTTTTGGATGGGTTTCTAGGAATTGATCGTGCGCGTGCCGTCCTCATCCTACCCCGGCGGCGGTCGCGAATCTACCGCGGTCCCGAGCGGCTATGGAAGCCTGGTCGCGGCTGCTTGTCGGCTCCCGCGAGTGCGTTTCCAATGGCATAGCTTGTCCAACGGGCGGAAACGACTACCCGGCAGGAGCTCGCCGATTCTGCGTTAGCGCCTTGAAGTGAAGCAAACCGCGGTGTGTGCTTCGAAAACTGCTGGCGGAGCAGTCGAGACCTGCCCTGCTCCGTTTCGGTCGCCGGCCGCCTGCGTTCAGGCGCGCCGGGACCGAGAACGACAGCAGGCGTTGAACGGGGCTTTACTGCTCCTTGGGGGTGGTGACCGTCACCTCTACGCGCCGATCTGGCTGCAGGCAATCGATCAGCTTCTGCTTTCCCTGCCCCTTGCAGCCCTTGTAGCTCGCGAATTCCTCCGTTTCGCCGCGCGCCTCAACTTTGATCTTGTCCTCCGGAATACCGTTGCTCACGAGATAGCGCGTGACGGAGGCGGCTCGCCGCTTTGACAGTTTCTGGTTGTACGCCTCGGTGCCGATCGGGTCGGCATATCCGAGCGTGATGACTTCGCCGTAGGGGATTCCTTTGAGCTGTTGAATCAACTCGTCCAGCTTCCTTCGAGCTTCGGCCCCAATCGAGTCTTGGTCGAAGTCGAACAGCGGATCCGCTTCCACAGTGACGGTCAGGGGCAGCATGGTCACAGGCCGCGGCTTGGTCTCGTCGGCCTGCGCCACCGTCCTTTCCGGCAAGGGCTCAGGTGTGCGAACAAAATTCTCTGGCGCAGTCGTTGTGCCCTCGTCCGTATACTCTTCGGTAGCAATGGCCTCATCTTTGGCTTCGGGTGCGTCGTCGGTGAACTGCTGCTTCGCAACGTCGTCGTCCATGGCAGGAGCTGCATCGTCGGTGAACTGCTCCGGCGCGACGATAGCTTCATCCTTAGCGGGGCCAGCATCATCCGTGAACTGGTTCTGTGCGAGCGCACCCTCTTCCGCGGGGGCGACTTCGTCCGCCACGAACGGGTGCTGCGCGAAATTTTCCTCGGGAGTTGCGGAACCCGTTTCGTCCGTGAACCGCTCGGCATTGGGGGAGCCCTCGTCATCTTGCGCTACCGCGTCGTCCTCGAACCGCTCCGGTCGAGCTGGGCTCTCGGTCGCCTCGCCGGCGCCTTCATCTTTGAACACTAGAGGTGTGGGCGGCGCCTCTGCGGCCGCCGCGCTCGGCGCCGCGGGTTGTTCATACGAGGGTGGTTGATAACCAGCTACAGCCGCCTGAGGCTTTTGAGTCAACGCTCCGGTGGTATGGTGGGCGTTGGATGCGCAGCCAACCAGCACCGCGGCGAGCAGCATCGGTATCGGCTTGAGAATCGGTGCGCGCAATGCAGGACTCCGTACAGGGGTTGAATGCGTTGCCTGGATCGAATTGCGGTTCGCCATGGGTATCTGCTCCTGATGATTCGCGGTGGGGCCGCGACTGAAAGCTGGTACCGAAAAAAAACTGTTAAGGTTCAGAATAAAGGTTCAGAACGTTCACGTCGGGATCGGGCGGTGTAGCTTGCACCGGCGGCTGAGCAATTCGACTGCGATAGCCGCGCCGACTGGGAAGCATCGATCGGGCCACCTTTCGCCTTTTCTCGTCTCGATGAGACGACAGTCCGCACGTTCAGGATTCGGAGGCCTGTGGTGGCTACCGGCGCCACAAGCGATCGCGCGTCTTTACTCGGAAGTGAACGGATACTCCTTGAAATCCCTTGCACTACAGCGCTGCTGACAGACGAAGCCCAGGCCGGCAAGACAGCCAACGGTCATTCCCGGCCCGACCGACCTGCCCGCGTGGCCGGCGCCCATATGACGCGGAACGGCGCCCGATTGACGACTCACGCCCGGCGCCGCTCGGCGCCCAGTTCATTGGTCTGTTGAAGTGGCAGCGGCGTGGTAATCTTTAGCCCAATTTTCTCGGGGAGCGCATCGATGAACGCCAAATTCCTGCTCGGCTTAGTCGTCTTGAGTCTCGGTTTCCTGGTTCAAGGCTGCAACCTTAAGCAGGAAAGCATCCGGTTTGCGCCGCAGCTCGAGGTTCGCCAACCCGAGATCGGACAGGGAAAGGTCGTTGGACTGGAGGCAGCGGACATGCGGCCCGACAAGCAGCTGGGGATCGTTGGGGACCCGAAAATGAAGTTCATCAATGTGACCGCTGAGGACTCGACTCCGTCGGCCATCTACAAGGAAGCGGCAGACGCTCTCACGAAGCTGGGTTTCAAAGTGGAGCCGGCGTCGGATGCGAGCGAGCGGGTGCTCCGGCTCGAGGTGCGCGAGCTTCAGTACGAATCGCTCAAACGTCCATTCACCTTTGACAGCAAAGCCAAAGTCCTGGTGGGGGCGGTCGTAAAAAACGGCGGTGAGCGCTACGAGCGGACCTATGAGACGGAGGAAACGAGCACGACCGGAGGTCCTCCCAGCCAAAGTGAAATCAGCAAGACGGTCAATCGCCTGCTATCCGCATCGCTGAATGACGTGCTCGCTGACAAACAGCTCATGGCCATTCTCGCGAAATAGGTTCAGGACATCAGATCGAAATCGCCCCCAAGCACCTGATCTAGACGGCCTGTCCGCCAGCCCGCAATGCTGTCGCGCACCAGCGGAGAGGGCTGCTCGCGATAGCGGCGCACGATGTTGTTCCCGCTTGGAGGCGCGCCGAACACGTAGGCGCGTGCATACTCCACCTCGGTTTGTGCTGCCACGCGCGGCTTGAAAGGTTGTGGCACAACGCGCACGCGGGCCGACCGACGAAGGAAGGAACCGTCGGTGTCGGGTGTTTCCAATACATGCAGGCCCGCTTCGCGCCGCAGAATCGCATGTACACCCAATCCGCTGAAGGCGATCAGAATCGTTCCGTGCCCGCCTTTTTGCGAGCCGTCTGCCAGGGCCAGCGCGCGCACCTGCCGCTTGTGTGCCCAGTTCTCGTACATTTGTCCGAGCCGTAGCGGCCACGCGCTTGCGTCCTCGGTCGGCGGCTCTCCCGCGACCGGCTCCACAGCGAGGAACACATCCGACGCGATGCCGGCGTCCAAGTCTTCCAGCGCTGCATTGAGTAGATAAAGCTGCTGCGCGAGCGCGCACAGCAAGGTGCGTGGCGCGCCCGACTTCGCCGTCGCGCGCGACGACAGCCGGCCGGACAAAGAGCGCGCCCCTCTCGCGCCAGCCTCGATGCGATCCGCCAGCTCGATGCGCGCGAGCACCTCGAAGCGCTCGTCGCTGTTCCAGAACGCAGCACCGCTCATCTGCTTCAACCACTGCTGCTTGCGCTCGATCCACGGTTCGCCGTCCAATCTGGCGCTGAGACCGGCCAGCCCCTGCTCGAGGAACTGACGCTCGTCATTTCTACCGGACGCCGCCAGCACCAATGGCGGCAGAGACAGCTTCGCGAGCGGCGCTACTTGCTCCTCCGACGCCGCCGTCTCCGCGTCGGGATCCACGAACTCCACTTGAATCGCGGTGCCGTCGCTGCGCACGAACAGGAACTGATCGCCTTCGGGGAAGCGGTGCTCGACGATGGTCATCGCGATGGGCGCCAGCAGATGCTGCTCGATGGCGCGTCGCAGCGGGCGTGCTCCCATATCCGGGGTGAAGCCCTTGTCCAGCAGGAACTCGAGCGCCGACTCTTCCCATTCCACTGCCCACTCCCGGTTGCGGAAGCCGCGCCGCTGCAGCACGTTGCGCAATTCTTTCTTGAGGATTTCGCGCATGACCATCCGGCTCAAGGGCCTGAATACCACCACGCGGTCGAGGCGGTTGATGAACTCGGGACGGAAGGTATCGCCAATCGCGCGCAGGATCTGCTGCTCGGAGAACTCCCCTCCCGCGGGGTTGAAGCCGAGGCTGGCGGCGCGATGCTGTGTCGCACCCAGGTTGGAGGTGAGCACGATGATGCTGTGCCGGAAGTCGGCCACGTTGCCCTGCGCATCGGTCAGCCGGCCGTCGTCGAACACCTGCAAGAACAGATCCCACACGCGGGAGTTCGCTTTCTCGAACTCGTCCAGCAGCACCACCGAGAAGGGTTGCTTGCGGATGCGGCTGACCAGCGAGTCGACCTCGCGGTCCTCGCCGCTCTCGCCGACGATGCGCGCCAACGAGGACGGTTCCTGGAACTCGCTCATGTCGAGCCGGATCATCCGATCCTGCGAGCCGAACAGGAACTCGGCCAGCGTCTTTGCGACCTCCGTCTTACCGGTGCCCGTCGGGCCGGCGAACAGGAACACCCCGATCGGACGGTGTGGGTCCGTCAGTCCGGCCTTGAGCATGGCAACCCGATCTACCAGGCAGGTGACTGCTTCGGGCTGACCCATCACGCGCTGCTGGAAGAACTCCCGCAAGCTGGCTGCGTCAAGGCCTTCGCGCTCGTCCAGCACGCTGCGCGGCAGCCCGGTGAGCTGGGACAATGTGACGAGCAGATCGTCGCGCCCAAGCGGGATGGTTTCGCCCTCGACTGCAGCCAGCCGCGACTTGGTCGTGCGCAACAGCTGGACCACGTTGCCCGGGTGCGCCTGGGTGCTCAGATAGTGCCGCGCCAGTTCGAGCGCCTCACGCAGCGCGCCAGGGGCGACCGAAACGTGTGCCGGGGCAAACTCGCGCACCGCGAGTTGCTCCACCAGCTCCAGCGTTTCGGCCGTCGCTAGCGGCTCGAGCTTCATCTGCTTGAAGGCGAGGCGCACGCGCGGACGTTCCTGTAGAAGCTTCTGCAGTGCCGCAGGCTGCACTTCGCCGACGATGCAGATGCGGCCGGCTTCGGCCGCGGGCAGGAACAGATCCAGCACACCGTTCGGGCTGAATCGATGCCGTCCGGCATAGTAGAGCTCGTGGAAGCTGGGCACGTACCAGAGCACTCGTCGCGCTGCCGCCAAGTTGTCCTGCATCTGCTTCGCGCGCGTCTCCAGCTCGCCGATGAACACCTGGCCGGAGAGCACATCCGCCGCCGATGCCTCGAAGATGGTCCAGCCTCGATTCATCAGTTCGGAGGCGAGCCGACGGAACAGCGCCGTCTTGCCGGTTCCGGATTCACCGATGATGAGAAAGGATTGGGGTGGGTCGCGCTCCAGCGCTTGCAGACCGAGCTTCACCGCTGCCGAGAGCAACTCGTGCTCGACGATGACGGGGCCAAGTCGAGCTTCATCCCAGATCTTGCCCACCGACTGGAGATACTTGGCGTCGACCCGCGTTCGGCGCCACTGCGCAAGATTTTCGCGTAGAGGCCCGGCCGCGGACGTCGTGAGAACGTCGAGCAATGACTCGATGCCTTCTTCGTCCAGGTTCGAATCCAGCGCCTCGCCCCACTCGGGCCGCTCGCCCTTCGCTAGCCGGGTGTCGATGAAGTCGCTGATCATCTTGGGAAAGAGAGGATTGCGGGCCCACCATGGCTGCGCCCCCGCCAACACTAGGCCAATAACAGGGCGGTCGGCGCGGGTTTCGAGGAAGCGCAGCATGAAGAATCCCACCCAGACATTTACAGAATGCAGCCGCTTCGCAACGCGCACGGTGGCAGAAGCGCTGTCCTCCCGGCGCGCCAACGCCTCGGCCCCTAGCGCGGCGAGTTGCTCGTTGGCGCCCACACAGTAGTTCACCACTTGGTCCAGCGGAACTGCGGGGTCCGTAAGACGTGCGACGCCGGCTTCGAACTCGGGGCTTGCCAGCAGGTCGCCGGGATGGGACACCGCGCCGTAGGGCTCCTCCAGTTGTTTGGCGAGTCCGATCGGGTTTAGCGGCCGTGCCTGCGGGGTGGTGGTCTGATTCGTGTGCGCGTCCGCCGGGGCGGCGACGGCAGGCGGGGACGCCGGTCCCTTGGGTTGGCGCACAAGGGCCTTGCGTCGGAACCCTCTCACACCTCCCACTGCCAGGAAGGCGATGACGATCATCCAGATCAAGACGAGAAGCCAGTTCTCGATCATGCCTCGGGTCCGCGTGCGGATTTGGTCTTGAAAGCGGGTGCTGGTAGCAAGGGTACGCCTCCCACGTCCGGAGGAGAACAGATTCCCCTGCGTGAGGGCGAGGTTCGAGTTGGACGAATCACGACGCGACGGCGTGCCGGGGGCGCCCCGTTCGCTCCGAGCCCTCGATTCGCGCAGGGGCTGTTCCGGACTTGATCCCGGGATGGCCTTCGTAGCACCAGCTGCGGCATGCGCAGCGATGACGAGCGGTGGCCCGTCAGTCTTGCACCGATTGCACGATGGAGTAGACTTTCTTCCGTCCTGAACGGGACAATGACAAGCGACTTAGGGAAGGTCTGATCAATTTCCCCGGCCGCCCATGTACGAATTGATCAGACCTTCCCCAAACGCTCTGCTGATCCCAGGCCTCACCTTCGGGCCGCAGGGCGCGCTCTTCCGGTACCACCTGTACCCGCTCTGCGAAGTAACCAAGGATTTCGTGCACGGCGAGCGCGCAGGGTGAGTAGGGGGGCGATGAGCCCGCCTTGCGACTGTCTCCCACTACCTCTTGAGGAGTAGGCCACGTGACACCAAACCGCCGCTCACGAATTTACTTTCTCGCCTTCGGGAGCACGATCCTCCTGTTGTCGGCGTTGCAGCTGGTCACGTTCTTCGCGCAGCCCTCGGACATCTGGTGGACGCCGAAGGCGCTTAGCGTCCCGTTGGCAGACGCGTCGGACCGCGTCGAGGTCTACGTCCGAGATGCACCTCTTCAGGATCAGATCGGGGCGGGGCGCATTCGATTCGTGACCGATGCGGGCGCGGGCGTGGTCGTGGGCTCCGATGTCCGGCTGCGCTTCAACAACTGGGACCGCGTCAGGGCCCAGAGGCTGCCGATCCTCATCGGTGCCGCGTTTTGCGCTGGAGCCTCGAGCATTCTTCTCCTTCTGGGGATCCTTGGGCCGTCCCCAGGCAAGGTGGGTTCAACTCGGTAGCTTTGGCCAATGCTCGAGATCAAGCTTGCAGTGGAAGGACCAAGCTCCACACCGTGTGCAGCGCGCTGAGCTTGGCGGCATTGGCGATTTTCGTTGTAGAGTTAGTCAGAACCTAGCTTTCCGGGAGACGTATGGCGACTGTCGACGTATATCGCATCACGGACAAACTCGACGATCCGACGCTAGACGCGGTGGCCGCACGGTTGGAGGCGCGTGGCAAGCACCCCCGTTTTATCGCGATGATGCAGGAATACCTCGGGGCTATGGGCATCGACTCCGCCGCGACTGTGCTGGATGTGGGTTGCGGGACGGGCGTCGTATCGCGTGCGATCGCGCAACGAAAAGCGTTCGCAGGGCGGGTGACTGGGATCGACCGCAGTCCCTATCTCATCGCCGTGGCGAAGGGCTTTGCTGCAGCGGAGGACGTCGCAGGGGTCGTCGAGTTTCGCACCGGGGACTCGCAGAGCCTGAGCCTACCAAGCGCAGCGTTCGATGCAGTGGTAGCGCACACACTGATCAGCCACGTTGAAGATCCGGCTTCCGTCATGAGAGAAGTGGCGCGCATCGTGAAACCGGGCGGAAGGATCGGCATCTTCGACGGCGACTATGCTTCGCTCACGTACGGGACTACCGATCCGGCGAAGGGCAAAGCCACGGATGAAATGATCATCAATGCCTTGGTGACCAACCCGAGGGTGATGCGGGAGATGCCCCACCTGCTGAAAGAGGCCGGCTTGGTGCTCGAGGCCTCGTTTGCGCACGTTGTCGCGGATATCGGCCGGGCAGACTTCTTTGCACCCGGGCTCCAATCGCTCATTAGAGTTCTGCCGAAGTCGGGCGCGATGACCGAGAGCGAGGCCCGAGCCTGGGTGAATGCCATGCTGAGGCAATCCGACGAAGGCACGTATTTCGGCGCCAGCAACTTCTACAGTTACGTTGCAAAGCGACGCTGAGCGCAGCCGCACATCGATGCCAAACCGAAGAAAGGTGCTCCAGGTCGCCGCTGGTGCGATCGTCGTACTAGGCGCCGGCGTCGCGTGGCGCGCCTGGGATCAGGGAGTGTTCAGCACGGGGCAGGGACCAGCATACGAACCGTGGCGAACATGGGAGGACGGGAAGTCCGGGTCGCCCGCACGCCTGGTTCGTGCCGCCATCCTGGCTGCAAATCCCCACAACAGCCAGCCTTGGCGCTTCTATATCCAGCCCGCGAGCATCGACCTGTTTGCCGATCGACCTCGCAACATCGGCAGCATCGATCCGCTGCTGCGGGAGATGCACGTCGGCCTGGGATGCGCGCTCGAGAACCTCATTCTTGCGGCTTCGGCGCAGGGCTTCGGACACAAGCTCGCGCTGTTTCCAAACCCCGGTGAGATTGCTCACGTTGCGCGAGTGGATCTCGAGGCTGGCTCTCAGCAGAAACGCATTTCACCTCTATACGCAGCGATTCCCCATCGCCATACAAACCGCGGGGCCTATGACACGGCCCGGGCCTTGGATCCGTCGGTGTTCGACGAGCTGCAGGCGCTTGGAGAAGACCTTCCCTCGGTTTCAGTGCGCTGGTTCACCAGCGCGGATTCGCGTCGGCACATCGGAGAGCTGGTCGTTCAAGCGACCGAGGCGATCATCTCCGATCGGCAGCAGTCGCAGGACAGCGCCGCATGGTTCCGCGCGAGCTGGCAGGAGATCCAGAATAAGCGTGATGGCCTGACCGTCGATGCTCAGGCACTGCCCGGATGGATGCGGGCGGCGGCCAAGGTGCTGCCGCCGATAAGTCAAGAGCAGTCGGAGCAGATCTGGCTCAAGTCGACACGGGAAGTGCAGGTTGCAACCGCCCCCGCTTTCGGGATGCTCATGGCGCGCGACGCAGCGGACAATCCCAACCGGGTGCAGAGCGGACGGCTCTGGCAGAGGATGCATTTGTGGGCGCAAACCAGAGGGATCGCGATGCAACCTCTGAACCAGATGCCGGAGCGCGGCGACCGGGAGCGCAGCCTCCGCATCGAGCCTCGATTCGACAACGCGCTCAAGGAGTTCGCGGGCGATTCCGGCTGGGAGGTGCTGATGCCATTCCGCCTCGGCTATCCCACCGTCGCTGCATGGCCGAGTCCGCGGCGTAGCATCGACGAGGTCATCGTCGCGTAGTCGCTATACTGGCATTGTCGGCACTGGGAGAGTGAAACATGTTCGATCTGAAGGGCAAGGTCGCAATCGTAACTGGTGGAAACGGGGGGATCGGATTGGGCATGGCGCGAGGCCTGGCCAAAGCCGGCGCGCGCGTTGTAGTTGCGGCTCGCAACAAGGAGAAGTCAGGCGCCGCCGTGCGCGAGCTCCAGGCGCTGGGCGCGGGGGCGATCGCCGTCGGCGTCGACGTGACGCAGGAGAAGTCGGTCGATGCAATGGTCGGCGAAACGGTGAAACAATGCGGCGGGCTCGACATCCTCGTCAACAACGCGGGGATCAACATCCGCAAGCCGGCGCAGGATCTGTCTCTCGAAGAATGGCGGCAAGTGCTCGACACCAACTTGACGAGCGCATTCCTGTGCTCGCGCAGCGCGTATCCGCACATGAAGCACGCGGGCGCCGGCAAGATCATCAACATCGGGTCGATGCTCTCGATCTTCGGCGCAGCGTTTGCGCCAGCCTACGGCGCGAGCAAAGGCGGCATCGTCCAGCTCACGAAGTCTCTGGCGACGGCGTGGGCGCGGGACAACATCCAGGTCAATGCCGTGCTGCCGGGCTGGGTCGATACCGACCTCACGCGCGAGGCCCGCAAGGTGATCCAGGGCCTGAACGAGCGCGTCCTCGCCGGCACGCCGGCAGGCCGGTGGGGCGGCATCGACGACTTCGGCGGGATCGCGGTGTTCCTGGCCAGTTCCGCTTCCGATTTCCTCACCGGCACCGCAATTCCGCTGGACGGCGGATACTCGACCCTGATCTGATCGAGCATACGCATCGGGTGCGAAGAGGATGTTGGCAAAGCGTCTAAGATCGGGGTCGATCCTCGCGCTGATCATCGTACTGTCGGCCAGCTGCGCGGACCCGGGCGTTAAGCAGATGGTTGCCAAGCCGAAACCTTTCGCTGCCGAGGGCGCCAATTCAGCCGAGCGCAGGGTCGTTCTGTTCAAGGCTGTCGTGGATATCGAGGGGGCGTCCATGGACGAGCCCTGGTCGCTTCATTTCAGCGGGCTGGGACTGTTTATCGTCGTCGGCCCGCAGGACGCGAACCTCACCAGTGCGCACAGCTTTCTCCCGGGCCGTCCCAACGCCGTGTCGAGCGACGAGGGCTGGGGATTTCTCGCACTGCCTCCGGGGACCTATCAACTGGTCTTCGAAGGTACGGCTATCCAGTTTTCGCTGCCCGGCGCTCGATACTTCAGTTCAGAGGCGGTTCCGGTCGGCCGCTCGCCTCCTTCCGTATTCGTAGTGCCTCCCGATGCTGGCCTCATCTATATCGGAACGTTCAACTTCACGTGTCACGAGCCGACCAGCCGTCCGGATGCGCTCAAGGCCGAGTGCACCGCCTTGCAGATACGCGACGACGCGCAGGCTGCGCGCCAGATCGCGCAGACCGCGTTCAGCAACTATGGCCCGGTGCGGGACGCTCTGGCGTCAGCGCCGGAGGCGAAGCCGGCCCGCTAATCTCCTTAGAACTCCGCGTCGAGCTCCTCGAGCTCGTCGGGCTCGATCCTCGCCGCCTCGACCCATTCGATCATATCCGGCAGGGCCATGACGCGATCGCAATAGGCTGCACACTGGGCGTCGAGCTTCACGTCATAAGTCAGGAAGCGCGTGCAAACAGGCGCGTACATGGCATCTGCCATCGACAGAGTGCCGAACAGGTAGGGTCCTCTGTAGATGGAGAAGCAGTCGCGCCAGATAGTCACGATGCGGTCGATGTCGGCCCGCGCGCCGGTCCAAACTTTGAACCCGGGGAAGTGAGCCTTGATGTTCATCGGTAACGCGGATCTGAGATTGCTGAATCCGGAATGCATTTCGCCGCAAATCGCACGGCAGTGCGCGCGCGCCGCCCGGTCGGCCGGCAGCAGCCGCGCCTTCGGCCTGATCTCGTGCAGATACTCCGCGATCGCGAGCGTGTCCCATACCTTGATCCCGTCGTGCTGCAGGCAGGGCACGAGGAAAGAAGGGGACATCAGCAGCAGTTCGGCGCGTGTCGACGGATCGTCGCTCGGCATGACCTTTTCGTCGAATTCGAGGCCGGCCATCCTGCAAAGGAGCCAACCGCGCAGGGCCCAGGACGAGTAGTTCTTGCTGCTGATGGTGAGTTCGGCGTTGGCCATAGCGGCTCCCCGTTCCCTGGATGGCGTGGTGAGTGCGCTCAGCTGCTGGCGAGAATGACGTTGCGCACGATCGGATAGATCTGATTCTGCCATCGCTTGCCACTGAAGACTCCATAGTGCCCCACGCCGGCCTGCATGTGGTGCCGCTTCTTGTAGGTGCGCAATCCGCTGCACAGCTCCAGCGCCGCCATGGTCTGGCCCAGCGAGCAGATATCGTCTTTCTCCCCTTCGACGGTCAGCAGCGCGCTGCGCCGTATCGCGCGAGGCTCGATGCGGTTGCCACGCCATGCGAGCTTCCCGAGCGGTAACGCGTGCTCCTGGAAGACGGTCTGCACCGTCTCCAGGTAAAACTCCGCGGTCAGATCGAGGACTGCGAAGTACTCGTCGTAGAAGGCCTTCACCGCCTCCGCCTTGTCCAGCTCGCCCGCGGACAGATGCGAGTACAGATCGACATGGGCCTTCACATGACGCTCGAGGTTCATGGCCATGAAGGCGGCGAGCTGCACGAAGCCGGGATATACGCGCCGCCCGGCGCCAGGATAGCGTGCGGGGACTTTCGCGATCAGATGACGCTCGAACCAGTCGATCGGCCGGCTCGTGGCAAGCTCGTTGACCTTCGTCGGGTTGATCCGCGCGTCGATTGGCCCGGCCATGAGCGTCATGCTCTGGGGCTGCGCCGGATTACCCGCCTGCGCCATGATCGCGACAGCGGCCAGCGCGGTCACGCAAGGCTGGCACACCGCGACGACATGACCCCCTGGCCCGATCGCTTCGAGGAAGCGGATGATGTGATCGACGTACTCGTCGAGGCCGAAGCGGCCGTGCGACAGGCTCACGTCACGAGCGTTATGCCAATCCGTGAGATAGACGTCGTGCTCGGGGAGGAGGGTGTTGACGGTGCCGCGCAACAGCGTCGCAAAGTGGCCCGAAAGCGGTGCGACCACGAGCACCCTGGGTTGGTCCATCGCGATGTCTTTCCTGAAGTGCAGCAACGTCGCGAATGGTGTGATGTCCGCAGCATGCTCATGCACCGGGACCTCGCGGCCTCCGGCCATTACAGTGCCGATGCCGAACGGCGGCCGATGATGGCTCAATCCGGCGCGAGCGAGCAGTTCGCAGCCCGCGGCGAAGCTGCGCAGCGCGAAGTTCTGAGAAGCCCCGGCATCGAGCGCAGCGACCCACGCCGCGGCCATCGCCCGCGCTGGCTCCATCATGTCCGATTGGGCTTGGTAGGCCAGATAGATCAATCAGGTCGCCGGTCCGATTGTTGTTTGGATTGGAGCCCAGCGGTCAGGCAGGCTGATGCACCGCCGTTCTGCATACGCTGTGCCAAGCATTTGGCGCGGCTGGAAATCGAGCTCCACTCAGCGTTGGGAACGACACAACTGCTTGTTTCTTCCCGACGTGATGTGAGAACGTCGCTACGGATGGCTACAAGCCATCCGACCTGCGGGGCCGTCCTCGCCGCGCCACTGCGCCCAGCGACGGGGCGTCCGATCGAGGCCCGGTTCTGCTTTGGTGCAGAAACAACGACAATGCCGTCATTGCTCGGGGTGATCGCCCTGCCGCCGTGCGGCTCGAGGCATGGCGTTCAAGGGCCAGGCTTGAGGCAGGTCAAGCGGACGGTTGCTCGAGGATGGCAGAATCTATCGTGGCGATTCGTACGCCGCGCAACGCGTTCCGACACGAACCCGTTCGACCGACGACGCTGATGAACACGAAGTCAAAAAAATGGATTCTGGTGGGGGTGCTAGCGATTGCCGCAGCCGGAGCCGGCATCGCGTGGTGGCGGCTGCGACCAGTACCCCTGCCTCCCGGATTTGCGGTCGGTAACGGGCGCATTGAAGCCACGCAAATCGACATCGCGACCAAGCTCCCGGGTCGGATCAAGGACGTGCTCGCAGCCGAAGGAGACTTCGTCGAGGCGGGACAAGTCGTCGCGCGCATGGACACGCAGGTGCTGGAGGCCGAGTTGCGGCAGGCCGAAGCGCAGGTGAGCCAGGCGCGCAACGCGACGGAAACGGCGAAAGCCGTGGTCGCTCAGAGGGAGAGTGAGCTGACCTTCGCCCAGAACACGTTGAAGCGCTCCGAGGATCTGGTGCAGAAGGGGTTCATCAGTCCGCAGAAGCTGGACGGCGACCGTACCGCGATGCTGACGGCGAAGGCGGTGCTGGTTGCGGCGCGCTCTCAGGTCGTGCAGTCGCAGTCCGCCATCCAAGCCGCGCAGGCCACCGTGGAGCGCATCAAGGCCGACCTGGACGATAGCGTACTCAAAGCGCCCCGCGCGGGGCGCGTGCAGTATCGGCTCGCCGAGCCGGGCGAAGTACTTTCAGCCGGCGGCAAGGTCGTCAGCATCCTGGACCTGAGCGACGTGTATATGACTGTTTTCTTGCCCGAGACGACCGCGGGCCGGTTGGCGATCGGGGCGCAAGCGCGACTCGTGCTCGATGTGGCGCCGCAGTACGTCATCCCCGCGAAGGTAGGCTTCGTCGCCGCCGAGGCGCAGTTCACGCCCAAGACCGTGGAAACAGCGGCGGAGCGGCAGAAGCTGGTGTTTCGAGTCAAGGCTCAGATCGACCCGGAGCTGCTGCGCAAGTACCGTACGCGCGTGAAATCGGGACTGCCCGGCGTAGCTTACGTGCAAGTCAACCCCAGCGCACCGTGGCCTCAGAACCTGGAAGTCAAGCTGCCTCCAGAGTGAGCGAGGTGGCTGAGCCGGTGGTGCGCGTGGCCGGTGTCGGCCTGCGTTACCGCAAGACCGTGGCGCTGGACGGCATCGATCTCGAGCTGCCGATCGGGAACCATGACCGGTTTCATCGGGCCCGACGGCGTAGGCAAGTCCAGCCTGCTCGCGCTGATCGCCGGCGCGCGCAAGATCCAGCAAGGTAGCGTGCATGTGCTCGGTGGCGACATGGCGGATGCGCGCCATCGCAGGCAGCGTGTGCCCTCGCATCGCATACATGCCGCAGGGGCTGGGGAGGAACCTCTATCCCACGCTGTCGGTGCTCGAGAACCTCGACTTCTTCGGCCGTCTGTTCGGGCAGTCGCGCGCAGAGCGCAGGCGGCGCATCGACGAGCTGCTGCGCGCAACCGGCCTCGCGCCATTCCCCGACCGCCAGGTGGGCAAACTTTCCGGCGGCATGAAGCAGAAGCTCGGGCTGTGTTGTGCGCTGATCCACGACCCCGACCTGCTGATACTGGACGAACCGACCACCGGGGTCGATCCGCTGTCGCGCCGCCAATTCTGGGAGCTGATCCAGCTTATCCGTGCCCGCCGGCCTCACATGTGCGTGCTGGTGGCCACCGCGTACTTCGACGAAGCCGAACGCTTCGACCGGCTGGTGGCGATGGACGGCGGGAGGATCCTGGCTTTCGATACGCCCGCTGCGCTGAAGGCGAGCACCCGCGCGCGCACTCTGGAGGAAACGTTCGTCGCGTTGCTGCCCGAGGCCAAGCGCGACGGCCATCTCGGCTTGATCATCCCGCCGCGCCGCGCCGGCGATCACGAGATTGCGATCGAAGCGCGGGAGCTGACACGGCGATTTGGAGACTTCGTCGCCGTAGACGCCGTCAGCTTTCGGATCGCGCGCGGCGAGATCTTCGGCTTTCTCGGCTCGAACGGCTGCGGCAAGACCACGACCATGAAGATGCTGACGGGCTTCCTGCCCGCTTCGGAGGGCCAGGCCTGGCTGCTGGGCAAGCCGGTAGACGCACACGATCTCGCAACGCGCAGGCGCGTCGGGTTCATGTCGCAGTCCTTTTCGCTCTATACCGAGCTCACGGTGCGCCAGAATCTGGATCTGCATGCGCGCCTGTTCCACCTGGCACGCGCACGGATCAAGCCTCGCATCGACGAGCTGGCGCAGCGCTTCGGGCTGGTAGAACACCTCGACGAACTTGCGGAGATCGTTCCGCTGGGTGTGCGCCAGCGGCTGTCTCTGGCGGTCGCGGTCATCCACGAGCCGGAAATGCTGATCCTGGACGAGCCCACCTCCGGTGTCGACCCGGTGGCGCGCGACCGCTTCTGGGAGCTGCTCATCGAGCTGTCGCGCAGCCGGGGTGTGACCATCTTCATCTCCACCCATTTCATGAACGAAGCGATGCGCTGCGACCGCATCTCGCTGATGCACGCGGGCCGAGTGCTCGCGCAGGGCGCGCCGTCGGAGATCGTGCGCGATGCCGGCGCCAAGGATCTCGAGGAGGCCTTCATCACGCATTTGCAAAGGGCGGAGTCGGTTGCTTCGGATGCCGACCGACGGCCACTCAGCGCAATAGCCGGCGAACCCCTCCCGGGCCTGCGGATGAAGACGCTGCTGCCCCACGCGGTGACGGTGGGCGCCGAGCGGGCTATCGCCAGCGGCCTCGGGCGCCTTTGGGCCTACGCACAGCGCGAGGCCACTCGAGATCCGCCGCGATCCGATCCGGCTGGCGTTTGCTCTGCTCGGACCCGTCGTGCTCATGTTCGTGTTCGGATACGGCATTTCCTTCGACGTGGAGAGCCTGTCTTACGCCGCGCTCGACTGGGACAACTCGCCTGAGAGCCGGGCCTATCTCGAGAATTACTCCGGATCACGCTATTTCAAGGAGCAGGCGCGCCTCCTCGACGAGGCCGACCTGGAGACGCGTCTGCGCGCCGGGCGGATCAAGCTCGCTGTGGAGATACCGCCGGGCTTTGGACGCGATCTGCGCCGCGGCCGATCGCCCGAGGTCGCCGTGTGGCTGGACGGGGCGCAGCCGTTCCGCGCCGAAACGAGCCGCGGCTACGCGGAAGGTGTCCACCAGGCCTATCTGACCGAGCTGGCGCGGCGCGCCGGCCAGCCGCCGCCGGCGCTGCCCCTGCAGATCGAAACGCGCTTCCGCTACAACCAGGATTTCAGGAGCGTCTTCGCGATGGTGCCCGGAGTCATCATGATGGTGCTGGTGATGATTCCAGCTGTGATGACGGCCTTGGGCATCGTGCGCGAGAAGGAACTCGGCTCGATTACCAACTTCTATGTCACGCCCACGACCGGGTTGGAGTTTCTGCTGGGCAAGCAGCTGCCCTACGTGGGGGTGGCGCTGTTGAACTTCGCTACTCTGCTGGCGTTGGCGCTTCTGCTGTTCCACGTACCCGTGAAAGGCAGCCTGCCCGCGCTGATCGTAGGCGCCTTGCTCTACGTGATCGCGACCACCGGGTTCGGGCTTCTCATATCCAGCTTCGTCAAGACCCAGATCGCAGCGGTCTTCGCTACCGCCATCTTGACCACGCTTCCGGCGATCCAGTTCTCCGGCATGATGCTGCCGGTGTCGTCCATGTCGGCAGACGCGCAGGCGATCGGACGCGCGTTCCCCAGCACCTACTTCCAGCACATCAGCGTCGGCACGATCACGAAGGCGCTGGGCTTCGGAGCGGTGGCCGGAGATTTCCTGGCCTTGGGCGTCATCATCATCGCGATCGTGACGCTGTCTCGCCTCGCGATAAAAACCCAGGAGGACTGATGCTCGGCGAGCGTCTGCAAAGCATTCTCTGGCTGGGCCGCAAGGAGCTCGCCAGTCTGGGCCGAGACGCGGCGATGGTCGGGTTGATCCTGTACGCGTTTACCTACGCCGTCTATGGCCCGGCGAAGGGAGCGCAGATGGAGCTTCGCAACGCCTCCGTGGCGATCGCGGATGAGGACCGTTCCGAGCTTTCTGGGCGCATCACCGACGCGCTGTTGCCGCCGTTTTTCAAGCGGCCGGAGCCGATTGGCCTGACCCAGATCGACGCCGCCATGGACGCCGGGCGCTACACCTTCGTGATCGACATCCCGCCGCGTTTCCAAGCTGATCTCGAGGCGGGCCGCAACCCGACGGTGCAGCTCAACGTCGACGCAACGGCCATGGCCCAGGCCGGACACGGCGCAGCCTACATTCAGAACATCATCGCGCAGGAGGTGCAGCGATTCGCTCGCACACCAGTGGCGGCCGAGTCCACTCGTGCGTTTGGTCACACGCGCGAAATTCAACCCAAACTTGACCGAGACCTGGTTCCTGGGCGTATCGCAGATCATCAACAACATCACGATGCTCGCCATCATCCTGTCCGGTGCTGCGGTGGTGCGCGAGCGCGAGCACGGCACCATCGAGCACCTGCTCGTCATGCCGCTCACGCCAGGCGACATCATGCTGGCAAAGATCTGGTCGAGCGCGCTGGTGATCGTTGCCGTATCGACGCTGTCGTTGCGCATCGTCGTGCAGGGCCTGCTCGATGTGCCGATCGCCGGATCGATCCCTCTGTTCATGGCGAGCACCGCGATCTACATGTTTTCCGTCGCCTCGCTCGGCATTCTTCTCGCCACGGTGGCACGCTCGATGCCCCAGTTCGGGTTGCTCGCCATTCCGGTTTTCCTGGTTCTGAACATACTCTCGGGGGGGCAGACGCCGCTGGACAGCATGCCGCAGTGGCTGCAGAAGGCGATGCAGTTCTCGCCGACTACGCATTTCGTCAACTTGTCGATGGCGATCCTGTATCGCGGCGCCGACCTGGCGGAGGTATGGCAGGACTTCGCGGCGGTGGTCGGCATGGGGCTGTTGTTCTTCCTGGCGGCCTTGGCGCGGTTCAGAAGGACGGTGAGCCTGATGCAGGTCTGACCCGAAGTGCTTCACGCCTGACGCTTTGACTCTGCTAACCTAGCGCCTATGCAGAATGTCCTGCTCGAAGGGGGAACGGTCTGGGACGGAACCGGAAAGCCGGCGTTCCCCGCCGATGTGCTCGTCTCCGGAAACCGGATTGTCGAGCTGCTGCCGCCAACCGGCGCTCGCAGCAGGCCGCCACGCGCTTCGACGTGTCAGGGCATACGATCATCCCCGGCATGGTCGACGGACACGCGCACCTGCCGTTTCTGCACAAGGCCGATATCGCCGAAACGGGTGACGTGCCCCCCGAGGAGCACATGCTCCAGAGCAGGCGTCACGCCCAGATCGTGCTCGAAGCGGGGTTTACGTCTTGCGTGAGCGGGGGCTCCGCCAAGCCACGCCTCGACGTGGTGCTCCGGAACGAGATCGACGCGGGGAACGCACCGGGGCCGAGATTGCTGGCTGCCAGCCCCGAGCTGACCAACACCGGCAATCTCGGCGATGAACGCCGCATGCACATCTACCGCGAGTCCATCGCGCTGGTGGTGGACGGTGCGGACGAGATGATGCGCACGTGCAGAAGCCTGGTACGCGAAGGGGTGGACACGCTCAAGCTGAACATCTCTGGAAATCAGACGATACCGGGCTCCCGTCCGCAGCAGACCGTCATGTGCGACGAGGAGGTCGCCATAGCGGCGCAAACTGCACACGCGCACGGCAAGCGTATTGCGGCACATGTGCGCGCGGCCGCCTCGATCAAGACCGCTCTCAAGCATGGGATCGACATCCTCTATCACTGCGAATATGCAGACGAGGAGTGCCTGGATCTCCTGGAAGCCGCTCGCGACAGGATTTTCGTCGCGCCCGCGGTGGGACTGCTGCATAACACGATCTACGAAGCCGAACAGTGGGGCATCACGTACGAGAAGGCCAAGAACAACGGCGTGGTCGACCAGTTCGAGCAAGCGCAACAGCGTGTTTGCCGAGCTGCGCAAGCGCGGGGTGCGCGTCATCGTCGGCGGCGACTACGGCTTTCCGTGGACGCCGCACGGGACCAATGCGCGCGATCTCGAACACTTCGTGCGTTTCTTCGGTTACTCCGATTCCGAGGCCCTGGTCGCCGCTACGCGCACGGGCGCTGCCGCGATGATGCTCGAGGGGCAAGCGGGCGAGGTAGCCGAAGGGTTTCTTGCCGACCTGCTGGTGGTCGCAGGCGAGCCGCAGAAGGACGTTCGCCTCCTTCAAGCGCCGGGCAATATCAAGCTGGTGATGAAAGACGGGCAGATTCATAAGAATCTGCTTTCGATGGAATCCTGATCGGCGACGTCGAGATGCTTCAGTCCATGATCTTGTCTTTGGACGATGCCAAGCGCGTGGCCGCGGCGGCCCGAGCGGAGGCCGAGAAAAACGGCTGGAACATCGTCATCGCCGTCGTCGATGATGGTGGGCATCTGATGTACCTGGAGCGGATGGATGGTGCTCAGAAGGCGTCCAGCGGGATCGCGGAGAAGAAAGGCAGAACCGCGATCCTGTTCAAGCGACCCACCAGGGCGATTGAAAAAGTGGTACTCGAGGAGCGCGTCACCATGCTCGGTCTCCCTGGCGCGGTGCCGCTGGAAGGGGGCGTCCCGCTGGTGAAGGACGGGCACTACGTCGGAGGGATCGGCGTGTCGGGCGTGCAATCCTTCCAGGACGGGATCGTCGCGCAAGCCGGGGCGGCGGCGTTGTAAGGTCTTCGCCGCGCGCCCTTTACTTGCTGACCGCGTTACGGGTCCACGGAATCAAGCCCCGCAAACTTTTTCTGTTCCAGGCGTGACGAAGCGCCGACCAAACATCCGCGTCGGTCTCGATATTTGCCTCAGATGTGAAACGACGGGGTACGGCCAGAAGCGGCCAGTCGAACGCGTCGCGCAATTCGCTCTGAAGCGGACGTTGGCTCGCGCTCCCACTCAAGCTAACTTCACCGAATCACCTCGTCAGCCCGCAGCAGGATCGACTCGGGGATCGTGATGCCGAGCGCTTTGGCGGTCTTCAAGTTGATGACAAGCTCGAACTGGGTCGGCTGCTCGATGGGCAGGTCGCCGGGCTTGGCCCCTTTCAGGATCTTGTCCACGTAGCCTGCCGATCGGCGGAATAGATCGATGGAGTTCGCCCCGTAGGACATTAATCCCCCTTCCTCGGGGAACTCCCGCGCCCCGTACATCGCGGGCAGTCGCGCTTGAGTCGCCAGCTTGGCCAGCGTTGCTCGATGGAAATTGAACAGTGGGCCATCGAGCACGTACAGGGCGTGGGCATGCGCACGTCTTGCAGCCGTGATGGCGGCAGCGAATTCTCTGGGCGCGCGCGCGTCCACGACACTCAATGCGAGCGCCAGCGGAGGCGCCGCCGCCTTGAGGTCGCCGACGACCCTCGTTTGCCACGGTGTGTCGGGATTGCGCAGAACGGCCACCCGGGAAACTCGTGGGAGCGCCTCCTTGAGCAATTGCAATCGCTTGGCGCTGAGTTCGGCCAGCATGTTGGAGAAGCCGGTGATGTTCCCGCCTGGATGCGCGAGGTTGGTCACCAGACCGGATCCGATCGGATCGGCGACGTTAACGATGACGATCGGGATGGTGGACGTCGCGCGCTTGACCGCCTGCGCGGCGACCGTACCTGCCACGATGATCACCTCGACTCTGCGTTCAACCAAGTCGGCGGCCAACGCCGGTAGCCGGGCGTAATCGCCGCTCGCGGTTCGCCACTCAATGACCACATCACCCCCCTCCTCATATCCCATATCCCGCAGCCCTTCTCTGAACGCCTGCGCGATCTTGCCCTCAAGCGGCCATGATACGAACAGAACACCGATGTGGTGCGGTGCGGTCGACTGCTGCGCTTGCGCAAGGCCGGCCAGCCCGAGGTGTGCAATTAAGCAAGCAAGGGCGAGAACACAAACACTCGGTCGCTTCATCGATGCACCACACAATGGACTTGCGCGATCTTACGCTCAAGCGTTCGGCTGGTGTTTGGGCCGCTCGTGGTGAGCTAGTCCGGCTGCGAAGCAGCCAGGGCGGGAGATCTTCGAGGCTTCGCGCTTCGGGGACACTCGCCGCGGCACCTTTTCGCAACGCGATGCTCACCTCTGCAGTGCTTTTGCCACCATACCCACGGCGGAAATGATCCATAGGGCCGCTGCTCCAGGTCGCAACTGGAGCCCAGGCAATGCGCGATTGGCACACCCAGCAGCGTCCCCATCAGCTCCGAAGGGAAGAGTTTGAGTTTGGTTTCGCACGACGCCGGCGGACCGCACCCATGAAGAAGTTGGAGGAGGTGCTGAGTGGTGACGCCGAAGGATTTGTAACTTCGACGCGCGTTGCGCCGTTTGAACTGTCAGCTTTCTCAGGCCTGAACGGCGGCTTAGGAGCGGTTGCTATTACGCCTGCGGGTCGAACTCCGTCATTGAACGGAGCATATTTCGATTTGACCGCACATTGTTTGTCAGGTCGAATGCCGAAAGGGCGGGTAATCACCGGGAACAGCACCGCGCCGCGCAACAAGACCCTCGTCTGTCGTGCTGAGGCCACATCGCAGCTCGCCACAGTCTACGGGTCACTGGGGAAGCCCGCCCGCATAATGGCGGCTGATCTGGTATACAAATCAGCTGTCGCGACGGAGATGTTCGCCGGCGTGTGAAAGTTCGAGTTACATTCCTTCCCTTGCCCAAGGGGGACCAGAAATGCTCAGCATGGACTGTTCTTGGTTCGGTAAGCCAATTCTTGTTGTCGAGGGGGAATCTGGCTGCTTGGCGTAGTGAATGGTTGGGCCGATGAGGCGCCGACATACGGGCGCTTAGACAAGCACGACAGAAGCTGCTTCCATATTTTATGGGTGCGAGCAGAAACGAGATAACTCCCTGGTGCGAACTCAATCTGATAATCGTAAACAAAAGGGCAAAGCCGGAGGACTTAACACCAGGCTCAATCCAGGCGCGGGAAGCGTTTCGTAGCGACGGGGTAGAGTGGTCTGCCGAGTACTGCAAATGGTTCATGGACTTTGTCGATATTCTGGAGGGCCGGAAACCACCACCCAAAGGCTCTGACTCGAAGGCGATCACCGAAGCGCAGAAGAAGCTGAGGGAGACCGCCGATTCGGAGAAAAAGGATTTTCTCAACTGGAAACAAGCCACCGTGGAGTTCTGCAAATCCAAAACGGAAGACAATTGGCTCAACCTAGTTCGGCTTGAATATGAAAAGGATTCGCGCACCTGCATAGTGAATGCTCATACGTTCAGGGACCGTTTTCGATAGCAATACGTCTCTGAACCAGTAGGTTACATAACA